>PLYH01000004.1 GCA_003153355.1 Candidatus Peregrinibacteria bacterium
AGCTCGTCGGGCTCATAACCCGGAGGTCGGTGGTTCGAATCCACCCCCCGCAACCAAATTAGACCTTCCGGCTGGGTAGCTCAGATGGTTAGAGCGCGGGACTCATAAGCCCGAGGTCGGCAGTTCGATCCTGCCCCCAGCTACCAACATCTGAATTATGGATCATAAAATTCATCTCAGTACGTTTTCTCAGATCGAGGATTCGACATACGAACGATTTCAGCTCATGCGCGACCGTTTTTTTGAACCTGTCTGTTCTTTTTTCACCAAAGCCGGAATTAAGCCGAACCATCTGACGTTTTTGAATCTTTTGATGGTCATCCCTTTCATCTATTTTTTGAGCGGCTCACCGATCGTTTCATTTTTTGTTTTGCTGTTGAGCGTTATTCTGGACAGTCTGGACGGATGTCTTGCAAGATATCAGAAAATAAACAGCGAGAAAGGCGCACTTCTGGATATCGGAGTTGATCACTTTATTTTGTTCAGTGTCGTGCTAGCTTTTATTTTTACGAAAACCATTGATGGTTTCTGGGGAGCGGCTTACGGTTTGAATTATATGCTGATGATCGGGCTGGTCATGGCGATGCGGTCAATGAAGCTTCACGTTTTTCCGATCGTTAGAAGCAAATATTATCTTTACGGGTTGTGGGCTTTGTTTATTTTTACCGGGCTCAGTTATCTTGATCTTTTTCTGGTGTTCTTTTCGATCTACATGTTTTTGACCAATCTTTTCCTGTTCTATAAACTCCGATGCTCGTTATCGTAGCCCAGGCATTGTTCTTTTTTCTGCCGGCATACATTGCCAATATGTTTCCGGTCGTTTTCGGCAAAGTGAAATGGCTGCAGCCTTTTAGAAAGCCTATCGACGGCGGAAGAAAGTGGAATTCACAACCAGTGTTCGGTGAAAATAAAACCTATTTTGGGTTTCTGGTGGGAGTGACGGGGGCAGTGCTCATGGGCCTGGTTCAGTTTGGCATTTTCGTTTATTTTCCCCAGACGCACTGGCTCTTTTTGACGGATTACTCCTCTTTTGCTTTTGTTCTTACTTTGTCGTTTTTACTGGGATTCGGCAGTTTGCTCGGAGATCTTTGCAAAAGTTTTTTCAAAAGAAGACTGGGGATTGCCAACTCGGCCCCATTTTTTCCTTTTGACCAGTTGGATTTGGTTGTTGGGGGATTGCTCCTGTCTTCCATTTTTTATTTCCCTTCCTGGAACCATGTGCTTGTTCTTCTTATTCTGACTCCCCTGCTTCATTTTCTGAGTAACTGCACCGCTTATATGCTGGGATTCAAAAAAGTCTGGTGGTGATTTATTCGCCGGTCAGATTTTTGATGTAACTTTGCATAGGAATGTATGAACCCTTATACGGCAGCAAAATATATTGGCCTGCACTGCTGTACGTTGAATAAAGGAAATTTTGGTTGCTGATGACATTGCCGTTGTTCAGATCGAACGTACGATATTGGCTGTAATAGTTCAACGCATCCAAAAGTGAAATATCTGTTTTAATCCTGTCTTGCACGTCATTGTAAATTTCGGTCAGCTTTCCGACATTATCTTTCAGATCCATTTCTTCCGCTTTCTGTTTTAATGCGGCGATCACTTCCTGCTGTCTGTCGGCGCGGTCAAAATCCGTTGTTGATTTGCGACTGCGAGCGTATTCAAGCGCACGCTGGCCGTCCATATGCTGGTAACCTTTTGTAAAACTTACCGTTTTGTACGTGTAGTCAGCCCCTGGATAAAGTCCGTCGGTGATGGCTTTTTGAACATCAATGTCAATTCCTCCCACGGCATTCACGACATCGGCAAATGAGGTCATGTCCCAGACGATATATTTATCCGGCATGATTCCGGTTACATCATTTATAACATTTTCTAATTCACCGACACCGAATTTCTCATAGTATTCGTTGATTTTTCGTCCATTGTAAAAAAGATCGCGTGGGATACTGACGAGTGTGACTTTTTTATCAATAGTATTGATGCTCGCGAGCATAATAGTATCTGTCAGCTGCATGTTTTCACCCAGAATCAAAATATTCAGAAAGCCCGGCGTTCCTCCGCTGTGCGGAATATTTTCAGCGATAAGCGTGTTTTTTTGTTTGAGATCCTGAATGGTTTGATCCTTTTTCTGCACAAGATCCAGAAGATTATTGTTCACTGAGGACAAATCCTGCTGCATTTGTTTTTGTTTCTGCGTATCGATACCGACGCTGGTTAGCTGCTGCTGAAGGTTATTGAGCTGAGAAGAAGTGTTCTGGATGTTGCCTTTTTCTGAAGCAAAATATTGATAGAGCTTTTCGTTCTGATCTTTGATTCCGCCGACTTCATCAATGAGCACGCTGATTTTGAGGTCTTTTTCCATGAGCTCCTGCTGGTCTTTTTTATAGACAAAGGCCAATCCGGTAACAACCACCAAGAGTGCGATCAAGACCGCGGTGATGGCTGTCTTTAACTGCTTTTGTTCGTTGATATTTTTCATAACTAGCTGAGGTCAATACCGATGCGTGCTGCAATTTCCTGGTCGACAAACTCTTTTTTGCGTCCGTATTTCATACGGGAGTATTGGGTCACGATATCGCCGATCTTCTTGTTGGCGTTCTTCATGTCGTAAATGGTTTCAAGCGAGAAAGGACGGGAGGTCGTGTTGTGAATGTTTTCTTTGATGTAGGCTTTGAAGTTGGCAATGCCCAAAACGTCCTGTTCGGTAAGAACCGGGGCATATTCTTTTGCCATATATTCGGCATCATCGGCACCGACTTTAAAAGACATCATGGTACCGACGTTACCGAAGACGGCGTCGCGGATCGAAGTGTCGTTTTTCTTTTCAAGCTGTTTGATATACTGATGGGCCATGATCAGCGCCAGGTGATACTTACGAGCTTCGGAGAGAATCGAGCAGAAAGAATCAGTGGCAAAGTTCTGGAACTCATCCACGTAGAGGTAGAAATCTTTACGTTCTGATTCCGGCATATCCACACGGCTCATGGCAGCCATTTGCAGACGTGCGACCATGATAAGACCGAGCAGCTGGGTATTCAGATCACCGATTTTACCTTTTGAAAGATTGATGAGCAGGACTTTTTGCGCATCCATGCATTCACGGAAGTTGAAGGCGGATTTGGTTTGTCCGATGACGTTACGCATAATCGAGTTCGTAATAAACGGACCGAATTTCGCCGAGAAATACGGAATCATTTCCTGACGTTCGCGTTCGCCGGTATGCGCGTATTCATGTTCCCAGAAGGAACGCACGACGGGATTTCTTACTTTACTCACTTTGTATTTCATAAATTCGTCGTCCACGAAAATGCGAGGAACATCGATAAGCGTCGCTCCTTCGTCAAGGTCTTCCATAAGAGTTAAACAAGCATTGCGGAAATAATGCTGAATGCGGGGACCGAAGATTTCGTCGCCGAAGATTTTAATGAAAATTTCCGTTGCCTGACTGGACGCCAGATCCTGCTGTTCAGGAGTTTTTGCTTCAAGAATGTTCAGACCCATCGGACGTTCAGTATCGGCGGGATTGAAAATGATAACGTCTTTGGCGCGTTCCTTTGGAACGAACTGCACGAGTTCTTCAATAAGATCACCGTGCGGATCGATAACGCACAGACCGTCACCGGCGATGATGTCCTGGCGTGCCATCCAGCTTAAGAAGACGGATTTACCAGAACCTGATTTTCCGATGCAATAATGATGCCTCGTGCGGTCCTCACGCAGGATATGAACATCACGTTTGAGACCGCGGTAGACATTGTAGCCAAGTAAAATGCCCTGGGTCGGCATATCAACAGGAGCCGGCAAATATTTATACTGAAGCCAGCGGATGTTCGGAGCCATGTTATAACGGCTGCTTGGCAGATGGAATAGAGAAGCCAGTTCTTCAGGAACCAAAATGGATTTTTTTTCGCCGAAAATAAAGAAGCGCGTGTCGAGCAGTCTTCGCTTAAAATTAAATTTCATGACCATGTTGTTGATGAAATCCAGAAAGATAATGCGGTGAGTCTGGAACCAGTTCATGTAATTGTCGCGGAAAAGATTCAACGCCAACGCCACATCGTTGGTGATGCCTTCGGCTTTCATTTTGGTTTTTGCCGATCCGATAATGCGTATGACTGCATCGAATCCGACCTGTCCCGCTTTTTCACCCATTTTTTTTGCAACCTCTTCTTTAGGCTGCAGCATACGTACGAAGCCTGCCTGATCCTGGTTTTCATCTTTTGTTTTCACAATCTTTTCATAACCGAAGAAAAGTCCGACGACGATACTGTTTAAGGCTCTCAATCCTGGAATATTAAACCCCTGAGGTTTTTTTCCCTTAAACAATTGCGAAGCTGTTGCTTCGGCTTTTTTATTCCATTTTTTGCTTTTGATCGGACGCAAAACGATCTGGATGACGGCTGTTTCATTTTCTTCCAGTTTGGAGAAAATGTTCGTAAGATCGTTCATCGGATCATTTTCAATGGTCTTGTAGGTTTTTATCGGATACCAATAAGGATTTTTTTCATAAGCGTAATAGCATTTCAGCTTGTTGCCTTTTGGCTGAATTTCGTACGGCTGTTCATACTGAATATCGGCATTGGTGTAGTAAGAGGTGATCTGCTTTTCAACCAACGACTGGTAATATCTCGGAACCACCACAAAAAACTCAACGACCTTTTCCTGTGCCACAATTTCAAAAGATAAAAGATCAGCCTTAAAAAGAAATGTACGAAAAACGTTGCGCAAACTGAGTTCACCCAGCTCATAAAGATTGCGGTAGAGCTGTTCCATAATGGAGATTTTTTCGCGGAAATCCTTTTCATCGCTTTTTTCTTTGTCCTTCTGTGAATCTTCGCGCGGCATGGTTATTTTGAGAAAAACCAAAGATCTGTGACGCGCAACCACATAAACATATCGGTAAAATGCAATAAAAACTTTCAAGGCTATAAAAGCCAGAACTATAATCCCAAGCGACTGCCATGGATTGGTTTCGATATAATTTACGATAGTCTGCACCCAGTCCGGACTGTTCTGAAGAAGCTGATCGAAATTCATTGGATTTTGGTTTTTATTTATTCTTACTATTTTAGCACAAAATCCCGGTTTTAACAATTCAGAAAGCCGCATTCTGCACCTTGTGCATTTGAAGATTTATTTTTTGGCTATAAGGAGTTTTTGACGTTATTTTAGGCTTCTATATGAGCTTTTCCCAATAACAAGATGATCCAGCAGAGGAATATGAAGAATTTCAGCGGCTTTGTTCAACTGGTCGGTCGTTAACCGATCCTCTTCGCTGGGCGTAGGATCGCCGGAAGGATGGTTGTGGACAAGAATGATCGCATAGGCATTATGTTCAATTGCTGGCTGAAAAACCTCCCGCGGATGAATCAGGTTGGCGTTCAGCCCGCCGATACTCAGCGTTTCCTCATGGATCAGTTTATAACGTGCATCAAGATAGAGTCCCCTGACATGCTCTTTCTGGAGATTTTCCATGTTCTTTACATAATCGTAGACCTGGGCGGAATTGCGGAAGCAAAAATTTTTGTTTTGGATTTTAAAAAATCTTTTGCCCAGTTCGAATGAGGCAATCAGCTGGGCGCTTTGAACATATCCGAGCTGAAACGTTTTCATAAAGACTTCCACGTTATCCATATTAGTCAGCTCATCATGATTGAATTTTTCCAGGATACGGCGCGAACACTGAAAAATATTTTCTTTCCGCGTGCCTTTCCCTAAAATTAAAGCGATGAGTTCATCATCGGATAAACTTTGAATTCCTGAAGTTTGAAGTTTCTCGCGAGGTTTCATGTTCATTCAAAAAGGACGGTCGTTTGAGCGTACCATCCTTTTTTAAAAATTCCGTAAATTATTTTTAAATTATGTCAGTTTATCGCGGAGATAATTCAGGAGTTCACTGACTTTGATGCGTTCTTGTTTGGTCGTGTCGCGGTCGCGTACGGTCACTGAGTCGTCCTTTTCAATAGTGTCAAAATCGATGGTGATGCAGTATGGCGTTCCGATTTCGTCCTGACGGCGGTAGCGCTTTCCAATGGAACCGGATTCGTCGTATTCAACCATGAAATGTTTTTTGAGCGTACTATAGATCTCATGTGCTTTTCCCGTGATGATTTCCTTGTTCTTCACCAGAGGAAGTATCGCTGCCTTAATAGGTGCGAGTTCCGGATGAAAGCGCATGACGATCCTGGCTTCACCGCCGACTTCATCTTCGGCATAGGCGTCGATCATGAAAGTGAGCACAGTTCTGTCCGCTCCGAATGAAGGTTCAATCACTTCGGGGATATATTTCTCATTGGTTTCCGGATCGAAATAGACGAGTTCTTCTCCCGAAAATTCCGCATGGCGGCTCAAGTCAAAGGTGCCTCGGTGAGCGGTTCCCTGAAGCTCACCCCAGCCGAAAGGAAATTCATATTCAATATCCACGGTCATCTTGGAATAGTGTGCAAGTTCCTTGGCTTCATGACGGCGCATGCGGAGTTTGTCCTTATTGACGCCCAGTCCAGTGTAAAATTCGAAACAGGCTTTTTCCCACATCGCAAAAAGTTCTTTTTCCGTATTCGGCTTGATGAAGTATTCGATCTCCATCTGTTCGAATTCTCTTGTGCGGAAGGTGAAGTTCCCTGGGGTGATTTCATTGCGGAACGCTTTTCCGATCTGAGCCACGCCGAATGGAAGCTTCATGCGGGTGGTCGCTAAAACATTTTTGAAATTCACGAAAATTCCCTGGGCGGTCTCCGGTCTTAAATAAACCATGGCGCTGGTTTCTTCCACAACACCCTGGTGCGTCCGGAACATTAAATTGAATGAACGCGCTTCGGTAAAATCGCTCTTTCCGCACTTTGGACACGGGATTTTTTTCTCTTTAATAAACTCCCCGATCTCTTTGAGGTTTTTCCCGGCAGCTGCTTCAATGCCGTAATGTTCTTCGATCAGTTTGTCGCCTCGAACGCGTTCTTTGCAGTTTTTACAGTCCATGAGAGGATCCGAGAACGACTGTACATGTCCGGAAGCTTCCCAGGTTTTCGGATTCATCAAAATGGAAGCGTCCAGGCCGACCATGTCCTGTCGTTCCTGAACGAAGCGTTTCCACCATGCTTTCTTGACGTTGTTTTTCAGTTCAACGCCATATGGGCCGTAATCCCAAGTGTTGGCGAGTCCGCCGTAAATTTCCGATCCCGGAAATACAAATCCGCGGCGCTTGGCCAGAGAAACTATTTTATCCATCGTAACTTTGCCGGTCGTATCTGCGCTCATAATGAGGGTTAAAAAATGGTAAGGAAAAAAATTATTTTTTGCTTTCAATCATTAATGTAAATGGACCGTCATTGATGAGCTCCACCTGCATATCGGCCTGGAACTGGCCCGTTTTGGTCGGAACGTCGGATTTCCGGAAAATCTCACAGGCCTTTTCAAAAACCGCGCGGGCTTCTTCGATCGGAGCTGCGCTGTTGAAATCCGGTCTGCGCCCTTTGTTGCAATCGCCGTACAGCGTAAATTGTGAAACAAGGAGCAGTTCGCCCTGAACGTCCTTCACGGAAAGATCAAGCTTTCCGTTTTTTTCGAAAATCCTTAAATTGCTGATTTTCTCCAGAAGATAAGTGCTGTCCTTTTCATTATCGCCCTGGGTAATGCCGAGCAAAATAAGAATGCCTTTGCCGATTTCACTGATTTTCGTGCCGTCAACAGTTACCGACGCTTTCGTGACGCGTTGAATGAGTGCGCGCATGTTCGGGAATTACTTCTTAGGGTTTTCAGCTGTTTTCTGGCGGTTGCGCCAGTCCAGCATCGCATTGGACAAAACGTTCATGAACGATTCGGCGGTTTGATGCGTAATGTTCACGCGGTTGACGACCTTGATGGTCATCGGTTTCATATTGGGCATAATGTAGCCGAAATCCAAAATGACTTCGTTCTGGTTTACGTGGACGGAAACTGCATTTGCGTAAACTCCCTGTTCCTGGGCAGGTTCAACTTTCACCTGGACTTGCGGTTGTTGTTCGTTCGCCATATTTTTTAAATTAAAGATTACGAATTTTTGATTTGAACTTCAAGCGGTTTTTGCTTGGCTATTTCGCCCTCTTTTGCGGCTTTGTTGGCAAGTTGTCCGCAGGCCGCCTGAATATCCTGGCCTAAGGTTACACGAATTGTCACCGGCACACCATACTCTTTGACGATGTCGCGGAATTTTCTGATCTGTTCAGGAATGCTGCCTTCGATGTTGATGATTCCCGTGGCGTTGTAAGGAATAAGATTCACATGGCAGAGCTGACCCTGAATCAATTTCCCGAGCTGATGAGCCACTTCTTCGCTGTCGTTGATGCCTTTCAACATCACATATTCGTAGGAGATTCTGCGATGAGTTTTATCCTGATAATTTTTGATGGCGGTCATGAGCTGTTCAAGACTGTATTTATTGGCGATCGGCATGATTTTTTTGCGGAGCTCCTGGTTCGGCGCATGCAAACTCACGGCAAGATTCACTTGAAGGTCTTCATTGATGAGTTTTTCTATGCCCTCGCAGATGCCGGAAGTTGAAACCGTGATGTTGCGGGCGCCGATGTTCATTCCATCGGGATCGTTAATCACGCGAAGGGCCTTAAGAACGTTGTCGTAATTCATGAAAGGTTCACCCATGCCCATAAGCACGATATTGCTGATGCGCTGGTCCTGGTGATGAAGCTGCTGGGCATAAAAAAGAACCTGGTCGGAAATCTCTTCATATGTAAGGTTGCGGCCGAAACGCATCGTTCCGGTTGCACAGAATTTGCATCCGAGCTGGCATCCGGCCTGGCTCGAAATACAGACCGTGTGGCGGCCGTCTTTGAAATGCATTAATACCGCTTCGATCTTTAAACCGTCATGGAGCTCAAAAAGAGTTTTGATTGTGCTGCCATCTTTGGAAGCAACCTGCCGGACCTGTTTTAAGCTCAAAATCGGAACTTCCGTTTCCAGCTCCCGCTGGAGCTCAAGAGGCAGGGTCGTGATCGTGGCATAACTTGTTTTGCCCTCTTTGCAGACGGCATGGATGACTTGTATGGCTCTATACCTGGGTATTTTCTTGGTTTCGAGCTTCTGAATGAGGTCCTGGGTGGCTAACATCTTGACATCTAAAATTGATGTGTTGTCCAAAGCTGTACAACACGAATTATAAGTGATTTTTTTCTTTTTGCAATGCCAAAAAACGACTTTCGGGGTTTATAGAATTTTGACAATTTTCGGCTATTTTTCTAAAAAGATAGCGACTTCATAATTTTTTAATATTTTCTCTATGCAAAGCCTGTTAATTGCCGAAGATTTCCATCAGGGTCAATTTGTCCAGCAAGGATTCAAATATGAGAGCATTCCGACCAAGCTTATCTCGGTTTACGACAAGGATGATGAGTTTAATGCAGCCATTTCTTCCTGCGACAGTGTTTTCCTACTGTTTCACCGTCTGGAACTTCTTGATACGTTTCTTGAAAAGATTCATGTTTCAGACCGAGTATTGCCAACAATCGCTCTTGCCCAGGGCTATGATCCCAGACTTTTAGAATATTTGCGGACTCAAAAAATTCAGCATTTTTTTACTCGTCCTTTTCCTTTCCGAGTCATAGCGAATGAAATCCGTACGCTCGTGTACCGCCAGCGCGAACCGTCAACGTACCAAATTCTTAAGATGAGAGACCTGGAAGTCAACCGCGATACTCATGAAGTCCGCTGGAAAGGTCAATCCATCCAGCTCCGGCACAAAGAGTTCATTTTGTTGGAATTTTTGATGCTCAATACCGGAAAACTTTTATCGAGAGAAACGATTTTGGAAAGTGTGTGGGACCGCAACGCCAATATTTTTACAAACACCGTTGATGTGCATATTAACAAGCTCCGTAAAAAAATTGATTACAATGTCAGTGAGAAATTTATCCACACCGTTCACTGTTCCGGATACATTTTTTCATAAAACATTTTGCATTTTTGGAACGTCTTGATATAATTCCAGTTAGATTTTTAGCTGCGTCGTTCTTTTTTTTGATTTCATGGCGTCTCTTTCACCAACTGATCCGGTTCTCGATCAATTAAGACCACAAATTGATCAACTCCTTTTACTGCTTTCACAAAAGGAGAAGTTTGTTATTCAACGTCGTTTCAATCTGGATGAAAAAACCAAAGCCACTCTTGAAGAGATCGGACAGCATTTTCAGGTTACGCGCGAACGCGTCCGTCAGATTGAACGCAATGCCCTTCAAAAGCTTCGCCGCAATATTGAAAATACGCCGCTGTTTACGGTCAATAAAATGGCCTATCAGTTTTTGCAGGAAGCAGGCGGCTTGATGAAAGAAGATTTGCTCGTTTCGAAAATTCTCAATGGGGAAAGCGGTTTTTCTTTCGCAGCGGTCCAGCTCATCATCAGTCTGGACAAGCGTTTTGAACGGCTGCCGAACACCGTTCAATATCACCCATACATCAAATACAAGACTCTTCCTGAACAGTTCATTAAAAATATGACTGAACAGTCCATGAAGATCCTGAGTGAAACACGAGAAGTCACTAAAATTCAGACGATGGCTTCCCAGCTGAAGAAACTTACGGCCGATGAACATCTGGTTCAGCCGGAAACACTTGCGTCGACTTACCAGATCAATAAGAATTTCAAGCTTGTCGGAAGCGAAGCTGTCGGTTTAATGAAATGGCGTCACGTGAATCCGAGAACGATTCGTGACAAAATATTTTTCATTCTCCGGGAAAAAAGCAAACCGATGCATTTTGTCGATATCGCCAATGATATCGTCAAAGCGCAGTTTGATAAAAAAGCCCTCAATCATCAGGCAATTCATAACGAACTTATCAGAAACGACGAGTTCATTCTGATCGGACGCGGAATTTACGCTCTCAAGGAATGGGGATTCAGCGTAGGAACCGTTGCGGACATCATTGAATCCATTCTCAAGCAAAAAGGCGCAATGCATCAGGATGACATCATTGCCGAGGTTTTAAAGCAGCGCCAGGTCAAACCGATCACTATTATCCTCAATCTGAAGAGCAAGGATAATTTTATCCGCGTGGGCCGTTTCCAGTACGCGCTTCATGGGGCAGAATAGTTTTCACTAAAACCTGTCGAAAGATTTTGGGTCAGATATATATTCTTGTTTGAGCTTTTTTTGGTTGTTGAGCATTTGGGTGATCACTTCATCATCAATCAGATTCTGAGCTTTTTTTTGTGACTGCATCTGAAAGTTTAAAGCGCTTTGGTTTTTTGGATCTACTTCCAGAACCTCAGCGCAGGCTTCGGAGGCTTTTTCGTATTTCTTGAGCTGATGCAACGTTCTGATTTGTTCAAGACTTTTGTAGATGAACTCCTTTTTTTCATCGATTCTATAAGCCTGATAAACTTTCTTCGTTTGTTCTATGAGGTTTTTTACTCTTTCGGAGTCCGGATCAATTTTCAAAAGACGCTGATAAAAAAGCAGCATGTCTTCAAATTTTTTCCCGCCAAGGAGAGTTTTATTGTTTTCGATTTCATTATTTATCCATTGGGCGCGCGCATCGGCCAGGAGCTTTTTGAGCTCTTCTTCACGGATGCCCATAACGCGGAGTTTTTCGGCTGAAAGAACGGCTTCCTGATATTTACTTTCCTTGAGAAGACCTGCGATCCTTTTATTTTCGCTTTGATAGGTTATTTCCTGTTCACCATGGAGTTCTTCTTCATATTTTTTCGTTGCTCTTAAAATAATCTTTTCTAGAGGAGGATAATCCGGCAAGTAAGGTTCCAGCTGTTTAAGATTGAGCAGATATTCCCGATATTTGTGCTGTGCAAATAACGGATGGAGTTTTTTGATATCATCTTTTACCGCTTTCTTGTTGATTTTTTTCACGATTTTTTCAATTTTGTTTTTGATGTGAATGATTTTAATGTTTTCGGGATCAAAATGGAGAATTTCCAAACAAGCCCGGTGTGCATCAGACCATTTTTCTTCAGCCATAAGCTCCTTGATTTTTTGGTATGCCTCGCTGAGATTTGTGCTGTTGTTTTGTGCCATAATGTTTTATGAAACCTATTGTATTATTATACAATATTTTCAATTTTAAGACAATAACTCCAGTTCCTGAATTTTTTCCTCAAGGGAATGAAGTTCTTTTTCAAGGTCTTCAAAAAGCTGTTTTTCTTTAGCCACAACTGCTTCAGGGGCATTCTTCAGAAATGCAGGATTTTCAATTCTTGATTCAATGCCCTTCATTTTCTGGGCCGTTTCGGCGAGTTTTTTCTTGATGCGCTCTTTTTCTTTGCCGATATCAAAAAGATCCTGTGCCGGAAGGTAGATATCGATGCCGTTCACATATTTCCAGATGGCTCCGGAAATTTTTGCACCTTTCGCCTGGACCGTGAGTTCCTGGAGACGGGCCATGCGCATAATCGGATCACGTTTGCTTTCCAAAACCTTGGTCCATTTCCCTGCGTATACGACTGCGCTGATTTTGCGGACAGGCTCGACGCCTTTTTCCGCACGGATGCTCCGGATGGCAGTAATAAGATCCATGACAGCCTCAAACTCTTTCTCTTCTTTAGGGAAGATGAGTTTGGCATTTGCCTTGGGCCATTCTTCGGCGATGAGAAGATTTTTTTGTTCAAGATGGGTCCAGAGCGTTTCCGTCACGAAGGGTACGAACGGATGGAGCAGAACGAGCAGCGTCTTTAAGAGGTAAAGGAGCACCGGCGGGTTCATATGTTCGCTTTTGGACATTTCGATGTACCAGTCGCAGTAAATGCTCCAGGTGAAATCGTAAATTTTTGTTCCTGCTTCAGAGAAATGGAAATTTTCCATGTCTTTATCGACGTCCTTGATGAGTTTCTGGAGTCTGGAAACGATCCACTGGTCGGCCTGGGTTTTAATTTGGGAAGCGGTAAATTTGTCGTGATAATCTTTTTCTGGAATATTCATGAGAGCGAAACGGCAGCCGTTCCAGATCTTGTTCACGAAGTTGCGGTAGCCCGCGATTTTTTCTTCATAGAGGCGGAAATCCGTCCCTGGAGCAGTTCCAATTACAAGACTTAAACGGACGGCGTCCGTACCGAATTTCTGGATCATATCCAAAGGATCAATGCCGTTGCCCGCGGATTTGCTCATTTTTTTGCCGTGGCGGTCGCGCACCAGTCCGTGGAGAAAGACTTTTTTAAAAGGAACTTCGTTCAGGGCATAGTTGGTCATGAGGATCATGCGAGCGACCCAGAAGAAAAGAATGTCATGGCCCGTTTCCAAAACAGAAGTCGGATGGAAATATTCCAGTTCTTTTGTTTTTTCAGGCCAGCCCAGGGTCGAAAAAGTCCATAAACCAGATGAAAACCAGGTATCCAGTGTGTCAGGATCCTGTTCAATGTTTTTGCCGCCGCATTTGGAACATTTGGCCGGAATTTCCGTCTGGACGATGAGTTCCCCGCAATCTTTGCTTTTGCAGTACCAGACCGGAATCTGATGTCCGAACCAGATCTGGCGGGAAATGCACCAGTCTCTTAAATTTTCGATCCAGTTAAAATAGATTTTATTAAAACGGTCGGGAATGATTTCGACATCACCCTTGCGGACAACCTCTAATGCTTTTTGTTTGAGGGATTTTTTCTTGGACCCTTCCATAATGATCGGCTTATTCACATCAATAAACCACTGATCGGAAACCAACGGTTCGATCGGCGTTCCGCAGCGGTAGCAGACCGAAAGATTGTGGACGTAATTTTCATCAACTTTTTGAAGCAGATCTTTGTCTTCCAAAATTTTTACAATGGCGTCGCGCGAAACACGTGCGTTTTTCCCTGCGAATTTTGGTCCGACCGCATCCGTAAAATTACCGTCCTGGCCGATGATCTGGACGATCTCCAGTTTGTGTTTCTTGGCCAGGTCAAAATCAAGGAAATCATGCGCGGGGGTGAGCGTCATGGCTCCGGTTCCGAATTCAGGATCAACGCTCTTATCCGCCATAAATTGGGCTTCAATATCACCATTAATCCAAGGGACGGTGATTCTTTTGCCGATAAATTTTTTATACCTTTTGTCGTCGGGATGTACGGCAATGACTTTATCCAAAAATTTCGTTTCCGGACGGGCCGTACCGATGATGACTGGACCGTATTTTATGTAGTAGAATTTGGTTTTCTCCTCCTTGAATTCCACTTCATCATCTGCCAGTGTAGAACTGCAGCGCGTGCACCAATTCACAATGCGGTGGCCGCGGTAAATGAGCCCGTCTTTGTACATACGCACGAAAATTTCACGGACGGCTTTGGAAAGACCTTTGTCCAACGTATAGCGCTCGCGGCTCCAGTCACAGCTGGCACCCATCTTCCGGATCTGGTTGCGGATGGTGGAGCGGGACTCTTCAACAAACTGATGAACTCTTTCAAGAAATCTTTCGCGGCCCATGGTGTGGCGCGTCTCCCCTTCTTCGGCAATCAATTTTTCGACTTTGTTCTGCGTGGCAATGCTGGCGTGGTCGGTACCGGGGATCCATAAACTGGAATAGCCCTGCATGCGTTTGTGGCGGATCATGATGTCTTCGATTGCCAGCATGGTCGCATGACCAAGATGCAAAGTTCCCGTGGCATTCGGCGGAGGCATGGCGATCGTAAAAGGCTTTTTTCCTTTCACTATTTTCGGCGTGAAAAGTTTGGAGTCTTCCCAGGTTTTATAAATATTATCTTCGTATTTTTGAGCCTCGTAAGCTTTTTCAATTTCTTTCATAGTTTGATTTGTAGGCTGTGCCAGTTTGAAAAAATAAACATCATGTTTATATCATAAAAGCGGGTTCCAGAGTACTGTTTCCACCTGTCCTTTCGTTGACTGAACCTTAGAATCTTGCTATAATTAAACAAAATTCAGGGTTTTGTCTGAAGTATCTTTTGCCGAAATATGGATAACAAACCGAACAATCTGGAGCGACAACACGTCAGTCCTTCGGAAAAGCACATCGAGAAAAAACAGGACGAGTCACGAGAGGTCCGTGAAACTTCCAAAGAGTTTGTGGAAGGCGTTTCTGAAGTCGTTGAAAGTGTTGAAAGCGGCGAAGTCGCGGAAAAAACCCGTGAAGATAAAAAGAAAGGTCCGCAGGGACAGTTTCCTCAAAAAGGAGGCACAAAAGTGCAAGTCCAGCTTCCGCCTTTGTTCATACCGAGAATTGAAGTGATGCAGATCCAGATCGCGACCGCGATCAAAAAGGAAATCGCCGTCCTGGAAAAAGAGGCTGAGCGCGTCAGCGATAATCCGTTTGCTTTGAGCAGTGTAGTAGGCAAAATCCGAGAACTTAGAAACATGCTTTCCGATTTGACCCATGTTACCTTTGAGACCCTCAAGAGCTGGTGGATGAAGTTCGTCAAAAAATCTTCATAAAACTTTCCGTAAGGTCCTTTGGATGTTAGACTCGATGCGAATCGATTATTTTTTGTATGAACCAACGACTCAGGACAGTTTTGAAAACGCATCGATCGGATGAATCTCTGAAAACCTTGAACCGTGTTTACGCTCAAACAGTTTTTGAGCATTTGCTGAAACCGCTGCGTGCGGACATCGGAGCTGATGGAGATATTACGACTTCCGCGGTTTTGCCTGGGCCTAAAGTTGCGCAGGCAACGCTTATTGCAAAACAGGCAGGGACTTTGGCGGGCATGGCTGAGCTCAAATTTTTTTTGGCTGGCAAAAGAGCGGGGAGCGTAAAAATTTTACAGGCCCTGGATGACGGTGTTGAAGTTAAACGCGGAGCAGTTCTTGCTGTGCTGGAAGGGAATGTCGCCGATATTTTAAAAGCGGAACGGACCGTTTTGAATTTTCTTCAACATATGTGCGGAGTTGCGACGCTCGCGCATAAGTATGTTCAGGCGTCTAGGAAATATCCCGTACTGGTTTGTCCGACCCGTAAAACTCCTTGGGGCTTGCTGGACAAACGCGCGTGTCTGGTTGCAGGAGCTGGAACACACCGCCTGGGTTTGAGCGACGCTGTTCTGGTCAAAGATACTCATCTGGATCTGTTGAGACACGATTTTAAAACTCTGGGGCAGCAATTGAAGTCCGCACGCAAGCTCGGGCGTTTTGTTGAGGTTGAAGTTGAGTCTGTTGCTGAAGCTCGAAAAGCGGCGGATATGCTTTTTGATCTGCAAAAATCCAGAAAGATCCCCTGTTTCATAATGCTCGACAACATGAAACCGAATGATATCGGAAAATTTGTCCGCGAACTCCGGTCTTCAAAACTTTACGGCAAAATTTTTGTCGAAGCTTCCGGTGGGATTAATCTTAAAAATATCCAACAGTACGCAAAAACAGGCGTTGATATTCTTTCCGTGGGAGCGATGACGCATTCGGCACCGGCATTGGATATTTCGCTGAAAATTTTTTAAACAGGAGCACAATTTTTTGTACGCTCCGGCGGTGGCAAAGCCACACGCCTGCGCTCGGTTTAAACTGGCGCACTCAAAAGATGAAGATGGACATGGAAAACTTCCTGGCCTGCTCCTTTGCCGGTACTGATCAAGAGTCTGTAATCATTGAGGTCGAATTTTTTGGCGAGGTCGCTGGCGACTTTCATCATGCGGCCGAGGAGTGCTTCGTCTTCAACACCGATCTCTTTCATGGTTTCGATATGTTTTTTGGGAATGATCAAAAGATGGGTTTTGGCGCGGGGATTGATGTCGTGAAAAGCCATACAAAGATCGTCTTCGTATTCAAGTTTGGATGGGATTTGTTTTGCAACTATTTTACAGAAAATGCAGTCGTTCATAGTGCTTTTTTAATATCTGTCTTTGTTTGATTTCCAATGGCGGAAAGGATAGCGGCCATGCTCCTTTCATTTTTTTCAGGATAATGGATGCGCCTTTTGGGTGAGGAGATCGTTTTCAAAAAAATTTCTAATGTTTCTCGTTGAAGTTTATCATCAACATGACCGGCCATAAACAACATTGAATCGACGTCACGCGAGTCCAATTGTTGTTCCGGGAAGTAGGTTTTATAAATTGTGCTTATTTTTGCTTTTTTATCTTCTCGCTTTTCCGTTCCTCTGAGCACGCTGAAAATTTCCCCGGTCAATTGATTCAGGGCTAATTTTTTTTCTAATTCGTCTGCGTTGGCGTTATCGATGCTCATGGCGGGAAATTACGCTGCCACCTTCTTAGCTTCATCGAGCATGTACACCGCGCGGCCCACGCGTACGAACTGAGCGTTCTTTTGAAGATTCAAAGAGATGGTGCCTTTTTTGACCTGGCGTTGTTTCAACACGCCCTGGATGATCTCCTGTTTGGTCATCGGGTTCTTTTTGCGGAGCAGATCTTCAATGATATCTGCAACGGTTCCTTTTTTGTAGCCCCATTCTTTCAGAGCGTACAGACCGCGGCCAACCAGAACGAACTGGTCGTAACGGATAAGTTCATTGTGTACGGCTTGAGTTGTCACAAGTTTCTTGTCAAAGCCGGCCTCAGTGATTTTATTCGCAATGTCCACAAAGTGGAGCGGATTCTGGGATTTCTTCAAAATGATATAGGCCTTGTCGCGGATACTGCGAGGATTGATGTGTCTCCATGAGATCAGGCCGAATCCTTCTTTCACACGCTTGATCCGTTTATCGACTTCCATAGTGGAAAGCGCCTCAGGAGCTGAATATTTTTTCCCTTTGGCAGTTGTAGCTCCAAGAACATCGGCAGCAATTTTTTCATCAGCTACGACATCACCTTTTTTGTTCAAAAATTCGATGCCGGTATCAATAATCGTCTTAATGTCTTCCATCGAAATATTCTGGAATCTCCAGAAAGGGCGGAATACGTTCGTTTTTTCCGTCATAGTGATTTCAGGATTGATGTTCAGGGAAAGTTTGATGATATTGGCGTCAACTTCCTGGCTGCTGGAAATCGTATTTAAAATTTCAGCGATGAGTTTTTCTTCCAAAAGAACGCCGCCGTTTGTTTCCAAAACTTCGCGGGCGAGCTTATTGATAATGCTGAGTTTGGTGTTTTCAACGGTGCGGCGGAGCTTGCCAAGAGCGATCTTTTCGATCTGGCGTATACGCTCTCTGGTAACTGAAAACATCTGACCGATCTTTTCGAGGGTCTGTTTTGGCTTGTTATCAAGACTGAAACGCTTAATAATCACCTCTTTTTCTTTCGTGGTGAGAACCATGAACATGTCTTCAATTATCTCGGCGAGGTTCAATTTTCCTGCCACTTTGGTTCCGGTGATTCCGGCTGAAGGTGAGAATTGACTATTGTCCATAACAAGCGGTGTAAAGTGATTTTTGCGCGTTGACTATTGAGAGATTAGGCTGAATTATTTGTAGTGTCAAGAAAGAAATTTGATCTCTACGCAACCTTGTATCTTATATATAAAGGGTGGAATTTTGCACCTTATTTTCTATTTTGTCAATATTATTTTTTAAGTATGGCGTAATACCAAGGATTTTCCTCCTTTCTATGGCCTTTTGGCCAATATTTGATACTATATGTTTTTGAAAGAGCCGGGGTGGTGAAATGGCAGACACGCTAGCCTTAGGAGCTAGTGCCCACAAGGCGTGGAGGTTCAAGTCCTCTCCCCGGCACCAAAATAACAAAATAGAATTTCAGGCCTCTATAATATGTGGATTTTCATTGCCCTCGGTTCGTCGCTTTTTTACGGATTTGCGAATGTTCTGGATAACTTCCTGACGAACCGGCTTTTTAAGAGTATCTGGACGCTGGTTTTTTTTGGATTGTGCATTGATGTGCTGCTCTTACCCGTTGTTTTTTTTATTGCGCCGCCGAGTCTGCCCCCGCTGAGTATGGTTCCTTTTATCGTGCTCGTCGGATTTCTGGAGATTTTCTATCTTTTCCCTTATTATAAAGCACTTCAGACCGATGATACGTCCGTAGTGTCATCTCTTTTTTCTTTGGGAAGAATTTTCATTCCGATCTTTGCGTTTTTCATTATCGGAGAAGTCGTGCGGCCGGAGCAGTATTTCGGGTTTTTCCTGATTATAGTAAGCAGTAGTTTTTTGACGCTGAAAGATGTCCGGCATCTGAAACTGAACAGATCGTTTTTCTATATGATTTTGGTTTCAGTGATTTTGGCCCTAGATACAGTCATTTATAAATATATTCTGGATCAAGTGAGCTGGAGTACGACCTTCACGTTTGTTATTTTGTCTTCGTGGGGATTTTCGCTCTGTTTTTTACTGATTCCGAAGATTCGCAAGGACATTTTTAAACATTTTAAAGAAGCCAAGCACACCTTCAAATATTTAGGATTGGAAGAGATCATGGCACTTACCGGAAATGCCGGCGGCGTCTATGTACTTTCGCTGGTTCCGATTACGCTCGCCAGAGGTCTGGGCGCTTTTACTCCGTTTATCGTTCTTTTTTACGGCGCGGTGATGCAGAAATTCTTTCCGAAATTTTTTCATGAAAATATTGAACGCGGGAACGTCCTCAAAAAGATATTCCTTTTCGGAGTCACCCTTGTCGGCGTTTTCCTGATTGTTCAAAACGGAGGGACTTCCTGACGAGTATGGGCTTGTTTGTAGCGATAAAATTCCAGTATAGTAACTGAGCCTTCTTTATTTTGACTGAAATGTCGTTCGTTCATCTTCACGTCCATTCGCATTACAGCCTGCTTGACGGCTTTGGAACACCCAAATCGATTGTTCAAAGAGCCAAGGAGCTTGGTATGCCTGCCGTTGCGATGACTGATCATGGAGTCTTGTACGGAGCGATCGAGTTTTATAAAGCAGCCAAAGCCGAAGGCATCAAGCCGATCATCGGCTGCGAGGTTTACGTTGCGCCAAATTCGAGATTCGACAAAACTCCGGGGACGGAAAACAAACCTTACCATTTAATTCTGCTTGCGGCTTCAACCGAAGGCTATTTGAACTTATTGAAACTGGCGAGCCAGGCCCACATTGAAGGTTTTTACTACAAACCCCGCATGGATCACGGGCTGATGAAGGCCCACAGCAAAGGAATTATCGCTTTGAGTTCCTGTCTTGCCGGCGAAGTGGCGCAGGCCGTTGCCATGGGCGACGAAAAAAAACAGATCGAGGTGATCGAGCGTTATCAGGATATTTTCGGCAAAGAGAATTTTTATCTGGAACTTCAGGATCATCCTTTCATTGATGAACAAAAGGTTTTGAATGACCGCCTGATCGAGCTTTCCAAAATCACCGGCGCGCCTTTGGTCGCGACTCAGGATTCTCATTATGTCCGCGGCGAAGACGCCACATCGCAGGATATTTTGTTATGCATCCAGACGCAATCCACCCTCCAGGAAGAGAACCGCATGAAGTTCCAGGGAGATTTTTCCTTAAGGACGGAAGAAGAGATGCGTGAAAGTTTCAAACATGTTCCCGAAGCTCTCGAAAATACCGTAAAGATTGCCGAACGCTGCAATATCGACATCGATTTTGGGAAAAATCTTATTCCGATTTTTAAGACTCCGGGGAATGAAAGTGCGGAAAGTTATTTGCGCAAACTTTGTGAAGAGGGACTGAAGAAAAAATACGGCGATCCCCCGCCGGAAAGCGCCGTGAAGCAGCTGGACTACGAACTTGGCGTCGTCCATAATATGGGTTTTGACGATTACTTTTTGATTGTGTGGGATTTTGTGCGCTATGCCAAGGAAGTGGGCATTACCGTTGGTCCCGGCCGCGGTTCGGCCGCAGGTTCGCTCATTACCTACACCTTAAATATTACCCAACTCGATCCTTTAAAATATGGTCTGATTTTTGAACGCTTTCTGAACCCTGAACGTATCAGCATGCCCGATATCGATATCGATTTTGCGGATACGCGCCGCAACGAAGTGCTCAATTACGTGACGGAAAAGTACGGGCGGGAATGCGTGGCGCAGATTATTACATTCGGTACTATGGCGGCGCGCGCGGCGGTCCGCGATGTGGGAAGAGCCATGGGATATCCTTATGCCGAGGTTGATAAGATTTCCAAAATGATTCCGGCTCCGATTCAGGGAAGACATACTCCGCTGAAACAATCGACGGAAGAAGATCCTGAGCTTAGAAAACTTTACCAAACCGATGAACGGGCAAGAGCTCTCCTTATTAACGCCATTAAACTGGAAGGGTCGGTCCGTCACGCGGGAACGCATGCTTCCGCGGTGGTGATGTCGGAAAAACCTTTGGTGAATTATACGCCGCTGCAGCGTTCAACCGGAGGTGGAGAAGAAATTATTACGCAGTATTCGATGAAACCGATCGAAGAGATCGGACTTTTAAAAATGGACTTCTTGGGTTTGAAGAACCTGACGATTATCCAGGGAATTTTGGTGCTTTTGAAATCGCTCCACAACATAGATTTGGTTTTGGAAACAATTCCGATGGATGATCCAAAAACATTTGAATTGTTTCAAAAAGGCGATACGACTGGTGTGTTTCAATTTGAATCCTCGGGCATGAGAAGGTATTTGCGCGAACTTAAACCGACAAGGTTTGAAGATATTGTAGCTATGAACGCTTTGTATAGACCAGGCCCGATGGATTGGATTCCACAATATCTTAAAGGTAAGCATCAACCGGAGAGCGTTCGCTATTTACATCCTTCGTTTGAAAATATTTTAAAAGAAACCAACGGCGTGGCGATTTACCAGGAACAGATCTTGCAGCTGGCCCGGGATTTCGCGGGCTTCAGTTTGGGTGAGGCCGACATTCTGCGTAAAGCTGTGGGTAAAAAAAATCCTGCACTGTTGAATGAACAAAAAGAAAAATTGGTGAAAGGCGCTGTTGCTAAAGGTCATCAACAAAAATTTGCCGTGGAAGTGTTTGAAAAAGTTATTGAGCCTTTTGCCGGATATGGTTTTAATAAAGCGCATGCCGTGTGTTATACCATGATTTCTTATCAAACGGCTTATTTGAAGTCGCATTATCCAACGGAGTTCATGGCCGCGCTGCTTTCCGCAGATGCCGATAACACGGACAGAATTATTCTGGAAATCAACGAATGTAACGAGATGGGCATCGCAGTTCTTCCGCCTTCCGTCAACGAATCTTTTTTGAACTTCACCGTGGTCGATGAAAAAACGATCCGCTTTGGTCTTGGAGCCATTAAAGGTTTGGGCGGCGGAACGGTTGAAGAGATTTTAAATATAAGAAAACAGGGCCGGTTTACTACACTTGACGATTTACTCCGCCGCGTTCCCGCCAAACTTCTCAACAAAAAAACTATCGAAGCTCTCGCATATTCGGGAGCCCTGGATGAGTTCGGCGACCGCAAAGTTCTGGCACTCAGCTACGATGATCTTTCCAAATTCGCCAAATACTCGCAGGAAGTAAATGCTCAGGGCCAGACGGATATTTTCGGGATCATGACCGAGCCAAATCAGGGCGCTCTTTCGTTTCAATTAAAAGATGCTCCGCCGGCTACCAATATGGAAAAACTGACTTGGGAAAAGGTGTATCTGGGTTTATACGTTTCGGGACATCCTTTAAAAGGACTTCGCAAATATCTGGCCAAAAAAGTTCTGCTCGTGGATATGCTCACCAAAAAACATATCGGAAAAACCGTAAAACTCGGCGGTCTTTTGACGCTGATGAAAAAAGTTTTCACAAAAGCGGGAAGCTATATGGCCTATGCCACGCTTGAAGATCCGACGGGCAGAATTGAAATCGTTATTTTTCCAAAGGTTTACTCCAAGTACCAGACGATTTTGCAGGATGACCACCTTTATATGATGGAAGGCCGGTTGGATTTGCGCCGCGACGTATTCCAGTTTTCCGTGAACAGTATTACGCCGGTGTCTTTGGACAGCATGATTAAAAATGCCCAGGCCGTAGGTCTTTTTGACGAGAAAGAAAAAATCGTGCGCAAACAGAAAGTTTTGGAGTCGCCCGCGGCACTGAATGATCCGCTTGAAGAAGAGTTCGGTCCTCCGCCACCTCCCGCAGCTGCATCCGGAAACGAAGACTGGCAGGAGAATCCTTTCGTCATAGAGGTGAAAGCTGGTGTGGATCTAAAAATCATGGAAGAGATCAAGAATCTTTTGACGGCAAATCCCGGTGAACGGAGAGTTGAACTTCATATGCACGTCGGTTCAGCGCTCAAAAAAATGAAACTGCCTTTTACCGTCACGGTGACGGATGAACTGCAGACCCAGTTAAAAACACTCCTGGCGTAAGCAATCGCGCTTGAAATCAGGGCTTTTTGAACGTACAATCCTTTGTGCAGCGTCTTGCTGCATTTTCTATTCCCCAACCTGAATTTTTTATGCTCCGCACGCATACCTGTAATGAACTGAACGCTTCCTTTGTCGGCAAAGAGGTTACGCTTTGCGGCTGGGTCAACAGCCGTCGCGACCATGGCGGTCTTATTTTCATCGACCTCCGCGACCGTTACGGTCTTACGCAGATTGTGACGGACCCTAATGATTTTGCTGATGCTCATAAATTTGCGGATGAAGTGCGAAGTGAGTACGTGGTGCGCGTGACGGGAAAAGTGCGTTTGCGCCCGGAAGGGATGAAAAATTCTAAAATGACGACTGGAGAAGTTGAAGTATTGATCAGCAAGTTTGAAATTCTGAACAAAGCAAAAACTCCTCCGTTTGAAATTGATCAGGACAAAGAAATCGGCGAAGAGCTCCGTTTGAAGTACCGCTATCTGGACATCCGCCGGGAGCGCATGAAGAAGAACCTGATCCAGCGCCACAAACTCATCAAGATGATTCGGGACTACATGGACGGACAAAATTTTATTGAAGTGGAAACACCGATTCTCATTAAAGGAACGCCTGAAGGAAGCCGCGAATATATGGTGCCTTCGCGTTTGTATCCCGGAAAATTTTTCGTACTCCCGCAATCTCCGCAGCAGTTGAAACAACTCTTGATGGTCGCGGGCATGGACCGCTACTTCCAGATAGCCCGCTGCTTCCGCGATGAAGACCAGCGCGGAGACCGCCAGCCTGAATTCACGCAGCTCGACGTTGAGATGTCTTTTGTTGAAGCCGAGGATATTATCCAGATCAACGAGGAACTCATGATCAAACTCGTAGAAGCTTTGGTGCCGCACAAAAAACTCATGAGCAAACCATTTCCGCGCATGACCTGGCAGGAAGCCATGGATAATTATGGTTCGGATAAACCTGACCTGCGTTTTGAGATGAAAATTATTGATGTGAGTGATGAGGTGAAAAACTGCGAGTTCCAGGTTTTTGCTTCCGCGTTGAAAAACGGCGGGACTGTTCGTGCGTTGAGAGTTGAAGGCGGCAACAAATTCACGCGCAAGGAAATTGACGAGATGACGGAAGTCGCCAAGATTTACGGAGCCAAAGGTCTGGCTTACATTCAAATGGCGGAAGAAGGACCGAAATCACCATTCCTCAAATTCATGAAGGAAGATGAGCTCAAAGCGATTTATGCCAAGGTGGGCGCGAAAACCGGAGACATTATTTTCTTCGGGGCCGATGCATTTTTGACCGTCTGTGAAGCGCTTGGTCACGTGCGCCTGTCGTGCGCTGACAAGTTCGGTCTGCGCGACAAAGACAAATTCGCATTTGTCTGGATTTACGAGTTCCCTCTTTTTGAGTGGAATAAAGAGTCGCAAAGTTTGAATTCGGCCCATCATCCGTTCACGAGTCCGATGAATGAAGATTTTGAGCTTTTGGATTCAGCTCCGGAAAAAGTCCGAGCCAAAGCTTACGACCTCGCTTTGAACGGCACGGAAGTCGGAGGCGGAAGCATCCGTATCCACAGCCCTGAACTGCAAAGTAAAATTTTCGATATTTTGAAAATCACCAAAGAAGATGCCCAAAGCCGTTTCGGCCATTTGCTCCACGCGTTTGAGTTCGGCGCACCTCCGCACGGAGGCATCGCCTGGGGTCTGGACCGTCTGGTGATGATTTTCCAGGACGAACAGAACATCCGTGAAGTCATGGCTTTCCCGAAAGATCAGAAAGCGAAAGATCTTATGCTCAATGCGCCGTCAGAAATGCCGGACGAACAGGTGGCGGAGATGCATATCCGGATTAATATGCCGAAGAAATAAAATCCAGTCAGGCCTTTGCTTTTCCGATTACTTCTATACCTTTGACCAATAGCCCTAGCCCTCCTGAAGCTAGAGCTGCCTGCCAATTTTGGCAAAGTAAAAAAATACCTCCCATGATCAGGCAAAACCTCCAACCTTCCATGCAGTTTAGGCAAATAATTGGATGGCAAATATGTTGATTTTTGGGTTTCTCCTTGTTATTATTCATGTGCTTTGATCTCGTTTTACGGGATTAGGAAGCCTCGTTAGCGCGAGGCTTTTTTTTAGAATGGCAGGTCTTCAATTTTAGGATCTTCAAGATTTACCACCTTAACTTCCGGCTTTTTTTCTAAGAGCCGGAATAATCCTTCCCTTAAAAATACAATGCCATTTTCAGGAGAGCTTCTTCTTGTCAGGAAGCTATAAGTTGCCTGTTCGCTTAAATTGGAATTTATTCCGTTCTCGTTCAAAAAACGGTGGATTTGTTTATAACTTGCCATTCCACCGTATATTCGAAGGGCTTTTTTTGCCCATTCAAGTTTTTCGGCTTCCCCACCGTCTGACTTCCCAAGCTCGTTAAAAACTTCCTTTACTCTTTCGTATTTTTCTACGGCCTGTTTGCACTTCTCGTATTTTTCAGCGATCTTTTCAAACTCCTTTCTTGCTGCATTGAGTTTTAGGTTGATTATTTCTTCACTGATGACTCTGTTTGCCATAACTATTGTTGTGTTAAGTTGCTAAGCCTCTTTCATGAGCCTAATTTAGCAGATTTGATCTACATTTTTCAAACACATATGTTAAGAGTTATGGAGTTGTCCTTTTTGTCTTACTTTAGACATAAACTGCGCATATGAGCTGAAATATTATGACAATTTGTCAACGTAATTTGAGGTGTCGTATTTCAAAAGGAGAACTGGATTGTCCCGCATTCCATTTCAGCTCATTTTGCTGTATAATAGATAAGAATAAAATTATCGCTTATGGAAGACTTTTTTACGACATTGTTGTATGTGGCAGGAGCCGTCGTGGTTGTGTGGGCGATTTTTAAGTACGTGAAGTGGTATATCCACCATCACAGCGACATTGAGCGCTCCATGAATATGGTGTTCCTCAAGATCCAGGTTCCAAAAAAGGAGTCCAAGGAAGATGTTGAACGCGAATCGCAGTCCATGGCGAGCGGAGCTGATTTTAAGCAGGCCGTGGGCATTGCCAGCCACATGTTCGATTCACTCCACAGCATTTATACCAAAAGTTTTACCCACTATTTTACCGGCCAGGATTTTCTTTCCCTGGAGTACGCGGTGCTCGACGGTGAAATTCATTTTTACGTTGTTGTTCCGCGCGAACTCACAAGTCTCGTGGAAAAACAGATTACGGGTTTTTATCCTGATTGTTACGTGGAGAAAACTCAGGACTACAATATTTTTAAGCCGAATTCCCAGTACACCGGCATGTATATGCAGCTGACGAAAGATTACTGGTTTCCGATTAAGAACTTCAATCAGCTCAATTCTGATCCGATCAACAACCTGACGAACGTTCTTTCCAAACTGACGACTGAGGATGGCGCGGCGATTCAGATCATGGTCAAACCGAAAAAGGACGGATGGCAGGAGCACGGCCGCCACGAAGCCAAAGAGATCTTCAATCAAAAGAAAGGCAAAGGACATTCTTCTTTGAATCCCCTGTCCTGGCTTTCCGCATTGTTCGATTTTTTTGTAAAAGGAGAAATCAACGAGAACAAGGGAGAACATGGCAGCGAACGCACAACACCCCTCACGGATGAAGAGGTCAAAATGCTCGAGGAAAAGAATTCCAAGATCGGTTATGAAACGATTATCCGCGTGGTGACCGCCTCACCTTCCCATCGTGAAGCCAAGGCCAATCTGCAAAACATTAAGAGCGCTTTCGCGCAGTACAACTCCCCTGCAGCCAATGGGTTTACTTATACCAAGCACACTTCAGACAAAAAACTGATCAAGGATTTTATCTACCGTCATTTTCAGCGTCCATTGATTCAAAAGTTCAAGAGACAAAAAATGGTGCTTTCTTCCGATGAACTGGCTTCGCTGTTCCATTTGCCGAACGTGCGCTACAACAAAACTCCGAACATCGCCTGGCAGAACTATAAAATTTCTCCTCCTCCGCACAATATTCCAAAGGAAGGCATTTTGCTCGGCCATAACACCTACCGAGGCGAAACAAAGGAAATCCGCATGAAGAACGAAGACCGTTTCCGTCACTTTTACGTCATTGGTCAGACAGGTACGGGTAAGTCTTCGATTTTCCAGGTGATGATCCGTCAGGATCTACAGTTGGGCCACGGCCTGTGCGTCGTTGATCCCCATGGATCTTTGATTGATGACGTGATGTCGTTTATTCCCCGCAGCCGCGCCGACGACGTGATTTACTTTAATCCTGCTGATCTGGAACGTCCTTTGGGTTTGAACATCCTTGAAGGAGAAAGCTGGGAAGAAAAAGAACTGGTGGCTTTGGACGCCATGAACATCATGATTAAGTTATTTAACGAAGAGATCTTCGGTCCGCGCATTCAGGATTACTTCCGTAACGGTTGTTTGACCCTGATGTCCGCGCCGGACGGTGGTGCTTTAACAGATATCGTTCGTCTGTTTACCGATGATGATTTCCAGCGGATGCAGGTTCAGCATGTGACGAATCCGATTGTCCGCTCATTCTGGGAAAATCAGATGGCCAAGACCGGAGCCCGTGAAAAACAGGAAATGATCCCTTACTTTGCGGCCAAGTTCGGTCAGTTTGTGACGAACTCGATGATGCGTAACATTATCGGCCAGTCTAAATCTGCGTTTGATTTCTTGAAGGTGATGCAGGAAGGGAAAATCCTGCTCATGAACCTTTCCAAAGGTGAGGTCGGTGAAATCAACTCCAAGCTGCTCGGTCTTATCATTGTTTCCAAGATCCAGATGGCCGCGCTCCGCCGTCAGCGCATTCCCAAGGATGAAAGAAGGGACTTCTTCCTCTATATAGATGAATTCCAGAACTATATTACTGACAGTATCGAATCAATTCTGTCCGAAGCAAGAAAGTACCGCCTGAGTTTGAACATGGCGCATCAGTATATAGGACAGCTGGAAGGTCCTGACGGAAAATCCAGGGTAAAAGATGCCGTGTTTGGTAACGTCGGTACGATGATGTCTTATAAGATCGGCGCTCAGGATGCAGAATATTTGGCAAAGGAAATGGCTCCGGTCTTCAGCGACCAGGACCTTATTAACCTTGATAAATTCAAAGCTGTCATGAAACTTTCCATCGATACACAGCCTAGCAGACCATTTAGCATTACTCCTGTCAATCCATACCTGGAAAAGGGAGACGACGAAGCGGCCGAAGCGTTCAAACAACTCTCACGATTGAAGTACGGACGTGACAGAGAATTCGTAGATCACGAAATCATCAGGAGAATAGGGGCGATTACGGATTAGCCGTTTTTAGCGTTTTTTCAGTTTTTCTTCACCGATCGTCTGATAAGACGGTATTTTTGATGTAAAAAATTAAAAAACATTATGCATATGTGCCAACATGTTTGGCTTTTATGGCTTGATGCTCATGATATACTTACCTGATTTGCTCCAAAAACCAAAAACGAACAAAAGGAGCTCATCAATAAAAAAACAACAAAAACAAATCCCAAAAACAAACACCTATGAAAACACAAAAACTTTTGTATGTTTTGATGTCTGCAGGTATTGCGGCCACGATGATTCCTTTCGGAGCAGCCCTGGCGGCGAACAATGAAACCCAGCAGACCGTTTCTGCACAGGGGTCGACC
Source organism: Candidatus Peregrinibacteria bacterium (assembly GCA_003153355.1). Taxonomy (GTDB): domain Bacteria; phylum Patescibacteriota; class Gracilibacteria; order UBA1369; family UBA1369; genus PALSA-1335. The sequence continues at coordinate 28,746 of PLYH01000004.1, forward strand.
CAGCAAACTCAACAGCAGGGCGCGACTGACGCATTCGGGGCTCCAATAGATCCTGTTGCCCAGCCGGTTGTTGCTCAACCTGATGCTTCGGGTTTTCCTTATGAACAGACTTTTATTATCTCCGCTTACTATTCGCCGCTCGCGGGTCAAAAGAAATATGTCACGGGATCTTATGACGGTGATATCCGTTTGAACGGCAACGGTGTTCACGGGGCTGACGGTTTGGACGTACATCCAGGCATGATCGCCGCTCCAAAAAATTATCCTTTCGGAACGAAAATGAATATTCCGGGCGTAGGGACCGTTGGCGTGCATGACCGCGGAGGCGCGATTGTGAACGCGGGTCAGCGCAATCAGTCTTATGACCGTCTGGATCTTTGGATGGGTTCTGGCGATGCCGGTCTTGAACGTGCTTTACATTGGGGAAGACGCACGGTTCAGGTGACTGTGTACGGCGTTGATCCGAATGTCCAGGAAAATGTTAATCTTGAAGGTTTCTCAGCCGCCGAAAGCGTTGCGGAAACCGTAACCGGTCAGGCTCCTAAAGTGTTCGTCCAGGATTTGAATCTTGGCAACACGAATGATGACGTCAAAAAACTCCAGGACAGTCTGAAACAGCTTGGTTATTATAGTGCGAACAGCACAGGTACCTTCGATGATGCCACCCGCCAGGCTTTGATAAAATTCCAGATCGCAGCTGGTCTTGTAGACAGTGAAAACGACTTTGGCGCAGGCTACTTCGGTCCTCAAACCCGCAAGAGTCTTGAAGACGCTTTGAATCAAAAACAGACCCAGATCAATGATCATCTTCCGCAGACTCCTTTAAGTAAAGACGACCAGGGTGATGACGTTAAAAAACTTCAGGTAGGTTTGCAGAAACTGGGCTACGACGTACAAGTCACGGGGATTTATGACGACCAGACCGTGAACGCAATCTTAAAATTCCAGAAGGATCATAACGTGGTCTCTTCCGATTCCGATTTTGGAGCCGGAGTGTTCGGCCCAAAGACCATGCAGGTTCTGGCGCTCAATCTTGTCGGCGTAAGTTTTGACGACGCCAATGCCGCACAGGAAACTTCGGTCCAGCCGGTTATCGTCTTCACCCAAGATTTGAAATTGGGCGACTCCGGTGCTGATGTTACAAGACTGCAGCAGGAACTTCAGCGCATGAACTATCTGGGCATTGCTCCATCCGGTTATTACGGAGATGTTACGCAGCACGCTGTGATGAAATTCCAGGAAGCCCAGGGGCTCATTCAATCCGAAAATGATCCGGCCGCCGGCTACTTTGGTTCCGGAACCCGCGCGAGCATTCACGCCATCATCGGTGAACGCCAGCACGTGAACGACTTGATGTCCCAGAAAAATCCTCTGGCGAAAAAAGAAGAAGACGTGGCTTTGAAATAGAACGCCGGCTTATTTCTCCAGAAAAGGTTTTACGGATTTTTCAGTAATGTCTTTGGGTTTGATTCCGGCTTTTGAGCAGATCTCTTTTTCTAATTTGTAGAGGGCTTTTTCTACGAGGTGGTCGTTGGGCGGAAGATTGCCGTCAGGGAAGTAGCGTTGGCGGCCGTCTTCCAGTCTTTCCGCGACGCTGACGATTTCGTCGTGGCGAACGCGCTTATCGGCATAGTACAGAAGTTTTTCTTCCCAGGTTTTTGGTTTGTCGCGTTTGCTGATCAGTCCTTCAAAGCGGTGTTTGCGCACGATGGTGGCGATTTCATTTTCGCCGAGATCCTTGAGGACGTTGTAGGCGGCTTCAACGTGGCCGACGTGACTGCACGATTTCATGAGTGCGGTCCAAAAACTGATATCTTCGGCCGTGATGGTTTGCTCAAAATTTTCAATATCCAATTCCTTAAAATCGCAGAGCTTGAGGACGTCGTGCAGAAGAGCGGCCTGGCGCAAAACGATCAGGTTTATTTTTTCGCCGGACTGGTGGATTTTTTGCCCCAGGTAGAGCGCGACAGCCGCGACTTTTTTCATGTGCTTTTGAATGTGCACGGGAACGCGGTATTGCGTCACGAGTTGTTGAAGGAGTTCTTCAGTCATACATCTGCGGTGATGATGCGGGTGTTTTCGTCTTTATATTCAAAGGTGATATTGGTGCGTTTTGATGGAAGGAGTTTTTCGATGCGCTCGGGCCATTCGATGAGGACAACCGCGTTTTTTTGCTGAAAGATCTCTTCAAGATCCGCGGCCAAAACATCGTCGGGTTCCTGGATGCGGTAAAAGTCGCAATGGTAAAAAAGTTTCCCCCGCGACCCAGTTTTACTGGGTGCCCTGCCAGCAACCGCTTCGCGGCCGCCAATTGGATACTTTCTGATGAGGGTGTAGGTCGGGCTTTTAATACTTTTGGCCGGGATGCCTAAACCTTCGGCAAAACCTTTGCTGAAAACGGTTTTTCCAAACCCAAGATCACCGTAAAGGCAAATGCACAGAGGAGTTTTGGTCTTTTCTCCGAGGTTTTTGGCATAATCAAGGGTCTGCTTTTCCGATGTGGAGACAATAGTCTTCATGGGTTGTAAATTTGGCTTTTTTTTGATATAATTTAAAGATTTCACAAAAACAGAAACATTCCAAGCATAGCATATTAAAACTCACTAGATTATGCCATCAAAAGATCATCAAAAAAATATAGCCGCATGGGTTTTGGTCCTGATGTTTTTCGGTTTCGGATCTTATCTGGTCCAGAGGAACGCGACAGATTTTCAGGCAAGCGTGCTGACGACCAACCAGGCTCCTCCGTTTAACGGACTTGTTATGCCGGTGCAGCGTACGCCGATTTGGACTTCGCTCACTCCGGATGAATATAAAATGGATTATAATTCCATTCCAGCGAACAAAATGGGACCGCCTCCGGTTTATGATGCCAATACCTTAAAGACTCCGGTGGAACAATTGGGATGGAAGAGTCCGGCTGATCTTGCCATCCGCAATGCCAAAATCACCTACAGCACTCCCTACATGGGCGACTATAAACTTGATGGTATTGAAGGAGCCGGAAGCCATTTGGCCGTAGACATTAAAGTCCCGATGTCGACGCCTGTGTTTGCCATTGGTAATGGAGTTGTTGTTACTGTTTCAAATATTACCACCGGTTTTGGAACTCATATCGTGATCCGTCATGACAACTTCCCTTCTTTTGATAATCCGAATGTCCTTACTACTTACTACTCAACCTACAACCACTTGAGCCAGGCTTTGGTGAGTGAAGGCGACGTTGTATTAAAAGGACAGCAGATCGGTTTGAGCGGCGAGACCGGCGATGCAACGACTCCTCACGTTCATTTCCAGATCGATAACGCCAGCGCGCCTTGGCATCCATACTGGCCATTTACTTATCAGGAAGCCCAGGCAGCCGGATATGATTTTACATCAGCAGTTAATGCGGGTTTCGGCAGAGACAAAGCTTTGGCCACCACCATTAATCCGGTGATGTACGTTCAAAAATATCTGAACATGAGCGGAGTTCCTACCCCGGCTCCTGTTCCTGCGCCTGCACCTACCCCAAGTCCGACCCCTGTTACTACTCCGGCACCAACGCCTGCTCCTGCGCCTACGCCAGCACCAGAACCAACACAGCAAACTTCAACAGATAACAGCGACAGCAGCTCTCAACAGGTTGAACCTCCAGTCGTCACTCCTCCTCCGGCTCAAGTTTCCGTCAGTGATCCTGTGGTGAGTCTTGAAGTGATCACCGATAAAACTTTTGTGGTCGGTTCCGATCAAAATTTAACCGTCAAGGCGCTTGATGCCGCCGGCAATGTCGTTCAAAATTATCAGCCGGTGAACGGTCTGAGTCTTCAGGTTGAAAACGGCGGAGCTACTTTTGCAAAACCTTTGTTCAGCGGTTCGGAAATTTCCAACGGAACGGTTCAAACCACCTTCAAAGCAACCGCGACCCAGGGGCTGCGCATTAAAGCCACTGACGGACAAATCACCGGTGAAAGTGACGTCCTTCAGAGCAGCCTTTTTACCGACGTGAACAGTAACAGTAACGTTGCGGCCGCTTTACAGTTCCTGAAGGATCATAACGTGATCGGAGGATATCCCGACGGTTCGTTTAAACCAGACAATGTCGTTTCACGCGTTGAAGCTTTAAAATTCATTCTTCTTGGTGTCAATAAAACGCTTCAGAGTGTGGGACATTTACCTTTTAAAGATACAAGTTCCAATGAATGGTACGGCAACTATGTTGCAACCGCCTACAATTCAAGCATTGTTGCGGGTTATCCGGATATGACATTCAAACCTGCGCAAACCGTCAATAAAGTTGAATTCTTAAAAATGTTGCTCTTAGCCATGAAAGTGAAGGTCGATGCCAGCGTGTCTGCAGACGTGTTCACTGATGTTCCAAAAAGCGCGTGGTTCGCTCCTTATGTTCAATATGCCAAGGATAAAAACCTGATCGATTCGACCAGCTCGATGTTCAACCCTCAGGAAGGCATGACTCGCAGTGAAGTTGCTGAAATCATTTACAGGACGATCTTAATGAAAATAATCGGCCAGAACAGTTACACCGACGGCATGACTGTTTCCGGCACAGCTGCTGATCAATTTTTCAGAACTCAAACCTAAAGTCCGCCGCATTCATGGCTTGGATTTTCACGCCACGGTCATGTAGAATGCTTCTGTTTCCAGTATTTTTGCAGTGTGCTCCCGTAGCTCAGTTGGATAGAGCAGTGCCCTTCTAAGGCAAAGGTCGGCCGTTCGAATCGGCCCGGGGGCACCAGTTTGATAGGATCAGCTGCGCATAAAAACTTGCGTTTTTTTGATTTTGTGGTATATTTTGGTCTTAGCGAAGTTAACTATAAATATATGGTTCAACTTGATGAAGGTGAAAACATGGTCAAAACTTTCTTCCACCACCCTTTTCCGTTTTTTATGTTTGTGGTGAAGACCATTATCGTGAGCCTGCCTTGCTACGTTGTCGCGACTTTTTTTCAGGGATTGATGAGCCCAATGGACATGTTTATCGTTTACGCGGTTATCAGTGCGATTTTTGTTCTTATTATTGCGTATGAAGCCTCTTTGTATTTTTTGGATCGTTTAATTATTACCAACATACGCATTATTCATGTTGAATGGAAAAACTTATTCGATGTTGATGAAAGTGAAGCGGAATTTGAGGAAATACAGGATATTGAAACGCGGGAACATGGAATTCTTTCAGCCGTTCCATTTTTAAATTACGGATCTTTTGAGGTAGCTACGGCATCAACCAAAATTGCGGTTATTTTTCATAATGCCGGCGATCCCGAAAGCATCAAGCATTTTATCTACCATCTTGAACAAAAACCTTCTAGTATACGAGTAAAGACAGAATCACCTGAACCATCTACCTATGATCGAGCGTACGAGGAAGAAAGCGAAGAGGCTGGTATCATCCGAAGAGGCGACTGAAGAAACTTCTGTACAGGAGGGGCAGCAGGATCTTACGCTCCGTCCGCAAAAACTTGAAGACTACATCGGACAGGACGAGATTAAAAAGAATCTCGGCATTTTTATGCAGGCCGCGAAAAAGCGCGAAGAGTCTTTGGAACATGTGCTTTTACATGGCCCCCCGGGTTTAGGCAAAACAACGCTCGCCCATATTATTGCCCACGAGATGGGTGTGAATATCCGTGTGACATCAGGCCCGGCTCTGGAAAAACAGGGAGACGTTGCTTCCATCATCACGAATCTGCGCGACGGCGACATTCTTTTTATTGATGAGATTCACCGCCTGAGACCTGTGGTGGAAGAAGTTTTATATACAGCGATGGAAGATTTTGGCATTGATTTGATTATTGGAAAAGGTCCTTCCGCGCGTTCAATGCGTTTGAAGCTTCCAAAATTCACACTGATCGGTGCGACGACGAAAATGAGCATGCTGTCTTCTCCTTTGAGAGACCGTTTCGGTACGCTGTTCCATCTGGATTTTTATACTCCGGAAGATATTGAAAAAATCCTTCACCGTTCCGCGCAACTTTTAGACATTAAAATGGACGAAGACGCCTGCGCAAAATTGGCCCGGTCAACCAGACAAACACCGCGTATCGCCAACCGTCTGCTGCGCCGCGTGCGCGATTTTGCCGAAGTCCACGGGCGGGTCCGCGTTGATCTTCAAACGGTTGAAGATACTTTGTCCGCATTGCGCGTCGATGCTTTAGGCCTGGATAAAACGGACCGCGAAATTCTGAAAACAATTATTGAAAAATTCCAGGGCGGGCCGGTGGGGTTGAACACGATCGCGGCGGCTACGTCGGAAGAAGAAGATACGGTCGAAAGCGTTTACGAACCTTTTTTATTGAAACTGGGATTTTTGGAACGGACGCCGCGCGGGCGCACTGTCACGCGGAGAGCGTATGAACATTTGGGCATACCCTACGTAAAAGTTTAGTCACGGTTACTCGGAGGATGAAAGTCAACTTGTTCTTTTTTCATGAAGTCATAAAATAAAGATATTCATTCATTTTTTTGTTGTTATGAAGAAACTTCAGAAAACTCTTCCGGCGCTGATGTTTATTTTGGCATTTTCATTGACCAGTTTAAGCGGTTGTCAAAACAACCCGCCTGAACAGGGAAACGGCATTGATCAGACTCCACTCGACCGCCGCATCGGCGTGATCCAGTCACTTGGAGGAGCAACCACGAACAGCCAGGGAACGGATATTCTGACGATGGATGACGGCACTACGATTTTACTGAAGAGTTTGCAGATCAATCTTGATGATCCAAAATATTTGGGCAAAAAAGTTGAATTGAGCGGCGTGTTAACCTATACCACGGACAATAAACAGATCATGGAAGTACAAAGCATTGATGTTCTGGAAGATGTCGCAGCCGCACCGGCTACTCAACAGCAGGCTCCAACCTGGCAGGATTACGTCAACGCCGCGCTGGGCTTTCAGGTAAAATACCGCAACGATTTTACGGTAGCTGAAAACGGCCAGACCATTACCTTTACGAGGCCGGTGAGTCCGGATGCGTTCATCGCTGGCTCTTCGCAGGAAGCTGCCGCGCCATCGACGATGCAAATGACTCAGGATCATGTCATTACGGTTATGGTCACTCCTCACAGCGCGGGAGCAGATCTTGTGAAAGATTTCCTAAAGCTTCCTGACGATAAAGCCGGAACCTTAATGGGGGCGGAATATAATAAAAGCCGGATCGGTGCCAACGGCATTGACGCTTATAAACACGTTGCTCTGAATAACGTGACGTTTTCTTTTGACGACGGATCGAATTTTTATCAGATCAGTTATATGAGCGGCAACGATTCACAGGCCATTGAAGACCAGAATAATTTCTACGACTTTTTGGCGAGCTTCCAGCTTTTGAATGGACCTTCCGTCACTCAGCAAGCAATCATTACTCCGGTTGCGAATCCTGTTCCTTTGCCTGCACCAACTCCAACACCAGCTCCGGTGACGACGAGCAGCACTCAGTCGGATTTTAATATTTCCAATTCCAATCCTGTTCCTGCTCCGATCAATACCATTACGATTCCTCCGGCATCATCCGACAGTTCCGGTTCGGCAACCACTGGAACTTCAAACAGTTCAGTATCTCCCGGAACGACGCAGGAACTTTTGCCGGGGTTCAGTTCATTCAGCAGTTCGGCCTATAAATTTAATCTTCAATATCCAAAAGGCTGGTATTACGGACAAACGACCAGTACGGATTCAAGCGTGATCCGCCGTTATGATTTTGGATCGAAACCTGTTGATCAACAACCGGGCACCGTGAATCTGGATGTTGTTTCCGGCGGAATACCTTCCGGAACTACAACAACGGTCGGAGATAAAATGTTAGTGATGACTTCAAACAGCGACGGAACAATTTCCTATTATTATAAAGGTCAAAGCGGCCGCGTTTACCGCATGAGCGGTCCGTCAAACATGGACATTGTATTTAAGAACATGTTTGAAACGCTTCAAGAACAATAGAAGCAGGATTTATTGACTTTTGATCGTTAGCACTCTATCATTGTAAGTGCTAATATCTATGACAGACCATAAAATTCTATACGTAAACACCATTTCGTAAGAGAAAGTTCTAAAAAGCTCTTTCTTATGCTAGAATTATTGGAAATAAAAAGAATTTAACAAATTTAAACATTTATGAACGATAATAGATTCGAAAAATTCACGAAAGAGGCGAAGCAGGCTTTGATTGTTGCGCAGGAAAAAGCGCGGGATTCCAAGCTTAATTACGTTGGAACAGAACATGTCCTTCTTGGAATTTTAAGCCAGGAGAACTCTTTGGGTTCATCCATTTTGACGAGCTTCGGAGTTTCTTTGGAAAACGTCAATTTGGTTCTTAAAACCGTGGGAAGGATGACTCCGGTTGTGAACGGTTCACAAAAAGGCTGGGGCGGCCTGAGCGGTTTTGCCAAAAAAGTCATTGAAGACGCAGTACGTGCGGCTCACGAATTCAACCACTCATACGTAGGCACCGAGCATCTTTTGTATGCTTTGGTCTGTCAGGAAAATACGGCCGCTACGGTAATTCTTGAAAACATGAAGATCAATCCTCAGGATATCAAGGAACAACTCATCCAGACTTTTGAAAAAGCCAAAGAGGCTCACAAAGCAAACGGCGGGAACGGACAGAACATGAATCCTCAAATGATGAACCCGATCGAGTTCTTCCTGAGCGGTCTCCATGGCGTGCTCGTGGGCAACATGGAAAAAGAACAGAACGCTTTCCAGAAAACTCCAAAACAGGATCAAAAAGAAGAAAAAACCTCAAAGACTCCGGCGCTTGATTACTTCACCACCGACCTGATCGCGGAATGCCGCGCAGGTAAAATCGGTCCGGTGATCGGCCGCGTCAGAGAGATCGACCGTGCCATCAGCATTTTGTGCCGCAAGACGAAAAACAATCCGGTGCTCATCGGTGAGCCTGGTGTTGGTAAGACTGCCATCGCCGAAGGCCTTGCCCACGCAATTGTGAATGAACAAGTTCCTGACACCATGCTCGACAAGCGGATACTTTCGCTTTCCATGAGTTCGGTCGTTGCCGGAACCAAATACCGCGGTGAATTTGAAGAAAGAATTAAACAGATTATCGATGAAGCAGCTTCCGTTCACAACGTGATTCTCTTTATTGATGAGCTCCACACTGTGATCGGCGCAGGTTCGGCAGAAGGAAGTCTTGATGCCGCAAATATTTTGAAACCAGCACTTTCCCGCGGACGCATTCAGGTCATCGGAGCGACGACGCTTTCCGAATACCGCAAACATATTGAAACCGATGCCGCTTTGGAACGCCGCTTCCAGCCGGTAAAAGTTGATGAACCTAACGAAGAGGATACCCTCAAGATTATGGAAGGTCTGCGCGAAAGTTTTGAAGATCATCACAACCTGCTCATCACCGATGAAGCTTTGAAAGCAGCCGTGACTCTTTCCAAACGTTACATCAACGACCGTTTCCTTCCGGATAAAGCCATCGATCTGATTGATGAAGCTTCTTCGGTCAAACGCATCAAGAGCAAAGTGAACACTGATAGAATCAGGAAACTCCAGAAAGAGCTCAGCAAAATCATCAAGACGAAAGAAGAGTCCGTTGCGGCTCAGGATTATGAACACGCTGCAGAACTCCGCAACCGCGAACTGGAACTTTTGAATGAGATCGAAGCCAGCAAAGTGGTGAAGATCCCCCGTGATAAACGCGAAAAAGTGGGCGAAGACGATGTGGCCCGCATTGTTTCTCAGATCACAGGCGTTCCCGTGACCAGACTGGTCAAAGAGGATGTCCAGAATCTGATGAATCTTGAAGATGCTTTGAAGAAACGCATTGTTGGGCAGGATGATGCCGTCATAGCTGCGTCAAAAGCCATCCGCCGCGCGCGCGCAGGCTTCAGCGACGTCAATCGTCCGATCGGTTCGTTTATTTTCCTCGGCCCTACTGGGGTTGGAAAAACAGAATTGGTGAAAGCTCTGGCTGAAGAGGTTTTCGGCGATAAAAATGCACTTATCCGCATTGATATGAGTGAGTTCATGGAACGTCACAACACTTCACGTCTCGTCGGTGCGACCGCAGGTTATGTGGGTTATGAAGAAGGAGGCCAGCTGACCGAAGCGATCCGCCGCAAGCCTTATTCCGTGGTACTGTTTGATGAAATTGAAAAGGCGCATCCTGACGTATTCAATCTCCTCCTCCAGATTTTGGAAGACGGAAAATTGACGGACAGCAAAGGCCGCGCCGTTGACTTTAAGAACACCATCATCGTCATGACGTCGAACATCGGCGCCAAGAAACTGACGGACAAAGCAGCTCCGATCGGATTTAACGTCAGCGAAAAATCCCTGGATAAAGCCGAAGAAAAATACAATCACGCCAAGGAGACGATTCTGGATGACTTGAAGGAATATTTCCGCCCTGAGTTTTTGAACCGCATTGATAAGATCATTGTCTTCAACGCGCTGACGCATGAAATGATTAAGGAGATCGTTAAATTGCAGATCGCTTATCTGCAGGAACGCATCAAAAGTAAAAACATCAGCATTGAACTTACTCCCGGCGCTTTGGAAGCTCTCGCAACGATCAGTTATGACCGTCAGTTCGGAGCCCGTCTGGTCCGCCGCAAAGTTCAGGAACTCGTTGAAGATCCTTTGACCATGCGCTACCTTGAAAATGAGTTTAAGGACGGCGACAAGGTTCAGATCGTTCAGAAAGGTGACACCGTTGATCTGAAAAAGATGGATTTCGCCCTTATTAAAGAGGTAAAGGCGGAAAAGGAGCCTAAAGCGGAAAAGACTGAAAAGAAAACCCGCAAAACGTCTAAAGCAAGCACATAAAAGGCCGTTGACAAAGACTTTTTAAGCCCTTACAATAGATTAGCTACTGTAAGGGCTTTTTGAAACTCCCAGCCAAGTCGGCCCTTGCAACAAGCATTATTCTTAAAGACTTTGCTGCGGTATATTTATTTTATGGCAACTGCTACACAAGCAAAACCAGGTGCAGCCATCAGTATCATGGAGGAGCTCTTATTAAATGCTCCCGATATTATTGCACCAAAACCAGGTACACTCGTTGACGGAAAGGTTATCAGCATCTACAAGAACAAAATCCTTGTGGATATTAACGGTGTCATGACCGGTCTTATTTCCGGACGTGAAGCCCGCGACAGTGTTGATACACTGAAAAAAATCAAAATCGGCGACAATATTTCCGCGTATGTTATTGATGAAGAGGACAATGAAGGTTACATCGTGCTTTCACTCCGCAAAGCCAGCCAGGAAAAAACCTGGAAACGCTTTGAAGAGGCTTTTGAACGCGGCGATGTTATTACCGTCAATGCCAATGAAGCGAATAAAGGAGGTCTTCTGCTTGAAATCGACGGAATCAAAGGATTCATTCCGGTTTCTCAGCTTGCGCCTTTGCATTATCCTCGCGTGAACGGAGCAGATGCCAATATGATTCTTACGCGTTTACAATTATTGGTCGGTACGAAATTCCTGGTCAAGATCATCAACATTGATAAAGAGAACGGCAAACTGATTCTTTCCGAAAAAGCCGCCATGGAAGAACAGCGCAAAGTGGCTTTGACGAGCTTGAAGGTCGGTCAGAAAGTGAAAGGCAAGATCAGCGGCATCGTGAAGTTCGGTATTTTTGTGGCTTTCGACGGATTGGAAGGTTTGGTTCACATTTCAGAAATTGCCTGGGGCCATGTGAAAGATCCTGCTGATTACGGAAAACTTGGCGATGAAGTTGAAGTTCTCGTCATCGGCATTGAAGGCGAAAAGATTTCTCTCTCCATGAAACGTCTGGTTGAAGATCCATGGTTGGAAGCTGCCAAAGCGTTCAAGATCGGCGACGTGATCGAAGGCGAAATCAACCGCCTCACTCCGTTCGGCGCGTTCCTTAAACTCAGCGACGACATCAACGGCCTGATCCATCTTACTGAAATTACCGGAGAAGCGATCAAGGATCCAAGTGAAGCATTGAAGATCGGCGAAAAGGTGAAAGCAAAAATCATTGCCATCGAACCGAATGAACACAGAATTGGTCTTTCCATTAAAGCTCTGACTGAAGAACCAAAGAAGAAAATCAAGAAAGAGGCTGAAGAAGAAGCAAAAGCCGAAGAGGAAGAAAAAGCAGCCAAGAAAAAAGTGAAAAAATCAGAAGATAAAGAGGAAGCGGCTTCTGAAGAAGACGGCGCAAAGAAAAAGGCGAAGAAGAAATAGTTTTCTAGATAGAATTATAAAAAGCCCTGCATTGTGCGGGGCTTTTTTGTTTATATATTCAGCGAGAACTCAAGCGGATCTTGCAAGTCCGACGCCGTCATGAGGGCCGCTTGCTCCAGCGTTTTTGCCGTGAGTCTGGAATTGTGCGAGATATGTTTCGCCGTTGAGTTCGAAGGTGAAGGTGTCTCCTTTTTCAGCACCTTTCCGGACAAAATATGACTTGGCAATCCAGGATATCGTTGATGCCATAGGGCTTACACCTTTCGGGGTAAAGAAATTGGGAGGATATTTGAACGGCTGCAAATGGCCGGAGCTTAGATTTATCGGCACCCGGAATTGTTCATTATTCCTGGTAAAATCAATGTAGTCGCCGTTTGAAGTTTGGACGAATTTTGCATGTCCTGATGAAAGAACTTGGCCAACTTCCCTCTGAGTGTAATCAAATTCATCGACAACTTGTTCTCCGGCGGTTTCTGGAAGCTTTGGTTGAGCATTCGGTATATTGGCTGGTATCATGTCAGGCTGTTGAGGAATAGGACCGCTTTGGATATAAAGGTCCGCCCCCGGATGGTCACCATGCCAGGCTAATTTGGCGAGGTATTTTACTCCTTCATACTCAAAAGGCATTTCAGTTCCCTGTGGGTTGTTCCATTGCAACATGGTGTAGAGCATTGCGTAATCCATGACTGCAATGAGCCCAGGATTTCCCTGGTAAATGGTATAGCCCTCAGGTCTCCCGGTAAGGTTCGGCGTTTGGTAGGACAGATCAACTTTCAAGCGGTATTCATTGCCATTGAAGGTCATTGATGCCTCGTCTCCGTTTGTTCCTTTAAAGTATGTAATGGTTCCTCCCGGTGCACCCTGGGAAATTTTATATTCAACTGAGTCAAATTGGACCATTTCATTGGTGTCGATGCTTTTTGCTTTTTGCGGATTCGGCAGAAGAGTGTCCGTTTGTTGGACGCTTGGCTTATTGCCCGGCTGATCGTTGCCGCTGAAGGAGTGAACCAACTTTGGTATATTTGAAACAAGTTCAGCCTGTGGTTGCGGTTGAGGAGCTTGCTGCTCTTTAAAATTCGGGCCGGGGATGTTGGACCAGGCCTCTTTTACATCCGCGGGAAGGTTGTACATCACCGAAATGTCCATCACACCGTTTCGATTTAAAAGCGGTGCGAGATCAGGATTACTCAATACATCTTCAGCACGCATCGGTTTGCCGTCGACAATCATATTTTTGCTGATGAGACGTCCGCCCTGGCTGTAATCCCAATAATCAAACGGATGGAAACCTCCGGTGTTGTTTGGTTGGACGCGCGACGAATTCTCAAAACGTCCGCCATAAATCGAAAGCCAGTTCGGATGCTGCATCAGGTTCGTGGCATCATTGTTGCTATAGATGACATCCTTTTTTTCACCGGCAATCAGTCCCTGCGGATTATATTTCTGAATCATGTCGTTTTGTCCGCGGTAAAAAGCCGGTGTTGCCATGTAAGGCTGGCTCTTTCCGTCAAACGGAACACCGATATTTTGGGCGATTTGTCCGTATGCAAAGAAAGGAACGATCGTTGCATTCGCTTCAATATCATCGACGAGCTTTTCCGTTGGAAGAATGCAGTCGTATTTTTCAGCGACAAATTTTGCGATAAGACCGTTCATCGGGACACGGACAAAATCGTCATTCGTCCCGACGGAAAGGTAATCCGGCATGACTTTGATGGTTGCGGTATGCCCGTTGGCTTCCACTGTTACTTCCTTAAACTGGAACAGGAACGGCGGAATGTTGCCGCGGGAAAGTTCTTCGACAACGCGCTGCTGTTCTCTCCCCCATTTTTGGATTGTTGATAATCCGGGAGTTTTGTCGATTTCATCAAGTTCCGCCATAAACTGGCTTCCGGTCGGAGCATCTTTCGGACGTTCGGGAATTTTAAGACCTTCAGGGGAAGGGGCAGCACTGTCTGAAGCAACCTCCTGATTCGGTTTGTTTGCGCTTTGGTCTTTGATGATTTCGCCCTGGAGGAGTCTTGAAAGTTTTCCGGGATTCGGGTGAACATGATCGCTGCCGACGCGGTATTCGGGTGACATTGCATCAGGATCATTTGGGTCTGCAACCAACTCATCGATGCGGATAACTTTTCTTCCGGAATTGATGATCTGCTGGTTGATCCATTTTCTGTTTTCGTTCACTTCGTCGTATTTGGATCGGTAGGTTGAAAATGTGTGGCCTTTGAATGGAGGGATCGTGCAGGCGTAAACCGTCATGCCAAGGTCTTCAAGAATTTTCCAGATCTGCTGGATGCGGTCAAAAATAGCTTCTTTGGTGAAACGTCCGTCGCCGATACTGCCAATGTCATTGGTGCCGATCAGAACAACGCCATTTCCGCCTTTAAACATATCAAGATTGAAATCCACCGAAACTTTACTGTCGGTCGGTTTGCCGTCGCGAAGGTTTTGGAGCTGATCAAGCAGCCACATTGAAGTCATACCGCCTTTAGCAAAAGTTCTGCGTTCACCGGCGACGTCCATCGATGCGCCTTTCACGCTCGCGAAAATCGAATCGCCCAAAAAGAGCGTGTTGCCCGTGATTTTTCCCGGAACGAGTTCGCGTTTTTCCGGAGAAACAAATGACGCGGGTTTGTAACTTGGAGCCACTTTGGCGTTCGCGCTGAATCTTGGAGCTTCGAATGGAACACCGCCGCCGCCGGTATATTTTGGAGTCGCATTTGAACCACCGCCTCCCGTGTATTTTGGAGTTACACTCGGCATCACGCTGAGAGTTTGGCCTCCAACGTCGCCGCTGCCGCTGAATCCCCCGCCTCCGCCGAAACTTCTCACTTTAGCGGGTGCGCCCGGCAGTGCCGGAACCAAAGGGGCATTGTCCGCAACTGCACTTGGAGGTAATGCCGGCACGGCACCGGGCGTCATCGACTGAATTTTTGCGACCGCCTCTTTCATTTTATCGTTGTATTGATAAACATTTCCAGACGTAGGCATCGTTGGAAACCCAAGCTCTGCCAGTTTTGGATCGCTTAATGCAATGGGTTTTCCGTCCAGATAGGCCATTGGCATGATCAATTGAATGTTCTGGCTGTAATCGTCGTGATCCTGTCCATGATGACCGCCGCTTAAAGGCTGGACTCTGTTGCCGTCTTCATAGAAACCTCCGTAGATTTCCAGTCTTCCTGGACCGGTGACCCCCGGTTCAGGCTGAATAACATGTTTGTAATAACCATAGATCGGTTTGTTCAGATCAACGCCGTGATCTTTCGCCCATTCGCGATAGGTTTTATTGTGAGTTTCTATAAACTCCGGACTTCTCATTTTGGCCGCATCTTCTGCGGAAAAAACTTGTGGTTTAAAAGGAATGAATTGAGAATTATTTTTGGCCTGTTCGTACATAAAATCCACCATCGACTTATTCGGAAGAACGGTGCCCGTTGCATCCGCAATAGCCTGGGCCAGCGGGCCGTTCATGGGAAATTCGATCGGATCTTTGTCCGTTCCAAGCTGGAAGCCGCTCGGTGCGGCGAGCATCTCAAATTTTCTTCCGTCTTTTTCAACGGTGATTTTTTGAAATGTGCGGAAATGATCCGGAACGTTTCCCTTGGCGAGTTCGTCCAGAATAAGCGTGCGTTTTTCTTCGTCGCTTTTGCAGTTTTTAAAATCCTCACGCAGCTGGTCCGGTGTTCTTGCGTCTTTGGCGCGTTCGGGAATGTTCGGTCCTTCCTTGAGTTTTTCTATTTCAGTTTCATTGGCTTTTTTTGGACCTTTTCTTTCAGCATCTTCTTCTTTCGGCTTTGCTCCCGGCTGTCCAGGAAGCGGACCGAGTTTCGCCCTGAGTGCTGCGAGTTTTTCTTTGGAATCCTCAACGACATCTTTGCGTTCTTCATGAATCTGCTTGGCTTTATCCAGGGCCTCTTTACTTTCTTTGTCGGATTTTTCATCACCGAGATCCGCGCCGATCATGGAAATACTGACCGGTTTGGGTTTTTCGCCTTTTTGTCCGTCTGGTTGTTCTTTATCAAAACACAAGCGGTTCTGGCCGAATATTGGTTCGGATTCCAGAAATAAACAAGTTTTCAAGTGAAGGAGATGTGCCATAAGTTAAGCTACTGAAGCTGTTGCGTAATCGCCGAAATAAGCCGCTTTGCAATTTCCATGAACAACGCCTTTGCGGTGAACATACCGGATAACAACACTCTGGTCGGCGTTTGCCCAGACCTCATCGGGATCGTTCGGATCTTCGGGTTGGACCCGTTCCAATCCAAGTGATGCAATCATTTCCCGATTTGCGCCTTCAAGATAGGAGTTTGTCCAGAGGCTGCGAAGTTTTTTCCCCGGCTGTTTCGCCCATTCCATAAAGTCCCGGTGGGAACCGCCGTAACAGGACTCCAAAAGTCCGATGTCTGTTATACGGTCAGCAAACTGATCCTGTTGCAAAATCCTTTGAACGGCCTGATAACCGCCGCTATGCGTTTCAAGACTAATTTTGCTGTTTGAAATTCCGGTTTTCTGATCAACCATTGCCATGAGCGAACTGAAATAATCCGGTGAACTAAAATTTTTCCAGCTTCCGATCCGATTTTCCGGAACCACGAGGATGACCGGGTCGCCGTTCTCACGCATTTTTTGAACGTCCCGGGTAAGGAAACTCAGGTTTTCATCAATGTTTCCGCCGTTCCCATGAAAGTAGAAAACGATACGGGGCGGTTTTTTGTATTGTTCAATGTTCAACGGAACATCCACATAAACGCGTTCGGTTCCCAATTTAAAGTACTCGATATTTGCCTGCGGATTCTCAACTTTCTGAAGAGGTTCCGGGGTTTTGGCTTCCGGAATTTTATCGTCCGGTTTGGGAGGTTTGACTTCAACCCTCCTTCCATTAACCGTTTCGATTCTGTAGCCCGTTTTAGCACTGATATTTGGACCCATCTCCGTTGGAGCTGCTTCGTTTTTGCGCCAGATGGTTCCTTTCATATCGGTGTGGGTCTGCTGTTCTTTTGCATCCTGGGCCTTGGCTTCGTCGCTTCCTTCGGCAACGGTTTCGAGCACGCTGATGGTGTAGCCGCTGAAAACCGGGATGTAGCCCCGCGCGTCGTAATAGCCCACGCGGCCGTTCACGATCTGGCGTACGCCAGTGCGCTGCTGGCCGTTCGGGTCCATGACTAAAATCTTACTGACAGTAGGTGGAAGAATATCTCCCGCCCCTACGAAGCTTTCAAATTTGTCTTTGCCTTGGAGGTCGACTTTGAAAGTTAAACCTGCTCCTTTTTTTTCGCCCAGAAACATGCGGGACATTTTGGCTTTGTCCCAGCCGCCCTGAAGATTGTAAATGTCTTCGGCTTCGGCCTTTTGAAGATCGCTGTTGATTTCCGTTTCCGCTGCCTGGCGGATTTTTTCGTCTTTGTCGTATTTCTTGCCGACTTCGTTCCAGTATCCTCCGAGATTTTTTTTGTCCGCGTCGGTTTTGTTGTCGGTTTTTTCTTTGAGCCATACGGCTTTCTGGATGACGTCGCCTTTTTCGTTCTTCCAGACCACGCCGTCCTTTTCTTTGGTGGCGGTGAGTTTTTCATTCTGGAAAGTATAGTCAGCTTTCTGGCCTTCCGTCGTAAGTCCGCGTTCAATCGCGATCATTTCTTTCATCGGAGTTTCAATGCCGATTTCAAGACTAAGGCCGGCGAGCCGGGCGCTGGTATCCACCACCTCCACTTTTGTTTCCTTTTTTTCGGTTTCAACCTGCGGCTTTTCCGGAGGGGTTTGATAGACCCGGCGGGACTGTTGGAATCCGCCTTGTTCGGGGTAGTATTTTTGTTTAGAGTGCATACAGTGCTTGGAAGGTTTTTAAATCTTATTATTATAGCACAAACAAGCCAATTCTTGAATATCAAATGACCACAAAAACAGTGAAGCCGCAACGCACCTGCGTGGGATGCAGAAAGCGGTTCAATCAGGACGAATTATTGGCTGTCACAAGGCTTAAAAATGGCGAGGTCGTGGTGAATGAAAACCATCAAAAAGCCGGTAGGAGCGTTTATCTTTGTAAAAAACCGGAATGTTTGAAGAAAGCGCATGGCCGGAAAGGTCACAATGCCCTAAAATATGGACTCAAAGTAGAAGTGCCGGATCAGGTCTTCGAAGAACTGCAGAAAATCATCCAAAAGTGACATTTTATGAATACAAACAACGAGACATCGTCTTCGGATCAGATTTTTTCCGAGAGATACCAGAATCTTAACCCTCAACAGCAAAAGGCCGTGGATACCATTGATGGTCCGGTGCTGGTGATTGCAGGTCCCGGTTCCGGAAAAACGGAACTTTTAAGTTTGCGCGTGGCGAATATTTTACGGCAGACCGACACGCTGCCTTCTTCGATTTTGTGTCTGACGTTTACGGATTCGGCTTCGGTGAACATGCAGAAACGTCTGGAAAGTCTGATCGGGCCGGAATCTTATAAAGTCGCCATTCATACCTTTCACAGTTTTGGCCGGGAAATCATCGCGCAGAATCCGGAATATTTTTATCACGGGGCGAACTATTCACCCGCGGACGAAATTACCCAGATCAGAATTCTTCAGGATATTTTTGAAACGCTGCCTCATACGAACAAGCTGGGCGGTTATCATCCGGATCAGGGGTTTACGTATCTTAAGGAGGTGAAATCGCGCATCGGCGAATTGAAAAAGGGCGGGCTTGGGCCGCAGGAGTTCCGGGCTTTGCTGGAAATGAACAAGCAATTCCTTGAACAAAGCGCGCCGCTGATCGCCGAAGTTTTTGCGGAAAGAATCGATAAAAGCGTTCTGCCGAAAATTGCGGCGCTCGTGGAAAATCTTTCAAAACTGCAATCGAGCGCGTCCCAACCAACAGCCCCGCAAACCGGCGAGTTTAAAAATCTCCGTGATCTGGTCATTGGTTCTCTGACGCTGGCACTCCACCAGGCTCAGGATTCAGAAAAAATTTCCACGAAACCGATCACTCAATGGAAAGAAAAATTTACAAAAAAAGATGAGAAGAAAAAAACGATTCTTAAAGATGCCGACCGTCTTCACAAAAATTTCGACCTTGCCGACGTATATGAACAGTACATCAAAAAACTGCATCAGGACGGGCTTTATGATTATGACGACATGCTCCTGGACGTAGTGAAGGTTTTAGAAACCAAAGCCGATCTCCGCTTCACGCTGCAGGAAAAATTCCTGTACGTGCTCGTGGACGAGTTCCAAGATACGAACGGAGTGCAGATGCGTTTGATGGATCTGCTGCTGGATTCCGAACTCAACGAAGGGCGTCCGAACATCATGGCGGTTGGCGATGACGACCAGTCAATTTATAAATTCCAGGGATCGAACATCGAAAATATTCTCAGCTTCCATCAGAAATTCCGCGATCCGCAGATTGTGGTTCTGACGAACAATTATCGCTCGACTCAGGGTATTTTAGATTTTGCCCGCAAAGTTATTCTGCAGGGCGAAGACCGTCTGGAAAACAGACTGGAAGGAGCGATTACGAAGGATCTGGTGGCGGCACGGGCGAATCTGCCGGATGGGCTGCTTGTGGAAAAAGAGTTCGATACCGGGTTTGAAGAGTTGTTCTGGATTGCGCAGCACATTCAGGAAATGCTCAAGGAAAAAAAGTGCAGACCAAGCGACATTGCTTTGCTGGCGCCCATGCATAGAATCCTGGAACAGGCTGCGAAGGTCATGAATTTTTTTGGGATTCCGGTTGCCTATGAACGCAAACAAAATCTTTTGGAAGAACGGTACATTCACGAAATCATTACGATTCTGCAGTTCGTGGATTCGATGCATCGAAAAGAAAATGAGGAGGCCGACTATCTTCTGCCGGAAATTCTGGGGTTTGAGTTCTGGGGCGTGAACCGCATTACGCTGTGGAGACTGGCTGCGGCTGTGCGCAAATCCCGGAAAGGGTGGGTGGAAAACATGCTGACTTCCGAATCAAAATATCTGCAGAGCATCGCCAAATTTCTGATCGAACTAGCCGCGGACGCCAATGAAAAAACTGCGGAAGAGATCATTGATCTTATCACCGGCGTTGAAGCTTCCAAACTTTCGAACGATGAACAGGATGAAGGACTCGACCAGGGAGCGTTCGCTCTTGGCGACGACGATCATTTCCGCAGTCCTTTTAAGCAGCATTATTTTGCAGAAAAAAATATTTCATCAACCAAATCGGAATACTTTGAACATCTACAGAACCTGCAGGCCTTCGTTTCCAAAATTCGCGAATATAACGCCGGCAACACGCTGTTCGTTCACGACGTGACGGAGTTCGTCCGGCTGTTGAAGAACAACAAAATCCCGCTGAACCACACGCTGGACTTTAGTACCGGTGATGACGCCGTTCAGATCATGACCGTGCACAAAGCCAAAGGCATGGAGTTTGATGCCGTGTTCGTCTTGAACTGTCAGGACGATACGTGGGTGCGCAGGCGCGCGGAAAAACTTCAGTTCGTTTCCAATCTGCCGCTTTCGCCGGAGAATGAATCACCGGAAGATGTGCTGAGACTTTTTTACGTGGCGATCACGCGCGCGAAGCATTCGCTTTTCCTGACGCGCCACCGTTTTAATGACAACGGCAAAGAGCAAGTATTGCTGAGGTTTTTGAGCGATCAGAGCGGTGAGTCTGACGAAGCCGCGTCCAAACAAAAAACTGCGGCTATGAACATTGAAGAGGTCCGTGCCCGTTTCATCAAAGAGTACGGCGCGGAAAAATTCTTTGAACTTCCGGTTGATATCCGACGACATCAGCCCCGTTCCGAGGACGAAAATCACCTACTCAAAGGACTGCTTCAAAATTACCGGCTCAGCGTCACGCATCTCATTAATTTTTTGAATGTGGTGGATGCGGGTCCGCATATTTTTCTGGAACAGAATCTTCTGCGTTTCCCGCAGATGATGAGTCCTTCCGGAGCTTTTGGTACGGCCATGCACGAGGCGCTTGCCGGATTTTACAACGAATACAAAATTTCCAAAAAACTTCCATCGTTGGAATATTTGCACAAACAGTTTGAGGAATCTTTGAAGATGCAGCGTCTCAACAAAAACGAATTCAAAAACAGACTGGAAAAAGGCAGACACGATCTGACGATTTTTTACGAACAGCGCAAAGAAAGTTTTGATCCGCGCGACAAAGTGGAAGTGAATTTCATCAGCCAGCAGGTCGTCGTCAACGGTGCGACCCTCAACGGACAGATCGACCGCATCCATCTTGATGACGCGACGAAAGAGATCACCGTCATCGATTACAAAACGGGAAAACCTTTTCAGGACTGGGAATCCACGGACGAATGGACGCAGCTAAAATCCTGGAAGTATCAGCTCCAATTGGAGTTTTACAAAATCCTCGTGGAACATTCGCGCGAATACCGCGGCAAAATTGTGAACAAAGGCGTGCTGGAATTTTTGGAACCGAAAAATGATGAAGTCTATTCGCTTGATCTGAACATTTCCCGCGAGGCGGTTGAACGTCTGGAAAAACTGGTCGGCGTTGTTTACAAAAAAATTCTGGCGTTGGATTTTCCGGACATCGGTAAATACGATAAGGATGTTTTCGGGATTGGGGTGTTTATCGAAGATCTGCTTGCGGGCCGTGTATAATCAGCCTGATGAACTCTTGACGGTGAGTGGACACTCACCTACACTGAGATTATAAATTTTTATTGCCGGACTTTATGGAAATTCTTTACGTGATCATCGGACTCGCGATTGTGGGCGCGCTTGTGTACCTCATTCTGGAACTTCAAAAAATGAAGCAGCCGCAGAACGACCAGTCTCAAAAACTGATGCTGGACGTGATGGAAAAACTTCGCGTGTCCGTACAGGACGGCGACGAGAAAACCCGCAAAGCGATGCAGGATCAGCTGGATAAGATGACGAAGCAGCTTTCCGAACATCAGAAAGGTTCACTCGATACTTTGCAAAAACAGTTCGGGCAGAGCGCGAAAATTATTGAGGACGTTACCAAAAAACTTACGAAACTCGATGAAACGAATAAACAGGTCGTGGGCTTTGCGGAACAGATGAAGAGTCTGGAAAACATTCTCAAAAATCCCAAACAGCGCGGTATTTTGGGTGAATATTTATTGGAAACTTTGCTTGGAAACGCTTTCGCGCCGAATCAGTTCAAGATGCAGTACAAATTTAAAAACGGCGACATTGTTGATGCCGTAATCTTTTTTAATGACAAGATTATTCCGATCGACGCCAAGTTTTCGCTGGAAAAATATAATCTGATGATGGAGGAAGAGAGCAAGATGCGCCGTGAACAGCTGGAAAAGGATTTCAAGTCGGATCTCAAAAACCGCATCGATGAAACTTCCAAATACATTAAGCAAGCGGAGGACACGACGGATTTTGCCTTTATGTTTTTACCAGCCGAGGGCATTTACTATAACCTGCTCGTCTATAACGTTGGAACCGAAGGCGTGAATGCTCAGGATCTCATTGAATACGCTTTCAAAAAGCACGTGATCATCGTTTCCCCAAGTTCATTCTTTGCATATCTTGAAACGGTTTTGCACGGCATGAAGGCTTTGAAGATGGAAGAGTCGGTGCAGGAAATCGTCAAAAAAGTCGGCGAACTCGGTAGACATTTAACGAGCTATCAATCCTACATGGTAAAGCTCGGGAATAACCTGGGAACAACCGTGAGCATGTACAACCAGGCTTCGCACGAGTTCAAAAAAATCGACAAGGACGTTTACAAAATATCCGACGGCAAACAGGAGATCGGCGTTGAACTTCCGCTTCTGGAAAAACCAGGCGTGGATGATTAGCATTCCGCGTCGTTGACATATTTAAGAGGCGTGATAGTGTGGCACACCTTGTTGTGCTCTTCACTATGCAAGAAATCCTCAAAAATTTACTCGCGGCAAAAGATTCCGGGGAAAACATAGATTTCGCTCCTTTTTATAGGGAAGTTCCGAAAGCGGAAATTGAAGAGATTCAAAGCTTTGTTGCCCGTAATGCAAATTTTTGGGGAACTCCCGGTGATGTTCCGGACACTCCATTTGGTTTTAATTTCAGGAATCAAATTTTCCCTTATAGCGCCGACGGGAAGGAAAGGCCCGATCCTCATCATGAGCATCCTTTTCTGGATTTCCTGAAGCTCAAATTGAAAGATGCTCCGCTTTTTGATTTAGGAGGAGGAAGAATCTATCACTCGATGTTGAATCCTGCGCGGTATCTTGGAGCAACCTACATTAACGTGGATTTAGCGAAAAATTATCGTGACCTTGATCCGCACAAAGCAAAAATTCTCACACATCAAGCGGATGATCTTTTTCCAGAAGCCTATAATACAATCCTCATCGAAGCAGATATGCTGGAGGTCGTGACCAGGCTGCCGGATAATTCCGTCAATTTTGTTATTAATGGAATAGATCGTTTTGTCATTCCTCACGGACTTTATCACGCCCGCTTACAGCGCGAAGTGCAAAGGGCAACACGGGTGGGAGGGATTGCCTTTGGTTATTATTCAGATATTTTGAACGGAGACTGGAGTGCTTCTTTTGATTCGGTCGATCCGGCCGAACTTGGATTGGAAGTGACGGAGCATTATTTTTTGCATGAAAAACGGCGCACGGAGAACAAAAAGCGATAGTTCCAATTTTGGCTTTCCATGCACCTATTTTGTTGACTTTTAGCTTGAATTTATCTAGACTGCTGACGCTATTCTAGCGTTTTTAAGCCAATTTCCTGTGCCAACCAAAAAATCGACCGATACGGAGAAGAAAACCGCAGCTCCAAAGAAAGCGGTAAAAGCTGCAGTGAAAACTGATTCCAAAAAAGTTTCTGCCAAAAAGCCCGGGGTCAAAACTGAAAAGAAGACCGCCGAGAAAAAAACGGCGAAAGTTATTCAGCAGATGGGGACGAGAAAGCCTGAAGAGAAAAAGACTGCAGCGCCTGCGGCGCCCGTTCAGAACGCCCAGCCCAAGCAAGAGCCAAAACACGAACCTCATAAACCGAATGAAGCTCCCAAGCCTCACGCGGATTTTGCCGAAGACATTTTAGGTCCGACTGACGAAGCGCCGAAAGACGAAGCGGAAATGTATGATGAACTCATCGCACAGGAACGCGAACGTGAACTTGTCCGCAGCCAGCGTAAGCAGATGGCGGGTAAAGATTCCGGCGGCAAGAAATCCAAACCCAAGGTTGAATATCAGCCGCCAAAGCCGGTCACTGACCGCACGGTTGAAATTCCGGAAGTGATTACGGTAAAGGAATTTTCCGAAAAGACCGGGCTGGGCCTCGCCAAAGTCATCGGTGAATTGATGAAGAACGGCATCTTGGCCAACATCAACCAGCAGATTGATTACGACACTGCGCAGATCATTGCCGACGATCTTGGCATCAAAATCAAGAAACGCCGAAGCGAAGGCACGGCGGAAGATGTGTTTAGCGGAAATCTGGAAGCACTTTTAAAACAGGACGAAGCAGCAGATCTTCAACCAAGACCGCCGATCGTGGTGGTGATGGGTCACGTGGATCACGGCAAAACGAAACTGCTCGACTATATAAGAAATACCAACGTGGTGGCCAAAGAGGCCGGCGGCATTACCCAGCACATCGGCGCGTATCAGGTGGAAAAGAACGGCCGCAAAATTACTTTCCTGGATACTCCGGGTCACGAAGCATTCACGGCCATGCGTGCGCGCGGCGCGAAAGTTACCGATATTGCCATTTTAGTGGTGGCCGCGGATGAAGGCGTGAAGCCGCAAACCGTTGAAGCCCTCCAGCACGCGCAGGACGCGGGAGTGCCGATCATCGTTGCGATCAACAAAATGGATAAAGAGAATGCCAATCCCGACAAAGTAAAAGGCGAACTCGGCGAGTACGGACTGATTCCTGAAGAATGGGGAGGCACGACGATCATGGTTCCAGTTTCGGCCATGACCGGCTTGGGCATGGATCATCTGCTGGAAATGGTATTGCTCGTTGCAGATATTGGAAACCTGAAAGCGAACCCGAACCGTGAAGCAGTTGGTACAGTTATTGAAGCGCATCTTGATCAGAGTCTTGGTCCGATCGCCACGGTGATCGTAAATACCGGAACGCTCCACATCGGCGAAAATTTTGTGCTTGGTTCAACGCACGGCCGCGTGAAAGTCATGAAAGACAGCGCCGGCAAAAATCTCCAGGCAGCAGGTCCTTCCACACCGGTATTGATTGCCGGCTTGGGAACTTCTCCGCAGTCCGGTGATATTTTGCACGTCGTTGCGAATGAACAAACGGCCCGGGCTCAGGCTTTAAATGTCCAAACTCTTAAAGACGCTGATCTCCTCAAAAAGCGCGGCGTTGGCGAAATCATGTCACAGATCAGTTCCGGACAACTCAAACAACTCAAACTCGTGCTCAAGGCGGACACCAAAGGTTCGATGGAAGCTTTGAAGCATTCGCTCGCTCAGATCAAAAACGAAAGCGTGGGCGTGAAAATTATTTTGTCGAGCGTGGGTAACGTCACGGAATCGGATGTTTTAATGGCGGCAGCCGGCGGCGGCATCGTGATGGGTTTCCATGTTGATGTTCCGCTCCAGGTGAAAAGAGTCGCCGAACGCGAACATATTGAAGTGCTCCAATATACGATCATTTACCAGCTCCTCGACGACATCAAGAAAATTCTTACGGGGCTTTTGGAACCGGAAATCGTGGAAAATATTCTGGGTCAGGCCGAAGTCAAAAAAGTGTACATGACGGAAAAGAAAGAGATGATCGTGGGCTGCAAGGTCATTAAAGGCCACGTTGAAAACAAATCCAAAGTCCGCGTGTTCCGCAAGGAAGAGTTGGTCGGCGAAGGTTTGATCAACACCCTCAAGAGTTTTGAAAAGAACGTCAACGAGGTCAACGAAGGCAACGACTGCGGTATCCGCTACGAAGGCTTCATGCCGCTGTTGGAAGGCGATGTGCTGGAGGCTTATAAGATGGATAAACGTATCCGGACGTTGTAGGAATTTGAAACGGAAGGTTCCGCAAATGAGCGTTTCGCGGTTCACTTCGGCGAACATGTTCGCCTGCGTGAATGTCTCGGCATCATGATGCCTCGCCAGCTGCACTCGACAGATGTCATTTGCAAAACATTCCGTTTCAAATTCGCAGAAGAGTACGAAAAAGCCCCTCTAGAATAGAAGGGCTTTTTAATTTCAGTTTGAGGTTCGAAACTATTTGCGAACAGCGTCCTTGAGAGATTTGCCAGATTTGAAAGCTGGGAGCTTCATAGCTGGGATCTTGATTTTCTGGCTTGGGTTGCGTGGGTTAACGCCGGTGCGGGCAGCACGCTTTGAAATACGGAATGTGCCGAAACCTGTTACCGTTACGTTCTCACCCTTTTTGAGAGATTTGGTGATGTTTGCGAGTACTGCTTCGAGTACATCGCCTGCAGCCTTTTTTGTAACGCCTGTTGCTTTCGCAGCTGCGTCAACGAGATCTTGCTTTGTCATGTTTCTGTTGATTAAAAAATAAGTAAGACGTGAGCCATTATATGGCTTCTGCAGTGGAATGCAAGTGACTCGTAGGGAAATTATGGCTTTTCTCGGTGTTTTCACATTATTTAACATGAAAAACACCCCGTAAGGTTGAACAGTTTGACTTATTTTTTCTTTGGTCATACTATAAAAATACTTAAACAATAGAAATATGGCTAAACTAGGCTTAAAATACGCTATCTGGAAAGAAGGAAAACACTATGTTTCCCAATGTCTTAATGTGGATGTTTCCAGTTTTGGAAAAACACAGAAAGAGGCTTTAAAAAACCTGGAAGAAGCTTTGGAACTCTATTTTGAAGATGTCAAAAGTCCTAAGGTTATAAAAATAACTCAAGTGCAAATTGTTTCTGGCGCGCTAAAACATGCCTAAGCTCTACTCATCTCGACAGATTATTAAAGTCCTTGAACAAAAGGGCTTTATTTTTATCTCTCAAAAAGGAAGTCACATTAAATATCGCAAAACCGGGAAGCCGACCTTAACGACAATCATTCCGGACAACAGAAAAGAAATCCCGGAAGGAACATTCAGGTCTATTTTAAGGCAATCAAACTTAACTCAGGAAGATTTTAAAAAGAAAAGATAACTTTAAGCGAATGCCCACCTCCGACAAATTCAAACTCGTCAAAATCCCCACGCACACGGACGCGCGCGGAAGTTTAAGCGCGGTGGAAATGAAGGATTGGGTCGATTGGCCGGTGAAGCGCGTGTACTACGTCACGGGCGTGACGCTGGACCGCGGCGGCCATGCGGTGCGCGGCGAGAAAAAGATTTACGTGTGCATGCAGGGCACGATGACGGCCAGAATCCATGACGGCAAACAGTGGCACGAGATTCCCTTACAAGGCCCGGACGACGCGATCGTGATGGAAGAAATGTGCTGGCGGGAGTTCAAAGACTTCTCCCCCGGCTCCGTTCTGATGGCGATTTCCAATATGAACTACGAGAAGGACAAGTATATTTACGATTTCGACCAGTTTGTGAAAGAGGCGCAGGGAAATTAATTGATAATCTTCCCTTTCGTATTGGCAAGCCTTTCGCGCCATTTTTGGAGTTCCTCCGGTGTTATTCTCACCCAGTCTGTTACTTCGCCAACGATTTTTAATGGTGCGTCGGAGCGGTATGATCGCGTCAAATTGCCCGGGAATTTTTTATCGGTAACGTTCGGATCATTTTCAAAAATTCCCGTTGGTTCAACAACGTACACACGTTCAGGCCTATCGCCTTTGGCTAATGCAGCAGCCAGTCCCGCCCCATTCACCAGGGCCGTGAAATAAATGTGATTCATTTTGAGTTCAGGATGGTAATTCGAATCGCCTCCCGGGGTCAGCAGATCGCCGACATGCAAATCTGCTTTTGTCCCATGATAAAAAGGACCTTTGTCAGACAGCTCACCCCTGAACGAATCGGCCAATGCATAATTCTTTTTTGCATTCGGAAGGTCGCTTAAGTCCTCATAGCATTTGGCAATGTTGGAATAGAGGGAAGGAAAAGCGCTCTTCACACTGTCGTCATTTATTTTTAAAGCAAAGCTTAATGCTGTTTCGAACCATTGTAATTTGTCGGCAACATTTTTTTGATGCCGGGCCATATAATAAGCACCAAGAAATTTTTCAAGATCATTGATCGCTTCGTTCCAGGCTTGAAGAAATATCCTGCCTGCTTCTTCGTGTTCACCTCTTTCTTCCATGCTCATGCCCTGAAGGCAGAGTTGAACAATATGGTTTTTTGGGTTGAATTCATTGGCCATAACACGGCAATTTTACACTGTTTTAACGCTTGCCGAAAGGAGGGCGGCGGCTTATCATAAATATGAACTACGAGAAGGAGAAGTATATTTATGATTTTGAGGTGTTTTTGGGGGAGGCGAAATAGTATTAATCAATTTATGTTTAATCAATTACTTCTTTTATTAAAAATTAATTCTCCAGTGAGAGAGGTGGATTCAAATATTCTTTATAAATTTTTATTCGATTGGCAAAGTCTGATTGGAGCTTTTGTTGGAGCATCTCTACCTTTATTTTTTTGGTTTTTTACTGAATGGTATAAAAATAAAAAATTGCAAAAGCAAAATCTAATTTTGACTGAAAAATTCCTTGTGCATAATATTAATAACTTTGTTGATAATCGAAAAACAGTCAAAAAATTTATTGAGGTTAAACTAAAAAAATTAATTAATATTATTAGTGAACGTACAAAAAATGATGTTTATTCACTTGATATCGCATTTTTTCCATTATTTTCATTGAATTCACCCGATCAAAAAATTTTTGAAATCATTCCTCAAAGTGATTATGTAAACAATAAAATCTTACAAGCATTTAGACTATCTCATGATTTTGAGGCCATGATTAAGGATGCCAGGAAACAGTTTGCCCACACTGTAGACATAAATAGAGAAATGGCCAGTGGAAAACTGAATTCTCCATCCGTTCAAAATTCAGTATATGCAGATAATATTAGGGGCTTCATTGATTTTACAAATAAAGAATTGATTGAGAATAACATGGATATTTATCTTGAAGTTTTAGTCTCAGCTTTAATTTCCGTAAGATCATTAAGGAATATGGGTACCTTTCGATGGAGATTAAAATTTTCTTCTAAATTTAGATATTTCTGTAATAAAAAAGAGCAAAAGAAATTTGATGAAGAAACATATGACCGCATAGAATCTTTTTTAAAACCACAAATTGATGATCAGATTTCTGAAATAGAAAAAGACTATAAGGATTGGCTTTTAACCTTAAATCAATAATCTGATAAGATCACACGTCACGCTTTTTCTAACTTGAAGCTAACCCGATAGGTATAAAAATCAATACCCTGTGCGACCGATAGTGCTCTTCGGATTCCAACATCATCCTCGAATGCGATTATAACTCCACGGACAGTTTGTCCCTCTTCCGCTAGTTCGTCCTTAACGTATCCCATGTATCGTTGTGTCTGTCCCACGGCAACATCACTTGCACGGCCCCTCTTTAACTCAACGACCAGTAATTCTTTCTTGTCTTTACTGATAGCTAGAATATCGATGGGTCCCGTATCGCTGGGATACTGTTGACCGACGAGTTCACCACCTTCTTCATAAATATCGTATGTTTTTCCAAGAAGCGTTTGTTTCCAATTTTGAATTAAAAATTCCTCCAAGTGTGCCTCCAATGCAAAAACGGAAGGATCTTCTATCGTTTCGTCTGTCGCAACGATACTCGGCGGACGGCTTCCCGAAATTAGATCTTCAATCTCTTCCGCATATTTGGTTATATCGCAGGAGAAGCCCGTAGATCCTGTTGAATGTTGCAGTGATTGACTCATTTGCGAGCGGGCAATCGTTGTCGGGTACCACTTTACGCTCCGACGATGTGGAAGGTTCTCGCCCTTTTTAAATTGATAGTTTGATATAATTTCTCCTACATAATAAGAACCCTTTCCATCTGGGCACAGAACAATATCCCCAATTGAATAATATTTCGCGACAGTCCATAACATCCCACAAGCAAGCCCAGCAGCAATTTTTGTTTTTTCCGGATGTTCTTTTAAAAGGACTGGAATCATCATCTTATTAAAAGATCGATAGTCCTCTGTTAATTTATTGCTGAGATCGAGATCTTCAAACCAACCCGCTCCGATGAAATTTCCTTTGTAAGCTTCATCTGCATACATGCTACTTTGACCGAGCATGACACGAAAGTAGTTTTTCATAAAAATTTCTAAGTTATAAATCGCCTACCGAAAAGGCCGTTGGTATCATAACATACGTGCCCGCGGTGACCAATAATCAAGGATAATTGTTGCACTGACGCCTGAATTATTTTTTTATCCAGACCTCGTGGTTGAATAGCATTTCATTTTCTAAAGTTTTCTTGAGAATTCAATCGTTTATTTTGCCATCAATATACAAAAAAAAGCAAGATGAATCTGTGTAAACGTCGTGCCTGTAACGCTTGTAATAAAACAAAAAATAGCGTAGTGTTCGGTTGCTTAGACAAAACATACGCTATTTTTTAAAACAGTATTTTATGGACAATATAGTTCAAGAAAGCGGTGAAATCAAGATGAAAGAAAGGATGGAAGAGCTCACCCGTCACATGGAGACACTCAACGGTAAGCTCCTCCAGGCCAGAAAAGAATTTGACGCTTTTGAGCTAGTTTATGAGGAGCTCTATGGCAGTAAAAAAGGTTCAGGCCAGACTTCAAAAAGCAAAGAACTGAAGGAAATGATAGTAGCCATTCTCAGAGAGTCGGGGGCCTCTTTGCATTATAAAGAAATTGCAGTGAAGGTGGAACAAAAACTTAATCGCTCCATTACTGAAGGACAGATTTATATTACCCTTAAACGATCGATTGATAATTCGGAAGGGCTTTTTAAAAAGGATGAGGAAAATCCCGGTTTTTTTATATTGGCGAACGTTGAAAATCAACCCCCGATTGTAAATCCCCCGGTTCCAACTCCAGAAATAAATCCTCAACCATAAAACAAAAAGCCCTGAGTTGAAGCAGGGCTTTCTTATCCCGTAATAACGGAATGATTGCATATGAATGGTAGACAAAAGCGCAAAAAAAATCAAGTGACGAGTTGTTGTGGTCGTAAAAAATGTTCTTTTTGGTGCCGCCTGACAGGAAGAGGCCCAATGGAAAATTGGATGCTGTGGCTCGTTTTCGGAACAATCGTCATTGTGGCAATTGCGATTTCAAATTGGGATAACACTATAAAAATTATTGGTGGCATTTCATCCATCGTTCCGTCCATCATTTCCTTTTTACGATCACGGCGCGATTAATGAGCCAATCTTATGGCTTTCCTTTCGCTTTTCGCTATAATATAATCAATTTCCACCTAACTTTACGCTTATGGCGAAGAAAGTTCTTATTACGGGCGGAGCCGGGTTTATCGGCAGCAACTATGTGCATTATTATGTTCAGCAGCATCCCAAGGATGAGGTGATTGTGCTGGATAAGCTCACGTATGCCGGGAATCTGGATAATATTGCCGGGCTCATCAAGGAGCGGAAGGTGACGTTTGTTGAAGGCGACATTGCGGATCAGGATTTTATTAATAAGCTTTTTGGGCGGGAGCAGTTTCATACGGTGATTAATTTTGCGGCGGAGACGCATGTGGATCGGTCTATTATTGATCCGCATATTTTTGTGCATACCAACGTGATGGGCACGCATAATCTGCTGCTGGCGTCGCGCGATAACGAGGTGAAGCGTTACCATCAGATTTCCACGGATGAGGTCTACGGCGATCTGGGCACGGGTTCCAAGAACTATTTTACGGAGTCCACGCCCATCAATCCGAACTGTCCGTATGCGGCTTCCAAGGCCGCGGCCGACCTTTTGGTGATGTCGTATTACGAGACCTACAAAATGCCGATCACGATTAGCAGATGTTCCAACAACTACGGGCCGTACCAGTTTCCGGAAAAGCTCATCCCCTTCTTTTTTAAATTGGCTTCGGAGAATAAACCTTTGCCGGTGTACGGCGACGGCTTGAACGTGCGCGACTGGTTATATGTATTGGACCACTGCAGTGCGATTGATCTGATCGTTTCGAGCACCAAATACGGCGAAGTCTACAACATCGGCGGCCACAACGAATACACGAACCTGGAAATCACGAAACATATTTTGCGCTTCTTGGGCAAAGATGAAAATCTCATCACCTTCGTGGAAGACCGCAAAGCCCACGACCGCAGATACGCGATGGACCCGGCGAAGATTGAACGCGAACTGGGCTGGGCTCCTTCGGTGACTTTTGACCAGGGCATTAAAAAGACTTTTGATTGGTATGTGGAGAATGCCGCGTGGTCTGCGAAGTTGACTGACCGCAGCCATAAGGCTTTGCTTTCTACCAAAATGGAGGCCTGCAAAGTGCCGCAGAAGACGACCCGATAATATCCTTCGCTATGGAAAAATTAACAATTCCCAAAGACATTCAGGTTTTTTGCGTCAAAACTTCGTCATTCCCAAGTGGCGTGATGGACGCGCATCATAAAATCCACGAGCTCGTGCCTTACGTGAAGGGCGTTTCCAAACCCCGCAGATTTTTTGCGGTTTCCTGGCGTGAACATGGCGAAATCGTTTACAACGCCGCCGCGGAAGAGCTTGAACACGGCGAGGGTAAAAAGCTGGGCTGTGAACCTTTCACCATCAGGCACGGAGAATATGCGAGCATCACCATTTATGACTACATGAACCATATCCCGAAGATCGCGAAAACGTTCCGGGAACTTCTAGCGTTATCCGATCTGGATCCGAAAGGCTACTGCCTGGAAATGTATCTGAACGAAAAGGACATCAAGTGCATGGTGCTGCTGAAATAAACTCAATGTTTGGACCCGAGGGGAATCGAACCCCCATGACTGGGTACCAACCCCGGTCATGCTTCCTAAGCCGGGCCCAAACATTGAGCAGAATATTTATATCAAAACAACATGAAGCTTTTTTAAACAGATTCTAAGATAATTATTATTTGGTACATCTGTTCAATTTTGATATAATTTTGTTGTACCAACCCCGGTTACCAAGCCGGAAAAAGAGCTCCTGTAGTGGAGCTCTTTTGATATTCGTTTTGGCTGTGATTATTGCCTACATCGGCTTTGGCTGGAGCAGGCTCATTTGGTTGCCTTCGGTGTCCACGATCTGGACGTACATGCCCACGCCCGGGATTTCTACCGGGTGGTCAATGACCTTTCCGCCGGCTTCTTCAACTTTTTTCATTGAGGCATTGATGTCTTTGACGGAAACCGCGAGACGCGCGTTCCAGTTGCTTGTTTCCGATTTCTGAAAGAAACCGCCGTTGATGGCGCCGGGATTTTTGATCATTCCCTTGTCGTCGGTTTCCGTGGTGGTGACCAGGACGTAATCCCCCATTTCCGGGCCCATCACCTGGAATTTCCAGTCAAAGGTTTTGCCGTAAAAGTCCATCATGCGTTTTTTGTCGCCGGCCGGCATTTCAAAGTGAACGATTGGGTCCATGAAAAATTTGAAAAAAATAAAAGAGAATTTTATTCTACTCCCCTTTGGCCACGTCCTCCAAAACTTTAATGTCGAGCTTCTTCATTTTGAGCATGGCGTTGGTCACTCGGACGGCTTTGGCTCGGTCGGGATCGGACATGAGCTTGCCCAAGATGCCCGGCACGATCTGCCAGGACACGCCGTATTTGTCTTTGGTCCAGCCGCACTGGCCGCCGTTCGAATCTGCCGCGAGGCTGTTCCAATAATAGTCCACTTCTTCCTGATCTTTACAGTCCACAATAAATGAAATGGCTTCACTGAAGGTGAATTTGTGAGCCTTGCTGCTTTCCATGGCCATGAAATCCTGGCCTTCCAGTTGGAACGTGGCATGGCTCATAGTTCCCTCTTTTTCAGGTTCGCCGGGGCCGGCCTTATACACATCCTTCATTTTTGAATCTTTGAACACGGAGCAATAAAATTTCATGGCTTCTTCGCATTTGCCAAAATTGTCCTGAGTGAACATCAGGTACGGCGTAATTTTTTGTGGAGTTTCGCTGAGGTTCAGCTGCCATGAAACGCCAAATTTATCCTGGATCCAGCCGAATTTTTTGCTGTAGGGATATTCTTGCAGAGGCATCAGAACTTCTCCTCCGGCTAAAAATTTTGCCCACAAATCATCGATCTCCTTTTCAGTTTCAAAGCTCACCGCGAAGGAGATGGAAGGGTTAAACTTGAAGATCGGACCGCCGTTGAGGGCTAAAAAATTCAGTCCGCAGAGCTGAAAATCTACAGTCAAGACCGTGCCCTCTTTTTGACCCGAAACTTTTTCAACCTCCTTGCCTTGGTAGCGGGAAACCGTCCCTATCTTTGAGTTTTTAAAGAGTGAGACATAGAAATTCACGGCTTCTTCGGCCTGATTGTTGAACCATAAACACGGCGAGATTTTTTGCATATGAGTTGTGGGATAAGTGATCCGTTACGCTTTGGATCCTCCTGGTGGCGGACCATATTTCGCCCCGCCTAAAGCCAGGATTGGAACAAAGATGATGGACAAAAAGATCAATCCCAGCGTAAAGCCTGTGCCTTTTCCGAATCTGAGGGAAAGGTTGTGTTGCATCATAATGATGACAATGAAATTCACGAACGGAATGAAGAGCAGCAAAAACCACCACCATGGTTTTCCGATGATCTGAAGATAAACGAAAACGTTATAAAAAGGGATGATGGAAGCCCAGCCCGGTTTTCCGGCTTTTTCGAAAATTCTCCAGTAACAGTAAATAAAAAACACCGCGATGACCGCAAATATGCCCATTTGGAGTGGGGACATTTGGCTTATGCTGGCCGAGTACGAATAGGAGTAAGATGTTGGCATTTATTTTCGTTATGGGATAATTGTATGGATATTACCAGTTCTTCAAAGCTAAATCAAAATATGCTATGATGCTTTTGATTTATTTTCATCTGTTTTTGTATGCGTTACTCCAGGTTTTTCGGAAGGACCACTATGACCGTTCCTCATGATGCGGATTCGGTGAATGCTCGCCTGCTGACCCAGGGCGGGTTCGTGGATAAAATGGCTGCGGGTATTTACAACTATTTGCCGATGGGCAAACGGGTCCTTGATAAAATCATTCAGATCATCCGCGAAGAGATGAACGCCGTGGACGGGCAGGAAATTTCAATGCCGGCGCTTCACCCGATTGAACTTTGGCAGCAGACCGGGCGTGATAAAACCGCGGACGCCATTTTGTACCGCACCAAGGGCGCCGGCGGCAAAGACTTTGTTTTTGCTCCTTCGCATGAAGAAGCCGTGACTCCCCTTGCGAAAAAATATATCCAATCCTACAAAGATTTGCCGTTAAGCGCGTATCAGTTTCAGACGAAATTCAGAAATGAACCTCGCGCCAAGTCCGGCGTTTTGCGCGGCCGCGAGTTCGGTATGAAAGACATGTACAGCTTCCACGTTTCCGATGAAGACTTGGATCAATACTACGAACGCGTCAAACAGGCGTATTTGAACGTGTACGAACGCTGCGGCGTGAAAGCCTACGTGGTTGAGGCTTCCGGCGGCATTTTCTCCGACAAAATTTCCCATGAGTTTTCCGTGGTCACGCCAGCGGGCGAAGACACGATTCTGGTCTGCAAGAAATGCAACATCGCGCAGAACATAGAAATCGCCGAAGGAAAAATCCACAACCCCCACGATCCGGAAGAAAAAGAGTTGAAGATGGTGGAAGTTAAAATGGAACGCGGTCCTTCGATTGATGAAAACGCCAAAGCTCACAAAATTGAACCTTCAAAAATCCTCAAGAGTGTTGTGTATAAACTGCAGAATGGCGGCTTGCTCGGCGTATGTATCCGCGGGGATTTGCAAGTGAACGAACACAAACTTTCCAAATTTCTTGGACAGGAAGTTCATCCAGCTTCGAAAGAAGATTTGGAAGCGATCGGCTTGGTTCCGGGATTTATTTCTCCGGTCGGCCTGCCAAAAGTAAAAGGCGGTTTAAAGCACGCCGCTGAGGTTTACGACACGCACGAAAAAGGCGTCAAAGAGGTTCACCGCAGCAAAGAAAGTTTGCATTTCATTGCCGACAATTCCATTAAAACCGTGAAAAACTTCGTGACCGGGGCCAACAAAAAGAATATGGACTTGATCAATGTGAATCTTGGAACCGACTTTACGATCGACGATTTTGCGGACTTGGTTTCCATCAAGGCTGGATTCGCATGCTCCAAATGTGGCTCCAAACTGGAAGAAACGAAAGCGATCGAAGCCGGAAACATTTTCAAACTCGGCACCAAATATTCCGAAGCTTTTGACGTGAACTTCACTGACGAAAAAGGTCAGCGCAAACTAGCAATCATGGGCTGTTACGGCATCGGCACGACCCGTTTGGTTGGAACGATCGTGGAAGCATCGAATGATGAAAAAGGCATTATCTGGCCAAAATCCGTGGCTCCGTTCCAGGTGCATCTGATTGCACTGGGCGCAGAAAAAGATCCTGAAGTCAAAAAATCCGCTGAAGATATTTATGAAGTTTTGAATCACGCATGCGTGGAAGTTCTTTATGACGATCGCGATGAATCAGCAGGGAAAAAATTCAACGACGCTGACCTGATCGGCATTCCGTTAAGAATTGTCGTGAGCAGCAGAACGCTCAAAGAAAAAAATGTGGAATGGAAATTACGTACCGAAGCCGAAGGCAAATTGGTAAAATACGAAATGGCGCCGAAAGAGATCATTGAATGGGTCTACGGCGATTGCGATTGCGGCGACGACGACTGCAAATAAACTCCTAACTAAATATTCATGCGCGTCCTTATTCTTGGAAAAAACGGCATGCTCGGTCACGATCTTCTGAAAGTTTTTTCAAAAGAAGATGTCATTGCAATGGGTTCAGCTGATCTTGATATCACCGACCAGGAACGGGTGTTTGAAGAGTTTATGACGATCCAGCCGGACGTTGTCATCAACGCCACGGGCTACACCGATGTTGACCTTGCCGAAAAAGAAGAAGAACAGGCCAACGAAGTGAACGGCTATGCCGTGGGGATTTTAGCCAAAGCCTGCCGCGAAATCGGCGCAACGCTCGTCCATTTCAGCACTGATTATGTTTTTAACGGTGAAAAAGCAACGGGTTACCGCGAAGAAGATTTAACGTCCGCGATCAATATGTACGGCCGTTCCAAAGAACTCGGCGAAAAACTGATGGTTGAAGAAATGGAAGTCCAGGACGACATGTATGAACCTGAAGGAAAATATTTCCTGATCCGCACATCCTGGCTGTTCGGCAATCACGGCAAGAATTTTGTGGACACCATGCTCAAAATGAGCAAGGAACACAAAGAGCTCAAAGTGGTGAATGACCAGCGGGGCAAACCGACCTACACTCTGGACCTGGCGCGGCAGGTGAAATTCCTTTTGGACACGCGCGAATATCCATCGGGCATTTACCACATTACCAACGAAGAAGAAACGACCTGGTTCGACTTTGCCCAGGCGATTTTTGAGTTGTACAAATCCAAGGTCCGTGTGTTACCATGCTCATCCAAGGAGTATGTACGGCCAGCCAAAAGACCGCTCTTCTCCACACTCATGAACACCAAGCTTCCCCCGCTCCGTCCATGGAAAGAAGCTTTGGCCGAATACTTGTCAGAAAAATAATTATGAAAGGAATTCTTCTTGCAGGCGGAAACGGACGCCGACTCAATCCCCTCACCGAAATCACCAACAAGCATTTGCTTCCGGTGTACGACCGGCCGATGATTGTTTATCCTTTGCAAACCCTGGTTGAAGCGGGCATTGATGAGATTCTGATCGTCAGCGGCAAAGATCACGCCGGCGGATTTTTAAAACTGCTCGGTTCAGGACGCGACTTCGGCTGCAGACTGTGGTACGAGATTCAGGAAGAGGCCGGCGGCATTGCGCAGGCTCTGGGTCTTGCCGAAAAATTTGTGGACGGCGATAACATCGCGGTGATTCTGGGCGACAATATTTTTGAAGACTCTTTCAAAAAAGAGGTAGCTGAATTTAATGAGCAGCAGGGCGCCTGCGTTTTTTTGAAAAAAATGAAAGACGCACGCAGATTCGGCGTGGCTGAACTCAAAGACGACAAAATCGTGAACATCGAAGAAAAGCCGCAAAGCCCCAAGAGCGATTTAGCCGTTACCGGTTTTTATCTCTACGACAACAATGTCTTCAATATTATCCAGAATCTCAAACCATCGGGCCGCGGCGAACTGGAGATCACCGACGTGAACAATTATTATATTAAGGAAGGATTGATGAAAGCGAACATTGTTGAAGGCAACTGGACGGATGCCGGTACTTTTGAAAGTCTCTACCGCGCCAACAGAATCGCCCGCAACATCGCGCTGGAAAAAGAAGGTCTCAACGCTCAACAGATTTTACAACGCGACAGCGAGCTGTTAGAATAGTGCGGATTATTTAGCACTGTTTTTATGTACAAAATTTTAGTCGCCGGTTCCATCGCATACGACCATGTCATGGCTTATGACGGGCTTTTTAAGGATGCTCTTTTGCCCGACAAACTCGACCATCTGAGCGTGGCTTTTACGGCCACGAAAAAATTCGTTCACTTCGGAGGATGCGCGGGAAACATCGCCTACACTTTAAAATTATTAGGCAGAGATCCTTTGGTTTTGGGAGCAGTCGGAGGCGACTTTGACGTGTACGATCAATGGATGAAAAAAAACGGCATAGATACCTCAACACTTTTTAAACATCAGGATCAATTGACCGCGAGCGCAACCATCATAACGGACCGCGAACAAAATCAGATTACGATTTTTCACGGAGGCGCGATGAGTTTTGCCCCGCAGGTTTTGAGTGTCCAAGATCATAAGTACGACAATATTAATTTAGCGATCATTGCTCCGGACGATCCGAAGCGCATGGTGCGTCTGGCGATGGAATGCAAAGATATGGCTATTCCTTATATTTTCGATCCGTCGCAGCAGCTTACGAGCATGAACGACGTTGAACTCCGTCAGGCTTTGAGCGGTGCAAAAATGCTCATCGCCAACGAATACGAAGTGGAATTGATTTGTAAAATTCTGGGCATGCCCAAAGAAAATTTCCAGACACTTGTCCCAACATTTATTGAAACGTACGGATCAAAAGGTTCGAGTGTGGTTTCTCCCGAAGGTTCATTCTTTGTGAAAGCCGTCGCGCCGGGAAAACTCGAAGATCCAACGGGATGCGGCGACGCTTTCCGCGGCGGAGTTTTGGCGGGACTGCAAATGGGTCTTGGCATTGAAAAGTGCTGCCAGATGGGCGCGCTGGCCGCGACCTATTCCCTGGAAAGTCCTGGAACGCAGGCGCACACGTTCACGCTTGATGAATTCAAAGCACGAATGGCAGAAAATTTCGGCGAAAGTTTTTAGTTGCTGCGAATTCCGCACATGCAAAAAAAGCGCCGAAGCGTTTTAAAAGGGATGAAAACTCGCAGAAGTTAAAACCCTTGTCCGAGAGGAGGAAGACGATCACTGCGTGTGCAGAATCGGGATCATGATGATCCTTGTCTCTTCGCGTTGCGAAGTGACTATCTTCCTTCCTCCCGGACTTGGGGGTTGAATGATTATTCCCGTTGCCAGCATATGAGCTTGGCTTCGGTACGTTGTGGTTGATGGGAAAATTGCCGCTGCAAGTGTGAACAGATCCTGTCCGTTCACACGAGCGGCGTTGTCCTCAGTACGAGTGCACCGTGCCGCCCGAAGGAAGCACGTAGGCGCACGCGATCTGGCTCTGGTTTGAAGCCACGCTCTCGGGGTCCACTGCGGATCCACCGGTCTGCGTGCTCCAGCGGATGTACGCCTCGTTCGTATGGAACGAGTTGTAATCCGCGAGGAGAAGCGCGGCAGCGTCGGTCGCCGCCTGCTTGCTCTGGGCGTACGCCTGGAAGCCGCTGTCCGAAGTGCTGCTGTAGCCCTTGTACGACGCGAGGTAGGCGAGACCGAAGTCCCACCACTCGCACGCACCCTGGCAGGTCAGCACCGTGTTCGATCCGTAGAGGATCGCGCAGACGACCGCCGGCACCTCACCGGAAACGAAGCCCGCCTTGTCGTTCGTGATGTAGTCGCCGTTGCTCCCAGCCTTCTCCGCGACGTAACCGCCGGGAGACGAGTAGGACGACTTCCACGTCACGTCCGCGAAGTCCGTGCCGCTGTTGTTGACGCACGTTCCGTTGTTGCAGGTCTGGTTGGACCCGCACGCAGGGTTGCACGTCGTGCTGTTGTTGACGCACGTGCCGTTCTGGCAGGTCTGGTTCGATCCGCAGGTCGGGTTGCACGTCCCGTNNGCACGTCCCGTTGTTGGCGACGCACGTCCCGCTCTGGCAGGTGAAGCCCGAGCTGCACGTCGGCGAGCACGTTCCACCGGGAACGCACTGGCCGTTGTTGCAGATCGTGCCCGTCCCGCACTCCGCCGAGCAGTTGTTGCTGCTCGCCGTCATGCAGGTCTTCGTCGTCGTGTTGCAGTACGTGTGATCGGCGCATTCCCCGTTGCAGGGGTCGGCGCCGGCCAGCACGCACGCGTTGTTGGTGCAGACCGTATTGGCTCCGCACTCGTTGTTGCAGTTCCCGGCGGTGCCGCTATCGCTGCCGCCGCCGCCGCCGCACGAACCGTCGACGCAGTAGGGGGTATCCTGTCCCCCGCTACCGCAACCCAGGCCGAAAACGCCTGAGATGACGATGGTGAACGCCACCACCAGCGCGGCCATACGGCCGTTTGCCCACGTCGCACTGCTCTCTCGCGTATTCATGGTCGATCTCCTTCTGTACTCTTGTTGCCCTTGTTCCGAGGATTGCCCAGTCGGGCCCGAATGCACCACATGGTGCGCTTCCGGCCCCACTTCCTCGTAAGTTAGGGCCCGAAGCTGGTTGGTTTTTTAATACCAAACAATTTCAGACCCTAACTCTTGAGGAGTTATTATATATAGAATAAACATTCAAAATTTTCTGCGAGTTTTCAAAGATCTGTACTGATGCACCACTTGAAAAAATCTTATTTCCACCGCGGGAAAGTCTTTAAGGCATAGCCTCCAAGACAGATTAAATGGCTTTTAAAGGCCATTACCGCGAATTGTCATAAGATTTTGTGTAGATCAAGAATACATCAGGAGTCGAATGATACTATATTTCTCATATTTTGTCAATACACACTGGCCATGAAAAATGAGTATCTTCGTGAGGCTTAACGCCTAAAAGTAGTAATGGTATTCAAAGCTGTTTATTACAAAATTCTTTTATATATAAGGAAAAGGGCCGCCATCTTTTGAGATGGGCGGCCCTTGATCCAGCGTAAAACGCATGGATCGATGCGGCTTTTGGTTCCCTTGCGGGCCCTCAGCCGACAAACTGCTCTGATTGTCTTGTGCCTCGCGATGCGAGGCTTTGCGTTGCGATCTGTGAAGACCGTTCCGCGATTCGGTTCATGAAATGTTCCATTCTGCTTTCATTTCCGGGAAAGCGGCCGTGTTTCGATGAGAGTCGAAACCACTCTTTCCTGGATTCAGCCAGGACTGCGATATGTTCATGGCCCATACAGCAGGGCGAAAACCGAAGTCTTGCCGGACGCTGCACAAACCGCATTCTGCAGGGCGTAACTGGGAGGCGTGCCCCCGTTGTAGGGACCAAGGCTCCAGCCCGACATGTTGGACATGTTGAACATATCGAAGAGATTGGGTGCAAGCACCCCGCTGAATCCGCTGACGCACAACACCATGGTCTGACTTGGAGTGCGGAGCGACGTGAAAGTCGCTGGATCCGCACTCGTCCAAACCAGGACAGTGTCGTTCGTCTGCTCGTGTGCCGCGAAGCTGCCAGTCTGGCAGTTGTGGTCATCCGAGCCGGACTCACTTGGAACGATGGCCCCGCTTCTGAACAGCGCAACCTTGTAGCAAGGCATGCTGCTGAAATTGACCGAGGGTCCGGAACCAGCATCGCTGCCGGAATCCGATCCTCCACCTCCGCCGCTGTCGGCAGAACCACTGTCCGTTCCGCTGTCAACAGCCCCGGCATCACTGCCGCCGGAGCCACTGTCTGTTCCGGAATCAGCGCTTCCGCCGGCGTCGGACACGACGCATACTCCGCCGCTGCAGACCGTTCCAAATCCGCAATGTCCGCCGCAGAGATCGCCCGCGTCGGCACCCGCATCAGATCCAGCATCCGAACCGCCCGTACCGCCATCGGCGGGAACGCACATGTTCGTCACTGAATCGCAGGTGGTGCCGCTGCCGCACTTGCCGTCACACGGTACGATCGGAATACAGGTTCCGGTCATCGTGTCACAGGTCGTGCCGCTGCCGCAGTGTCCGCCACAGGGATCACTCCCCGCGTCAGCACCACCACCACCATCGGTAGCCCCGGCGTCGCCGCCTGAGCCACCTGCATCTGAGCCTCCGGAACCCGCGTCGCCACTGCTGGCTTCGCATTTTCCGGTGCCCACGTTACAGCTTGTGCCAGGAACGCAATGCCCCCCGCACGGGTCCGAACCGGCATCGCCGCCCGAACCGCTGTCACCGCCGGCATCGGTACCGCCGTCGGAACCACCTCCTCCTGCAAGTTGGCACATTCCCGTTCCAGTGTTGCACACCGTTCCGGTTCCGCACTTCCCTCCGCAAGGATCGGATCCTCCGTCGCTTCCGCCCACGCCACCGTCGCCGCCGATAGGGCCGACGCAGATGCCGAGCGTACAGACTTCGCCCATGGGACACGCACCGCCGGGGCCGCAGACTCCGCCGCAGCCTTCGTCGATGATGCCGT
The DNA here is from genome assembly GCA_003153355.1 of Candidatus Peregrinibacteria bacterium. Lineage (GTDB taxonomy): Bacteria > Patescibacteriota > Gracilibacteria > UBA1369 > UBA1369 > PALSA-1335. The sequence continues at coordinate 71,659 of PLYH01000004.1, forward strand.
CACAGTCGTCGTCGATACCGTTCCCACAGATTTCCCCGCCCGGATTGGGAACACATACCGGACAGATTTGGCCATCGTCGACGATGCCGTTGCAGTCGTCGTCTTTGCCGTTGCACGGGAAAGTCAGCTCCGAACGGGGGAACCCCGCCGGAACCGTTGCATCGCAGCGATTGGCCCAGAGGCCGTCGCAGATGATCTTCCCGATCGCGTAGCACGAGCCCTTCCCGTTGTTCGAGCAGGCCGTGCCGACGTTCCACCCTTCATCGATCAACCCGTTGCCGTTGTTGTCGAATCCGTCGCATTGTTCTGCGACACAGGTGAGAGTCATCGGATTGCAGATCGCTCCGCCGGTGCACTTGCCGCCGCAGGGATCACTCCCTCCGTCGGTCATGCCGCCGCCGTCACCGCCGCTTCCGCTATCAACGCCGCCGCCAGTCCCAGAGTCGCCTCCGGTACCGCCGCCGTCGTTGGGGACGCATTGGTTGGTTTTCGGATCGCACGTAGTTCCGGCACCGCAGTGTCCACCGCAGGCCGTACCACCGTCGTTTCCGCCCGTTCCTCCGTCGTTGTTCCCGCCCGGCACGCATTGGCCGATATTGGGATCGCAGACAGTGAGGGGCGGCACGCAGTGGCCGTTGCAGGGATCTGGCGTGGTGCCAGCCGTGCACATTCCGGTGTCCTTGTTACAGGACGTACCGGGTGCGCACTTGCCTCCGCACGGATCGTTCCCTGCGACGCAGACATTCGTCGGGATGTCGCAGGTCGTTCCGGGCGCGCACTTGCCATTACAGGGATTGACCCCCGGCGGCAAGCAGGCTCCATTGGAATTGCAGACCGTTCCCGGACCGCACTTCCCTTCGCAGACGTTCGCGCCAGCATCATTTCCAGGCTGGCACGACTGATCGAGGCAGAAAGGCGCGTCGCTCCCGCCGCTGCTGCATCCCACCGCGAGCGCGATGGTCAGCAGAAACGACAGAAGGAATGCCTTCCATCTACTAATTTGTACCCTTTTCATTGAGATTAAATCACCTCGTGCCGATCGTCATCAGCACCAAAGTCCTTTTTTGCTCCGATCGTCACCGAAGCAGTTTAACTTTGCGCCGACCGAAGTGTCGAGCGCTGCGTCGTTTTCACGGTGCGCTCGTCCTTATGGTCGGGAAATTTTTGGTTAGCGTTTGAGGTTGAGGTTTTGCAACCGCGCGCGACAGATGTTGAATCCGTCAGCGCGCGGTTACCTGTGTTCGGCGATCAGATGTTCGCGCCGAAGTTGAAGGCACCGATGAAGCGGAACTTGTTCGTGGTGACGTCGCCGCCATCCAGGTTCTTCGTTCCGATCAGCTCGATGCCCGGGTTGAGCCCGAGGCCCAGGAACAGGCCGCGGTGATTGTTCGACGCGAGGAACACCCTGAAGTCGATGACACCCTGCGCGAGCAGGGTGAATTCATTGACGGAGGGGATGTCCCACACGGTCGAACCGGTCGCGACCTGTCCCACGCTGACCTGCGGGGAGTTGCGGAACGTCGGCACGAGAGCGCCGCCGAGTCCGAGGCTCACGCGGGATCCGAGCGGAATGTCCGCCAGGCCCGCGAGGCCGAACCAGTAGTAGCTCGCGTCCACGGACTGACCCGTGTACGGAACGTTGTTGACGGGGCGCGTGGCCATGTAGCCGTGAGCGCCGCCGACCATGAGCATGAGGCGGAACGCGGTCTCGTTGGACTTGCCGAAGCGGTAGCCGATGCGGCCCTCACCACCCACGGCGACCGGAAGTTCCGGGCGCCAGTAGATGACGGGAGCTGCGTCGAGCTGCACGCGTCCGTCCGTCGCGAGGCTGTTGATGCGTCCGTCCTGTTCGGCGTTTCCATCGTCGACGTACTTCTTGTCGGCCTTGAGGGCGAGGTCACCCTTGTCCGCCTTGCCGTCGAGGTCCTTCTTGTCCGCCTTGTCGTCGATCTCGCCCTGGAGCGTTCCGATCTGCGCCATGCCAGCGGGCTCATCCTTGAAGCGGATGTTGATGCTGTACGTGGCGCCGGAACCGTCCCGGAGCTTGACCGTGCGGGTTTCGTCGATCTTGCCCGAGAGCACGCCTTCGAAATCCCTGAACGCGCTCTCGACCTTGATCATGACCTTCTGGCTCTTGGAGGACTTCCAAGTGGCCTTCGGGTTGGACGATCCCGGCTGCATGACGGAATCGGTGGCAGTGACGCCGCCGATCGTGTCGTCGTCGCAGTGGATGCGGACGGTCAACTTGCCGTGGCCAGCGATGACCACAGGGTTGATGTCCGAGGTCACCACGCCGTCCACCTTGACGTCCGTGATGGGCTGGCAGTCGGCCGCGAACGCGGCCTTGCCGATGAACAGCGATGCCATGGAAGCCATCACGAGGATGGCCTTGATGAGATTACGTTTCATGATCCGTACCTTCCCTGTTCGAGATTTTCAGAACCCTATGTCCGGTGCGACGTTATGAGCGCCGCAACGAACGAACCTTACTACAGACACTCCGCCTTGTGAGCGGTTGGCCGCTATGAACGGCCAAAACTCCCTATGGAGAATCAGCCGTGCGGCCTCAACCGCCCCTGACGGAGCGGTTCGCCCTTACAGCATGCAGGCCCTCTTGCGAGGCTGCATACTGGCAGGGTCGAGGCGGTGATAATAGCGCCCCTTATGGAAGCGCGACATATTCACTCCTTTCCTCATACCCTCTTGCTCTGACCATAACTCACCGAATTGTGAGTTTGTAGGTGCGAACTTGAGAGCTCAAAACCACTCTCCCATGCAGGAAAAGCAGCTTTGAGCTCTCAAGTCGCAAATATTTTTCTTAGAATTACCATTTCATGAACCAAATTTTCAAAGACCAATCAGTACAGTGAGCCCAAACAAGTTTGTCGCGCTTTCGCGCGTAACTGTTTGAGCTTGTAGAAGACACTTAAAATGAGCATTCGGCTGCCTTTCCTTATGGCAGAAAGCCGTGCTCAGTTATCAATTTGTGTCTTTTACAAGCCCAAAAGCGTTGTTTGTAGGAGTAAAATATTAAGGGTCTATTATAACCATAAAACTTGATTTTTGTCAATACTTTTATGACTATATTTCTCCTTTTATCTTCCATAATCCTTTTTGGCTTACGTTATTACAAAACCGGCTTTTCCAAATTACAAAAAATGTGATAAAAAAAATTTCCGGCAAAGAGATTTCGCTTCACAGTGATTTTTCGTCTAGAATATGAGCATGAAACACAACCCCCGCTTTTTAATTTGCGGCAACTACGGAGCGACCAACCTTGGCGATGAAGCGATTTTGCAGAGCATTTTGCAATGCGTGACTTCCGTTTTTCCAGGAGCCCATGTTCAGATTGTCAGTGCTGATCCGGCAAAAACCAAGCAACAGTATCTGAAGGAAACCGTGCATATGATCCCCGCAGGATTTCGTTCATTCGTACGTTCAATTTTCAGTAGAAGGCTCCGGGAAACTCTTCGCGCTTATAAACATGCAGACGCGGTTATTTTCGGCGGAGGCGGCCTTTTTACCGATGAAAAACCTCCGGCAATTTTTATCTGGGTTATGCAGATCCTTCCGGCATTTTTGTACAAAAAACCCGTGATGTGTTTCGGGCAGAGCGTCGGTCCGCTTATCATGCGTTCGAGCAGATGGGCAGTCCAGAAAATTTTTAAAAGAATAAAAATTATTACTGTACGCGATGAAGCTTCAAAAAAACTTTTGAACAAACTTGGCATTGAGAATATTCATGTACTGCCTGATCCCGTTTTTGGCTTACATACCAATAAATTTCTTCCGGGACACAACCCTAACCCTCATTCCGGCGAACGAAAACCCTACATTGTTTTTTCACTCAGGCCCTGGATCAAACATGCCGAAAAAAACCGGAAAATATTGGCGCAGTTTGTGGATTGGGTTTCAGTCACTTATCATTTAAAAACATATTTTGTTCCTTTTCAGTCGCACCGCGATGATGATGAAGCCGAAGTCCTTCAGGTTTTTTCCCAGCTTGAATACCGGCATTCTGCTGAGGTTCTTTCTTATTCGGAAAATATCGGTGATGTCATGAAACTTATGGAGGAATCCACTGCTGTCATCGGCATGCGTTTGCATTCGCTTATTTTTTCCACACTCACCCATACTCCGTTTTTAGCGCTTTCTTACAGCCTGAAAGTGTCTGAAGTCGTAAGCCAGCTGGAGATGGAAAATTATCTTTGCGAATACCGTTTCATTGATCTTGAGCAGCTGAAGAAAAAATTCGAAGCGCTGTTCAGTCACCGCGCGCACCTCGAAAAAGCCCTTGCTGAAAAGCAAAAACTGTTGGCATCAAAAACTGAAGATTACAAAAAATTACTGCAGGAACTTGTTTCCTAGATGATCGACATCTGGAGAAGATCATGAATCGGAGCAAAACTTCTGCGGTGGATTTCACACGCCCCGTATTTTTTGAGAGCTTCCTGGTGCTCTTTGGTGCCGTATCCTTTATGGCTTCCAAAGCCATAATCCGGATATTTTTCCCCGAGATCTTCCATGATGCGGTCGCGGACGACTTTGGCCATGATTGAAGCGCATGCGATAATTCTTATTTTTTCGTCACCTTTAATAAAAGTCTTCCAGGGCTGAGGAAGACTTAACCGGTCGCGCCCGTCGACGACAATAAACTGAGGCACATATCCGCGTTCTTCAAGCTGCTGCAACGCCCTTTGGAAAGCCAGATTATTGGCTTTGATCAAACCCAATTTATCGATCTCCTCAACCTCAGCCATGCCGATGCCGTACGCGGCTTTTTGATCGAGAAGTTTATAAAATTCGTTGCGTTTTTCTTCGGTCAGCTGTTTTGAATCTTTCAATTTATCCAAACGCAGTTCAGTGGGAAACATCATAGCGCAAGCCACGATCGGACCGGCCCACGGTCCTCTTCCCACTTCATCCAAACCGCAGACGAGTCTTTCGTCCGTCCCTTCGGGAATAATTTTTCTGAGCGGCAAAAACGGCATATCTGAATAAAACAGTACACGTTCAGCTTACGCGCCGGGGCACAAAAAAATCCAGCATTGCTGCCGGATTTCTGTTGCTATCAATCTCAATCGGTGGTGCCGCTTATTCGGTCTTGTTTTCTACTGGAGTATTTTCACTTGGCTGAGCCGCTGGAGCTTCTGCAGCAGGAGCTTCCATAACCATTTCGGTCTGTTCAGGATCTGAAACAGGAACATTGGCGCCCATGCCTTCCAAAAGTTCAGCTCTCTTTTTGCTGAATTTTTCATCTTTCTCTGCAAGACCCACCTGAGTGCGTAGACGTGTAGCCTTACCGGAAAGATCACGCATATAGAAGAGTTTCGCACGGCGAACCTTCGGAGTCTTCATGATTTGGATCTTTGTAATGACCGGGGAATACAGCGGAAAAGTTTTTTCCACGCCGATACCTTCAACCATTTTGCGGACCGTCATCATTTTGCTGGAACCATGGCCTCCGTTGAAACCCAATACCAAGCCTTCAAAAACCTGTACGCGCTCTTTTTCGCCTTCGCGGATTTTTTGAGATATACGGACGGTGTATCCTGGACGGATGACCGGAAGTTTTTTCACAAACTTCTTTTCGATGTCTTGAATTAAAATGTGCGTCATGTCTTTGAAACTAAAAAATTTGCCTTTGTAGTCTAAGGATTGGCAGCGGAAAAATCAAGGGGAAAGTCCTCTCAAAGAGGTTTTTATATGCGGCTAGCCCGGCAATGTTTTTTCCAGACGGTTCATGGCAACAATGTTTTCGGTGTCGTCCACGATGTCGTGAAGGAATTTATCCTTACACTGTCGGCGGTAAAGGTAATCGTCGCGGGTCAGGATGGAATAGCGGACCGGACGTTCGGTTTCCAGCTGGTTATTGAGATATTCTTCAAGAGCCTGGCGGTCGATTGTTCCCACCAATAAAAGATCGAGTGCGCTTTCTTTTTCAACAAAAAACCCGGAAAGAACCATAACATCAAGAGCACCCATCTGAGCGATTTTTTTGATCATGGCATCTTTATCGCCAATGGCTTTTAAAATAATCCCTTTCAGTTCATGGAAGATTACAAAATTTTTATTCACGATATAGTACTTTTTGCGGTTCTTCTCTTTGCTCTTCAGCAAGCCCATTTTTTTGAGGTTATCGAGTTCGCGGCGGACCGAGTTGATCTGTTCGTCAAGACGGCGCGTGAGTTCGCGGATAAAGTACTCTTCGTCGGGGTTTAAAAGAAAGAGCGTCAGGAGCTTAATGCGCGTATTTGAGGTAAAGAGCCGTTTGAGCATGGGCTTGGGCCTTATGGCCTTAAGCGCTCGCTTGTGGCATTCCTTGGGTCTGCTTTGAGGATGCCGGGCGCCTGATGTATACATAATTTATACAAGCTGCCCGCACTGTATAAGTTTTTTTATCAGATTGCAAGAAAAAAGGCACATATCATATGTATATGCCAGCTTCTAATAAAATTCCGGTTATTAATTCCCGAGATCATCTCCGCTATTATTGTCGTTTCCTTTGTTCTCTTTAATAAGCTCCATCACAAAAAGCGTGTAAAAAACGCCTGTGACAGCGCCCAAAATTGCCAGAATCAGCACAATAAAGAATGCCGGGATGCTATCAGCTGAGAAGAAAAGCAAAAGGAAATAGTTTGTTTTGGCTGAGAGATTTTCAAAGGCCAGGATTAAAACCAGGAAAATAAAGAGGATTCCTATACTGAGCGAAAAAAATTTCATAAATCTTCGAAATTCAGATTCCAAATGTTATTATACCATGAGTTTTTGTTCATTTCAAAAAATTATGATATAATTTCTCATAGAGATAATTTTATTCTGTTTATGATAAAAGGTTTTTACTTCGCCGTTTCGATTTTTTTTACGGTCCTCATCCTCATCATTGCCTTTGAAAATATCAATACCATTCTCAATAAATGGCTGTTCTTTTTTGGAGCTTTCGGTCAGTTTGACGGATTTTTCCTCGTTCTGGGCATCACATTCATGGGAGCGGTCATCGGCATCTTTATGACCTTATTTCTCGCCGATATACAGAATACGGATGAAGAAGAACCGGGCGGAGAGATGTTTTAAAGAAATTTTCCAAATAGTTTGTCCATCTTCATCTTATTTTCCAGACGGCGGAGCAGATAACTTCCCTCTTTATACTCTTTGCGAACTTTGTATTGCTCATTGGCCGGGTAAAGATTGATGATGTGTTCCATCTCTTTATCCACTTCTTCTTTGGTGGCTTCGATTTTTTCGAGTTCGAAAAGTTTTTGCAATCCAAAACGGAGTGAAAGACGTTTTTCGGCTTCCTTTCGGCGTTGTTCACGCAAATCCTTGAGTTCTTTTTTGTTCTGTTCAAGGTACTGTTCCAGCGTTACACCGACTTGAGTTTCCAGTTCGCTTTTGAACTCCTGGATCATCATGTCGATCTCTTCCTCGATCAGGATTTCAGGGATTTCCAGTTTGGTGTGATCGATAAGTTTATCGAGAAAAACGTTTTCACGGCGGACTTTTTCGGCTTCCTTACGGTCCTGAGCAAGGTTTTCACGGATGACTGTTTTGACTTCATCCATAGTCTTTTCTTCACCGGTAACCTCTTTGATGAATTCAGGAGTCCACTGCGGAAGCGTTCCTTCTTCAATCATGTTGAGGGTGATCTTGAAATTCACCTTTTTATTCTGGAAAGGTTTGTGGTGATACTCTTTCGGGAAAGTGATTTTGAACTCTTTCTTGTCATCTTTTTTCATGCCGATGATTTCATCTTCAAAACCCGGGATCAGGCTGTTTTCGCCGATAACCAGCGGGTGATTTTTGCTGTGGGTGTTTTCCAATGGAGCGCCGCCCTCATCAAACCCGGCAAAATCAATTTCCACGCGGTCGCCTTTTTGGGCTGCGCGGTCAACCACTTTGTAGGTGTTGTGGCGCTTCACGATGCCGTTAAGAACCTCATCGATGTCTTTTTCTTCAACTTTCGGTTCTTCTTTGCTGATGGAAATTTTGTCATAGCCGGTGACTTCCACTTTCGGGTAGATTGCAACGGTTGCTTCGTAAATGAGCGGGTTTTTGCTCTTGATATCAACTTTCGGACGGCTTACGACCTGGAGTTTTTCTTTCATGACCGCTTCGGTATAGGTTTCAGGCAGAGCGATGTCCAGCATGTGCGCTTCCAGACCCTCTTCGTTGACATGCTGCTTGAGCACATCAAGAGGCACATGGCCCGGACGGAAGCCGGGAATCTTAAAATTGCTGGAAATCTGCTGTGCAGCTTTTTCCATGAATTTTTCGAGACGCTCCTGCGGGACTTCAATCGTCAATTTCACTTCGGATTTTGGGAGTTGTTGGACGGTAACTTTCATTGGAGTAGGTTAAAATGCCCATAAAGTTTAGCGGGAAATGGAGGGGTTTTCAATGGTTACTTCTGGCTAAGGACGACTTTGGCGCTTAAGCTTTTTCTATTTTTTCAAAAATTTCTCAAGAGTGGACACTTTCACGTATGCTTCTCTCATTATTTTTTCTTTATCCTCCAAAATTTCTTTAGCTTCATCGTACTCTGATGAGGCATTATTGCGTCCCATTTCAACTCTATACAATTCTTCAGATGTTTTATCCCATTCTTTAGATACTACTTCATACTCTGATTTTGCACTGTCTGATTCTGATTTTATTATGCTTCGCATCTCTTTCAAATCAACATTCGTTTTATCATATTCATCAAGTGCTCTCGACCATTTTCCTCTTATTCTCTCCGACTTTTCATCCATTCTCTCCAACTCTATTTTGGCTCTTTCTACCTCTGAATTCGCTTGTTCCAATTTTTCCTTTCTTACCCCTTCCATATGCTGTGCTTTTTTGTATTTTTTTACTGACTTTGCTAGGCTGTCCTTAGCCCTGATCAGTTCGTATTCTTTTTCTATTATCTCTTCTTCCGTCAATGGCGAAGTATCCAAAATCACATCGTATTCAAAAACTTTAACGTTTGTATCCTCTGCACATTTCACCCAAGTTTTTAGCTTGGCCCTCACACCTTGCACATGCTGAAAAATGACATCCGTATTCCGTGCAGCTCCATATTCATTTGTAGTGATTTTCCTCATTTGCTCATCTATTTGCAACATGACCACTTGATTCGGTGCTGGATTATTGTCTTTCAACGTGACCACATCTAAATTCAGATGCAATTTATCCGGTGGTAATTCAGCACATTCGTTGATTTTTACGAAGACTTCGGTCGGTGATTTTAATTCGTTCATAAAAAATTCAAGGATTATAAGCTAAGCCTGAGACACAGCTATCCATACCAAACCGCGCAAACGAAACTCAGAGTCAGGAAAATCAGGAATACTGATGCTTAACCTCACCTCATCAAGCCAACAACCTTTCGCTATACAAGAAGATTCTGTCAAATTCTTGGCATTTAATATTGTCAGGTATTTTTGATCAATAGGTTCCCTTTCCGCCAAACTTCTCATCATTAAAGTGAGATAAACGTCGGCACCTTCCATTACCTCTAGACCTTGCTTTTCTAGTTTTGAAATCCATGCTTTCGCCATTTCATAGTTAGTTTTCTGTCCATTGTTAATTTCTGGATCAGGCTGCACGTCTTGTGCTCCTTCAACGATTGATACTCTCCATGTATTTTCGCTTTGAGATTTCCCTCCGTTCCAAAAATCATGGTCCTCCAAAAAAGAAGTAAAAACATCATGTCCTTTCCCTTCTACAGGATGTTTGTTTATCGCTTCTATTTTTGATTGGCGAGTCGTTGGGGAAATCAAAAGTAAAGTTGGCTCTTGAAGTCTTGAGGCCTTCCTAAGGACTTCTCCGGTTAGTCCACTTATGACTTGTCCCCAAGTTGGCATGCCTTCTGTAGAAATTTCATACCTTTCCAAGGTGGCTTTCATGCTTGAATATTGAATTTCAAATTTTTCTAAAAATTCACTTTGTTCGACGGATAATTCATGGTTTGCCATTGATGTAGGTTCAAATTCATAAGATTCGAGTGCAGCAACTCTTAAGTATGCTTCCTTTCTCTCTTTTTCTTTTTCTTCTAAAGTCGCCTTGATCACTTTATACTCGTGTGTTGCATCAAGATGTTCACATTGTGCTCTACATAATTCTTCAGATGCTTTATTGCATCTTTCTGTAGCCTCATCTGTAAATTTTTCTAGCCATTCAGGTGTTTTTCCTCGGCTATCTAGATTCATCGCTCTCTGAAAAGCTTTTTCTGCTAATGGAGATTCTACTTCTGCCTTGGCCAATTCTTCAATCGCTTTCTCCAATTTTTCTTTTATTTCTACTTCCCTTTGTAGTGCATTTTTGTGATCTCTTTCGGCTTCCGCTAAGATCTCTTTTGCCCTCATCAATTCGTATCCTTTCTCTGCCGTACGTTCATTTGCCTCTTCTTCCACCTCCCATATCACATCACATTTAAAAACGTTAAGGTTTTTACTTTCTACATCCTCAGCCCAAGCTCTTAACTTACTTCGTATTCCTTTTACTCTTTGAAAAATAATATCGACATTTCTAGCAATACCGTTTTCATTTGTTATAATTCTTTTCTTTTGCTCATCAATTTGGAGCATTATAGTTTTATTTGAGGCAAGGATATCATCTTTTAATGCCACCACACTGACATTAAGATGCAATTTATCAGGTGGCAATTCAGCACATTCATTGATTTTTACGAAAACTTCTGTTGGGGTTGAAGATTTTTCACTCATAAATTTGGGAGGTTAATTCTTGAGAAAATCAACTTCATTTCCTGCGCTTTTGTGCCATCAATTAATGCTAATTGTTCAAAGAGTAATTGTTTCCTATCGATACTTTTTTTATACATTTTTGGGTCTTGCTCGATTCCATTTTGGAAAACTCTTAAAATAACATCTTTATTTAATCCTAAAAAATGCAATAAAATTGCAAACTCATAACAAATTTTTGCAGTTAGTGAAGATAGTTCTTCATCTATATATTTCTGTATTCTTTCATGCAATTGTTCTTCAATTGTTTTAAATCCAAGGTGCAGCCATATTTTTTTCTCAATAAGCTTCAAAGGATTTATTAAAATAATATCCATAATAATATCTACTGCTAATTCTTTTTCACCAAACATCAAAACATCATCAAGTATTTGTGCTTTTGCTCTTAAGAATGTTCCCTCTTTACCAGATGCTAAATCTTTATATAGTTTAGAAAGGTATTCTTGAGGGATTTGTCGCAATATTCCATCAGCTTTTACTTTTAAATACCATTCCGGTTTTTTCTGAATTAATGGTGATAAAATGTTGATCGCTTCATCCATAAACCCCTGGAGCACCAGATATTTTGCTTGATTGTATCTTGCAGAATGGTTTTGTGGATCTGTATCAACAGCATCTTTGCTTTGTTTTACGGCTTCATTGAAATTTCCTAATTTATATTCTACTCGACCTAGACCTTCTTGTGCCTGTGATTTGAGTTCTTGTTGTTTTCCTATACAACGTGAAATGGTTGTTATATAGCGCTTTCTTGCTTCCGCCAATTTTCTCAAAAGCTCGGATGACAAAGCAGCACCATAATGATTCTCCGCTGTCATACCATGCGCCTCAATCCCTTTGCAAAATCGCTTGCATGCTTCCTCAATATCATCAAAATTTTCGGCAGTTTTAAGACAACCAGTCCCGTCTTCAAAGTATTGTTTTGCCTCATTTTTGTGGCTATCTCTTGCTATTTCAACAAGTTCGGCAAGAAGTTCGTTTGTTCTCTCAATTGAGTTTATGATTCCTCTACCAACGTAGAGAATCGATTCATCTATTTTTTTGAGTTCGGCAATCACTGCAGTTCTGGTTAAAACCATTTCCATTTGAATGACTTCGAGTCTTTCATCAATTGCTCCAAAAATTCGATTGATGGCGCCATTAACTTGATCAAAACCTTCTTCCACTAAGTCCGCGAAATCCTCAACAATTTCACCAAGATCAACCATACCGTCTTTTATTGTAGCTAAATTAGCTACAATCGAGGCAAGATGATAATTGGCAATGTTTCCCTGTTGAATGCTGGTTTCACCCTGGCAAATCAAATTCTCAAGATGAGCTAAACCATCATCTCGTTGCGTTTTCGCAATGTTTCCCTGTTCTATCATGATATTTCTTTGCTCAATTGCCGTTTCACCTTGTTCCAACATGCTATTCTGCTGTTTAAGTGACGCAGCACCCATTCCAGCCAAAATATTTTGCTGATGAATCGCTGTTCGAGTATCTTTGGCGATATCCAATAAACTGTAATTGACGGTTGTGAGCGATGCGTCATCGCGGGTCTCCGGGAAATATTTCATGACCTTATGCTGTGCCGCCGGGTTCAAAAGATGATTTTGGCCAAGCTTGATAAGCATTTCCTGTGGTATCGCCGTTTGTTGGGCACGCCGGTATGATTCAAAAAAACAGTCGTTATATTCGACCATGGCTTTTAAAACCGGCTCCTGATACTGTTCCGCTGCTTCCAAAAGAATAGCCATATACTTGTAAATTTTGCCCCTGTCATCGGTTAAAAGCCCTAACGGATTTTTGAAAAAATTAAGAGCCCCTTGCAGTTCCGGAAAATCTTTTAGAGTTTTTAGGGGTGGCAAGATTGCCATCTGTTGGCCTTGGGGATTTTGTTGTTGTCGCTCCTGTAGTTGCAGCAGCTGTCTTTGTTGTTCGTTTTGAATTTTCTCTTCAAGTGAGGTTTCAATTTTAAGCACCGCATTTTTTAGGGGTGTCATTTTTTTACGAAAAATATCATGGAATTCTCCGATTGCATTACGGTTTAAAACGCCCTTGGTGTAAGCGCACATGGTTGCAAAAAAATCGTCATCTTTTTCAATGAGATCATCTAAATTGAGATGTGGATAGTTTGGCCCTTTCACGTCTCTTAAATCATCATGGACTTGGCCAAATCCTTCCGCTGTTACTTCGCCCAGTGCTTGTAAATTTTGGGCGGTTTGTTGCTGGGATGAATAAATATTCTGCATTTCGTAGGCCATAACGCCTAAAACCCGGGCTGTTTCTGAAGAACGAAAATCGTTTATAGGGACCATTGAAGCACCCTTATGAGCTTCAATCAGCCTTTCCAGCCCTGTTTGCTGGATAGACAAAGATCTTTCATGGAAATTTTTATTTTCTTGTCTGCCACGATGGATTTCAGCCACAATTCTTCCATCCGGCGTCTGGCTTCCCGGATACAGGGGAATATCATGGACCAAATTTTCGAAAAAACGTGAATTTTTAGCCATAAATACACTAAAGAAGATGATAGTATTAACACAAATTCACCAACTAAGTCAATCTTTTGCTTTACTTATGAGCTTTCTTGTCATTTCTTTGTTCTAAACTCAGGCTTTTTCGTAATGCTGATGTATGGTATAATATTTAGATTATAGAAATCTAAAATTTATATTAAAACTATGTCTGGAGGTCACGACGGACCACGCACACTTGAGGAAATGCACGAAGAAGAGGAATTAAAAGCCGCTGAGAAGCTTCATGAGGGCATAAAAGGCTTTTATTTAACTAATCCTTTTAATAAAAATATTGAAGATATAAGACTTGGAATGCGGGAAGACCTGGCTGATGAAAAATTGGGGTTAGCTGGAGGTTTGGGTAAAACTCTCAGAAAAGAATATGGCAAAGCTGCACATGAAGTGCTTATTGACACTCGTGTTACTGAAAAACTCCGGCAAAATGTTAAAGAACACAAAACTCATGAACATAAAAGTGCTTTTAGGTTTGTTCCTGGAACAAAAGAATGGCGAAAGGAAAGATCAAAGGAAATAGAAAATGTTGGACGCTTTTTTACAAGTCCTCTGAAATGGTTTAGAGAGGATTATGACGAGTTAGCGGGTGAACTTGAAAAAGAGTATGGTGATGCTTCTGACTTAAACAAAATGAAAGCCCATTTGAATAAAAAACTTCATCCGGTTCTTGTAGGGGCAGGCCCTACTCTTGCTCAAATTGATTCTCTTAATAAATATATTGGCATAGCTGCTGGATCTCCTCTTGCTCCTGATGTTTTAACAAAAACCACTCCGCTTCAACTTGAAAAAATTCGTGATGAGATTGTTGATACTCACGGTCATAAAATTTTTGAACATAATCATGATTTTGAACTTTTACTTGAATTACGCCAGATAGAAGCTACAGAAAAAGCGAAGGTTTTAAGTATACATATTTCTGATCCACATCGATTAAGAACCTTTGTAGTCGATAAGCTTGGAAAAGCTACAACAGGAAGTGATGCCCGGGAAATTTACGATCTTCTTATTGGGATGTATGGAGACAATTTTTATGATCAACTGAATGGGAACACCAAACGCTGTGAAGTCTTGGCAAGGATCGAAAGTGATTTTTCAACTGGCAATCCGACAAAACTCAAAGACTGGCTTATTGAAATAAAAACAGAAGTTGCCGACAAATTGCCTCAATCAAAAATAGAACAAACTGAAAAAGAAAAAGAACAAACAACTAAAATAGATGCATATCATTCAAATCTAAAACGAATTGCGATTGAACTCTCAAAGAGATACAGCAAAGCTCTTCCGCTTCGGCAAAGGATTCAACAACTGAAAGGTGATGTTGATGCGCTAAAGCCTTCCGCTGCAGGCGCGAAAAATTCAAATTACTCAACGGCGAGCGATAGATATAATAAAGCTTTGGATGAGAAGGTGAATCTTATTCAGGAAGTACAGGATCTAGAAAATGAATATAAAAATACAGGTAATGAGTTTTTAAGTTATGTTGAAGGAGATCTCAAAAAAGTTGTGTTATCCAAACCAGCTACTGCTACTACTGTGGCCATAACAGGAATTCCAGAATTTGATAAAATCAATAATGTTATCGTAAAAGATGTTTCTACTTCTGATGATATTTTTGATGAAGACAGTACTATTTTAGGTACAAATGATTTACCGACTCCGAAAAAATCACCCCCACCTTTTGGCAGTGATTTAGCTAAACACGTTTCAGACTTAGCAAAAAACCAAGCAAATTATGCAAATGATCTCAATAAACAAATTAAAAAACTTACACAAAAAGCGGGTTCTCAATCAGAAATTTCAGATGATCATTTGTTGTTTCAACTCAATATTCGCGCTGTGAGAGAACTGAATGATAAATACGGACATCCACAATTCACTGATGAACAGCAGATACTCAAAATCGCCCGCATGGCGACTTCTTTCGCCGAAATCGACGCCAAGAATGTTGAGCTTTTCCGCGCGGGGAACCGTGAAATTGCTGAGAGCAAAGTAAAAGGTTGGAGTCCAAATGTAACCATCAAAGGAAAGAAAATCGGATTAGAAGGTGTTGGTGGCGTCTGGAGAAAATCCAAACAGCAGATTGCTTCAGCCTTTTTTCATACCGACACGTTCCGTGCACGCGATATTATCGAGCATATTTCCGGCCTTGATCATGCGTTTGAAGCGTTCAAGGATTTGTCGGCTGATGCTTCGTTGTCTGATATCCGCCGTGCGATCAAGCATCACGGCGGGATGAGTACGGAAACGCTTATGAAATTTTATCTGCATCTGCAGCAAGCGCTGAAATCTTTCAAGGTCGGCGATCATCGCATTGTTGAGATTGCTGACAAAGACTGGCCGCTTGAACAGGTCGCGCTTTTTGCGCAGAAAATTCATGCGGAACTGGAAGCTCGGGAATTCTGTCGCAAGATTGAACATCCTGAAACTGAAGAAGACATCAAACTCAAGAAAACGAACAAAGCAGCTTACTTTCAAAAAATGCTCAATCAGCGCGATGAGAGTTTGAAAAAACTTGAAGCGACGCAGCTTGAACAGATGAGGAACCCGGACAGCGACTGGCAGGTCAGTTTCTTAAAGAGTCTTATGAAGGGCAAATACGGCGAAGCTTATGAAAAAGCTTTGGCTGCAGGAAAAGAACAGGGATTAAGTGGAGATGCGCTCAAAAAATACATTCAAAGCGAAGGCAGTATTCCAAAAACGATTTTGAAACATCTGATGACCGGTTTGGCTTTGAAGGAAGGATGGAATATTGCCAGCGGCACAGTGCGATGGACAGGCAGCAAACTTGGGAGTGCGTGTAAAAAAGCGGCAGCATTCGGCGCCAAGAAAGGTGCCGGGTTTGTAGCCAAAGCCTGGCAGCACTTGGGATGGCCGGCGATAAAAGGAACAGGGAGAGGAATTGCCGCCGTTGGCAGAGGTGTTGGAAAAGCTGGAAAATTTGCGCTTTGGACCACTCCGAAATTCTTTTTTTGGGATGCGCCGAAATGGACCGTTAAAACTACGGCAAAGGTAGCCTGGTGGCCTTTCAAGATGGTGGGGCGCGGCGCAAAAGGTTTCTGGAATTTCTTCAGTTACACTCCTGCCGATGCCGCGAAAGATAAAGCACGATACGAAAAAAACAAGAACAGCTTCGTCCATATGTTCGCCAGTGGAACCCCGGCAAATGACAATGCGCACGGTCACGATGCACACGCGCCTGCGGCCAACGATAATGCTCATGGTCACGGCGGTGAACATGGCGAACATAAGAAGGCCGCTTAATTTTACTTACAAATATAAAAACTTAATCTCAAAATTATGCCTAAAAAACCTCAATACTTTGATCCCAAACTTTTTGTGGATAAAGTGATGCGCGATTGCGATTTCGGCGACATTGACGCCAAAACCAGGGATGCTCTGCAGGAAGGAATCCAACGCCGGCTGGCTGAAAGAATCGTCGCGACGATTATCGACAGCTTCAGTGAACGGGAATTCGCGCTTCTGGAAAAAGTGATGGAGGACCATCCGGAACTTGATGACATTGATTGCATCATGCTCATTTCCACCGAAATCAAAAACCTTCAGGAACGCCTGGAAAAAGCCATTATGGATCTCTATGAAGAGATGACTTACGACGCCAAACAGATCGAACAGGCCATGAATAACCGCGAACAAGCTGAACAAACGGCATAAAGCCCACACCAAACGACCATATTTCCGCCCCTGGCGCAAGTCCAAATACCATCAAGAAAACGGCTCTGACCATAGAAAAAAGAGCCGTTTTTTGCTATAATATTAAGATATTTTTGAATGCATTATGGCCAACGGACCAATGGACCCTAACGTGGGTCTGGACTATTACCGGGGTTTAGACAAAGGCGCTCAGGATGTTGAGAGCCAAGTCATTCCAGAAAAGCAGGCACTCAATACTCGTTATGTGAGCGATTTTTTGAGCAAGCGCGGCATCACTCCGGAAAATTTCGACAAAAATTTTACGCTGGCAACAGCAATCGATTTAACGGCTTCGCAAAAATCTTCAAACGGCGCGCAGGAAATGTTTAAGGTCCTCAGCAAAACCAAGGCCTTTTTGGATAAGAACAACATGAGCAATCTTTTGGAAAAAAATGATGAATCCACGGTAAAATCCGATATTCATTTTGAACTTGCGAATCGCGACGATCTTAAAAACGAAGCTGATCTTCAGCGCGGCTATTACACTTACCGTGCGGTAAAGATGTACTGCGACCGCATGTTCAAGATCCGCGAACAGTTCAGCGACGTCCGCGAAAAAGAAAAAACCGTCGTGGATAAAGGTGTGAAAGAAGAGTTTGCAGGCGTCATGGAGGAAGTTAAAAAGAATTTCAGCCACATGGACGGCAAAGAAAAATTACTGCTGGTCGTCGGCGGAATCATCGGTGCGGCCATGCTCATGGGTTCGGACAATCCACGCATCGGAAAAATCCGCGAAACGATCTGGACGTGTGCGAAGATCGGCGGCGTCGCATGGTTCGGCAATACGCTCGTGAAGGTTTTCACCGGAAAGACCGCGCTTCAAACCGTGAGCGACTGGAGCAAATCGAATGTTGCAACGGAAGCTTTCTGGACGAAGACTTTCAAAACCAATTCGGAAAAGGCTGAAATCATGCGCAACAGTACGATTTTCCTCGGCGACAAAAATTTCATGTATCTGGCCGAAGAGTATAAAAAAGCCCGGGACCTTGGCCGTAATAAAATTTCCATCCCGTCTGTAGGCAGCAAAGATATGACGCCTGAACAAATTTACACCGCACTCGATGTTTTCTTCACAAAGGATCCGAAATACTCCGTCGAAAACCTGATGCGTAAATATGCGTTGGTAAAACCTGCTCCGAACTGGAGAGAGGTTGTCGGCTCGGAATTGATTGAAGACCAAAGCATTGTGATGCAGGACAGCCTGGTCAGCCGCACGGTTGATGCGGTCGGCAACACCGCGGATAAGGCCTACAACCTTATTGTTCCGGCTGCAACAGTCGCTTACGAAGACGTCAAAGGCGTCGGCAGAAAAATCCTCAAAGGAGGAAAGGAAGTGGCTTCTGATGTGGGTGGAGCTGCCAAAGCCGCATGGGCCTGGGTTAAAGATCTTTATCGTAAAAATTTCGGCGAAGAAGGCACTGATGATCAAATCCTGGAATGGTCAAAAAAATCTTTGAAGAATTTTAAACAAAGCGAAGGCGGAGATCTTGAGAAATTTTTACGCGAAAATAATCCTGAAAAACAAAAGGCGGACGGCTATGTTGAAGCGATGCGCAACGGCCAATATGAACAGATGAACGATGTTGATATTAAATATGTCATCCGTGACGCCGGAACGACCAGCGCGGCTATGTATGTATGCGCGGGATGTAAAGTACCCGGTGTCATCGGCAATGAACAGGGCGTGCTCGATGCCATGAAAAAATCCGATGCCGGCGCCCGGGAATTTCTAAAGAAAAAATATCCTCAGATCGGCGATAAAATCGATACTTTTGTTGAGTTCGGACAAGGAGCTTATATCGTCGATCAGACGAGTTATAAAGTTTTTGTCCGCATGCCGCTTCCTGGAACCACCGAGTTCAATCAGCGCAACAGCGGCCAATGGACTCCGGATAAAATGAAAACAGGGAAATATATTGAAACGTTCGGTCCGAACAATAAGTTCGAATACAGCAAACTTGAACCGGATCAGCAAAACCTGCTGCGTTTGAAATTCTTTTTAGATGTTTCACAAACTGCGGAAATCAATGCCGTTGTTGATAAATACAACCGCATGTACCAGGACAAAGGATTGCCGCTGAATGTTGTGAACAAGCGATTCATTGAAGATTCTGCAGACCGTGAAGAAGTCATGAAAGCGATGAAGGCTTTGGGATTCAAACCAAAACTCAAGCAAAATGAAGGATTTTTGGACGCGAAGGAGAGCGACATCGCTGCTTTAGAAAAAGATGCCGCTTCAAATATCGTTGGATCGGATGATGTTAAGAAGAATTTTCAGGAAATTGCCCGTTTATCGATGGGAAATCTGGTTCGGTTAGCGATTCTCGGTGATCAATACGCAATGGAGCAATACAAATTTGATCCTTCTCCGGACAGCAAGGCACTCCGTAAAACCATCGATGATTTGCTGAAGGCTTATAAAGAAGACCTTTCCAAAAAAGTAAAACAGGCAAACAGAGAAGGTTAATTTACTATTGATTTGGAGCGTTCACTGATTGACATAATCTAAAATTTATGTTATATTTTTCGAGCTTTTTTTGATGCTCTTTAACAATACATACGCAGAGAGGGACTTGCCTTGAATTTGCTTTTATAAGCCAATATTCAAAGCAGATCTCCTCTCTGTTTTTCACTTTATTAGAAGCGCTTTTCGTTTCCTTCAGCCTGTTTGCAGAATTGCCGGCAGACTGAAGGAAACAGAAAGAAGCTGTTTCTAAGGTTTACGATTTTGCGGTCCTTGAGGGCCGCGGAGGGTATCACCATGGATCGTTTCGCACGCCTGGTCGTTGTGCTACTCAGCGCCTTCTTCATCTTTTCGGCTGTCGGATGCTCCAAGAGTCCGGAGCCGCCGATCGACGACAAACAGCAGGAACGTCTCGCAGCATTCGACGCCGTCGCGAAGCGTCAGAACGACTACGGATACGAATCCCCAAAGGCTTCGTTCGGCGATTCCGCCGGCTACCGCTGGCGTTCGTTGAAACCCAATGTCGAAGACGGCGCAAAGACCGTCGGCACTACTGTCGCGGTTTGCGTCTTCCACTTGCTGATGTTCGTCATTCCCCTGCTCATCATCTTCCTTGTACCGGGCATCGCCACGGGCAAGTACGAGATGACGATCGAGGGTGCCCTGATGATCGCGGCGGGTATCATCTTCCTCTTCGCGAACTGGATCGTGGAACTGAATAAGGAGTGGTGGGTCGCATTTTGTCTCATCCTTCCCGGAGCAGTTCTGTTCGTGGTCTCGTTCACGGCGAAGGAAGGCCTGTGGAAGATCTTCCTCATTATGGGTCCCACGATCATCATGACGCTGCTTTCGATCCTCGGATTGGTCGGCAGCGGCATGAACGCGCTCATTCACGGCAGTTTCCTTGCCATGGCTGGGCTGCTCTTCATCATCTACGTCATCGCCCATAAGGCCGACGACGGGAAGAAGGAGGCTCATCACGCCTAGCAGTGAACATCCAATAAAGAGGTGAAAAACAGAGAAAAGGGTGCCATAAAAAGTTATTCGCATGGTCCAGGTAAGTTCAGGATCCATTCGAAAACTCGGCACCCTTTTTTCTCGTACCCTATGGTATTGACAAAATGTATTTTTATAGTTATACTCACTTCCATTCGAAATTTAAAAATCCCATAACTCTCAAATAAAAACTCAAATCCAAAACTAAAACAAAAGGTGAAACCTCGTCCTTATAACTGCTTCCTATGCATAAGACTACGACCACCTTTTTCAACCTTTGGGTTTTGATTTTCAGCATTTTTGGTTTCAACGCCAATGCGCAAACTTCTTTAGATAATCTTACCCAGAAAGGTCTTGCAGATTCTAATTATATTGAGTATAATCATCCTGCTCCCTTGGACGAAACCCATTACGCTGCACAGCTTGACGGGTTGGGTCTACACCTTGATACGGGGGCCGGGTCTACTCAATCGAGTGAACCTGATTTAAGTTCTTTGAATCATTGCAAATCGCTTGTCTATCGGACACTCGAAAGCCTCCCTCAGGAGGCTGTGAATCATCTCCAGAACCTCACGCTCAGTTTCGACAATGAAGCAAGACGCGGACTCGGTGGTGGCTCTACCATTATTCTCCGCTGCAGCAATGTGACGGACGAAGAACTGGTCGGAGTTTTGGTCCACGAGATGGGACACATAGAAGACACCGGCGTGTTACAGGGAAATTCCTATACCGGCGAGAGTGAATTTAAAGACGGTTCCAATCCGATTTACAATAATGATCCAAGCTTGGACTTCTACCGTTTAAGCTTTCTGGGCGAGAAAACATTGAGACCAGACGCTACTCCTCTGAATTTTGTTTCAGGATACGCCATGAGCGATCCGTTCGAAGATTTTGCGGAGACTTACAACTACTACATTCTGCACGGCGATCAATTCCGTGAACTGGCGAAGGTTAATGACGTTTTACAAAAAAAATACGATTTCTTGAAAAATAGGGTCTTCAACGGAAAAGAGTTCTTCAATGGAGACGGCTCAACGGCAATTAACTATCTGAGTCGCGACTATGACACCACGGTTCTCCATTATGATATACAAAAGTTTTTGGTTGTCTAAGAGAAGGAGATGAAGAAGAGAGACTTTGTTACGATGGATAACATCCTATAGAAAGTTTTTAGGATACTGAGGCTTTTCTAGGGCGTTGGTACTCCTAAAACCCTTAAAACAGCTCCTGCAAGTCGGGAGCTGTTTTGGTATATCCGCAAATGGTTTGGCATGCGCATTCGTCTTTGATTTTTCGCGCTTGTTTGCTAAAATCATCGGGCGTGGTGGCCTTAGCTCAGTTGGCAGAGCATCGGGTTGTGGTCCCGAGGGTCGTGGGTTCGAGCCCCATAGGCCACCCCAAAAATATTTTTTCTATGAGCAGGCAATCTTTCCGTTCTTTTCTCCAAAATGCGACCACGGCGATGATGTCCGAGGAAGAAGCAGCCGAACGGGATGACGTCAAAAAAGAAATGACCCCGGGAGAGCGCGGTTTTCTGCGTAAAATCGAAAGAGAAAAAGCAAAAATGGAAGAGTTCGTGAGGACGCTCAAACATCATCAATCACAAAATGGTGGAGGACCTTTCCGCAAAAGGATTGTTGATGAATCAGAGTTCAGCCCCGCGCATGACTTTTTGCATAAACTTCAGAGTCTTATCAATGACCACAACTGTTCCGTTGATGAAGGTTCATGCTGGGTCAATGAGGTGAGAAAGATTTATGAGGAGTACGAAAGTTTTCTGCTTGTTCACGAACTTCTGATCGTGGTTTCCGGGAATGTTGAAAATTGGCACCTGCTTGTACGACCTTCGCAAGATGACAAAAAATAGACTCTGTTTATAACGCAGATTGAAATCAGCGGATTTTTTTGCGGTTCTTGAACTCTTCCGCGACTTTTTTCAGAATGCCTTCGAGCATCAGTTCCACGAAATTTTTGAGAAGATCGTAGTCGATGCGGATGCCTTCGTCTTCAAGATAATCGCGCAAGCAGAATACCCCGAGCTGCAATGCGGCGAGTTTGATGAGACCGTCTTGGTCCAAAACCGTTTCAATGACGCGGTGCGCGTATTCCTGGGAACGTTCGACAATTTCATGGGCCCAGGCGTCGATGGCGATTTTGATTTTGAGCGGGATGATTTCACCCTTCATATAATGGTCGGGCAACGTAAGGGCTGTGGCTTTTTCCTCTTCGATTTCCCCGGCCGGCAGAAGTTTCACTCCCAGTTCGCGCTGGATATCTTCGTTGCTGATGAGAAGGACACTGACGATAAAACCCGCAGGGATATTCTGTTCCAAAAGCCGCGAAACCAAAATCATGATGTCTCGCTTGGTGCCAGTCTGGATGAAACGGAGGAGAATTTTGACGAGTTCGTCCTCTTTTTTCTTCTGCTTTTGTTCCTGTTTCTGAAGGGCTTTGAGCTGGGCGGCGGCGGCGGCCATGCGTTCTTTGAAACGCTCAAAGGCCGCAGGGTCCATGGACTCGCTGCGGTCATCTGCTCCAAAAAATGATTCTACGTCTGACATGCGCTGCGCCTAAAGTGTTAGGCAACAACATTCACCATTTTATCTTTAAATACTCTTCCGTCGTATTTGCGGAGTTGTTTTTCAACAAATTGAACTTTGCCAGGGATCAGTGCAAAAAGTGTATGGTCTTTGCCCATGCCTACGTTTATTCCAGGGTGGAATTTGGTACCGCGCTGTCTGACAATGATGTTGCCGGCTTTGACGGTTTGGCCGCCAAACATCTTTACCCCGAGTCTTTTGGCTTGCGAATCTCGTCCGTTACTTGTAGAACCACCAGCTTTTTTATGTGCCATAGTCTTACGATATTGAGGATATAACTACGCTTTATGAAGGCCTTTTGAGCTCTTTTTTCAAGCGAGCGGATTGATTTTACTGAAAAAAAAATATCTATGCAAGTCAAAAGTGCGGTTTAGAGCTTGCCCTGGCCTTTAGCGCATTGTTTTGAGAGCCATTTTAGGCTATAATATAAGGATTTTTAGATTTTGAGACATGAAGAAACGCAACGCCAAAAAAAATGCCAATCTGCTGGTCCTTTGCGTGGGCATCGGACTGTTTTTTGCTTCGGACAACAGCCCGGCGATGCGTCTTTTGGCGCAATTCACCGGGATGGACACCCAGCAAAATACTACCCCGGCTGCTACGGACACTCAACAGGACCAGTCCCCTGCTTCCGACGGTTCCAGCCAGCAGATGAGTTTGCTGCAAGAGGCTATGACGCAAAATTCCAGCCAGCAGCTGCTCGATGACCAGATGGCAAAACGCCAGGCGTTTCTCCAGGAAATCAAAGACCAGCTCCAGGCCGCGCAAAGCGATTACATGGACATTAACCATAACGTAAAAGATACCCAAAACAAACTGAGCGATGTTCAGGAACAGCAGACTACTCTTTCGGCCCAGGTGGATATTCTGACCCAGCAAATTCAGAATACCGTTCAGATCATGCAAAACGTGCTCATGCAGATCGGACAAAAAGAAAACCAGGTCGAAATCCTGAAAGGCGATATTCAAATCAAAAACGTAGAAATCGACAACCAGAAAAAGATGCTGTCGGAGTATCTGACGATTTTATACAAAGACGAAAACTCGATGGATGACACGACGAATAAAGACGATGCCGTGAATATTGCCAAGCTGCTGCTTTCGGACAAATCACCGGATGAAGCGCTCCGCGAGCTTCGCTATTTTAATATTCTGGAAGCCACCGGTCATGAAATTTTCGACAAGCTGCAAAATTTAGTGACAACCCAGGAAAGCGAACAGATCAATCTGGAAAATTCCCGCAATAAACTGGAGATGCTTTACCGCCAGCTGCAGGATCAGCAATCGACGCTGGAAATGCAGCAGCAGGCCAAAGCGCAGCTGCTCCAGGAAACCCAGGGTCAGCAAACTATTTACCAGCAGCTGCTTGATCAAACCAAACAGGAACAGGGGCAGTCGATGGAAGACATTCAATCGCTGAGCGACAATCTGAAATTCATCCAGGATAAAATTACTGAACTCGGCGACAAGTTTAATCCCGACGATTACAAGAGCGTGCTGGACCAGCAAACGACCAATGTGTACCAATACATGAAAGATAATCCGGACGGTGATTTCCAACCATTGTGGCCGGTGAGTCCGAGCCGCGGCATCAGCGCATACTTCCATGATCCATCATATCTGCTGGCGATGGGCGTTCCGCACGAAGCCATTGATATCCGCACGCCGCAAAGTACGCCGATTCATGCTCCGGCGAATGGAGTCGTCTATAAGACCCGCGATAACGGCTACGGTTACAGCTATATTATTCTTGCGCATTCCGGAGGCTTCATGACTTTGTACGGACACGTTTCCGACATCATGGTCCAGGAAGGCCAGGTCATCAAACAGGGACAGATCATCGGTTTGAGCGGAGCTACGCCTGGAACCAAAGGTGCCGGGCTTATGACCACCGGGCCGCATCTGCATTTTGAAGTGATGAAGGGCGGCAAACATGTTGATCCGCTTGATTATCTGCCGCTTGCTTACCTGCCACTGGATTCGCTTCCGGCAAAGTACCTGAGCCGCATCACCGGTGATCCGACGAACGTCAGCCGCACCGCGCCTGAAGACATGGGTGTTGCCACCGACAGCGAACAAATCATCCAAATGGCTGATATCAACGGCAATGCCGAAGTGGGCGCAAGCCAACAGGCTGCTGACATGGGGGCTCCGTAAGTTTGATGGGGGAACTTTTTATGACGCAGGTGAAGAACTTTCTGCCCGGGCCAAATGCATGGGCTCCTGTTGAACTGATGCTAATTTTTGTTTACGGTAGGGCAAATATAATAGCAGTCCTGTTGCCATGGAATGCAATGTTAACGTGCAGACGAAAAACGTTAGTTTGAGCATTTCCGGGTAGCTGTCCAGAAGAACGTCGAGGAAGGTTCCAAGATAACGGTCGGAATAGTCCTTGAAAAAGAAATAACCGATGACGGGCAGAAACTGCCACCAGGGAATTTTCCTGACTTCTGAAGCGATGATCAAAGACTGAACGCCGTAGGCCGTCACCCATAAAATACTTCCGACGTCATGAAAATTGACGCCGTTCCAGCTCATGTAGAGCGGATAATAGATCCAGGCCATAATGCCGTAACTGAAAAGTCCCATGAATAAAAATGCCGTGAACCAGTCTGGAACTTTTTTCTTCCACAAGAACAAACCAAACCAGATAAAAAGCAGCCAGGGATAGAGTGAACAGATCGGCGCAAAAATGACCAAGGCGCTTGGCACGCGGATGAGCCATGGGATATCCACCACGGTTGATGAAATCGACAAAGCCAGATCTATCGCTAGAATCCAAAAAACGGCTCTATTATTATATTTGAGCTGGTCCATGGTGTGCGCGAATTTTTTGAGCGATTCACTGATTTTTTTCATAAGTTCATTTTACTGTTCCGATGCTTCCCCATCTTACTGGCCTGCTCGTGTTTTGCAAGACAAGAGCGTATAATTGAACAAAATATTTCCTCAGAATATATGGAAGTGAACAGGAAAAATGTTCAGCAAATTATACAACTGCTGCGCAAAGAATATCCGGGCGCCAAAACCGCGCTAAATTTTAAGACGCCGATCCAGATGCTGGTGTCGACGATTCTTTCCGCGCAATGCACGGACGCGCGCGTGAATATTGTAACGCCGGCATTGTTCGCCAAATATAAAACCGTCAAAGATTTTGCGGATGCCAAACGTTCCGAACTGGAAGCGCTGATCCGTTCCACGGGATTTTATAAAAACAAAACGAAAAATATTCAAGGTGCGGCCACGATGCTCGTTCAAAAATATCACGGCGAACTGCCGCGCACGTTACAAGAGATGGTGGAGTTGCCGGGCATTGGACGCAAGACCGCCAATGTTGTTCTCCATAATGTTTATAACGTGGTCGAAGGCGTGGTCGTTGATACGCATGTGCGCAGGCTGTCGCGCAGGCTCGGGCTCACCAAACAAAATGATCCGGTGAAAATTGAACAGGATTTAATGAAAGTTATCCCGCGTGAAACGTGGGCGGATTTTTCCAATCTGCTGATTGATCACGGGCGTGCGGTGTGCAAAGCCGTGAAGCCGAATTGCGAAGGATGCGTGCTCAATAAAATTTGTCCGTCGGCGTTTGCTTTTAATGCCAAAGGAAAATGGATCGGCGTGAAATGAATTATTTTTTCTGATACAGGCCGGTTAGCATGGCCTGACCTATAATGTGCTCAAGTACCGCTTCTTCCAAACCATCTTTATTCGTGGTTTTGGGAAGATCCAACTGAGCATCCAGGGCATAAAGCATGAACTGATAATGGTGCGTTCCTGATGGCGGACAGGGCGCGGTCCATTTGTTTCCGCCTGCTCCGTTTTGGCCCTGGACAGCGCCTGCCGGAACCGTATTTTCGGCAATGGCAGTTGTTTGAGGCGGGATATTCCACATCACCCAATGCGTAAATCCTCCGGCAATTGGCGCGTCAGGATCGTGCACAATAAGTACGAGTGATTTTGCAGCGGGCGGGGCGTCGCCGATTTGCAGCGGCGGGCTCATCCCCTGGCCGTCACAGGTATATTGTGAAGGAATGGAACCGTTCGGTTCAAATGCCGGGCTGGTGAATTTCATTGTCGCGATGGATAAAGGAATAGAATGTTCCGTTGTTGATAGCGGCAAGTTTTTGCCGTATTGCTGGCTTATTGCATCGACGTTTTGCTGAATTTTATTCAGAATATTTTGCTGGCTCTGGGGATTCGCAAAAATAAATCCAAAGGCCAGAAGGCCTCCTGCCAGCCAGATAAACCAAAATATCCAATGGATTTTATTGAAGACCGGAGCAATTTTGTACCAGATATTTTTCAGCACATTCAAAAATTCTTCCATATTCCGATTATATCACCATCCAAACTTCGTGTGAAAAATCGTTCATGGGTGGTATACTGCGTGATAGTTTCATTTTTCCCCAATAACTTTCCATTTTATGAAAAAACTTTTTGCTTTTCTCGCTTGTTGTTTCATGCTGGCGCCGAGCCTGGCGCAGGCTTCGGTGTTCCGTACTGACAACATCAATCAGACTGAAAATATTTCAGAGAATGCTTATGTCAGCGGACCGAGTCCGATCGTTGCGGGAACTATTCAGGGAGATTTGATGGCGAGCGGAGCGAATGTTTACGTGAGCGGAAATGTTGTTCAGGATGCGATGCTTGCGGGCGGAACTGTGAACGTGACCGGGCACATCGGAGGAGATTTACGGGTGTTCGCCGGAACTCTTATGATCGACGGGCCGGTGGACGGAGAACTTCTGGCGTTCGGCGGGAATGTAACTATCGGGCCTCACGCTATTATCCAGGGCGACGTGAATATTGCCGGAGGGCACGTTCAGGTTGATCCTTCGGCCAAATTCGCCAGTTCAAAAGTAAATATCCGCGATGAAGGAAAGGATGACCAGCAGGCTCCGCAGCCGATGTTCGATACCAATAAATTTTTGACCGCCGCGTTTTGGATTACTCAGCTCATGCTGCTCGTGGGTATTTTTGTGATTGTTGCGATCATGCATCTGCTCTTTCCAAATTTTACCAAGAAATTCGTACAGGGGTCGGTAGGCAAAGGGATGTTCTGGAAGAATTTTCTGATCGGGCTCGTGATGTTGATTGTCA
Source organism: Candidatus Peregrinibacteria bacterium (assembly GCA_003153355.1). GTDB lineage: Bacteria > Patescibacteriota > Gracilibacteria > UBA1369 > UBA1369 > PALSA-1335. The sequence continues at coordinate 99,785 of PLYH01000004.1, forward strand.
TGCCAATTGCTGCGATCTTTTGTTTTATTACAGGTTTTGGAGCGATCTTGGGCATACTTATTCTCGTGGCGTATGCTGCGTTTATTATCTCGAGCATTATTTTTGCCGGCGTCGTGTTCGGCGGACTTTTGTATGAACTCATCAAAAAACCGAAGAAGTACAATATGGGCTGGTGGTGGCTGGTGCTGGGCGTCGTAGGCCTTCATATCATCGGGTGGCTGCCTGTCGTCGGCTGGCTGATCGGGTTTGTTTTCTTCCTGACCGCATGGGGAACAATAGCAATGCTCAGATGGAGGCAGATGAAATCGACCTAGATCTTCAAATGTCCGGATATAGTTCAAAAGCCATACGCGCGGATTGACTTTCGCTTAGGTTTTGTTAGAGTTTACAGCGCAAAAGATTTGCAATGTTGGGGATTAGCCAAGTGGTAAGGCACTGCCCTTTGGAGGCGGCATTCGGGGGTTCGAATCCCTCATCCCCAACCAAATGGCTTACACAAGCCATTTATGACCGGTTCGCCCATGGCGATGACATTCTGAATGGGGGTGTTTTTGGCTTTGGAAAGCCTTTTGTCGCTTTGCGAAGGGTACTAGACCAGTGCACCCTAATACGTCGATTGATATAAAGACACAATCGGTATATTTTAGTGGTATAAAGTATTATTTTTTATTTCTCTCTTTATGAAACATTCAAAGCTCATCGCTCNNCTGGGGATTTGTTCTCTTGCAATTGTTGCTTTAGCCGGTTGTACCCCGCCAACTACATCAACGACAAATTCCACAACAACCATCTCGCCATCGCCTGTAACACCACCAGTGGCGCCATCAAGTTCAACAACAACAGTAACACCAGCGCCATCCAGTTCAACGACAACAACGACACCATAATAAAATTCATCAAAGTCAAAAGGCCTGAGAAAATTTCCCAGGCCTTTTGATCTTCACTTATATCAACGAGTAACGTAAGTGACGAACTAACTTTTTAAAAATATCTCATAACTGCGATTTATGCTTTGGACAATTTTTGTTATTCTTCTGGTCTTATGGGTACTTGGTTTGGTCAGCTCCTATACCCTTGGGGGATATATCCATTTTTTGCTTGTCTTAGCCGTTATAGTCCTGATCATAAGATTGATTCAAGGACGCAAAGCTTAATTTGAACTTATTTCAAAAAGTATTTTTGTTTCATCATAAATTATAACGAAGAGATATGAAACTTCAGGATAAAGTAGTTTTAATTACGGGCGGCTCGGAAGGGATAGGGCGAGCCATGATACGTCTTTTCGCAAGTGAAGGGGCAGATATAGCTCTGCATTGCCATGTTCACGGCAAGGAAGAAAATGATCTCATGAAAGAGATACATGAAAAATACGGCCGAAAAATAGAATGCTTTAAGGCGGATGTATCAAAAATCGCGGAAATTAAAAAAATGGTCGCGGCGGTTCAAAGGAAATTCGGAAGAATCGATGTCCTGATCAATAACGCCGGTATTTATGTCAAAAGTTCCTTTTCTGAATCTACGGAAAAAATTTGGAACAAGGTCATGGATACGAATTTAAGAAGCACTTATTTTTGTTCCCAGTTTGTTTCCAAGATCATGCTCAAGCAAAAAGAAGGGAATATCATCAATATTGCTTCCGTTGCGGGTATCTATGCCCGTAAAAGCAGTTTTGAATATGCCATTTCCAAAGCAGGCATTATCCACTTCAGTAAATCATTAGCTTTAATTCTTGCACCGCATATCCGCGTTAATGCGATCGCCCCTGGCTATACATGGTCAAATTTGATGCCGTTTATGAAAGATCCTAAAAAGGTCAAAGAAAAAATGAAGCTTATTCCACTTAAACGATTTAATGATCCTGAAGATGTCGCTAATACAGCATTATTTTTAGCTACTGAAGACTCTAGAAATATTACCGGGCAAGTTATAGTCATTGATGGCGGAAGAGGAGCGAATGTCTGAGAAAACGGTGTGAAAATCCTTCATAGTGGAACTCCCGATTTCTGCTTCTCAGCTTATGTATATCTAAAAAGGATTAAAAGTGGTAGGTTTAGATTGTTATCTTTTAATCAAAACACCGCATGGACACCAATCCTGATGAAGCTGCAAAGAAGGCCGCTGATGATAAAGCTGCCGCTGATAAAAAAGCTGCTAACGAAACTGCTGATGCCGCAAAGAAGGCGGCTGATGAAAAAGCTGATGCTGATAAAAAAGCTGCCAACGAAACTGCGGATGCCACAAAGGACGCTGCTGATAAGAAATAACGGCAGCAATCCAGAAAATTGAGAGTATTTATGGAAGAAAATAGGTTTTATTCTCATACTGATGCAAATTCTGACTTATACAAAAAATTCTTTTATATAAGTCAGAAAGCATTGGTATCTGCATTTTCTAATCCCCACAACTATGCAGAAGTTTATGTTACCCCCGATGGGGGGTGGTTTTTTGATTTATGTGTGATATAAATTGGAGGTATGGATGTCCTCGAATTTTTTTTTATCGCTTTAGGAGTTTTTGGATCGGGCTTTGGGCTTCTGTCCATTTTTACGTCCCTCGGTCGCGGTCCAGCAAAGTTTAGTCTGACGGAGCCGGTTACTTTTTCAGATGAAAATTTTCTTACAGCATTGGAAGGCCTGAGCCGGGCCACTTTCGAACATGGCGGACTGCCGACAACATTGAATAACGGTGATGAATTCTTTCCGAGACTCCTTGCCGATATTGCAGCCGCAAAACGAACTATTCATATTGCCGTTTTTATTTTGCGTCCGGAAGAACCAATCGGACAAGAAATACTGACTGCCTTAATGCGCAAGTCGCGAGAAGGCGTCCAAGTTCGGCTACTCCTGGATAGCAGCGGATCCAATAGCGTTACCAAAAAAACGCGGCGTGAACTTGAACAAGCGGGCATAAAAGTTTTTATGTTTCGTCCATTTAAGTTTGGTATCATAACCCAATATGATAAGCGCAATCATTGCCGTGCATTTATCATAGACGGAAAAGTTGGATACACCGGCGGCATAGCCATTGGTCAAGAATGGACAGGTCACGCGCAAGACGTCGACCACTGGCGTGATGTGATGTTCCGAGTGACCGGCAAACAGGCACGCGCAATTCAACGCGCCTTTAATACTTCATGGACTAACACATGCGGTGAAGTATTGATAGGCGATGGTGTCTATCCGGTAACTCCGCAAGACTCAACAGAATCAAAATGGCTCAGTCTTATAAGCTCACCTGCATTCGAAACGAATATCCTCCGCAATGTTTATTGGCTTTCTTGTATGGCCGCACGAAAAGGGATTTACCTGCGAAATTCCTACTTTGTCCCGGATAAGCACATGCGCCAGGCCTTCACCCAAAAGGCACGGGAAGGAGTAGAAGTCGTCTTAATGCTTCCCAATACGAATGATGACGAGAAAATGACCTATTACGCAGGGAGATTTTATTATGACCAACTTCTTTCTGCCGGGGTAAAGATTTACGAATTCCAACCGACCATGCTGCACGCGAAAAGCTTCCTCGCTGATGATCGCTGGTCCATTATCGGCTCCGCCAACATGGATGTCCGTTCACAAGAATTAAACGACGAAAATATCTTATGTATCTTGAGTGAAACCTTTGGGCGTGAACAACACAAATGCTTTGATGCGGATTTGGCAAAATGTAAAGAAATCACACTGGACGTTTGGAGAAAGCGCCCTCTCCATAGCCGATTTCTAGAATGGGTCTGCGTTCTGATGGGACACCAGCTTTAGGATATATATCCTGATTTCTCATAGCAGACTCTTTCAAATGCCTTATTGGAGGTGTTTTTATGTATTTTCTATCGGTTTTGCC
>PLYH01000001.1 GCA_003153355.1 Candidatus Peregrinibacteria bacterium
CATCCTGGATGTTAAAGAACAAACCAAAGCCAAATGAACAAATAATTCGTTCATAAAGCAGAGCAATTTTAGTGAAAGGTCTTGGCAAAGTCAATATGTTTTTTAGGGAAAAAAACTTAGACAAAAAAATGAAAGAAAATTTACAGACTATAACAAAAAAAAATCTGCCTGATGCCACTATATATTAAGACAGCATGATTTATTTCCCAAAATATTACCAATAATGAGTCAACACCACAGATTATCACTCAACTCCAAAGTGTGCTAAAATAATTACAGAAAATTAAGATCTTAATAAACACACACATGTCCTCTTTCGATTCTATTCAAAATAACGTTCTGATTCCCACGGTGATTGAAAAAACCAATATGGGTGAACGCGCGTATGATATTTATTCACGTCTTTTAAAAGAGCGCATCATTATATTAGGAAGCGCCATCAATGATACCGTAGCGAACAGCATCATCGCGCAGCTGTTATTTTTAGAAAGTGAAAATCCAAAAAAAGATATTACGATGTACATTCAAAGTCCCGGCGGCCATGTTACGGCCGGTCTTGCGATTTATGACACCATGGAACTTATTCAATGCGACGTTTCAACCGTATGTATTGGCATGGCTGCCTCCATGGGCGCGGTTCTGCTTGCCGGCGGTGCGGCTGGAAAACGTTACGCTCTTCCGAACGCCGAAGTGATGATTCATCAGCCGCTCGGAGGAACAGAAGGCCAGGCGAGCGACATCTTTATTCACGCGACCCACATTATAAAGACAAAAGACCGTCTCAATAATATTCTGGCCAAACATACGGGCCAACCTTTAAAGACTCTTGAAAAAGATACCGACCGTGACAATTTCATGTCTGCCGAGGAAGCGCTGAAGTACCACCTGATCGATAAAATTATTTCGAAGCGTTAATAAGGTTCAAAAAAACAACTTCTCAAAAACCCCGCTCATTGCAGCGGGGTTTTATTTTATCTGAAGCAAATCTCCAATATTAAGCCGAAGCTGACGGTGAAGTTTTTTTCTTTTTGAGTCCGTTCTCCTGCTGTTTTTTATAAATCGTAACGGCATATTTAACCATCTCATCAGGAATATTTACGCCGGTAACTTTCATTAAACCTTCAAAGCCCGGATTGGCATTTACTTCCATCACCACCGGACCGTTTTTGGTACGGAGAAGATCCACGCCGCCGACATCAAGACCCAGGGCCTGCGTGGCACGGACAGCCAGATGTTGTTCTTCCTGGGTAAGTTTCACTTTCACAGCTTCGCCGCCATAATGAAGATTGGAACGGAAATCCCCTTTCGTTGCTCTTCTTTGCATGGAGGCCACGACTTTATCGCCGATCACATACGCCCGGAAATCACTGCCTTCAGCTTCCGCAACATACTCCTGAATCAAAATGATGCTTGAAGCAGTTGTTTTCCAAACCATATCCAGCGCTGAATATAAAGAACGGCGGCTTTCGGCAATCGCCACGCCCACACCATAAGAACCGAACGGCGATTTAATGATCACAGGATATCCGCCGACTTTTTCAATGCCTTCATCCAGAAACTCCAGTTTTCGCACAACAAGCGTGCGGGGAACCGGAATTCCGCGGTACGTCAAAATTTGTAAAGTACGCAATTTATTTTTTGCCCGGGCTGTAGGAAGATAATCATTGACCACCGGAACTCCCAACATTTTGAATTGTTTCACGATGGAAATTTCCAAATCAATGTCTCCGGAAACAGAAACGCGCGGAATCAAAACATCGCAGCCTTTGATCGGTTTATTCTTATAAAAAATAAGCGGCTTACGGTTATCAAAATACAACTGACACTTCTCTACTTTATAAATCTTGGCAATATGGCCCATCCCTTCCACCGCTTTTTTGAGCAGCTTTATTTCACGAGGCGTGGAAATTGAAGCAGTCCGCGCGGAACGTAAATGGCTGATATAACTAAAATCCAAAATACCGATCTGAATGGGTTTCATGAGTCATGATTAAAGAACACCCCCATATCATAGAAGATTTTTGGGAACTGCAAAAGACATGAATACAATTTCACGAAAATTGATAAAAAAGGAAATGGCAGCAAAACAGCGAAAAGATTATTGGCGTGGAGTGAATCGGCGGTGGCCGGATGGACTGTAACGCGACCAGCGCGTACAGTCCATCCGGCTCCTTACCTACTTAGTGGCGTTTTCTTTTGAGTAACTTTGTGTGATTCACCTCCTTGAATGGGTTGATGATGACGGATCAGGGTTGTTGATCTACTCCCCTTCCTCGTCATCCTCGACGGGCGGCTTTTCGCGCTCGTCGAACTCCTGTTCCCCCTTGGGATTCTTCACCTGCGTCTTCGACGCGGGCGGTGCGAGCGGAACCTTCGCTGCTCTATTGGCGGCCTCCTCCCTCGCCTGCCATTCCAAGATCCGAGCCTCGGCGAGCTGATTCGTGGAACGTACGCTCGACGGACCACGAGGACTGAAACCATCCCCGTTCATGTACACCTTACCTCTCACGTTCTGCCTTGCTGCCAAACAACACACTCGCCGAGTGGAAAACAGCACAAGAGCCGAAGCTCCAAACTTTTTCCAATGCTCAACGGAGTGGCAAATAGTCTAGGATACTTTTATTTTTTGTCAATTCTCACTACGTAGACAAACCTCAAAAGCTATTGAGCAATAAAAATTTGAAGCACAGGCAAAACTCAAGTAGAATACTTTTGTTATCATTAATATCTATGCAAACAACAAAAAAACTTTTCAATTTTTCAATACTCGCGTTCACTGTCATAGCTCTTTCAGGATGCGGGGGTTCCAGCACTCAGCAGCAAACAGCCGCAAACAATCAGTCACGCGTGATTGATAACACTGAATTCACCATGACGATTCCGCGGGAATGGGACGTCATCGAATCAAAAGATTTCACGAGCGATGTTCCTCCGGAAACTATTATAGTGGTCCGCAATAACGTCAAAAATGAAAACTTTACCGCCAACGTCAATATTGTCCGCAGAAATCTCCAGGCCACGGAAGCGAGTCTGGATTTTGCGAAAGAAGTCATCAACCGGCAAAAAACCGGACTGTTAAATTATAAAGAGGATAAAAACGAAACCGCAAAAATCCAGATCGCCGGCAAACCGAACGACACCTATCTTGAAACCTTTGAAGGAAAAAAAGACGCCCAAAGCGATCTCATCGATTTTTATCAGACCTATGCGGTAAAAGGTAATTATGCTTATATTGTTACCGGATCGTATTCACCTCAGGAAACGAATGATAACATTAATACTGTTCAGACCATCGTAAAATCGTTTACCTTGAAATAATCGCAAAGTCACCCCACAATGGGGAACGTACCAGCCGGGGTGGCGGAATTGGCAGACGNNCGCACAGGACTTAAAATCCTGGGCTTCCGAAAGGGGCGTGCGGGTTCGATTCCCGCCCTCGGCACCAGAAGTTCCTCTTGACTCTTGAGGTAAAATAACTAAAATACAATACCTAATCAATAAGTCAAATATTATGTCAGCAACACCATCAGCACATCCCGAAGCTCACGCACCGGCACACGCAGCGGAAGCAGGACATGGACATGAAACCGCGCACGGCCATGAAGAACAAAGCTCGCTCGATATGATCTTCAAGGGAATCAAGAGCGTTGTGAACGGCGTACGCAACCAAATCTCAAGATTATTTAAATTGATAGGCAGAGGATTTGAGAACTTTGGTAATCTTATTTTTGGGGAAAAAGGCCAAGGAGGAAATGAAACTACAATCATCGCCGAAGCTTCGATCGTTGCACAAGCCACCCCGGCTCCAGCCCATCATTAATATTCAGCGCAAAATCTGACACTTCACACAAACGAAGGTTCCGCGTCCAGCGACCTTCGTTTTTTGAATCTCCAATCCGCATGAATAACAAGGATCACCCTTGCGTCCATACACTTTTAAATAAAGCTGGTGCTTTCCAAGGGTTCCGCGTGTTCCGACGAAATCGGACACTGAAGCTCCGCAATGATCAATCCCCTCCTGTAAACAATGAAGAATCGCTTCATGAAGATTTTTTAAATCTTTTGGTGTGAGATGTTCCAGACGGGATTTGGGATGAAGTCCGATCCGGTAACAAATCTCATCGGCATAAATATTCCCGATGCCCGTGATCAGATCCTGCCGCAACAGATTATTTTTCAGAATTCCTCTTTTATGTACAAAAATTTTATTCAAATTTTCATGGCTGAATGTAGGGCCAAACGGTTCTATTCCTAATTTGAAAATTCCCGTAGCTCCCTCATAATCTTTTTCGGAATAAAACCAGATCCTGCCGAACTTACGAGCGTCGGAAAAAATCAGCGACGTCGCATCGCTGAAACTGAAGACCGCCCGGCTATGTTTCTCTTTCTTAAGAACCTTTTTCCACATGAGTCTCCCGCTCATCCGTAAATGAATGACAAGTCGCATTTTTTTATCCAGAACAAAAACAATAAACTTTCCGCGACGGGTAACATCAAGAACTTTGAGTCCTTTGATCTTCGTGGAAATTTCTTCATAAGAAGGAAGAAACACATAGTGAAGTTTTCCTTCAACCTTCCAAAACTTTTTACCTACGACTTTCGGCCGCAATTCACGGACGATTGTCTCGACCTCTGGCAATTCAGGCATAAAAATGTTAATGTGCTCGGGCCTTTATTATTTAATCTTTTTTGCCCATGAAAGTCAAAAAGACTCTCGTTGGTGTGGTGTGCGCAAGCCTACTTATATTTTCGTTGCCAGCAATAGTAGGCGCGCAAATGATCGGCACCAGTGTGGACTTGGGTGCTCAGGTATTTTCTGACGTGAGCACATCAAATCCAGATTTTACTGCCATTGGTTATCTTAAAGATCACGGGGTGATCAGCGGCTATCCTGACGGCACTTTTAAACCTGATCAGGTCGTAAACCGCGCTGAAGCGCTGAAAATTATTCTTTTAGGTTCAGGTGTGCAGGTTGCTGCATCCGTTGATCTGGAACCTTTCCGCGACACCGACCGCACCGCCTGGTATGCAACGTACGTTGAAAAAGCGAAAGAACTTGCCGTTGTGAGCGGTTATCCCGATGGAACGTTCAAACCGGCTCAAACCGTAAACCTCGTTGAAAACCTCAAAATGCTTCTCCTGACTCAAAAGATTGATTTGAACAGCGTCATGGTGATGTCGAATCCATACGCCGATGCGACCATGGACCAGTGGTATACAAAATACGTTGAATACGCCAAAGAAAAAAACCTGATCGATGCTGACAACATGAACATGATCTATCCAGCGCAAGGCATGACCCGGGGCAAACTCGCTGACGTCATGTACCGTTTGATGTACATGAAAGCTATGGGTTGGGATACATACATGACAGGCACGACTCAACAGCAGACTCAACAAAATACTATGCAGACAACCGAACAGACCACCATGCAGGTGACTCAACAGACAACGCAGGAAACAACACAACAATCGACTGTGGGCATTAATATTTCAAATTTTGCTTTCTCGAACACTGACCTGACCGTAAAAGCCGGAACAACAGTAGCTTGGACAAACATGGACCTCGTAACGCATAAAATCGTTAGCGATGATGGAACGAGCTTCAGCAGCAACAACCTTGCAACCGGCGAAGTATTCAATTTCACGTTTAACACTCCGGGAACTTTCACCTATCATTGTGCAATTCATCCCTCAATGACAGGAAAAATCACCGTGACGGCAAATTAATTATAAAAATTTCATGAACAAAAAAGACCGTTGGATTAGCAACGGTCTTTTTTTATGAGTTCATAATTTTGGTGGGCCAGCCGAGAGTCGAACTCGGGACCATCGCCTTAAGAGGGCGTTGCTCTACCAGCTGAGCTACTGACCCGCACCATCCGGCAAACAAAAACCTGCCGTACAACAAACTCGGAAAAAAGCGCAATAAAATTAGCATTATTCCCCTGTTGATTCAAGCGGTTTTTTACTATGATGTATTTGCTATGAACAATATTCTTTTTTATACAGACACACCATTTACGGGCGGCGCTGAAAAGCACATCCATCTTTTGGCAAAGAGCCTGACGAAGGACGGCTATCACGTAAAAGTGGTCTGCTCGGATTACAAAAAACTTGATGTCTGGTGTTCCGAAATGAAAAAAGACGGTATTGAAATTCTCCGTTTAAAAGTGAGCCACAAACACGATCCCCGGCATTATTTCCAGCTCAAAAAAATTCTTCAAAAAAACAATCCCGATCTTCTTCATCTTCATTTATGGAATCCGGGAGCCTGCCGCTACGGATTTTGGGCCGGAAAAAACCGCGCGCAGATCGTCACGACCGAGCATGATCCTTTCCGCCTTCAGGGCCTCAAAAAGAAATTCAAAAAAGGCGCTTTAGGAAAAACCGAACATACCATCACTGTTTCCGAATCGAACTATCTGCAGATGCTCAAATGGTATCCTGAACTCAAAAACCACATGAGCGTTATCCACAACGGAATTGACCTTAATGCTTTTGAAAAAGAGCTCATGCACTTTACGACTCAGGAGAAACAAAAAATTCGTTCGCAAATTTTTGAAGCAAAATCAGACGACACTGTTTTGTTAACTATCGCGGCACTTCATCCACGCAAAGGAATAAAATATTTGCTCAGAGCAATGCAGAAAATAGTTGAACAAAAAAATAGTACAAAACTGGTGATCATCGGCGAGGGTCCTGAAAAAACCGATCTGGAAAAACTTGCGAATAAACTCAAAATTCAAAACCATGTAAAATTTCTGGGGCACCAAGAAAATATTCCAAAATTACTGAAAAGCAGCGAACTTTTTGTTCTGCCGAGCGTGAAGGAAGCTTTCGGGCTGGTGCTTTTGGAAGCCATGGCAGCGCAGCTTCCGATTGTGGCGACAAATGTCGGAGGCATACCGGAAATAGTTGAAGACAGAAAAACGGGAATGCTGGTGGAACCCAAAGACGCCGACCTGCTGGCAAAAAATATTCTTATGCTCATCAACAACAAACCGTTAAGAGAAAAACTGGCTTTTTTGGGCCATCATCGCGTAAAACAGTTTGACGTTGAAGCTATGGTGGAAAAAACCAAAAGGGTCTACGATAAAGTTCTTAAAAAATAACGAAGAGCACGATGAAACTTAAAAATATTTACGTCTGTGAACAGTGCGGATTTCAGTCACCAAAATGGGCGGGGAAATGCCCGGATTGCAATGCCTGGAACTCATTTCACGAAGACGTCATAGAAAAACTTTCCGGCAAAGAAAAACCTGAAGGAAAAATTCTTTCCACGTCGGCGCTCATCCACGAAGATCATGTTGAAATGCGCATCGATACAAAGATGGAGGAACTCAACCGCGTCCTCGGTGGAGGTTTGGTCAAAGGAAGTATGGTCTTACTGAGCGGAGAACCCGGCATCGGCAAATCGACCCTGACCCTGCAGATTTGCAATTATTTCGCCCAGCAAAAATTGAAAGTGCTCTATATTTCCGGTGAAGAGTCCCAGCACCAGATCGCTTCACGCGCAAAAAGACTTGGCATGAAAGATCCTGGAGATTTTTTGGGAGAAACCAAGTTTGAAAATATTCTGGCAACCATTGAAAATGTTAAACCTGACTGCGTAATCATTGATTCCATCCAGGTCATGTATTCAAGCGAAGTCGGATCTTTGGCCGGAAGCATTAATCAAATCCGCTATTGCACCGAAAAATTGATGGAGTTCGCCAAACGCACGGCCATTCCGGTTATTTTAATCGGACACGTGACCAAAGAAGGTAATCTGGCCGGCCCGCGCGTATTGGAACATCTGGTGGACACGGTTTTGTTTCTTGAGGGAGAACGCTATCAGAATCTAAGAATGCTGCGCAGTATGAAAAACCGCTTCGGGCCGACCCATGAAGTCGGAATTTTTGAAATGAACGAACAGGGACTTCAGGAAGTTGCAAACCCTTCGGCGCTATTTCTGGAAGGACGAAAAAAAGACAGTTTCGGTTCTACGATCACCGCAACGGTGGAAGGAACCCGCCCCTTACTTTTGGAAATCCAGGCTTTAACAAACATCACAGCCTTCGGATATCCCAAACGCGCCGGCAGCGGATTCGATAACAACCGTCTACAGCTCCTCATAGCCGTCATTCAAAAACATTTGGGATTAAATCTGTCCAATCAGGACGTGTATGTAAATATAGTTGGCGGATTCCGTCTGAGCGAACCGGCCGCAGATTTAGGAGTCGTCATGGCAATCATCTCATCGCTGACGCAGGAACCGATGGATTCGGGAAGTTTATACATTGGAGAAGTTGGACTTTCCGGGGAACTCCGGAGTGTTTCGGATCTTGGCAAAAGAATCCGCGAAGCCGAAAAACTTGGATTCACTAAAATCTATATTCCAAAGCAAAGCAAAAAAAACGAGTCAAAAACTGCGGAAATCATTCAGATTGAAGATCTCCAGCAAATCATCAAACTCCAAAAAGCTTCAGCGCGTTCGAAGTAGTCTGCTCGCCGATTTTTTCAAGCTTTACTCCCCTCGCTTCAGCCAAAACTTTTGCGGTTTCAACCATAAAGGCAGGTTCATTGCGTTTACCCCGTAAAACCTGTGGAGTGAGATAAGGACAATCCGTTTCTAAAAGAATATTTTCAGCGGGAGCCTGACGGGCAACTTCACGAAGATACTCATTTTTAGGATAAGTCAGAACCCCTGAAAACGATGTATGATAGCCTCTTTCCCAACAAGTTTTTGCATATTGCAGCTCTCCGGTAAAACAGTGAAGGATGACTTTGGTATTTCCGGATTCATGAAGAATATTGAGGGCATCTTCCCACGCATCGCGGACATGAACGACAACCGGCAAATCCAGATCTTTGGCAAGAAGCAGCTGCTCACGGAAAGCTTTTTCCTGAACATCTTTCGGCTGGAAATTCCGGAAATAGTCCAGCCCCATCTCGCCGAGCGCAACAACTTTTTTTTCATGTTGAACCGTAAGACGGAAACGTTCGCTGATTTCGTCATTCCAGTCATTAGCGTTATGAGGATGAACGCCAAGCGTAGCCCATAATGAAAAATCCTTATGGGCCTTAACGAATTCCAAAGCTTCATAAGAGTCTTTTACCGTACATCCAACAATGATTTGGCGACTGACTCCTGCGAGTTTAGCGCGAGCCAGAATTTCTTCAACATCCGGAAACTCCTTCCGAAAATGAATATGTGAATGCGTATCAATAAACATGGCTGAATTTTAACATATTTGAACTCTTGACGGACATAGTTAAATTCTGTTTAATAAAAGCTAAATTTCATAAAGAAACTATGAGTGAAATTCCTACAGATCATCCCGCTACGGGAGAAAACCCCGGGCTTACTGAAAGTGAAAATCAAGCTTTAAGAGAAAGCCGTCCGCGAACACTCGTTGCGCCTGATGGTGTCGTGAATATTGCCGAGTTAAATGAACAGCTTATGGGAATCGTCAATGGACAGGTCGGTGATATCGAAGACGGAAATTCATCTCCGGTAGCAGAAATTTCTCCAGACTCAATGACCGCGCAAAGAAGAAGTACTACCAACCTCCCTCCAAGTCCTCAAATTCTGACCGATGTTTCACGATTCAGCAGCAACGGACGGCCAAAGCCTGATAAAAGCAGCAAAGACAAAGGCGGCCCTGAATGTTCTGAAGATGAAGAATAATTTTCCTTATGGCTTACGATTTAGCTGAAAAAGGATTCTCAACTTCGGGTAATGAAACCGGCAAACCAAGCTCGGAGGAGCGCATCGTCTCAAGAAAGGCCGAAACCCTGGGCTGTCGGGATATAAAAACCATCTCGGAAATTACAAAAGCTCAAAGAATCGAAATAGAACTCAGTTTTCCTCATCTGGCGAAGGTTCTTTTTGACGACGAAACAAAACCATCGCAAAACGGCGGAATCCTGGGAAGTCAGGAAGAGTGGGATAAAAAAAGTTATGGACGCGAGGCATTGAAAGTACTGGCGTTATCGCGCCATGATGCGGAATGCGTCATGCAGGAAGTACATCCTGAAGCTTATAACGCTCCTGTGCTCACCGATGAAGAAACAGATTTTTTTGCAGTGCAGGGTTACAGACATGCCTTGGATATTTTACGTTATGAACCCGGTGAAGACCCCGATGCCTTTGAAGAAAATGTCAAAGACCGGCGGCGCGCCAATCCGATTGCCAAACAGCCCGCACGGCGATTATTGACCCTTCTGGGCGAGGCAAAACGGATGTTTCCCAATGATTTCTCGAATAACAGGCTGGCAGAAAACGACGACGTCACCGTCCACCCGCAGGCGCACCCTACGATAATTCTTCCGCCCCAAAATCCCAAACTTGAGGATGAACTTCTTCAAAAATTAGGTACAATGCAGAAGCAACAAAAATAATCCAAACGCCAATGGCTGAAAACGAAAAAATCATGGAATTGCTGGAAAAACAAAACAACTATCTTCAAACCATAGCAGAGATTTTACGAAAAGAGCACCGTGAAGCAAAAATAGGCAGGATCATTCACGCGCTGCTCGTTATCATTCCTTCAATCGTGATTGTGATTTTGGGTTACTACCTTTGGACCGGAATCACGCATTATCTGGATGTCATGAACAGTAACATCAACGCGCTCAAATCCAATTTTGACGCGCTCACGGGGTTTTTCAGCAAACTGGTTCCTGATTTCAGTAAAATCGGTTCGCAACTGGACCAAACGTGGCAAAACATTCAATCCTGGAACAAATGATTTACGATGTCGTCATTATCGGATCGGGACTTGCCGGTTTGAACAGTGCCCTGCATGCTTCAAAATACGGACGGGTTTTAGTCATCACCAAAGCAAAGCTTCTGGAAAGCAATTCGCGGTACGCCCAGGGAGGCATTGCCGCGGTTTTTCAGCATCATGACAGTTTTCAAAAACACATCAAAGACACGCTGATCGCCGGCGCATACCATAACGACAAAAAGGCCGTAAAATATTTTGTGGAACAAGCCCCGAAGATCATCACCATGCTCCAAAAACAGGGAGTTCATTTTGAAAAAACTTCTCATGGAGAGTTTCTTCAAAATCAGGAAGCTGGACACGAATACCGCCGCATCGTTCACGCCGGCGACCACACAGGATTAAGTATTATGCAGGTCGTGGCTCAAAAAGTTCTGGCGGACAAAAACATCACGGTCTGGGAAAACAGTTTTGCGAAAGATTTGATCGTAAACAACAAAACGTGCCGGGGAGTTCTGGCGATTCATAAAAAAAAATACGCGGTAGTTCTTGCGCGAAGGATAATCATTGCAACCGGGGGCGTTGGCCAGTTGTATGAATATACCACCAACCCCGCGGTAACCACCGGCGACGGCATCGCTCTGGCTGCACGGGCCGGATGCCGCATTCGGGACATGGAATTCATCCAATTCCACCCCACGGCTTTTGCGGAAGACAAATCTCCACTATTTTTAATTTCTGAAACAGTTAGGGGTGAAGGTGCCAAACTGCTGAACTCCAAAGGCCAAAGATTCATGACAAAATATCACAAATCTGCAGAACTCGCGCCGCGCGACGTTGTTTCACGAGCCATGTACGAAGAGCAGAAAAAAGGCCCGGTCTATTTAGACATCCGTCATAAATCTGCACAAGAGCTTCGTGAAAAATTCCCGACGATTTTCAAATATTTAAAAAAACATGGCTACGATTTAAGCAAAGATCTTGTTCCGGTCACACCCGCAGCGCACTATCTTTGCGGAGGCATCGTTACAAACGTCCGGGGGAAAACCAATATCACAAATCTTTACGCACTCGGCGAAGTCACCTGCACGGGTTTGCAGGGAGCAAACCGTCTTGCATCAAATTCACTGCTGGAAGCAGGAGTAATGAGTGAACACGTGATGGACGATCCCCTGCCTCAAATAAAAAAAACCCATTCTCTTGTTCCACCGATATCCGATTTTAAAATGGCATCAAAAAAACTTAGCCTTTTGAGAAAAAAACTTCAAAAATCAATGTGGATAAATGTTGGAATCATCCGAACAAGAAATTTACTCACAAACGCTAAAAAACAAATTAGGGAAATACAAAAACAGCTTCCGGAAAATGAAAGCATTGAAAAATTCGAACTTCAAGACATGCTCCAAACAAGCGGAATGATTATTGAAGCCGCACTTAAAAGAAAAAAGAGTTTGGGAGCGCACTACCGGAAAAATTAATTTTTGCCGCTCATCAAAAGTTCGGTCTGTTCAGCAAAATTTAATGCATCGACGATATCGCCGATGTTGCCTTCCATGATCGAAGGAATATTACTCCAGCTTTGTTTGATGCGGTGATCGGTGACCCGGTCCTGCGGGAAATTATAAGTGCGGATCTTTTCGGAACGGTCGCCGCTGCCGATCTGACTCAGACGTTTTTCACCGAGCTCTTTCTGGCGTTTCTCAAGTTCCATCGCATACAACCTGGTTCGTAAAACCTCCATGCCTTTTTGCTTGTTTTTAAGCTGAGATTTTTCATCCTGCTGTGAAACCACCAATCCCGAAGGAATATGGGTAATACGCACCGCAGAATCGGTTGTATTCACACTCTGACCTCCCGGGCCTCCGGCCCGGAAAACATCGATACGCAAATCTGAATCTTTAATCTCAAGATCAACTTCTTCCGCTTCGGGAAGAACTGCAACCGTCACCGTTGAAGTATGAATGCGGCCCTGGCTTTCCGTTGCCGGAACGCGCTGAACACGATGCACTCCACTTTCAAACTTGAATTTACTGTAAGCGCCGTCACCAATAATCTTAAAAATAATTTCCCTCAGACCGCCAGCCGTTGCTTCACTCTTATTGATAAGCTCAATCTTGTAACCGCAATTTTCAGAAAACTTGCTGTACATACGAAAAAGTTCTCCGGCAAAAAGCGCGGCCTCTTCTCCACCTGCACCGCCGCGTATTTCCACGATGACGTTCTTAAAATCCATCGGATCTTTTGGAATAAGCTCCAGCTTGATCGCATCTTCTGCTTTTGTGACGGTTTCTTTTGCAGACTGCATCTGCTCTTTGACCATGGTGCGCATCTCTTCATCCTTTTCCGTCTTCAAAATATCTTCCGCGTCCTGAATTTCCTTCTTCGCTTTTTGATATTCGCGATAAAGCGAAACCGCTTTCCCGATCTCTTTATAACGGCGCATCAGAGCCGTATACTCTTTTTGATTGCCGATGATAGCCGGATCGGAAAGTTTTTGCTCCATTTCCATGTACTCTTTTTCGAGTTGTTCAAGTTTATCAAACATAGATTGCTTATACGGTCGGGGGCCATTCTACCACAAACATGCGATCAATGTGAGCATAATCTTGCTCAAAACGGATTTTGTCGTCAGGAAAAAATTTCTGGAACAAAGCAACGAGTTCATCTCGCTGTAAAAAGCCGAACTCTCCGAGCAATAATCTGGGTCTCCAGGATTTTTGAGAAAGCTGCTCGAAAAACTTAACATAAAGACCAAGGCCGTCATCGCCTCCAAAAAGCGCCACGTGCGGTTCGTAATCATAAGCCGATTTGCTGACGAACGAAAAACGTTTTTCGCCAATGTAAGGCAAATTGGCCACTACAATATCAAAAGGCTCATCAACAGCAGTAAGCAAATTACTGGAGAAAAATCTCATACGAGAAGTGAGACCGTGACGGTCGGCATTCAAACGTGCAACTTCCAAAGCTTCATCGGAAATATCCACGCCCGCTACCTGGGCAGAAGCAATATTTCTGGCCAATGAAACGGCAATACACCCGCTTCCGGTTCCCACATCCAAAATCTTCAAGGCACTCGGAGTTTGGGTGCTGAATTCCAAAATTTTCTCAACGAGATGTTCTGTTTCCGGTCTGGGAATAAGGACGCGCCGGTCAACAAAAAAATCCAGACCGTAAAACTCTTTCTTATTGATCAGATAGGCCACCGGCTCTCCCGCAATCATGCGGCTGAAAAGCTTTTCAAAATTATCCAGCATCGGAGCAGAAACATCTTCATCCCCATGAGCAAGCAGATATTCACGGTTTTTGTCCAAAACAAAAGCCAACAAAAGTTCCGAGCCGAGGTGATCACCTTCCGGACCGGTATTTATACGTGCCTTTTGAAGAAGTTCTTGAATATTCATAAAAACTTAACCGAGCGCACAGCGCGAGGGCGGAAGCGTGTGGCTTTGCCACCGCTGGAGCGCATAAAAAAGCAAACCCCCACATTGCTGCGGGGGTTTTTAAAAATCTTAGTAAAACTTCTGTCTTTCACGCTGTTGGCGGTAATGCGTACGCATCATGGCAGCAGTGCGTTCATGACGTTTGCTTGGTTTCTTTTTGCGATAACGTCTCTCCTTGTTCATCAAAATGATACGGCTCGATTGAACCTTTTTGTTGAAACGGGAGATCAAACGATCCACAGACTCTTTCTGGTTTTTCCAAAGGGTAATGGCCATACAGTTTCACCTCCTCTCCTTTTTCAGGGCTTAAAATAAATAAAAAGCCTCCCCATTATAAAAAGAACTTCCCAAAAGTCAAATTCTTGCCTAAAATCCACCCACAATTGAACTTTCTTAAGAATGAAAGAGATATTGACAAAAATATAATAAATGTTAAAATAAATTCTTAATTTTGTGCCTTTGCATCTCTAATACTATGGCTATGGAAAAAGGAACCTCAAAGCGGGATGAACAAATCAAACTTGATGTAGAAGTGGCCCGAAAAACTCTCATTGACCGTAAAGTTGATGTTGATGAAGCAAGACTTGAAAACGGTGTAAGAAATGACTGGGATGTTTTAAAGCATGCCAGGGAAACACTTTCCCCCGAAGAGCTAAAGCACGTCATGAAAACGATTGTCCGTCTTATTCAGGACAGACGCAGGGCCGCAATCCACGTCATGCCGGATGTTTTGGGAAAAGTCGACCAGCATTTGAAAGCAGGCGGAAAGCCGGAAGATTTTGATATGGATATGATGGAAATGATGCTACGGGTGAACGCCCGGGTGGGCGCGGAACAAACTGAAATGGACCCGAAAGCTCTTGGATCGCTCGCAGTCGCAAAAAAAATGATATCGGAACAACTCCGATTGATGACGACAACCAAAAAAGCACTCACGCGCGTTGAAGCCGCGGAAAGATATGCCGAAACAATAGCCCTCGATGCCGAAACCCTCAAGGTTGACCAGGAACTCTATAAAATCATCAATTACGTTGCAGGGGGAGAATCACTTGAAGAAGGCATTAAAGACGTCATGAAATTTATAAAAAGTCTTCTGGAAGATAAAGGAAGCGACATCACCTTTTATCTCGTCAATGAAAAAAATCATTATCACGAAACTGAACATCTCACAAAAATCCCGCTCCACGGCAATCCTCACGCGATGACAAAAGC
Source organism: Candidatus Peregrinibacteria bacterium (assembly GCA_003153355.1). Taxonomy (GTDB): domain Bacteria; phylum Patescibacteriota; class Gracilibacteria; order UBA1369; family UBA1369; genus PALSA-1335. The sequence continues at coordinate 15,365 of PLYH01000001.1, forward strand.
CCAGTTTGAAAAACTTCATCAGAAACCGCTTTTCCATGACGAAGAAAAGTTCACCTTCAGCGACACGCAGGAAAACGTTTTCCATGTTGAACTGAAAATAGCCGACCGCAGATTGGGCGTGATGGAAATTCAACTCATGCCTGGAGAAACTTTGGACAAAAAACTTGAAGCATTCATCAACCAGGCCCGCACCCGTTTGAATACAAAAATCGATGAAGCACTGCGCGGCCAGCGGATGGGACGCATCGACAGTCTTGCGCATGAAATTTTGGACCGATACGGCGCCTGCGACGAATATTTTGAAAAAGGCATCGCCGAACTGATGAAAGAAGTTTGTCTTTACAGTAAAGCAACGGAAGCTGATCTATTGCTGGTTGTTGCAGACGAAGATAAAGACGAATGCGACCATTTTATTGCCAAACGCTACAGCGACGATCGCGATCCTGAATCACTCGAAGAAACAGCAGAGCTCCGCGAAATCGCATATAAACCCGCAAAGTTGATGGGGCGATCAGGGGGGAAACACACGATGGTGAAGGATATCGTTGACCCGACGGCTCCGGATCAAAAAATTATCGGTAAAATTATTTTCCGCACCGATGAGGGACAAGAACTGGTGCATGAAGACAAAACTTTCCTTCGCATGGCATCGATGATCATAGCCAGCCACGCTTCACAGTGGCGCAATAACTTACGCTTAAAGATTGAAGGCCACGATCCAAAAATTGCTGAAATGGAAATGCGCGAAGGCATTGCCGATCTGGTACGAATTAAAGCCACTATAGTCGAAACTGATATTTCGGGATTCACGGCGATCTGCGACCGCCTTGAACGAAAACTTTTTAAGAATGACAAGGTGGGACTTGACGCCCTGCTTACCATTAAAAAACTTGTTAAGGAGTTTCTGACAATAGGCCACAGAATCAGCTCAAAATATTGCGGGACCTGGGATAAAGGCATCGGAGATATGGCTGTAGCTTACTTCGGCGGACCAATCGGGAAAAAAACAGGGAATGATCCGCTTGGATATGGAGAAGATGACCGCCACCCTGAATTTTTTGCCATCAATGCATTAAAAGCATCGCTCCTTATTCAGCGTGAACTGAAGGGTCTTTCCGATAATTTCAGGACAAACCTTATTAAGCTGGCTGAAAAAAAATTCAGTCCGCCTGCGGCCGAAAATACTGAAAACACGGAAGATTGGACGAAATTCCAAGAAAACCCTGAACAATGGTATCTGGACCACCTTCGTGATGAATTCGGACTTTCGCCAGTTATTGACACCACGACAGTTGTGTACACGGGAGATGTAGCTATTGTTAAAATAAGCCTTCCATCATCAAACACTTACACCGTCCTGGGAACGACGATGAACACCGCTTCGCGTTTGCAAGGCAAAGCGCGACGCAAACAAATTCTCATCCCGCGCTATACGCAGCAATTGATCAAACCGCTTATTGATGCAGACACTCCGGTGCCTTACCGTTTTTCACATAAAAGAAAAACCCGTTACGAAGAAACTTTTTCACAATTTTTAACCGAAAAACTGGGACTTGACGCCGCATCAATAAAATCGGTGATCAATGAACAATTCGATAAACCTTTTAAAAATCTTCAAGGCTCAAATCTTTACTACAGTTTTGAAGTAAGAAACGCAGCGGCTCTCCTGCCCACAAAAAGTGAAAAATTGGATGCAGAAGGTTTAGCGCAATATGACGGCCAGGAATTTTCGATTCATCATGCGCAGATCAGTGACGACAAAATTAAATTTTCTTTAGCAACAATCCCGCTCGACGGTGAAAAAGGAACAACCTTTAAAGCCACGATCCGCCAGGGAGGCGTCGAAGAGGTCGTGCCTGTATATATTTCACGGCAAGAGTATGAAAAACGCCGCCACCGGGGAAACCACCGGACTTTACGCGTTCAAGACAGCCGCTTTACCGAATTTGACTATAAACCTCTCGGAGAAATGCAAAAAACAGAACTCGATCATGTCCTGGATCAAAAAAACGGTTTAGTGCAAGGCGGAGTGATCCAACATAAAAATACGCCTTCTGGTTGTTATCGCCTCGTAGGTTCCAAAGTAAAAGGAGAACGGACGACGCTTGAAATGAACAAAGGAACCTATATCTTTAAAGTAAATTACCAAGGTTCACGCATCAAGAGCGGTATCGAAGAAATCGTTGCAGATGATGAAACTTTAACCTTCTTCAAAGCATATCTCATCGAAATTATTGAAGAAATCGATACTGATGCGGAGGCAAATATTATTTTCGTACATAAAGGAGATTACTTCCAGCTCACCACGCTTGAAGCAGCAAGTTTAATTGAAGAGCTGAAGACCCAGATTCACCGTAGCGTTCCGCCTCGTGAAGACCGTGATCACCGCTATTCAATGATGCCCGCACCCGGATCTCCAAGGAGCATGGTCTTAACGTCAACTGCCACGATGCGTGCTCCAGCTGGAAAAATTGACCCGGATGAAAAAGAATAAACAAATTTCCAAATCAACAAAAAACCCGCTCAAAAATCGAGCGGGTTTTTAAATACCTTTCAGGTCGAATCTAAATATCCAGATTCTTCACCTTCTTGGCGTGTGACTGGATGAATTTTTTACGCGGAAGAACTTCAGCGCCCATCAACGTTTCAAATACGCGGTCGGCGTCTTCGGCATCGTCAACGTTTACTTTGTACATCATGCGGCGGGCCGGATCCAATGTTGTTTCCCAAAGCTGTTCAGGATTCATTTCACCAAGACCCTTATAGCGCTGAATGCCGACCTTTGAAGGATCGGGGAAAGTCTTTAATGCAGCTTCTTTCTTATCTTCAAGGTAAACATATTCAACTTTCTTTCCTGCTGTCAGTTTATAAAGCGGAGGCTGTGCGATAAACAAATGTCCGCCGTCGATCACCGGACGCAAATAGCGGTAGAACATCGTCATCAGCAAAGTGCGGATATGAGCGCCGTCAACATCGGCATCGGTCATAATCACGACGCGGTCGTAGCGAAGCTTGGTAATATCCATCACGTCGCCGATACCGATTCCCAAGGCAATGATAAGAGCTCTGATTTCATTATTGGCCAGCATTTTATCCATGCGCGCCTGTTCAACGTTCAAAATTTTTCCTTTAAGCGGAAGAATCGCCTGGAATTCGCGGTTGCGTCCCTGTTTTGCCGAACCTCCGGCGGAATCACCCTCAACTAAATAAAGTTCGGAATTTTTCGGATCGCGGGAAGTACAGTCGGCAAGTTTTCCGGGCAGAGTCATACCTTCAAGCGCGCCTTTACGGATGACTGTGTCGCGAGCGGCACGGGCGGCCAAACGGGCGCGGGCGGCCAGAGCGCACTTCATAAAAATAGCCTTCGCATCCTGAGGATGTTCTTCCATGTACTGCGTAAATGTTTCACCAAAAACGTTTTCTACTGCAGTACGCATTTCTGCATTTCCCAATTTGCTCTTCGTCTGGCCTTCAAACTGTGGGTTTCCCAATTTAACGGAAATAACAGCCGTCAAACCTTCACGCACGTCCTCCGCGGAAAGGTTGTCCTCTTTTTCTTTCAGGAAACCGAACTGACGGGCGTAAGCATTAATGGTACGGGTAAGCGCAGAACGGAAACCCGTAAGATGCATACCGCCTTCAGTCGTATGAATATTGTTCGCGAATGTAAACACGAGTTCATTGAAAGTCGAAGTATACTGCAAAGCAACTTCAATCATGCCTTCAGGAGCATCTTTTTCCAGATAAACAATTTCACTGATGCCTTCTTTATTCTTATTCAAATGCTGAACGTAAGATTTGATGCCGCCTTCAAAATAAAACTGATAGCGTCTTGGAGATTCTTCGCGTTCATCGGAAATGCGGATCGTAACGCCCTTGGTAAGATAAGCCTGCTGGCGCAAACGGTTCAGGACCGTCGTAAAATCAAAAACAACGCTTTCAAAAATTGATGCGTCAGGTGTGAAATGAATTTTCGTCCCTCGCTTTTCGCTCTTACCGACAACCTCAACTTCGCCCTGAGGATCACCTTTCTTATAAGTTTGTTCATAAACTTTCCCGTCTCGGTAAACTGTAGCAACCAAAACGGTGGAAAGAGCATTTACAACGGAAGAACCTACACCGTGAAGACCGCCGGAAACTTTATAGCCGCCGCCTTCGCCGAATTTACCTCCGGCATGAAGCACGGTCAGTACCGTTTCCAAAGCCGACTTCCCCGTCTTCGCGACTTTATCAACCGGAATACCGCGTCCATCATCTTCCACGGAACAGCTTCCATCCTTGTGAATAATGACATCTATATTTTTACAAAAACCCGCCATCGCTTCATCGATGGAGTTATCCACGATTTCCCAAATCAAATGGTGCAAACCCGAAACATCCGTCGTACCGATGTACATACCCGGACGTTTACGTACAGCCTGGAGACCTTCCAAAACCTGAATATTCTCGGCGCTATAATTTGATGCAGCCTGAGTATCGTTTTTTTTCTGTGCGTTCATGTTGGAATGGACAAAAACTTAAGTCTGGAAGCCAAGTCCTGACGATCATCTTTTCAAAAATAACTTTCGTCAAAAAAGGCCATTGGGACTATAGCACAACTGCTTTTCAAAGCAAATAGTTAAGGAGATGCATTCCCTGCTTGAACTGCAGCCTTAACTTGAGCCGAAACGTCGGACAAATTCAGGGTTCCGGAAACAGGCTTGGACCCGCCTAAAATTTGAACGGCTAAATTGGTGACAATATTGTTTTTGCCGTCAACGTCAAAACTGAAGGTTATCGATTGATCGGAAATAAGAATAGCGCTGCTCACGGTAAACAAACTGTTGCTAAGATCATCAATGGTAACGGCGTCCTGAGTCACGCCGATGTCGTAAGTTTTCAGTTTTTGGATAAGCAGCACCTTTGCCACCAGTTCTGTTTTGGAAATGTTTGAAGACGGTGACGGTGACGGTGAAGGTGAAGGTTGAGGAACAGGCTGCGGCGTGGGTTGAACGGCTTGCTGTTGTTGTTGCAGCTTGGTTTGAATAAGTAACGCCAGATTGTTCAAAGCAACCGGATCCGTGGAAATTAAAGTATCACCGGCGTAAATTTGGGAAAGCAGTTTGTTATCCCAGTCGTACTGACCCTGGATCGTAGCGCCGGCAACGACCGCGCTGTTTAACGGAATCAATTTCTGCGTAACATCGCTGAGCGTTCCGAACACGACGTTTCCTGCTCCGATCGCAGAAAAATCCTGCTGGGCCTGAGCTAAAATCTGATCGGTGGTAATCGTCGGAGTCGTTGTTTGATTGCCAAGAATTTCCTGACGGATCTGGTCAATGCTCACTTGTTCCTGCTGAGCCTGAACGAACTGGTTAAATTGATCCTGACGTGATGCGCCGTGCAAAGTCGTGGCGACATATTCAGGTGAACTCAAATAACGATAAAATGTCCCGAAGTCCTGAAGCCGTTGGTCAAAAAGCTGATTGACGGCAACCTGCTGATCAGAGGGCAGCTGCAAACTATCGGCTTCGTGGAATAAACGCTGAACAATGCTTTTGGCGTCATCAATGGTAATTTTGTCAGCCAAAAAGAAAGTCTGTAAACGGTTGAGGAAATCGATCTTGGTGCTGATGATCGTCTGCTTTTCTTCATTTTTCCCGTCACCTTCAGGGAGAAGCGCCAGCCATTGCTGTTCAAGCTGGTTCTTCATGGAAAAGAAAACATCGCGGTAAAAAATCGGATACTGCAAAAGAAGATTGTTCATGATCTGATTTTCCTCGGCCAGAATGTTGCTCATGCCGCTTAAACGTGACTGTTCCTGGCCTACCAATTTCGTAAAATCATTAAAATAGTCCTGGAGAGCCTGGCCTGCCGACTGTGAACCTTTATCGGCAAGATCATAGACGCCGTTCATGGTGTTGCGCACCAGTAAAAATTTCTGAAGGATGCCGTTTTCATCATCGCCGATCTGGGCAAGAAGATCATTCACTACCAAAGCTTTTGCCGGCGCGAGTGAATCGTCCGGAGTAATGTAACTTAACTCATCGTATTCATTCCAAAGACTGGCCAAAGCCGCTGCTTTATATGCATCGCCCTGAGAAGCCAAAGCTTCATCCAAAGATTGTTTAAAAAAGTCGAGCCGTTCCTGCGCCTTGGTGGTTTGACCGAAAAGAAGAAGATATTTCGCGTCATCAAAATGATCAAAAATATTGTTATTGGTGCGGTCGATAACTTTAGGCTGGGAAAAAGTCAAAAAATTATAAAAATGGTTGAGCGATTGTCCGAAGGTATATCCGAACGAATTCAGGTCGGCAACAACCAGCCCGCGCGAACGGATTTGCTGCGAAGCGTCAGCTTGAATTTTGCTGGCAAGAGTTTTATCGAACTGAATATTATTTTTCAGCCACGCATCGCTGGTCAAAACCTGAGGGTCAATGATGCCGAACGGAAACTCTTTTACCAGTTTGGAATAAAAAAGTTTACGGAGCGTTGTTTCATCCTGAGTGATCTTATCGGCAAAAACCGTCGTCTGATTGCCTTCGGCAAGAATGTAACTGTTGATGAGGTCGCTGTCCGGAAAAAGTTTCGCCGATTTTGCCTGGTAATTCAAAGGAACGAGGCCCACGCTTACCTGATGACTGTTGGCATAAACTTCGGTTTTTTGACCGTCGATGTTGACGTCAAAAGACGCAGCATCCGGAATCAGATAGGCACCGTCGGCAACCAAATTCAAAGTCGCCGTCGTATAAATATTATTAGCCCAGGCCCGTCCCTGCTTCAGATTCAAAACATATGCGTCATGTGAAGGATCCAAAAAATCCACGCCGAGCAAAGCATTGTCGGAAAGGCGGACAAGGCCGTGATCGGAAAAATGGACCTCGATGCCCGTGCCGGATTTCACCTGAACGGTATCCCCTGCCTCCAAGGGCTGATTCGCGTCACCATTCACCGTTTGAACGGAGCCGTTATGGGTGACATCTACAGATTGACCGGACGGAACAATCAGAGCAAGATTTCCTTTCATTGCTAATTCAACCGGAACTGCAAAAACACTTTCAAGACCCAGGGTCCCTAAAAAAACGCCGAAAGCGACGGCCGCAATAATGAGTTGTTTTAAACTTTTCATAGCTGAAATTCTTAATCTCTATATTATACAGGAAAACGGCCATAGGGTCAACAACCAAAACCACACAAAAGTGGCTGACCAAAGCCATAAACCGTTTGATTGTTTTTATAAAACGCATCGTCTATAATTGCAGAGCATTTTTTGCTCTTTTATTCGCTGAAAAACGTCAATTTATGAAAAAAACTGCTCTGAAGAAAATTTTGACCGGAAGTTTAAGCGTTTTGTTCTTTTTGATTCAAACCCATGGAGTTTTTGCATCGTTCACCGATGTTCCTTCAGCGTATCCGCAAGCAAAATCCATCAACGTTCTGGAGATGGAAAAAGTCATCGGTGGTTATTCGGACGGGACATTCAAACCGGATAAACTCATCACGCGCGGGGAGTTTTTGAAAATGGTTTTTAATGACATCGGATACAAGGCTGCACCAAGTTTAGGTGCAACCCCTTTTGTTGATGTTCCAAGCGGAAACTGGATCACTCCATATGTTCAAAAAGCGCTTCAAATAAATGCCATCAGCGCCACGGGCGCACAGCCGAAATTCAATCCGACAAATCCGATCAACAAAGTCGACGCTCTAAAAATAGCTTTTGCGATTGAAGGAATTCCAACACCGTATTATACGGACATCGACCCTCAAGAATTATTCAGCGATGTAAGTCCGTCAGCCTGGTACGCTTATCTTGCCCGCGCAGCAAAATTAAACGGCATCGTTTCTTCAAAACAGCCGGAAATGTTCTGGGCCAACCATCTTTTAACCCGCGGTGATGCTGCGGAACTCATTTATGAAATTGAAGTATTGCGCCAGTCAACCCTCGATGGTTCCAGTCCGAACCAAACATCCGTCATTTCACAAAATCCAAGCACCAGTAATCTTGATGACCTTTCTTCGCAGCTCGTCAATAATCCAAAATTCAATATTCTTCTTGATGTATGGGACAGAGCGAACAGCGAATATTATGGCAAAAGCAAAATCAATCAGGATGAACTGATTTACGGAGCCATTAAAGGATTAGTTGATAAACTCGGCGATCAATACACCGTATTTGAAGAACCGAGCGATGCGCTTGGATTACAGCAATATTTAGCCGGTCAGTTTGAAGGAGTCGGAATTTTTCTCAATTTCACTAATAACCAACTGGTCATTCTCAAAACCGTCCCCGGCTCACCGGCGGATAAAGCAGGACTTCAGACCGGCGATGTGATCCAAAAAATCAACGACCAGTCCGTAGCCAACCTGACGATCAATCAGGCAATGGATCTTATTAAAGGAGCAACCGGAACAACCGTGACGCTGAGCATCGAACGCAACAATCAAACCTTCAACGACACTTTGACCAGAACGGAAATCACCATCAGTTCCATCAGCGGAAAAATGATGAACAATTTGGCCTACGTTTCCGTGAGCGAATTCACCCAGACCACGCCCGATGACTTCACAAAAACTCTGAGCGATCTGAGCAAACAATCACCAAAAGGTTACATTCTTGATCTGCGCAGCAACCCGGGCGGATATTTGGACTCTGCTCTTGCGATGCTCGGACACTTTGTTCCAAAAGGCACCACTGTCGTTTCGACGAAATCTTCAGACGGAACAACAAATGCATTCCAGGCAACAGGTGATGATGAACTGAAAGGAAAACCTTTGGTGGTTTTAGTCGATCAAGACACGGCATCAGCTGCGGAAATTATGGCTGGGGCGCTGCAAGATTTGAAACTGGCGAAATTAGTGGGCGTAAAAACGTACGGCAAAGGGAGCGTTCAGGAGATCACCAACTACACGGATAATTCTTTGCTCAAAATCACCATTGCGCATTGGCTAACACCTAACGGCCGCGACATCAACGGGGCCGGGCTGACGCCTGACGTCAACATTGAACTCGACCAGACTCAACTGCTAAAAGGCACTGACAACCAGCTGAACAAAGCCGTCGACACGTTGAACAGCATCATCAACGGACAAAGCTAAAATGAACGGAACTAAACCGTAGTTTGGAACTGCTGTTGATCGGAGCGTCCCCGTAAAATCTCTTCCGGATTGGTCGTCACGATTTTATCTTCCGTGTACGAAGCAATAACCTGAATTGCCACGTGTTTCAGGCCTGCGAAGAAAAGGCCCTGGCCCACACCGCTGTTTAAGAGCATATACTTTTCGCCTTCGGTCAGGTTGAAGGTTGCAGAGAGAATCTCGATGGCTGAAGGCGCTTGTTTTAAAAGTAACTGCATCGAGGAATTGGTAACCACCGGTTTACCGAACGGACTTTTCACAAAGTCTTCCACGTCCTGCGTAATGGTCGTGATCCCCAGATAATATTTACGGGCGCGTTTGACCAGACCGAACAAAAATTTCGCGGAATCTTCATACTGCATCATCGTCCAGGCTTCATCGATGACCAGCAGGCGTTTCTTGAGTTTGCTGCGGACCCGGCTCCAGATATAATTTAAAATAATATACATCGCCGTCGGACGGAGCGCGTCCTCAAGATCGCGGATACTGAAGACCATCAAACCCGAACTCAAATCCACATTGGTAGGTTTATTAAAAATACCTGCGTATGTACCCTGGGTATATTTCTGCAAACGCTGGGCCAAAGCCTGTCCGCCGTCCATATTGACCAAAATATCATAAAGATCTTCCATAGTCGGAGGCGGAGTTTTTGAAGGATCAAGAATATCCATGGTAATACCTTTGACGGCATATACATCGTTCAGGGCTTTATCCAAAATACCTTCTTCCAGAGGTGTAACCCCGCCAAGCATAATCTTCAGCAAACCGTGAAGGTTAATAATGTTGGAACGGAGCAAATCACCCGGCTGCAGCTCTTCATCCTGAAGCGGAGCGGGCAGATCGAACGGATTAATGCGGCGGTCTGACGTGAGCGATACGCGCAAATACGAACCGCCGACTGTTTGGGCCAGCGCTTCATATTCATTTTCCGGATCGATCACGATCACATCCGTACCAAGCATGAGTGAACGCAAAATTTCCAGTTTTACGCAGTAAGACTTCCCTGCCCCGGATTTTGCGAACACCACTGAGTTGGCATTTTCCAAAGAAAAACGGTCAAAAATAATCAAACTGTCGTTATGACGGTTCAGGCCGTACAAAATACCTTCATTGGAGGTAAGGTCGGAAGAGCTGAACGGAAAGGTTGAAGAAAGCGGAGAGGTATTCATGTTGCGGTTCACTTCAAGTTCATCCATGCAAAGCGGCAGCGTTGAATTAAACCCGAGTTCCATCTGGAGTTCGGACTTTTTGGTCAAAATAAGTTTTCCGCCGAGCAGACTTTCCAGCTGTTTGGAAACCTTCTCCAATTTTTTATCGTCTTCGCCGTAAATCGTAAAATACAGACCGAACTGGAAAAACTTTTCCTGGCCGCGCTGAATCTGGGTGCGGAGTTCTTCGGCATCTTCCAAAGCCGTTTCAATCGCCGGATCGCGGACATTCCCTTTCTCTTCTGCTATGCGGATCGATGACTGCATTTGCGCAACTTTCTTTTTGAGCACCGACATGATCGCGGCCGAATCGATCGGATAAATAAACTGAGAAATATCCATGGTCACGTCAAAATTCACGACCGGCGAAAGCCAGTTCGTATCCAAATAACGAGGATAAGAATATACAAAAAACGTTTGCGCATACATGCCTTCAACGCGGATGCGGTCATACTGAAGCTCCATCGAAGACGGAGAAATCAAATCACGGATCGTGGTAAGACCTTCCTGATAAACTTTTTCAGCTTCGACTAATTTTTGACGCTCTGCAGCTGTGGCCTTATCAGTAGCAGCTTTTTTTGCAGCTTGTTCTGGAGGTAAAGGCTTCGGCATTTCCGGCGCGCCCGCTGCTTTTCCGGCCTGGATTGCCTGAGCTGTTTTTGCAGCTGCTTTTTTTCCGAAATCCAAAAATGAAAACATTCCTTTTTTAACCGACTGCAGCGTTGCAGCTTTCTGTTCCTGAGATGGAGTCGGTGTTGGAACCGGGGGGGGAGTCGGTGACGCAGAAACAGATTGTGCGGAACTTGAAGCTGGTGTCACAGTTGGAGCCGGTGATGTCTGAGGAACAGGTGCAGGTGGAACAACTGAAACAGGTGCTTCTTCAGCTTTTGTTTCCAAAAGACCCGGAATCGCTGGAGAAACATTTTGTTGAACAGACGGCGCTGGTTGAGACGGAGCAGGTACAGAAGGAGTTGAAACCGGAACTTGGACTGCCGGTTCCGATACTGGAGCTAATGCTTTTCCCTGCTGCGAAGCAGCAATTAATTTTGCAAAATCGTCTTGAGGAGGTGTTGCTGGAGTTGGAACAGAAAGGGCTGGAGCAATTGATTGAGAATCTGCTGGAGTTGAAGGTGTTAGTATTGGCGCTGGTGCGCTAGCACCTGCAGCGCTCGCGGCAGCAACCCCTGGCGCAGACAACGGCTTGGAACTTGCCTGCTGGAGCCACAACGGCAAAGGAGCATCTCCCTTCAGAGCATTATTAACTTCGTCTGGATCGGTTTTCGGAACAAGCAGCTGATCTGCAGAAGTCGCAGCTGGTTCTGCTGAAATATCTGCAGCCGATGAGGATGCGGTCCCCGGTTGCGGAGCGTTATTTCCAACACCATGAACAGGATCAAAACCTTGCTGAATCAATGGAGCTCCTTTTTCCTCATGCGTTTCAAGACCCTGAACCTGTTTCAACCATGCAGGCATTGGAGCAGACTGGTCAGCGGCTGGAGTAGCCGGAGCAGTTCCTGAATTCGCAGGAGTTACCGGTTCAGGTTGAACCGTTTGCCCCTGCTGACTTTGATTCTGATTTTGTGCGTTTTCGTCTGCCATCGTGTTTGTTTTTCTGCTTTTAGAATTTCTTAATAGTATACCAAAAAACGGCCTATTCTTCAATAACAGCAAAGCAAAAAGTACATTTTGGTACTGTATTTTTTTTTGAATTGTGATAAAGTACCGTTCGGCATAAAGCCAAAACCCAATTTTTTGTTTTCCTTATGGCCGAAAATCAACCTTCACCATCCAACGAAGAATCCAAGAAAAAAGAGGCTGAAACATCAACAGAAATGTTCAGCGATCATACGCTTCGCAACATTTCAGAAGAAATGCAAAGCTCTTATTTGGATTACGCGATGAGCGTAATCGTTTCACGCGCCCTCCCGGACGTGCGAGACGGCCTCAAACCGGTACACCGCCGAATTTTATACGCGATGCATGATATCGGATTACGATCTACAGGTGCATACCGAAAATCGGCATACCTGGTGGGTGAAGTACTTGGTAAATACCATCCTCACGGCGATGCGCCTGTTTATGAATCCATGGTGCGTATGGCACAAGATTTTGCAATGCGTTATACCCTCGTAAGAGGCCAAGGAAACTTCGGCTCCATCGACGGCGACAGCGCAGCGGCAATGCGTTATACCGAAGCTAAAATGGAAAAAATCACCGAAGAAATGCTCACGGATATTGAAAAAGAAACCGTTGCCTGGCAGCCGAACTACGATGGACGTTTTCAGGAACCTAAAGTTCTTCCGACTAAAATTCCCCAACTCCTTTTGAACGGATCACAGGGTATTGCCGTAGGTATGGCAACATCGACCCCGCCTCACAACCTCACCGAACTGATTGATGGAATCACGCATATCATGCAGCACCCGGATTGCACGGTTGAAGATCTCATGCAATTTATCAAAGGCCCTGACTTCCCTACCGGAGGCATGATTTATGATGTCAACGCCATCAAACAAGCATACATGACCGGCCGCGGCGGAGTCATCATGCGCGCCAAAACAAGCATTGAAGAGAAAAAAGGCGGACGTTTTGAAATCATCATTCACGAAATCCCTTACCAGGTGAACAAATCAAATCTTGTTTCCAAAATTGCCGAACTCGTGCGTGACAAAAAAATTGTCGGCATTACCGACGTCCGCGACGAATCAAACCGCGAAGGCATCCGCGTGACGATTGAACTGAAAAAAGACGCATATCCTAAGAAAATCCTGAACCAGCTGTTCAAGATGACACAAATGCAGGACACCTTCAACTTCAACATGATCTCGCTGGTTGACGGCTTGCAGCCAAGGCTTTTGGATCTTAAACAAATTCTTGAATATTTCATTGCGCACCGCAAAGAGGTCGTCATCAACAGAACCAAATTCGAACTCCGCATCGCGAAAGAACGTCTCCATATTTTGGAAGGTTTAAAGACCGCGCTCGATCACATCGATGAAATCATTGCCACCATCCGCAAATCCGATACCAAAGAAGAAGCGCATGCTGCATTGATGAAAAAATTCAAACTCAGCGATCTCCAGTCCAAAGCCATTCTGGAAATGAGACTGCAGACTCTCGCCGGTTTGGAACGCAAAAAAATCGAAGACGAATACGATGAGAAAGTGAAACTCATCGCCGAACTTGAAGGTATTTTGAAAGATGAAAAGAAAATCTTGAAGATCATCAAAGATGAAATGGCCGAAATTAGAAAAACCTACGGCGATGAACGCAAAACGGAAGTTCACCGCGAGGCGCTCGGACAGATCGGCATGAAAGACACGATCCCGAACGAACCGATGATCGTGATGCTCACCAAAGAAAACTACATCAAGCGCATGCCTCCTTCAACGTTCCGCGCACAACACCGCGGCGGAAAAGGCATTATCGGAGCCACGACCAAAGAGGAAGACGAAATCCGCATCGTGCTTCCGGCCAAAAACCATGATGAAGTTTTGTTCTTCACCAACTTCGGACGCGTGTTCCGTTTACCGGTCTACGAAATTCCGGTAGGTTCACGCACGGCGAAAGGTCAGGCCATCGTGAATCTTTTACAGCTCCAGGACCGTGAAAATGTTACATCGATTCTTGGTACAGGTGAACATTTGACCGGCGAATTCCTTTTCATGACGACCAATAAAGGAACCGTCAAAAAAACTCCGATCGCTGACTTCAAAAATGTCCGTAAAAGCGGTCTGATCGCAATCAAATTGCGCGAAGGAGATATGTTGGAATGGGTCCGCCAGACCAGCAAAGGAAATCAGATTATGATTATCAGCCGCGAAGGAAAATCCATCCGTTTCAATGAAGAAGACGTCCATGCAACCGGCCGCGCCTCAATGGGCGTACGCGGCATCCGTCTGCATGCAGGCGATGAAGTCGTGGATATGGACGTGATCAAAAACGTAAACAAGGCTGAACTGCTCGTGATTATGGAAAACGGCCTCGGTAAAATGACCAAAGTTACGGATTATCGTTTACAGACACGCGGAGGTTCAGGCGTAAAAACAGCCAACATTACGACCAAAACCGGAAAAATCGTCGGCGCCAAAATCAACGATGAAGACACGAAAGGCGATCTTATGATTATGTCCAAACAGGGCGTCATCATCCGCATGAACCTCAAGTCCATCCCTTCACAGGGCCGCACGACACAGGGCGTTTACCTCATGAGAATGAGCGGTGACGACAAAGTCGCCTCAACCACGGTCATCGAAAACGACGGCACCGAAGACCTAACCCCTGAGGAACCTGTTGATGAAAAACAGCAGCGTTTAGTCGCTGAAGGGAAAGAGTAAAACGAGCTTGCCTCAAAAAAAGTTTTCTTGTATAGTTCAATGGCATTTTTCTCAAAAACCATGAAAAAAGATATCCACCCAAAAATCTATCCTGCATTGTTCGTTGATCTTTCAACCGGTGCTGAATTCGTTTCTTTCACCACACGCAAAACCCAGGAAACGAAAAAAATCGGCGACGTTGAATACAATGTCGTAAAAGTTGAAATCACGTCCGATTCTCATCCGTTCTTCACAGGCAAACAGATGATTCTTGATACTGCGGGCCGCGTCGATAAATTCCGCGAAAAGGTCAAGAAGATGAAGGAAATGAAAGAAAAAAAAGAAAAAGTAGAAAATCCCGAAGAAGGAATGGAAGAAATGACAGAAAAAAAGCCTGCGAAAAAAGCTGCAGCCAAGAAAACCGCCAAGAAGAAATAGTCAGTACGACAATGATGAAATTCAAAGCCTCCCGGTTGGGAGGTTTTTTTGTTTGAATAATGGGCTTCAAACTAAGCGGCTTTATTTTTTGGTGGAGCACCAACCCACACCTTTGTATCAGGATCAAGAACACCTATAACCGTATGAGTACCATCACCGTTATTTTTAAGATTATAAACATTTTTATCCATCTTTTCAGCAAACTTACTTTCAATCAAAGTATGACCGGCTTCATTCAGTTCACCTTTTTTTATTTGCTCAGCAAGCAATCTTCTCATGTCCTCACCGCCGCTAGGAACATTTTTAATAGCAGGCTCCGCTGTCGGACGCGGCACTTCAGCAGCAACGTTTGAAGTAGCTGACTTTTCGGATTTGGCATATGGATTAAAATTTCCAATCGGATCTTTAAGAGCAGAATTATCTTCATCAAGTTGGTGAAGATTCCCTCGTGCTTCCTCGTACTCCCCCAGAACTTCGCCCCACCGTTTATCAATATGCTCTTGGGTAATTTTACCCATTTCTTGTTTCCATTGATCCGTCCCTTCTTTTGCCATTGAAGGAAAATTTTTGTTACGAATTGCATCAATGGCTTTCTTCTCGGGACCGGCCGGAATTTTAGTATAAACATCATACCAAACCTCTTGCATCTCTTGAGGTGATAACTTTTTACCGTTAACTATCTTGGCATTCAGCGCTTCATGAAACAGCTTATCAATATCCATAAATCTTGCTCTATCTGAATTCAAAACTTTAATTTCCTGTTCAAATTTTTTGATCGACTTTTGTTTTGCTTCGAGGGCCATGAGATCCTTGGCTTCCTGAGCGCTCTTTTCAGCAAATTCTTCCGGAGACCGTTTTTGAATAATTTTCTTCGGAACATTCGGTCCCTGTTTCATAACATTTTTATTCACTTCAAGTACAACTTCTGCTGTGCCGATTTCTTCAATTTTTGCTGCCAAACGTTCTTCAATATTTGCAATGCGATAAGGTATAGCGGTTCTCATCGCCTGGGCGGTAGCCTGCTTAAACTCCTCAGAATCGGCCTTCACTTCTTTACTGAGACCTTTTATGAGTTCATCACGGTATTCATCAACAGCTTTTTTGAGCGGTCCTTGAGGTAATTTTTCATAACCCTCAAAGAGCATCTCAACCGTTTCCTTTTGCGTTAAACTTTTATCACCTTTCGAAGCAACACCTTCGCTGTACTTTTTCATAAAATCTTCAACCTGCGACTTCTCTTCTTCCAAAGCATTCAATTCGCCGCGCAATTTTTTCACTTCTTCTTTACTGAGTTTTACTCTCTTTTTAGCGGCCTGCTGACCTTCTTTAATCTTAGCGAGATTCACGGGAAGTTCACGGTCCATGGAATGCAAATTTTCAAACTGTGACTTCAAGGCGTCTATTTCCGCCTCGGTAAGTTTACCCAGATTCCCTTTATCTTTATATTCTTTCAAAAAAGCCGGCCATTCCATCCGTCGGCTGTCATAAACCATCTTCGCTGACGTGAATGCATCGTTCTCCAATCCTTTAAATTTTTCATAAAAACCGGACAAAACTTTTCCCTGTTCACCTTTACCGATATTCACAAAAGGAAACTTTCCGGATAACTTCATATCCAAAAGACCGGATTTAGGGAACTGTTCGCTGAAATCCTTAAAAAACTCTTTAACATCCTGATCTTTAAACATCGGATTATTTTCATTTTCCTTCACAAACTGTTCCCAAGGTTTTTCTTTCACATCGGCAAAGAGGGCGTCAACGGCTTTGACATCGTGACCATCGGCAAGAAGCGATGCTTTAGCGGTCTGTTCAAGATCAGTAAGAGCAGCTTTGTTCATAGTAAGGTTGCCCGGGATGCCTTTGACAGTCCTCCGGAACAAACCTTTCAAAAATTTCCCTGGAGTCTGGAACATGCGCAGCACTTCCATCGGGTTATGCATATGCCACCAGGCTTTGCCTGCTTCTTTCCCTACAGACCCGGCCATTTTTCCCCAAAGGATTTCACCTTCCTTCACAAATTTTCCCTGAACATAATAACCCATGCCAACCTCTTTGCCTCCTTCAAGAGCCTTTTTAATGAGTGTCTGCTCTGCAGTGCCTTTAGCAATTCCTTCTTCCAGACCTTTCATCCCTCCGTATTTATAACCTCCAAAACTTAACGCACCTAGGACGCGGTTAACTCTTGAAGCCGGACGTGTTGCAATTTTAGCCGCTTGTTCGGCATATTTAGCCGCCTGTTTCTTTCCAAGCTCTTCCGCAAAAGGCTTCATGGCATCCGTGAGAACAGTTTTAAGAAGCTCACGGGCTGCTTTGCGTTCAGCCCCCGTTGCTGCCCCTGTTCCAACTTTCACCAGCAAGGCTTTTTGTTCCTTCGTTAAAGTTTTAACGCTATTATTCACAGCTTCCTGGACTCCGCTGCTTAACACTGACTGCTCAGCAGTTTTCTGAACAGCTTCTTTGCCAACGCCTTCTGCAACGGCATGGCCGGCGACATCTGCACCTTCTTTGGCTGCTCCTTCGGCAATGACATGACCGCCAATCTCCGCACCTTCTTTAGCGACACCTTCTGCTACAACCTTCGCTCCTCCTTCGGCTACGACTTTTGTCCCGCCCTCCAATGCAGCGCGGGCGGCTACATGTGCGGTTACCTCTGCTCCGGCTTTTAACGCAGCTTTTCCTCCTGCTTTCGCCAAAGTTCCACCGATACCAAAAGTAAAAATATCCAAAACGATTGAACCAACGCCGATAACACCGCGCACAATTCTTTCCGTCGTTCCCATCTTGCGGCCGGAAATAGTTGTGCCATTAATCGCAAACCCGATATCCCACAAACCGCCGACGATCGGAATCAAACTGATACCAAAATCCGCTACTTCAAGCGCCGTATTCGATCCGGACTCTTCGCCCTGATGCGCAGCCTGATAATAACCGAATCCGACGGCAAACTGCGGCATGAGCAGCATTCCAAAACTCGACGCCTTCAAAAATTTCTGAACAACGGTAGGGCAGTTCTTATTTTCAACGATCTTGGCAAGTGTAGGAACCCTCAGTCCCATCGTATTTTTAACATCATTCAATTTCAGCCATTTGTTGGATGCTTCAATAACGTTGTTTGCGCCGTCCAAAAGCTTAATGGCCTGTTCCGCCTGGAAAGTGCATTCTTCAGGAGTCTTCGCCATAACGGCGTTCTCCTTAAAATCATCAAACTGTTCATCAGCGCCCTCAAGCATTTTTTCGATTTGCACACGCTGCGGATCAGTTTTCGGAATATGCATGTCGTCCATCTGCTTGAACAGCGTCTTCTTGTTCTCGTCGTAGCGTTTGCGCTTGATCATCATCATTTGTTCAGCCAAAGCATTGCGGCTGTTCAAGTCGATCACCACCAAATCGTCTTGGCTTTTTACGTCGCGCAGGAGTTTTTCATACTCGGTAAGAACATCATAAAACTGATCTCCCTGGTCCAGAATATCTTTAAGTCTCGCGTGTTTTTCGCCAATATCCTTGGTTTCGTAATATGCTTTCTGTTTTGAATCAAAAAAATCGGTATAGACCTCCATCGAAGTCATATAAAACTGCAGTTCCGTACCCGCAGGGTCCAGATTTTTAGTCTTAATGAGAAGCTCTATTTGTTCTTTTTTTGAATCAAATTTTTGTCGTAACTTTGTAGCATCTTTCCATTCCTTCAAAAGTTCCTGGCGGATCTTGAGATCAACGATATCATCAAGTTTGGCTTCACGGTCATCTTCGGCCTGGTCTTTGACCTCAACCTTCAGGGTGGATTCCATCGAACGCAACAGCGGTTCATATTCCTTTTTGAGACGCTGCAAATTATTGGCGTCTACAAGATTCAGATAACTGTCCAGACGCTTGATGTAATCCTCTTTCTGGGGATCGTTCATCTGCGAATCCATGATCGCGCTCTTAAGTTTAGCGATACGGTCAACGTAAAGCTCGGCGACCTCTTTTTTCTCGGGACCTTCATAAGATTCCGCAAGTTTGCGGACTCTTTCCTGTTGGGCGTTAAATTTTTGCTGTTCAACGGGCATGAGACGTTTTTATTGATTTTTAGCGATAAAATCCTTTTCAAGCGACTCAATGTTTTTCGCGAAAAAATATCCCCGGAAACCTTTCATCTTTTGTTTTAATACATCCGTGATGTCCTGTTTCTCATCGCTTAAAGCTTTATAAAGACGCTCACGTTCCTCACCTTCGAGGTAAGGGACATAACTGCGCCACCTCACCTTTGCCTGAAAATCGAGCGAAGGCGAAAAATCGATGAGTTCAATGAGTTGTTGATTGGTGATTTTCATAGAGTCAAAAATCCTGAAAAAACCTTAAAATAATCTCTTTATTATACCACAAAAATGGTATAGTAGGAACGCTTTCTGCTCCCATCCGAATGTTTTCATTTAAAATTCTTCACAGCGACAAAAAAACCAAAGCCAGAAGCGGAATTTTCACCACTCCGCACGGTAAAATCGAAACGCCTATTTTCATGCCGGTGGGAACGCTCGGCACGGTAAAATCCCTGAGTCCTCATGAAGTTGAAGATTTAGGCGCACAGATTATTCTCGCGAACACGTATCATCTTTACCTGCGGCCGGGCCATGAACTCATCAAAAAAATGGGCGGTCTTCATAAGTGGATGCACTGGAACAAACCGATCCTGACCGACTCCGGCGGATATCAGGTTTTTTCGCTGGGCTCGGGGAAAAAACATACGAACAAAGGCAGCATCGTAAAAATCCTCAAAGACGGGGTCGAATTCCGTTCGCATCTGGACGGTTCCAAACATTTTCTGACGCCGGAAAAAGTGATGGAGATTGAACAGGCTCTGGGTGCCGATATCATTATGGCTTTTGACGAATGCGCTCCCCATGATTCGTCGCATGCATACGCGCGGGAGGCGATGGAGCGCACGCACGACTGGCTGCTCCGCTGCATAAAAAAACATCAGCAGTTGCAAAAAAAAGAAGGCAACGCCAAGCAGGCCTTGTTTCCAATTATTCAGGGAGTCGTCTACGACGATTTACGGATTGAATCAACAAAATTCTGCGCACAAACAGACCTGCCCGGAATCGCCATTGGCGGCTTAAGCGTTGGCGAAAAACGCGAAGACATGTATCGCATTTTGGATGTCATGCATCCGCATTATCCAAAAAATAAACCGCGTTATTTAATGGGCGTCGGCACACCCAGAGATATTTTTGAAGCGGTTGAACGGGGCATCGATATGTTCGACTGCGTTCATGCCACGCGTCTGGCGCGCCACGGTAATTTTTACGACGATCACGGACGCCAGCACGTCAAAAACAGCAAATACAAAGCCGATCCGGCTCCTCTACAAAAAGGTTGCAGATGCTACTCCTGCCAAAATTTCAGCAAGAGCTACATCCGCCATTTGATGATGGAAAACGAAATGCTCGGAGCCCGCCTTCTGACTATTCACAACCTTCACTTTTTGTTAGACTTGATGAGTAAAATCCGGACAAGCATCAAAGCCGGAAAATTCTTGAGTTTCAAACAACAATTCTTTAAAAAATTTAAAGCTCTGGTATGAATTTTGAAAAACTTTGCGACTATATTTTCGAACTCAACACGCTCAAAAAATTCCATCACAGCGGAACCAAACTTGCCGGAGTAAATATTCCCGACACCATTGCTGAACATGCCTACCGGACGGCTGTAATCGGTTATATTCTGGCGAAAGCCGAAAAAGCCAATCCGGACAAAGTGGCTCTGATCTGCCTGATGCACGACAACGCTGAAGCAAGAATTACGGATCTCCATAAAGTCGCACGCAGATACGTCGACACTAAAAAACCGGAAAAACAAGCATACAAAGAACAACTCGAAAGACTTCCTGAAGATCTGGCCGGCCTGTTCTGGAAAAACTTTCTGGAGTTCGAAGACCAGACAACCAAAGAAGGCATCGTTGCACGCGACGCTGATATGCTGGAAACGGCTTTTCAGGCAAAAGAGTACCTTGATCTTGGCCATAAAGCATGCCAGGATTGGATCAGCAACGTTGAAAAATGCTTGAAAACGAAAACCGCCAAAAAACTTCTGCAAACCATGAAAAAGAAACAGTTTACGGACTGGTGGCAGGGATTGAAAAAAATCGAAGGATATTAGTCAGTAATTCCACATTCAATGATCGGATATCTTCAAGGGACCATCCAGAAAAAACTGCAAAAAAACATCATTCTGAACACCGGCAATGTTGGATATGTCGTGAATCTTGCCAATCCTCTGCTGGAAAAATGCAGCGAAGGAAAAACGCTCGAGCTGTACATCTTTACTAAAGTGCGCGAAGACGACATCAGCTTGTACGGCTTTGTAAAAATCGAAGAACTGGAATTTTTCAAAACGGTTTTAAACGTCAACGGAGTAGGACCAAAAACCGCCCTGGAAATTCTTTCGCAGGATATGGATAAAACCAAAGCCGCAATTCTAAGCAACGACATTTTATTCCTGAGCAAAATCCCGGGTATCGGCAAAAAAACCGCTGAACGCATTATCGTCGAACTGAAAAACAAACTGGACTGGGTTGATTCGATGCGCCTGCACGGCACTCTGGATGATGAACAAAAAACCAATGAAGAAGCCATAGAAGCCCTGCTCACTCTTGGCTATCAGCGCTTTGAAATCGGCAAAATTCTCAAAAAAATGCCTGCCGAAATTACTACTACCGAAGATATCGTCACCTATTTCTTAAAAAATAACTGATCGTGAAATCTTCCCATCTCACCGTCCGCATCGCCGACGTCCAGCGCCGGCTCAAAAAACAAAAACTTGATGCGCTCCTGGTGACGGACAGTTTTAATGTGCGCTTTTTAAGCCAATTTACGGGCACGAACGGACAGCTGTTCATTTCCCAAAAGCATGCCTACTTTATAACGGACTTCCGCTACATCGCCGTGGCAAAAAAAATCCTGCCTGATTCGGTCAAACTGGTTGAAATGAAGAAAGGTCTTATTGCAGCGCTGCAAATGCTTGCTGAAAAAGAAAAAACACTAACGCTTGGTTTTGAAGAAAAAAATATCAGCTACTGGAAATATTCAATTTTCAAAAAACATCTCAAAAACTGCAAACTTCAGGCCACACAAGGAATCATTGAAAACGCGCGCATCATCAAAACACCGGAAGAGGTTCTGCTGATCACCAAAGCGCAAAGGATCGCTGAAAAAGTTTTTATTGAAGTCCGCAAAAATCTTAAACCGGGCAAAACCGAACAGGAGATCGCCTGGGAAATTGAAAAGCTGGGTCATGAATACGGAGCCGACACTATTTCCTTCCCCGCTATCGTCGGATTTCAGGAAAACAGTGCCAGCCCTCATCACCAAAACTCCGGACGCAAACTCAAAAAAGGCGATATCGTGTTGATCGACATGGGCATGATATACCAGGGCTACTGCTCGGACATGACCCGCATGATCTTCACAAAAAAACCTTCAGCATTTGAAGCAAAGATCTACAACACCGTACTGGAGGCTCAGGAAACAGCTATTCAAAAACTTAAAGCTGGCGTAAAAGGCAATATTGGCGATAAATGGTCAAGAGATATCATTACCAAGGCGGGTTATGGAGAAACTTTCGGCCATAGCCTGGGGCACGGCATCGGCCTGGAAGTCCATGAAGCTCCATCGCTTTCCGCCGGCTACGACGAACCGATTCCGGAAGGCACGATTGTGACCGTGGAACCGGGCATTTACCTCGAGAATTCTTTTGGAGTTCGCATCGAAGATATGGTATTAGTTAAGCGTGATCATGTCGTAAACCTCACCAAAATTCCTAAGAACTTAAAGGACTCTATCTTCCCTATTCGTTAAAGCGATGAAATCACCAAAAGTAGCCGTTATTTTATTCCCCGGAAGCAACTGCGAACTTGAAGCCCTCCGCGCGGTGCGGCATTCAAAGATGGATGCTGAACTCATCCGTTGGAACGATCAAAGCAAAAAACTGAGCAATTATGATGCTTTTATTTTGCCGGGAGGTTTTTCTTACGAAGACCGGGGACGTTCGGGAATCATCGCGTCGAAAGATCCGATCATGAATGCCGTCAAAAAAGAAGCCCTGAACGGGAAACCGGTTCTTGGCATCTGCAACGGCGCGCAAATTCNNCGATCGCGGCACTGGATCCAATTATGCAAGTGATCAAAGCGGAAAGTGCTAAAGGCAAGCCGGTGTTAGGCATCTGCAACGGCGCGCAAATTCTGGTTGAAACCGGCTTGATACCCGGCCTTCATCCCGAACATCTGGAAATGGCCCTAGCCTGGAACGAACGCGTTAAAAACGGCAAAATCCTGGGCGTGGGTTATTACAACGACTGGATAACCATCCGCCATAACTCAAAACCTGGACGCAGCATTTTCAACCGTTTCAATTCAAAAATTTTGATGCATATTCCTGTCGCCCACGGTGAAGGAAGATTTACGACGAAAGACAAAACTGTTCTCAAAAATCTTATTGAAAAAGACCAGATGCTTTTCCGTTACTGCGACGCTCAGGGAAAATTCATTGATGAGTTTCCCGTGAATCCGAACGGAGCAATGTACAACCTTGCTGGAGTCTGCAATCCGGAAGGCAATGTCATGGCTCTTATGCCGCATCCTGAACGCACAATCAAAGGCCAGCCTATCTTTGATTCGCTCGCATCTTATTTGAAAAACACAACAAAGCTTCACATTAAAAAAATCCCTGCAAAAAAAACGGACAAAACCATGAACCCGATGGAAGCCGTTGAAAAGAAAACGACCAAAGAAGACATCACGATTCTTGTTCGCCTCATCATTACCGACAACGAAGAACGCACGCTCGAAAATACGCTGAAAAATATCGGCTATAAAAACATTTCCCTCTACCGCCAGACCTATTTGGGATTCTTCACGAGCAACAAAAAAAATCTGGAACAGACTGCGGTAAATCTGATTGAGAGCGGTGAAATCCTGAATCTGAATAAAGAAATCCCGACGGTGTTCATCGGAAAAAAAGCTTACAGTTACAGCAAAGATAATGGACTTCAAAAAATCGCTGATCCCACAGCCAAAGGACACAATGTCATCGCACTGGAATATGACAATTATGCGGGGAAAAACATCTACAACACTCTAAAAAATCATGAAAAAATCCCGGGACTCCAAAAAGTTGAACGCGGCATTTACTGGACCGTTTATTTGAAGAAGAAAAACGAATTTGAAAATGTCATCGGAACCCACATTTTCCACAACCCTCACTCGATGAAACTGCTTACACCTTAGTTATGTGTGGAATTTTTGCTTATTTAGGCCCAAGGAAGAACGCCGCTGAATTTGTGATTCACGGACTGACCAAACTGGAGTACCGCGGATACGATTCGTGGGGCGTCGCTTATGACGAGGGCATCAAACTGGGCATCTACCGCCAGATCGGAAAAATCAGCGACTACGATCCGGTAAAAACGAAATTCCCTGAAAGCACCATGGCGCTGGGACATTCCCGCTGGGCCACGCACGGCGGTGTGACGGTGGCAAACGCCCATCCGCACACCAACAGCGACTCGACGATCGCCATCGTTCATAACGGCATCATTGAAAATTTTGACGAACTCAAAAAAGAGCTGGTTGATAAAGGTTACGTCTTCAAATCGCAGACCGATTCGGAAGTCATCGCTCATCTCATCAATGAATACTGCAAAACGATGGACTTTGAAAAAGCCGCGAAGGAAGCCATGAAAAGGTTTGAAGGACGTTACGCGGTGCTGGCCATGAAAGCAGGCGAACGCAAAATTATCGCTGCCCGCAGAGGTTCTCCTTTGATCGTGGGCATCGGCAACAACGAATATTTCGTGGCTTCGGACATTCCGGCGTTTTTGGAATACACACGTAAAGTGATGTATCTGGATGACAACCAACTGGTGGTCTTAAATAACGGCACCCATTTCTTCGACATCACCACCGGCAAACCCGTTGAAAAACGCGTCGTTGAAATCAACTGGAAGACCGAATCCGCGGAAAAAGGAAATTTCGCGCACTTCATGATCAAAGAGATCATGGAACAGAAAGATACTATTTACCGGGCAATCAACCAGGAAGACAGCGAGATTGAAAAAATCGCCGAAGAGATTAAAAAAGCTTACGGAACATTTTTGATCGGATGCGGAACAGCGGGAAAAGTTTGCCTGGCCGCTGAATATATTTTCGCCAAAGTCGCCAAGCGCCACGTGAATGTGGTCGTGGGTTCTGAATTCCCGAGCCACCAGGATTTTCTGAAAGAAAAAAGTCTGGTCATCGCCGTTTCCCAAAGCGGAGAAACCGCTGACACGCTTGAAGCGATCGAAGTGGCCAAAAAGAAAAAATCCAAGGTTCTTTCCATCGTCAACGTCGAAGGCTCGACCATGGACCGCGAATCCGATTATTCTCTCCACATCAAAGCCGGTCCGGAAAAAGCAGTAGCTTCAACCAAAGCCACAACTTCGCAAATCGCGATTCTCACCTTGCTTGCCTATGCCTGCGACGGAAGGCTGCAGGAAGGCAAAACGCTGCTCATCGATACGGCGGGAAAAATCAACGACATGCTCAATCCGCGTTATGAAGAACACATCCACGCGCTGGCCGAAAAAATCCAGCATCATGAAAGCATGTACGTGATCGGCAAAGCGGTGAATTACGCTATCGCCCTTGAAGCAGCCATTAAACTTCAGGAGGTTTCCTACATTCACGCTGAAGGCTTTGCAGGAGGAGAACTCAAACACGGCCCCATCGCCTTAATCAGCGAAGGCACGCCATGCATTGTTCTGGTCTCCAATGGCGACACCAGGACGGATATTTTAAACAACGCCCGGGAAGTTAAAGCCCGCGGCGGGTTCATTATCGGCGTCGCTCCTCAAAATGAAGAGGTTTTTGATTATTGGATCAAGGTCCCGGATGTGGGCATTGCATCACCGATCGTCAACATCATTCCTATCCAGCTTCTGGCTTATCATCTGGCTGTCCTCCGCCAAAATAACCCCGACATGCCGAGAAACCTTGCGAAAAGCGTCACGGTAAAATAAATTTCATCCTTCTTGAACGTTATTGAACCCAGGGCGGCTCTTTATAAAAAGAGCTTTTTCTGTTATAATATAAAGAAACCTCAAACAAAAATAATGACAGAAAAAAAGCCGACCGAACAACCCAAAAAATTTCCACTCGACGAGATCAAAACCGACGACCTCGCTTATTCGCTTGAAGTCAAACTTGTGGAAAGCGACAAAGACTGGTTTATCAGGGAACAAATGGTTTCTCCATCGCTTGAACAACACGATCCGGTGGAACAATATGAACTGATTGCAATCATTGAAACTCTCAAAAAACGCATACCGGCAATGTCACAAATCGAACGCGAAAACCTTAGGAATAGTTTATCCGCAGGGCCGTTCAGAGAAGTGAAAAAATTAAGGAACGAGATGGAAAGCGATCTCGCGCAAACCTACAGATCTTTAGAGGTCGAAGCGTTGAAACAAAAAAAAGAAAAAGTTGAAAACATTATCAGAATGCAAAAATCCCTTGAGGAGATTCTGTCATTGATTGAAAAAAAATCCGAATCCGAAAAAAAAACGTCTGAAATACAGGATGAAACTAAAGAAAAAACTAAAGAAATCAAACCATCTCAAGATTAAAGCATGCCAACCCTCGACGAACTCTACAAACAGACGGTCCAAGTGCAGCGTGATTATCTGGTCAAACTCCAGGATGCGTTCAACAAACGCTGCGACGATATTACCGTGCAGACCAACGAAAAACTCAAAACCGTACCGGAAAGCGATACGGAAGGCCGTAAAAAAATCTTCGACGAACAGCGTCTGAATCTTGAACAGGCCCTCAATGAACTGAAGAACGCGGTGAATCACAGCAGCGCCGACACCAGAAGAAAGCTTGAAGAAATTTACGCCCAGCGCGAAGTCAGCGTTATTTCGAATCTTGAAAACGATATGAAAACCCTTTAACGGATATGCATGAAATTCCTCATTGAAAAAAGATTTATCTTCCAGCAGCCGCCACAGGCGCAGGAACTTCAACAGGCACAAACGCCTGTCGTTGAAACAGGAAAAATCGCCCCAACTTCAAATTTAGATACGAACAAAGATATAGTTCAAAATTCAGCGGATAAAATCGGTGCCGAAGAAAAAGCAAAAGGTGGAAATACCGTGACGCGTGCTAACGAACTACTCGCAAATTTAGAAAATCTTCCGGTAGGAAGTACAGAAATCAAAAGAATAGGGTAAAATACAAACGTATGAATCAAAGAAACACCAAAATAGTTTGCACGCTCGGCCCGGCATCGGAAAGTGAAGCCATGATCGAAAAAATGATCAGGGCCGGTATGAACGTCGCCCGCCTGAATTTTTCGCACGGCGACTACAGCGAATTTGCCAAACAGATCCACAATGTCCGTAAAATTTCCAAAAAGCTGGGCGTATCCGTGGCCATCATGCAGGACCTGCAGGGACCGAAAATCCGCGTGGGCGAAATGCCTGACAAGGGCGTTGTCATCAAAAAAGGACAAACCATTGTTCTGACCACGGCGAACATCACGGGGAAAGACGATATGATTCCCGTGCAGTATAAAGATCTTCCAAAGGATGTTCACAAAAACGACCATATTCTCATTGATGACGGACTGATCGAAGTTGAAGTCACCAAAGTCACCTCAACGGAAATTACCTGCAGAGTCATCAACGGCGGAACTGTTTTCCGTCACAAAGGCATTAATGTTCCTACAGCCTCGATCAGCGCCAATCCCATCACCGTCAAAGATAAACAGGATCTCTTTTTCGCGATCAAAAATGATGTGGATTATGTGGCGATGTCTTTCGTAAAGTCCGCGAAAAATATTATTGAACTGCGGGAACTTATCAGAAAAAAAAGAGGAAGGGCAAAAATCATCGCCAAAATCGAACGCCACGAAGCTGTTGAAAACCTTGAAAGCATTATCATCGAAGCCGACGGCGTCATGGTCGCTCGCGGCGATCTTGGCGTTGAAGTACCAGCGGAACAGGTTCCGCTCATCCAAAAACAGATGATTCATCTGGCAAACATTCACGGCAAACCAGTCATTACCGCAACGCAGATTTTACAATCCATGGTCACCAATCCAAGGGCGACGAGAGCTGAAATAAGCGATGCCGCCAACGCGGTGTTTGATCATTCCGATGCTTTGATGCTTTCCAACGAATCGGCAGTGGGACAGTTTCCGATCGAAGCAGTGCAAACGCTCGCCAAAGTCGCGACGTCCGTTGAAAACTTTCTCAAAAAACATAAAGATTTTCAGCCGAACCGTTTATTTTTGGAAAATACGCCGGTTTCGTATGCCACATGCATGAACGGCACCAAACTCGCCATCGACATCGGCGCAAACCTGATTGTAACGATTACCCAGTCTGGATTTACTGCCCAGCATGTCGCAAAACACCGCCCATACATCCCGATCGTGACCATTACTCCCGATGAAAAAGTCCGCCACCAGCTTGCGCTGGTTTGGGGAATCAAAGAGATCATTGTTCACAGCATCGACATCGGCCACCGCGAAATCAAAAAACTTCTGCTCAAACACAAGCTCGCCAAGAAAGGCGATAAGGTTGTCATCATCAGCAACGCCAGCTCGGAAGAAAAAGTGATTTCCTCTGTTAAAATCTAACAAAATTCGTTAGAATTAGGTTAACTTTTTTGACGTGTCCGTATGCGCATTTTAGGTTTGGATCCGGGAACCGCAACGATCGGTTTTGGAATCATCGAAACCGGCAGACAAAAACACCAGCTGTTGGATTATGGATGCATCAAAACGCCCGCCGGGATGCCATTCGCCGAACGCCTGAAACAAATTTATGAAGACCTGGAAGTGATCGTCAAAGAATGGATGCCGCAGGCTGTTGCGATTGAAGAAGTTTTTTTCAGTAAAAACGTAAAATCAGCGATTCAGGTAGCGCAGGCCCGCGGCGCAATTATGCAGCAGCTGGCATTGGGCCCGCGTCAAATTGCCGAATATAAACCGCAACAGGTCAAAGAAGCGGTCTGCGGTTATGGCAAAGCGGAAAAAAAGCAGGTTCAGAAAATGGTCCAGCTGATTCTGGAAATGGATGAAATGCCTTATCCCGACGACGCGGCCGACGCACTGGCCCTTGCGATCTGCCATGCCAACAGTCTTCACATGCAAAATCTTGTTGCCCAGTCCTCATAAGCTATGAAAAAAATTCTCACATTTTTAACGACGATCATTTTTATCGGATTTATTGTGGCCGGACTTTATGTATTCGGCATTCCGCCTTTCCAGAGCGGCGGCCCTTTTTATCCGGCAGCACCGGCTTTAACTCAACAGGCACAGACTCTTCCCGACTTTTTAACTCAAGATAAAGTTGCCAGAAATCAGACCTACGATGACCACATGAACCGCGGGCAGCTCCTTGAAGACAATCAGTACTACAGTCTGGCCATCGCCGAATATCAGCAGGCCAATGCCCTTGATCCGAACAATCCCGACCCTTTCCTGAAAATAGGCCGCATCCAGCTTCTCACTGCGGACTATCCCAAAGCCGAAGAGAATTTACAGAAAGTCATCTCACTGGACCCGAACAATCTCAACGCGCAAATTTATCTTGGACGCACGTACTTGGGCGAACGCAAAATTGACCAGGCCAGAGCTATTTTCGCAAAAATTGACGGTACCAATAATCAAACCGTTTCATATTATCAGGGAATTCTTGACGCGTACTTCGGCGATTACGATAACAGCAAAAAACTTTTAACCCAGGCGATCAGTCTTGGCGGGTCGGCAGACCTTACCCAAAAAGCCCAGAATTTTTTAGGCGCTTTCAGCGAATTTGATTTCAATCAAGGCGGCCAGCCGATTCATTTAAAAACTTTGCTGGGAAGAAGTTATGCCCAGACCGGCGAATACGAGATGGCCATTCCTCTGCTCTTTGAAGTCATTAAGGAACAAAAAGATTACCGCGACGCGTGGATTATTCTCGGGTACAGTTATTTGAATGTGCAGCAATATCAGGATGCCGTGGAAGCACTTGAACAAGCTAAAACTCTTGATCCGCAAAAGCCTGAAACATTTTTCTATCTGGGGCTCGCCTATTACGGAGAAAATAATTTACAGAATGCAGCGACAGATTTGGAAGAAGCCAAAACTCTTGGATTCCAGCCTTCAATCCAGGTCGATCAAAAACTCGCTGAAATTTATCTGGAAATGAAAAATTACAGTAAATCCGCACAGCTGTACGAAAACGTCGTTGCACTGAACGATGACAACATCAACTACTATATCCGTCCGATGTGGATTTACATTGAAAAAACCAATGAACCCGCCAAAGCCGTAACTCTGGCCCAAAAAGCTTTCGCAAGTCATCCAAACCAACCGATGAGTTTTAATCTTATTGGCTGGGCTGAAGTGGGAAACAACCAGCTTGATGACGCCCAAAAAAATCTTCAGCAGGCTCTAAACATGGATCCGAAACTTGATGCGGCCTATTTAAACTTCGGCTGGCTGCTGGAAAAACGCGGCCAGTTTGATAAGGCTTTAAGCTATTATTCCAAAGCCAACCAGTTGGGAAACGGCAATTCCATTAGCAACGCAGCCGCAGAACGCTATAATACTCTTATCGTCAAATTAAAAACTGACACCAACATCGGTCAGGCCAATATAGCTGGTCCTACTACTATCCACTAATTTTCCCCTCATGACCGCCATCGTGATGATTTTTCTCGCCATTTTAGGAGCGAGTGTCGGAAGCTTTCTGAGCGTTGTTATTTTTAGATTGAAACACAAACAAAAAGGAGCCATCGTAGGCCGCTCCCGCTGTCCGCACTGCAAAAAGACCCTCACCACGTACGACCTTATTCCCGTGCTGAACTATATTTTACTGGGCGGCCGCTGCCGTTACTGCCACAAACCCATTTCGCTCTACTATTTCTTTCTCGAAATCACCACTGCGCTAATTTTCCTTCTAATGTACCTGCGCTTCCCTTTTATTATTGAAGGCAGCATGATCAGCGATTACAGCATTGATCTGATGGTTGCCGTCCAATACGTCTTTTCAACAGTCAGCAGCACTCTCCTCATCGGAATCTTTTTCTTTGATCTTCAATACATGGAGGTTCCGGACATTCTCATTTATCCGCTGATCTTCATCGGTCTGGTCGGAACTTTGATTACGAAAGCCGTGGATTTTCCGAGTCTGCTCATCGCCGTCCTCGGCGCACTGGTGTTTTTCGGAGGACAACGCTTTTTATCCAAAGGCAAATGGCTGGGCGAAGGCGACGTCTGGGTTGCCATCGCCATGGCGGTGATGTTCGGCTGGAAACTGCTGATTGTCGCGGTAAGTCTGAGCTATATTATCGGAGCAGTACTCTGTATCATCCTTTTGGCCACAAAAGCAGTGAATTCAAAATCCAAAATTCCTTTCGCACCTTTCCTTGTCTTTGGAACTTTTGCTACGATCCTTTATGGCAATGAAATTCTTGCCTGGTACATGAGCCTTTTGAAATAATCCCAAAATAATGAACAGCAACAACGAGCCTGCAAAAAAAGTTTATCTGATGATTCTCGACGGTTTCGGCGAAGGCAAGGACTATCCCGGGAACGCCGTCACGCACGCCAAAATGCCGAACCTTAACGGGTTAAAAAAAGAGTATCCGCTGACGCTTTTAACAGCACACGGTGAAAGCGTAGGTCTTCCGGAAGGAACACAGGGCGGATCGGAAGTAGGCCACTTTACCATCGGAGCCGGAAGAGTTATTTTCCAGACCCTGGAAGAGATTGACCGGTCAATCCGGAATGGCGAATTTTTTAAAAAGCCCGCGTTGGTTGAAGCCTGCGAGCGCGTAAAAAAAAATGACAAAGCCGTTCTGCACCTGCTCGGCATGATTTCTGATCAGGGCGTCCATTCACACGTCGATCATCTTTTCGCATTGATGAAACTGGCCAAGGATCAAGGCATAGCAAAAATTTTCATCCACGCCATAACCGACGGCCGTGATGTTCCGGAAAAATCCGCGGACAAATACATAAAAATGATTCAGGAAAAAATCACAGAAATGGGTATGGGACCCGGATCATCAAACGAAGCCAAAATCGCCACAATGATCGGCCGTTACTACGCGATGGACCGCGACAAAAACTGGGACCGCACGCAGATTGCCTACGATCTTTATACTTTAGGCAAAGGCCATGAAGAAACCGATCCGCTCCAGGCTTTAAAAAACGCCTACGCCCGGGGCGCACAAACTGACTACTATATAGATGCCATCGTTTTTGATAAACAAGCAACAATTCAGGACAAAGACTCCGTTATTTTCTGGAACTTCCGCACCGACCGCACCCGCCAGATCACCCAATGCTTTACCGGAGAAGCCGAAATCGGTTTTAAACCCGAAAAAACCGTACGTCCTTTCTTTGTATGCTTCGGCGATTACTCCAAAGTGGCTCCGGTGGTTTTCCCGACCGTTGTCGTGAAAAACAATCTTGGAAGCGTGATCGAGCAAAATAATCTCAAACAACTCAGGATAGCCGAAACTGAAAAATACGCGCACGTCACGTACTTTTTTAACAGTCAGGTTGAAGAGCCTTTTAAAAATGAAGACCGCATCATGATTCCATCGCCAAAAACTCCTTCATACGCGCAAAAACCGGAAATGAGCGCGCGCGAAGTCACGGATGCCGTGCTGAAAGAGATCGATAAAGATGAATACAATTTGATTGTCCAAAATTTCGCCAATACGGATCTGGTCGGACATTCAGGCGATTACGACGCTACGGTCAAAGCCTGCGAAGTCGTTGATGAATGCATCGGACGCATCGCTGCAAAAACCATCGAACAAGGCTATGATCTGATCATAACCGCAGATCACGGCAATGCCGAATATATGATTTACGAAGATACCGGCGAACCATGCCCTTCTCATACCAAAAACCCGGTGATCTTTTTACTGGTTTCCAAACGCTTTGAAAAAGATAAACTCCGCGACGGCGGAAGCCTTGAAGATATTGCTCCGACCATTCTCAAAATGATGGATATTCAGCAGCCGGCGGAAATGACCGGACATTCACTTATACAATGATCAATTCTCAATGAAAGCTGTCATCATGGCCGGCGGAACCGGGACAAGACTCTGGCCGCTCAGCCGCATCAATAAACCAAAACAGTTCCAAAAACTGGTCAGTGACCAGACCATGCTTCAGGACACGCTGGCGCGTCTGGATTTTTTGAAACCGCAGGACATTTACGTTTCTACCAATGCGGAATATGAAAACATCGTCCGCGAACAGACGAAAGGTAAAATCCCGCACACCAACATTATTCTTGAACCGGCACTACGCGACACAGCTCCATCCATCGGACTTGCTGCGACCTATCTCGCCAAAAAATATCCAAAGGAGGTTATGGCTATAATTTACGCAGACCATCTTATCCAAAAAAAAGATGAGTTCATCAAAAAACTTAAAGTCGCTGAAAAACTGGCTAAAGACGAAAACACGCTCAACATCATCGAAGTGAAAGCAAAATTCCCAAACGTGAATCTGGGCTACGTCAAAATCGGCAAAATGCTCAAAGAGATGAACGGCGTTGAAGTCTTTTCTTTTGAGAAATTTACAGAAAAACCTGATCTTAAAACCGCCATCGCTTTTCTGAACTCCTATAAATATCTCTGGAACACCGGCCTTTACGTCTGGCGCGTGGAAACCATTTTAAATAAATTCAAAAAGCACCTGCCAAAGACCTATGCCAATCTCCAAAAAATCCAAAAAAGCATCGGCACGAAAAATGAAAAAACGGTTATTCAGAAACTCTATCCGCTCTGCGATAAGATCTCCATCGACTACGGCGTGATGGAAAAAATTGATCCCAAAGAGGTACGGATCATACCAGCTGAATTGGGCTGGAGCGATGTGGGTACTTGGGACTCGATTTTCAGCGAACTTGTTCATAGAAACGACGACAATCTCATTAAAGCGAAACACGTGGGAATTGACACCCGGGGATCGCTTATCTATGGTACCAAAGACAAGTTGATAGCGACCATCGGGGTGAAAGATCTCGTCATCGTGGAAACCGCAGATGCCGTGCTCATCTGCGACAAACGCCGCAGCCACGACGTAAAAAAACTTGTGGAGAAACTGCAGAAATCACGGAACAAAAAACTGTTATAAAGATTATGTCACAACAAATTCCCATCCAAATCAAAGAAAAACCATGGGGCCGCGAAATCTGGTTTGCTCACACCGGCAAGTACGCCGGGAAAATTTTAGAAGTGAAGAAAGGAGCCCGTCTTTCGCTGCAGTATCACGAAAAAAAGACCGAGACCCAATACGTATACGAAGGAAAGGTTAAATTAACCTACGGAGAAGATGAAAAAAACCTCAAAGAGATGATTTTAAGTCCTGGTGACAAGTATGACATTTATCCATATACTGTCCATCGCATTGAAGGACTTGAAGATTCAAAAATCTTCGAAGTATCTTCACCTGAGCTTGATGACGTGGTAAAACTTGCAGACGATTACGGACGCATGGGAAAAGGCAACAATGATGAACTCGACCGCAAGCTCGCACAACAACACCAATCATAATTTTTAAAAACCTTATCCTATAACTTCTATGAAGAACCGTCACTTTCTCAAGGTGGGAGCAATCGTCCTCACCGCTTTAATACTGGGATTTATTAACCTCCCTGCCGAACAGGAAAAAACTTTAATTCCAGCCACTCCTCAGGCGCTTTTGGACAGCAAATACCATCTGGGCCTCGACCTTCAGGGAGGATCACAGCTGGATTATAAAATCGACCTCCAGAAAGTTCCGGCTGCGGACCAAAAAAACATCGTTGACGGTGTAATGAACGTCATCAACAACCGCGTGAACGGACTCGGTGTTTCCGAACCGAACATCTATCTTTCAACCGTAGGCGACGAACAGCATTTAATTGTTGAACTTGCCGGCGTTAAGGACCTTGAACAAGCAAAATCTGTTGTAGGAAAAACGATTCAGCTTGAATTCAAAGAACAAAGAACCACTCAGGATCCAAATGCTGATGCCACTGTAAAAACCCAGGGGCAGGATTTCATTAGCCGAGTCCAAAAGGGCGAAGGTTTTGACGTAGCCGGCAAAGAAGAGCAACTCGCGAATCCGGGAAAAGTAACCTATACAGACGTAGACTATCAGTTTAAATCAGATGTATCCTCAAGTTTGACGGATCTTTTGTTCAATAAAATGAAACCGGGAGACGTCTCTACAAGTCTTATTCCGGCTCAAGGAGAATATACTGTAGATGCGAGCGGAAGTTTGACCCAGGCCAACGGCTACTATGCGGTAAAACTTATTGACAAGCGTGATCAGCAAAAAACTGACACAACCCCAAAAACCGTTAAAGTCAGTCATATTTTAATCGCATATCAGGGAGCGACCCGCGCGGATGCAACAGTCACCCGCACGAAAGACCAGGCCAAAGCTCTTGCCGACCAGGTTTTGCAGAAACTCCAGGGAGGTGCTACTTTCGCCGATTTGGCAAAACAATATTCCGATGACTCTTCAAATAAAAACAGCGGCGGCGCTCTTGACCAGGCCGTCACCGGCAGCGGCGTCTATGCCAAAGAGTTTGAAACAGCTTCGCTCGCCCTGAATAAAACCGGCGATCTTTCTCCGGTGACTGAAACCGAATTCGGTTTCCATATTATTATGGCCGACAGCGTCACCGCGGCAACGACCTCAACAACGACCCAGCCACAGATAAAATACCAGAAAGTATTCTTCAACACTGCACCGGACCCATGGCAGGAAACCGGCTTAACCGGTGAACAGTTTGTCCATGCCGATGTTGAATTCGACCAGCTCTATCAGCCATATGTTTCGATTCAATTCAATGATGCGGGTGCCAAACTTTTTGAAGACATCACTGCAAGAAATGTCGGAAAACAGGTTGCCATCTTTGTAGGAGGACAGCTGATTTCCGCTCCGGTAGTAAACGAAAAAATCAGCGGAGGCAAAGCTCAAATCACCGGTCATTATACCGTTGATGACGCCAGCACTCTGGCGCAGGGATTGAACACCGGCGCCATTCCGGCTCCGATCGTTCTTGCCGGACAATATACTATCGGCGCGACGCTTGGTCAGGATGCGCTCACGAAAAGTTTGTGGGCGGGTCTCATCGGCTTCATCCTTGTGGCATTATTCATGATCTGTTTTTACCGTCTGCCGGGCGTACTCGCTACGTTCGCGCTCATCGTGTACTCGATGATCATGTTCTTCTTAATTAAAATCGCCCTGCCGCTCTGGATTTCCATAGCAGTAGCGTTGGCAATATTTACCGTGATAGTGCTGAAAATCATGAATTCAAAAGATTCTGGACCAGAAAAAGCAATCGGTATGATTCTTTCATGTTTCATTCTCTTCTTTATCACCTTCCTTCTTTCCACGCCTATCGTTATGACTCTAGCGGGTATCGCCGGCGTGATTCTTTCCATTGGTATGGCCGTTGATGCCAACATCCTTATCTTTGAAAGAATTAAGGAAGAGCTGCGCGATGGACGAACGTTAAGTTCAGCAATTGAAATCGGTTTTGACCGCGCGTGGAACAGTATCCGTGACTCAAACTTCTCTTCTCTTATTACTTGCGGAATCCTCTTCTATTTTGGAAGCTCAATCATCCAGGGTTTTGCCTTCAACCTTGCAGCAGGTATTCTCGTATCCATGTTTACGGCCATCAACGTCACCAAAACATTGCTCATGGCTATGGTAAACACGAAATTCGCAAATAATCTGGCGCTGTTCGGTGCTCCGAAGCAAAAAGAAAAGAAACTTGTTCCAATCATCCAGAACCGAAAACTCACATACTATATTTCAGGAACACTGCTCGTACTTGCAGTCATCGGCATTCCGATCTTCGGGCTGAAACTGGGTTTGGATTTTACCGGAGGAACGCAAATGGAGTTCGATAACTTCACGAAATCGGTAACGGCTCAACAAATCATACAGGCATTTGAACAAACCGCCGACAAACTGAACAAGAGCGGAGCAGTGGCAGCCGCGACATCGGCTGCAGCAACTCAAGCTGCTCAACCTGTGGCTGTAACTCAACAATTCGGCGGCATTAAAGTCACTTCTACCACGCCGGCTGATCAAACCCAGCAGTCATTGAGTACATTAGCCAACAATGC
This sequence comes from Candidatus Peregrinibacteria bacterium, assembly GCA_003153355.1. Lineage (GTDB taxonomy): Bacteria > Patescibacteriota > Gracilibacteria > UBA1369 > UBA1369 > PALSA-1335. The sequence goes on from PLYH01000001.1 coordinate 52,610, forward strand.
AGCGAACGCCCAAATCTCAAACACTGCAGATAATACGATCGATCTTGGAACTCCGGAAGTTGTTCCAACCGCGAACGGTTATCTTATTAAGACCCGCCACATCAGCACCACCGCTCACGATCTCATGATTCCGGAACTCAAGAATGTTTTAGGCAGCTTTGATGAAACACGCTTTAATACCGTTGGTCCGACCGTTGGTGAAAGCCAGGGCTATCGTGCATTGTTCGCACTGGCCATAGCCAGCTTGATGATCATTCTCTATATAGCATTTGCGTTCCGCAAAGTTCCACGCCATGTCGGCCAGTGGAGATTCGGAGTTTCGGCTATCGTCGCGCTGCTCCATGATCTCGGCATCATGCTTGGAATCTATGTGTACTTCGGCGTATTCTTCGGCGTTCAAATCGATACGCTCTTTATTACTGCCATGTTGACCGTCATGGGCTTCTCGGTTCATGACACGATCGTAGTGTTCGATCGTATCCGTGAAAAACTCAAATATCAGAAACGCGATGAAACTTTTGCAGAGGTGGCTAACCAGGCCGTGAACGAAACCATCGCGCGTTCGATCAACACTTCATTCTCGGTATTCCTTACATTGCTGGCCCTGGTGATCTTTGGAGCAGACAGCATCCGCTTCTTTGCCCTGGCTCTGATGGTTGGTATCGTTGCAGGTACATACTCTTCCATCTTCGTCGCATCACCGATCCTCGTGGACTGGCAAGAATATGCACAAAAACAGAAGACCAAATCATAAACGTCTTCCAAACCGGAAACCTCACAATCCCGCCTCAAGCTCATATGCCCGGCGGGATTTTTTGTTTGAGATGAGCTATAATTAAAATAATGTGAACTTCGTAATCTGCAACTGATGTCCAAAATCAAACCGGGGATTTATGAACACTACAAAGGGAACCATTATGAAGTTATCGGAACCGGACACCACAGCGAAACCCTGGAAGAAGTTGTGATTTACCGCGCCCTTTACAACAGTCCGAATTTTGGGAAGAATGCGTTGTGGGTTCGCCCCGCCGCAATGTTCGCGGAAAATATTGAAATCAACGGCAAAACAATACCGAGGTTTAAATATATCAAACCCGCCCCTGTAGCTTAATGGATCAAGTACTGGTCTTCGGAACCAGTGATGAAGGTTCGATTCCTTCCGGGGGCACCAATGTGCTAAAATATAAGAAACTTTATAAAAAACTATGGCAGGAGAATACATACAATCCGACTCAATTGGAGACTACTGGAAACAGCTGAAAGCGATCTACGTGTCCCGCGCTTCCGACTGGAAAGATCTTTCAGCCGAAGATTACCTCGGAATCGAACGCAGCGAACGCGAAGACAGCGACAACCATTTAAACGAAGAACGCCTCGGCAAAGACACCCAGGTGATCGATATCTGCAAATACAAATTCATGCCGGACCGAAAAATCGCCTACAGCATCCACATGATTCACAAAGACGGAACCTCCAAAGATATTTATTTTCAGATTACCCTGAAAGAAGGTGTTGCAGTAAATTGAGGAAAGATTTGGTCTGTTCCTTCTGTTTGGATTTCAGCTTTTCACGAGTAAAAGCATCAAGGAAAAAATCCAGGGTTTCTTTCCAGAGAGGATCATATTTTGAAGATTCCAAACCAAGTTGAGCACGGATATCGCCCCCCCTGCCTTGGGTCAAAGCTTCCAGATACTCTTTTGTATGCGCGTAGACATGCTCGAACAGCAAACCGCGGGCTATGACCATATCGTCCAAAAGTTTCTCAAAAACCTGGTCGTAGCGAACATCCTGAATACCGAACACATCGCGCAAAGCCAAAGGTCCTTTCTTCAAAACATAATCCTTGAAAAATGGAAAAAACAGATCAACGCAGCGTTTTAAAACATCAAGATTAAAAACCAGATGATCAAAAACCACAGTCCAGACAAAATCACTTGGAACCTTAAGAAACTGACGTAAAGCTTCCGGTCCCTGCTGGATAAAAAGCGTCATCAAACGTTCCTCATGCCCGTTGAGCTCCTGTGCGACCAGTGCCTTTACTGCTTCCTCTTCAGATGGAAATTGATCAAACCTCATCATATTTTTATTAAGAAAGGATATTGATTATACGTATTTTATAGAATTTGTCAATATACAGCCTTGACCTTAAATATTTGCCTTCCTTCATTGACTTTTCAAACCTTAAACCTATAGTGGAATCACTATGTTCGCAGAAATTCTTCTTGATCAGAAAGTCGGCAAAGATAAAGATACTTTGACCTACAAAATCCCTGAAACGCTCATCAAAAGTGTTGAACTTGGCAATATCGTTGAAATTACACTCCGGAACCGAAAAACCAGAGGGGTTATAGCCAAATTCCACGACCATGAACCGACCTACAAAACGAAGGAAATACTCGAAGTCGCGGCAAAAGCTCCACATTTAAGACCCTGGCAGATCGAACTCCTTTTTTGGATGTCCGATTACTATTTTTGCCCGGCTTATAAGATTCTCAAACTTTTTTTCCCAGCGAGCATCACCAAAAAGAAAAAACTTGCTGAGTGGATCCCTCATGATGAAATTCTTCAGAGCAATAAAAACCTTACGCTGACCCCGGACCAGGAAAAGGCTGTAAACACGATCTTCACGACTTCAAAACAAACGGTCCTTCTTCATGGCATTACTGGTTCGGGCAAAACCGAAATCTATCGCCGCATCGCCGAAAATACACTCAACAAAGGGCAACAAATCCTCATGCTTGTTCCCGAGATTACGCTTACTCCCCAGACGTTCCAGAATTTCCAGCAGGAGTTCGGCGATAATATCGCGATCCTCCATAGCCAGCTGACCGCAAAACAGAAAGAAAACTACTGGTACCGCATTTTCCACGGAGAGACCAATATTATTATCGGATCGCGTTCCGCGCTGTTCGCACCGTTCAAAAATCTTGGTGCGATCATTATGGATGAAGAACACGAACCGTCGTACAAACAAGACCAGGCTCCCCGCTACCATTCTAAAGACGTAGCGTTCAAAATCTCCAAACTTCTCAACATTAAAGTGATCCTTGGAAGCGCGACGCCTTCAATTGAAACCTATTATGAAGCGTACAAAGGGAACTACGAACTGATTGAACTCAAAAACCGTATCCAGGTGAACGAACCGACTTCACTTCCGCAAGTCACCATCGTGGACTTGAGAGATGAAATCAAAAAAAAGAATTATTCAATTTTCAGCGAACTGCTGAGTGAAAAATTGAATAAAAAAATTGAACAACATGAACAGGCCATATTATTTCTGAATAGACGCGGATCAGCTTCGGCCGTCCTGTGCCGGGAGTGCGGACATATTGAAAAATGCGAACAATGCGATGTCGCTCTCACCTACCACAAACGGCTTTCTATTGAGGAACTAAACCTCCCCGCCGAACGTTTAATTTGCCATCATTGCGGAATCATCAAAAAAGTCCCGACGCTCTGTCCGAACTGCCAGAGCGCATTCATCAGATACATCGGCTTGGGGACGCAAAAAATTGAAGAAACAGTTTTAAGGGACTATCCAAAAGCCCGCACCATCAGAGCCGACCGGGACACGGTCCAGCACCGCGACAGTTTTGAAAAAATCTATAACGCTTTTAAAAATCACGAAGCCGATATCCTCATCGGCACTCAGATGATCGGCAAAGGACTGCATCTTCCCCAGGTAAATCTGGTGGGCGTTGTATTGGCCGATTTGAGCTTAACGATTCCGGATTTCAGGAGCGCGGAAAGAACGTTCCAGATTCTCACTCAGGTTGCGGGAAGAGCCGGCCGGCAGGGTTCAAAAGGCGAAGTGGTTATTCAGACCTACCTTCCGGACAACTATGCGATCCGAGCAGCCGCTGCACACAATTACGCAGGATTTTTTGAAGAAGAAATGAAGATCCGCAAAGCCTTCAATTATCCTCCCTTTAGCAAAATCGTTAAAATTACGCTCGTGGACGCAAAAGCTGAAAAGGCTCATCAAAAAGCAAAGCGGCTGTTTGAAATTCTCAATGAGGAAAACCAGACACCTGAACTTCAAAATCTTCCGACTGTTATTGCCTTGTACCCGGCCTTCATCCACAAACTCCAAAATAAATACCGCTGGAACATTTTACTGACCGGACAAAATCCTTCACTGCTCCTGAAAAGATCGCACGAAAAAAATCCGGACGATTGGGAAGATGCCGGAATTCGTATTGACGTTGATCCCCTGTCTTCAAGTTAAATCCGCCTAAATCTTCGGAGGACGGACACTGTTCCTGGCAACTCTTTCCAAACGTTTTGTTTTGAGCTGCATTGTTAAACGAAGCGCCTCTTTATGCTTTTCACGAAGTCTTTCTCTCCAAATTTTCGTCATTTCCGGATCTAGAGGACTGTATTCAGACTCACGCATATCTTGTAGAGTCATTCCGGCAGCGAGAGCGTTTGCCTGCAAAACTTCGCGGTTCTCTATAATTGTGGCAAAAATTTCAAGATCAAGTTCGGCGCTCGCCAGAAGCGTAACCAAATTCTGTTCATCAAAAGGAATAAATTCAGGAATCTCAAGTTTTGGAGGAGGCGTACTGATTTTTTCTTTAAGTTTTGTCAAAAGACCGCCGATCCATGATTGAGAAGCCTGGGAAGGCGACGGATTTTGAGGAGCTTCTTCGGCCAGAGAAAGGGTCTCCAAAGATTCGCTGACAAAAGAAAAGGCAGGAACCTCGTCTTCAAACAGCCGGTCAGCGCGCGCATATTCATGCACGCCCGAAGTTGGCATGGTTTCATCAATGCTCTGCGGCAAATCATCTCTTTCAATACCTGATTGTGAACCAAACGGCACCATAGTTTTCTTAAAACGAATCGACAAACATTCTAATATATAAAATAGAATTGTCAATCCTTCTTGAGACACTCCGCTGAACAAAATACCAACGGCGCAAAAACTTTTGCTATACTCTGCTATAATAAGCAACGTCATATTTTCTTCCATGAAAAAACGCATTCTTTCAGGAGTACAGCCGAGCGGAAATCCTCATTTGGGAAACTATTTAGGCGCGATGAAAAACCACATCGCGATGCAGAACGAATACGAATGTTTTATTTTCATCGCTGATCTTCACGCTCTTACAACGGTAAGAGATGCAAAAAAACTTCATGAGTTTTCGCTTGAACTCGCGATGGATTATCTGGCGCTGGGTCTGGATCCAAAAAAAACCGTGTTCTTCCGCCAAAGCGACGTAGCCGACCACAGTGAACTCGCCTGGATTTTAAACTGCATTACGCCCATGGGTTTGCTCGAACGGGCGCACGCATATAAAGACGCCACGGCAAAGGGCACCAAAGACCAGACCGCAGGACTTTTCACGTATCCGGTTCTGATGGCAGCAGACATTCTCATGTACCAGCCCGATCTTGTTCCGGTAGGCAAAGACCAGAAACAGCACATCGAAATTGCGCGCGACATCGCCATCAAATTCAACGAAACGTTCGGCCAGACTTTTAAACTTCCCGAGCCTTACATTCCTGAAGAAGTAGCAAGCATCATCGGTACGGACGGCGAACATAAAATGAGCAAAAGCTACGGTAACGTCATTGAATTTTTCGCGGACGAAGCAATTCTCAAAAAGCAGGTGATGGGCATGAAAACGGACTCGACGCCCATGGAAGAACCCAAAGACCCCGAAAGTTCAGCGATTTATAACCTCTACTGTTTTTTTGCTACAGACAAAGAACAGCAGGAGTTCCACCATAAATTCAAAAAAGGAGGCATGGGATACGGCGACGCAAAAAAAATTCTTCTTGAAAAACTTTTGGACTATTTCGGGGAAGCCCGCAAAAAAAGATTTGAACTCCAAAAAGATTTAAGCTATGTTAGACAGGTATTGAAAAAAGGAGCCGAACGCGCGCAGGAAGAAGCGACCAAGATGATGGCTAAAGTAAGAGCAAAAACCGGGTTATCCTTGAAAAATTAGCAAACAGTTCATTTAATATTCTGGAGTTAACTCCAAAACTATGAAGGAGACTAAATACATCTTCGTAACTGGCGGAGTATGTTCGTCATTAGGTAAAGGCATCGCAACTGCCTCGATAGGTGCTCTCCTCAAAGCTTCCGGATTTAAGGTCTTCACGCAAAAATTAGACCCTTATTTGAATGTTGATCCGGGAACCATGAATCCGTTCCAGCACGGCGAAGTCTACGTACTCAGCGACGGTGCGGAAACGGATCTGGATCTGGGACATTATGAAAGATTCGTAGGGGAAAACCTTACCGAGGTTTCTTCAGTTACAACGGGAAAAATCTATTCGCATGTGATTTCCGAAGAACGAAAAGGAAGCTATTTGGGAGGAACGATTCAGATTATTCCCCACATCACGAACGCCATCAAAAAACGCATTAAAGACGCCGGGAAACAAAGCGGAGCGGATATCGTATTGATTGAAATCGGCGGAACCACCGGAGACATTGAAGGACTCCCCTATCTTGAGTCCATCCGCCAATTAAGACACGAACTGGGCCACGAAAATACGCTGTTCATTCACCTGACGCTGCTTCCATATCTCGCGGCATCCAAAGAACTGAAAACCAAACCGACGCAGGCTTCAGTCCGCGAACTGCGCGCAACAGGTATTCAGCCGGATTTCATTCTTGCGAGAGCGGATTATCCGATCCACAAGGATCTTCTCAAAAAAATAGCTCTGTTCTGCGACGTTGATGAAGATTGCGTCATTCCCGCTCCGACAGTTCCTTCCATTTATGAAGTGCCGCTCAGATTCCAGGAGCATCATCTTGCGGAACTTATCGGCAAAAAACTCCATCTTGGAAAAATCAAACCGCAATTAAAAGACTGGATTGAACTCAACAATAAAATTAAAGCAAAACGCGAACAGCTCACGATTGCCCTGGTCGGGAAATATACGGGCCTGGACGATTCCTATTTAAGCGTCATCGAATCGCTCAAAATCGCCTGCTACCATCAAAAAAAAGATCTGAATCTTTTGTGGATCGATTCTGAAAAACTTGAAAAAAAGGATCAGGAAAGCTGGGCAAAACTGAAGAGCGCGCAGGGAATCATTGTTCCTGGAGGATTCGGAATCCGCGGAACCGAAGGCATGATCATGACTGCAAAATATTGCCGCGAGAATAAAATTCCTTATTTAGGTTTATGTCTGGGAATGCAGATCCAGACGATTGAATTCGCCCGCCACGTTTTACAGGATGAAAGATTCACTTCCGAAGAGTTCGACGAACACAACAAACTCAGTGCGGATTTTTACGTGATCCATTTTATGCCGGGTCAGTACAAGGAGCGCGATAAAGGCGGTACGCTGCGTTTGGGAACATATCCGTGCAAACTGACCAAAGGAACCAAAACCTCTGCGTTATACGGCAAAGAAACGATTCAGGAACGTCACCGTCACCGTTATGAATATAACAACGATTTCCGCAAAAAATTTGAAAAGGAAGGATTGATGACCGCCGGAGTTTTCACCGAGGGAAATCTGGTGGAAATAGTGGAACTGAAAGGACATCCTTTCATGGTCGGATGCCAGTTCCATCCTGAATTTTTATCCAGACCTAACCATCCTCATCCGCTGTTTAAAGGATTGATTGAAGCCAGTTCCAAAAGGAAACCGGGCAAGCGCGTGTAGCCAAAAACATGATTTTCTGGTAAAATAAAAAAGAATAAACAGAGGGCGAAGGAATCGGGCTTTGCCGGTTCCGGAGCATAAACAAAAATCATGCCAAAATACAGCTACAACGTTATCAATGAGGAAAATAAAGCGCTTTCCGGAACCATCAGTGCCCCGGACGAACAAAGCGCCCGCGCCGAGCTCAACCAGCTGGGTTTTTCTGTCATCGGCATTATCGAAATATCCGAAAATGAAACTTCCGGGGCTCAGGAAGGGCCAGTATTGCCGACATTTGAATTTTCCGCGATCGATAAAAGTCAGAAACACGTCGTGGGGACCATTCAGGCCGAAGACCGCTACAGCGCGTATAAACGCCTGATTTCAGAATACGCCTTTGAAGTGGAATATCTTGTTGATCAAAGCCTGCCTGAACCTCAAAAGAGCGAAGAAAAAACCAAAGGTGTATTTGAACTTCAAAATCAGCTGGATGAGGAATCGCAGTTGGTACAGAAAAAAATCAGCGGAGCAAATCAGGATTTAAAAGAGTTTGAACAGAAACAGGACGTTCTTAAACTGCAGGTCGATTTTGTGCTCAAGAAAGTAAAAGAGATGCTGGATCTGTACGAAAATGACATGAAACCGGAAACCAAAACAAAAATCCGCGTCTATGTGGATAAAATTCTCAGAATCAAAAGCAGTACCAATCTGGATTACATCCGTAAAAGTTGCGAGGAGCTTCTGACGTATCTGCAAAAAGAAGAGCTCTTTTTACATGAAGAAACACGGTTAAAGGAGCGGACCCAAATGGTGATGGAGGCAAAAAGCATGATGATGCAGCTGCACAGCACCAAAAGCAAATCCAGCATGAGCCTGCATGAAACCCTCAGCCGGTGGCGCGAAGAACATATTCTTAAAAAAGACCAGCCGAGCGCCCTGGAAAAATTTACTGACTTTTTGATCGCATTAGTCATTGGTTTCGTTCCTGAAAACGATGAAATCAAAGAAATTCAGCGCAACATAGCAATCGTTGATCAACAAATCCGCCAGTACTGGCTGTTGTATTTCCAGGCTTCGACTCCCGAATATAAAAACGAAGCGAAGACAAGTCTCAAAAAGCTCAGGCAGGAAAAAAAGAAATTCAAGCTGCAGCTTAAGGAAGCAAGAAAAAAACTCCAGGAAGAATACAAAAAAAGCACCGAAATTACCCAGTGGGAGGCGTTCTCGAACGAGCTGCTTGGTTTTACCGGATGGCTTTTGGCTTTCTATATCATTTACTATTTCGCTTCAATTTACCTGAATACCAAACAGTTCGGAGCTTTAAGTCTGCCCCAGCCTTTTTCCGTTTATAAAACGAACTTCCTCAAGTATTTCATGACCACCCTGTTCCTGTTCCATTCGGCTTTAAGCATCAAGATCAATTTCTTCCGCAGAAACGAAGCGGCCACCCTGGTCATAACGCCCGTCTTCCTCCTCTCGGCCATGCTGATCATTTTGAATTTCTAGTAGCACGGCGCTTTTTAAAGAATCCTAAGTCTTGTTTACCGGGTCCAAGTTGGGTACAATCCTTTCGAATTTGCAGATAAAGTATGTACCCGATTCTTGTTCAACTCGGTCCGCTCACCATTTATTCGCTCTGGGTGTGCGCTGCCATTGGATTTTTAGTGGCATTCCTGATTATTTATAAACTGCTGCAGAAAGACCGTGCCAGTTTAAATTTTTTGGCTGATCACAGTCTGGCGATTTTATTCGGGGCGATTTTTATGGCAAGAATCGTTTTTGTTGCTGAAAATTATAAAATTTATTTCGACATGCTGGATTTTCAGCACATTCTCGGAATATTTTTTATCTGGGATAAAGGTCTGTCCTTTTGGGGAGGGATGCTGGGATTGGGACTCACTCTCGGCTTTTTTTGCATGAAACAAAAAGAGAGCCTGTGGAAATGGCTCGACGTCATGACCATCGGAACGATGGCCGGATTGGTTTTCGGCAACCTCGGAGCATTCCTTGACGGCAGCGCCTACGGCAACGAAACAGATCTTCCCTGGGGCATCATCGTTGAAAATTCGCGTTTTTCCGTTCCGATTCATCCGACCCAGATTTACGGCATGATCTATACGCTGGCCATCACCATCGTACTGTGGAATTTATGGAACACGTCCTTGGGCAAAAAGGAGGGAAACATCACCCTCATTGGCGTTTTGGCTTATGGAGGCTTCCGTTTTTTGGAAGAATTCCTGCGCGGCGATGAAAGCAATTACTTATTCGGACTGCGGGAAGCGCAAATTTACTGTATCATCGCGTTGATTGTTGCAGGGACACTGATGTATCTTCGTTCCAAAAAACCTGAGCCGAAATCAAAAACTCAATAATTCATTATCCATTAAAATTTTGCAAACATGCCACTCTTCCTGAACATCTTAGAATATTTTTTTGATCCGCTTCCGCCGGGACAATTTAAATTCGTCGTTGTCTTTATTGTGATTGCCGCAATCGGATTTGTCGTTTCAAGCGCTCTGATGTTTTATTTGAAACAACAAAAAAACGACAAGATTTTCAAAAAACTTTTCCGCAATCTTCCGGGGAAATTGCTGACGATTGCTGTGATGGAGGGCGTTTACGTTATTGCACGCTATGAACGCATGCCTTACGTTTCAATGCGCTTTCTGAACTACATAGTTCTTGCCTACGGCCTCTATGTTGTCATTCATTACGCCCAGCTTTACCTCAAGGTTTATCCCGCAGACAAAAAGCACCGGGAACACCAGCTGAAAAAGAATAAATATCTTCCGCGTAAAAACAACAAAAAACGCTAAGACTGAGGAAGGAAAAAGAGCGATTTCAGTTTATCTGCGCTTAAGGAAAATATCGCACCGTTCTGCAAAAAATAACGGGCGTTTTCCTCTGCGTTCAAAAGCGGATAAACATTTGTAAAAGTGCTGTCGGCAAGCAAAATCTGTCCTTCCCGTTCAAACAGAAAATGCCCGTCGTCAAAAAGAAATCCCAAGAGCGAAAAATCAGTCGGGAGCGTAACAACAAGAGTTTTCTTTTGAAGAAGAGGTTTATAGAGAAAAACATTTCCGCTCTCATCGCTGAAAAGAACCGATCCCGCATTATTTTGATAAATGTCATCTTTTAATTGAGGAGTGAGCAAAGTAGAAATTCCGTTGTCGCCGCTGGCATACAAAGCTCGTTTATTATCAAGAGTCTTTAGAAGAAAAAGACCACCGACCCCCGATTGAAAAGGAACAAAACGAATAAATGCCACGGTATGAGAACGGTCAATCAAACGGACATTCTTTCCTTGTGTATCGCTGCCGTAAACCATGCCTCCGGAAAGATACAACAATGTATTGTCGTGTACGTCGAACTGATCAGCGTTTTTGATAAGCAGGAAACTTGATAAATTTTTGACAGTAAGCGTCGGAAGCAAATCGATCGGCATGGTATAAAGATTGCCGCCGTTCAGAAAGAAAACGGTGTTTTGTGAAGGAAGGAACGTCAGCAGGGTTGAGGCTTTGGGCAAGCTGAAATCAACGAAGCGCGGGCCGTTAAATTCAATCCATTCATAACTGTTATCCGCAAACGTGACCAGAAACTGCTGACTGCTGTAGATTTGAATATCCTGAATGTCCTGACGCGCCAATTTCAGTTCTTCCTCCTTCATCGTCCCCTGGTTCATTAATGAAACCAGTGTCAGATAATTCTGGCCCGGGCTTAAAACAATAAAAAAATCTTTGCCGAAAAAATAGCGGCTTTGCTGAGGGAAATGAACAAGTTGCTGAACAAGGTTGTCCGTATGTTCAGGTACCAAAACCACGTCATCGACTTTGGTCACAAAATCCGTCTGAACCTGAAGTTTCCGGCTCCAGGGCAGATAGCCTAGTTTGCTGATGGAAAGATTATAAAATCCCGGTAAAAGATCTTTCACCTGAAGCGGCAGACTGTTGCCGATAAGTTTATCGTCAAGATAAGTACGAACTTCAGGATACGTATTGGCGACGTCAATGATACTTGTTTTTTCAATATGCTGATGCTGTAAATCGACGTTATAACCGTACGCTAAAAAAAGCGCATAGGCTGAGACGGCACAAAATGCCAAAACACCTAAAGTTTTAAAAATAAAACGGCTCATAAGCTAACAGCTCAAGGCTAAGGCCGGATACAAATTTGAGCAAAATTTGCTCAAGCTTAAGGGCGCGATGCCGATTTGAGCAAAATCGGCCATTATTCTAGTTTGAGGATTTCATATTCAACCGCGCCGGCTGGAATGTGAACCTTTATTTTATCACCGGCTTTTCTATCCAAAAGTGCGCTCCCAACCGGTGATTCGTTGGAAATTTTATGGGCAAGCGGATCAGCTTCCGTTGAGCCTACAATGGTATATTCTTCATTCTGGGCGCTCCGTTTGCTGAGATTTCTTACAATGACTTTTGTGCCAAGCTGCACTGAAGCCATCTGATGTTTTTCATTGATGATTTTGGCAAACTTCACCTTTTCCTCGAGGTCCATGATACGTCCTTCTACGAAAGCTTGTTCATTTTTTGCTTCTTCATATTCGGAATTTTCGGAAAGATCGCCGTAGGAAATGGCTTCTTTAATACGTTCAGCGACCTCTTTACGCTTCACGTTTCTAAGACCGTCAAGTTCTTCGGTGAGTTTTTTTAAACCCTCCTTGGTGACAAGAATGCTTTTTTCATCAGCCGGGGGGGTCATTGTTTTCGTATCTGCCATATTTTTATGATGAAAGGAAATAAATAATCAACAAGGTAAATCGCCGTGTTAAAACTAAGGCCTGATCTTAACGCTTGTCGGATGCTCTTTCAGTTTTTGAAGAACCTTGGCTTCAATCTGACGGATACGTTCGCGGGTCACGCGGAATTCATGGCCGACCTCTTCAAGAGTATGGCCTACGCCGTCCTTGAGACCGAAACGCATTTCAATGATTTTACGTTCTCGTGGTGAAAGATACTGAAGCATCTCATGAATATTCTCTTTAATAAGCTGACGGTTTGTCGCTTCGGAAGGTGAAAGCGCATCATCATCTTCAATAAAGTCGCCGAGCTTGCTGTCTTCTTCTGTACCTACCGGAGCTTCGAGCGAAACGATGTCCTGGGAAATTTTCAAAATGTGTCGGACTTTCTTCACGTCCATATCCATTTCAGCGGCAAGTTCTTCAACCAGCGGTTCACGGCCCAATTCCTGAACGAGACGGCGCTGTGCATGAGTGAGTTTGTTGATGGTTTCCACCATATGGACCGGAATGCGGATCGTGCGAGCCTGATCGGCGATCGCACGGGTGATGGCCTGACGGATCCACCAGGTTGCGTAGGTTGAAAATTTAAAACCGCGTTCCGGATCGAATTTTTCCACGGCACGGAACAGACCGATATTTCCTTCCTGAATCAGATCCAAAAAAGAAAGACCGCGACCGATATATTTTTTGGCGATACTGACGACCAAACGCAGGTTGGCTTCAGCCAAACGCTGCTTTGCAGTCTGATCGCCTTTCTTGATGCGTTTCGCAAGGTCAATCTCTTCCTTAGCTGTAAGAAGCTGGACTTTACCGATTTCGCAAAGATACAAACGGATCGAATCGTTGGCAATTTCACGGAGTTCAACGGTTTTGACAGCAGCCTTTTTAACTTTTTCTTCAACAACTTCTTCCTCTTCCTTATTTTCCGGTTTGAAGGACATCGCATCCTTGGCATCAATCACTTCAATGCCCAGATCCAAAAAAAGACCGTAGATCTCATCAAGTAACATCAGGTCATCTTCAATCGCCGGTATAGCTTTCATGAGCTCCTGTTGAGTCACAAAACTGTGTTCACGTCCCTTTTTTACAAGATCCCGGACTTCCGGGGGAAACTGATTGAGCTTGTCATCAGTAGGGGTAACGATGAATTTCTTGGTTCGGGCCATAGAGTATTGGAGGGGGTTAACGTAAAACCTTGCTGTTAAGATCATGAAGCTCCTGGAGGAGCTTTATATAGTCATCTTTTCTTCCCTCTTTTTCAGCTATTTCAATCTTTTGCTGGAGCTCGTTTCTTTTGCTACGATCAGACATTTTAACGATTTTGTCAATCAAGACTTTCATCTCATGTTCAGCAGCTTCTTCCCCGACCTCTCCATAAATTTCATGAATGTAAAGGGAAAGGAGCGAAGCTTTTTCCGCTTGTTCATGAGGTAAAGAAGCCAAGAAATCTTTAACCTCTTGAACACCTTGGCCATTATACTGATCGCTAAAAACCTTGTAAATAGGTTTTAAATCGTCAGAAAAATACTGATCAGTCAATCTGTCCCTGAAAAGTTGGGCGATCCGTGGAAATTCCAGAAGAAAACCCATCAGCAGGCTGTCGGCGGAAAACTTCTGGGACTTGGGCTGAATCGGCGCGTCCAAGCCGCTGTAACGGCGGGCCGGATGACTCAAAGGCAATTTGAAATTTTTCAATTCATCGTAGATCTGTTTCTCATGAATATGGAGATCATGGGCAAAACGCCGGATATATTCATCTTTTTGAATCGTACTTTTAAGAGAAGAAAGAAAAGGAAAAAACTCCTGAAGAATTTTCCGTTTGTTCATAATGTCATCCGTACCGTAGGTCTGAATGAGCTTATTGTAAAAATAATCGCCGTAAGTTAAAGCGTCGGCAATGACCTGCGGAAGTTCTGCGGCGTGTTCTTTGGCAAACTCCGCAATGTCCTTTCCCTGTGGAAGAGTGATGACTTTGACCGAAAAATCGAACTCCTGGGTCAGATCAAAAGCTCTTTTGGCGGCTTCCTGCCCGGCATTGTCCATATCGAACGCCAGGTAAATCGTATTCACAAACGGCTGAACGTGACGGAGCTGCTGCAGCGCCAAAGCAGTTCCGGAAGTTGCCACGACATTGGTCAGGCCTGCCTGAAAAGCTGTCGTCATATCCATGTACCCTTCAACTAAAATGACTGATTTTTGTTCTTTAATGGCTGGTTTTGAATGGGAAAAACCGTACAAAACATTACTCTTATGATAAATGGCTGTTTCCGGAGAATTGAGATATTTAGGTTCCTGATCCTTCTTCAATGCGCGGCCGCCGAAACCGACAACGCGGCCCATGTGGTCGCTGATTGGAAACATCAATCGTCCGCGGAAACGGTCATAAATTTTATCAACGGTGGTTTCCTGCGTTAACGCGAGTCCGGAAGAAACGAGCATCTTTTTGCTGAATCCCTCTTTAAGCAGCATCGTATGCGTGGTCTCGTAAGAGTCGGGAGCAAATCCGATCTTAAAGTTTTGAATCGTTTCATCATTCAATCCCCTGTTATGAAGGTAATCCAAAACTTTTTTACCGTCAGGGGTTTCCAAAAGTTGCTTTTGATAAAAACGCGCGACCAGCTCGTGAACCTGTAAAAGCTGTTCTTTTTCATCTTTGGGAACGCTCCGCTGCGCTTCGTATTGCTTTAATTCAACGCCGGTCCGCTCTGCCAGAAGTTTTAACGCGTCGACAAAATCCACGCCTTCAATTTCCTGGATAAACGCAAAAATATCGCCTCCTTTATGGCAGCCGAAACAGTAGGCAATGCCGCGTTCGGGTGACACCACAAAACTCGGAGATTTTTCCGCATGGAAAGGGCAAAGCCCCTTCAAACTCCTGCCTGCTTTCTTGAGCTGGACATACTGGCGGACCACATCCTCAATCGAAAGTTTTGCCTTGATTTCCTGAACCGCGTCGACCATAAAACATATACTATGGGGCAACCAGTTATACCCCGAAAAACAGAGCAAAAGCAAGCGAGGAACCACATTTGCGAAAGCCTATTTTGATGGCGCTTTATCTTTTCCCAAATAGACAGCGTACGCGCCCAGAACCACCATCGCTAAAACGAGCAGGCCCAGAGCAAACAGCTTCCCGGTAGTATCCAAAAATATCGCCGTCAGTCCGAATAACGCGCTGATGGCGTACATTAAAAGAACGGCTTTCCGCGGACTTAATCCCATATAAATCAAGCGGTGATGCAGATGCTTAAGATCCCCTTTGAAAGGCGACCCGCCCTGCACAATGCGGCGCACAATCACCCAGACCGCGTCCAAAATCGGAAAACCGAGCACCAAAAAAGCCGTCGTCACTTTCCCGCCGGAAAAAATGGCCAGAGTCGCCAGGATAAATCCCAGAAACATGCTCCCGGTGTCCCCCATCAAAATCTTGGCGGGATAAAAATCATAAATTGCAAAAGCAGCAGAGGTCGCAAACAAAATTATACTCAGCAGAGCAACCGGGACCTGCAAAGCGGCATCATAATGAATGCCAGGACGGATACTCAAAAAGAACAGCGTCAAAGCCGCGATCGCGGAAACCCCGCTCGGCAAACCATTCAGTCCGTCCAAAAAATTCATGGTGTTCACAACGCCCACGACCCACACGATCGTGAACAAAGCCACCAGCAGAGAAATACTGACCGACATGCCGGATCCAAAATTCAACATAAACTTCTGCGCGTCCAGAATGATCGGCGCGCCGAAAGGATTGGAAATGGAACTGATGCCCACACCCGCAAACACCAAAATAAGAGCCGCCACAATCTGAATGATCAAACGAAAATAAGGACTCAGACTGAACATGTCGTCGGCAAAACTCACGCTTGCGATAAGGATCGCGCCGAAAAGCAGAGCTAAAACGTGCGCATCAATCGGCACGAAAAAAAGCACAGAAAGAAAAAACACGGTCACGATGACCAGACCTCCGTAATAAGGTATCGGCGAACGCTTCAGTCCGTACTTTTGCGGACGGTCCATCAATCCGAGCTTCGGAAAAAATTCCAGCGCCAGCTGAACCAGAGCAATGGTGGCAAGAAAAGCGAAAAGCGCCGGCAGAAGATATTCGAACATAACGAAAAAAGATGACGGCTCTTATTCTAACCTAAATTAAATTTCTTCGCGAATTTCATCGAACGTCCTTCTTCGCACAACTCCAGAAGTCCCACGTTCGTATCCTGAAAAATGGCTAAAGGATAACCTTCTTTGATCTTCCAGCGGTTGTGCGAAAAACCTCCGGTGCAAAGATGCTTGTACTCGTCTTCGGTGAGTTCGCATTGCTGCCAATCATGTAAAAATTTTTGCGGAGGGATGAGCAGCTGGCGGCAATTTTCTTTCGTCAGTTCCGGAAGAGGAACCGAATCTTCAATCCGGTACATCGAAATTTTCGTTCTTCTCAGTGATTGAACATAACCGCCGCATCCTAGCTTCTGGCCTAAATCATGAGCAAAACTTCGGATATAGGTTCCTGAACTGCAATGAACGGAACATTCCAAAAAAGGATACTCAAACTTGCGGACCTTAATGTCATGAAAAACAACTTTCTTTGCAGGAATCTGAACTTCTTTGCCTTTGCGCGCCAGGGCGTAGGCGCGTTTTCCCTGAATTTTGACTGCAGAATAACGAGGCGGAACCTGCTGCTGTTCTCCGCTGAAATCTTTGCTCAAAAACTGCGAAATTTCTTCTTCGCTTGGTTGTCGCGGATTTTGAAAGAGGTGGATAGGCCCTTCGGCGTCATACGTTTCCGACGTTGCTCCAAACTGGATCGTAACATCGTACACTTTATCCATCTGCTCAAGGGCGTTCAAAAGCTTGGTCGCCTCCCCTATCGCAACGATCATCAATCCTGTCGCAAGCGGATCCAACGTTCCGGCATAACCGATTCTTTTCACATAAAAAATTTTACGCAAAGTTTTCACCACGTAAAAAGATGTGATGTCTTTGGGTTTATCAATCAATAAAAAACCGAACGGCTGCGAAGCAGTTGCTTGCGGGGTACCCGGCAAAGCTGGGTCGCGCGGCTGCGGAGCGTGGTCGGGCTGCTTCTCTGATGAGGGCATAGCCATATTAGCTCTTCATGTAAACGTTTTCCTTCGTCTCAAACTTTCCGGGTTTAATCTCCACCCGCATTTCGCGCGCCAAAAGTTCACGGACGACTTTACGGTCATCCCACGGAATTTTTTCGTCGCCAATCATCTGGATCTCTTCGGAACCTTTTCCGGCGACGACAACGATGTCTCCTTCCTGCGCCAAGGTTAAAGCAAGTTTTATCGCTTCCAGACGGTGCGGGATTTTCCAGAATCTGTCGCCTTCTTTACGTTTGATACCCGCGGAAATATCTTCAATGATCTGCCAGCGGTCTTCTTCGTAAGGATCATCGTCAGTCGCAATAATATAGTCGGCGTATTTGTCTGCGACCTTGCCCATCTTGGGACGTTTGGCTTTATCACGTCCTCCGCCGGTTGCTCCAAAAACCGCAAATAATTTACCCTTCGCCAGTTTCTTATATAAAGACAAAAGTTTTTCCAGAGATTCGTGGGTGTGGGCATAATCCACGACGATCGTATATTCCTGACCGCAATCGATAGTTTCAAAACGGCCGGGAATCGCGGAAGCTTTCTCCAGTGCTGATTTAATAACTGGAAGGTTAATATTATTGACCAGACCCACTGTTGCTGCCGCCAAAGCGTTGTAGACATTAAAATCACCCGGTAAACCGAGCTTTACGTCGATCTG
Organism: Candidatus Peregrinibacteria bacterium; assembly: GCA_003153355.1. GTDB lineage: Bacteria > Patescibacteriota > Gracilibacteria > UBA1369 > UBA1369 > PALSA-1335. The sequence goes on from PLYH01000001.1 coordinate 70,749, forward strand.
GTTATTCGGAACATGCAAAATAAAATCGCAACCCTTTGGAGTAAGCATCAAATCTGAACCAAAAACCGTTCCTCCTCCGATTCCGTAGGTATATTCACGGTCAACAAGAAACTGATCAAAATAGACAAAATGAGCATCGTCCTTATTCAAAACGGAAACTTTTGATATGCGGGGTTTGCGCTGTGAACGATTCAGACGCGCGAACAACATGCCTTTCGTATGAAGATAATTATCAAAACCCCCGTGATATTCCAGATGATCCTCACCCATATTGGTTAAAACCGCGGTATCAAAATTAATACCCCAGATTCTGTTCTGATGAATGGAATGCGAAGAAACTTCCAGCACTGCGTGAGAACAGCCGGAATCAACCATCTGACGCAGCATTTTCTGAAGAAAAAAAGGTCCCAGGGTCGTCTGCTTGGTGAGGTTGGTCCATTTCGTATCGCCGATCTGAAAAAGAATCGTCGAGGTCATCCCAACTTTATATCCGGCTTCGGTCAAAATAGCGGCGATAAGATTCGTGGTTGTTGTCTTTCCTTTCGTTCCGGTCACGCCAATGACATTCAAATACCTTGAAGGATAACGGTAATAGGTCGCTCCCAAAAAAGCCATCACCTGATGGTACAGCAAACGCAGCGGATTATTCGTGGAAATTTTTTTCTTGAGGTAAGTAATGAGCATAATTACTTGAGGGGAATATCTGTTGCCCGCACAGCATCGACATCAAAACGAATCTGTCTTTTGAGCGCATCCATATCGTCAAAATCCTTGGTGTCGCGGATCTTCTCCAGAACTTCGATCTTCACTTTTTGTCCGTACAAATCATCGGAAAAATCCAGAAGATGGATTTCCAGTGTCGGCTCCATCAAACCCAGAACTTTTCGCGGCCCGAAGTGCATCGCTCCTTTAAATATACCGTAAGAAGTATACACCCGTGCTGCGTAAACGCCAAAAGGCAGGTCCGTAGAATCGAAAGCAACGTTAATAGTGGGGAAACCCATTTTTCTTCCCATCAGAATCCCTTTCATGACTGTTCCTTCAATCGTCGCGAGCATCGGCATAGAATTAATAATTTCATTAAAATTTGATGTTTTCCGCTGTATTACTCTATCATTTCCAATAATAATTTTCTATAAAAAGAAATTTCGTGTACAATAGGCCTACAAAAATTAAAAATCGAGATCATTTTGATACTTCCCCCTCTATCCTTATGAATGATCGATCTCGCAAAGGCCCGGCAGAAGCAGCAACACGCTATTCAAAATCAATTCCCCCGGAATATAAAGGGGTGATTGTAAAAGGAAAAACAAGCGGCGTTTTTAAAAGAACGACGAATGAAACTTTAACAAAACAGTTAGAGCAATTATTAAAAACGTACGGCGCCTTCCAGAATATACCCGGTGAAAAAAGAAGAGAGTGGTATATCGGAGGCACGCTGTTAAAAACTTACGAAGCCTGGAAACTGTTGCCTCCTGAAGTTACGGACCGTGAAAGCCTTGAACGCAACGAAATGCTTGCATTTTTGGCCGGCGAAAAAATAAACGACCAAGGCGAAAAAAAATACGGACCATTACCTTCGGCAGACGCGATTATCATCGAAATCGGAAGGCTGGTTTTAGATTACGTCGAAGAATGGACGGGATTGAGCGAAGAAAAACAACATGCTCTTGAACGCACCATCATCCAATTTATAAGCCAAAAGCACGAAGAGTTCGACCGGATACCGAAACCATCCCAGGAAAAACCGCAACCTTCACCTGAGGAAATGAGAATACGGCTGCTTTCTTCATCGCTTGCCCCGCCAGCCGACAAAGCTCCAAATCACGAGGAACTGAACGAATGGATACGTCTGCAGGTTCTTAAAAAAATCGGAAATAAAATCATCGAACTTGCCTGGCAGCATGATAAAGGAATTTTTGCGGAAGATAACGAAGATGAAGATGAAAAATTTGGAGAAACGGTTTTAGTTGATGTAAGCAGGCAAACATCGGCTAGAACGCTTAGGGCTATTGAGCCCGAAGAAACAGAAAAGATCGCGGAACCTGAAACAGTAAAAGCAGAAATCGATCCTGACGAAACTCCAACGGTTCCGGCAGGGCCTTTGCCGAAAAGAATCCTGGCTCCAGATAAAAAATAAAAACTTATTGTTTATCTTTTTGCGAAGCCGGAAAAACTATCATACTCACGACCAGCCAGAATAACAGCGCCAAGTCGTTTTTGAAAAAAGGCGTATCGACGGTTCCATGCACAAGAATAATGATAAACATGAGCAGCCCGACGCCTTTAAACCATGAAAGATCCGGCGCACGGTTTTGCCATACAGCTTTCAGATGCTTCCAGCCTTTCTGGAAACAAATTTTGATGATCCACAAAAAACTCAAAAAACCCAACAATCCAAGGTTCAGCCAGAACGCCAGGAAAATATCATGGGGATGGAGCATATTCAATTCATAAAGCGCCTGACCTAAAATGCGGGGCCCTTCAATCTGGTACACAGCAGGAAACATCCCCAAACCTATGCCCAGAAGCGGATGTTCCAACACCAGCCTGGTGGCTATCGTATAAACTTCAACCCGCACGCCCGAAGAGGTTCGCGTCGTCAGCTGGAAGAAAAGCTGCCATTTCGTCGGATCAAGCGCGATCAAAGCGATAACGACAACAACGATGACCCCGGCAATAATCAGAATCGTCTTCCACGGAAAACGTTTCCAATTTTTGACATGCATAGCCAGCCACAAAAAACATGCCACAAAAAAAGCCAAAAAGGCAGCGTAAGATTTGGTAAATAAAAGACCGAAAAGAAGCAGGAAAAATCCGGCGCTCCAGAGGACTGCAAGCAAAAAATTCCGGCGGCGCTGCAGATCATTGCTGTTTCGCTTAAAAAATTGAAAAAATCTCGTCAACATGGACTGCTCATGAACGACAAAAAAATCTTTCAACCGGGCAAGGGCATAAAAAAGCGCCGGCGTAATATAAAGAGCCAGATAGTTGGCGGAATTAAAGGGACCGGAAGCACGGGCGTCAGGAGTTATGTACTGACCCGTAAGCACCTGATAAGCGCCCCATGCCGCCAAAAAAACCGCTGAAACAACGTAACAGTTCAGTGCAATTGTCATGTCTTTTCCCGTGCGCATGATCCAGGCAAACAAAATGAGCATCAGCACCGGACAAAGAATCCAGCTCTTTAAAATGCCCATGGCAATTTTTCTGCCGTAATAAATCGTCGTACCGTCCAGCATCGTCACGGCCTGCGGCGCAATGATGGTCGAAATCACGGCGGCGATCACGATGCCCAAAACTGCGAGCCACCAGGTGTGTTTATAAGGCTCAAGAAGCTGTTTCCAGGTAATTTTCTTGTGGAAAAAATCCCAGCCGGTTCTGAAAATCCATGCCAAAAACGTCGCGTCGACAAAAACTTCCACGAGCGGAAACGGAAGACCGGCGACATCAAATTTCAAAAGATACGCCGGAAAAAACAACGGCAGCATCAGGACGGCCAGACGCAAATTCCAGAGCGCAAAAAGAAAATATGCTAAACCGAAAAATTGTAAAAGCAGATCCATGAGAGCGTTCAGAAAATGACTCTCTATTTACTTTCAAGTTCCAGCAAGCCGTAGGTACCATCCTCACGTCTGTAGACTACGCCGAACTTTCCGTTCTCCTCATTCTGGAAAGCAAAAAAATCGTGCTCAAGCAGTTCCATCTGTTCAACGGCCTCTTCTTCATGCATCGGCTTGAGGTCGGCAAAACTTTTGCGTTTGGTGATTTTAGAAACCGGAGCAGCCCCTTCCTGGGTTGAAGAAATCTCTTCAAGCGTTGAAGACGGAATCCATTTACCCGACTGATCGCGGCGGTGTTGTTTGCCTTTATAGCGTTCAATCTGTTTTTTAAGTTTTTCAACGGCCAGATCAATGGCTTCTTCCGGGTTCGTCGCCATGACTTCCGCGCGCACAACCGCATGCGGGACAACCATCGTCACTTCGAGCGAAATATTCTTGTTCGTGGTTTTGAGATTGTTATGTTCAACATCCACGCGGACCACGGTCGATTCGTCATCGACCCGCTGGCTTAGGTGTTTGAGGTTTTCAATTTTCTCCTGAATATAATCCTTTTGAGCTTCACTTAAATTGATATGTTTCTGAATGATCGAAACCTGCATAAAAGAAGAAAAAATATAAATCAAAAAGTATTATAGAACGTTTGCTCGACTAAAACAATGATGGCCTGCCTTCTAAGATTTTTTACCGGCCTGAAAATCCAGGACGCCTTGAGCCAAATCCATTAAAACTTCTTCCGGATTTGAAGATTTTGCTACGCCGGAAGCCAACAAAACCCCGCTCGCGCCGAGCTCAAGCGACATCAAAACATCCCGTCCGGTTTTAATGCCCGCGCCCACCAAAACTTTGCCGTTACCGATCATTTCAACTGCGTCCGTAATAATTTTCGGATTGGCATCAACGACTGAAACGTCGCCCCCGATAAGTTCGGGAGGTTCAACGGCCACAAAATCCGGATCGAACATCGCAATGTCTTTTCCGGCCTGGACGGTATCTGCGCATAGAACAACCATAAAACCGATCTCATGTGCCTCTTGAACCGACGCCCGAATAACTTCGATTGAAACCTTTTTTTCCGCGTGATTTAAAAGCGAACCTACGGCTCCGGCATCTTTCAAAACATGAGGCGAAAGATGGCCCGTGTGAGCGCCGTAATGAATAGGATCAAAATGCTGGGCCAGCACCGGAATCTTCACCGCGGCGACGACCATCCGTAAATCAATGGGCTGCACGGCTATGGCAAAAGAGACTCCTGTTTTTTCGGCAACTTTTTCATGAATCTTCGCGAGCTCTACGGCATGCTTTCCGGAAGCCTTTTCATAGGCTTTAAAATTAACGATGATGATCGGTTTTCTCATAACAAAAAATAACAGGAACGGTTCCACTTTAGCTGAAGGTATTCCTACGTTGCAAGTTTCGCCGTTTTTTGCTATAATTTAAAGATTTATTACTGCCCAAAAACCAAAATAAACAAAAACACTATGGAAAAATTGCTGTATTTGAAAAACAGGGAAGGAACGGCAGAAAAACAAAAATTCATTTTCCTGAGCATTGAAAAACCTTCGGGACAGGCTTCGGGAACCGGCACTTTAAGTCTTGCCGAAACCATGGAGAAAAAATTCAACACCAACCTGAACGTTGAAACCCCATTCAGTGCCGATTTCAATGCTGTGCTGGAAAATCTTGGGAACCAGGCAAAAGAAAAAAATCCCGAGCTCAGCGCCGAAAGCGTCAGACAAAACCTGACCGACACGCTCGATCCGGGAAAAACTCTCGATGAAATCCGTGATTATCTTCAGAGCAAAGGATGCAGGACTGCCGCCATCGTTGATGGAAGATTCAAATTCTTTGCCGGACCAAAAGGTGTGCAGGAAATTTTTCTCTCGGAATTTTTCAAACCCCGCGAAGTAAAAATCGGCGGCGAAGGAACATACACCCATGAATACCTTCTCAAAAAAGAAGCAATGATGAGTCAGACGATGCAAGCCTTGCAAGCTCTCAAAGGGGAGCTTCCCGAAAATCCGCCTAATAAAATTTCCTAAATAACGTCTATGTTCAACGAAAAACGCATACTTCTTTTCCTCAATCACGGGGAGCGCGCAAGCTTCAAGGGCAAGCGCATGGCTTACGCTGGACCAGAAAAACTTGAAGGTGCTCCGGCGGAAAGCAAAGAAACGCTGAAACCAGCTGAAAAGACTGAAGTGTTAAACGATCTCATGAAGAATGAATACAAAACCGAATGGGACGCCGCAAAAGATCCGATCCAAAATTTACAAGAGTTCGCTGACGGAATTTATGGCGACAATAAGGGAAAAGCCGCCTATGCTAAAAAACTTCTCCAAGAAAGTCTCAAATGGGAAGACGCAACAACTTTCGCAGCCGACAAAGCAAAACTTTCCAAGGAAAAATGCACAATGGTGAACCTGAAAAACGGCAGCATGAAATTTTACAAGACCGACTCTTTCAAACCTGAAAACGAAATCAAACTTTCCACGCTGAACGCAGTCATCAGAACTCCAAAGGAAAGCGTCGTATCGCCTCCTCCGGTCGTTGAAAAAAAAGAATCGGATGAAGGGACCGACCAACAAAAATCCGCCCTTGAATTCTTTAAAAAAGCTTTTCCAGGCGCCAAACCCGACCAGATCCGCATCAGCGGAACCGAATCCCTGGGAGTCGGAACCAAAGCAGACTTAAACCTGCGGGGATATTTTGGGGGAGCAGAGATGAAGAACGCAGACCCGGACTATTATGGTGAAGACGGCAGCGGAAGATTCCTCAGCGGTGACAATATCGTTGATGACCAGGGCTACAGAACACATTATATTCCGGCTGAGATCCAGCAGGGATTTGTAGTTGAAGCTCCAAAGAAAAACGGGGTTATGGGCAAGTTCGTCCTGGCAAAACTCACCAAAAATGAAATCGGTTCAGGAAAAACTGACATTATGGGCTGGGTTGAAATCGGAAACCTGAGAAATAAAGGATATAAACACGAAGCGTTCGACAAAGTCCAAAACGTCTGGAGTAAAAAACCGGAATTTACCGATGAAGTCGTGGTGGTGGCGAGAAAATCTAATACGCTCGGAAATACCGTCCTTTATAATGACAAAGGTACTATGATCCGCATGATCGGAAAAGGCGAAGAAGTAATCACGGCGAACAACATGGTAAGAAAAGTAGGGAATGAAGAATATATTAATGTAAGTTTTGAAAAAAGCGGAGCGAAAGACACGGGCTGGATAAGAAAAGACATGGTCCTTGAGCCTGCACCGGCTGAAGTAAAACCTCCTGAAGTAGCCTATAAAGAGGTAAAAGATGAACGTTCCGACGAAACGATGGTTGCAAAATATTACAACCGCGAAACCGGCAAAGTTCATTTTGACGGCGACAGGGCTGCAGAACAGACCATCACCATCAGCGATCTTTTCCCCGGAGCAAAAAAAGGCGATAAAATCCGCGTCAAACGCAACGGTGCTGGAAAAAGCATGGAAGCAAGCTTTGACCCAGATAAAACGTATACAAAATTCCTCAAAAACAAAACTGAAACCCGCAAAGGAACTTTTGTTTATGGAAACGGAGTCCGCGTGGAAATTTACGACGGCGACGTCGTTCTGCCAAGATGGGAAACAGGCAAGTCAGCGGAAGGGCCAAAAGACCGCGCCTTTCTTGAAAAAGTCACGCTCAAAGCCGGAGACACCTATGAATCCATAGCTGACCGCGCGCTTTCCATGGACCCGATTATGAAGGCTTTTGAAAAATCAAAATATAAATCCGTCGATGAACGCAGAGCCGCTTACGTCAAACTGCTCAAACAGTTTCAGGACGGAAATACGCTCTTCTTGGTTGTGCCGACTCCAAGTGAAGCAGGTGTGCCGACGGCCAACGAAGTAGCCGAAGTACGCTACGGTGAACGCGCCGAAAGTTACGCCGACAAATTCAGAAAAAACCGTGAAGCATCAGAAAAAGCTTTCCGCGGAAACATGAAGCAGTATCTGGACAACCAGGTGATGCTTGATAAAAGCTTGCTCGATGTCGTAGACGGAAACCTAAAAATGAAATTTGCAACTGGGGAAGGATTTATGGGATTAGTAGATATTTTTAATGACAAAGAAGCATGGCTTAAACTCTGGAATGGCGAAGGATCAGTTGAAATAGCAGGACTGGACCAATTGATTGCTGTTCTGAAACATCCGATCTTTGTTGAAGCCGGAATCACGCCCGAAAACGCTCGCGTAAAAATCATTGAACTCATTAGAGTCGGCAGAAACGACCGGGTGGATTTTGAAGATGTTTTGGATTCATTCAAAATCTATACCAATAAAAAAGGACAAACGGGCGATTTAGGCGACTTCAAAAATGAACTTGAAGAGAACTCCAAACTCATGAAAGCGAATGAAGGCGGATACAAAGCTTTCGAAGCAAAAAAAGGTCAGGGAATTTTAAAACAAACCCAGATCGTCAACGTTGTGACGGAAAAAAGAAAACTGGCGGAATCACAGGGCGATGATCCGGCAAAATATAAATCTTTTGCGGATTATGTCTGGCATCTGGTTGATGGAAATAAACAACAGTTCGACGACTATTTCAAAGCTGTTAAAGCTCTGGATGATCTGAAGGGCGATCCGGAATATCAGCAGTGGGGCAACTACCGCGAAGCGGCAAACCGCATCGGTTATTTAAACTACGTCCTTGAAGAAAGCGGTCAATTGCTCCAGGCCATCGGCCAGCTCAAAGTCAAAGAGTTCAAGGCTGCAGCCGCGAGTCCTGAAAAAATGGCTCCGGAAACTGGAAAATCTGTTGCCGCGATTGAAGATGTCTTCCGTGACTCTGATAAACCAAACTGGAGAAAAAACCATCCGGATGGCCGTTCATTCTCTTGGGAAGATGTTGTGGCCGGCACGAAAGAAAAAGATGAAGACACCACAGTGTACGGCAAATACTTTGATGAAAAAGCTCCGATGCTCCGCATCCGCAGCCGTTTAAATAGATTCGGCGAAAAAGACCAGCCGCTCGACGGCGTTGAACGCATCAGCGAAACGGACACCGTGAACGAATTCAATCGACTGATGAAAAAAGCTCTCCAACGTTTGATTTCCTGGAAGACCAACCCGGCGGCCGCTACGGAATTCATCAACAAATATACGGATTCCAACAAAGTTCAGCTTCCTCCAAAAAATAAAGGTGAAACCGATGAAGCATACGCTGTACGTGTCACGCCAATGTTAAGCAGTTCGCTGGATAGCGCATTCCAAACTCTCAAACTTGGCAGCCTCTCGCAACTTCAGCTCGAAAAAGATTCTCCTGCTCCGTTGGTTCAAAAAGTTCAGGATCAAAAAGATCTCATTAAAATAGGTTATTACTTTGATTCCCGCGACGAAGAAAAAGGTCTTACCGAATCCACCGAAACAAAAGAGGCTCAGCTTTCCATGAATCCGATGATCAGAAAAGTTCAGGAAATTGCCATTGCCAAAGGCTACCCCAAAGAAAACGCAAAGAAAATCGAAAGCGTTTTCATCGGCGGTATCGGACTCAAAATCGATACGACCAAACCGCTCAGTCAGGCGTTTGGAGCCGGTCTTGGATCAGGCGTCGATCTTGGCGACGGATTTGTTTTAATGGTCGGCATAGGCGTGGACAGCAGCGGACCGGTCTTAGGTGTCGCCGTACGCAAAGGCATTAAACTCGGCGCTGAAAAAGACAAAGAACTCGGCATTACGGGAGGCGTAGGGGTCGGGCTCACTGGCCCAAGCATCGTAGGCGGGGTAGATTACTCATTCCCGATCTCGGACAGTCTTGATATGAAAATGTTTGCAGGAGGCAGCGTGGGAATTTTGGTATCTGGCGTGGGCGTCGGAATCGGCATCGGCAAAAACTATGAAACAGCCCAGAAAAATCTTGAAAAACAAATCGGCGGAATGGACACCAAAGAGATCGACGCGGAAAAAGATCCGGACAAAAAATATCTGATGATCATCAACAATCCGCAGATCGGTCCATACTTCAGATCAGCGGCTCAGGAATTTGAAAACGAAAAAGATCAAAAATCCGTCGTCCTGGATCTTTACGAGACATGGCGTGCAAACGTCTCGGGAGAAGCAGTAAGACAAAACTCAGCGCCGTTTATTTCAGGAGGAGGCGTTTTTGCGGGCATGCTGTTAATTGGCGGCCTGCCGGTACCGTACGTCGGACCTTACCTCAGCTTCACTATCGGGAAAGATACATATGTCTACCGTCGCCAGTCGGAATCTTCCAAAGAAATGGACAAGATTTCTCAAGAAAAAGCACAGGCAAGGTCGATGGACGATTTGAAAAAGAAATATCCGGACAGCAATCTGGCCGTAAAAGAAACAAAAGCCGCTGAAAGCGGCAATATTGGAACGATGGCCAATGGAGATAAAGGTATTCGTCTCAAAAACTTTGAGGTTGATCTTGCTCCGTTTAAAGACGAACCAAGTATTGATAAATATAACGAGGCTTTGAGACCTTACGACATGAAACTGGTTCCGGATGCCGCAACCGGCCTTCTGGAATTCCAGGTTTTTGGAGCTTTGGGCAATCTCCAAATCCTGATGGACCCGGGAATGGAACACAAAGGTCTTATTTTGAAAGACGGAAAAGTGTTCCTGGCTCCCGGAGCAAAACCTGAACTCTTTATCACCCGTGAAGAGTTCTTCACACCATTCCCAAAGAAAGGTTCTCCGATGAACACCATTGTCACTATTTCAGACACACCGAAACGCACCCGTTCAATGATCCAAAGTGAAGTTGCGGAACAGGGTTCATATCTTTACCGCAAGGCCGGAATGCAGTGGGAAGTTATTTCCACTCCGAACGTTTCCAACAACAATGTTATGGATGCTGCAGGTTATGCCAAATACAAAGGAAACTTCGAAACCTTTAATGAAAAAGTCGAAGGCTTCGACGAAACAAAATGGAAAGAATATGAAGCCAAGGTCAAAGCCTTACCGTTCATTATGGAAGCCGAACCTGATCTTACCGACGAAAAACGAACACAGCTCAAAAAATTCAGCAAAGATTTCTTCAATTTCAACGTCGGTAAATACGGTGAATACACTACGGTAAAACCGGGTGACACGGAAGCAGTCATCAACGAAAAACGCCGCAATCTTGCTGCCCTGATCCAGACGGAAGCACAGAAAGATGCTCCGCCAAAAGGCAGAGGTATGGGAGCAAAACTCAGCGACCTTCAGATGAACTTTGTGATGTCGGAACTCATGGACGTGAGTTTCATGGAACTTGAAAAAGCTCCGGATAAACGCGCTCGCTTTGAACAAAACCTTGAATGGTCAAAACAGGCAGTACTTTTACCGTTCTTTCGCAAGAAGATCGCTGACCTTAATGCCAAAGGACTCAATATTAAGAGCACTCCTGAGCAGCTGGTAGACCTTGTTTCCCGACGTTTGCTTGAGGACGTCAAAGACGAAGAACTCGGCAAACCGGGACAACCTTTAGGACCAAACTGGATGTTCAGTTCAGTCGCAGGCGCCATCGGTCTGGGTCTCCGCGGTGTTGCGGGATACATCACCCAGGATAAGTACGGCGTCCTCGGTCTTCATGAAGAAGATTTGAGCAAACCGGGACTTGAAGGCGATCTTGCAAAAGTCATCCTTGAACTTGAAAGTCCGCTCGATACTCAAAACGACAAAGCTTTCGCCGAATCGATAATGGCGAAAAAACTCATCGCGATGCCGGGTATGTGGTTTGTGCTTGGCGATGCCAATGCCAACCAGGCCTTGGACGGAATGCAAAAAGCTTTGAAAGGCGAAGCCGTCGGCGACAACGCAGGCTTCCAGGAATTCAAAAAAATCGCCCAAGGCATCCGCGACACACAGCTCCGCGGAGGCAATGCTTTTATTTACAACGCGCCAAACGGCAACTCGTTTGAATTCAGATTGAACACCAAAGTCGCAGACATGGCACACGCGCGCTGCGGAAATGCATCGTTCGCCGTGGCAGAAGATATTCAGATTTTCGCGAGAATGGCCAAAGAAACAGGGCTCATCGTGGCAGGTGCTTCAACATCAACCGGCACCGTGTCTCCTGAAACCACCGCAAGATTTATCAGCTTTGGTTTAGCAGGCGTCGTTACCATCGAAACCGGCGCACAGGAAGCGCCTCCACCTCCACCTGGCAACAAAAACAATCAACCAGTCGGCGGCCCGGGCGGCAGCACCAAAGTTGGAGGCGGCACGGACACCGGCGGCGGAAAAGGCGGAACAGTACCTCCAAAAGTCGGCGGCGGCAATCCTCCTCCACCGGGCGGAACGAACAACCCTGACCAATCCGGCTAATATTTCTAAAAATAAACTATGAAAAAAAACAATCAACAAATCGGCTGGGTTCTTGCAATTTTAGCAGTCATCATCGTGATTATATTCATGGTGATGTCTCAACAAAATTCAAACAGTCAGGTGCCGACAGGCGGTGGACAGCAAGGAACAGTTGCTCCTCTTATAACATCGCCAAGTCAACAAAGCGGTGCCGCAGTGAATCCGGATCAGTCTGGTTAATACAAATTTTATACCTCCATCAAAATGAAAAATAAAAATCTAACAATCTGGCTCGTAGCGCTCACTGCTCTCGTTGAGCTTTTAGTTGCGCCGTTGCCAGTTTCTGCAGATTACCATCCGGTGTCTCGTCAGGCATGCGACCTTGGGATATTTCCTTTTGATCCGGCAGGTACAAAATTTTATGGAAGCGCCGCCGACAATTACATCAACGGCAGACCTTCGGAATTCCCAGGTGGAACGATTACTGATGCAATTTGTAACATTGCTATTGGCGGACATCTTACGATCCCTACAGTAACGCCATATACGACCCAATCATATAATCCTCAGCCAGTTACCGACACCGGCGACATTCCTTTGAAATCCGGTTCGCAAAACACCTACGTGCCAATCGGCCTTCATCAGCACAACTATTATAACGACTCTGCTGAAGAAACATCCGGACAGCAATATTTCTATAAATCACTCATTTCCAAATTCGAAATCGATTTTGCGCCTGATGTGGCATCAAATATCGATTTAAGCAAAATAACCTGTATCACCGACGTTCCTGCGGGATTTTCCGCGGACGACCTTTCTGCAGACGGCGTTGCAAACTGTAATGGTTACGCACCGCATCTTTGGGGCGGAACTGAAGTAAGAAACAGCGCAAGCGGAGTCGTATGGACATTTGGTGAAAACGATCCTTCTTCTAAACCAAGAATTTTCGGATATAATCCTGATCTTGATTCGCTCATCGGTTTTAATTCCAAACCGGACGCAAACCGAAACTTCTTTGCTTACGTACAGCTTCCAACACGGGAAGATGTTCCTGCGGATCTTTGGAGTTCAAGTACTTCATCAAAAGTCTTGCTCCGCGATTACGCAATTAAAAGGACAACGAACATGAGTTATCTGAACGACGATAATTACTGCAGCGTACCAAAAGATTACGACACGCATTGGTGCTCAATGGACTGGAAAAGACCGGCACAATTCCAGACAGGAACACCCTATGGAAGCTCAACAGCCAACTACTATTGGTCCCCGATCGGCAGCACAGGCGTTGTCTGGAGAAAATCAGCACCTACTCCGGAAAAATGTACAAGCTTTACATTAACTCCTTTGACCTTAACCAATCCGGGACAAACGACGCTGACCGGACACATCACCACGGATAAAGGACTAAGCCACAACGCAACGATTACCTGGACACAATCCGGCGGAACATTGGACACTTATCCAACGCAAAGCGCGGTAACGAATGCAGACATTATCAACAAATTCACCATTCCTAATCCGGGCAACGATGCAAATGTCACAGCAGAAGTCACCGCTATCAACGACGGCGTTGATCTTGGAACGTGTGCCGGTTCAAAACAAACAGCAAAGACCCCTCCTCCGACCTGTACAGGTTTGACGATCAGTCCGACCGGACCGTTCGTGGAATCAGATTTGCCGCAAACTATTAATGTAAGTTCAGCAACGACTGGCGGTCTCAATCTCGACTATAAATGGACTTCAACCGCACCAAGTAAATTCACATACGACGGCAATTCCGGAACATATTATGACACCGATACATCAACCACGCTGAACTACACCCTGCCAACCATCAGTGCACCGCAAACAATAACTGTCACGGCAGTGGATAAATCAAACCACGCCACGGAATTTGCAGGAACATGTCAGGCAAACATAAAAATCACTGTTCCTCCTCCTTTCTGTTATGACGTCGTTCCAAATTCAACCACTCTTTCCAACACCGGCAGTGACATCTTCAGTGCGAAAGTGAACTACAGTGACGGCATCGACCGCAACACGACAGTAACCTGGACTCCTACAAACCTTAACTTAACTCCTCCGACCAGTCCGGAAACCAAAACCAGCGCCACCAACTTTGTAAAAGTGACCAATCCGGTCGTCTCGGGAAACCCAGTCTCATTGCAGATGCAGGTCACGGGCGTACCTGCGGGCGTGATCCTGCCACCGGGTGGCGATTGTGCAACCGGCAAAACCGCAAGTTCAGGCGGCGGCAATATGTGCCAGAATTTGAACTCCGGTTATTTGGGAACAACTATTTCAGGCGGCAGCAGCCAGCTTCTCAATCCAAATCCTACCAACGTCAGTTCTCCAAATCCTTCACAGGTAAGCTGGACAGTAAGCGGCAGTGCAACGCTTTCACCGAATCCGGCAAATAACGTGGCTTGTTACGATTATTTGGGCCCTGATTTAAGTAATACATCATTTACCACCATCGTGGGTTGCAGCTACTTTTATAAAACATCATCTGTTCAGGGAACGAGCGGATCAGTAAGCATGAGCGCGGTTCCAAACCTTGGAAGCGTAGCAGCTTGTAACCAGACAATCACTTTCAACAATCCGATCACGCCTCCGGGCGGCGGTTCATGTACAGGTTTGAGCTGGAGCCAGGTAGGCGGCCAGATCTGCGTCAGTCCTATCCCAAGCGGATCATTCAGCGGAAGCTATCAATGGACCATCGGTTCAACAACCTTCAATGACGGCACATGCCAAACCGTTCCGCCAAACACGAGCGTAAACGTCCAGGCAATCGGAGCTCCTGCATGTCAGGTCAATATTCCTCCGCAACCACCACAGAATAATCAATGTACGATGGGACCTCCAAGCTACAATAATGGAGAGCTTTGTCTTACCAACGTCCAGAATTATGTCGGACCGTTTACATGGCAAATCGGCAGCGGCGCTCCGTTCTCAAACGGACTCTGCCAGCCCGTTCCGCTAAACACTCCGGTAACTGTTACTGGACCAACACCGGCTTGTAGCATCAACAACTACACCCCTCCGGTTCCACCAAGCCCTCCAACGTTCACCAAAACGGTTGAAATCGTAAATCTTCCGGGGGCGAAACCAATTTCTGGGGAAACAGGCGTGAAGAGCGGATTTAATAATCCGTTAACGCTCGTCCCAAGCAACATCAACGGCGGTAAAACCGGAACGATCGACGGCAAAGTCGTCAAATACACCCTCACCTTTACTCCGACGAACGACAAAACCGATGCAACTATCACCGACCCGATGAACAGCGGAAAAATCCAAGGCTACATCAATGGATCATCAACAACCGGAGGCGACATTAAATATGACGACACATTCTTGATCAACGGCGTGGTTCAATGTCCTGCCAGTGGACCGGCCACCGACTGTTACACTCTTACAGGAGATCAAAATACCGTATTGCCGATCATCCAATTATCAAGCCTCAATGCCGGACAAGTCGTCACGGTAACTTACCAGGGCATTGTTGAAAACAGTTCAATCAGCGACAATAGTTGTTTGACCGGCAGTATTTGTGAAGAAAAATATACGAACATTGCTACTGCAAACTACGCCGTACCTTCAATGACTCCGGGAACATTAAGCGCATCGGCAGCCGTCCAAAGTTTCTGCCAGTATATCTTGACCCGCGCTTCCGGCGACATTTATCTTGAAACCAGCCTGCAGTACGGACAAGACATTTCGGTCTGCTCACAATACAAAAACAGCACCGGTCTGATCATCACTCCGGGCGCGCCTCCTGAACAAACCGCGCCAAGTACAGGTGCAGCAGCTTCCCTGAACGTCGGTCACGAAATCTGCAACCTCGACAAATTCGCCGTGAACTTAACAACCCAAACGGGTAAGACGGAAACCCTCTATGGCTCACAGGTTGCTTCAAACCTTTCCAGTGAAATCTGTGAAGTCAGACTCCGCCCAGGCCAGGATTGGGGCAAGAGCCAGATCGCTTCCAGCATTGAAGAAAACAAAACCCGCGTCGCCCGCTGGACTCCGAATTTGACTGCAGGAATGACCATCCAAAGTTTGAACGATCTTCCGCAAACATCAACCGGCGTCTACCACATAAAAGGAAATCTTACGATTGATCCTTCACAGGCTGTTCCAGATTCAATCACCAATGCTTTCATTTCCGACGGTGACGGCGCAAAAACCTTCATCGTAGAAAACGGCGACCTGAATATTAACAGCAACATCAACTACGGCCCTTGCAAAAATCCGAGCGGCGTTTGCACCGTACGCGATACGGCTTCACTGGCTTTCATCGTCTTAAACGGAAACATTAATATAAGTCCTAAAGTCACGCAGATGTCCGGCGTCTACTTTGTCCAGCAGGGTAAAGATACCAATGGAAATCTTGTCGACAACGGCAAACTCGTTTCAACCGGTGAAGCAAACACTTATGTTCCTTTGACGGTTTTCGGATCGATCTACGGCGACATTCAGGATCTGTTGAGTCACCGCAAATTCTCCGGCGATCCGGCGTCCAACGGCGGTTCAATCGTCATCCGCTTTGATGAACGCATCATCCTCAACACACCTCCTGGATTACAGGACATTCTCCAGTTGAGCGAAAACCAGGTGGCCCAATAAAACCTTCCACAAAAACATGATATAAGAAAACCCCTCCTTACAAAGAGGGGTTTTTGTTTATGTTCTGTCATATCTAGCCATGTCCGTCAAATATGGACGCGCACACAAACTTCCTGCTAGAGTAAGATCTCAAAAGTGCTATTTCCGCAATATATCACCGACAGCATGCCCCAAGCCAATCTTCATCTTTTTTACGGCGAAGACACCTACTCCTCCTGGCACAAAAGCCAGTACTGGAAAAAAGAGTTCGAAAAAAAATTCGGCGACATTAACGTGCTGATGTTTGATGGTGAAAAATTGACGTACGGCGATTTTATTGAAGCGGTTGATTCAGTCCCCTTCCTGGGCGAAAAAAAACTTGTGATCATCCGCGATTTTTTGCGCGACGGCAAAGACGACGACCAAAAATCCATAGCGGAAAAACTTCCGGACATCGCGGATTTCAGTCTGGTTGTTTTTCTGGAGCAGGAAAAACCCGATGCCAGAACAACGCTGTTTAAAACCCTCAAAAAAATAGCGACGCTGCAGGAGTTCGATCCTTTGATCGGACCAAAACTCACGGCATGGATTCAAACCAGAGTGCAGGAACGCGGCGGCAGGATAGGGATGCGTGAAGCCAACCAGCTGGCAGAAACCGTCGGACCAAACTTGTGGCAGATGACCCAGGAAATTGAAAAACTCACACTGTATGCCGAAGGCCAGCCTATCCCAAGCGAAGCGATTGAAAGCATGACGAGCCCGAATCTTTCCACGTCAATTTTCAAACTCACGGACTATCTTGGACAAAAAAACGCCAAAGCTGCTCTTAAAACCTTGGATGTTCTTTTGGAAAGCGGCGAAGAGATCGTCAAAAGCATGTTCATGATCGTGAGGCATTTCAGAATTTTGATTCAGGTGCGGGCATGTATGGAACAAAAAATGGAAAAAACCGCCATCAACCAAAAACTGAAAGAACACCCTTTTGTGATTATGACGGCCATGGGCCAGAGTAAAAATTTCAAAAGCGCGATGCTGGCGAAAACCTACGGCAAACTCCTGGCGATCGATACGAACATGAAAAGCGGCAAAATCCACATGACCGCAGGCGACAACACTGAACTGCGCCTGGCCCTGGAAAAACTGATCGTTGAACTGTGCCGGGTTGAATAAAACAAAAGGAGCCCCGTTTTTCAACAAGGCTCCTTCATTTTATCGTACCTAAACTTCACTAACCTTTAAAACTTCCCGAGGGTGTGAAGTTTGTAAATAATTTCTGCAACTTCACGGCGCAACGTGTATTGCGTTGGAAACAGATCTGCACCGACGAAGAGGCTGTTATCCATTGAATACTTTGCATACCCGCTGAACCACTGTCCTGCTGCAACGTCAGCATAAGACAGACTGCTGTTGCTTGGCATCGGATCGCTCAGGTTGCGGAGCAGCAACGCGAGGAATTCAACGCGGTCTACTGCACGGCCCGGTCTGTAGAAACCTGCATCAGCGCCGGACTGGTAACCGGTGATCATGCCGATGCCTTTTCCATCACAGACATATTGGAATGCCCATGATACCGGAGTCACATCCGGGAACGGATTAACACTGTGGCAATAATCAGTGGATGCATTAAATTTATTGAAGGTCGTAAGCACAATCTTTGCAACCTGGTCGCGCTGGAGATCGGCATTTGGAGCAAACGTACCATCCGGATTGCCGGTCATCGCACCCGATCCTTTGACATATGTGAACGCTGCGCAATCAGGATCGGTTGACGGTACATCGGTAAAGCCGTCACATTGGCTGCCTGATGGCGGAGGCGGTGGAGTAACACTGCCCACACTCACAGTTACATTCGTAGATTTTGAATCGGTTCCTCCCGCGTTGGTTGCCGTAACTTTAGCGGTATAAACACCGTCGGCAACAACATTGCCGGTGGTGTCTTTTCCATCCCAGGTTGTAAGAATCGAACCAGTGGATTTGCTTTGATTATCAATCAATCTTTTCATTTCAACGCTGCTTCCGTTCAAAATGGAAACAGTGACATTCGCATTGGCACTGAGGTTGAAAGAAATTGTCGTGGTGTCAGCATTGCCGTCGCCGTTCGGACTGATCGTTGCCGGAGCAGCGCTCAAACCCGTAATCGATGGAGCAGAAACACTCGCAGCCGCTGCTTCAAATGCACCCGGATCATATTGGGCGGTGCCGTTACCGTCGCCGTCGAGCGGACGGGCAGTGCCGAAATAATCGTTGGCCACACCACTTTCGGTTGTACCTTTATCGATACAAGTTGAACCGCTTGCCAGTTTATAACTGTTTGGATCCGTGCCTGATCCGGAAAATTGAGGATCGCAACTTAGGTTATTCCCGCTCATCGCAGGATCGCTGGAGTTGCTGAAAAGTGCATTGTAATCAAAAACGGACGTATCGCCTCCGTTATGAACAAGTGTGGAATTGCCTACTGTGTAAGCAATAAGATTGTTATCGATCGTGTTGCCATTGCCGAGAGCAACGATCGCCGCATTACTTGCGCCCGAATTAATCTGGTTGTGCGCCAGAGTGTTATTCACGAACTGGCAGCTGCCTCCCGGAATAACAAGAGCGTCAGCGGTATCGCCTAAAATAAAATTATTATAGACGAGCGCACCGTTGCTGCATTTTAAAGAACCGCCTCCACCATTGGAACTGTTGGCATAGTAAAGATTATTATATGCCGTAACTTTACCGTTATAATTTGAAACAAGGCCGCCGTTCGCGGTATTGCTGTAAAATTTATTTGCGCTTACTTCCGCCGTATTGGAACCGGTGATGATAATGGCCAATGCAACGGCGCTCGTGGTGATATTATTGTGAATAACATTGTTCGTAACGGAAAAATCAAGAGTGGTAGCACCGTTATTCTGAATAAAAATCCCGCCCCCGTTCAGACCTGAGATATCAAACCCGTCCATTTTTCCAGCAACCGAAGTAACATCCAAGAGACCCGCTGCTCCGCCTGTCTGAATATTTGAAGGTGTTGATGAAGGAGCCTGGGTGGAAAACGCGCTGTTCCATCCGCCGGAAAGATTAAAACTCTTTGAATAAGTAGAGCCATCAACATTCCACGGAAGAGTTTCAGCGGAATAGTTCCCGCCCGCGACCCAAATGTTGTCGTAATCGGAATTCGCCGGAGTTTCCAGATAATTCACGGCGTCGGTAATCTTCTGAAATGGATGAGCAAAGCTTCCATCTCCAGCCGGAGCTGCACTGGCGTCAACGTAGACACCGCAGCTGTGGAGCGTATGACAGTTAAGAATAGGAGGAATAATTGCCGATGCGCTGCTCGCTCCAATTGAAAAGAGCATGAGCGCACTCCCCATGGAGGCGATCAATTTTTTCATAACGAAAAAATTTAAGAAATAAAAATACTCCTGACATTATAACACTGTACTTTCTAAAACTGAAAAAAACCGGAAATGTTACAGCTTTTTTAAAGTGCCGGCTTCATCGTATGCCAATCCGTTGCCTGTTCATAGGCGGCAGCGACTTTCAAAATTTTATCTTCACTGAACTGCGGACCGATGATCTGCAAACCGACCGGTAATTTTTTATCGGCCTTGTTGATAAAACCGCACGGCAGACTGATCGCCGGAACTCCGGCACAATTCACCGGAATCGTAAATACGTCGGCCAGATACATTGCCAAAGGATCGTCTTTCTTTTCACCGATCGTAAAAGCCGGGAAAGGTGAAACCGGCGTCATGATGACGTCGACGTTTTTGAATGCATCATCAAAATCTTTACGGATGAGCGTACGCACTTTTTGCGCGCGCACATAGTACGCATCGTAGTAACCGGCGGAAAGCACATACGTGCCGATCATGATGCGGCGTTTGATTTCATCACCGAAACCTTCATTGCGCGCCTGATAATAATAATCGATCATATCTTTAACAGGGGCTTTTGGTTTTGCACCAAAACGGATGCCGTCAAAACGGGCCAGGTTCGCCGAAAGTTCGGCTGGCATAGCAATATAATAAACTGCAACGGCATAAGAAGTATAAGGAAGGCTGATTTCACTGACCGTCGCTCCCATTTTTTCGTACTCTTTCAACGCAGTCCGGATAATATTTTCAACTTCCGGATCAAGACCTGCTCCGAAATACTCCTTGGGAACTCCTATTTTAAGGCCTTTCACGGACTGTCCCAGCGCTTTTGAATAATCGGGAACCTCAACCGCAGGAGTGGTGGCGTCACGGACATCTTTGCCCGCGATATATTGCAGAACCGTAGCAACATCCTGAACGGTTTTCCCAAACGGACCGATCGAATCCCAGGAAGAAGCCATGGCCGTAACACCGCTGCGGGAAACTCTTCCATACGTAACTTTCAATCCTACGACTCCGCACAATGACGCGGGCTGACGGATGGACCCGCCCGTATCCGTCCCCAAAGCATAAAAACTCATATCAGCCGCTACTGCAGCAGCGGACCCGCCCGATGAACCTCCCGCGACGCGCGTAGGATCCCATGGATTTTTTGTAGGACCGAAACAGGAATGCTCCGTAGAACCTCCTGAAGCAAACTCATCCATATTCTGTTTCCCCGCAAGAACAAAACCCGCTTCTTTCAGCTTCGTGACGACGGTAGCGTCATAAGGCGGCACAAAATTTTTCAAAAAAGGCGAAGCGCACGTCGTGCGTACACCTTGAGTATTAAAAATATCCTTAATTCCGACGGGCACGCCGGTCAAAGGCGTAACGTTCTTTCCCGAAGCTAATCGTTCATCAGCTTCGGCAGCCATTTTTAAGGCTCCTTCATCGTCAACGGTCACATAAACGTTCAAACCATCGTTCACTTTTTTAATACGTTCGAGAAGATCTTTCGTCAGTTCAACCGAAGAAAATTTCTTATTCTTAAGACCTTCAGTGGCTTCGGCGAGTGTTAAAGTATGCAGCATAAAAATTACATCGAAATAACGGATTTCACCTGGATCTGATCGTTCTGGACGGGAAGCTCGGTGCACTTTAAAAGATCTTCGCGGTTTGAAAAACGCGATACAACATCTTCACGCATCACATTTTCAAGGCCGGTGACCTGCGAAGTCGGTTCAACATTCTTCACATCAACTTCATTCAGTTTTTCAACGTACTCCATAATGCTGCTGAGCTGTTTGGCGAACTTGTCGACATCGTTGTCCTGAAGCCCCAAACGCGCCAGTTTGGCAATATGTTTAACCTGTTCCGGAGTAATCATAAAAATAGTGAAGAACAGCCAGAGTATAAACGTGCTCGGCGAGTTGTGCAAACCCGGCACGGTGCTATAATACAACAAGCACTTTCTAAAAAACCCATGGCAGGAAAAACCTCGGAAAACATTAAAAAAGTATCGCTGGTGCTCTTCATTATTCTGGGCCTGGTTCATATTTTGACGGGCTTCATGATGACGAGCGGCATCGGACTTCCATACACGTTCATCGTGAACCATATTATGGATATCCCTTTTGCGATGATCGCCCTTATTTACGGCCTTTCAAGCATCAAAGCCGGTTTTTCCGGCACGAAAACCGCGGGCAATAAAATCATCAACATTCTTTTCATTGTACTTGCCCTTCTCATTTTCGCGGGACTCGTCTATATTAATGTCTTCGTTCCCGACAAAATAACCATGTAATCTTATGCAGAAACCTGAAAACCTTAAAGTTGTAATGGCATTTGGAACTTTTGACCTCTTCCATGCCGGCCACGAGAACTACCTGAAACAAGCCAAAGAGCTTGGCGACTATCTGATCGTAGTCATCGCGCGCGATGAGACCGTCAGAAAAATCAAAGGAGAAGCCTCTGTCCACAATGAAAACGAACGCTTCAAAAACGTCAAAGCATCGGGCATCGCTGAAAAAGTGATCCTTGGTTACAAAGGAGACAAATATAAAGTTCTCAAAAAATTCCGTCCGAATGTGATTGCCCTGGGTTATGACCAGTTTGTTTTTACCCAGCGGCTGGATAAAACGCTCATCGATATGAAACTGAATGCCGACGTCGTGCGCCTTCAGCCTTATTTCCCTCAAATCTACAAATCCTCGCTTCTTAAAAAAAATCTGCCAGAAGAAAACGGTTCGGAACTAAACCGAGATGCCGTTTTAAGCGAAAACGACCAGGAGCTTAACAGCATCAAAAATTTTGAACCGAAAAGCAAAGCGCTTCTCTAAAAATCATGGCTCAAACAAAACTCACACCTTCGGATTTTAACAGCAATATTTTCGTTGCCTTTTCGCGGAGCCTGCAGCTGGGCCTGACGAACTTCTGGCGCAACAAATTTCTTTCCATGGCCACCATCGGGGTGATCGCCGTGATTCTTTTTATTTTCAATGCGATTCTGGCAGTCCATTTTATCGGAAATCAGGCACTCCAGGCTTTAAGTGAAAGAGTGGACATCATTATTTACCTGCGTGATGACATTCAGCCTACCGAAGCTCAAAATCTCGCCCAGCAGCTGCAGAATATTCCAGGGGTAAAAACCGTCCAATACACTTCCAAAGAACAGGCGCTGGATATCGTGGCCCAGACCCATCCTCAGACCGCGGATTTTTTAAGAAAATTCAACCTGACCAATCCCCTGCCGCCAAGCATCAGTATCATCACCCAGCGGCCGGAAGATTATCAGACCGTGGAAAATTTCCTGGAACAGCCGCAGTATAAATCGCTCATGCAAAATTACGTGGCCGCCGGCGGAACGAACGAAAATATTATTCTTTCCAATGTCGCCAAAAACCTTTTGAACCTGAGCCAGTTCGTCCGCCAGGTTATTTTCTGGCTGGTCCTGGTTTTTGTTCTGGGAGGAACGCTGGTCATCGTGAACGCGATCCAGCTGACGATTTATACCCGCCGTCAGGAAATCACCATCATGCGCCTGGTGGGCGCGACTCCGACGTTTATCCGCATGCCTTTTATTTTTGAAGGCGTCCTTTACGGCGTGAGCGCCGTTCTTATAAGTTTTCTCTTCTTGTTTTTCCTGGGCAAAACCATTCAAATCGACGCATCAACGATGTGGAGCTACTACAACAGCCTGCAGCTCGGCCAGGTTTTCTTGGCGGAACTGACGATGACTGTTATCCTGGGAATTATAAGCAGTTTTGCCGCAGTGGAACAGCATATCCACGGCAAGATCACAACGTCCTAATCTTTCTGAAAGCTTTCAATGGGTGAGCAAAGAAACATCCACACGCAAGGCATCATTCTGAAAAAACATCCTTTCGGTGAAAACGATTTTTCTGTGACGATCTATTCTCCGGATCTTGGAAAAATCCAGGCGACCGCCAAAGGTGCGCGCAAAATGACCAGTTCAGCGGCAGGATATCTAGAAACATTGAACATCTGCAATTTCCAACTCTACAAAAGTTCGGTGCGCTATACCATTGTCCAATGCCAGATTCAGGAAAAATTTAAAACGATCGGAGAAGATCTGGACCGCGCCATGATGGCCGGCATGATCGTGGAAATTTTCAATAAAAGCACCATCAGCAGCGAACATTGCTCGGAGCTTTTTCATCTTTTAAGACAAAGTCTCCGCAAAATCGGCAAGACCAGCCAGCACTTTCTTACGGTTGAAAGTTTCAAACTGAATCTTTTACGCCAGATCGGCGTTCTTCCCGATCTGGAAAACTGCGCCTCATGCCATGAACGATGGAACACCGGACATATTATCTGGCTGGAAAAAAGCGGTTACCTGCGCTGTGAGAACTGCCTTTATGAACACGCCGTCTCGGAACAAAACGGCCACTCGCGGAATACCAAAAACGCCAAACACATCGAATTCAACATCATCAAACTCATCAACTATCTCATCCGTCCGCTCAGCGAACAAACCAAGACCATCGCTTTTAATCCCGAACAAAAAGAGCAGCTTCAATACCTGACGCGCTTTTTCCTGGAACACTTTTTGGACCGTGAAATTGTGAGCGAAAAAATGATGATGGACATCTCAGGATAATCCCGAAAGACCAGAGTCATTTTTTTCGTCTTCGATTTTATTCACTTCAAGCACATTGCGGACCTGACGCAAACGTTTAAGGATTTTCTGATATTGCTCTTCATTCAAGACCTCAAGCACCATGTGACGGTGGATCAGGTTGTCGCGGCGTTCTTTCAGCGAAAAATCGATGATATTCACGTTAAAGCTTGCGATGCTCGAAGCAATATCGCGGATCAAACCCACGCGGTCAATGGCCTTTAAATCAACGGTAACTGGCATAAGTCTTTGGCGGTGAATCTGGTAACCCCAGCTCGCTTCAAGAGTTCGGGCAGGATCACCTTTGCTTAAAAATTTACAACTCTGAAGATGTATACGAATGGCATTGCCGCGCGTTACATATGCGACAATCGGTTCGCCAGATTTTGGCTTGCAGCAGGACGAAAGTTTATAAGGAACTTTGGCGTCGCCTGCAATAAAAATTTCATCGGTTTTTTGTTCAGAAACAAAACTGCTCTTTTTAACAACATCTGATTCATCGGATCCGGATTTCTTTTTTGAAGAGCGTTCAGTGGTGGCAAAAATCTTTTTAAAAACCATCGGAACGTTCACGGCACCGTTGCCGATATCTTCAACCAAAGACCGGCGCTCTTTCAAAGAAAGTTTTTGATTGCCGTAGGCGCGGAAAAGCGAAAGGTTATCATCAAGCTGCGGCCGGCCCATACTCGTCAGATATTTATTCACAAGATCTCTTCCTTCCTGGTAACTTTGTTGCGGATCAAGACCTTTAAAATAACTTTTGATCTTGGCCCGGGCTTGAGATGATTTCACGAAAGAAAGCCAATGAGGTTTGGGATCAGGCTCGTTCCTGGTCAAAATTTCCACATGATCGCCGTTCTTAAGCTGGTAATCCAAAGGAACGATCGAACCGTTCACTTTCGCGCCCTGGCAGCGGTGGCCCATATCCGTGTGAACCGCATAAGCAAAATCCACGGGCGTTGAACCTTTGGGAAGATCTTTGACGTCTCCGTCCGGCGTAAACACAAACAGATGATCCTGGAACATATCCAATTTCATTTTGCTGGCGACATCCTTGCCATGCGAAAGTTCACGTTGCAGGCTCACCAGTCCGTCCAGCCATTCCTGGTAGCGTTTATTTTTCATTTCCAGGAGTTCGGCCGTACTGGCATGCTTGGCGTCAATACGGGAAGAATTTCCACGGGTGTCTTCATACAGCCAGTGCGATGCGAATCCGAACTCCGCCTGCTGGTGCATGGCGTCGGAACGGATCTGAATCTCAAAAGGCTGGCTGAAATTATGTTCGGCGTCGCCGATGAGCGTGGTGTGAATGCTGCGGTAGCCGTTCGGTTTAGGAACCGCAATATAATCTTTAAAACGGTCGGAAAGCGGAGTCCAGTGGCTGTGAATCAAACCAAGAAGCGTATAAAGCCGCTCGGTATTTTCAAGGCCGCTTTTATGATAACGGGTCGGAAGAATAATGCGGAAAGCGAAAATGTCGTAAATCTCATTCAAAGAAGCCTTACTCTTCTTTTTCATTTTACGGTAAATGCTATAAAGATTTTTTAAGCGTCCTTCCACCCGTCCGCGAATTTTTTGTTCTTCCAGGAAAGAGCTCAGTTCTTTTTTCACTTTATCTAAAAATTTCTCCTGCTTGCGGATGTATTCATCAAGCTGCGCCTGAAGATCTTCGTATTTATCGGGATATAAATATTTGAACGCCAGATCTTCCAGCCGGCACTTGGCGCTGTAAATACCCAGACGGGAAGCAATCGGAGCATAAACGTCGAGCATTTCGCGGGCCACCTCTTTACGGCGGGCTTGTGGGACAAAATTCAACGATTCAAGGTCATGAAGCAAATCCGCCAACCGGATGAGCACAAGCCGCAAATCTTTGGCTAAAGACAAAAGCATTCTCCGGAAAGCTTCAAGATCACTTTTGCCTCCCTTTAAGTGAATACTCTGAAGTTTTTCCATACCCGCGATCAGTGAAGCGACATCATCGCCGAATTGTAAACTGATCTCTTTGGGATTGTAGGTATCGGTTTTGCAGACATCGTGCATCAAAGCCGCCAGAACGCTGTTTTCGTCAGGTTTGAAGGCTAAAAGATTATCCGTCACGATGAGCGCGTGAATAAGGGCCGGATCGCCCGAAAGACGGTAGACTCCGCGTAAATGCTGCTTCGCATATTCAAAACCGCGCTGGAGGCGCGCAACATCGGCATCAGGCTTATAAGCCTGCATTTTCTCGATGAGCTGATCAATCGTGATCATAAAAATTCCTCAGGGATGAGTGATTCTATCATTCCCTGCCGAATTTGGCAACTTTTTCTTAAGCTGATCAGCTTTTAACCGTTTTACCCCAAATTTTACTGTGGCTGGAGAATAATATTCAAATTGGCGCCTGGAATGTTGACCACATGAATTCCCTGAACCAGAGCCGCATGGTTTTGCTGAACGGACGTAAGACGGATCGCAACGTTCTGCATCGCCGAGGTAAAATACGTTAGCAAATTCTGGAGAGCATCAATGCGGGCTTTAATGGCAACCTGTTTCTGAGCAGAATCAACATAACTCTTCAGCAGAAAATCGGCTTTCTGCCCCGCCAGCCCTTTGAGTGCAGTGAAAAAGTCACTTTGAAACTGTGTGGTATCCGGACTTAAACTGTCGTAAGAAACTTTCGCGTCATCAATTTCAGTATTGATCTTGGCAACATCGGCAGTACTTTTATCAGTAATAGTTTTCAGCTCGGTAACATAGTTATCCAAAGCTTGTTCGCGCTGAGTGGTTTGATTAAGCATCGCATAAACGTCAACGTCGTAAGAACTCACCAGCTGGCGTAAATCATTCACAAAACCGATGAATTCATCGGTTTGAGCCACCAGATCGGCTCCGGTTCCGTAATAATATGAAGCAGTGATGCCAGTTTCACCCTGAACCTGCGGTTCACCGAGGGTGCCGAAATAATAAGAATTCGTAATCTGGTCACCCAAAAGATCGTGAGAACTTCCTCGGTTATCTCCAAAAATATACGCCGTGGTAATCCCCCATTCATTTAAAAGTTCATTATCAAGCTGGGCCTGAACAGGCGCCGGCGTCTTGAAAAATCCAGCGACATAATCGTAAATTTTTCCGTGAATATTAAAAAGATAACCCGTATAAAGAAGGCCGCCGATAACGACAAAAACGATAAAAATTCCCAGTTTTTTAACATTAAATTTTAAACGGAAATTGTGGAAAGCCGCGCCGATGGATTTAAGTACTCCTGCAGAAAAAGCGCCTGCGCTTTGCAGAAAAGATTTCCGAGTATTGAGCCCTTCCGATTCTGAAAGATTTTCTTTGGAAGCTTCATGCTGCTCTTGAGTCTTTTGAACATCTTCTTCAAGAGGTTTGCGGGGCTGGCGGATAGGTTCGATCTCTTCTGGTTCTTCATGAACCATTTGGCCTTCTTCGAATTTTTCAGGTGGAAAAATTGAAGGAACTTCTCCTGGAATCACTTCATCGTGCAGTGGATTCACCTCATGAACTTCGCGCATGTCCACATGCGGACGCGCCTCTTCGTGCTGATCGCGAATAATAATATCTTCATCCTGCTGATTTTGACGAAACTCCTGTGCTTGCTCATGCTGTTCTTCAGGCTGATTCTCTTGTTGTGAGGGCTGCTCCGGTTCCGGTTCAGGGGAAGGCGGACTTGGCTGAGGTTCAACTGGTTCAGGTACAGCCGGCTCAATGAGCGGACCTGTAAAGCTATGCGTTTGATGAGTCATCGGGTGATCTTCTTGCTGCTCAGGTTCAAGAACCGATTCTTCCGGCGGCTGCTGATTTTCCTCATGAACGATTTCAGATTCGGGAAGCTCACGTTCAGGTTCAGCCTGAGGAACAATGTCTTTGGATCTTGAAGTATGTTCTTCAGAACGCTGGGCACCCAAATGTTCTTCCGAAACATTCTCTTTCGGAGCTGGACGCGGTTTTCGCTTTCTTGGAGCTTTTTTGGGTCCGGCAGGCAACTCTGTTTTTTTCTGCTCGGGACGAACCTCCAATTTTTGCTGAGGCTGAACTTCCGGCTGCTTTTGCGGTTCCGGTTTAGGTTCAGAAGGAGCCGCTGCATCGGATTTAGGAAGATCGCCCTGCTGTTGCAAAGTTTCACGTTCCAAGCGTTTCAGTTCCGCCTTCTTGCGGCGGCGGCGGCGGCGGCGCTCCCGCTCTTTGGCTGCCCGGTCGAGCTTTTTCTGGTCAACAACATCCGATTTGACCTCATTTGACGGGTCAATCGGTTGCTGATTTCCCTGATTTTGAGATGCATCTCCGTCAGCCATAGCAAAAATCCATAGAATCCTTATATTTTAGCACAAAAAGCCCCGTTTGAAAACGGGGCTTTGACCCTATTTAACTATAATTTTTAATTATTTTTTAAATATTTTAGATATCTAAAAAGACTTTACTTATTGAGTAACCTCAAAAGAATTAATAAATTTTGAATAATTAGCACTATTTTCATTTCCAAAGCCTTCCATCAAAACATAAATCGTTTGGCCAACAAGTATAGCTCGTCCATAAAAAGATATGTTATCTATTGGATCATTCGTTTTAAAATCCAGCGCATTGTTTGAACCGTAATAAGTTGGAGTGGAAGATGTTAACTTCAAATTTTTCATCCCATCCACAAATGCTCCAACAAACCCATCGAGTAATTTATTTGGATCTGTAATGACACCAACCGTTGAAATTGGATATGTCGCTGTAGTTACTCCATATTCTGATCCATTAGGTTCTTTACTCGCATATGTTTCGTAATTTACACTTAACGACGTATTTGGGACTGGTGATGAACCAGAACTATATTGCGGTTGGCTTGGAAATTGAACTGTAAAATGAGATGTTGCGGATGTAAAGGTTATCCAAGTGGATGCTTGAATAAATGCAATAATTAATATTGCACTAATAATAACTCCTATAATTATAGCGATGACTTTAGTAACATTATTTTTTATTTCTTCTTTTGGAATAATATGCTGGTCTTGAGCTTTTAACTCTTGGTATTTTGATATTTTATAAATAACGACTGATGTAATAATTAAGTTAATCAATAAAAAAATAAAGTTACTGGGTTAGTTGATGTACTACCATATTGATTATTTTGGCCATAACTATAAGAAGAGATCACCGCAATTATCCATACAGCCCACCATAATTTTACAATCCCGACGGAGCTAGTTTTAGTACCTATTTTCTGGCTCCCAAGCCAAATTTCTTTCATATTTTTATATGGTGCAAAAAGAGAAATGATCGGAATAAAATTGTCAGCAATTACCCATCCTGGTGTCGTTTTAGTTTTTAAATTAAATGCATAAAGATTACGATAACTCGTTGTTAACCAGATAAGATACGCAATTAAAATTACAAAAAAACCCAATAAACCTAAAAAATTAACAATGGTTATAAATAAATAAAATGATGTTATTGAATTCGATAATATTAAGGGTGTAAATATCGATGTAACAGCAAAAAGTCCAACTAAAATTACTGAGAATATATAAATTGTGGCTAGATTCTTAGTTGATTTAAATTTAACATTTGCAATGAATTTCGAAGGTTCATTTGTTTTAACTTCTATATAGTTATTTGATTCTTTTTGGCTTGTTTGAGAAGAAATATTTCCTATAGATTGAGATTTCTTTTTCGGACTGAATTTACCTAAAACTATGTAATAAAATGATCCTCTTGTTATCCACGCAAGTAATCCCACAATTATTACTCCCCACAAAAAAGCACCTGTTTTACTTTCGCCATATGAAGCGTAAGTTATGAGAAGTACCAATCCTATAGCTAAAACTAGAGCTCCAATATAAACAACTTTTAAAAAACGAAACCATGGTTTTTGTTCAAGCTCACTAATTGTTTTGATTTTCTTAGACATATATATGGAAGATTTATATATTTACCATTATTTTTATATTATAATATAATATAAAATCTTATTTTAGACAACTATTCTCCGCCTATATCAAATTAATTTATAAAAAGCCCCATTATATGGGGCTTTTTATTCTTTATTACAAATCTCTAAGTCTCAATCTTAACTCAGTGAAAAGGAACTTATACCTGGAGCACCAAGACCTAACATGGTCAAAATATAACCAATTACAATTGCCAAGACTGCTGCAACCAATAAAGTTAAAACTGCATTAGTTGAGCTCAATTTATGAATTTCAGTCAAAGTATTATAAAGTATCACAAGTAACCAAACACCAACAATCAAACTTAAAAAAGGAATTATTGTAAAAAATTCAACAACTCGAAGCAAAGACGCATAACCAAGCACACGGAAAAATTGTGGAAATTTACCAGATCCTTTAAACATTGATTCAGCTACCCAGTTTGTAAGAAAAAGCCCAATTACTC
This sequence comes from Candidatus Peregrinibacteria bacterium, assembly GCA_003153355.1. Classification (GTDB taxonomy): domain Bacteria; phylum Patescibacteriota; class Gracilibacteria; order UBA1369; family UBA1369; genus PALSA-1335. The sequence continues at coordinate 101,563 of PLYH01000001.1, forward strand.
CCAAAACAGCTGCAACAACTCCACCTATAAGAGAACTAACAAAACCAATACGTATAAGACCTACGATCGGAAGTGGAATGCCAAAAACTGCCGGTCCTAAACTCGCCACAATCGTACCAACAGCAAAATATACTAAAGCTAAGCTGATACCTTCTGAATCGCGACCGGCCACTTTGGCCATAACCGCCTTGTTGAGTTTAAGAATTTCAATAATGTCTCCGAATCCACCCTTCAAGTTGCCTACATTAACGTTTTTCATATCAACCTTTGGGATTTCAGGCATACTGTTATGAGCAGGTTTGTGATCAGTCTGATGATCGGAATGATGTTCATCCATCATATGGAGGGAGAAAATTAAGGAGTAGAACAAGCCGTATTGTAAAGAAAAAACTTTCAAAATGCAACGTGGCTACAAATAAAAAGGAGCATGACCGTAAATCAAAACATAAAAACAACATTCTATCAAATCAAAGTGGCCGTAAAAAGTTCCGCAAGGCTCAGAACTTCGCTACAATTCCACTCTGGATTTTTACTTATTTATTCTTATCTCTTTTCCTTTATGCAGGTACCTCTTCTGGCGATTGGCATAAGCATTTTTGCCTTACTGTATGCCGTTATACTCATTGTGAGCATTCTTAAACGATCAAGCGGTGATGAAAAAATGCAGGGAATCGCCAAATCAATCCAGGAAGGAGCCATGGCATATTTGAATCGCCAATCGTTGACCATCATCGTTATCGCGACGATTATTTTTGTGGCGATGGCGTTCATTCTTCCGCAAGGCCAGCATAATGACAATATACTTACTGCTGTCGGTTTTGCTGTCGGCGCATTCTTTTCCGCTCTGGCAGGATATATTGGTATGAACGTATCCGTACGCGCAAACGTCCGCACGGCTGAAGCCGCTAAAAACTCTTTGCAGGATGCATTGTCCGTTGCTTTTAAGGGAGGCACTGTGACGGGTCTTGCCGTCGTAGGTTTAGCTTTGTTGGGCGTAAGCGGATTCTATTATATTTTCACAAACACTTTAGGTATTCCCGTGAATGAAGTCCCGAAACTTTTGATCGGCTTCGGTTTTGGAGCATCGCTCGTTTCTTTGTTTGCACGTATCGGCGGAGGAATTTTCACAAAGGCAGCCGACGTAGGCGCTGACATCGTAGGAAAAGTTGAAAAAAATATTCCGGAAGACGATCCAAGAAATCCTGCGGTTATTGCCGATAACGTGGGTGATAACGTCGGCGACTGCGCAGGTATGGGCGCTGATCTTTTTGAAACCTACGCGGTCACGCTGATTGCGGCGATGATTCTTGCTGCTTCAACCTTAATGGAAAAAATCGGCGCAAAAGGGGTCGAATATCCGCTGGCGCTCGGCTCTGCAGCGGTGATCACTTCTGTCATCGGTACCTTCTTTGTTAAACTCGGAAAAAAGAAAAATATTATGGGCGCAATGTACAAAGGCATGTTGGTAACAGGTTTGCTTGCCGCAGTTGTATTTTACTTTATCAATCAATCTTTCATCGGCGACATCAACATTTATTTCGCCGCACTGGTTGGTTTAGGCGTTACATTTTTCATCACTCTTATTACTGAATACTACACTTCCACCGCTTACAGTCCGGTGAAAAAAATTGCCGAATCTTCACAAACAGGCGCGGGCACGAATGTGATCACCGGCCTTGCAGTCGGATTACAAAGTACAGCAGCTCCTGTCGTATTGGTTGTCGTGGCGATTGGACTTGCGTATTACTTCGGTCAAAATTCAGTCTTACAAAACGGTGTATACGGGATAGCGATTGCAGCTGTTGCCATGCTTTCAACGACAGGAATGGTCATTGCAACTGACTCGTATGGTCCTATCACCGATAACGCCGGAGGAATTGCTGAAATGGCGGGACTCCCTGAGAAAGTCCGCAAAAATACCGATGCATTGGACGCTGTCGGCAACACCACCAAAGCGGTAACAAAAGGTTATGCGATTGCTTCAGCCGCTCTTGCCGCCCTTGTACTGTTCCAGGCTTACACTGAAGAACTTTCAGCACATGCACCAACCGTGAAATTTGATTTCACGATCACCGATCCGAAAGTATTGGTCGGTTTATTCATCGGAGGACTCTTACCATTCCTGTTCGCGGCTTCATTAATGGAAGCTGTAGGAAAAACTGCTTATAAAGTTGTTGAAGAAGTACGCCGCCAGTTCAAAGAGATCAAAGGCATCATGAGCGGCAAAGAAAAACCAGACTACGCCCGCTGCGTGGACATTGTGACCAAAGCCGCCCTTGCCCAGATGGTTTTCCCGGCGGTCATGGCAGTCGTTGTAACGATCCTCACCGGATATATTCTCGGGCCTTTGGCTCTTGGAGGTCTTCTTGGTGGAATTATCGTCTCCGGCTTCTTACTCGCACTGATGATGTGCACGGGAGGCGGCGCATGGGATAACGGCAAAAAATATATCGAGTCCGGACATTTCGGAGGCAAAGGTTCGGATGCCCACAAAGCAGCCGTGGTGGGAGATACTGTCGGTGATCCGTTCAAGGACACAGCAGGTCCTGCTATTAACTCACTCATTAAAGTCGTCAACACCATAGCGCTTATCATGGCTCCGCTCCTGGCAGCCATGCTCATGAAATAATAAAAATAAAAGGGCGGCTCTTTCTTACCAGGCCGCCCTTTTAAAACTCCTCATCGCATATCCTTCCCTCAAAAACTTCCAGTGGAAAACTTTACCAACAACCAGCCCCTCTCACGCGTGGAAGCCGTCGTCGCATCCATGAATGACAGCGTTGTTGAACTCCAGATCGCAGGCAGTTACGAAACTTTCCAGTGGCCGCGCAATCTGCTCAGCAATGCCATCGCGGTCGGCGAAAAAATCCTGCTTGAACTCAAAAACCATCCACTGACATCCATTCAAAAAACCGTGGAAAAAGCAAAAAACTCCCAGGAAAATAAAAATACGGATCAACAGCGCAAACTGCTGGAAAGTCTGATTAATTAACCCGAAAGGAAAATGATTCAATACGCGGCTTTTTTGCGCGGGATTAATGTTGGAGGAAATGTGCTCATCAAAATGGAAGATCTCCGGAAAACTTTGGAATCCATCAAACTCAAAAACGTCAAAACCATTCTTGCAAGCGGGAATGTGGTCTTTGAAGCGACGGAAACAAATCCGGAAACTCTCACAAAAACCATCGAACAAAAACTGGCGAAAACTTTCGGGCGTCACATCGGGGTCATTCTCAGGACGATGGATGAAATCATCGCACTCATCGACGCAAACCCGTTCAAAAGCATTAACGTCACGAAGGATACCAGACTCTACATAACTTTCTTGAAAGAAAAACCCTCAAAAAATGCCGGCCTGAAAATTCCTTACGAATCTCCCCAAAAAAATTTCCGGATTCTCGAGATGACGAATAACTCCCTGGTAAGCGTTCTGACACTTTTACCGAATATCGGTACGGTAGATGCCATGAACATCATCGAAAAAACCTACGGCAAAAAAGTCACCACCAGAAACTGGAACACCATTCAAAAAATTGCGACCAAAAAGAATTAGCCGAGATTCATCTTTTTTCTGGTATCAGAAACAATTGCTTCGGAGTCTTGTTCTGGCTCAAAAACCCTTTTGCCTTTCTGGATTTTAAAATAACCTCCTTCTCCATAGAGAGATTGCCAGCGGGCTTGTTCCGCTCTTTTTTGTTCCAATTGATCAGCGGTTGCTTTCGGATTATGCTCGAGTTCTTCAAGTTCTTCGAGATTTTCATTGTGAACGACCCACGTTATTTTTTGTTTGAGTCTGTTCGCAAACCACTGAAGGGTACCGACAAAAGCTTCGTCGGTAGGTTTTGCATAACCTTTCCCTTTTTCCTTCACGATAATTTTTGAACGCGCTTCAAGCCCGGTCATCATTTTTGTTAACGGAACGGTTCTTAACGCCACCGTGTCACCCTTTTCATTGTTTACAAAAACGTAACAGTAAACGCCGTTTACAAACTCTTCTGTCGGCGAATACAGAAACCCCTCACTTCCAAATAAATTCTTAAAATAAAAAAACTTAGTTTCACAAATTATTTTCTCGCCCTGGTTTGTTAAAAACTCAAAACGGGGGCCGTCATGTAATAAATCGACGGGGATCTTTTCCAGTCTTTTTTCACTTTTTGTAAGGGCATCCTGCCATTCTTTGTCCTCACTGAGCATAAATTTGCCATCAAATGTTTCTCAACATTATAACAAAAAAAGCCCTGACTTGGAAGCCAGGGCTTTTGATTTACGTTTAAAACATGAGCTTATTTCTTCTCTTCGGCTGCAGGAGCAGCGGCGCCTTCCGCAGGAGCGGCAGGAGTTCCGGAAGCAGCGGCACTTTCAGCAACAGCAGCTTCAACGGTCGTCGTAGATTCAACTTCTTCTTTCACAACTGAAATCGATACCACCGTATCATCAGGATTTCCGACAAATTTAACGCCCTTTGGAGGAACGATATCACTCAGATGAACAGAACTGTGGAGTTGTTCAAGACCGCTGACATCTACAGTAATTTCATGAGGCAAATCGGCCGGGAGACATTTCACTTCAAGTTCGTGACGGAGTGTGGTCAAAATACCGCCAAGGTTCTTCACAGCTGGAGCGATTCCGACGATGACCACCGGAATGTTGGCTTTCACTTCCTGTTTCATATCGACATGAACAAAATCAATATGGTCAAAATGATCGGTCAAAGGGTTGTACTGAACATCTTGAACGAGCACCGGTTTCTTTGTACCATCAATACTTAATTCAATGACCTGGTTACTGCCGGCTTTATCAAAAACTTTGCGGAAAGCCTGGTAATCAACCTGAAGCGCCATACTTTTTTCTTTGTGGCCGTAGAAAACTGCAGGAATTTTGCGTTGTTTGCGGAGGTAACTTGGAGAAACCTTCACGTCGCGGACTTGCACGTCCAACATAATCTGGTCCATAATATTAAAATTAAGCCTAAAGCAGGAGCAGTCTAGCCGAAAAGAATCGCAAACGCAACATTTTTTTGCCGGGAATAGGCCGAGTAGCAAAACCACCAAGATTGACGTTTGGAACGAGCTTCCGTAGAATCAAAAAGCATATTCATTTAAGAAAAACACCATGGGAATGTTCGATCAGGCAAAAAACCTTTACCAGCTTCAAAGACAGGCCAAAGAGATCAAAAAAGAGCTCAGCAATATTCATATTGAAGCCGAAGTGGACGGCGTAATTGTGATCATTAACGGCGAGCAGGAGGTCATCTCCGTGACGATTTCTGAAGAAGCAAACGGCAATCCAAACAAACTGGGAGAAAATCTCGTGAAGGCTTTCAATAAAGCCATCAAAAAATCACAACAGATCGCCGCGGAAAAAATGAAAGGGGTCATGGGCGACCTGGGCCTTCCGGGAGCAAGTGCATAAAAACCCGCGACCTCAACAAATAAATCTTAATTTGTCTTTTCTGTTATGCATAAACGCGGGAACTCTCGACGAACCTTATTCATGATTGGCGGAGCCGTATTGATTGCTCTGATTGTGGGCTATTTTTGGTATGCCAACAGCCGCTACCAGTACTTTATAACCACGCCGGTCAATCCCAACAATCCAATCGATGCTTCTTTTGTTATTGCTAAAGGCGACAGTGTCACCGACATCGCCCAAAACCTCAAAGACAAAGATTTCATTGTGGATGCCGGAGCCTTTAAAACCTACGCAAAAGACAACGGCCTGGACCGCAAAGTGATCGTCGGAAGATTCATGATCAACCAGGCCATGACCATCCCGCAGATCGCCGAAAAAATCACGAACCCCAACGAAGGACAGCTGACATTAACCATTCCGGAAGGAACGACCATCCAGGGCATTGATGATAAATTGGTGACTTTGGGCGTGATCCAGGCCGGTGAATTTGTGCAGGCCACCAAAGATTTTAACGATTACGCTAAGTACTCTTTTCTGGATGAACAGAAAATAAAACAACTCCCCCATCCGCTTGAAGGCTACCTTTTCCCCGACACATACTACATTAATACAAACCACTACAGCAGCCAGGACATGATCGAACTCATGCTCAAAGATTTCCAGAAACGCCTGCCCGATAATGCAGCCGCAACAGCACAGCAGAACAGCCGGAGTTTATATGACGTCATCACCATGGCTTCGATCGTGGAAAAAGAAGTCAGAACGGATGCAGACCGCCCCATTGTTGCGGGAATTTTATGGAAACGTTTAGACAGCCATTGGCAGCTTGGAGCAGACGCCACGCTCCTCTACCTCAAAAACGACAACACGCTGAACTACAACGACCTTCAGGCAAACTCTCCTTATAATACGCGCAAAAAACAGGGACTTCCGCCCGGCCCGATCTGCAATCCCGGCTTAAAAGCCATCGAAGCCGCCTTGAATCCACAAGCTTCATCCGACTTTTACTATTTGACCGATCCTGCGACCGGCGCGGTCATTTACGCAGCCACCAACGACGAACAGAACGCGAATAAAGCCAAGTATCTTCAATAATATCTTCCAGTTTTGAAGAAAAAATCTCAATCCAATATTCCGTTATGGCTTTGCGCAATCGTTTTGGGTATTGCCGCAATTTTTATCATCAAAACAATGGTCTGGGACGATCCGGACAAACGTTGGATCATTCAGGATCTTTATTTTAAAGAAGATCCGAACACCAAACTGACCCTGGCTAGTCCGATCAGAACTTTTTCCCAGATTGTCGGTATTCCTCAACAGCCGCAATCCACGACGATTGACGATGCCAGCAAAATGAACCAGACCGCGGTTGCGGGTGTTTATCAGCCACAAAGCACTGCGGAAATCCAACAGCTCATCCAACTGGCGAAAACAACGGACCATAAAATTTCGGTTTCCGGCGTGCGACACAGCATGGGCGGACAGGCATTCGCGGCAAATGCCATCCAGTTGGACATGACGAAATTCGACGGCGTCACCTATAATTCGGACGGAAGTGTAACTGCTCAAAGCGGAGCGACCTGGAAGCAGATCCAGAACGTGCTTGATCCCAAAGGCCGCGCCGTTGTCGTGATGCAGGACTCAAACATCTTTACAGTCGGAGGATCGTTAAGCGTGAACGTGCACGGCAAAGATCCACGATTTTCTACGCTGATCTCCACGGTGAACTGGTTTAAAATCATGACTCCGGACGGCCATGAAATTCTTTGCAGCCGGCAAAGTAATCCCGAACTGTTTTCAGCTGCAGTCGGAGGCTACGGTCTTTTTGGCGTGATTACCGAAGTAAACCTGCAGACCGTTCCGAACGACATTTATCTTTTCCAACTGCAGCCTGTAAGCACCGACAAATTGCTAAACACATTCGAACAATCAATGAAAGATCCGGACATCAACCTGATTGAAGCGCATTTATCCATCAGCAAAAACAATCTCCTTTCCCAGGCTCTGCTCTACACCTACAAAAAAGCCGGTAGCAATCCGCAATCACCGAGCGACACCAGCGGCGAAAATTCCATCTGGCTCCGTAAAGCCGTATTCCAGATCACGAAATCGAGCGACTTCGGCCAGCTCATTCGTTGGGAAATCGAAAAAGACATTGAACCTTTGATTGAAACGCCGGTCATCCTCAGAAACACGGCCATGGCCGCGCCCGTCCGCTTTCTGGAAAATCCCGATCCAACGACGAGCGACATTCTGCAGGAATATTTTATTCCCAAAAACCGGTTCGATGATTTCGTCGGACAATATAAAAATCTTCTTCAAAAATATAACGTCCATCTTTTAAACGTCACCGTCCGTTACGTTCCAAAAAATACTGAAAATGTCCTTTCTTATGCCCAGGATGATATGTACGGATTCGTAGCCTATTACAAAGTCGACCATCAGGAGCAGGACCTCAGCGGCATCAAAAATTTCACTTCTGCCATGATGGATGACTTAAACCAAATCAAAGGGACGTATTATCTTTGCTACGGAAATTACTACACATTGCAGCAACTGACGACAATGTATCCGAACATCACAAAACTTTTCGCGCTCAAAACCAAATACGACCCGGCGGAACTTTTTTCCAACAGCTGGTATCAGACATTAAAGACTCAAAATTAAAACCCGCTCGGAGGAACGGCCTGGGTTGTTCCGGTTGATGGCTTTGAAGTTGTCGTGGTTTTTTGCTGAGTCGATCCGGTCGAAGAAGAACCAGTTGTACTGGTTTGCGTCGAACCGCCCGCCGGTTTGTTGTAGGTGATTGTAAACGTCGTGATCGCACTCTTATTGCCCTGAGGATCAACGGCATAAACTTGATAAGTATTTAAACCCGGATTTAAATTGCCGCCGCCTACGTTGGCATAATAGGTCCAAGTTTTATCGCCAGGTTGGAATTTACTCAAAGTATATCCGTTCACGACCACGCTCTGCGCGCCCGCGACCGAACCTTGCACCAACACCACGCCCGTTGTTACGGTGGAAGCCGAAGCTGACGTTGAACCGTTATAAGAAACAACCTGCGGCGCTGTTAACGCATCCGTGATCTGAACCGCGGCTTTGTTATAAGTAATCTGAACATCAGCTGAATCGCTCTGATTGCCGGAAGCATCGAGGGCGTAAAAACTATAATCGTTCAATCCAGCTTTATAGTTTCCAAGAGCTTCGGAAACGTTATAGCTGAAACTGGTGGCCCCTGTTTTAAATCTGCTCAAAGTATATTGATCGGTTGTTCCGCCAACGGTTTCGTGAACGACAACTTTAGCCGTTCCAGGACCAACAGTTCCGCTGATCGCCACTTTATTCTGGTCAGTGCTCATCACGGACGGATTCGGCTGCGTGATGACCGGTGCGGAAAGCTGGGTCGACGTTGTTGAAGTCGGTGAAGCTGTTTGCTGCGTTCCAGAAGGTGTTAATGTTGATTGTTGAGTATTGGAAGGTTCAATCGAAAGCTGCTGGGAAGTTGCATCTGTTGGCGGCACGAGAATCTTACTAAAATCCGTAGGATTCTGATCTTCACGGCTGTTCCACAAATACCAATCCGAAAGTTTAAATTGATCGCTTAACGCCATTAAAACCGAAGGAGTATCGTGATTCTGGAAAGCTTGTAAAATAGCCTGATCCAGAGTCATTTCCTGCCCTACTCCAACTTGAACGGTATCCAAAACTGCATTCTTATCAGTAGCATTTCCCAAAATCTGAGCATTCACCTGTCCGGCAATAACACGGACGGTTTCAGTATCGTTGCTCTCAACTTCAAAAACCGTTCCAACATCGCTTACCATCATATGCGTCGTACGGACATTCATATCGGACTGATCAACGCCTTCGCTGTTCATTTTATTCACCCACATGTTGCCGTGCGTAAGCGTCAGGCCGATTTTTTCAACATCGCTGCGTTTGGTGATGTCAGTAATCGTGACCTCGGTATCGCCGTCCAGGCGGACGATCGTTCCGTTAAAAAACTGCAGAACGCCGCGGCTGTCCGGTTCAGTCTTGATGGAATCGCCAAGCAGCATTTTCGTTCCGCTGAAAGCGTTGGCCCATTCGTTCAAACCGTACTGAAGCATCTTGGCTTTTCCGCTCGCAATGTAAAAATATACGTCGCCTTTGGCTCCCTGAAGATTATTCCATAATTGAAAACCGAGCACGCCGATAACGCCTACTCCCACAAAAATCAGGAAAGGAAGCAAATACTCAAACGGACGTTTGCGGCGATAGACTCTACGCATAGCAAAAAGAGCTAAAACAAAACCGTACAAAGTATAACAAGATCCGCATTGCTGTAAAGGAAATTACGCTTTAAAAACCCATTTCACGCTTCAAGGCGTTAATATCTCTCATCAAACGCTGGTCTTCTTTGATTTGAGCCAAAATTTTATTGCAGGAATGAAGCACGGTCGTGTGGTTCTTTCCGCCGAAATTTTCGCCGATGGTTTCGTAAGACTGGTTAAGAAGCTCGCGGATCAAATACATGCAGATCTGGCGCGGGATAATAATTTCGCGGCGGCGTTCCATCCCGGTAAGAATGGTGCGGTCAATTTTATAATATGTTGATACCGCGTTAATGACATCATCCAAAGTTCTTGCGGCTTGCTGCTGCTGGACCTGCTGTGGAGACTGCATCGTCGCATTGCCGATGATCTGCTGGGCTTTGTTGAGCTTTTGCAAAACACGGGTCACGGAATTCATAGTCGGCGTGGCATTTTCCAGTTTGGCCTGAGCCAGTACGCTGACCAAAACACCGATCATTTCACGGGTGCTGGTCGTTACGTTATTGGCGATGAGATGCAAAATATCCGGATCAAGAATCTCGCCCTGCTCCTGACATTTATACTGAAGGATGGCCACGCGGGTTTCAAATTCCGGAACGCACACTTCAATGACCATGCCCATGCCGAAACGGCTGCGCAGACGGTCATCAAGGCCGTTCAATTCACGTGGAGCCCGGTCGGCACTCATGATGATCTGTTTGCCTGCGTCGTAAAGTTCATTGAAGGTATGAAAAAATTCCTGTTCCGACGTGGCTTTGTTGGCAAAAAACTGAATGTCATCAACGATCAGACAGTCAACGTTGCGGTACTTATCTTTAAAAGGTTTGGTGTGGCGTTTGCCGATGGCTTCAATGATCTCGTTGGCGAAAGTCTCCGAGGTCATATACACCACGCGCAGGTTCGGGTGATTTTTTTGGATCTGATTGCCGGTCGCCTGTAAAAGATGCGTTTTTCCAAGACCGACGCCGCCGTAAATATACAGCGGATTGTAAATACTTCCAGGTTTGGCCGCAACGGCCAGACAAGCAGCATGCACCAGACGGTTTTCCATACCCGGAATATAACTGTCGAGGTTATATTTCATCATCTTGCTGCGCATCCCGTCCACAAGCACCTCCTGTTTGTTCGGCACTTTACGGATCTTTGGCGTTTCGTCGATCAAAATATTGTTGAGGTCGACTTTGTCTGGATGCTCTCCGCTCAGGAGCGTGGAAATAACTTCGTATTCGATGTGGTTAATGTTGGAATCCAAATCCTTGACGATCTCCAAAAGCTTTATGTGGTAGCGGTGGCGGATGTTATCGCGTGAGACCATTCCTGAAACTCCGATCGTCAAAACTCCGTCAACGTAATTGTCGATGATGGTGTCTTTGAAGAATGTGAGGAGGTGTGCCTTGCTAGCTGTGGGCGCCAGAGTCAGGAGCACTTTTTCCCAGAAAATTTTCTTATCCATAGGAGAAAGTTTTTTAATAAATTCGGAAAATCATTTCGGAAAACAGGGTGAATACTAATGACTTTTTTTGGCTTCTACAAGTCTAAAAATTCAAACCTCCAACCCACAATCCCTAGCGATCTTGACACTGCTTCATACTAGGTATGGATAAAAAACTCTACTAAAAAATATTATAAATTTCGATCAATAATCACCCCGAACTAAAAGAGTTTCGCGCGCAAGAAATTTTATATTTTTTTTAAAATAATTTCACAATGTCGCTATAGGTGATGGCGACAATGAGAATCATCAAGAGTACAAAACCGATCGTGTGAATGAGTGCTTCCCATTTGGCGTTGATTCTTCTTCCAATCAGAAGTTCCACCAGGATAAAGAACAGTCTGCCTCCGTCCAGTGCGGGAATCGGCAGTACGTTAATGATCGCGAGACTCAGCGAAAGCAAAGCCATAAAACGAAGCAACGAAAGCACGCCCTGCTGCACGAACGTATACGTAAGCTGGGCAATACCGACCGGGCCGGCAACTCCTTCCGGAATCGTAAATTGCGTAAAGAACGTATGCAAAACATTCACGAACATCTGAACGGTCAATCCGGCCAGGCGGTATGACTCTTCCACAGCTTTGACCGGAGCAACCCACAGCGGATAATGCACGTCATTGATTTTTAAAACCGTGGTCGGTTCGTCTTTATCATAAAATGTCAGAAATTGATTTTCATGCGGATAAAGAATTGAAAGACCCACACCGATCAGACCATTTTTATCAGGCTGAACCTGAATGGTTTTCGGCTGGCCGTCGCGGACAATATTGTAGGTCAGAAGTTGGCCCGGGCTTTTTTTAGTGATGGCAATAACATCATCAGGCAAGGAAATGCTCTGGCCGTTGACCTGCATCACGACATCGCCGTTCTGGAAAGCGGCTTTTTCCGCCGGACTGTCCGGAAACACATCTGAAATAATGACGCGCTGCTGGACTGGAAGATCCACGACCGTATTCACGGCCTGATCGCCTCGCCAAAGCATAAGCGTGGCCTGTTTGGATTGAGTGATCCCGGTTACATAATCGTCGTAACTGTAGATATCTTTGCCGTCGAGCTGCAGCAGAACATCCCCGGCTTGAATAGTGCCGTTTTCAAACTTCAGACTCTGGTCGGCTTCCTGAACCACCAGCCGCGGCAAAAATATCAATTGGTATGGAGTGAACCCCAGCCCCCCGCTGTCCCCTGCCGCAAGATTTAAAAACACGTGGCTATTGTTGCCGCGGTCAACTTCAACTACAACCGTTGAATTCTTCGCAGTATTAATAGTAGCCTGAAGATCATCTCCTGAAAAAACTGTTTTGCCGTTCACCTGCAAAATCTGGTCACCTGGTTTCATGCCTGCTTTATCGGCCGGGCCTCCGGCCCGGACATCCTGCACCGCAATCCCCGGCTGAATCTGAATCGTTCCGTCCTGAATCGCGCCCAGTACGTCATCACCGCTCAAAATAAGGGGCTGAATGCCAAAAATAAACCCGATCGTCAGCAAAACCCAGGCCAGTAAAAAATTCATGATCACTCCCGCAATGATGACCATAATACGCACACGGGCAGGCTTGCTCGCAAAACTTCTCGGATTCTTCATCACCTTTTCATCACGGTTGTCTTCGCCCAAAAGCCGGACAAATCCTCCGAAAGGAATGGCATTAATGGAATAAATCGTTTCACCTTTTTTCACGCCCCAAATGCGTGGGGGCAATCCGAACCCGAACTCCTCGACTTTAATACCGCTTTTCCTGGCAACGATAAAATGTCCCCACTCGTGCACGAGAACGAGTACGGAAAAAATCAGGACAAAAACGATCGCGGTGATGACAAAGCTCATGGAAAAATCAAATATCGTAAACTTCGGCAATCGCCCTACACTTTCATTACGTCGGCTTCTTTGGTTTTGGAAAGCATTTCAATATCCTGATTCATGGCGTCAACTTTGTCCTGGAGTTTTTTTTCAAGACCTTTCCCGATGTCTTCGCTGATCTCTTTAGCCTTTTCCTGAGCCCTGATTTTATCCATGACAGTCTGCCGCGCATGACGGATGCTGATGCGCGCATCTTCTGCCAGTTTGTTGACGACTTTGGTCAGATCGCGGCGGCGTTCTTCAGTGAGCGGCGGAATATTAATGCGGATGACGATGCCGTCATTGTTTGGAGTAAGACCCATGTTCGAAATCATGATACCTTTTTCAATGGCCTGAAGCGTACCTTTATCCCAAGGCTGGATCTGGATCGTTTTGGCGTCGGGAACGGAAATATGCGCCAAAGCCTTTAAAGGCTGATTTGAGCCGTAAGCTTCAACCATCACCCCTTCAACCAAAGAAGCGGACGCCCGTCCGATCTGCAGATGAGAATATTCAGTCTTCAAATGATCAATGACCTTTTTCATTTCAGCTTCGCCGAGGACAATAAAATCGGACATAATTTAAAAAAATTAACTGATAAGCGTACCGACCTGTTCCCCTTTCACCACGCGGGCGATATTCCCCTTTTTGTGGAGATTAAAGACCATGATCGGCAACTTTTTTTCCAGACATAAAGAAACGGCTGTCAGATCCATCACGCCAAGTTCCTTTTCCAAAATCTCTTTATAACTTATATGAGTGTATTTCTTGGCATTCTTGAATTTCATCGGATCTTTGTCGTAAATATAGTCCACCTTCGTAGCTTTGAGCATGATGTCGCAATTCAGTTCCATCGCGCGCAGCGCTCCCGCAGTGTCGGTGGTGAAGTACGGATTTCCCGTGCCGCCCGCGCAGATAAGAATTTTCCCTTTCTTTAAATAGTCCAAAGCTTTCGGACGCAAGTACGTTCCGACAACAATCGGCATGCTGATGGCCGAACCGATCGGCGCTCCGATGCCCATCTTTTCAAACTGGTCCTGCAAAGCCATCGAGTTCATGACCGTAGCCAGCATTCCCATATAATCCGACGTCACGCGGTCCACGCCGGAATCTTTCGAATCACGGTAGCGCCAGATGTTGCCCCCGCCGATCACAATCGCGATCTCCACTCCCATTTTTTTCACTTCAATGATCTCCTTACAGAGTTCACGGACGATCTTAAAATCAATACCGCCGTCTCTGCTGCCTTGAAGAACTTCTCCGGACAGCTTGAGCAGAATGCGTTTATACTTAAGTTTAGGCATTTATTTCGTTAACAAAATATATGTAAGAACCACGCCGATGGCGAGGCCGACCAAAAAAACCAGAGGAATCTTTTTCTCTTCGCGCTCGTCGTGCGCACCCGCAAGTTCTGTCAGCAGATTTGAACTGATGACCACGTCTTCATCCGGATTGTCATTAACCACATCGGCGCAATCACGGCTCGTGACGAGCTGCACAAATTTGCCGAACTTCACTTTCACCACATCTCCGGGTTCAGACTCAAACTGTTCTTTTTCCTGATTCTTCGCCACGCTGGCCAACACGGACTCAACTTCATCTTCAATCATGTTCGCGTCATCATTCATGGAGTGATTTTCAATCAATGGTTCAACCGAAGCCGAATCTTCCTGTTCATCGTCGATGCGGTGAACATGGAACGCTTCATCCTGCTTTACCCTTTTAATGGTGATGTCTCGGACAGCGCCGGACCTTTTCGACGAAGCTTTCTTTTGGGAAATTGGCATAGAAAATGTTCAAGGGCTAGCTGCCCTAAAATATATCACAAAAAGTTCGTGAACAAAATGGAAACAAAAAGGAGGCCATGAAGACCTCCTTTTGAAATTTCTAAATTTTCGCGAGCTGACTACATCATCCCCATACCGCCCATTCCTCCCATGCCACCCATACCGCCAGGCATTCCGCCGCCGGCACCGCCTTCAGGTTTTTCTTCCGGAAGATCGGTGATTGCAGCTTCAGTTGTGAGGAAAATTCCCGCAATCGAAGCCGCGTTCTGCAAAGCTGAACGGGTAACTTTTTTCGGATCGATGATGCCGGCTTTGACCATGTCGACATAATCGTCTTTGGCAGCGTCATAGCCCATGCCAGCTTTCAATTCCATCACCTTATGAACAACAACCGCGCCATCTTTGCCAGCGTTGGCGGCAATCTGGAACAGCGGAGAAGAAAGCGCACGCATCACAATGCCAATACCGGTCATCTCATCGTTGTCGCCGGTCATTTTCGACAAAACTTTTGCGGCATGCAATAAGGCAACACCGCCGCCCGGAACAATTCCTTCTTCCACGGCAGCTTTGGTCGCAGACACAGCGTCTTCAATGCGCAACTTTTTTTCTTTCAATTCCGTTTCTGTCGCAGCACCTACTTTAATAACCGCAATACCTCCGGCGAGTTTCGCCATGCGTTCCAAAAGTTTTTCCTTATCAAAATCCGAAGAAGATTTCTCAAGCAGAACTTTAATTTCATCAACGCGGGCCTGAACGTCTTTCTTGTGTCCTTTTCCTTCTACGATGATGCATTTATCTTTATCCGCAATCACTTTGCGGGCTTCACCAAGATCGGTCAGTTCAACAGTATCAAGTTTCATGCCAAGCTCTTCCGTCACAACATTTCCTCCGGTAAGAGCGGCAATATCTTTCAGCATCTCCTTGCGGCGATCGCCATATGCCGGAGCCTTCACGGCCAAAACATTAAAGATGCCGCGCAGCTTGTTCAAAACAAACGTCGCAAGCGCTTCACCTTCAACATCCTCGGCAATGATGACCAAATCTTTGCGTCCGGACTGAGCCAATTTTTCAATGATCGGCAAAAGTTCCTGAACCGAAGAAAGTTTTTTATCCGTAATCAAAATCTTCACATCTTCATACACAGACTCCATACGCGCAGCATCGGTAACCATATATGCGGAAAGATAACCGCTGTCGAACTGCATGCCTTTCACCACCTCTTTACTGATACCCATGGCCTGTGATTCTTCCACGGTAATAACGCCGTCGTGACCGACTTCATCCAAAGCATCGGCGATCAAAGCGCCGACTTCAGGATCTTGAGCGGAAATCGTCGCGACCTGCGCGATCTTTTCCTTAGAGTCTCCGATGTCCGTTTTCATATTGTCGAGCTCTTCACAAACCTTGGCGGCAGCCATATCAATGCCGCGCTTCAACTGAACCGGATTCGCGCCCGCAGTCACATTGCGTAAACCTTCGGCAATGATCGCAGCGGCTAGAACCGTGGCAGTCGTAGTACCGTCACCCGCAACATCGTTCGTTTTGGTCGCAACTTCTTTGACCAATTGAGCTCCCATATTTTCATAGGGATCTTTCAGGTCAATTTCCTTGGCAATGGTCACACCATCGTTCGTGATCATCGGAGCACCATACTTACGATCAAGAATAACGTTGCGTCCTTTTGGTCCCAAAGTGATCCGGACCGCATGGGCAAGTTGGTTCACTCCGGCAATAATTTTTTGTCGGGCACTATCCCCGAAAATAATTTGTTTCGCCATAAATTTTAAATAAAAATTAAATGAATAAATATTTTATACAACACTGTCGCATTTCCTTTTTAATAAGGCTGGCGCGGTTACTCTAAAATTGCCAAAATACGACCGGCATCGATCACATAAAGTTCCTTGCCGTCGATCTTCACTTCCGTTGCTCCCCAGTCTTCAAGAAGGACAACATCCCCTACTTTTATATCCATCGGAATGCGTTTGCCGTTGGTGTCATACTTCCCTTCTCCGACAGCAACAACTTTACCTTTTTTAGGTTTCCCCTTAGAAACCGAGTCAGGAATAATAATCCCGGAAACAGAGGTCTCCATTTCACTCATGGGTTCAACCACGATACGATCCTCAAGCGGACGAAGTTTAGACTTTTTGTCTGACATACTTTGATATTGGTTAAAGATATAAAAATTATTTAATTTTAGATTCATACAACTTCCTTACATGCGTATTTATATATGTATTTAAACCATAACCACGAAGAGCTAAATTCTTCATATTCTCAATATGCAAAACACCTGCAGAATTATATGTATAAAGGTATTCTGCATGATCATGAAAAGCGACTTTCAGATGCTGCGGACCAATTTCAAAGGCCGAAACACCGGAATCTCCATTTAAATTAAGGTAACGTTGCATAGTTAATAAAATATATTCTAATTAGCACTCAATAAAAATGACTGCTAATTACATGATACCGTTTAGCAGCCTCAAGGGTCAAGTGCTAATAAGGCTTCGTTTGTGATTTATCAATTAACAAAAAGGATTTGTTGTTAGATAATAAGCAAAAATATTGAATTACTAGCTCAGAATAATCATCATGCCATTAGAAATTGATAAAAATCGGAAACAAAAATGGTGGCTAAGCATGGGTTTATTAATTTTTGGTTTCATAGCCATATATGGAACGATGTTTTGGACGATCCAAAACTCACAAAATACCTATTTAATTTTTAGTGGTGTTCTATCAGGAATACTATGTTGGATACTAGCGATAATAATATATTTAATTCCAACAAAAAAAGAAAAAGAAACAAAAAAATTATATGAAAAATTAATGCCAAAAAATATTGCAGGTTCTGGAATTCTCGCAATACTGGCTTCAATATGCTTATTTTGCTTATTCATTTTGACAGCAATAGGGCTATGGAGCGTTCACCCAATTCTAAGTATAGTATTTATTATTTTTTGTTTTCTTTCATAATGAAAAAAACAGCAAACGTTGATGAATACATCTCAGGCTTTCCAAAGGAAACGCAAAAACTCTTAAAGCAAATGCGGGCAACTATCAAAAAAGCCGCTCCAAAAGCGGAAGAAAAAATAAGTTACGGGATGCCCGGATATGATTTGAACGGCATGCTCGTATGGTTTGGAGGTTACGGCAAGCATATCGGCTTTTATCCCAAACCTTCAGGAATCAAAAATTTTCAAAAGGAACTTTCTGTCTATAAACAGTCCAAAGGCGCTGTTCAGTTTCCATTAGACAAACCGCTGCCAACTGGACTGATAACCAAAATCGTAAAATTCAGAATGAAAGAAAATTCGCAAAAGACCAAAAAAAACTAATCCTTCTTCGTCGCCATCTGGATCGCCTTTTTGCCGGCCATCATCGCCAGCGCACCACCCGGTACAAAATTCGCGACCTCTTTGGCGAAATCGAACAGCTCGTCGTTCGTGAACGCGTGGCGCAGCTGATCACTGATTTTGCGGCCTTTGCGGATTTCACCGGTCACGCCGTCAAACTCCACGATGGATTTTTTGTTCTTGGCTTCCCAGAAAAATTCAAAGGTATAAATCGGATAAAAATAGAGACTCAGCTCTTCGATCCCGATTTTTTCATCCAAAATTTCATCGGCCTTAATGGGTTTCACTAAACTGTTCAAAATCTTCCGCACCAAAAACGAAGCTTTAGTTTCCAGATTGACCACAGGGGTGCCGTCGGAAGTCAGTTCGTCCGTACTCTGCAAAATTTTCGTCGGAAACTGAAAATACTTTTTGAAGTCAGCTGGCTGATCCGTCTGGGCATCAACCATGATCTCTTCTTTATAACTTTCACGGCAGTGTTCAACGCCTTCAATTTCGAAGGTATGGGATTTTGGATCGACCTTATATTCTTTCTCCTGATACTCGACATCTTCAACCACGGTTTCCACCGGAACTTTATAACGGGCTCGGCGTTTATATTCAAACGCTGAAGTTCCCACAATGTGCCAGAACGCCTGATAACGCTTTTCTTCGTAACTGATGGCAATATCCTTTGACTGTGGCTGGAACAAAAAAGACTGGAGCATACCCATGGCCTTCACTTTATACTCCTCGGCCTGGGCACGGACTTTTTCCCAACCGAGCGAATCCTGAATGAGCAGAAGTTTTTCGCCCTGGATTTGAATATTGCCGATACCGCCGCCGGATTTTTTTGAATCTTTGTCAGCCATAATGTTGAAAATTAAACTGCAAAGGCTTCCTGGCGGGTCTCACGGATCACAGTAACTTTAATCTGGCCGGGATACTGAAGATCACGCTCAATCTTGCGGGAAATGTCGTGGCTCAATTTGATCGCGCCAAGATCATCAACTTCGGAAGAGACAAAAATTCTTACTTCAGCACCGGCCTGGATTGCATACGCTTTCACCACTCCATCAAACGAGGTTGCGGTATTTTCAAGTTCATCCAAACGCTTGATGAATGAATCCAGATTTTCGCGGTTCGCGCCCGGACGTGATTCGGAAATCGCGTTCGCGGCCTGAACGACCATTGATTCAAGCGTAGCGGTATTCGGATCGCCCATCTCGCCTTCAATCGCGCGGGTCACGGAATCCGGAAGACCGAATTTCTTGGCGATGTCGCGGCCGATCACTGCAGGATTTCCCTGGATTTCATGATCAACGGCTTTACCGATATCATGAAGCAGACCTGCTTTGCGGCAAATATTAATGTCAGCGCCAAGTTCAGACGCCAGATTTGCAGCCAGGAAAGAAACTTCCATGGAATGCTTCAAAACGTTCTGGCCGTAGCTGGTACGGAACTTAAGGCGGCCCAATAATTTAATAAGGTTCGGGTGAAGACCGGCGACACCTGTTTCATACGCTGCCTTTTCACCGAGTTCTTTAATCATATTGTTCACTTCTTCTTTCGTCTTTTCTACGGCTTCCTCAATGCGGGCCGGATGAATGCGTCCGTCGGCGATCAATTTCTCAAGCGCCATCTTGGCAATATAACGGCGGACGAGATCAAAACCGGAAATCACGATTGAACCCGGGGTATCGTCAACGATGACATCAATGCCCGTCGCTTCTTCAAAGGAGTTAATGTTTCTTCCTTCACGACCGATAATGCGGCCTTTGAGGTCATCACTTGGAAGGTTGATGACGGTAACCGTGGATTCCGTCGCGGTTTCAGCGGCGTACTTCTGGATCGCGTCAGCCAAAATAAATTTAGCTTTTTCTTTGGCGCGGTCCATGAGTTCCTTTTCCGAACGTTTAATATGTTCAACGATTTCGGCTTTGGAATCTTCCTCAACCTGTTTCAGCAAAATCGCTTTTGCTTCCTCGCGTGAAAGTTTCGCGACTTTTTCAAGTTCTATGGACTGCAGATCGTGAATCTTCTGAACCTCTTCACGCAGCTGTTTGACCGAAAGAACTTTGGCATCAAGATCTGTCTTCAGCTGATCTGAAGCCTGGATCTTTTTGTCGAGCGTTTCCTCTTTCTCCACTAAACGTTCTTCCACTTTATCCAGTTGTCCGCGCTTTTTTTCTTCTTCCGATTTTACCTTTTCAAGTTCTTTGAGCGCGTCGTTTTTGGCCTCGTAAAGAATTTCTTTGGCTTTGGCCTGAGCCTGCTGAAGCAGCTTATCTCCCTGGTCGACGGTATCTTTATTTTTGGCTTCAATCTGTTTTTTCTGATAAAAATATCCGCCAACCGCACCAAGGATGAGAGCTACCAGCGCAATAAGTAATGCACCGGCTGACATATCGTAAAAGTAAGGGAATAGGATCATCCCAAGAAGTTCATTCAAATTCCATGTTCAAAGAGTCCTGCTATTCTAGCAGTTTTAAACGCTCAAAACCTTGTTGGTATGCGCTTGGAGAAATCATTGGGAAACTATTCTGATCGGATTTCTGGTGACTCTGTGAAGGGGAAATTTTGTAAGAAATGACCTCTTGTGATTTTTACTATCAACAGCATAAAACACCGCACCCTGGCAAGTCAAACAGGGCATAAATGGTGTTGGCTTCTTTAGAGCCAAATCAGGATTTTGAAGTTCAAAAAGGCATTGACGTAAAAAGATAAATGTTTCAAAAACACCAGCTCTTCAATTTAAGAAAAATTTAAGAGCCGTTCATGTGCGGAGAGTAGGTTGAAGAAAAATCCTAACTCCAAAAATTATGAAAAACAAAATTGTCATTCTCCAAATTACCTTGCTGGCTTCTTTGTTTCTGAACGGCGTCGCACACGCCCAGCCTTCAACCGAAAACTCCGCGACTCCCGAAGTGTTGAGCGAACCCGGAGCAAAATTGCTCATCACCGAGGTAAATTTCAAAAACAAACAGAACGACTGGGTGGAACTGTATTATGAATCCCCTGCCCGCCAATCATTCAATATCAAAGGGTTTCAGTTCCAGGACGACAATGTTTTCAAAAAAATCGACGGAGATTATGTACTCAATTCCGGACAATATTATACGCTGACGTTCAAAAGCGCAGACGCCGATAACGCGCAAACCCGCACCCTCGCAACGACCCGCAGCGGACTCACAGGCACCACGGAACAAATGATCATAAAAGATCCAGGTGGAAAAATTATCGACGCGGTCTGTTGGGCCAGCGCCACACCGACGAACGACGAAGTCAAAGACATGCAAAAACTTTTCCAGGCAGGCGGCTGGACATCCCCGGACCCGGCGAGCTGTTTTCCCAGTGCCAACGTAGGCACGAACCAAAGTATTGCCCGCAATAACTTCAACGACACGAATTCCGTGGACGACTGGAGTCTGGCTCAAAACACCACGGCGGGTGCTGCCAATAATACGGACACAGGAAGTTCAAACGATTCAAACAGTTCAACAGCAAACGCAAATGATAATTCAAGCAGCCAAAGCAGCGACTCCGGTGACACAACCAACGACAATTCCATGACGCCGATTTTTCAGACCGGCCCAGCAGATAACACCACTTCAAACGACGCAAGTGACACCACAACCTCAACATCATCTTCTCCAAAATCCTCTTCAGCAAAAAAAGCTTCAAAATCTAAAAAGTCCTCGAGTGCCGCTCCAAAAACCGTCAAAAAATCTTCAACGAAAAACAAAAAATACAAAACCGGCGATGTAAGTTCAGATATTATTATTTCAGAAATTCTTCCTCATCCATCAAAAGACCAGCGCAACAACGAATGGATCGAACTCACCAACACCGGCGACACAACGGTAAATCTGGGCAACTGGCAGCTTGACGACAGCGATGGGGGCAGTAAACCCTACACCCTCCCCGACACGCTAAAAATTCAGCCGGGAAATGCCGTCATTATAGGTTCACACGATTCCAAACTTTCGCTTGGAGACAGCAAAGACCAGGTTAGACTCTTTGATCCCACGGGAAAACTGCTGCAAACCGTAGATTATGACGAAGCTCCCAAAGACCAATCCTATGCCTGGATTACGGTTGATAAAGAAGACGGTTCAATGGAACAGCAATGGCTCTGGGAAAATACCCCGACTCCCGGCGTACCGAACCCGCCCTATAAAGAAATGACCGGAACGATTGTCCAGGATCCCGAATTTGCCGACACCTACCATTTTATTTTGCAAACATCGGGCGGTGCACAGCATACTGTTCTCTTCAGCGAATCGCTCATTGCCGGACCTTTGGCCAAAGCAACATTCACCAAGGGCACGCAGATAAAAATCCTCGGCATCTCACTGCCCTCAACCAACGCAACGGAAAATGAAACACAGCAAATCAGCACGGAACAGTTTGCCTCAAACTCTGAACAAGATCTGCCAAACGCTTTCCAACTCAAAAAATTTGAAGTCATTCAAGCCGCTTCGCCACCAAATCCGAATGCAGATCCGTCTTCACCCTGGATGTTCTTCGGCCTTCTGCCACCCGGAGGCGCAGGATTTTGGTACGGGGTAAAGAAAATAAGAAAAATTTATGGTAAAATATAAAGAGCTCAACAATGAAGTATGCAATCACCTGGAATTATCATCGCATTTTTGGCCGGAGTTCTTTCCGTGGCGTCACCGTGCATTCTTGCCGTCATGCCCTCTTTTGTCGGTTATATAACAGGCGTATCGCTTTCCAAAGGCTACAGAAATCTTGAAAAAAAAGAGGCGAAAAGAAAACTGTTCCTGAACACGCTCTTATTCGGCATTGGATTTTCTCTGGTCTTTCTTATACTCGGAGCAGTCATTGGGGCACTCGGTGAAGCTTTGATTCTCAACCGTCCGATCTTCCAGGTTATCGGGGGCGCGCTCATGGTCATCTTTGGATTACAGCTTACCGGGTTGATCCAGCTGAACATGTTCATGAAAGAAAAAAAGTTCGAACTTAGTCCTAAACTCAAAAAAATCGAATACCTCCGTTCATTCATGGCCGGAATGGTTTTTGCTTTCGGCTGGGCGCCATGCTACGGACCGATTCTTGGAGCGATTTTTACATTGGCCGCAACGCAGGCCAATTTTGGACAAGCAATTCTCCTCTTCGCTTTTTATTCTCTGGGATTTTTGCTTCCGCTCTTCATTTTTACTTTTTTCATCGCCTACGCATCGGAAAAATTGAAAAAATTCCAGAAAGCCGCTCGCTACTCTTCAGTGATCGCCGGATCGTTTGTCATGATCCTCGGATTCCTGTTAATGACGAATAATTTAAGCTCTCTGGTGAACTGGATAAATATGTCGTATAATGTGAATAACATTTCACTCCTTTAATCGCAGTTATGAAAAACACAAACCCATGGATGCTCGCGACGATTTTCTTACTCGGTCTGATTATCGGCTTTCTTATTGGAAGATTAACGCTCGGTTCAACGATCCTTCCTGCCAATCCGGCGATGGGAACAAACAACGTCATGAATCAGGGATCAACCGGCTCCACCGCGGGAACAATCGCTGACAACTCCGGAACCGCAATAAACCCAACCGCGGCTCAGCAGCCAACGATGCAAACAAATCCGGTCAACGACTACACCAACATCGACAAATCAGTAGACAGCGACGGCCATTTTTCACTCGGCAACAAAAACGCCAAAGTAAAAATCGTTGAATTCGGAGATTTCCAGTGTCCGTTCTGCTACCGCTATTTCATGACAGCTTTCCCTCAAATCCTGACGGACTATGTTGCCACAGGAAAAGTTTATTACACTTTCCATAACTATCCGCTCAACATTCACCCTCAGGCTCCAAAAGCCGCTGAAGCGTCTCTTTGCGCAGCGGACCAAAATAAATACTGGGAATATCACGACCTGCTTTTTGCCAACCAGAACTTATGGTCAGGCAATGACAACGACGTTCAGGTCTTTGAAAATCTTGCCCAAAGTGCGGGAATGGACAGCGGCAAATTCAGCCAGTGTTTAAGCAGCGGCAAGTATACAGCAACCGTAAACGCGGACATTGCCAGCGGCGACAAAAAAGGCATTTCCGGAACACCGACCATTTTCATCGATGACCAAAAAGTCGTCGGCGCACAGGACTATTCCGTCTTCAAACAAACCATCGATCAGGAACTGAACAAAAAATAATATCGTCAGACTGAACAACAAAACCCCGATCGAAATGGTCGGGGTTTTTTAATTTCTGAAAAAACTCTGATGAGCTGATCTACTTCATCAAACGGTAAAGAATTTCCGCAAACTGCGAGCGCTTTAAAAAGGCGTTGGCCGCCGCAGAGTCTGTAAGGTTCGGAACCTGAACCGGAGTCACCTCGGTATTCCAGGTGATCAAATTTTTACTGAGCGCCGTCCATATATAAGGAGTAAACCAGGCTTTTGGATCAAGATTCATACCCGGAACAGAAGAGCTTTGAAGAAGTTTTACGCGATATTCCGTCAAAAGAATTTTCAATGCCTCCGCAACGGTCACGCTGTCGCCCGGGTGGAACGTTTTATCCTTATAACCCTGAACCAGCCCTTCGGCTTCGGCGTAACAAACATAGGTCGCAAACCATTCATCTTTTACATCCCTGAAACAGGTATGGTAAATAACCGCTGTCGGAGAAATTTTCTGCGCATCGAACAAAAGTTTTAAAAGTTCCCCGCGGCTGACAAAACTATCGGGTTTAAAAGTTCCGTCAGGATATCCGTTCAAAATATGATGGTCTTTTAAATATTTAATGGCCGCGGCGTTGGGATGATTGGAAGAAACGTCTTTAAAAATCATGGTAGCCGGTAAAGGTTCTGCTGTTATGGCCTTTCCGGGAAAAAGCCCCGTGGCCAAAGCGGAGTCATTCAAAATGGTACGCACCGATGGAAAAAATAAAAGGCCGATGATCAGGCCTACTGATGTTCCGACAAAGACCGTACCGAAAGCCGCCACTCTATGTTGGAAGAATTTTGTGAAAAAAGATGCGGATTGTTTTTTATCTTGTGCCATAATTTCCTGAAACTCTAAGTATCAAGAAATTATAACATAAATAAAACATTTAGCAAAGAAGCTGGAAGAAAATTTCCAAGTAAAAAGCTTCAATCAAAAATTAATGTGCCTGGGGTGTAAACAAAAGACCTACTCCGTAACCCGCAAGGGCTGAAACCATACCGATGATTGCCATCTGAAGACCGGTCTTTCCCCAGCTGCCCACAGTAAGTTTGGCTTTCACCATTCCAACCAGAAAAAGCGCAATCGCCGAAACCACCATCGACGTATAAATGCCTGCCTGAACCGGCAGAAAAAAGAAAGGCCATAACGGAATAAGTGAGCCCAATAAAGCCGAAAAACCGACGATGCCAGCAGCTGATAATGGACGCTTTTCTTCAACCTTGGTAAGATCCAGCTCTTCGCGCATCATTGTTTCCAGCCAGATCTTTTCATCGGAAACAATAACTTTTACGATATCTTCCAGAAGTTTTCCTTTAAAACCCTTTTGGCGGTAAATTTGGCGGATCTCTTCGGTTTCAAGTTCCGGGACCTCTTTAATTTCGCGTTTTTCACGCGCCAGTTCACTGAAATAAAAATCACGTTCGGCCAGTTTGGAAGTGTAAGCCACCGCGGCCATGGAAATGGATTCGGCAAATGTGGCCGCAAGACCTCCGGCAAGGACAATGCGCGTGTCCTGCGAAGCCGCTGCTACGCCCAAAATAACTCCCAATACATTCACCAGGCCGTCCTGACCGCCCAAAATAACCTCGCTTAAACGGTTGGTGCGGTGCTGTTCACCGACAAACGGAAGAGCCGGATCAATTTTTATAATTTTCCTGGAAAGACTTGAGCGCTTTTTTTTCATAATCTTTCAAATGAAAAACTCATGGGCATTATATCACACCAGCTTGAGAATATAAAAAATTCCCGCGCGCCTGTAATGCCACAATGGTTTGAGTGAACGCTGAAACCCCGCATGTTCGTAAAAACGGATTGCGTCTTCAAATTGCCGGGCCGTAGAAAGCCAAATTTCGTTATAGCCCGCAGCTCGGATAAATCCGACGGCTTTTTCATAAAGCTGCTTGCCGAATCCCCGCTTCCGGTACTCGTTCAAAATATAAAAATGACGGAGCTTGCAAACCTTATTGCTGATTTTACTCACGGCAATTGAACCAACGATCAGTTCGCCTCCCTGCGAATCATCAACCAAAACAAAATACTGGCCGTTTCTTTTGGTGTAATATTGAGGAATGTCCAAAATATCGCGATCCAGGATCTTATCAAACGCCATGCCGAACTCCTTGAGCACCGTATCGTTCAAAGCAATAATGTTTGCTTCATCGCCCGGTTGATAAGGTCTGATCGCCATATTTATTTTTCAAGCAAAGCATCAATCTTGGCCGCCAGAATAAAATCGTTCTCGGTAAGTCCGCCTACTTTATGCGTACTCATCTGCAAACGGACCCGGTTATAAAAAACAAACATGTCGGGATGATGGCCTTCCTGCTCGGCAAGATCGCCCACTTTGCGGATAAAACCCATGGACTCCTTGAAATTCTTAAAACGGAACTCCCGTTCAATGGATTTTTGATGAAGCGTCCATTGGGAAATCTCCTTGTGATAAGCCTGAGCCTCAATTTTAGGAAGCACCTGCATATCGCCCGTTTCGGGGGGAACGCAATGTTTTTTGAGTAAATTCATGGCAAAAAAAATAAAACGCCTATACCTTACTCTTATTTAATGAAAGATGGAATCTTCGGCAGTTTAATCTTTTTAAGAGGAGGATCGGGAGGCGGCCTCAAACTAAAATGCAAATAAATAATAACGCTTAATAATGCAGAGAAAAAGCACCAGACCGAAAAACAGCTCACCGTATAAAATTGAAAGGCAATGAAGAAAGAAATAAAAAGCGCCAATCCGAAAATTTTCACGTAGCGATGACTCGAAAAAGCACAACAGAGACATACTGTCATCAAATACAGAATCATCAAAATATTCGCGAAAGATTCAGGAACAATGTAAACGATACTGTTGCCGGCGATAAGAGAATAAACCGGCACGGTACAAATAATATAAAGCTGCGAAAATCCGACCGCCACGCCGATGCCAAAAAAGAACACCAGAATCTTTCTCCGGATCTGGTCATGCTCCAAAGTCATAATTGCAAAAGGGAGCCAGATCGGCCAAAAAACGTGAGGAAAAAGCACAAACGCATAACTCATGGCCGTGTTGAACCATACCGAACCGAAAGAGACCCAGACAAATCCTTCAATAATCTGCTGGATACCGAAGATTAAGGGAAAGAGCGCAAAAGGAAGCTCGGTCTTATCACGAACTTTTTTGAGCGTCATCACGCCACCGGCAGTTAACACACCACCGGCGACAAAACTCACCGGCGCGGAAAAACACATAAAGAAAAATTATTTTTGTAAACGGTCATGCCAAACAACAAGGGCTTCAAGCATCTCTTTAATTTTATCGCGGGTTTTCTGATCCGTTAATTTTCCGTTCTGGTCAAACTTATCGGCCGCCGTTGGAACCATAACTTCCGGCCTGTTGAGAGCGTGAACGTTCAAAAACACAAAAGTCTGGCGGAGGTGATACTGCGCACGCGCGGTCGCGGTCATGCCGCCCGATGCACCCATGATGGCCGCCGGCTTATCTTCAAAACTGTTGGTGCCGTAGGGACGTGATCCCCAGTCAAGAGCGTTCTTTAAAACACCCGGAATGGAATAATTGAATTCAGGCGTAGCGATCAGAATGGCATCAGCTGCTTTAACTTTCGCCTTAAAATCCACGACTGCAGCAGGAAGATTCATCTCCAGGTCCTGATTAAAAAGCGGCAGCTGGCCGATATCAAGAATCTCAATTTCCATGCCTTGTGGCGCAAGCTCCTGGGCGGCGATTAAAAGCCCGTGGTTGAAAGAACCTTTGCGAAGACTCCCGGTAAATGCAGCAATTTTCATGAAAAACAAAATAAAAAATAAAAATCCGGGAATACTTTCTTTACAAAATCAAGTATAAGCGAAATCTAATTTTATTGCAAATGTCAGCCATTTAAGGAGCATTCAACCTTTCTGGATGCACCCAAAAAAAATCCCCTGACGTATTAAAAACTGCAATTGCAAATTTTATTCATTCACCACGGCAATATGAAAAAACTATCGAACGCGCAAAAAATAGCGATTGGAGCGGCTGCAATCAGCACGCTGGCGGGAGCTTCGCTCATACCGACCACGCTGGCGGCAGCGAACACTCAGCAGCCCCACGGTCACCATATGCAGGGCGGAAAAATGGGAATGAGGCATGCAGGCATGAATTTCGGACAGATCACAACAATCAGCGGGAATACACTGACCGTTCAATCCAAAAACGGAACGACTTTCACCGTTGATGCCACCAGCGCAAAGGTTATGGTCAACGGACAGGCTTCATCGGTAAGCGGACTCGCAGTCAATGATCAAATTTTAGTTCAAGGACAACCGGCTTCAGCAGGTTCAACCCAAATTACCGCGCAGGCCATCTTTAAAGGAATCATGAATTTCGGACCGAAAGACATCACGTTCGGAGAGATCACCCTGGTAAACGGCAACACAATCACCGTTCAATCCAAAAACGGAACGGCCTTCACCGTTGATGCCACCAGCGCCAAAATCATGGTCAACGGACAAGTTTCTTCGTTAAGCGCACTCGCGGTAAACGATCAGATTGTAGTAAAAGGCCAGCCGGTTGCACAGGGTTCGACACAAATCACTGCCCAGGCCATTTTCAAAGGACCCATGAAAAAAGGTCCACAAATGGGGATGAGAGGACATCACGGAAAAATGAAACCTGTAACCCAGCCTCCACTACAAAACCAGTAACCCATTCTTCTCAGGACAACACGACACCGACGAGCGCCAATCAGACGCCGCCGAGCAGTTCAAGTTCATAAATATGTGAAAGGCCCTCAAAATAACGAGGGCCTTTTTCTTGTTGAAAAAAATCTCCGGAAACGTAAGAATAAACCTATGAAAAACAAACAAACTCAACATCATGAAAAGGGCTGGGAACGTGGGCGCATTACCTCATTGAGTGACGGCGTTTTCTCATTTTCCATCACACTGCTGGTCATCAATCTTTTAAGCATTTCATTTCCGTCGGGAAATCAGCCGCTCTTTCCTACTCTTGCGGCGAACTGGCCGATTTTCTTAAGTTATTTCATCAGTTTTATCGTTGTGGGAAGATACTGGATGGCACACGCCCGGCTTTTTCAGAACATCCAGGATTTTGACGGAACATTATTCAACCTCAATTTACTGCTACTGTTTTTCATCGCCGTACTCCCCTTTCCCACGGAAATTTTGGGCACGCACATCAACGACCGCGATGCCATTATCTTCTACGCTTTTATGCTCGCCTGCACGGGTTTTGCGGAATATGCGATCGGTTTCCATGCCTATCATCATCACAAACTGATGCGCCAAAACCAGTCGGAAAAATTCCTGAAAGTGTTTAATTTTATCTATCTGGGCACACCGATTATTTTTCTGGTTTCAATAGCGGTGGCTTTATGGTCGCCCTCAGCAGCGGAAATTTTATGGATTCTGATTGTTTTCATCAAAATCATGAGCCGCGGCGCCATCGGCAAAAAAAACTCCGCCGAAATGGCAAAACTTTAAGCCCGCTTTTTACGGACGATAAAAAAGGTCAAAAGCCCGTTCATCAAAAAAATGTAGAGAGGAAAAGCGAAATACTGGAACGCCCATTGCTGAATGGTCAGGAGAGTTATGACAGCGCTCAAGGAACCGCACAAATAAATGATATAATTCTCAGTTTGAGGATACCGGTAAGATTTCACCACGGTCGGCACGGCAGCAAGCCCGTCGGCAAGAACACTGAACAGAATGGCCACATTGGCGTCATTGGTCAGTTGCCAGCAGACTAAAGCCAAAAGCGCCACCGCTCCGCAAACGTAATCCAGAGTCCCAAGTTTCCACACGGCTTTTTTACTGAAAAAAGAAGCGATCAGAATGAGCGCGGGATTAAAACCCACCATGAACGTCAAAAGTGATTGGATACCGACGCCCTTCTGAATTTCCGCCAAAAAACCGATTGTCGGAAAAAGCATCCACAGAAACCAGGTCACGCGGTTTGGCTGAGCTTTTCCCTGAAGCGTGTCCTTTAAATACGTCGTACCTCCCAAAAAACTGAGGATAACCGCAAGATAGACAAAATTCTGATTGATCATGGACTGATGTATGATATTAACCGTAGAGTATACTGTGATCATGAAACTCGCCACCAAAAAACGATGCGCCTGGGCCGAAAAGGGCAGTGAACTCGACATGCTTTACCATGACAAGGAGTGGGGTGTTCCTTTGCACGACGACCGCCTGCTTTTTGAATTTTTGATTCTGGAAGGAGCGCAGGCCGGGTTAAGCTGGTCAACGATTCTTAAAAAAAGAAACAACTACCGCAAAGCTTTTGATAATTTTAATGCCGAAAAAGTTGCCCGCTATGACGCAAAAAAGATCGCCCAGCTTTTAAAGAATGAAGGCCTGATCCGCAACCGTCTCAAAATTGCGGGCACGGTTCAAAACGCCAAAGCTTTCCTCAAAATCCAGAAAGAGTTCGGCAGTTTTGACCAATACATCTGGCAATTCGCAAAAAAGAAAGCCTTCGAAACGATGAGCAAAGAGCTCAAAAAACGCGGATTTACCTTTGTGGGTCCGACGATCTGCTATGCTTTTATGCAGGCAACGGGTATGGTGAACGACCATGCCGCTGATTGTTTCCGGCATAAATAACGCTTAACTGCTATGATGCACGTATGAATATAAAAACTGCAAAGTTTATCAAGGGCGCGGTGGGACCCGATGAAATTTTTGAAAACGGCAAACCTCAGGTTGCTTTTATCGGCCGGTCCAACGTGGGAAAATCCAGCGTCATCAACTCTTTGACCGGACAGAAAGGTTTGGCAAAGACCAGTTCTTTTCCGGGGCGTACCCAGGAAATAAATATCTTCCTGATCAATAAATCTTTTTATCTCATCGATTTGCCGGGATACGGATTCGCCAGGATGTCGGGAAGAGGACGGAAGCAGCTCGGTGAATTGATCAACTGGTACCTGTTTGAATCAGGCTATGAACAGAAAGCAATCGTGTTTATTATCGATGCGGAGGTCGGCCCGACCGATAAAGATTTAGGCATGCTTGAGTGTCTTGAAGAAGCGCAAAAAAATATTGTCATTATCGCCAATAAAATCGACAAAATAAAAAAATCGGAATACAAAAAACGGCTTCAAAAAATTCAGACGCTGGTCGGCGCCCATAAAGTTATCCCCTATTCCTCGGAAAAGAAAATCGGCATCAACGTCTTACTTCAAGAAATTTTCTGATTCCTAGAATTTTCCAGCCGGATTCCGATAGTTGATCAACCATTCCGCCGGAGTGATATAGGTATGAGTTTTAGTGTCCAAAACATCAAGCTGGGTTTCCTGCCTGTCCACTCTGAACTTAACGATCTGGTTGCCGCCGTCGCAGCCGACGCTGAACCAGACCACTCCATGATAATAGGTATCAACCGGGGCAGCATCGTCTGACATATAATAAAACCCGCTTCCGCAGCGGCTGAACATATCCTTTTGGATTTTGTTGTATGTACTCAAAGGATCAAGCAGTTCGGTTTGAACGAGTGCGGATCCTTTATCGGTGAGGTCCCACTGAGCAGTAACGACAGGAGGAGCGGGCGGTACGTCCTGAACAACCGGAGCAGGCATCGGCGCAACCGGGGTAGTATTCATCATCGATCCACTCTGCGGCATAGCAACAAGCAAGAGCGAAAGAAAACCTAAAAAGAAACTGTTCATGGGAGAAAAAAATTAGTGATTGAGAAGATTGAGCAATGTATCCTTAAGCGTTTTTTTCTTGGGATATTTCCAGACAATGATGAGCTGTGCGACGGCAAGATTGATCATCCAGCTTAACCAGGCCACCAGAATCAGGATCAATGCCAATTTTATATGAAAAACCAGCGAAAGCATAGGTGTGAGTATCCGCAAGGTAACGGCCGCAAAACAAAGAGCATAACTGCGGATCATCCAGCGGATGTGCGACTTTAAATCTTTCTTCATGATGGCGCGGAGTGCAAGCCAGGTCGTGCCGACCCATAAAAAAGCCATAATCATAAAACCAAGGTCCGCCCACGGGCCGCCGTTTGCAAAAAACGCCATGAAAAAACCGGCCGGGCCTCCCAAAAATAAAATAGCCGCAACGTATATTTTTCCGAGCTGACGGTGCAGTTTTAAATGTTTCGCCCTAAACTTTTCCAGAAACTGGAACGGACCGACCGCCAAAGCGATCAAGCCGCCGGTGATATGAGTATAGAACGCCAGGCGCCAAGGTATAAAGTTCACAACCTCCTTCTTGGCCAGAAGAAAATAAATATCGGGCCTGAACGAAAAATAAACAAGCGTGGCCGCGCTCAGATAAAGCGCCATCAACATCATCAGAATCCAGCCGAACCATACAAGAAATTTTTGCATACAAGCGGGATCAACATTTATTTATCCAGATCGAGAATTTCATCGATGCGGATCTGGGAAACAAATTCCGGAACGTGCGAAACAAGGATCATCGCGCCTTCGTATTCGTTGAGCGCGGCGGCGATAACGGGCAGATGACGGAAATTAATGTGGTTGGTCGGCTCATCCAGAATGAGCAGGCCGGGTTTCTGCAAAACCAGGCGGGCAAAGGCAACCAGGCCTTTCTGCCCTTCCGAAAGATTTCCGATTTTGCTGTGAATCACCTCTTTGTTCAAAAGAAACCCGGCCGCGACCGAACGGAGATTTTCTTCAAGCACTTCGTCGCCGGATGATTTCAGCGCGGCATGAAGAGACTGATGAACGGTATCTTCAAAATTCAGCGTGGAAAAATCCTGACGGTAGTACCCTACGCGGATATCGCTGCCAATCGTGGCGTTTTTTGACTTTTCCGTAGCTAACGATTCAAGCAGGGTGCTCTTGCCGATGCCGTTCGGCCCGGTAAGGAGCAGATGCTGATTTTTTCTCAAAACAATATTCCCCTTTTTCAAAGTCGGCTTGTGGTTTTTAATGACGTTATAGGCCGTAATTTTAATGATCTCGCCCACGATGTCTTCCTGCGCGGGAATGGTAAACTGCCTGATCGTCTTGTCTTCGCGGCGCACGTCCACTTTATTTTCTTCAAACTCCTCGGCCTTTTCGCGCATGCGCTTGGCCACGAGCCTGAGCTTGCCTCCTTTATTGGCGAAAAAATTCGCTTTCTCTTTATTCTCCTGGATTCCTTTGGCGAGCTGGGCATTCTTTCGATTTTCCTTCTCAATACGGGCGGCAATTTCAGCCACCGCATCAAAATAATTTCCCACATACTGCTCAACAGTTCGCGTAAAAACATCCAGATACAAAACTCCTTCCGTAAAAGCGTTCAAAAAGTCCTCATCATGCGAAATAACGATGCAGGTTTTCGGATAGTTGATAATAAAATCGGTCAGATGTTCAATGCCGGCCCTGTCCAGATTGTTGGTGGGCTCGTCGAGCAGCAGCAGATCCGGATCCTGAATCAGCGCCGAAGCAAGCAAAAGTCTGGCCTGCTGTCCGCCGGAAAAAGAACTGATGATCCGGTCATGCGGAGCGTGAAGATTCACGATTTCAAGGACGTCATCAATCAAACGGTCGATATCGTATTTTTTCTCTTTAAAATTTTTCTGGAAAAATTCCTGAACGGACAGCCCTCTGTCTTGCTGGCGGATGACCTGGTGCGCGGTGGCAATCGTAAGGCGCGGGACCACGTTGACTGAACCGGATTCCGGCCTCAGCGCACCGCTGATGAGTTTAAAAATGGTACTTTTTCCCGCGCCGTTCTGGCCCATGAAGGTAATCTTCGTTCCGCGGCGGACGGAAAAACTGGCTTCTTTCAAAAGAGGCTTGTCGTGTTCGAACTCAAACGACACGGCATCAAAACTGACAATGGTTTCATTATTAGACATAGTGTTGGTATGCGGCAAAAATAAGATCAGGCCAGAGAGTAGCGCATTTGGCTGAAATTAGAAAGTCGTAGTATATTGCCCCCATGAATCCGATCTACAAATGCCCGGTTTGCGCGAACCCTCTCAATAAAACTGAAAACGTTTTTAGCTGTGTCCTAAAACACAGTTTTGATATTTCAAAAGAAGGTTACGTGAACCTCCTGCTTGCGAACCAAAAAAGAACAAAAGAGCCCGGAGACAATAAAGAAATGATCAAAAACCGGGAATATTTTCTGGAACAGGGCTATTACGATAAATTATCCGACAAACTCAATGAAATAATTTCAGGATGTATTGATAAATCCCGCACACTCAATAAAAACACTGCGGATATTTTAGATTTAGGCTGCGGCGAAGGATTTTACAGCGCCAAACTGCAGACAAAACTCAAGGATCGCATCAATTTATACGGAATCGACATTTCCAAAGCCGCAATTCAAAAGGCAGCAAAGAAAAATCCCGACATTCAGTTTTGCATCGGGAGCAATTTCAAACTCCCTTACCTCAATGAATCTTTAGATCTCATTTTTTCCATTTTCGCGCCGTTCGACGTTCAGGAACTCCTGCGGGTTTTGAAACCAGGAGGAAAAATCATCGTTGTCCGCCCCGGCGCAAACCATTTAAAAGAACTGGCATCCCTGCTCTATGAAAAATTCGAACTGCAGGGAAACACTTCAAATTTAGCTGAAAATCTCAAAATGGAGCCTCAGCAAACATTTGAAGTAAAATATGAAATTCACCTCAAAAACACCCGCGACATTGAAAGCCTGATCGGAATGACTCCCTATTTCTGGTCTTTAAATGAAGAAAAAAAACTGCTCCTGGCTCAGCAAAAAGAATTTATAACAACTTTAGATTTCCGGCTGTTATTATTCCAAAAATAAGAGGTACAATCCACCTATGCAAAAGTTACTGAAAACTTATTTTGGATATGATTCTTTTCGGCCGCTCCAGGAAGAGATTATTTCGCATATTCTTGACAAAAAAGAAGCGCTCGTGATTATGGCGACCGGGGGCGGAAAATCACTCTGTTATCAATTGCCCGCGCTCAAATTCAAGGGCCTGACCTTAGTCATTTCCCCTCTGATCGCATTGATGAAAGACCAGGTCGACGGTTTAAATGCCAACGGCATAGCGGCTGAATTCATTAACAGCACCCTGTCGTATGATCAAATCCGCGAAATACAAACCCGTTTAAAAAGAGAACAGATTAAAATTCTGTACGTGGCTCCGGAAAGACTGGCCATCGGCGATTTTCTGGATTTCCTGGGCACGCTGAACGTTGATCTGATCGCGATTGATGAAGCTCACTGTATTTCGGAATGGGGCCACGATTTCCGGCCTGAGTACCGCAATCTCAAATCTTTACGGAAAAATTTTCCGGGTGTCCCGTTGATTGCCCTGACCGCTACAGCTACAAACCAGGTGCGTTCGGACATTATCGAACAGCTCAACTTGCAGGAAGCCCGCGTATTTCTCTCAAGTTTTAACCGGAGTAACCTCAGTTATCAGGTCAGACCGAAAAAAAACGCTCTGAATGAATTGAAAACTTTATTAAAAAAATATGCGGGAGAATCAGCCATCATTTACTGTTTTTCCCGCAAAAGCACTGAGGAACTGGCAGCGGCTTTACAGGATGAAAACTTAAGAGCACTGCCCTATCACGCGGGACTGGATGTTGAAAAAAGAAGAAAAACGCAGGAACAATTTATCCGTGATGAAGTTTCAATCATCGTAGCGACCGTTGCTTTTGGAATGGGCATAGACAAACCGAATGTCCGTCTGGTGGTCCACTATGATTTACCAAAAAGTGTGGAAGGTTATTATCAAGAAACCGGCCGCGCCGGGCGTGACGGCCTGCCAAGTGATTGCGTTTTGTTTTATTCCTACGGTGACAAAATCAAACATAATTTCTTCATCAACCAGATTGACGATTCTGACCAGCGCGAAGCAGTTGCGGAAAAACTGGCGCGGATTATTGAGTATGCCGAAATGCAGTCCTGCCGCCGGGCCTATCTCCTGGAATATTTCGGAGAAAACCCGGACATAATACTAGGCGGACAGAGCTGTCAAAGCTGCGATTTTTGCCTGACTCCCAAAGAAAACTTTGATGCCACGGAAATAACCTGGAAAATTCTCTCAACCGTCATCCGGATTGAGGAACGTTTCGGACTCAACTACGTTATTGATATCTTGCGCGGGCATGAAACACCCAAAGTCAGGGAACGGCAGCATGCCGGGCTCCCGGTTTTCGGCATTGCAAAGGAACAAAAACAAACGGACCTCCTCGAGATCATTGAGCTACTGATCGCTCAAAAAATTCTTATAAAAACTTCAGGAGAATATCCGCTTCTCAAAGTAACGGACGAAGGAAAAACACTGCTGAAGACGCGTCAAAAAATCACCCTGACAAAATCTACTATTCCGAAAGACGATTTACAAGCCGCCACAACCACCAGAGCCAAAATCAAAAAAGAGGCCGGCCATGTCGTTTCCGACTACCATCAGGACCTCTTCGAAGAATTACGTGTACTGCGAAAATCCATCGCGGATAAAAAACGCGTCCCGCCTTTCATCATTTTTGGAGATGTTTCGCTCCGCGAAATGGCTTTTTATTTACCGCAAAGCAATGAAAGCTTTTCATTCATCACGGGAGTAGGACGCGTTAAGCTCGCTGAATACGGCGAAGATTTCCTAAGCGTCATCCGCAATTACGCCCAAAGTGAAAACCTGGCAGACCGTCTGGCAAAATAATTGGTTGACCACACGGGTCTAGTACCCTTTGCTGGACTTCCTGGACTATTGTAGCAGTTTCAAAAAATGAGACAAATGAGACACTATAAAAAGGGTTTTAGGTCTTATTTGAGATAACTTGATATTTTTGCAATTATATTGCAAAATACGCTTATTTTAAGCACGGAGGATGAAATTAAAATTATTTTTTGCTGATCAAGTCAGCGCAGGCTTTACGAACCTCAGGTTCAGAGTAAAAATTTGAAGGCCGTCCATTAGATGATCTCCCTCTTTTAGCTACGGCTCCTATTTTTTTTAGTCGCAAATTAACCGTGATCTTAACCAGATTAAAAAATTTTGCCCATGCTCTATGAGTTCCGTAACGGATATTATCTTCCATAAAAAACCCATCTTGATCGGCTTGAGGTAAATCCTTGAGAAGTTCTCCACAAGCTTTACGTACATCTGCTTCAGTGTAAAAAGCAACTACCTGACCATCTTGCAGTCTCCCATTGATGGAATTAGCTCCCATCTTTTCAACGCGATTGATAAGCGTAGCCAACTGAAGATTGAGTGATCTGGCCCAAGCACTGCAATTACCATAGTTGATACTGTTTTTTATAAAAAATCCATCCTCATCAGCTTGAGGTAAATCTTTGAGAAGTTCAGCGCAGGCTTCGCGGACATCCGCTTCGGAGTAAAAATTGAATTTATGGCCACTGGATAATATTCCTTCGACGGGTTTACATCCGATTCTTTCAACATATTTTTGAATCGTTGTTCCTGCAATCCCTAATAATCTTGCCAAAGCGCTCACACAACCAAAACGAACACCCTTTTTTATAAAAAATCCATCCTCATCAGCTTGAGGTAAACCTTCCAGAAGATTAGCACAGGCTTCTCGGACATCGGCTTCGGAGTAAAAAAATTTACTTACGCGACCAACGGATAATCGCCCATCCACTGGTTGTGCGCGAATTTTATCAAGCCGCGTTTGAACAGTCTGACCATCTAAATTCAATAATCTCCCCCATGCATCAGGAACACCAAACCGTTCACCTTTTTTGACAAAAAAACCATCTTCGTCTGCTTGAGGTAAATTAATGAGATCATCACAGGTTCTACGGACTTCTGTTTCAGAATAAAAATCGTGAAGCTTCCCATTATGAAATATTTTTCCTTTCTTTGGCTGAATTTTATTTTTTTCCAAGCGATCACCAATTGCTTTATTATCTAAGTTAAAAATTTTTGCCCAAGCATAACAGGTTCCAAACCGTATACCGCCTTCAATGAAAAAACCATTTTCATCAGCTTGAGGTAAATGCTTGATGAGAAGATCA
Source organism: Candidatus Peregrinibacteria bacterium (assembly GCA_003153355.1). GTDB lineage: Bacteria > Patescibacteriota > Gracilibacteria > UBA1369 > UBA1369 > PALSA-1335. The sequence goes on from PLYH01000001.1 coordinate 139,870, forward strand.
GCACATACCCTGCGAACACCAGCTTCAGCAAAAACAATATCAACTTTATTGCGGACAGTATCATGGATCTTTTTAAACTTTACATTACCATCACTATTTATTCTTTCACGTATGGTGGTCTCTGAAATCGAAATACCTTCTTTATCACGGAAGTATTTTTCCCATCTCGATGGATTACCATAACGGAATTCTCCTTCCATAAAATAAATCAATCATCAAAATATGCAAAACCATCATCAGCCAATTTAGGAAGATCATCTAGGGTCAGAATATCGCTAAGATCAGACGTTTCCATAAGTTCTACCGAGGATGTTAATGCTTTGGATTTAAACCTTTTTAAAATTCGTTTTACCTCATCAAGATCACCGTGACCTCCTTCTCCTGAGCCATCCGCTCTACCGAGAAGCTTGCCAGGCTCATAATCTTTTGGGGGGATTTTTAAAACATCAAGTAACGTTACCGGACGAAATTTAGTTGAACGGGGCAGTATTTGAACAATCAGCGAAGAGTTTTTTCTAAACCCAGATTCCGCTTCAATGGAACCTTGACGAATCGTACGCAAAACACGTCCATGCCTCTGCTCGAGCTTATTGAGTGAAAGGGTGGGAGAAGCATCGATAAGAAAACGCGCACGTGGCAGATCCAAACTTCGTCCGCCCATTTCGCAGAGAACAAGAATATCTATTTGGCCTTCCCTAAATTCCCGTTTTTCATCTTCAAGTCGTCCACCAGAAGTATCACCGTCCCACGATTTAACAACTAGGCCATTATGGCCGAATTCTCGCTGCATTCTTTTCGTCACCTCTCCAAGGATTTGGAGGGTTGGAACATAAATAAGAGTGGGGAAATTTTTTCGCTCCCTTCTATCCAGTTTTGCATAAATACGAGATATCGCATTTTCTATTTGCGCCGATTTCATAGCTTTCCCAAGAGCTCTTTTATTGTAATCTTGGCCTTCTCGACGGATTTCATCACCATCTACGTCAGCCTTATACATATAAAAACGAGACCGAACATTTACACCCTTTTCCATTCCTTGCTTCAGTGTCATTTTATGGATAATTTCACCCCAGACTGTACTTATATGTCTGCCATCCGGCCATTGGGGAGTCGCTGTACATCCGACCCTTTGAGCTCTACGAAACTGTTCTATAACCTCAACACGGTTTTCGGTGAGATATTTATCAGCTTCATCGCCGATCACAAGTGAAACCTTTGCAGGATCAAATTCCTTGCCAATATTATCTTTATGGTACTGGAGTGCTTGAATGCTTGCAACGATGACATTTGGTTTCAATTCCTTCTGTCCATCTCCCCATATTCCTACATCTCTGCCGATGATTTTTTCAATCTGATCTCTAATTCCATCCATCATGGAACGCTCAACAGTCAAAATGATATCTTTTCTTTCTGAACGTTCTGTCGGTGATAAATTTGCTTTGGCTTCCTGTGAAGCCTTCACCAGGGCGGCTTCCAATATAGTCTTACCGGCACCGCAGGGATGAACGATGGAAAAACTCTTTTTACCGCTTTTCAGGGCACCTGCTGCGTTTGCCATCGCACGCTGTTGGTGCTCATCAAGGGTAATTTCGTCACCATCCGAAGTTTCTAGAGTTTCAGAATTCCTTTCACATTGAGCTGCAAGTGAGCGCTGGTATTCAGGAAAAGAGAATCTTTGAGCCATGGTTTGGTAAGTTAGAGGGCAATTTATACCATAATTTACGCAAAAACGTCAAGGAGCAGCCCTCAATCTCATTTTAGTTCCCTCAAAATGCTGTTAACTTTGGGGCAGAGATCTAAAGATATGTAGAACAAGCCATATTTACTTTTCTTGATTTTATGCTACAGTAAGCTCCTTTTTAAATTTATCGATTCTGAATCCTCCCAAACATATGGCTGAAAACGAGCACAACTATAATAAGTTCAACAATTATCTCAACAGCATCCCCTTAGAAGAGCTTCATGCTAAGAATCAAAAAGATCTTGATAAGGCTCAAAAAAATTTTCAAGAACTTAAGAAAGCGCTTGCTCAAGGGAAATGCAGTTTTTGCGGCAATGAGCTTTCTTATTTTTCAGAAAAGAAACCTTGCTTTCATTGGCTTTTAAAACCAAATGGCTTTAAGAAAAGACATTTTCCACTTTTATATACGCAGGAAAATTTTCATCAGCTTGAGGCTTATCTTCGTTGGGTAGCCAATTGTGAGGCTCCGATGGTCAATATAAATGATCTGGTGGAAGAAAAATCTTCCTCAAAAATTATCGAAGAAACGATATGCTACAAAAATCTTGAATGGTCATTCTCGTGTACAGAAAACTGCATGCGCGGAGACAGTCACAAAAGTAAAGATGGAGAGAAAATACCACATTACCATTTTCAAATGAGAGTCGATGGAAATGTGATTATTAATTATAACGGATTTCATGTTCCATTTCACGACTATGACCATTTCTGTTTTGCTGTAAAAAGAGGAGAATTTGATCGACTGAGAGGTCACCATGTTGAGGGTGCAGGTATGCAAGCACTGCTCGACAATTTTACTCCTGAGGAATTGATTGATCACATGCAAAAACCACCAGACGATGCTGGACGTAAGCAACAATTTCACCTGGGAACTTTAGTCGTCGCTGACGAAGGAACAACCATGTCTGGAGATGATATTGCTGACATTATTGAGGAGCACAATAGGACAGGTGTTCCAATGGCAAAACTTATAAGAAAACTCAAAAATGTGAACGTTGAAACTATCATTTCTCCAGGCCCCGACGTCCCTAAGATTGCTGCTAGAAAACCAAACAGGGGAAAACCTCCTAAATCATAGTAGACTGCTCTTATTTTAGAAAATTTAGTAAAAGAAACTAAAAAAATTCCTATATCTTTTATAAAATATTATGGAATATTCAAAAAATATCTTGCTTACAGGTGCTGGTTACACTGCCAATTTTGGTGGATTTGTGGCTAGCGACATGTATGAAAAGATTTTTAATAATTCAAGGATAAATTCTTTATCAGACACAGCTGGCGGAATTATCCGTAACTCTGACGATCTTGATTATGAAGGCATCTATTCTGAAATAGACGCATCGAGTAGTGTAAATCCCGAAGATAAAATCCTCGCGAGAGAGTTAGTCGTTGATGCTTACAAAGCTTTAGATAAAGAATTAAAACGAGGTCCTACGAAAGCAAATGGAACATATAGTAAATTCGGACGTACCTTGATCCAACGAATTATAGGAAGGGGCACACAGAAAGGGTTTTTCTTTACAACAAATCAAGATCTATTACAAGAAAGCCGTAGTGGGATGAAAGCCTATGGAATACCTATCTCAGATGCAGAGAAGTTAAACAAAAAACAGATTTTGGAAAGAAAGGATTTCATACAATTGCCCAATTTGAAAGATATTGAAAAACTTAAAGCTCGCATTCAGGGAACTGAAAGACATGTTGGGGATTATCGTGATTTGAATGATTTAAATTATATAAAATTGCATGGTTCATATGGATGGTTATCTGCTGACGGTTCTGATGGAATGATTTTTGGAAAAAATAAACCTAGAGATTTGGAAAAAGAACCCCTACTAGCTTTCTACTTACGGCTATTTAGAGAGGTATTATGCAAAGACGGAGCAACATTAATAGTTATAGGTTATAGTTTTAGAGACAAGCATATTAATGATGTTATTTTGGAGGCAGTAAAAAATCATGATTTACATTTGGTTATAGTTGGTAATATCCAGAAAATCAAAAATCAATTATGTTATTCACAAGATGATGCTGGAGTAAAAAAAGAATTGGAGACCAAGGCAATATGGGACGCTAGAGTTGGGCAATTTGATAAAAAATTAATCGATATTTTTGATGATACAAATGATACAAATTTGAATACTTCCGCTGAAGATTTATTAAAAAAACTGTCTTAAAGAAGGATTTTACGCCCATACCGATCAAGAATAAACTGTGGCCGCTAGCGTTACTGTCTGGCTTATCAACGACTTCGTTTAGCTTTTTCATATTCGTGGGTAAAATTCCTTCAAAAACCCCGCAACGTTCTAAAACATTATAAACATCCTCCCAAAAACCATCAGGAGTTTTTTTAGCATAATGACAGGTAATGTGAAGAATGTGACCTCGATTTGATCTGAACGTAACAGATTTTTTTGTCTCTTTGATTTTTTTCATAGGTAAAAATTAAAAAATAGGCTTAGTTTTTAGCGCTATTATCTTTTTCATCTGGAGCGGGTGCTTTCTTTTCGATATGATTAACTTTCATTATGGACTTTGCTCCTTTGGGAATCTCGAAACTTAGTTCAGGAAAAGACTTAATTGTTTCCTTTTCTTTCAGGGTTTGAGGGTGGCCTGATAAATAATTGAAGTACCATTTTTCAGGAGCTTCGTGGTTTCTTCAAAAGCATTTTCCCAAGGGACTTCGATCCCTTTCGGAAAAAGGCCGTGAGCAAGGTCTTCCACCTGTCCGCCTTGGATTGCAATCCGGCTCTGAGTTTGATCAAGAAGGTCTTTCCTGTTTTTACAAAGCCATCCGTAGCGGGGACATTCCAGGAATCGAAGGAAATCGGTTTTGCTTATGGTGTGATTCACACGCTAATCTAAATTGATTTTTTCGATTTGTTTTATAAATAAAGCAATGTTTTTATTAAACATTTTCTTTTTCGCTGAATTTTGTTTTGACCAAAATTTATTAAATTCTATCTCTAAGTTCGGTTGTCTGAAAAAACTTGAAATATCTGTAATTTTCCCGTTTTTTTCTTTATTTATTCGGTAAAATTTCATGGCTGCTACATATCCTTTTTCACTAATTTGGAAAAGATGTTTGATAATGTTTTTATACTTTGGCTGTTTATGTCTTTCAGCAGCATAAATAAAATTTTTCTGAATGATATTATTTTTAAAATATACTTCTAAATTTCCCCACATAAAATTTAATATTAACCAATGTGCGTAATATCTTCTTGTATCTTTTTGCGTTAAAGAAGCGATAAGTTTGTCCATCCAATGAAACACCAAATATTCCTTTATCGGTCTTTGATTAAATATTTTTTTGTAAATTTCATCTGCGAACAGTTTATTTTTACCTTCTCTAACGATAAATGGATCTAATATACAAGCTCCGATTATTTTCGCTAATCTATCTTTTCTTACTTTCCACTGATATTTATTTATATTAATCTCGGCTATTTCTTCAGAACTGGAACGTTTTCTTAAATAGAGATAACTTAATTTTCTCAATTCCTTCTCAATTCGTATTTGTTCTATGTCGTTTGATTTTAAATCTGCAGCAGTTATTTGATTTTGGTAATTGGTAGCTTTAACTATCTGTCTAACCATTTTATCTAATTGAGTATCTTCAGGTTTATTAGGTATTTCTATGATTCTTATAAGTACTTTTGCGTTATTTTTTCTATGCTTACCTAGTACTCGTGTTGTTTGTTGTCCATTGATTATTTGTGCATTTGATAAACTTATATATGTTTCTCCTTTAGAGCTTTCGAGTTTAACTTTATTTCCTATAATAGTTATTCCATTATTGTAGTACCAAAATAAATGCGGTTCTTTTTCTAATGTTTTTTCGATGCTTTTATTTATTTCGTTGTTACCAAGAAAACCACGAATATTTCTTGCAAATAGCCTTCTCCCAATTTCGTTGTATATGTTTCCAATATCTGTGCCATTCATAGTAAATATCCAAGACGTGTTTCCTGTTTTTTCATCATGTTTTTCTATATGTTGTTCATTATCAATAGGGAGTTTTATAGTAGGTGGGGGTGGGGCGATACCATCAATATACTGTTGGCAAAGCAATAAAATATCCTCACCATTAAATATGTCATAGTTTGCAGTTTCCCAATCTTCGATCATTGTTTCTGCTTGTTCAGTTATTGATTTACTAACTTTACCCGTGGTTATGAACTGTAAATGAAGATTATAGTTTCGATTTTGAATTATATTTCTGGCTTCTTCTAGTTTTATTCTTGTTATGTTCTCAGCTGTTGATGTTATTTGCTTAAAAAGTCCATCTTCTTCTAAAAGTAATGATCTACCTATGTTCGCGAGCGCGGTTACATCATTACTTTTTTCACTTTTTTTGTTTATTGAATGATTGTATTTGCCTTGTATAACGAATACTATTTTTGTTTTATGGTCTATATATATTGCATCAATGCCTTTATCATTGGAACCGCCAGTTAATGATTCAATAGCTTTGTTTTCATCATCGCTTATATAAGCTTTAATAAACCAGGTCAAAAAAGCATTATCTGGAGATAACGTGGGATTTCTATCGTTGATTTCTAAAATTTCCTTTTGGAGCTCTTTATAAAGTTTATTTTCGTTTTCCGTCATAAGATATTTTTAATTATCATGTTATATTACCACAATTTAACTGTTTTGGCAACGCGGTGATTTATACTAACAAGAATTGTATTCACGCACTCCATTTGTCTTTATTTAAAGCCGATTTTCTGGTATACTAACCAGATATTTTGAAATCAAAATGTTAGACAAAAAAACAAAACAAAAAATCGAAAAAATCGTTAAAGATTTCTTAGATGATGGTGCAAGTGTAAGAGGTGAGGAGAATATCCAAACTCATTATACGATTCCTCTTCTAAAGGCTTTAGGATGGAGCTCTTCTAGTATTAGAGTAAATGAAGCTCAGTTAGTGCAGACGGGGAAATTTCCTGATGTGCTTCTGTTGAACCAATCTGGTGCAACTTTATTTGTTATTGAATCCAAGGCTACATCTCTAAGTGATGGTTTGGATGGGGCTTACACAAAAGCCGGACAAAAATTATCTTTTGTGGATCAGTTGTGTGGCTATTGCAATGCTGAAGGCGTCTATTGGGGCGCTTTAACTAATTTTGTTGAATGGAGGGTTTATGCTGCCTATCCAAAGTGCATCTACGGTAAGAAAATGAATATTTGTGATTTGGATAAAGGTATTTCTACTCTTACTGACGACGTGTGGGATTTTTTTGAACTTTTATCATCAAGTTTTCTTCAACAGAAAAATGGAAAAATCAGTAGTGAACAAGTTTATTACCCGCCTAAGGAAGTAATTCGAAAGGATTTTTTCGAAAAGCTCAAGGAATGGAGGAAGCAGCTCAGAGATTATTTGATGAAGAAAACAAATATTCAGGATGTTTTTGAAGCGAATTTTGAAACACAGAAAGTATTGGATCGACTCATTTTTATGAAGGTTTGTTTTGATTGGAGTATATTACCGCAGAATTTTTTATCAGCAATTCTTTACTCAAAAAAAAGAGCGAAATACGAAGAATTGAAGGATAAATTTAAACTACTCAATGAAAAATTTGATTCAAGTCTCTTTCTGCACGATGTATGCGATGAAACCACTGTCAGTGATGAGATCGTTGAAAATATTGTGAGGGGGTTAAATGGGATTGATTTTTCAGAGTTAAGCGTACATGTGATCGGTGAAGTTTATGAAGATTATTTAGGAGAGCTTCTGAAATCCGAGAGCAGTACAGCATCTGAAAATGCGCAGAAAAAAAGCCAAGGAATCTACTATACTCCGGAGTATATCGTGGATTTCATCATAAAAAGCACGGTTGGAGAACTGCTTTCGAAAGTGAGTTCTATCGATGAATTAAGAAAAGTTCGTGTGCTCGATCCTGCTTGTGGCAGCGGAAGCTTCTTGATCCGTGCATTTGATGAATTTTATAATAAATACAATGAGCTCTATAAAAATGTACACAATAGACCTTCAGATTTTGAAATTAAAAAAGAGATCCTCTTGAATAATTTGTATGGAGTAGATCTTGATGAGAGAGCACTTCAGATTGCTCAATTAAATCTTTTGCTTAAGGCGCTAAAAAATACAAAAGAAATTTCAGGAAGAAAGCTGCTTCCAGATCTTAGCCTCAATATTCGTTGTGGAAATTCGTTGATCTTTGGTGATACACAGAATTTAAATAAAAAATTTGCAAATGAACTCAAAGAATTACGAAATCTTAAAAAAGGATTTAAAAATGAAATAGAAGATAGGAGCAAAGCCTATTATTGGAAGAAAATTGCGAATCTTGAAGCTAAAATTGAGAAGGATGTGAATAGTTCTTTAGGAGAAGAATCGGATGAACTTAAAAAAAAGAAACCTTTTAATTATGAATTAAAATTCTGTGAAGTATTTGAAGATGGTGGTTTTGATCTAGTAGTAGGCAATCCACCATATGTTCAGCTCCAGAAACTTGCAAGAACACAGATGCAAAAGGATTTAGCATCTCAAAATTTCAAAACTTTTACACTAAATGGTGACCTGTATTGTCTTTTTTATGAGCGTGGCATTCAGTTACTGAAAGAGAAAGGGCTGCTTTCTTACATTACAAGTAACAAATGGATACGTTCAGGTTATGGTGAGAAACTACGTGCCTACTTTTTAGAGCATACCAATCCACGTAAACTTCTTGATTTTGGTGGGTTTAAAATATTTGATGGCGCCACAGTTGATACTAATATTTTGATAACACAAAAGTCCGTAAATGTTCACGAGCTTTGGGCAGTACATTTCAAGAATGATTATAAAATAGGTGATGATTTGGGAAATTATGTAGCCAAAAATGGCACCATATTTGCGCATTTTAATAGTTCACCGTGGTTTATTGGCAGTCCTGCTGAGATTGCTCTTAAGAAGAAGATAGAGAAAATGGGTAAACCTCTGAAGGATTGGGATATGTTGATGCACAGAGGCGTGACCACCGGATGTAATGAAGCATTTATCATTGATGAAAAAATGAGAAATGAACTAATAAAAAAAGACCCAGGAAGCGTGGATATTATTAAACCAGTTTTGAGAGGAAGAGATATAAATCGATATGGATATGAGTGGAATGGTTTGTATTTGATTACAACGTTTCCAAGTTTACATATCAACATCAATAGTTACCCAGCGGTGAGGGAATATTTGAAATCATTTGGGAAAAAACTCGAACAGACTGGGGAAAAAGGATGCCGAAAAAAAACTGACCACAAATGGTTTGAAATACAAGATAATATTGCTTACTGGAAGGAGTTTGAAGAAGAGAAAGTCGTATGGCTGGAGCTGGTTGATGATGGGAGATTTTGTGTTGTTCCCGCAGGATATTATATAAATAATAGCAGTTACATGATGGTTACGCAGCGCAATAAGTACTTCTGTGCCGTTCTTAATTCTCGCCTTATAAATATGTATTTTGATAATATTTGTGCTGAATCAGGAGCGGGGACAAACCGATGGATACAACAATATACAGAGCTTCTTCCAATTCCTATGCTATATACTCCGGTACGTAAAATCATTGCGGATAAGATCGAATTCCTAGTTGATCAAATCATTAAAACTGGATCGGAAACCAAAAATTTAGAAAACCAAATAGATGAATTGGTATATGAACTTTATGGTCTTTCTCAGAAGGAAATTGAAATTGTAGAAGGTAAAAAAGATGCTGAATCCGAATATCTTAAATTCATGACAGAATTTAAGAAACTTGATTCACAAAAAGCAAAAATAAAATTCATCAAATCTAAGTCCGATGAGGAACTAGACTTGATTTTTGAAGGTTTAGACAAATACCGAAATAGTCACACCCTTTCTAAAGCGGAACAAGATCTCTTAAGTGAATTTAATACTTCCATTAAATTAAGACCACCTTCACTACAAGATAAGCACTCAGCGTAGTTTCTGTTAATGTTTATTCGAAAAATTCGAGGCATTTTGCAGAATGGACAATCTCCTCGATAGTTTAGATCACCTCTGTCGTTCAGTTTTAGAAATTGAGCCACTAGTTTCCAAAGTTCTATTTCTTGTTGTCTGGTGATTTGCATTGGGGGCCTTTGATGGGTACTCAACATAATTTAACTATAAATTAGCGTCAAATATTATAAGAATGACATCGGGGTATGTTTGTTGTGTAACAGAATATCGGATGGCGTGGAAGAGTAAATTCATATTATAAAGCCTAGACTTAGCCAACCGTTGCGGCATGTATGTTGGTACACCTTAACCAATATATCGTATGCCAAAGGCACTTTTAGAGAGGATTCAGGGAGATATGACCATTTCACGGTCTTTGCCAACCTTGACTGCAAGCGCCAGATATTGCCTGTATGCTCGTAAAAGCTCAGAATCGGACGAAAAACAGACAATGAGCATCGATGCTCAGCTCAAAGAAATGTTGGCAATCGCCGAAAGGGATCATTTGAATGTGGTGGAGATAAAGCAAGAAAGTAAGAGCGCAAAGGCGACAGGGGTAAGAACAGAGTATAACCAGCTAATAAATGAAATCGCGGAAGGAAAGATCAATGCAATCTTGACCTGGGCACCAGACCGCCTAAGTCGCAACGCCGGGGATCTGGGTTCTTTGGTGGATCTTATGGATCAGGGTAAACTTCTACAAATCAGAACACATGGGCAGAATTTTACCAACAATCCCAATGAAAAATTCTTGCTCATGATCCTTTGTAGTCAGGCCAAACTCGAAAACGATAACAGAGGAAAAAATGTAAAACGGGGCCTAAAATTTATGTGTGAAATGGGAAAAAGGCCGGGGTTACCTCCGCTGGGATATAAACTGTACCGAGACCCTATCGATCTTTCGAAAAAAAGCCAAATCGTGATTGATCCCGAAAGAGCACCATTCGTTAAAAAGATGTTTGAATATGTTATCGACGGGTGCAGCGGAAGGCAGGTGAACGAATACCTTCAGGATGAGGGCTTAAGAACAAGAAAAGGAAAAAGGGTTCCGTTGAGCATGATGTACCGGATATTTAAAGACCAGTTCTACTATGGAGAATTTGAATATCCCGAAGGCAGCGGAAATTGGTACAAAGGCACCTACGAGCCGATCATCACGAAAGAACAATGGCAACAAGCCAATAATCAACTAAAAACCTATGCAAAATCCAAATGGGGCAGCAAGGTCTTCTACTACAGCAAACTCTTCAAATGTGGGACGTGCGGATCAGGTGTCTGCGGGGAAGAAAGAACAAACCGGTATGGCTCAAAATATATTTACTATAAATGCACCAAATATGGCGGCAAAAAGCGCTGCAATGAGAAATATATTCGGGAAGAGAAGCTCATCGAATCGATTGCCAGAATGATTGAGGAGAATAAGGAGAAAGACACCTTGGTCAGCAAAAAAATCGACAGAGAGGTAAGCAAAATCAATCAGATCCAAAAGCTCACGGTTGGACCTAACGCGAAAGAGATCAGCGACATCGATTACATCCAGTACATCCTCAACGGAGGAACGAATTTTGAAAGGAAGCAGTTTCTGGAGTGCATTGAAGGACAGTTATATTTACAGAGAGGTGAGGTCTTACTGAAACGAAATTAACATACTCGTCAATCAAGTCTATACTTGATACCATAAGGATTATTAATAAAAGTGACTATGGCTTCAAGCGTAATTAAAGATGTGGATAATCTAACAAGGGACAATATCGATCAAGCCGTTGAATTACTCTACCGGCTCCTATTTTGGACACATGAAAAACAAACAGAAAGAGAAGGGAAATTTAAAACTGATGACGTAAGAGGATCAACTTTTGGAAAATTTACCAAACGCTTGTCGCATGGTTACATCAACTTCAAAAGAATAGAATTTTACTTTAATGATTCTGACCAACTTGCGGATGAATTTAAAATTAGCAAAAACGATGATCATTCATTGAACCAAATTGTAATTGGATATTTTATTTGTAGTCGTTTTGACTTATTCATAGGTATATTTTCACTTTTTGAGGATGCTTTAAAAATCATCTGTAAAGCAATATTACCACCCGAAGAGTATGAATCATTATTTTTCAATGTTGCTAAAATTTTAGAAAACCAAGATATCGCTAAACTGATAAAAGATAATTATCCAAAACAATTTGATGAAATTAAAAATAAAGATAAATTGATACCTTTAATCAGAATAATCAATAAATTTATTGCATTAAAAATAATGACAAAAGATGAAGGAAACTTTTGTGAATTCTATGCGTGCATTAGGAATACAATACACAACAATGGGTTTTACTTCGGGAAACCTAGAGATTTCACTATTCTAGGCAAGAAATATAAGTTTGAAGATGGTAAGCCCATATTATACTCATTGTTAGACGAGATAGCCTTCATTAAGGAAATTCTAAGAATTTTTGAGGAATTCACATTACGCATTAACCACGACCACATAAAAGACAATGCTTATGTTGCTGGAGGGCAATAAAAATTTCAGTCATACCACTCCCCCTAGAGTGCACGGGTCTAGTACCATCAGCAAGGCAACAAGAGCTTTTTCAAATCAAACACAGCCCCACCTACATAACAACTCCGCCCTAGGGAGGCGGATCATAGCTGAACAAACTGAATCACTTGGCTGGGGAGGAGGGATTCGAACCCCCGCATGGTGCCTCCAGAGGGCACTGCCTTACCGCTTGGCCACTCCCCAGCATAAACGCAACGGGATTGTACCGAAACCGAATTAAACCTTCAAGTCCGCTTTTGAGGCAATTGTTAATCCTGCCTTTGCCGCCTGGTCGGCAATAATCTTCTCCACGTCGGCAACACACTTGGGAATCTGGTCTTCCAGACTCCAGACCTGGTAATCAAAAAGATCGGCGTCAGCCATTTCGCGCTTAGCGCTTTCCATGCGGCGGTCAATCTCTTCCTGGGGAAGCTTGCCGCGCTTGGCGATTCTTTCCAAAAGTTTTTCCGGACTTTCAGCTTTCAAAAAAATCGTCGTCAAATTTTCCTTGGGCACCACTTTACGGATGGAATGAAATCCCTGCACATCAACTTCGCGGATCACGATCTTTCCGGCCTCAAGCGCATCCATGATCGGTTTCTTTAAGGTACCGTAGTAATCCTTCTGATGGACCTGGGCCCATTCCAAAAAATTTCCTTTGTCGATTTCGGACTTAAAACGTTCTGCACTGATAAAATGGTAGGTTTCACCATCTTTTTCGCCGGGGCGGATAGCCCGGGTGGTATGCGAAATCGGAAAAACGAATTGCGGATATTTTGCCTTGAGCGCGCGGATGACCGTGCCTTTACCCACGCCCGAGGGACCTGAAATGATGAATAAAATTCCTTTCATACAAAAAGATTATAGCAAAAAAGGAAACCAGGCCTAAGAGCATTGTAAAAACCCGTCAAAAATGCTAGAATATTAGGATAACTTCAATTCAAGAAGCTGCTCCTTAAAAACACAAACCGAATCGAAAAGTAGTTAGACACTAGAGAAATTCGTCTTACGGCAAATGACTCTGCTGCCTCCCTACTTTTCGATGCAGCCAGCGCGACAACCGGCTCCAACCTAAAGTAGCCTCCACCGGACTTCCGCAGAAATCTTTCTTGCGGTCACGTGGAGGTTCCTACAAAAAACAAAAACACACTCAACCAAAAAGTTTACTTCTCCTCGCCTACGGCCGGGAGAGAAACGCAAAAAACAAAAATACAAATGGACGGCGGTGTAGCTAGCGTCCTAAAACAAAGCACCAAAGAACGGTAGGGAGAATGTTTTTCAGATTTAATTATCTGAAAGACGGTAACAGGAAACCTTGTTCGCAATCCTGTTGCCAACCGCTCCTTGATCTTCTTTATCCTCAGCGCATATAAACTTTGCAGCTGATAGGGTAAGGTCAGAGAGTATTAAAAGGACCAGCATCTTTACGAAGCTGGTCCTTTTTCCTTTGCATTTAAATTTAAAATGGCAAATCTTCAATCGCAACCTCTTCCTGAGGAGCAGGCGCGTTCACGTCGCCGCCTTCTGCAGGTTGGTTTTGCTGAATGCCGGCTGCTTTGCGCGGAGCCATATTTGCTGACGGAGTGTATCCGCCCATTTCGCCGTCTCCGCTGGAAGCACCTTTGCGGTCGAGCATGATGACGTTGTCCGCAACGATTTCCGTCCGGTAGCGTTTGACGCCGTCTTCACCTTCCCAATCGCGGGTCTGGATGCGACCTTCCACATAAACTTTGCTGCCCTTCTTCATATACTGGCCGATGATTTCCGCCAATTTTCTCCAGGCCACGATGTTGTGGAATTCAACTCTTTCCTGTTTCTGGCCGGAAGAATCCGTCCAGGTAAAATTGGTCGCAACGCTGAACGATGCAACAGTCTGCCCTCCTGGAATCTGTTTCAATTCGGGATCGCGCGTGATGTTGCCGATGATCTGGGCTCGGTTCAATGACATTGCCATAGTGTTCTTGAATTAAAAAATGAGATACGCAAAACGTACAAACACTATAATAAAGTAGAGCGTCAGAAAACAAGCAAGTTACACTTGCCAAGATTGTTCAATGGGCTTGTTGTGAACAATTCACGTCAGGAATCGGCCGGAGCACGGATTTATTGATTTGAATCTGTTCATAGCGGCCGAAAAAATATCCGTATCCGAACATGAGGGCGGATAAAGCCAGTCCTGCAAACAAAAACAGACGTAAATCCCGTTTTGGCAGACTCAAGGTTTGCTGTTGCATTTTCATAGAAACATGGAATGATACCTGGGTATGAATACTTACGCATTTATCCTGGGCCGGAAACAGCTACTCTCCATTGCGGAACTCTGCAGCATGCTCGGACCGAAGGCCAAAATCATTGATATCGTTCCTGAAGCGCTCATCGCCGAACTTCCTGAACCTCTTGCTCATCCGCAAGAGAGCTTGGACCGTCTGGGCGGAACCATCAGCATTGCCGAAATTTTTCACCAGTCAAAAAAAGAAAAGTCTGCCATCGTCCCGGCAGTCGGTGAATTTCTGACAACAAAGTTTCAGGGCAGACCGAACAAGCTCAATTACGGAGTAAGTATCTCCAGTTTTACAGAAAGACATGAAGAAATTTTAAAAAAAACCTTAATTTCTCTGAAAAAAGACCTCGTCGAAGCCGGACTCAAATCAAGATTCATCAATAAAAATTTCAAAAACGTTGAGACCGCAGCCATCCACGGTGAAAAACTCCTCAAGGACGGAGCACACATCACGATCATCCAGGGCAACCACCACTATTTTTACGGCAACACCGTTGCTTTGCAGAATCTTGAAAAATATACCCAGCGCGATTACGAACGGCCGGGCCGCGACCCGCACCTTGGCATGCTTCCGCCAAAACTCGCCCAGATGATGATCAACATGGCCGGTAAAACACCGCCCGAAGAAAAAATTCCCGAACACACACTTCTCTATGATCCGTTCACCGGCATCGGCACCGTGCTGACTGAAGGTTTGCTTCTGGGCTTTGACGTTCTTGGATCTGACCTCAACCAGATTGCTTTGGATAAAGCGAAAAAAAACATCGACTGGACCACGCAAAAATACAATCTCCTCCGCCCCCAGCCCAGGCTCTTTCTTAAGGACGCCACCCATCTGACCAAAAAAGACCTGCCCGAATCCCCTGCCCTCATTGTCACTGAATCTTATCTCGGGCCGCCGGTCAGCCAATTTCCGCTTCCGGAAAATATGAGAAAAACTTTCGGAAACATTCGCGAAACTTTATTCAGATTTTTCCAGTCGATCAGGCCGCTAATCAAAAAAGGGACGCCGATCGTCATCAGCTTTCTCGCATACAAACGCAAAGACCGATTTTTCTTCGTAGAAAATCTCATTGAAGACGTCATCAACCTCGGATTCCGCGCTGAACCTCTGATCCCCCACGAAATCAGCAAAAAATACGGACTCAAAGTCTACCAGCGCCTCGGCCTGATTTACGACCGTCCGGACCAGATTGTCTGCCGTGAAATCTGGAAATTCACCGTACTCTAAACTGCCACACTCGTTATGAACTTCATTACATTGGTCGGCGTCGGCGGAGCGGTCTGCACCACCGTCTGCCTCATCCCCCAGGTCATCCAAATCCACAAAACCAAACAAACCCGCGACCTCTCTTTGGGTATGTATGTCATTTTTCTGATCGGCATTGCCCTGTGGCTCATCTACGGAGTCGCGATCCAAGATCTGCCCCTGATGTTAGCAAACGGCGTCACTCTGCCGCTTGCGGTCTATATTCTCATCATGAAAATAAAACACCGTTAAAAAAAGCGACGTAAGACAAAAATCTCGTTGAAAATTGCCGGAACCTTGGCTATAGTATCCCTGCTCCAGTTCAGGAGCACTTTTCATTCTGGTTATCAGAAACAACAAAACTCAATATTCCCCTGTAGCTCAGTGGTAGAGCAACCGGCTGTTAACCGGTAGGTCACTGGTTCGAGCCCAGTCGGGGGAGCCATTTTTTTAATTGCTTATTTAAAACCTTTAAGTAAGATTGACTAAACTTTAAAATAATTGATAAGCTCAAACACTAATTTTTGCTAAAAATACTATATGGAAATACAACCAATATATGTTGACTACAATAGCGATTGTAATGACGCACAAACTGAACACGAGATTAATTTAGAAATGGGTGTAAAAGTCATTGGGTTTATGGATGCCAACGGAAACGCCGATGAATTTATTGCACAAAAAGAGTTAATTAGAAGTAAAATTTTCGCTATTCTAACGGAGAAAATCGTACCTGAAATGATCAATGACATCATCAAAGACCTTCATGAAAATATTCAACCTCCTAATAATCCATTGGGGATACGTTCCACAATCGTTCCAGGTGTGGGAGGCGAAATCTACAAAGATGAAAATGTATGGTCTACCAGACAAAAAATAAATTTAGGCGCACGTCTCACAACAGAACAACCGATAAATACAGTGAGCGCGCTAAAAGGAAATCAGGATGTTCTGGCACGATATACTGCTGATATGATTGTTTGGCTTATAGAAAGAGAATTTACTGGTGAAACCTCGCATTCATCTGAAAGACCAACGCTAAAAATTGTCCGATAATCAAATCATTAAACTCCGTAAAATAAGTTCGAATATTCTCCAGTCACGGGAGCCATCGAGTTTTTATGGCTTATTTATTGAATAAAACTATCTAATCACCTTAATAAGGGTATACTTACCTTATGAAAAACGAAAATAAAGAAAGCACCGATTCCCGCAAGAATGGAAATCGTGACTATTACGGCAGAATATATCCTGGTATTACGCTTATCATCGTAGGTAGCATTTTTCTCTTAAATAATTTCGGATACCTGCAAGGAGAAGCCTGGGGAAAGCTCTGGCCCCTCTTCATAATAATTCCTGGCTTATTTATGGTTTTCAGATCTAGACGCTGATAGCAGGGACACAAACCCCGCTCGACACTAAATAACCATCATAAAATATGAATATCATCGTCATCATTCTTCAAATTCTTTTAGGCTTATGGAATATCGTTGGTGGTATTTATATGACCACGCACTATCAAGATCTCATCAGTGCATGGGCTAGTGGTTTTTTCCCTTCCTTTTTCTGGATCATCTTTGGCGTTATTCAGATTTTATTCTCACTCGCGTTAATATTGTCTGTAGGAAAGGGTAAGTTAAGAAAAATGTCCCCCATTGCGGCAATTGGTTTGGGCATTATAGATCTATTAGGAATTGCATTTTACGCAGCTTACGCTGGATTCCCAGGTATACTTTGGGGAATAATTCCTGCATTGTTGCTGGCATTCGTTGCTTATTGGAGAAGATCAAAACAATAAACAGTTCTCATCGCCTCCAACCTGCTGAGCCATTTTTTTAAAGAGCAAAAAAATATGACAACAATCAATTTTAAAACTCAACTGGTTACAATCGGCTCATGGACCATTCTCCTGCTGCCGAAAAGCGAAAGCGCCAAACTTCCATCACGAGGTTTGGTATTGGTTGAAGGAACCATCAACGGTTTTCATTTTCAAGCTCCTGCCGAGCCGGACGGTAAAGGAAGCCACTGGGTCAAGGTGGAAAAAACCATGCTCAAAGGCGCTAAAACTGACGTTGGCGACATGGTGACGCTGGCAATTGAGCCATCGAAAGAGTGGCCGGAACCCGAGGTGCCGGTTGATCTGAAAAAAGCACTCGCGGGCGACTCACTTGCACAAGAACTATGGTTAGATGTCACGACAAAAGCGCGCTGGGACTGGATACGATGGATACGGTCAACCAAAAATCCGGAAACTCGTAAAATACGGATCGAGAAAACATTCTCCAAGCTTAAATCCGGAACACGATCACCATGTTGTTTTAACCGCAGCGCATGCACCGAACCCTCTGTATCGCATAATGGGGTGCTCCTCGATCCAACGCAAACGAAGGGGAAAAAGCGGATGTAAAGTTGGCGGAAATGCTAACTTTTTGCAGAAATGAAACAGCGACGCCCCCATAATAAACCTTGAAAATTTCAAGATTTATTTCCTACCATCTTAGCCAAAGAAAAAGAGACCGTAAAAGTTATAAACAAAATCAAAAGAAGTATGAAATCATAAGGTTTGAGCATCGGGATAACATTCCCAATATTGATGATGAGTAAAATAAAATCAGCAATTGCTAAGATCATAAAAAAATTTGCGAAAAATTTGATATTGAATTTTTTGAACTTTTCCAAAATATAAAAAATACAAAACAGGACTACGAGAATTACGCCGATAACTGCAAAAAAACCAGAAATGCCTTGAATAAAATTAACAAATTGATCTTGTGGAATAATACCGAATAATCCAGTTTTTCCGTTCGTAGAAAGAACAAAAATGACCAAAAAAGTTATAAATGCTGCTCCTTCTAGAAAACTCTTAAAAATATTATAAACAAATTCATTTTTAATATAGTTCTTCAAATCCTTCGCGAAATAGGTAAAAAGTACAACAAGCCAAGCAATCAACGGCTGCTGCAAAAAATAGTTGGAAAAGAAGCCCACAAAAACTATACCAAGTGAAAAAACAAAAATTGACAATATTTGCGTTATTAAATCAGATTGTATGGATTTAATTTTCATATTGATAAAAATTATTTATAGTGGATACCGATGCAATAATAGCAAAATAAGTCAAAAATAAACATTTATTGAAAATTGCCCCTGCTGCCAAAACGTTCGGACTCCGTCCAGTCTGGAGAACCATTTTTTTAATGGCTTATGGTAAGATAGATTTAAAACAGCCGCCAAATTGATTTCATGAAAAATTCAAAAGACACATCCTCTCCAGAGCTCCTCTACTTCACCGAACACGGATCCGGGCCGCCACTCTTGCTCATACACGGATTGATGGTTACCGGGGAAATGTTCGAACCAGTGATTAAACATCTCGCAACCAAACATCGCGTGATCGTTCCCGACCTGCGCGGCCACGGACGAAGTCGAAAACTTCCACCGCCATATACGACGGCTCAGCTTGCATCTGACCTGGTGCGCCTGCTCGACCATCTGGGCATAAAATCTACCGCAGTGCTCGGCTATTCACAGGGCGGTGCCATTGCGCAGCAATTGGTCCTGGACCATCCCAAGCGATGCAACCGCCTCGTACTCGCCTGCACATACGCCTTTAACATGGCGACCTTTCGTGAAAAAATCGAAGGTCACATTGTGCCGCTTCTTATTCGCGTTCTTGGGATGAGGAGATTCGCAAAATTTGTTATCTCACAAGGCCTGAAGCAGGTCAGCAAAGAACGTGCCGACTGGGTCGTTGGCCTCATCGCGGATCAGGACCGCAAGTTGATGGTGTCCGCGTGGAGGGAGACCATGGCATTCGACAGCAGAAAACGCCTGTCGGAAATCAAATGTCCGACACTCATTGTCGCCGGATCGAACGATGAAGCAGTCCCGATCCACCACGCCAAAATGCTGCACAACGGTATAAGTGGTTCTCAGCTCGTCATTATCAAGGGGGCTGATCACGCGCTCATCTGGTCCCGCCCCGACGAATTGGTGCGAGTGACCGAAGAATTCCTCATGACCTGATGAGGGAGAGCAATTTTGTAAAATCATCAGAATTCCATATGGCCCACCAGGTCATCTCTCAATTTCCATAAAACCCCGCCGCGTCTGCTTTCAGCCGTTCCCTTTCTTATGCATTCCTCAATGGCCCACGGAGTATTATTCAAACCTCTCGTCGGCAGCGGAGACGATGGAGAAAAATAAACGATATTCTTTTTATGTGCCTTTAAGGCCGCTTCATCGGTTTTTGTCTTTTCCCAACGCTTTTTAAGTGCGTTCCGGAAATTTGAATCCATAACCATTGAACCGACATCTATTAAAGTGTTGGAATTGAAGAGTTCCCGTTGGCTTCGGTTATTAATAACAATCAGCCAATCGATGTCATATGAAAATGCTTTCACGATGAGACTTGAAAGAGAAATACCCACATCACCGTCCATATATTCCGTTCCATTGATTTGAACATGAGGATGATGACCCGGAATCGCTGAACTCGCGGTCATGCAGGTCAGCCAGTCTTCACGTTCCCAGGTATGAAAACTATGACTGTCAAAAAAATGAGGGTCTCCGCTTTTACATTCGGTAGCGGCAACAATGGTATTTGTCGGCGACGCGACAAGACGGTCAAAATCTAAAATTTTCCTCACTTCTTCAATAATCTGATTGATTTTGACTCTTTTCACGAATTCGCCTTCACGCAGAACCGGCGTGGAAACAAGAGATGGATGAGAAAATTTATCTTTTAACATTTCAAGACCTTCGGCATGCTGAGACGCCGAAGCAAGGCTTTCATTGATGACACCTCCCGAGGAAGCCAATCTTATCTTTGGAGGAGGAAAACGAAAATGATGAGCGAGCTCATATTCAATCGAGACTCCAAAAGCACAGCCGAACGCCCCGCCGGAATGAACAATCCCGTAATTTTTTTCATAACAATCCTCGTTGTGTTTCTCATTCAGCATAATCAAAAGGCCTGATCTCAATAAGGTTTTATTGTAATTACAATGTTTAAAATGTCAATTATGAAGAATCTTGGTATAGAGTCTTTTTTGTTATAAAATAAGGAAAAGTAAGCAATAAATATGATTATCCTGCT
This sequence comes from Candidatus Peregrinibacteria bacterium, assembly GCA_003153355.1. GTDB lineage: Bacteria > Patescibacteriota > Gracilibacteria > UBA1369 > UBA1369 > PALSA-1335. Next base: position 160,738 of record PLYH01000001.1, read on the forward strand.
TCACTCATCGAAAACCATGAGCATCTCGCCCCACGGGAATGTTCAGCTGCGACAGCCGCAACTGCTGGAAAAAAGCCTGAACCTTGATACGTATCTTAAAACACTCTCCGAGGCACAACTGGGAAAAATCATGAAACTTTCGTCGGCGCTCGCAAAAAAAACGCACGCCCTCATTGCATCCTGGACCGCAGAACCAAAAAGCCAATCATTAGCTTTAGATAGCTTTATTGGCGATATTTATAGCGGCCTGCGCGCGCCCAGTTTTTCCGCTGCCGATCGAGACTATGCCGATGAAACCCTGCGGATTTTATCGGGACTGTATGGAATCATTCGTCCGTATGACGGAATCTGCGCGTATCGTTTGGAGATGGGCTATAAATTTCCGGATCCTAAGTTTACCAATTTATACGAGTTTTGGGGCAAATCCATTGCTGAGTGTCTTCCAAAACAAGGCCCGGTTATAAATCTTGCTTCCGACGAATTTGCTGACGTTGTCACCCCTTTTATCGATAAATCCCGCATTATTGCGCCAAAATTTTTAACGGTCAGTCCTAAAACCGGAGAACCTGCGTTTGTTGTTATTCACGCCAAAATTGCCAGAGGGGCCTTCGCCCACTGGCTTATCACCAGCCGCACGAAGGACGCAGCGGACCTCAATCAATTTCATGAACTTGGCTATCGCTACGATCAAAAATTAAGCACTTCAAACATACCGGTTTTTGTATGTAAGAACTTCGGCGGCAAAGGCCTGAGTATGAAAACCCGGAAGAGTTTTTAATATAAGGCCGGCGATCCCACACAAATATTTTTCAGTCCTGAGCAAGTACTGACAATTTTGCCATTTCTGCTCGAGTTACCGGTTGATTTGGTCCGAAATATTTATATGTCGCGGGTTTCAAATATTGATGCAGGATGACGCTTCTGGTAATAGTCCCCATTTGTCCTGTAACTTTCATACCTTTTGCACTCTGATATGCACTCATGGCATTCTCAAGTTCAGAATCATAGATCATATTGATTCCACCTTTATAGTAACCAAACTGTGCCATAATTTCCTTAAGGTTTTGAACATCTTTTCCGACATTAGAAAAACCAAGAAGACGAGGGAAGGAATAAAAATTGCTGACAGGGCCCGACTTATTGAATACAAAACTGTAGCCTTCGACGATGCCGTGATTTTGAGCATAAGCCACAAGGCTGTAGAACCAATCGCCCTTTGTTACATCCGCAAAATCTGTCTGATAATTACCGAAGTCGGTTATTCCTTTTGATTTCAATAAAATTTCCAGCGCTTCAGCGCGGGTGGGTGCGGCATCAGGTTGAAAGAAAGGCAGTCCGTTTCCGATTTGATATCCCGTTACTACACCGAGCTTCGCCGCAGATATGACATATTGAGCAAACCATTGGGTAGGAAATACATCCGCAAAAAGTTTTTCAAAGGGAGACGCTTCAAAACCAAAAATATCAAAAGCTATTTTTACCAATTCTGCTCTTGTTGCCGTAGCATCGGGCATAAATAACGTCTCGGTTCTGCCGTCAATGGCGCATTTACGATAGAGAGCTTCAATATAATTTTTAGCCCAGTGATTTGAAATGTCGGTAAAAGGAATGGGGGTCTCTGACGTACGCTCACAGTTAGCGGGAATTAACGGTGCCGGAGTCGGCGAAGGCGCTGGAACTGGAGTTGGTGACGGCGAAGGCGAGGGCGCTAACGCGGAACCTCCACCACCGGTTCCGCCATTAGAGGGAGGTGCCGCTGGCACCGGAATATAAGTATTAATGATCGTACAAGTCTTGTCGTCACCCGATGAAAGCGTCACGCTGCCGGTCAAATCACAATCGCCGCTAAAACTTTGTCCATAAGAAGCATTTGTATCTTCGCTTACGGAGTACGTACCCGGAGAGAGCGAATAAAGAGTCCCTGGCGCTGAAGTTCCGACCGCCGGACTTCCTGCAACATCAGTACCGGAAAGCTCTACATGCAGATTAAAACTCGAAGCCGTTGCAATACCGCCACCAGTATTCACCACTTGCTTAATGACATGAAAGGTAGCGGGTGGAACAGGCACAAGACCGCTGAATTCACTAAAATTATCAATAACAAACCCATGCCCTAAAGTCGCCGGGGCAGCCGTTCCGGCAGTGCGGAACATAAGTGAATCGACCGAACGCGGCAGCTGAGCAATACTGCGGTAATAATCTTCCCATGTCGTTCCCGTATAACCCAGTACCCCATCCACATAGACCTTCACGATATCATTGGAGGCTCCATCAACGAACTGCACGGTCACCTTGATCGTGTGCGGAACGGTCCGGGAGAGATTTGAAGCGACAGGAGTAATAACAAAATTCGCAATCGCTTGCTGATAGTCCTCAAAATTAACCTGAAGACCAGTTGGGGTATCCTGCATCTGTACCCAACTCATTCGTCCGGGATCACCGCGATCAGGGCTTGCCACAACCGAAAGGCCGGGCTGTTCGCCCCCTGGCACCGTTGAGGCAAAATCCCATTGGGCTTCAAAATATGGCTGGCGCGTACCACCTGAATGGTATGAAGGATTGTTATCCGTATTCGCGACAGATTCTCCTGCATCATTCACAAGCGATGGCGAAAAAGTCATATCATTGTAACTGCCATTCGTAACGGCATTCGAGATTCGCAAACTCTGGGCTCCAAAACTCGGATAAACATAATCCGGAACAGGAGGAGTATTCGAAACCACAGCCACGTCGTAGGTAAAGCTTCCGCAACAACGCACCCATCCTTCTTGGCTGTCGACGCTCCCAAGTGTGAAACTTTCGAAGTTCGTCCCATAGGCATCAGCAAAAACCTGGACACTTCCGCCCAGAACCAGGCCGATCACCATAAAACTCAAAAAAATATTTTTAAATGTTTTTTTCATAATAAATTTGTTTTATGAGAAATCATTTAATTATAACACAAAGTCATTATTTTGTCACCAATTCACTGCCGGAAAACGACGGGTTAGCATTTGCATGATAGAAACAAAACATTCCAAGGAACATTGACGAATCAATAAAAAATAGTATTATTCATCACCATAGCTTCATGTTTATATTTAATTTATGAACAGCGAAAAAACGAATCAACCTGAAGAACAAGCGAAGCCAAAGGCCGGATGGAGAAAATTTACTCTCCCGATCCTCTTAATTCTGGGTGTCATTATCGTCGGCGTTGGGAGCTGGTATTTCATCGATCAAAGCAAATATATTTATACGGATAACGCAGCGGTGAGCGCGCCGCTTATCCAGCTGACTCCTTCGGACGCCGGTGTCTTAAAAATGGTTTTTGTGAAAGAAGGAGACACCTTAAGAGCCCACGAGCCTGTTGCCAGGGTCGGTTCCGAAATGATCTCAACAGAAGTTGCCGGAACAGCCGTTACCGTAAATCAGGACGTCGGCGCAAATTATAATCCGGGACAGCCCGTGGTCACGATGATCCAGCCTGACCAGCTCCGCATAGTAGCTCAAATTGCAGAAGACAAAGGATTCAACGATATTCATGTGGGACAGAACGTCCATTTTACCGTTGATGCTTACGGTTCACAGCAGTTCAACGGCACGGTGGAAGCAGTCGCTCAGACCAATCACGCCGGCGACGTCGTATTCAACATTTCCGATAAACGCCAGGAGCAGGATTACGAAATCAAAATCGCTTACGACCCTACTTCAACACCCCGATTCGAAAACGGCATGTCGGCCAGAGTCTGGATCATAAAGTAACAACATCCGAATCCGATGGCTGAAACTTCCGTCAAATCCGGCCCACCAAAAGGACTGATCTTATTAACGGTTATCATCGGTACGTTTTTGGGAAGACTCGACCAGACTATCGTCAATCTGGCACTCCCCAAAATTATCCAGGATTTCAGCATCACCGTATCTGCAGCGGGATGGATCGCCACGGCCTATATTTTGGCCAACGCGGTTTTCGTTCCGGTCTGGGGAAAACTTGGGGACACCCTTGGAAGAAAAAGAATCTACGTCCTTGGTTTTACCATCTTTATCATCGGATCAATTTTAGCCGGACTTTCCTGGAATCTCGGTTCGATGATCTTTTTCCGCATCATCCAGGCTATTGCAGGTTCGGCGGATTATCCGACGGCGATGGCGATTCTGGCCATGACCTATCGTGAAGACAAAGAACGCGCCCAGGCTCTTGGCATCTGGTCTGCTTCTTTTGCAGCGGCGGCGGTTTTCGGACCTCTTATCGGTGGACCGCTTATTGATAACTTCGGCTGGAGATCGGTTTTTCTGATCAATCTTCCGATCGGTGTCCTGGGTTTATTCATGGCTCTGGCCTTCATCGATGAATCAAAATCCGAAAAAAAGAGTCAGGCTTTCGATTTTCAAGGCGCGATCGTTCTTGGCATGTCGCTGTCGGCATTGGTTCTGGTGCTTGATCAGGGACAGGACTGGGGCTGGCTTTCAGCCGCCAGCATCATATGTTATGCCGCGACTATCGGAGCTCTTCTTCTTTTTCTGCATATCGAAAAAAATCATCCTGAACCGATCATCGATCTGAAATTCTTCAAAAATAAAATCTTCGTTCAGGCGCTCATCAACAACTTCATCATTTTTATGGGGCTGATGGGAAGCATCTTCCTCATCCCGATCTTTGCTCAAACCTTTCTGGGCTACGACGCAACGGCAACCGGTTATCTTTTTATTCCCATGGCCGCGGCACTCATGATCGGCGCGCCCATAGGTGGAAGATTAACGGGGATCGTGCAACCAAAATACGTCATCATCGCCAGTACGGCAGTCGGAGCATTGGGCATGTATATGTTTTCATTTCTCGATCCAAGATCCTCGAACATCGACATCATGATTCCTTTAAGCGTCATGGCTTTCGGCATCGGTTTTGGAATGGCGCAGCGAACGAATATTATTGCCGCAGTGGTTCCAGCGCAGGAAGTTGGCATCGCCTCTTCAATCCTGGCTTTGGCCCGCAACATCGCCGGAGCTTTCGGCATCGCCCTTTTTGGAACGCTGCTCAACAGTTCGATCGAAGACAATGTTTTACAGATCACCAAACTGAGTACATTTCACGGAACGAATCCGGCTGATTATCAAAAATTTATCAGTCTTATTATTTTAAGAGCACAGATCAACGGCTATAATACGGTTTTCGTCGTATCGGGACTGGTGCTGTTAATCGGGACCATCGCAGCATTCGGCATCAACAACGTGACCATGAAGAAAAATGTCACAGTGCACGTGGAATAAAAACTCCTACCAGAGTTTTCCTTCCTTGTAGAGGATGTAAAGAATGTTTGCGACTTCGCGGCGTGTGGTAAATGCGCCCGGATTCAGACTGGAACCGGGGAATAAACCGTTCGCCTGGGCATATTTGGCATAACCGCTGTACCACTGGCCGGGAGCAACATCGGCATAAGAAGTGCTGTCGTTACTTGGCAAAGCATCTCCCAAACTTCTGAGCAATATGGCCAAAAACTCTACGCGTGACACATAACGTGAAGCACGATAATAACCTTTGTCAGATCCCGATTGATAACCGGTAACCAATCCTTCCGCAGACGCAGCGCAGATATAATTATATGACCAGTCACTCACTGTCATATCCGGAAACGGCAACCCGTTACAGTAGTTCGTCTGATCACTATAAAGTTTAAAAGCGACAAGAATAATTTTAGCGACCTGGTCTCGTTGCAGAAAAGCATTCGCACCAAAAGTCCCGTTTGGATTTCCGGTCATGGCGCCGATACTGTTCACAAAACCGATTGCAGCACAATCCGGATCAGACGGTGAAACGTCCTTAAACATTGAGCAGTCTGTTGATACCGTGCTTGGTTGAGGTTGAGGTTGAGGTTGAGGTTGTGGTTGAGGTTGAGGTTGTGGTTGAGGTTGAGGTTGAGGTTGAGGTTGAGGTTGTGGTTGTGGTTGTGGTTGAGGTTGAGGTTGTGGTTGAGGTTGTGGCTGTGGCTGTGGTTGAGGTTGTGGCTGTGGTTGAGGCTGACCAACCACTGCAGCTAATTCATTAGAATTCGCACTTTCACTACCATTCGCTACAGCAGTAACAACATCATAATAGGTACCAGGAGCAACGTTTAAGAATGTTGCCGATATGGTTCCGTCCGCTAAACTCCACACCATTGGAACCATGACATATGGTCCTCCGTGCGTTAATGATGCCTTGATGTTGTATCCCGTTGCTCCAGTGACCGCATTCCAATCAAGTTTCACATCATAGTTCGCACCATCTGGAGTTGCAGAATCCAAAATCAAATTCGTCGGAGCTGCTACCGATGCTGCAGGTTGACCGGCCGGCGCGATGGTCATTGTAAAATTCGCCGTCCCCTGTCCTGCCGCATTCGCAGCAATGATGGTCGAATTAAATGTTCCGGCAGCGGTTGGTGTGCCGAAAACAACGCCGGTACCGGCATTAATGTGCATACCATCAAATGGGCCATTGGCATCGTAACTTGTTGGATTATTGGTAGCTACAACCTGACAACTTGAAGGGAATACGACCCCAACGGTTCCTGAACAATTTAAAGCACTGACAACAGGCGGCTGAGCTGCTGCACCGGCCACGGTCTTAAAACCTGAAGGCGTTGACCATAAACTTTGGCCCGCAGCATTTTTTGCATTCACGCGCCAGTAATATGTTGTATTACTGGTCAGGTTGTCTCCGGGAAGGATGTTATAAAAATTTGCCACTAAACCAAAATTAACAATTGGAGTTGTTGTAAAAGTCGCGCTTGTTGAAACCTGAACATCGTAACTTGTTGCTCCGGATGAAGTGTTCCATTGCAGTTTCACGGTTGTAGAAACACCGGTGGCTCCGTTGGCAGGAGAAGATAATGTCGGTGCTGCCGGAGTTACTGCTTGATTCTGCACAACAACTGAACAATTTAATGTAGCGGTTGTTTGAGGTGATCCATATTTTATGGTAACTGTACCGGTTTTTGTACCAGTGGATGCATAAACAGTTGTTCCCCCACTCGCCGTTGGAAAACTATAACTACTGGTTCCAGGCAACGACCATAAATAATATGAAATAGTCGAGTTTAATGTATTGGAAACTTTCCATGTGACTGTTGCTTTTCCGCTAACCAATGTCACGGGATTTGGCGTTCCAACGCAGGCGAAAGTAGGCGTAATTTGTTGGTTAGGCGACGACAAAGGCACTTCTCCCTTCAATAAATTTCCGCTCGAAAAATAAGTCGCCGAAGCGACAACTGCAACTAAAACCAACGCGCCTCCGCCATATAAAAACTTTTTGTTTTTGAGTAGATCATGAATTTTCATAATTTTGTTTTTCTTTTAGTAAAATCAATTATTGAATTATAACATATTTTTGCAATTCTAGCAATTAGCCGATAAATACGCCTAAATAAATTAGAAAACTGTTATACTGAACTCATGAAAAAAATCCCGAAGAGCACACCGGCTATTATTATTGCATTAGGGATCGTTTGCACCGTTCTTGCTCTTCTTGTTCTTTGTACAAGTGGAGTTTTCTCACAGCATGTCACAACAACCCCACAATCCCTGTATGTTCCTCAAACCAGAACCTACTACATTGCAGCCGAAAACGTTACATGGGACTACGCGCCGGCCGGAAAAGACCCTTTTACCAAACAGCCGATTCCTTCTCCGTGGGGAGAACAGACAAAATACAAAAAAGTCCGCTACATCGAATACACGGACGCAACTTTCACCGTAAAAAAAACGCAGCCGGTGTGGCTGGGTATTTTAGGACCGATCATCCGTGGAGTTGAGGGTGATACCATCAAGGTGATTTTCTATAACAAAGCCGATAAGCCGTACAGCATGCACCCGCACGGATTGCTTTACGACAAAAACAATGAAGGAGCGACCATGACTGTGGATCCAAAAATGCCGATGTCCGCCGATAACCAGATGGAAAACAACGGCGACGAGGTGATGCCTGGAGAAAAATACACTTACACGTGGCATGTAACGGCTGAATCAGCGCCGCAAGAAAGCGAAGGCGGCTCGAAAGTTTGGTGGTATCACTCGCACGTTGACCCTCTGCAGGATGTTCAGGATGGATTAGTCGGCCCGATTGTTATCACTTCAGCGAAGCATGCGAAACCTGACGGAACCCCCGACGATGTCGACAAAGAGTTCGTCACAATGTTTATGATTTTCGACGAATCAAAACCTGGAATGAGTGCTGCTCAAACCGAAGGAAGTATGAAATATACGATAAACGGTTATATCTTTGATAATCTGCAGGGACTTGTCATGAATAAGGGCGACAAAATTCGCTGGTATCTACTCGACCTGGGAAACGAGATGGACATGCACACACCGCATTGGCATGGCGAGGTAGTTTTAAATCGCGAAACAAACACGTACACGGACGTTATGGAACTGCTGCCCGGAAGCATGAAAACGGTAGATATGCTGGCGTACAACCCCGGACAGTGGATGTACCATTGCCATGTTGCCGACCACATGCTGGGAGGTATGACCGCGATGTATACCATCAATCCCTAAGCTTTACGGCCCTGAATTAATCTAATGATAAGAACCACGACAGCGATGACCAGCAGAATATGGATATATCCGCCCAACGTATAGGAGCTTACTAATCCAAGCACCCACAACACCAAAAGAATCACAAAAATTGTCCAGAGCATAAATGGTTTCTTAAAGAATATAACTAAAATATAATCCTTTAAATTTTGAATTGATAGCAAAATCCAATAAACTGATCAGTTCGATTTTATTTATGTCCAGCCGCTTTCCAACTCCTTCCTATCTATAAAGAATGAAAAGAGGTAGATTGAGATGTTATTCTTTAACAACTTCACCGTATGGAAACGAATGAACACGACGATGCTGCTAAGAAGGCTGCTGCCGACGAAGCTGCAAAAAAAGCTGCAGCTGATGCTGCTGCAAAAATGCCTGCCGACGAAAAAAAAGAATAAAGCAGCAATATCCAACTAATGCAAATTCTGACTTATAAAAATTTACAGGTAAGTCAGAAAGCATTGGGGATATCGAGACCAGTGGGTGTATAATGGTCGCGTTATTTCATAATTTTATAAATTATGGCTAAAGGAAATGCTGGTCACAGAAAAGAAAAAAAGAAGCCAAAGCAAAAAAAGGATAAGAAAAAATAACCCGGGAAACACCGGCTTACACGCTGTGAATTGAACCAATATTCAGGCGTGTTTGATAGTTTAAAAATAAAGTGTAACCCTCCGGCTACTTCACGATCAGTGCCAGATTAAAACTTATTTTTCTTTATGAACAAAAAAACCTTATCCATTCTCGCCCTGGGGGCACTGCTTTTTACTAATGGCTGTACTCAACAACAGGCTGCACAAAACATCCCTTCAACAACAGAACAGCAAACAAATCAAACCCTCGGTTTACAAGTTGGAGCGACACAGCAGTCTTCAACGCAAGAAATAGCGTCTGGAACAGCCGATATCCATAAAATAAAACATGTCGTCATCATCATGCAGGAGAATCGTTCTTTTGACAGTTATTTTGGAACTTTCCCGGGTGCCGACGGCATTCCGATGCAGAACGGCGTACCGACGGTTTGCATACCAGACCCGGCCACGAACACATGCCAAAAACCTTACCACGATACCAATGACGTGAATGCTGGGGGTCCACACGGGCAATCTGAAGCCGCTGCCGACATCAACAGCGGTCTCATGAACGGATTTATCGGACAGGCTGAAAAAGCGGTGGCAGCTATGGCGAAGGTAAATAAAAAGAACTGCAAACCGGACGATCCGGCATGCGGGGGAGGAACCCATGTCGATGTCATGGGTTACCATACCGCTGCAGAAATTCCAAACTATTGGAATTATGCTCAGCAGTTTGTTTTACAGGATAAAATGTTCGAACCGAACGCTTCCTGGAGTTTGCCGATGCATCTTTTCATGGTTTCCGAATGGTCGGCAAAATGCAGCCAAGCGGGCAATCCTCAAAGCTGCGTAAATGAACTCCAAAGTCCGGATCTTCCGCCGGATTTTAAATCAGGAAACCTTATAGCGCTTTGCGAAAATAACAAGCCGTTACAGTGCAGTGCGGGTTTGACAAAACTGGGAATCACCACTGACATCCAAGCTCAATTAAAAACACTGTTAAAAGAAAATTGCAGCGCCGCCCAGCTTGATGACATGAGCCGCTGCGAGACCGCAATTCAAAACTCGAACATTCCGGATACGCTGAAACAAAAATTGATCGCAATCGACACTCAGCTTTCACCGCCGGACTACGCATGGACCGACCTGACCTATCTCCTCTACAAAAATAATGTTTCATGGGGTTTCTATGTATTTAACGGCACAGAACCTGACTGCGAGGACGACTCAGCAATGACCTGCCCGTCAATACGTCAAAACGCCCACACTCCTGGCATTTGGAATCCGTTGCCATCTTTTGATACGGTAAAACAGGACGGCCAGCTTGGAAATATTCAGTCTCTCTCTAATTTTTATGCTGCAGCGAAAACAGGAACGTTGCCTGCCGTAAGCTGGATAACGCCTGCAGGACAAGTCAGTGAACATCCGCCGGCTTCGATCAAAGAAGGACAGGCTTACGTCACGGGACTCATCAATTCAGTGATGCAGGGTCCTGACTGGGACAGCACCGCCATTTTCCTTTCATGGGATGACTGGGGAGGTTTTTATGATCACGTTACGCCTCCAACGGTTGACCAAAACGGTTACGGCTTAAGAGTGCCCGCACTCGTCATCAGTCCGTATGCAAAACAAGGCTACATCGATCACCAAATTCTGAGCCATGATGCTTACGTCAAATTCATTGAAGATGACTTCTTGAACGGACAACGCCTGGATCCTGCGACCGACGGCCGCCCTGATCCGCGTCCGGACGTCAGAGAAAATGCTCCGCAACTCGGCAACCTCGTGAACGATTTTGATTTCACGCAGCAGCCCAGACCTCCAATGATATTGGGAGACGCCGATTATTTCTTGACCAAATAAACGGCAACGCAAAAAAAATGGCTAAAAGTGAATCCTATAAAAAGATCCCGGTGTCCATTGAGATGCCGGGATCTTTTCAAATCTAATCTCATCCTCACCTAAAACTTCATGGTTAAAGGACTGCCCAGGCCGGTCACATAATCGTAACGCTTGCGCGCATCGCAGTAATAACCGCAACCGCCATTGGTCCCGCTTTTGATGTCACGGAAAAAAGCAGCCTGACCCGTCGAAGCTTTATCAGTATAAAATTTCTGATTATCTGCAGAATTGCCGAGTGCTTTAATGGCCGCCCATTGAGGAGCGCCGGCGCTGGTTCCGCCGACGGTATACCATCCTTTTTTTGATTTCCCGGTGGTTTTATAAATCGCAAAACCGGATGCCGGATCAGCATTATATGACACATCCGGAACAGCGCGTTTGCCGCCGGCTTTTGCAATGGTGTAATTTTTCTGGAAGTCAGGTTCGTTTTCGTAAGCGCTGACTCCGCCGCCGCTGCCGTTCCATGCCGACTCGGAATTCAGCGCACCACCTGAAGATAAATTCAAAGTCGTTCCACCGACGCCCACGACATTCGGAGAAACCGCAGGCCAACTGACGCCCGCTCCGTTATCGCCGGAAGAAGCGAAGAAAGTAACTCCATGATCGCTGACAAAATGCTGATCAAGTGTCGTCTCATCTGAAAATTCCGCACCGCCCCAGCTCATGGAAACAGAAACAACATCTGATCTGCCGCGCGCGTAATCAATGGCATTAAGAAGATTCGTACCGCTCGGAGTTGTTGCCGATACCAATAAAATCTTTGCTTGCGGCGCGATGGCATGAACCCATTCAACGTCCAAAGATGTTTCCATTGCCCAACCGCTGTCGCTTTTCACCGTTTTACTCATGAGATGTTTTTCGAAACAGCCGTTGGCTGTCGTACAATCCGGCAGACCAAACTGTTTACTGAAGACACCCAAGTCCTGTTCGATCGTTTTGTCATCATACGCGCCGATGATCGCAACAGTGCCGGCGCCTCCGGTCTGCGGCAGATGATAAACAGTTTTGATCTGGACAGGCGTAAGACCTACGGGTGAAGCGCCTGCTTGTCCGTGAATATGCACGGGCGGATGCGCCTTAAAATTCGCGAAACGGTAAGAAGCGTTGGCATTCACCAAAGGCACCAATGTGCCGACCGCCAGCAAAAGAGAAAAAAATCTTTTCCGCATGAACATAAAATTTTTGTTTAAAAAAATAAAAGTGCTTTCCGGCCGGAGAAGCACTTTTACCATATCAATCTGAAATGAACGCGGGCTAAATTTTTCTTAAACTGTTCCGCCCGGCAAACTATTTTTGATCCTTAACTTCATACGTAGCTATGAGCTGTTTCATCAAATCGGAAGATTTGCCGATCTGCGTATCCATAAAAATAACTTTGCTGTTGTTGGTCATGCCGATATTTTTGAGCGTGTCCAGATATTGCGTCAAAGTCAAAATCGCCATGATCTCTTTGGATTCCTGGTGTGTGGCGGACTTCATGATCTCGAAAGATTCTTTCAAGCCTCGTGCGATCGCCTCGCGTTCAAGAGCGATACCTTCACCCTCCAACTGCTTGCGGATTTTATCGGCCTCGGCTTCTTTGACCGCCTGAATCTTCACGGCTTCACCTTTATTTTCAGCGGCTTTACGAAGCTGTTCCGAAGCAACGACTTCAGACATGGCCTGAGTGATTGTCGGTGGAAAATTAACGTTCACGATCTGAAAACTCTTGATGATAATCCCCCACTCCTCAAGCTGTTTATCAAGATCGGTCTTGATGTGAAGAGCCAGTTCCTCTTTTTTCTCCAAAATACCTTCATGCGTTTCCTTGGCAATGTAAGTTCTGAGCGAATTTTCAATGATCGCGCCGATGGACTGCTCACGGTTCTGAAGAACGTAGGTAAACCGCTGAATACCTTCCAGGCTTGGATCTACGGCGTAAATCAGGTTCGTGGAAACATCAACGATGACTTTATCCTTGGAAGGATATTTCCCGTTGATGGAAAAATTCTGCTGGCGCAAAGAAATCTTTGCAGCGACTCTTTCTACCAACGGAAGTTTAAAATTAATGCCCGCAGCCATGATTCTTTTGAACTTACCCAGATATTCAATCACAAAAACCGTGTTCTGCTGGATGATGCGGACATTTTTAATGACAATAACCGCCACCACGAACAGCAAGACGACAACCCAGAAAGAAGTATAGTCCATAAAAAAACATTAAAAAATATTATCCGGGCGGATAATAGCATACAGACTGCGATTTCCAAACTTTAATGCGTAAAAAGCTCACCCTGGAATTTTGACGTCCGGTAAATTTCACCCGAAGGCGAAACGAGCATAGCTTGAACCGGAAAAAAGGGCAGATTTTTTTTCGCATCGTCATAGCCCAAAACAAAAAGCGCGGTCGAATAAGCGTCAGCCAGAAGGCCGCTGTCTGCCTGGGTATAAACCGCCAGCATCTGATCCGCGGGCTTCTGTGACTTTGGATCAACAAGGTGATGGTATTTTTCGGCCCATTTGCGCTTGAGCGGATTGGAAGCCGCCAGAAAAAACCCGCTGACATCAACTTTGCCGATCGCCTGCTGAAGATCCAAAGGATGTTCAAAAAAAATCTCCCAGGGTTTATTTTTCTGCGGAGTTCCGCGGGCATACAAATCACCGCCGGCATCAATGCAAAACACGTCAAAATCCTCAAGGACCTTTTTCATCAGATCAAGCGCATAACCTTTCCCCAAACCGCCGAGTTCGACCGGATAAAAAAGCTTCACCTTCCTGGAAGCGGAAAGTTCGTACGGAGGATTTTTAAAAAAATCCGCAGCTTCCTGCTGACCGGAATGATGCTCCGGAGAAGGCTGAAAACTGTATTTCGAATCATAACCCCACTGCTCAAGCAGAGACTTCACGCCAAGATTAAAAGCTCCACCGGTTTTTTGAAAAATATGCTGGCCTTGTTCAAGCAGAAAAAAAAGTTCATCAGTCACTTCCTGCCAATCATCAAGCTGAGCATTGAGTTTTGAAAGCTGGTTATCAATCTTAAAACGGGAATACTCCCGGTCCAGACGGCGGCACTCTTCAAAAGCGGCTTCCATTGCTTTTTGAGCCTTCTGACGCAAAGTAAAAGGAACCACAACAGTAATGCGGATCACCGAACCAAGAATCTCTTCCTTTTCATCAAGAACAATGCGCGATCGCACAGCACCCATAAAATTGCTAAAGATGTTTAAGCCTTGGCGTCAGTTCTCAACTGGATGACCGCATTGTTAAATGCCCCGGAGGTCAAAGAGGAACCGTTGACGCGGCTGAATGCACTGAGGTCGTTCAAATTTTTGCCCACGACTTCCTGTTGGATGCCGGTATTGAACAAACCCTGAAAATGATTGCTCATCCCAGTAAGCGGATGATCTGAAGAAACATTCACATCGGTAACAATATTACTCGCAAGGACAAATTTCACGGTCACGCTTTCAGTGCCGGCCGGTGAGCGGTAAGAAGCATTTTCAGTATAAGATCCGTCCTTATAATTCTGAGAAACGGCGTTTGCCGTCAGCACGCTGGCGGAACCGCCTGAAGTATTGGTACTTGTCGTATTTGTGCTTGGCCCGCAGCCCTCAAAAAGTACTCCGCTAATAACAAAAAGTGCAGCAAAGGTGGAAAAATATTTCGGTGATTTCATAAAAAATAAAAACAAAAATTGTATTGAATACTATCGCATATCAAATCTTAAATTTCAAGGGTTTTTACTATAGAAACTGTAGCACTCAAAAAAGTGTAACCTTGCACTCACGTTGAGAAAGAGGGCTTAAAAATGCTAGTATGACGTTTGCAGGTTAATCTGTGACGAAATTTCCGTAAAATATCTTTGCCTAACATTTATGAAAAAAACTTTTTCAGTTTTGATGATCACCGTGGCATTACTCGGAATGCTGGGCGCCACCGGCTTAGGTTTTTCCGCCCGCGCGCAAACTCAAACGGACCAGAACGCTACCCAGCAAACATCAACGAATCAAGCAGCGGCCCCGGCTCCGCAGGAAGATTTTTTCAAAGCCAGGATCGTTCACATTACCAATCAGAGCAAACAGGTCGGCGATGACGGCATCACGACTTATATCCAGTCTTACCAACTCCTGGGTCTGGACAAGAACTGGCAAAATAAAGAGATCACTATCAGTAACAGCGAATTCAACACCATCGGTCTGGATGCGTTCAAAGTCGGAGATGTTTTGCTGGTCGCACACACGCTTGATGACCAGGGGCAAGATCAGTTTTACGTCGTTGATTACGTCCGCGAATCGGCCCTCTATATTCTGGGATTTCTTTTCATCGGCTTGGTGATCCTTATCGGCAGAATCAAAGGCGTCAAAGCATTGATTTCTTTGGGAGTGAGTTTCCTGGTGATCCTCTGGTTCATTTTGCCACAGATCGTTCACGGCGCGGATCCGGTCCTTATCAGCGTTATTGGAGCCATTATCATAACGGTGCTCTCGCTTTATATTACGTACGGATTCAAATATTTTACGCACGTCGGGGCCATCAGCATCGGCATCAGTCTTGTCTTCACGCTGGTGATCACGGAAATTTTTACGGTTTGGACCAAACTCACCGGAAACGTTGATGAACAGGCTACCAATCTGCTGCAGCTGCTGGGAACGAATTTCAATCTGAAAGGAGTTTTGCTGGCATCATTTATCATAGGCGCCATAGGTGTATTGAATGACGTGGTCATCAATCAGATTTCCCTGATCGAAGAACTCCACCGCGCGGATCAGACCATGTCCTGGCGCAAACTTTTCCAGCGCGGATTAAAGGTTGGCGTGGACCACATTTCCGCAATCGTAAACACTTTGTTTTTGGCATACGTAGGTGCTTCCCTGCCCCTGCTGCTGCTTTTTTCCGCGGACCAGTTCAGTAAATACGATCCTTCTACGATCATGAATCTGGAAATTATCACCACGGAAATCGTACGCACGCTCACGGGTTCGCTGGGATTGATTGTAGCTGTTCCCATCTCCACCTTTATTGCGGCGGTCTTCATTCCAAAATATTTTCAAAAACATCAAGAAATGTTAAAGCAAAAATCTTCATCCCATTCCCACGCGCACCATGCGAATTAACAAATTTTTAGCTTCGAGCGGGCTTTGCTCCAGACGTCAGGCCGATGAACTGATCAAAAACGGCAGAGTGACCATCAACGGAAAAACCGCTGTGCTTGGCGATAAAGTAGAGGGCACAGAAAACGTCGAGGTCAACGGACTCACCGTGACCGCCAATGAAGAAAAAATCTACATCGCTTTCCATAAACCCTACGGCGTCATTTGCACGACGGACCCGAACGCCACCAACAACATTATCGATTACATCAAATTTCCCACGCGGATTTTCCCGATCGGAAGACTGGATGTTGAATCTTCCGGACTTATTTTACTGACCAACGACGGTGAAATCGTTAATCAAATTTCCAAAGCCCAGAACGGTTTTGAAAAAGAGTACATGGTAACGGTCGACAAAGAAGTCACTCCGCAGGTTCTTCAAAAACTCAACGAAGGAGTGGTCATCCCTCTAGACAGAGGCATGAGCAGAAAAACCCTGCCCGCAAAAACTGAAAAAATCAGCCCGAACCAGTTTTCCATAACCATTATTCAGGGCATGAACCGCCAGATCCGCAGAATGTGCGAAGCCGTGGGATTCACCGTAAAAATTCTGAAAAGAGTCCGCATTAAAAATATTAACCTGGAAGGACTGAATCGCGGCAAATGGCGTCATCTTACTGACGAAGAGGTCAAAGAACTGCTCAAATCGTCTTAAAATTCAAATTACAAGAACACAATAAAAGTGACTTGTCATTACGACCAGTCTCTTCTATTATATGCGCACTCGAAAGCTAAAAACGGCAATGCCGCAATGTTATGGAAAAAGGGTTCTGGAAAAATTTAGAGAAGCCGATCATCGCGCTTTCGCCGATGGACGGTGTGACCGACGCGCCATTCCGTTCCATCACGGCCAAATACGGAAAGCCGACGGTGATGATTACGGAATTTACTTCAGTAGAAGGAATCTGCGCCGGAGCGACAAAAACATTGAACGCTTTTTTATATGAGGAAGCGGAGCGGCCGGTTGTTGCACAGCTGTTCGGTTCAACTCCTGAAGCTTTTTACAAAGCGACGTTCGCAGTCTGCGAACTGGGATTTGACGGTGTCGACATCAATATGGGCTGTCCGGCACACAACATCGCCTCCAAAGGCGCAGGTGCCGCATTAATCCTGACTCCCGAGGTTGCCAAAGAAATTGTCCGTCAAACCCGCCGGGCCTGTGAAGACTGGGGCGCCGGCAAGACGATGGAACAGGCCGGGCTGCATCAAAACATTATTGATTGGGTGAACAAAAATCGTCCAAAAAATCTCTCAGCAAAAAAAGTTCTCCCGGTCTCACTAAAAACCCGCATCGGGTACGACCAGATCACGATTGAAGAGTGGATGAAACATCTTCTGGAGGTTGAACCCGTAAATATTTCCATTCACGGACGGACCTTAAAACAAGGCTATAGCGGAGCAGCTGACTGGGAAGCTATCGGCCGCGCGGCAACAATCATTCATCAGACGGAAACCACCGTGCTCGGCAACGGTGACATTCAAAACATGGCCCAGGCTTATGAACGCATCCAGCAGTACGGCGTAGACGGCGCACTCATCGGCCGCGCGGCTTTCGGCAATCCCTGGATCTTTAAAAACAAGGAAGGCACTGTGCCGGAACGCCTCGAAATCGCCAAAGAACACACGCTCATCCATCAAAGAATTTTCGGAGCGAGTTATTTCATGCCCATGCGCAAACATTTAGGCTGGTATTGCAAAGGTTTTAACGGCGCAAGCGAGATCCGCCAAAAACTCATGCATGCCACAAGCGCAATAGATGTTGAAAACATTCTAAATTCTGTTATACTCCGCGAGCCTGTAGCCCAATCAACCGGGCAAACAGAGTCAACCCCTCAAACCCTTTAGCTCAAATTTCACGTTATGTCGAAGATTATCAATATCGCCATCATTGCGCACGTAGATCACGGAAAAACAACCTTAACGGACTTCCTGCTCCGCCAGGGAGGTGCATTTAATTCGCACGAAAAAGTCGCCGAACTGGTGATGGATTCCAACGATCTTGAAAAGGAACGCGGCATTACGATTCTGGCCAAAAACTCCTCGATTCATTATAAAGACATCAAAATCAATATCGTGGATACTCCGGGGCATGCCGATTTCGGTTCTGAAGTTGAACGTGTCTTAAAAATGGTTGATACGGTATTACTTCTGGTTGATGCCAAAGAAGGTCCGATGCCTCAGACAAAATTCGTACTCTCAAAATCTTTAAAACTTGGAATCCGCCCGATCGTTTTGATCAACAAAATCGACCGTAAAGACCAGCGTGCTCACACTGTCGTCGACATGGTTTTTGATCTTTTCGTAAAGCTCGGAGCCAATGACGAACAGCTCGATTTTCCGATTATTTATACCATCGGACGTGAAGGTATTGCCAAAATGAACATGGAAGACGAAGGCAAAGATCTCACTCCTCTTTTTGAAATGATCATCAAGCATGTTCAGCCTTATCCCGATAAAAGCGCTGAATCACTCCAGCTTCAAATTACGAACCTTGCTTACGATGACTACATCGGCCGTATCGGTCTGGGCCGTGTGACCCGCGGAACGATCAAAAACGGTTCAACTGTTTCCGTTTGCAAACGCGACGGCAAAGTTATGAACGGAAGAATCACCAAACTCTTCAATTTTGAAGGTCTGAATAAAGTTGAAATTGCTGAATCACAATGCGGAGACATCGTTTCGATTGCCGGTATTCCGGACATTTCCATCGGTGAAACCGTTTGTAACCCAGACAAACCGGATCCATTGCCTTTGCTTGAAATCGACGAACCGACGATGACCATGAACTTCCTGGTCAACAACTCCCCTTTTGCCGGTAAAGAAGGCAAATTCGTAACCACACGCCATATTAAAGATCGTTTGGAACGTGAACTTCAGACCAACGTCGGTTTAAAAGTTGAACCAATGGAGGGAACTGACGGTTATAAAGTATCAGGTCGCGGTGAATTGCACCTTTCGATTTTGATTGAAAATATGCGCCGTGAAGGTTTTGAACTTCAAATTTCACAGCCGCAGGTGATTATGAAAACCATCAACAATGAAAAAATGGAACCGATAGAACAACTCATCATCAACGTTCCTGAAGGATACGCCGGAACAATTATTGAAAAGCTTGGAAAACGCAAGGGTGAAATGCAAAACATGAGCACCGAAAACGGCCAGACAACGTTGGAATATTTGGTTCCAACTCGCGGATTGCTCGGTCTTCGTTCCGAATTCATCATGGACACCCGTGGCGAAGGTTTGATGGACCACAGTTTCTATCAATATGAACGTCATAAAGGTGACCTCCAGGGCCGTATCAACGGAGTAATGATTTCCGCTGAACAAGGCGTGAGCGTAGGTTTTGCGCTCTGGAATTTACAGGAACGCGGCAAAATGTTTATCGGAGCCGGAGTCGCATTGTACGAAGGTATGATTATCGGTGAAAACTCCAAGAGCGATGATTTAGTGGTAAATCCATGTAAAGAAAAGAAACTTTCCAACATGCGTACAACGTCTTCCGATGAAGCAATCCGTTTGATTCCTCATCTTGATATGTCTCTTGAACAAGCGATGGAATACATTGCAGGTGATGAACTTGTTGAAATCACGCCGAAATCCATCCGCATTCGCAAAAAATACCTGATGGAAAACGAACGGAAACGCATGGGCAAAGCCAACGGTTAATTAAGCGCCTGGGTTTGATCAGTCTGAATAACCTGCTGCCCGTATTGATTGGCAACCAGCTGCTGAGTCGCATAAAAATCTATCAGCGCACTATTTTCCTGTGAACTGAATTGGACAAAAGTATCTGAGAAAACTTTCAAGGCCGTCGGATCGTTCTCTTTGCCCTGGATCTGCTGAACCCCGCCAAGAATATTCTGAATTCCGGACATTTCAACCTGGAAGAAGCGTTCCATCGCATCGGAAAGCTGTTCAGCTCCGTGAGGAACCGGCATGGCCTTAAATTTATCATGACTGGTATTAATATTCGCCTGAATACCCTGAAGGGTCAACAAAATCACCGGCGGATCCAGATGCTGCTGGTCAAAAATTTTGCTGGCGTCCTGAGCTTTGCTGAACATGTCTTTCTGAATCTGAACGATATTGTTGTTATAAGTTTTTACGGCTGTTGATTCATCCTGAGCACACCCGCTAAAAACTCCGGCAAGCAAAACTACTGTAAAAAACACTACTCCGGCCCGAAAAAAAGATTTCATAATCAAAAGAAAAAACACTACAGCTATTATAAACAAACAAAAAATCATCCGCCAGGCTTTTGATTGAGAAAATTTTTTGAGCTCTCTTGTTCGTTTTATAAAAATATTTTAATAATATGTCAAACAACAATACACTCGGAAAACGGGTTGAGAATTGAAAAAAACGGCATTTTTGAGTATAATAATAAGAAAAACTAAAACAAAACCATGGCCACAACTCTGCCGCCAACAACTTCAGTGCCCTCGGACGGTACGATCTCTTCAGGTGGAGGTCTGGATTTCTCCACAATTCTTCCTCAAATTCTTGAAAAATTTCTGGAAGTTTTGGAAGCGGCCGCCATTATCGTCATCGGCATTTTCATCATCCGCTACATGCGGGAACGGCTTCACAAAATTGAAGTCGAACACGAGCAGCAGCGTAACGCCATCAATTTGCTTGAAAAAATAACGACAGGTTTCATCGTCGTGATTTCAATCACGTTAGCGCTGAAAATCGTCGGCATCGACATGACGCTTCTGGTCAGCGTTTCCATTCTCGGTTTAAGTTACGGTTTGCAGGATGTGATTAAAAACTACGTTGCCGGCATTCTGATTTTATTCAAATCTCCTTTCAAAATCGGGGAAATCATCAAAATTAAAAGTTTCGTGGGCCGGGTGAATAAAATGGATTTCCAGGCAACGACGCTGGAAACATTCGATCACCGTTATATCACCGTTTACAACAGTGACGTGATGACCCAGAGTATCATCAATTATTCCAGCATGAGCACCACGAATCCGACGAGCAACCTGCGCAGAATCGACATCGACGTCATGCTCGGTTATGGCTCAGACACGGCCAAAGCCATGACGATTTTTGAAAAAATTCTCAGTAACGATCAGGCGATTTTAAAAGTACCCAGACACTCGATTGTTTTTAAAAAATTCACGGAAAGTTCGATTATTTTTACGCTCAAATTCTGGGCTCAAAAACCCTGCAATGTTCTGAAAATCAAATCAAAAATCGCCCTGCAGATCAACCAGGCCTTTGACGAAGAAAAAATCTTTATGCCGTACGAAAAAACCATTCAGCTGGAAAACGATTATACGATGTCGGAAGGACGCAAACAACGTGCCCAGGGTTTTTATGGCCAGCCGCTTTTTGCCGAAGTGGCGACAGCGGAAGAACCGGAACAGGAAAATCCGATGGACCAGATCGATTCCGAAGAACCGGAATAATTCAAATAGGCCTACAAACTTAGAAAAAGAAAGGATAGAATGAAAAAAAATTATCCTTCTTTTATGAAATTCCGGAAAGAAAAAGATGTCATCGGCTGGGTTGATGTTCCTGCCGATGCTTATTACGGATCTTTTACCGCCCGCGCGCATAAAAATTTCCAGATCAGCGGAATCAAAGCTCCGGTCGAATTCAAAAAAGCGCTGGGAATCATCAAAAAAGCGGCGGCGATGACCAACCGTGAACTCGGCGAACTGGAACCAAAAATCGCCGGCGCCATCATCATATCCGCCGACGAATTCATTGCCGGAAAATTTGACGACGAATTTTTTCTGGACGTTTTCCAGGCGGGCGCCGGAACACCGTTCAACATGAACACCAACGAAATCATCGCCAACCGCGCAAACGAACTTTTAGGCGGCAAAAAAGGCGAATACAAACCCGTAACTCCAAACAACCACGTCAACTGGGGACAATCTTCCAACGACGTTATTCCAACAGCGATCAGAATCGCTACGCTTTTCCGGTTGACCACGCTGCTTAGTGAAGTTGAAAAACTGGGGAACGCCCTGATGAAAAAAGGCAAAGAGTTCAACAACATCATTAAAGTAGGACGCACGCATATTCAGGATGCGGTGCCGATCCGTCTGGGCCAGGAGTTCGAAGCTTACGGCTCAGCGGTTTTGCGCAGCGCCCGTTTCATGAAAAAATCTTTTGAAGAACTTCTGGAAGTAGGCATCGGAGCCACAGCGCTTGGGACAGGCATCACTACGCACCCCAAATACCGTCCGCTTATGGTCAAAAATCTGAATAAACTCACCGGCTTCAAACTGACGGCCACAAAATATCCCATGGAACTTACGCACAGCATGAACGCTTTTACGGTTGCTTCAAACAGCCTGCGCGTTCTGGCCAACGATCTCGTACGTATTGCCAATGATTTTAAACTGCTGGTTTCAGGACCGATCGGCGGCATTGCCGAAATCATTATTCCAGAAGTTGAACCGGGTTCTTCGATCATGCCGGGCAAAATCAACCCTTCCATTCCGGAATGCATCAATATGATCGGTTTTCAGGTGGTTGGCAACGACACGGCGATCAATCTTGGCGTTCAGGCGAGCCAACTTGAACTCAACGTCATGACGCCGATGATCATGCACAACCTTTTATGGTCCATGCAGCTCCTGACCAACGGCTCCCACATGTTCAGAACATTCTGCGTTGAAGGCATCAAAGCGGATAAAAAACGCTGCCAGGCATTACTGGAACAAAGTTTATGCCTCGCCACCGGACTTTCGCCTTATCTTGGCTATAAAGTCACGGCGG
Organism: Candidatus Peregrinibacteria bacterium; assembly: GCA_003153355.1. Taxonomy (GTDB): domain Bacteria; phylum Patescibacteriota; class Gracilibacteria; order UBA1369; family UBA1369; genus PALSA-1335. The sequence continues at coordinate 183,638 of PLYH01000001.1, forward strand.
AACTGGTCAAGGAGGCCCTTCATAAAGGAAAAACATTAAAGCAGGAGGTCTCCGACCAGAATTTCATGACAATACAGGACCTGGATTCTGTCCTTGCTCCAGCCAAACTCACCGCTCCAAGCTTTACCGACAAATCACTCGTGGGACGCATCAAAAAAAACACAAACTACCAAACCTATCTTCAGAAGCTCAGCTGATAAAATGCAAAGTGCGGCTTGACTTAAAATGGCTTCTCCGCTTAAATACTATGGCATTCATCACCTTTTAATTATGTCGAACAAACACATCAATCATCAGCACGGGCTCAATACCATGAACTCCACCCGTCCAAAGAGCAAATTGCGCAAACGCCGCAATAAAGCAGCAGCAAAAGTACGCAAGGAAGTTTTGCTTAAAGCTTTGCACGAAGCAGTGAAAGGTCATGCCAAGGCCTAATAAAGTTAAGCAATAAGAGCAAAATCCACACAACTTTCAAGGAACCTCAAACCGGAACAACAGCGAGGTTCCTTTTTGATGTAAAAAATGCTATAATAACGTGATACAAAAACAAAATTATGGATATTTTAAACACATTGTTTTCCATTGGAATGAGCGTCGTCATCGGCGCGCTGATTGGTTTGGAAAGAGAAAAGGCGAAAGAGCATAAACAGGGAAACAGCCAGATCGGCATCCGCACGGATATTCTGATTTGTCTGTTCGGAGCGATTTCGGCGTTTCTGGGAAAAACTTTCAGCCCGGTGCTTTTTCTGGTCTGTTTTTCCGCACTGGTTCTTTTAACACTGGCAAGTTACATTTATCTGGCCATTGCCCAGAAAAGAATCGGCATCACCACGGAAATCAGTACGATCATCGTCTTCCTGCTGGGCGGACTGGCCATGACAGGTTACTCGCAATTGGCCCTGATTTTAGCGATTATCGTAACATTAATCCTTTCGATAAAAAGGGCCCTGCACTCCGCGGTGACAAAAATCAACGCACAGGAAATTTACGACACCATCAAATTTGCGATCATCGCCTTCATCATTCTCCCGTTCCTGCCGAACCAGTACTTTGATCGTCAGATTTACAGCAACATTTTACCGAACATCAATCCCCCGGCTGCTTTTGACCAAATTCAGGTCTTAAACCCCTATAACATCTGGTTTCTGGTGGTTCTGGTCTCCGGCATAAGTTTCCTTGGCTATATTCTGGCCAAAACCGTCGGCAACAAAAAAGGGATCGGTATTTCGGGACTCATCGGCGGACTGTATTCAAGCACGGCGACCTCGCTCTCTTTAGCTCACAAAAGTAAATCGAACCCGGACGTCACCATACCGTTTATCAGCGGAATTGTTTTGGCTTGCGGGATGAGCTTCCTGCGGACGCTTATTTTTTTGAGGGCTTTGAATGTTGATCTTTTTAACCGCGCGTTCATTCCAGTAACCTTGATGTTCGTTTACCTCATGGGCATAGGGCTTTATTTCCTCCTCAGCAAAAAGAAAGACAAAATTATCCATACCACCGATCTTAAAACGCCTTTTGAACTGAATGAAGCCTTAAAACTTGCGGGGTTCATTACCGCGGCCCTGCTCATTTCAAAAATCATGCTGACGTACGTGAGCATAACCTATTATTATTTCGTAGCCGCTGCGATGGCCTTTTTCGCCATTGACGATCCCTTCGTTATTTCCGCCGCGGCAAGTGCCGGAAAAATCATCACCATAACCGAAGCAAAAAACGTGGTTTTGCTGGTACTGTTCTTGAACATGCTCCAAAAAGCCTTTCTGGTACTTCTGTTCGGAAACCGCAAACTCTTCAAACCTTTGCTCAAAATCTACATCGGACTTTTCCTTGTCAGTTTGATCGGTTTCCTTTATTTTTAGGTGGTAGATTTTTCCACCACCATGGCGATTTTACCTTTTGGAAAAAAGAAAAAAAGCGGCACGACCAGTCGGATTTCAGAACTCCGGTCGCCGTATATTAAAAAACCCATCCTTCCCAATAAATTTTTTAAACGGGGCAAAAGAAAAAAAACGCTGGTGATGCCCACGATCCAGCCCAAAACCGCAAAAAAAGCCAAAAACACGCTCATCATCATGGTGGTATTGGCAATTTTGGGAGGTATTATTTACCTTATCGGTTTTTCACATTTTTTTGACATCAAAAGCTGGGAAATCGATGAGGACAATGCCAAAGTCACAAACGACGACGCCCTGAACAATGTCCTAAAAAACGAAAAAAACAAAAACCTGATCTTTCTGGACGAAACTCAGCTCAGCAATCAGATAAAAACCCTACATCCCGAATTTCAAAAAATCGTGGTGGAAAAAGTTTTTCCACAAAAAATCGTGGTTCAAATTGAAAAATATCCAATTGTTGCTAACATAGTGAATGTGGTCCAGGGAATTCAGAAAAAATTCCTGATCAACAGCGAAGGATTTCTGACGGACGAAAATACCGAAAATCAGGAAATGCCGTACATCAAAGTTTTCACCAATGACGTGTACACGGTGAACACCACGGTGATGGACCAGGACAAACTCAACTATATTCTCAACGCCATCAATCAATTTCAGGAAATGTTTTCCATGAAAATCCTGAACGCCGAGTATTATGTGGTGGAACGCGAAATCCACCTCCAGACCGAAAAAGGCTTCATGGTTTGGATCGATATGCAAAAAGACCTGATGCAGCAGCTGAACAAACTCAAAAAAGTCCTTCCAAAACTTGATATATACCACACTGCTCTGGATTACATCGACTTACGCATTGACGGAACGGACAACCAAAAAGTCATTTATAAACCCAAAACTTAAAAACTCACTATGATCTGGGCAATCGTTGGCATCATCATCGGAATTATCCTGGGGCTGGGCATCAACTTCCCTATTCCGCTGGAACTGACCAAATATTCAGCGGTGGTCATCATGGGCATTCTGGACGCGCTTTTCGGCGCAATCCGCGCAGAAATCACCAACGACCGTTTTGACGCGATCATTTTTATTACCGGACTTTTCTTTAACATTATTCTTTCCATCGCCATTACGCTTCTGGGCGACAAACTGGGGCTTGATCTGTACCTTGCCGCGACCTTTGTGTTCACATTCCGCATCTTCTCGAATATCGGCACAACGCGCAGAGCGGTGCTCCAGAGTTTGGTTGAAAATAAAGAAAAAACCACAAATCCCGCAGCCTAAACATGAGTTGTGAAAAATACCCAAATCTGGTATACTTATGTAAAGCTAAAAAGTAGCGCACAACAAACACCAAATTCTTAAAAGAAACAAAAATGTCACAAGCTTCAAAAATCGCTCTTCTTAAAGAAATGCTGGATTCGGCGGAAGCCAATATTCGTTCAGCGAAACAGATTCTGAACGAAATGACCGGAGGATCTTCCAAAACCCAGTACAGCACCATGGCCGAAAAAGTAGGCACCATGTCCAGCAACAATGAACGCCATGTGATTGAAGGCGTTTTTGACGGCCAGAACATGATCGGCCCGGACAAAAAAACCTATTCAGTTCCGGCAAATTACGCGAGCAAATCGAAACTCGTCCCAGGTGATATTCTGAAACTGACCATCATGGAAGACGGATCTTTTGTGTATAAACAGATCGGTCCGGTTGAACGCAAAAAAGTCATCGGAACACTCACGTACGAAGACGGACAATACAAAGTCATCGCCAACAGCAAAGCCTATAAAGTGCTCCTGGCTTCCGTGACCTATTTCCGCGCTGAAGTCGGCGACCGCGTGACCGTGGTCGTTCCCGAACTTGAAGACAGCGAATGGGCGGCCATTGAAAACGTCCTGCCGAAAAACGGAGATGATGAAGATAAAGACTTTGATGATCTGGATATTTAACAGCAACAAAAACCGAACACCCGACGGAAATAAAACACAAAAACTAAAACACAATTATGGTACAACTTGAAAAAATTTTTCGGACAGCCGTCCAGTACAAGGCGTCCGACATCTACATCACGACAGGTTCCAAACCGGTTCTCCGCATCAACGGGGATCTGATTTTGATTGAAGAACATGCGGTTCTCACCAAAAAAATGGCCGAGGATTATCTGCTGGAACTCATGAGTGATGAACAGAAAAAATTCTTCGCCCAAAATTTGGATCTGGATTTCTCCGTAGACATTGAAAACATCGCCCGCTTCCGCGTGAACATGTTTGTCCAGCGCAAAGGCATGGGGGCAACGTTCCGTCTGATTCCTGAAGTCGTCTACAGTCTGGATGAACTCGGTCTTCCCGAACAGCTCAAAAGAATCCCGGAGGTAAAAAGCGGTTTAGTGATTGTCACCGGCCCGACGGGTTCAGGTAAATCAACGACCATGGCCGCAATTTTAAATGAAATCAACCTCAATGAAGCATCACACATCATCACCGTTGAAGATCCGATTGAATTTGTGCACGAAAACAAAAAATCCATCTTTGAACAGCGTGAAGTCAAAAACCACACCAAGAGTTTCCACAATGCTTTACGCGCCGTTTTACGTGAAGATCCGGACGTCGTCTACATCGGTGAAATGCGCGACCTTGAAACCATTTCGCTTGCGATTACAGCTGCAGAAACGGGGCAGTTGGTTCTTGCGACGCTGCACACCAGCGGAGCAGCAAAATCCGTAGACCGCATCATTGACGCATTTCCGTTTGAACAGCAAAATCAGATTCGCGCCCAGCTTTCAGAAAGTCTGCGGGCCGTGATCTGGCAAAATCTTCTCAAGACCAAAGACGGCAAAGGCCGCATTGCTGCACTGGAAATCATGTTCAACAACAACGCCATCGCCAACATGATCCGCAAATCTAAAACTCATCAGATTGATTCTGCAATCGAAACCGGCTTTAAAGAAGGCATGCAGACCATGAAAAAATCCATCACGGATCTTTTGGAAGCCGACCTTATTTCCGAAGAAGAAGCCACGAACAATCTTCCCCTGGAGTTCGATGCGAATTCATAAACGGTTAAACTTTTTTAGCCGCGCAGACGAAGAATTTCAAATACTCCCCTTCCGGAAAATTAACGTTCAGAGGATGATCGGGAGGTTGATTTTTCTGTTCCAGAATAACGAGTTCCCGTTTTGCCTGCAGCGCGGATTTAAATAAAACGGTGCGGAAAAGTTCAGAAGTGACATGGGAAGAACACGAAGAACTGACCAAAATCCCGTCATCGTTTAAAAGCTGCAGAGCTTTTTGATTGAGCTTTATATAAGCATTGGTGCCGTGATTCAGGCTGTCCTGGTTTTTCACGAACGCCGGCGGATCGACGACAACGACATCATAGCGCATGCCTTTTGCCTGAGCTTCATCCAAAAAATCAAAAACGTCTTTTACCGCAAAAATATGATCTTCGGGATCAAAACCATTCAACGTAAAATTCTTTTTCGCCAGGTCCAAAGCCGCCGATGAAATATCCACGCTCGTGACCTGTTTTGCGCCGCCGGCCAAAGCCGAAATTGAAAAACCTCCGGAATAGGAAAACAAATTGAGTACAGTTTTACCTTGAGCATATTTCCTCAAAGCAAAGCGGTTATCGCGCTGATCCAAAAAGAATCCTGTTTTTTGTCCGCCCTGAATATCCACCAGATATTTCAATCCGCTCTCGCGGATTTCATAAGGTGACGGCGGTTCTTCCCCGTATAAAACACCTTTCGGCATGGTTTTAAGTCCGTCCTTTTTTCTGACTTCAAGATCGCTGCGTTCATAAATGCCTTTGGGTTTCAAAACTTTCACTAATGCCTTCACCACTGTTTCACGCAAACGGTCCATACCCAGCGTATGAATTTGAACAACAAGAAAATCACCGTAAACATCAACAATCAAACCAGGCAGACCATCACTTTCACTGAACACCAGACGGAAAGCATCCGTTGTTGAAAGATCCAAAAACCGTTTCCTGAAAGCCAGTTTTTCCTGAAACTTCCCGACAAAAAAAGCTTCATCAATGACCGCTTCTTCAAAAACAAACAAACGCAAAGCGATCTGGGAATAACTATTGTAATAACCGGTACCGACTGTGCTGCCTTCCGCATCAATCACGCTCACGAGCGAACCGTTTGCCGGCTGCTCCGCACCAGCGCCTTTTTGAACATGAGCTATGGCCCGGGAAAATACCCATGGATGACGGAAATATAAAGATTTCTCTCTGCCGGACTGTAGCTGAATTCGTGGATACAATGTATTTGTGTAATTTGGTGGACCTTAGGGGACTTGAACCCCTGGCCTCTTCCATGCCATGGAAGCGCTCTAGCCAACTGAGCTAAAGGCCCAAACCGTGCCATAGGATAGCCAAATTTGATGCTTTCCACAAGCCCAGCTTCAGCTGAAACTCAAAACCCGCCAAAGCATTGTCAAAAAAGCCAAAAAGTGATAAAATATATAGAAATAAAAACAAACCTTCATGAGCTCAAAAATTTTCAAAAACCTGACTTCAAAAACCGCTGGAATGATCGTCATGCAAACGATCATGAGTCTTATTTTGGTGATGGGAATTCATGGAGCGGTAATGGCGCAATCACCATCCCCAGCACCTCCGGACACCTCAACTTTCAATGTGACCGGTTATCTCAGTACGACAAACCAAAAACAGATCTATCTTCAAAGAGGCAACCCCATTGCAAGTTTCATTATTCAAATCATTAATTTTCTTGTTTATACGATTGGATCACTCTGCTTTCTGGCCATCGTCATCGGCGGATTTATCCTGATGACATCGCACGGCAACGAAAACTCTCTTACCAAAGGTAAAGATATTATCAAATATGCCTTAATTGGCCTTGTCGTTGTTCTGCTTTCATACTTTATCACTGCATTTGTTCAAAGCCTCCTCTATGAAGTCCCGGGAAAATAATAAAAAAACGGCAAAACTATTGATGACCATCGTCAGCATACTTTTCATACAGGGAAGCATGATTTTGCCGGTAGCCCAGGCAGCATCACCTTTTAAGTGCGAAGACTTGAACCCTCCTGACCCTCCTACGTCAGCCCCCTCAAAAACTCAGGGATGGATTATTAGTATTCTCGAAGAAAATATCGGTTCACCTTCCGGGTCATCCGCTGTAAATGGGGACAACACAAGTGCCGGGAATCAGATGACATGTTTTCGAGAAAACACTACGACTCCATCAACGACTTCCGATGGTAAACCCGGCCCTTCCACGACATCATCGTTATATAAATCAACGTGCACCATAAGCCCAAGCGGAACCGTTCCTGCGGTAAGCTGCCAAAGAGTTCAGGTATTCTTTGCCCAATCCGGGGCTCAGCTTCTCTATACTTATGTTGGACAAATTTACATATGGGCATCGGCAACCGTCGGCATCGTAGCGGTCTTTTATTTAGTATATGGCGGCATTCAAATATCAACGGCTCAGGGAGATTCCGGACGCATTGAAAAAGCCAAAGAAAAAATCATGCAGTCACTTGGAGGTCTTGTTCTGCTCTTTCTATCTGCATTGATTCTTTACACGATTAATCCGAACTTCTTCACATTGAGCTAGCATGAAAAAAACTTTTGTGATGATCATTACAGCTGCCACCGTCTTTTCACTGGGACTGCATTTTGCTTTTGCAGATTCAAACAACACTTCCGGTGGAATAACAGTCGCCCAACCTCCGATCATTCCAGGCGGAAGTAACAGTCTGGGATCTTCCCCAACCACAGGATCACCAAGCGCTCAGGACATCATCAACACCACTCTCAGGCTGCCCGGCGTGGGCACGGATAATCCCGCAGCACTTCAGCAAAGTGTTTTACCGACCATTACGAATCTCGTCATCCAGCTTACCGGAGGTCTTGCGCTTTTATTCGTGATTATTTCCGGCGTCCAAATTTTAACTGCTTACGGCAATGAAGAAAAAATCGGGGCGGCAAAAAAAACGCTGACCTGGGCTCTCGCCGGATTAGCCATTGCAATACTTTCCTATGCCATCGTCCAAATCATCGTTTCAATCCAAATTCTTCCTGCTCCACCAAAAACATGAAAACTTTCGCAAAAAAAATCTCCGGCCTGGTCATGACCCTCATCATGGTATTCACCTTGAGTGCTCCATTGATGGCTCATGCTCAAGGTCCCAGCGGAAGCGGCGCTACACCGCCTCAAACAAACAATGTTTCAGGACCGAGTCCGGATGAACTTTTCAACACCGGCACTTCAACCGCAGGAAGCACATCAAAAATCGGCATCGTCGGAAATCTTTACACTACTTTCAAAAACGCCAGTTGGTCTGATATTCTTGCAGGAATCGTTAAATTTATTCTTGCCATCACGGGGGCACTGGCATTTGTTTCATTTACCTACGCCGGCGTGATGATGGTGACCGCCCGCGGCAATGAAGAACAGATCAAAAAAGGCAAAGACATCCTGCTTTGGTCAATTATTGCTCTGGCGATTATTGCAACATCTTACTCACTCGTTCTCGGCGTCTCACTTCTCAAATTCTCCTAGCCTTATGAAAAAACTTCTCGCAACAACCGGACTGCTCTTTACACTGCTTTTGGCTGCAGCTCCATTGGCATCCGCGCAGGTCGAGATCAATCCTGATTTACATCCGGTTTATGCGCCAATAGTAGTGATCCCGAAAGGAAACGCTGCAACATACGGCAACTATTATCTCCAATTGATTGCCGGCGGACTGTTATATCTTGCCGGTCCGGTTGCGATTCTGATTATTGCCACCGCCGGCTTGCGATACGTCACTTCGCACGGCGATCAAAACGCCCTCGAAGGAGCCAAAAAAACTTTGGAGTGGGCCATTATCGGACTGATTGTTATCATTTTTGCTTATGCCATCGTGCGTGTTGTTATTACCGTTACGTTATCAACTGACAGCACATCTACGGGACAATCCGTAACCACACCGGGCACGCCAAGTACCAGCGGCGGAGGCGACCTTGCACCGGGTTCTCCGCAAAGCGGAGGAGGAGGAGGCATTCCGGGCGCACCACCTTCAGGGCCACCATCTGCTGAACCAAGCCAAAACGCTTAGGCTGAAACATTTTCCTGCACCTTCGGGAACAAAGGCTCGGCTTTTTCAATCTGAGTTCCGGCTTTAAGCTGGCGCCATTTGCGATCGTTGCCGTAAGAAAAAACTTCACCCTGACCAAGATAGGCCAAAACTTTTTGGGCGGTTGAAGGAATAAATGGCAGTAAAGCAACCGAAGTCAGACGGATCATTTCCAGCAAAACATAAATAACCCGCGACAAAGCGACCTGGTCGGTTTTCGCCAGAGCCCAGGGCTTGTTCGCTTCCACAAACTGGTTGGCGTTCATGGCCGTTGCCATCGTCAGTTCCAAAGCAACTTTCAAATCAAACCTGCTGATCGCCTCGTCATAACTCTTCCAGAATCTTTCAAACTCAATGCCGTAAGAAGCAATCTCGTTCATATCGGAAACCTCCGGAACTTTCCCTTCAAAATATTTGTGAGTCATTGCCAGCACTCGACTGACCAGATTGCCGTAGGTGTCAGCCAGTTCGGATTCATAAACAACCTTAAACCGCTCTTTGCTGAAATCACCGTCGTCCGTCGTGGGAATCTCTTTCAGTAAAAAATAACGCAAAGCATCCGCGCTGAACTGTTCAACAACGGTGACAGGATCAACCACGTTATTCAAACTCTTGCTCATCTTCATGCCTTCCGAAGTTATGAATCCGTGAACGTAAATAGCACGCGGCAATTGAATTCCTGCGGAAAGCAGCATGCCGATCCAGATCGCAGAATGGAAACGCAAAATATCCTTACCGATCAAATGTACATCAGCGGGCCAATATTTTTTGAACTTCTCTTCATCGCTGCCGTAACCCGCGCCCGTAATATAGTTGGACAAAGCATCGCACCATACATACATCACCTGATCCGGATCATCCGGCACTTCAATCCCCCACTCCAGAATCTTTTTGGGACGCGAAAAACTCACGTCCTTTAATCCGTCTTCCAGCACCGACAAAATTTCATGTTTGCGGGCTTCAGGCAAAATCACCAGCTGGCCGTCCTGAATTCTTTTCTTGATCGTTTCTGAATATTTGGAAAGTTTGAAAAAATAATTTTCCTCTTTAATCTTTTCCAGCGGACGTTTATGTAACGGACAAACGCCGTCCACAATTTCCTTTTCGGTTTTGAAAGATTCGCAACCGATGCAATACAAACCTTCATAGGAACCTTTATACATATCTCCTGTCTCAACCATTTTGGACCAGATTTTACGGGCACCTTTGATGTGATGCTCGTCGGTCGTGCGGATAAAATCGTTATTGGAAAGATTGAGCAAACGCCCGAGTGCACGGAAGTAACCGGAATTTTCATCAACCAGCTGCTGTGGAATAACGCCCTGTTCCTTGGCGGTCTGTTCCAGCTTCATGCCGTGCTCGTCAGTGCCGGTCAGATAAAACGTATCCTCGCCGAGCAGACGGTGATACCGGGCCAAAACATCGGCCTGAATAACCTCCATCGCAAATCCGATGTGCGGGCGCGCGTTCACGTATGCTATCGACGTCGTAATGTAAAACTTAGGATTCATGAAAATCGTTGAAAAAACACCCCTTCATTGAAGCGATAATCGCCTGAACTGTCAATGTGCGACTTTTTTTGTACGCTCCGGCGGTGGCAAAGCCACACGCCTACGCCCTCGCACCGTGTGCTCGGAATCTCTATGTTGAACACTTCGTCTGATCCGCCAGCGTACAGGTATGGTAAAGCGAAAAGTTAAAGACCGGCAGGAATGAACTCTGATTAATATTCACATCAATGCTTTGCTCGACTTGGCCCTGGGCGGCATAACCGTTGGCGTTAATGGACGCAGCTTGACGGACCAGTCTTGGCTGGCCGGTACCCGGCTGTGCGATAATGCGGTAGTGAATTTTGAAAAGATTCTGCGCTTCGGGATCATTAATTTCCCATCCAGGAAGCAGCACATCCGGATTCACGACATTCGTAAGCACCAGATAATTTTGGGAATGCGTGTTGATGAAATTTTCAATCGAGCATTGGGTCATAATGTTTCCGCCGCTGCTTCCAAGCTGACCGGCGCCGAAACCGGCATCCGTTCCGTAACATTCGCGCGCGGCCCCGAAGAAAGCATTCAAAGGAATGGCCTGCTTACAGGTATATTTTGGATCAAACTGCAATACATTGCCCGGATCATTGCCGATACACACTGGATCACCGCTGTTGGCATTAAAATCAGCAGGGAAAAAATCCGAAATCGATTCTGTTTTGGTGAGATCGGTATTGGGATGGCCGAAAATCTTCCAGCGGAGAATATCCAATTTGCTGAAATCATTGGTGTTTTGAATGCCGGAAGTCGTGACCTCGTTGTTCGTAAAATCGACGTAATATTCAATCAAAAAATTCGACACATTGGCATAAGTCACTCCATCGGGGTTCGACGAATATAGAGGAATAACCGCGGACTGACTCAAATCAAGATCGTTATACGTCGCTTCAGGTCGGTCGGTATAGACAAAATCCACATTCGTCGGCACATCGGAAGGCAGACCGATGGTATTTTTAGGGAATATCGGCTGATTGTGATCGAACGAAGGAACATTGTTAAATTCGCTGTCCGCTTTGCTCAAAATACGATAGCACGGCGGATTTGATGCATCAAAAACAAGTGACGGATCAACGCCGCTTGTTGCGTCATCAATCGTCACATAGCCATTGGCAAAATCACATTTCCCGGTCGTCGGCGTCGGTTCATATCCAGGCAAATTCTGATGAAGATCCAGCAGCGCGTCCTCCACCCCGGCTTCGGCTGCAAAATAAGCTTTTCCGGCGGCAACCACATCAGTGGTCTGGCGGATTTCACGGATAACAAGATCGCTCAAGCCCAAAGTGAGAATCATTAAAATTCCCATCATCAAAATGGCAACAAGCAGCGCGCTTCCCTTTTTGACGGAACGCATGCTTTTCATCCGGATTGTGAAAAAAATATTTTTCATGAGCTGGCGCGGCTATAAACTCTGGAAGAAAGCGTAGTCTGGAAGTTCAAATGGAATGTCGAGACATTGCTGTCTGCGTTCTGCACGCTGAGTGAATACGTTACCTTCGGCTGAAACTGATACTGATTAAAAGTGTAGTTATCGGAAGAGTAAGGATTGACCGGCGGATTCACGTCAAACGTCAGATTCGTGACTTTCACCAAATTATTCAGGAGGGTGCGGGAACCCGTAGCATCTACATTCGGATCCTTACCGTCATAAACATAACCGTCGGCATCACCCCACGGCGGAAGTTCAAAAGTAGTTTTTGTAGGTTCCGGCGGAGTAGAAATCTGATAACGTTTCACTTTGAGTTTCCCGTTATTTTTATCCGAAGCGTCAAACCAGTAAATAACTTTTTGGGTCTGATCTTTATTGACGATGGCGAGATAGGATGCCGCTGAGGTTGTGATCCCGTCTGCATTTTCAGGACAAGCGCTTGAACTGATTGAAGTCCCGTAACAGTCATAATCAATGGTTCCCAGACGCATATCCTGGGCAAGCGATTCGGTAAAACTCCGGACATCGGAATACATTTTGCGGACTTGATCAGCTGCACGCTGCGAACGCACGATGCCGATATAAGAAAGCGCAACCACTCCTAAAAACGTAACAAAAATTGCGATACTGACCAAAAGTTCCACCAATGTAAACGCTTTGCGCGTCGATGATTTAGAATGCTGAATGTTAAATTTTAGATTGATCATAGCGGGCCTCCTTTCCAGTCAGTTATTTCTGACGTTAAGCGGACCTCTTTGGGACGGCCTTGTTCCTGCCAGTCCACAACCGAACTCACGCGGTATTTTTTTGCGGTGGTCAGATCCGTCGTTCCGTAAGGCAATGCTTGAACTTCAACAAAACGGGAAAAAATCATCTTTTCCGAAGTTCCGGTTTGAGCAAAAACGCACGGATGGTACCAGACCTCATCCGGATTCGTTTGGGAATGAACAAGGCAAAGCTGTGCTTCGCTCAAAAAATCGTTCAAAGGTTTATTTTTCAAATCCTGCGTCACATCCTGAAGTTTCCACGGAGCATACTGATCACGGATTTGCGAAACATCAACCGTTACATTCGGATCAGGCTGTCCGGGATTATCCACCTGATAAAAATCGATCAGAAAATCTTTTTTTCCGTCACTCACGGCAGGCAAACATGACCCGCCCTGAATATCCCAGACGCAATCATTTCCCACCTTTCCGTCAAAACCCGCGCCAAGAAGCCAGTCGCTGTCGCGCATATTACGGAACGCTTCCAGACCTTCCTGCGAAAGTCCGTAGGCAATAAGCGTATTGGTATTTTCCGTATTGCTGCGGATCACTGTAACCAGTAAATCCGTCGAAGCCAGAATAACCACAACCAGAACACTGAAAGCCACAATGACTTCAACGAGCGTAAACCCTCGTTTGTTCACAACCTGCTTGTTCTGAAAAAACCTTTTCATGGCGAAGCGGGTGATGGATTGAATTGCGAGACCGCACCGGAAAAAGCATCAAACTGAATGCCGCGACCTTGTTGCGGAGTATTGGTGCTCAGATTCAAAACAACCTGCACAGGGTTGTCGGTCGTAGCAGGAGCAGAATGAAAATTCGGATCTATAAACTGGTTGATATCCGTGGCTTCGAGCACGTGTGCGAAAGGCGGCTTAAACATAAGAATAAAAGGCGTCGTATCAATGGATGTACCGCCCTGCAGGATGCTTTGCAAAACAATATCATCGGTAGTATCCACTATGCCATACACCACGTTTGCGGCACTGGAGGTGTCGCAATAATCGGCATTATTCTGACTGCTGGAAGCCGAAACATACGGTACCGTAATCGTTTGAATGATCGGTGTTGGAGGAACCGAAGGCGGATTCTTTTGAAATACCAAACCATAACATGAAGATCCGCTTGCACTTGGAGAACCGCCGGCTGTTTGCCGTCCAGTCTGAGCTTTGCCAGCCTGCTCTTTCATGGCGCTCATCACAGAATCCGCAGCCACACCCAGCCGCGCGCTTTGCCGCGCCGACCCGAAACTGCTCACCGCAATCGCGGCTAAAATGCCAACGATCACAATCACAATCAAAAGCTCAATAAGGGTGAAAGCCTCTTTTGTACCGCATACCGGATTGTTGTTGAAAGCTCCACCTTGCATATGAACCGCATTGATGAAAAACTAAACCAATTGGGTGAGCTTGAAGATCGGCGTCATAATAGCGAGCGCCAGAAGTGCAACCGTCACACCCACAAATACGATCAGAAGCGGCTCAATCAAAGCCATGACCTGCCTGAGCGAATAATCGATCTCCATGTCATACTGTTCGCCGACTTTCTGAGTGATAAATCCGATGGAAGCGGACTGTTCGCCAACGGCCATCATCTGCACGATGGTTTCCGGAAACAAAAAAGGCGTATCCATCAAACTCTCGGAAATTTTTTCGCCTTGCTGGACCTTGGCGATCACTTCAAACACTTTCAATTTATAAATCTCATTGCTCAAAGAGGTGGCCACAATCGTAAGCGCCTGAACAACCGGCAAACCGGATTCAATCAAAATACCCAGGGTACTTACAAAACGCAGAATCAAAACTTTACGCAAAAGCGTGCCGACAACCGGAATACGAAGTTTAAAAAGATCCCACTGGTATCTGCCGTCTTCGGTGGAAATGTAGTAACGGATGAACAAAAAAATCACTGCGATGCTCAACAAGATGGCCCACCAGAAGTTGGACATCACATAGCTGATACCCACCAGAAGTTTCGTTGCAAACGGGAGCTGATCAGGCTTTAAACCTCCTTCATTCAAAAGCTGAAGCAGACTTGGAATAACCCAGATCATCATGCCGGAACCGGCTAAAATCAAAACAACCAAAACCACAACCGGATAGACCGAAGCCGTCACCAGTTTAGTCTGGAGTTCATGGGATTTTGTCAGCTGAACCGCTAACCGCGCGAGCATTTTGTCCAAATGGCCGGCCGCTTCACCCGCTTTAACCACGCCGATTTCAACTTCACTGAACACCTGAGGAAACCGAGCCATCGATTCCGACAAATTTTTTCCCTGTGAGACGGAATGAGCCACGGTATTTAAAACCCGGCGGAACCTTTCGCTTTCCGTCCTGCGGGCTAACATTTTCAACGCCTGAATCGCGGGAATTCCGGCATCGACCATCACGGCCAGAAGCTGGAAAAAATAAGCTTTCTCCTTCAGAGGAACGTTACTGTGATCGATCAGAAAATCGTTCAAGCGTGTCGAGAGCGACTGACGGGAACTGTCATAGATGCCGTAAATAATGTCAGGACCCTTCTGCGCTGAATTTTTGCTCAATTTCTTCAGCACCGAGTCGGCTGAAGATTTTTTTTGAGAAGTTGGCGGTTGTTGCGGGAGTTGTGAGATTTCCATAGCAAAGATAAAACAGCTTAAATACGATCCAAATAATAAGTTTCCATATTGACGTTAAAATTCACGCGCGGAATGCCCGCATCGGTGGTGCCTGTCTGGACGCTTACCGTATTCACGGTCAGTTTGCGCTGATTTCCTTCCACGCCTTTCAAAAACCCAAGCAGTCCGGACATGTCTCCGGTCAAATTGGCGTTCACGGTAGCGCGCTTAATGCGTTCAGTGCTCACCGTATTAATGCTGAAATTCACGCTGTTCAAAACAATGTCATTGGCTTTGCCGATTGAGGTCAAATCAGTAATCAGCTTATCCTGTTCCAAACGCTGAGGGATCGCATTCAAAGCGGTCTGTTGCGAAACTTCGGTAGTCTGGTTCATGCTCTGCTGGATAGTTTGAAGATTTTGCAATTGAGCGGCCAGCTGTTGCTGCTGCTGCATTTTGTCATCGCGTCCGAGACTCAAACTGGTCACGTCATCCCAGAGAGGTTTTACATAAAAAACCGCTCCCAAAAGAACTACGATAAAAATCAAAAGGGAGATAAGGGATTTATTTGAAGAACGGGGAGGTGCTGACGGGGCTGATGCCATTGTTGTGGAAGCCATAGCATGAAAAATTAAAAATTATTATTGTTGAGTACGTGGAACCTTGACCGCAGGTGAAACTGACGGAGTTACAGTCTGCTGGGTTGAACCTGCGACCGGAACTTGTGCATTGGTCACTGACCCGGAGGTAGGAAGCTGTTCTCCGTACGTAAGATTAAAGACAAAAGACAAAAGATCCTGACCGCTTTCATTCACCCCATGGCTGATCGAAGGAATATAAGCGTCTTTAAAATAAGCGCTGTTGTTGAATGTGTTGATAAGAGTAGACACATCAGCGAACGGATCGGCTGAGCCGGGAATCGTTTGGGCATTGAGCGCAAGTTTACCGCCGGCCGAACCGGAATATGTCAAAAATTCAACCCTAGGCTTTTGGGTGAGAGGATCAACCGGAAGAATATCCTGGAGAGACTTAATGACTTCTGACCAGTGAATTTCCGTTTTCTGCAAATCAGCAAGCCATTGCTGGGCATACTGCTGACCTTCGATGTTCTGCGATTGCAGGTCTACGATCTGAGTGTTCAGCGAAGCGATTTCTGTATCCAGCTGATTTTGCTGCTCCTGGATTGCCGATTTGGCAAAAGAAAGATACACTGCTGAAGCAATGAGACCTACCAAAAGAACGATGGAAAGGATAAAAAGAACGGGACTATTTTTTTGGGTCTCCACTGCAGCAGAGACCGGCTTTCTGATTTCCATAATTTTTATTTTAAAAGATTTATCTAGTTATTATACCATAAAATAAGTGAAAACTCAAACCACTGAGCACACAGCGCGAAGGCAAAAGCGAACGGCTTTGCCGCCGCCGGCGCATACAAAAAGGAACCCGATTTACCGCAACGAAAGCTTCATTTGCAAAAAATGCAAAGAGCCTAATCCAAAAGCCGAAAAAGGCTGCCGTAACCACTGCAGAAACTGCCTCTATTCTTTGCACGTTGACGCGAACGTTCCAGGGGACCGCTTAAGCGACTGTTTAGGCTTCATGGAGCCCATCGACATCGAACAGACTCAAAAAAAGGGTTTCAAGATCCTCCACCGTTGTACAATATGCGGCAAAATGATGTGGAACAAAGTTGCCGACGACGATGACCTCGCTCTCGTGACCCAGCTCATTAAACATCACAATGAAAGGACGCAAAGGCTCGAACGTAAAAAAGACAAGCGCGAACAGCGCCATGGAAAAAAAGCACGACGAGTTCGTTAAAAATATTGTGGAAAACGTCAAACCCGGCAGCACTTTAGTGCTCGGAATTTCCGGTGGTCCAGACTCGATGTATTTGCTGGACCGCTGCCTGCAATTGCGATCAAAGCTCAGGCTAAAAATCATCGTCGCACACGTGAATCACGGATTAAGGGACAAAGCGAGCGACACTGATGAAAAATTCGTTGAAAAATTCTGCAAACGCAACAAAATTCCTTTCCACATTGAACATCTTCATCTGAAAAAAAATGGGCACTCCGGCAATCTGGAAGAAACCGGCCGCGAAGCGCGCTATAAATTTTTTGAAAACGTACGGAAAAACAGCAAAGCGGAGTGGATCGTCATCGCCCATCACCTCAACGACAACATTGAAACCATGCTCTTCAATTTAATCCGCGGGGCTCATTTCAACGGCATAAAAGCCATGGCCATAACTTCGCCGTCACGCCGCCTTCTGCGTCCGATGCTTGGAATCACCAAAGAAGAAATTCTCAGCTATTTAAAAAAACAAAGGATTGCCTTCCGGCTGGACGCCAGCAATAACGACACAGATTTTTCCCGCAATTGGCTAAGAAAAAACATCATTCCCCTTTTTCCGAAACTGAACGCCAATTTTGAACAAACTCTGAAAGAAACTCTCCATAATTTTGCGCAAACCAGCGAATTTCTGGAACAGCACACTGCAAAATGGCTCAAAAAAAACGGCAAAAACCTTATGATCGAACTTGACGCTTTTCTGGAAGAACATGCCGCCTTCCAGAAACAGATCCTCGTCCATCTTTATAAAAAAGTTCACGATTCCACGAAAAAACTGACGAATAAACATCTGGACGAAATTTTACTGGTCCTTCAAAAGCGCCAAGCCAACAGAAAAAAAGAGTTCGGAGACGACACATTTATCGAAGTCGTTCGTGAGCTTAAATCCAAACCAAAATCGAGCAAAAAAAAACTCCGCCGATATATTAGACTCATGAGAAAAAAATAGGTAAAATGGAACCACTTTGTTTTCGACTCTACTATGGATGATATGCCACCGCCAAAATTTAAACTACAAAACCGCAAACCAGGAAACAGTTTCATCTATCTTGTGATTATTGCGCTGCTCGTTGCCGCTGCCTATATTATTTTTAATCCCGGAAGCAGCAACGTCAAAAAAATCACTCTTGATACGTTCGTTTCTGAAGCGCAAACCGGCGAGATCGCCAAAATCGTCGTCAAAGGCGACCGGCTCGATCTTACGATGATGGACAACAGCCAGCAATATACTTATAAAGAGGCCGGCGAAACCGTCGACGATCTGCTCAAAAATGTTCCGGAACAGGTCAAAAAAGACATTTCTGTGGACGTCGAACCCACTGACAATCAGGATTTCTGGATCAATCTTCTCATCACTTTCCTACCCTTCCTGCTGCTGATCGGCTTTTTTGCATTCATGATGCGTCAGGCCCAGAACAGCAACAATCAGGCGCTTTCTTTCGGAAAAAGCAAAGCTCGCGTTTACGATAAGGAAAAACAGCGAACCACCTTTGAAGACGTAGCCGGAGCGAAAGAAGCAAAAGAGGAACTCATCGAAATCGTGGACTTCCTGAAAAACCCGACCAAATATACAAGCATGGGAGCCAAAATTCCGAAAGGCGTACTGCTGGTCGGCGCGCCGGGAACCGGTAAAACTTTACTCGCCCGCGCGGTTGCAGGCGAAGCGAACGTTCCGTTCTTTAATATATCCGGTTCGGAATTCGTGGAAATGTTCGTGGGTGTGGGCGCAAGCCGCGTCCGCGACCTTTTTAAAAGGGCAAAACGCAATGCTCCGTGCATTGTCTTTATTGATGAAATCGACGCCGTAGGGCGCCAGCGCGGCGCGGGTCTTGGCGGCGGCCACGATGAACGCGAACAGACCCTGAACCAGATCCTTACGGAAATGGACGGTTTTGAAAAAGACACCAATGTAATTGTAATGGCTGCGACCAACAGACCTGACGTTTTGGATCCTGCATTGCTACGCCCGGGACGTTTTGACCGCCGCGTCGTTGTGGATATGCCTGACATCGCCGACCGCGAAGCCATTTTAAGAGTTCATGCCCGCAACAAACCGATCGCCAAAAATGTTGATTTTAATAAAGTGGCCCAACAAACTCCGGGCTTTGCCGGCGCAGATCTTGAAAACCTCATGAATGAAGCGGCAATCCTTGCTGCTCGTCAGAGCAAAAAACAGATCGAAATGCAGGACTTGGAATCTTCGATTGAAAAAGTCGTCATGGGCCCTGAACGTAAATCCCGCATCCTCAGTAAAGAAGAGAAAAAAATCACCGCGTATCACGAAGTCGGCCATGCACTGGTCGCGCAACTCTTACCAAATTGCGATCCTGTTCACAAAGTTTCCGTCGTCTCCCGCGGTATGGCATTGGGCGTAACCTGGTTCATGCCTGAAGAAGACAAACATCTTAAAAGTAAAAGCAAATTTGAAGATGAACTCTGTTCGCTTTTGGG
This sequence comes from Candidatus Peregrinibacteria bacterium, assembly GCA_003153355.1. Lineage (GTDB taxonomy): Bacteria > Patescibacteriota > Gracilibacteria > UBA1369 > UBA1369 > PALSA-1335. The sequence continues at coordinate 203,271 of PLYH01000001.1, forward strand.
AGGTTACATTTCCGAAATCACTTTCTTTGGAGAAATGTCCACGGGCGCTTCCAACGACCTCGAAAAGGCCACCAGTATGGCCCGCAGCATGGTCACGCGTTACGGCATGAGTGATCTTGGACCGGTTATTTTCGGTGAGCAGAACAATGAAGTTTTCCTTGGCCGTGATTTTGGCCACGTCAGAAATTATTCCGAACAAATTGCCGCCCAAATCGACGAACAGGTCGAAAAAATCCTCAAAAAAGCTGAAGACCGCACACGCCAAATCATCTCGACCCACAAACCAAAAATGGAAGAGATCGCCGGTGTACTCTTGAAAAAAGAGACCATCAACCGTAAAGAGTTCCTCAAATTCTTTGATAAAAAAGAAGATAAGGATATTGAAAAGAAACGCCGCAAAATGGAAGAGCTTAATGAAGAAGGCCAGCAGGATGCTCAGGTCGGCGAAGGTGAATCTGATAAACCAAAAAAATAAACACTTATCCCAAACATCATGGCTTCAAGTTCCAAAATGCCGCTTCAAAAACATCCGATCCGCAAAGCCAGCGAGGAACAGACCATTCAAACCCAGGAAGAAGAAACGGTTGAAGGTCAGCTTGCCCTGGATGTGTATCAAACACCGAACGAAATCGTCATTCTTGCTCCCATTGCCGGAGTAAAAATGAGCGACATCAGCGTCACGGTGACCGAAGATGTCCTGACCATTAAAGGAAAACGCTACCTTGAATTCAACATCCCGGAAGAAGACTATCTTACCCAGGAATGTTTCTGGGGAGATTTTTCCCGTTCCATCGTCCTTCCCTCTTCCGCGGACACCACAAAAATCAGCGCCGGCATGAAAGACGCGGTCCTCAAAATTTCCATTCCACGGACTGAACGGACCAAAACACGCCTCATTAGAATTAAGTCAGAATAATTTTATGCAAAAGATCCGTAAAGCTGTTTTCCCTGCCGCCGGATTCGGGACTCGTTTTCTTCCCGTGACCAAATCGCAGCCGAAAGAAATGCTGCCGATCGTGGACAAACCCGTCATTCAATATTTAGTGGAAGAAGCCGTTGCAGCCGGTATCGAAGAAATTATCATCGTAACCGGACGCGGCAAACGTTCGATCGAAGACCACTTTGATTACTCCTTTGAACTTGAACACACTTTGGTGGAAAAAGGGAAACATTCTCTATTAAAGGAAGTCCGAGATGTTGCCCGGCTCGCCAAATTCGTCTACGTGCGTCAGCCGATGCCTCTGGGCGACGGACACGCCATTCTGTGCGCCAAAGAAGTTGTGGGTGACGAACCGTTCGTCGTTCTCTTCGGTGATGACGTGGTGGATTTTAAAATCCCGGCAATCAAACAGTTGATGAATGTTTATGATAAAACCGGATCAAGCGTCGTCGCCCTCCAAAAAATCGACAAAAAAGAGAGCGAAAGTTACGGCATGATTAAACCAAAATCCACGAACGGCCGCATGTGCGAAGTTGAAAAATTCGTTGAAAAACCAAAACCTTCCTCTGCGCCTTCAAACCTGGCCATCATCGGAAAATATGTCGTTACTCCTGAAATTATTGAAGCGCTTGAGAAAGCCAAACCAAGCCACAGCGGCGAAATCCGTTTGATCGACGGATTCATGCAGCTCCAAAAAAAGCAAAAAATCTTCGGTTATGAAGTCGAAGGCAAACGTTATGACACCGGAACCAAGTTGGGACTCATCACCGCGAACATCGATTTTGCGCTTAAAAGAAAGGACCTTGGGCCGCAACTCAGAAAGTATCTTAAGTCTCTTGATTTGTAGTCGAAAAAAAGATATAATTTTGTGATTCAGTTCAGTTCAAATATTTCGGAAGTTTCTTAAAACCAGAGGCTCCGAAAAAAACAAAAACAAAAATGAAAGAACAAAAAAGCGATGTCGAGCTTTTACTCGAAGAAGCCGACCGCAAAAAAATGCAGGGACAACATCAGGACGCAATTAAGATCTGCGAAAAAATCTTAATGAACGACTTGAAATGCGTTGAAGCCTACGAAGAGATCGGCGACAACTATTTAAGCATGCGCCAGTACGACAAGGCTAAAAAAGCCCTCAACCAGGGACTGCAGATCCATCCGCGCAGCGCCAACGGCAATTATCTGCTCGGCTTTGTGCATTCGGCCCTCGGCAACTGGAAAAAATCCATCGAATATCTGGAAAAATCCGACGACGTCCAGCCGAACCATCCTGAAATTTTACGCTGCATGGGCTGGTCCATCTTCCACGAAGGCCAGAAGAAACGCGGCATCATTATTCTGGAACGCGCCCTCAACTTAAGCAAAGACGATCCTTTGATTTTGAGCGACCTTGGCATCTGCCATCTGAACGACAAAAACTTTGAACGTTCTGCAATCTTATTCAAAAAACTTTTGGACATCGAACCGAACAACGAAAAAGCCCGCGAATGTCTGAATGCAGTGCGATTTTTCCAAAAAGAGTACAAACGTCTGAAGCACAAAAACACCTAAACTCCTTGAGGCGGAACAAAGAACAAAACTTCAGCGGCCCGATGGGCCGTTTTTTAGTTGCTAAAAAGCCTCAAAGCGCTACAATAAGCCTGATTTTATCAGTGAGTGATCGCCCCTTCGCCGACTTCGGTCGAACGATCGGGAGGAAAGTCCGAGCACCCAGGAACAAGGATAACTCCTAACGGGAGCGGGCTGCAGCTTAAAACTGCAGTCACGGAAAGTGCCACAGAGACGCATCAAAGGTGAAACGCCCCGCGGTCAGCGGGGGATCCTCCGGTGACGGAGAGATCAGGCAAACCCTATCCGGTGCAAGGCGGGATGGAAGCAATGGAACAAACTCTGTTCCTGAGTCCAAAGCTTCCCGCCGCAAGAGGCGCCCAGCAATGTGCGTCCGCAGAGAGATGATCACACTTCGCAAGAAGGACAGAACTCGGCTTACGATCTGATAAAATCAATTATAGAACTCGCAGTGCTTCTGATTTATAAAGCATGAAACCTTCTGAAATCGCTTTCGGCGTCATCCGCATCCCTTCGGACTTTCTGATGACGCTGCTGGCTTTCCTGCTCGCCTATCGCATCCGCTCGATCAGCGGGTTGCTTCCGGGGTTCAATCTGCCTTTTGACGTGGGATCTTTTCCTCCGCTGGACGAATATACGCGATTCAGCATTATCACGGCTTTGGCGCTCGTCGTTATTTTTGGTTTGAGGAGAATGTATTCGCTGAAATCAACCTTCAAAACCAGCAAAGAAATCAAACAGGTTATTGTCGGGGCATCCATCTGGCTCATGGCGATCATCGCCTACTTTTTTCTGATCAGGACGTTCCCTTTTTCACGCCTGGCGGTGATCTATACCTGGCTCCTCACCATCATTTTTGTTTCCGGCGGGAGAATGCTCATCCGTTTTATCCAGTATTTCACGCTGCAGGCCGGCATCGGGAAAAAACCCGTCATTTTCCTGGGCTATAACGCGCTCACGCAAAGGCTCGCCGCGGATTACGCGAAAAATATCAGCTATCAGATCATCGGCTACGTTGATGACAAAAAAGACGAGAGCGCTCACAAATTTCACTATCTTGGAACGCTTGAAGAATTGCCGTTCATCGTCCAGAAATACCACATTGAAGAGATGATCCAGACCAAATCGGACTTAAGCCACAAGGAAGGCGCAGACCTTCTGGCCTTTTGCCGCGAATACCATCTGGGGTTCAGCTTTGTTCCCGATCTTCTGGAAATCCAGCAGGCCAACATTGAAACCGAAACCTGGTCGGATATTCCGGTCATTAAACTCAAGCCCACGCCGTTGGACGGCTGGGGAAAAGTCTGCAAAAGAGTATTTGATATCGTGGCATCCGGCCTGGGCCTGATTATTCTCTCGCCTTTTTTACTCATCACCGCGATCGCCATCAAACTGGATTCCAAAGGTACGATCTTTTTTAAATTTCTGGATGACGGTAACCGCGTCAAACGCGTCGGCGAGCACGGCAAAATGTTCAATTTCTACAAATTCCGCACCATGTATCCGAACACGCATAATCTTCGTTATACCGAACTGGCAGCAAAAAACACCCGCGACGGTTCGCCGCTGGTAAAAATCAAAGACGACCCGCGCGTCACCCGCGTAGGAAAATTTTTACGTAAAACCAGCATTGATGAACTGCCGCAACTCTTCAATGTTCTCAAAGGCCAGATGAGCCTGGTCGGTCCCCGCCCACACCTGCCCGAAGAAGTGGCTAAATATCAGAAGCACCACAAATTCGTGCTGGAGATTAAACCCGGCATCACCGGCCTGGCGCAAACCAGCGGCCGCAGCGATCTGAACTTTGAAGAAGAAGTACGTTTAGACACGTACTATATAGAACACTGGTCTTTGTGGCTGGATATCGTCATTCTCTTCAAAACAATCGGAGTTTTATTCAAAGGCTATCAGGAATAAAAAAACAACCTTATAGGATTGCCACTTGAGCCATTCTCCACTACACTGTCCTTTGCGCCTACACATGGAGCAAGAGCGAAGTATGCCTTAAAAAAATTCAACGACTATGATTCACAAAATTATCAACAAAATCCTCGGTGACCAGAACGAAAAAGAGCTTAAAAAGCTTTGGCCGATCGTCGCAAAAATCAACAAGATCGAAGAAGGCTATCAGCAAACGCTGACCGAAGCCGACATCGTCAAAAAAACCGAAGAGTTCAAAGCCCGCATCCAAAACGGCGAAACCACGGACGCACTTTTACCGGAAGCCTTTGCTTTGGTGAAATTTGCCTGCAGCAAACTCGTCGGCAAAAAATGGATGATGCGCGGAAATGAAATCACCTGGGACATGGTCCCTTTTGACGTCCAGCTTCTGGGCGGCATCGTTCTGCATCAGGGCAATATCGCAGAAATGCGTACAGGTGAAGGAAAAACCTTCGTTTGTACTATGCCGCTCTATTTAAATGCGCTTGCAGGAAAAGGTGTTCACCTTGTAACGGTCAATGATTACCTGGCCAACCGCGATGCCGAATGGATGGGCGGACTTTATAAATTCCTCGGTTTAACAGTAGGCGTGATCGTACACGATCAGCCGCGCGTTGATAAAAAAGCTGCTTATACGGCTGACATCACCTACGGCACCAACAACGAATATGGCTTTGATTACCTTCGCGACAACATGTCCCAGAACAAAGAGAACATGGTCCAGCGCGAACTTTTTTATGCCATCGTGGATGAGGTCGACTCGATTTTGATCGATGAAGCCAGGACCCCGCTGATCATTTCTTCACCGGCAGAAGAGTCCACCAACAAATACATGCGTTATTCACAGCTGGTCAAACAGCTTGAAGAACATACTGATTACGAGGTCGATGAAAAACTGAGAGCCGCCACATTAACAGAAGCCGGCATCGCCAAAATGGAACAGCTTATGGGCGTGGAAAATATTTATACCGACGCTGGCTTCATGGAAGTTCATCATCTTGAACAAGCGTTAAAAGCCCAGACCGTTTATAAAAACGACATCGATTACGTCATCAAAGACGGAGAAATTATCATCGTGGATGAATTTACCGGACGTTTAATGCCGGGCAGACGCTATTCCGACGGCCTCCATCAGGCGATTGAAGCCAAAGAAAACGTCGAAGTTAAGCGCGAAAGCCGCACTTTCGCCACGATCACCTTCCAGAACTATTTCCGTCTTTTCAAAAAACTCGCGGGTATGGCCGGTACGGCCAAAACGGAAGCTGAAGAGTTCCTTCAGATTTACGGACTGGAAACCATCGTCATTCCTCCGAACAAAAATATCGTCCGTAAAGACGAAGCGGATATGATTTATAAAAACCAGAAAGGAAAATATCTGGCCGTGGCGAAAACCGTAAAAGAACTTCACGATAAGGGTCAGCCGGTTCTGATCGGCACGATCTCCATTGAAAAATCCGAAATCATGAGCAAACTTTTAAGCATGGAAGGTGTTCCTCATAACGTTTTGAACGCCAAATACCATGAACGTGAAGCGGAAATCGTTTCCAAAGCCGGCCAGCGCGGAGCCGTGACCGTTGCCACCAACATGGCAGGACGCGGTACGGATATTAAACTCGGCGAAGGCGTGACTGACCTTGGAGGTTTGGTCATCATCGGTACGGAACGCCACGAATCACGCCGCATCGACAACCAGCTGCGCGGCCGTTCCGGACGTCAGGGTGATCCCGGTTTAAGCCAATTCTATGTTTCCATGGAAGATGACTTGATGCGTCTCTTCGGTTCCGAACGCATTCAGAAAGTCATGGATGCGATGAAAGTTCCCGATGACATGCCGATCCAAAACAAATGGATCAGCGGTTCCATCGAAAGCGCGCAAAAAAAAGTGGAAGGCCGCAACTTCGACATCCGCAAACATCTCGTGGAATACGATGACGTGATGAACAAACACCGCGAGATCATCTATTCACGAAGACGAAAAGTTCTCCACAGCGAAAACATCAAAAACGACATGGTCATTCTTGCTGAAAAAGAGGCTGAAAAAATCGTCCTCGCTCACACCACGGTAAACAACCACGAAGAAGGCGCCTGGAACTACAATGAAATTCTTGCGGACATCAATGCCATCCACCGCGACCCGGTGGCACCAATTGCTCCGGCTGATCTTGAAAAACACGCAGTGGTTGAAGATCTGATTGAAGAAGTCAAAAAATATCTTTTCCGCGAGTATGAAGAAAAAGAAAAGATGCTCAAAGATCCAAGCGTGATGCGTCAGATTGAACGCGGAGTGTATCTGAACGTCATCGACACCTTATGGATGGAACACATCGATAACATGCAGCATCTGCGTGAAGCCGTATCGCTCCGCGGTTACGGCCAGCGCGATCCGCTCATCTCTTATAAAGAAGAAGGCTACCTGATGTTCAGCAAGCTGATGAGCGATATTCAGGCAAACACCGTCGGCACCATCTTTAAGATCGACCTCAAAAAACAGCTTCCTGAACAATTCCTCCAGCTTGGAAGCGTTGAACCGGCCGTACTGCGCACCAACGAAGCCCAGATTGAAGAAGTTCTTTCGGGTCACAAAGGCCATGCCTCAAACATCACCGAATCCGTGACGACTTCAACGCATTCAGGAGCAGCTTCAGCCAACCCCGTGATTGTAAGGGCAACTCAGCAACCTGAGCAGGTTCTACCCGAAGTCGGACGCAACGATCCTTGCCCGTGCGGCAGCGGAAAAAAATACAAGAAATGTCACGGAGCTAACGCCTAACGCATCGCCATGGCAAAAAAAATCCTCTTCGGCATCATTGGCGCACTGATAGCGCTGCTGATTTTTATTCTGGCGGTAATGTTGGGTACGAACGCTCTGGGATTTCAAAGCGTAGCCGTCGTTGAACTCGGCCTCAATATGATCGCCGGGTTCCTGCTTTCAAAAAAATTCGCGAAAGATGAAATGATCCGCAGCTTAAGTCTCGGCGCGTTTTACGGAAGCCTGGTCTATCTGGTGCTGATTTTTCTGGCTAAGACCCTCGTGTTTTCGCTCCTGGGAAGTATCACGAGCTGAAACGCGCGGACGAGAAGCGTACCCGTCCGGATGAGTTTGATGCCATTTCCAGGCCGTGCCCACAATATCTTCAAGACGGAAAAGTTTTGGATTCCAGTTCAGAATATTTTTTGCTTTGGCCGAATCCGCAACCAAAAGCGCCGGATCCCCTTCCCTGCGCGGACCGATTTCAACTTTTAAAGACAACCCCGTAACTTTCCGTGCAGTCTCTATAACTTCCTGGACGGAAAAACCTTGTCCATTTCCAAGATTAAAAATATCGCTCGCGCCTCCGGCCAGTAAATATTCCAAAGCCAGCAAATGAGCATCCACAAGATCATTTACGTGAATGTAATCGCGGATGCATGTTCCGTCTTGTGTTGGGAAATCATCTCCGTAAATTTTGAAATCCTTAATTTTTCCGAGAGCATATTGAAGAACACGGGGAACAATGTGTGTGGAAGGCTCGTAGTCCTGGCCTATTTCTCCGCTTGGATCAGCCCCGGCAGCATTAAAATATCGCAAAGCCGCAAACTTAAAACCATAAAACTCGTCATATTTTCTTAAAATATTCTCAAAGAAAAATTTGGATTGTCCGTAAAAATTAGTCTGGGAAAGTTCAGCATCTTCTTTGATCGGAATAATTTTCGGATTGCCGTAAACGGCAGCAGTTGAAGAAAAAATAATCGTCTTCACACCCGCGGCGCGCATTGCTTCCAAAAGGTGAACTCCGTAAACAACATTCGTCTGAAAAAACTTTTCAGGTTCTCTCATGGAAAGACCCACTTCAATCAGCCCGGCAAAATGCATGACCGCATCAAATTTTTCTTTTTGAAAAAACTCCAGAAGATCTTGCTGTTGAGACAGGTCCATCTTCACAAACCTGGCCTGGGGATGGACAGCTTCAAGATGACCTTTGGAAAGATTATCGAGAACCGTCACGCTATAGCCTTGATCTATAAGCGCGCGGACCGCATGGGAACCGATAAATCCTGCTCCGCCGGTCACAAGAATGTGTTTTTGAAAACTATTCATAATAATTTTAGGGAGATTGGCGCCTGGGGTATGTATTATATACCACAGGCGCCGGCTCGCCCAGCAAACATAACTATCACACGCGCCTTACCCGATTGGAGTCGGGACGTCTCTTTGGCCGTTGATGGCCTTTCAGTACTGAATACGGTAAGTCACTGCAGTGCCCGCGCACGAAGGTGCGGACAAAGTGTAACTCGTGCTCACGTTGGAGGCATTGGCTCCGAACCATCCGGTCAAGGAAAGCTCGGCCAAAACCTGATCTCGAGTCGGCGGCATCGCCGAAGTATAAGAGGAACAACGTGCCTTGAAGGACAAAGGGTTGGGGGCCGTGGTGAAAAGAGCGTTATTGCTGATTTCTTCGACCCATACAACGTCTTGATAGCCGCTCATGGGAGTGTTGGCGCAAATGCCCGTCTGGCACGTTGCGTCGTTAGTCGATGATTGGGGTGCAGAAACGCACTTCGAACCATCGAACAGACACACCTTGTAGCACGGCATACTGCTGTCAAAGACGACCGTTCCTGAAGAACCGCAGACCGGGCCCGCATCGGCATCCGAACCGCCGTCCAAGGCGCTGTCGACGCTGTCACCACCGTCGCCTGCATCGTTTGAATCGCTTCCGGCGTCACCGCCGTCAGCCTCATCGGTGGCATCCTGACCAGCATCGTTTTGTACGCTGCTGTCGGGAACTCCCGCGTCTCCACCGTCGTTCATGTCACCACCGCAGCCGGCGTCTCCTTGTTGAAAGAGACACATACCGGCTTCATCCAAACCGCAAGCCAAGAAAAGAAAAGCACTCGAAACCCCGAAGAGTAAAAGAGCTACGTTCGAACGCATGAGACCTCCTTTGCGGCGCATAATTGCGCGAATAGTTTAAGCTTTGCTGTCAAGCATCAAGCTGACACAGTTGCTAAGCCGCAGCTGCTTTAAGCAAGCGCATTGGTTAAGGACAACATATCAGCGCAAAAGAATACACCATTTTTTATAAAAAAGTCAAGATTCCTCACAAATCGAATTTTAAAAACTAATATTGAATGTAGTAAAGAACGGCAGACGTTCCACACGCCGGAGCTGAAAGCGTGTAGCTGGTTCCGACGTTCGCTGCATTAGCACCGAACCAACCAGGCAACGCAAGGGCTACTTTCATCTGATCCATAGTCGGCGGCATTGCAGAGGTGTAGGAAGAGCATAAAGCCCGGAAAGCCAACGGATTGGGTACTGTGGTAAAAATGCCCATATTGTTGGTTTCTTCCACCCACAAAACATCTTTATCCCCGCTGACCGGCGAATTGGCACAGCTCCCGGTCTGACAGGCAGCCGTATTTGGGGATGAATCAGGCGGCGGTAAAAAATCGCCCGAGCGGAAGAGGCCTTCTTTATAACATGGCATGCTCGTATCAAAAACAACAGTCCCGCTTGAACCACACATGAGAACACCGCTGTCGCCTGCATCCATATCGGTGGCTGCATCGACCATCGCATCGACTTCAGCGTCAGTCGTAGCATCCATCATTGTAACATCTGGCATCGCGTCAACTTCAGCGTCGGTCATAGCATCCATGGTTTCAGCATCTACCATAGCGTCCATCATCGCATCCGCGTCTGCCATTGCATCTGCATCAATGGTTGCATCAAACATGGCATCGGCAAGAGCGTCAGGGGCTGCGTCTTTTTCAGTTTCAGCATCGGCCATAGCATCCACCGTAGCGTCTATGCCGGCATCAGGCTTTGAAAAACCATCCGGAAATCCTGCAGAATCTTCGGCCATCATAGCATCATGACCTCCTCCATTTCCGCTATCAGATGCTGTTCCTCCTTCGCCGCCGTCGGGCACCGTATCAAAAAGGCCAAGACCCTGTGTATCAAGAGCACATCCTGATTCTAGCGCACCTGTTACAACTGCAGGAGCAAGTAAAGCCGCCACCACCATAAGGCGGCGGGTCGAATTTCTGACCGCGTAAGTTATTCCAAAAACTTTTTGGTCAGTTGGCTTTAAAGTGGATGAGCGAAGCGCTGATTGTTCGCTCGCATGCTTATGTTCTTTGGATCGGTTCGGATTCGTCATATTCTTAAAATAATACAAAATAATGTCAACCGCCCGGTTCTTTTGCAAGAAACTACACGAACTTCATAAATATATAAAGAAAAAAACCGTAAAAAATTACAGAAATCGGATTGCGCCGTATCTTAAAATATTACAGGTAGATATCGCGCGGCTTGGCTCCATTCACCGGACCGATCACGCCGTTCTGCTCCATCATGTCCAGTAGACGTGCAGCGCGGGCATAACCGACCTTCAAACGACGCTGGAGCAACGAAGCTGACGCTTTGCGACTTTCTGCCACAAGCTGTAAAGCCTGCTGATATAAACCTTCATCATCGTCATCATCACCGAGGGAACTTTCCGGAATGCCCTGAATTTTGTCGTGGGCGACTTTCGGCGAAACGATATCCTCAACGTAATTTGCCGGAGCCGAAATCTTAATATTATTAATGACCCGTTCAATCTCTTTCGTGGAAACAAAAATACCCTGGATACGGACGGGTCTGCTCATACCTCCCGGCAAATAGAGCATGTCACCTTTTCCCAACAAATCTTCGGCGCCGATGCCGTCCAGAATCGTTCTGGAATCTACGGAAGAACTCACCGCAAACGCGATGCGCGCGGGCACGTTGGCTTTGATCAGACCTGTAATGACATCAACCGACGGACGCTGGGTTGCAACGATCAAATGCATGCCGACCGCCCGCGCCATCTGGGCAATACGGCAAATCGAAGCCTCAACCTCTTTTCCTGCGGCCATCATCAAATCCGCCAACTCATCAATCACAATGACGATATTCGGCATTTTCTGGTGACCCGGCATTTCACGACCTTCTTCATGAATCTCGGAACAGCCGTTAAACTCTCCGATATTTTTATGGCCGAGTTCGGCACAAAGCTGATAACGCCTGTTCATTTCAGCCACCGCCCAGCGCAGCCCGATCGCAGCTTTTTCCGGATCGGTAATGACCGGAGTCAGCAAATGAGGAATGCCATTATAAGGAGTAAGTTCAACGCGTTTCGGATCGATCATAATAAAACGTAATTCCGCCGGAGAGTTCTGATAAATAAGCGCAACCAAAAACGTATTCATCCCAACAGATTTACCGGAGCCCGTGGCGCCGGCAATCAACAAATGCGGCATGGAAGCCAGATCTCCGCACATCGGTTTACCGGAAACATCGCGTCCCAGAGGCAATCTTAAATTTGATTCGATCTCTTTATAATCTTTACTCTCCAAAATTTCACGAAGGTGAACGAGCGAACGCTGATCGTTCGGCACTTCAATACCCACCAAAGATTTTCCAGGAATCGGCGCTTCAATACGGATCGCTTCCGCTGCAAGTGCCAAAGCAAGATCGCTCTTCAGCGCGGTAATTTTGGAAAGTTTAATGCCTTCGTGCGGACGCAGGGTATATTGAATAACCGTTGGTCCGACGTGCACTTCGTGCATGACGACATCAAGTCCGAACTGCGAAAGTTTATCGTGAATTTTCTGAGCGTCTTCTTTCAGTAGAGAATCGTCCGAACCAACGTCGGTCACGGCAGGATTTAAAAGATCGAGCGACGGAGCAGTCCATCCGGCATATTCCCCTTCTTTATCAACAAGCGCTTCCTGTTTCACCTCCTGGATCGGAACGACTCTGGTTTTTTTTGTCTCCAAAACATCTTCAGGCTCTTCATCCTCCGCATTCAGGCGGTGAATTTTCAAAGAAGTTAATGGATTGCCGGTATGCCCGTCTTCGTCAGCTTCGTTTTCAAAAACTTTCCGGAGATCTTCGTCATCATCCTCTTCATCCATGCTGTCGCGGACATCGTCCTCTTCGTCACCCGCATGTGCACGAGCATTCGAGGTAGCGCGCTTGCGTACGATCCGGATTTGCGGATTGAAAAAAGCAAAAAGTTTCTGAAGCGAAATTTCAAACGTCAATAAAAACGAAACGATCAGCAGAGTGACAAAAATCGCTCCGGCGCCAAGTTCTCCCACATTCAAAACCTGCCTCAACAAAAAGTTCGTTACAAAACCCACATACCCGCCGTATAAACCTTGCGAAGCCGCAAGATAAATTTGATCCATGGGAACGGACAAATGAAAAATGCTGAGCACTGCAACAAGCATGAAAAAAATTCCCAGAATTCTTGAGAGCGGGAAAGCGACCTCTTTCGCCAAAAACAGCATAAGTGCGGCAGCAAAAAACATATAAGGAAGGGCTTGAATCCCCCATCCCAAAATCGGCCTCAGCGTGCCGACCCAGAATTCACCGGCAATTCCGAAATTATTCCATAAACTCAGCAGGGTCAAAAAACCGAGTCCCAGGTAAACCACAGCCCAAATCTCCCGCATCACCGAAGATTTCACTTCCAATGAAAAGGAATTCTTGCGTGTGCGCCCTGTGCGGCGGCGCGAAGTAGCTTTTTGGCGTCTCTTAGCCATGAATCAAACAAAAACGTACTAAAACTATACACTAAATGAGATCTTTTGGAAAGATCTAAAAACATCATCAACAGCAAGGGCAAATCGACGAATGAGATTACGGCCGCAAAGGATCAATAACGTGTTGATCAATTTGACTCATGGAAAACGGTTTAGGCAAAATTTTCAACCCCTGTCCGCGAAGTTGATTCATCAAGGTGATACCAAAAATATCGCGGAGATTGTTCAAATCCCGGGCCGTAATAAGGACAACATTCGGGACTTGAGCGATGAGCGCCTCTTTTACAACCTCAATCCCGTTGTTAAAAGGCATATCATAATCAGTGGCAACAACGCGAAATTTTTCCGCTTGAGCATTACGGATTGCATTGATGCCGTCTCTGCCGTTATCCGCTTCTACAATTTCAACGGTCTTGCCAAGTTCAAACTCAGTCATATCCCTCAAAATCATTCGGATGTTCGCTTCGTCCTCAACAAGGAGCAATTTTGTCATAACATTAAGTAAAAAGTTACAGGCGGAGATGATACTGTTTAGATTTTAAATGTCAACACAGCTCGCAAAATCGGCCTGTTCTGCTATCATGGCACAGATTTATTTATTGTTCTGTTATGGTCCGCACCCGTTTTGCTCCCTCACCCACCGGCTATCTCCATGTCGGAGGTTTACGAACCGCGCTCTATTGCTATCTTTTTGCCCGTAAAAATAACGGCAAATTCATTTTGCGCATCGAAGACACAGACCAGAAAAGATTCGTGGAAGGAGCCGTTGAAAATCTTCTAAAAACATTGGAATGGGTGGGATTAACGTATGACGAAGGACCGCATAAAGACAAAGGCTTCGGACCATACGTCCAATCCGAACGCACCGGGCTATACCGTCAGCACGTGGAAATTTTATTGGAAAAAGGGGCCGCCTACCGCTGTTTCTGTACCGCGGAAAGACTTGAAGAGATGCGCGAAAAACAGACCCGTCTCAAACAAGCTCCCATGTACGACCGCACCTGCTTAAAACTTTCCAAAGAAGAGATCGCCCAGAAAATGGAAAGCGGAATCCCTTTCGTGATCCGTCAAAAAATTCCCCACGGGGAAAAACTGATGTTCAAAGACCAGATCCGCGGGATCGTAACCTTTGACAGCAACACCATTGATGACCAGGTCCTCATGAAGTCCGACAATTTTCCGACTTACCATCTGGCCAATGTGGTCGATGACCATTTTATGGAAATCACCCACGTGATCCGCGGCGAAGAATGGCTGCCCTCGACGCCGAAACATATTTTCCTCTATACCGCGTTTGACTGGAAACCGCCTGAATTTGCCCATCTTCCGCTCTTGTTAAATATGGACAAAACCAAACTTTCCAAACGCCAAGGCGACGTAAGCGTTGAAGACTACATCCAAAAAGGGTACGGCCGTGAAGCTATCATCAATTTTATCGCGATGCTGGGCTGGCATCCAGGCGGAGGCACGGAACAGGAAATGTTTACCCTGGAAGAACTCATCGAAAAATTCAGTATCGAACAGATCCACAAAGCAGGCGCGGTTTTTGATCTGGAAAAACTCAACTGGTTCAACTTCCAGTGGAACAAAAGGAAATACACCGACAAGCTTCAGCAAATGGCCAAAGAGATCCAGAGCGATTGCGAAATCCGCGTCACCGAAAAAAACGAGAAGATCTTCAAGTTCTCAACGCCGGAAAAAGAAAAAATGTTCACGGAAATCCGCGGAGAAATACTCTATGAAATGGCAAAACAGTACCTGCCGAACCAATGGCGCGATGCGGGAGAAAGATTCAGCAAAAGCCTTATCACCGTTGAAGAAAAAATTCTCAAAAACGCTTCTGAAAGCGCTGTGAATTTGAAATTTTATTTCGAACCCGGCCCGCTGAATATGGGACTGGTGTTAAGTGAAAAGATGAAAGTGGATAAAACCACGGCCGCGAAGGCTCTCCAAAAAAGCCGCGAAGCGCTCACCAACCTGGAAAATTTTGAAAGCATGGAAGAGATCAAAAGCTGCCTGATGCAGGTCGTTGCGGAACTGGGTTATAAAAACGGACAGGTCTTCTGGCCGGTACGCGTGGCGCTGACGAACGAACAGTTCACTCCCGGAGTTTTTGAAGTCATCTGGGCCCTTGGAAAAGAAGAAACGCTCAAACGGTTGGGCGAAGCTTTGAACTCTTTACAAGTCTAAAAAACGGTGCAATATTGAGTGTGCAAGCGGATGTATTCCTTAATAGCATCCCTATGAACTATCCGGAACTGAAAGAAATCATCAAACAGCTCAAAAAGACGGTTCCTTGCAACGTGTGCCAAAAGAAATTTTTGGACGAAGATCTGCAGGTTGTTTCCACCTATCAGAACGAAGGTCTGTTTCATTTCAACTGCCACAATTGCAAAAACCAGCTGATGGTTCATGTTTCGATCGTCGGCCAGAACGCCGAAGAACGCAGCGCCAATCTGAACATCAGAACCCGCAATCCGGACAAAGTTGATCCCAACGAAATCCTGGATATGCATAACTTTCTCAGCAAATTCAACGGAGACTTTAAAGAACTCTTTTTATCATGAAAAAAACTCTTTTCATTGCCGGCATGATTGCCGCCGCCGTACTAAGCGGTTGCCAGCAGATCCAGGATCAGGCAAACAGTCTGAGCCAACAAAGCGCGGACGCCATCAACGGCTTTTCGCAGCAGGCAAATAACATCAAGACCCAGGTCCTGCAGACCAAAGCGGCTTATGACGAAAAAGCCCAGGAAGTACAAAATACGATCAACGACGTGAACAAACTCACGCACTAATTCATGCCCAAACTCAAACTGAACTTTCACCTGCACACGGGGCAGGATCCTATTGATGCGGTCAGACATTCGGAGCATCAGCTGATTGATGAAGCGGCCCGGCTTGGCTACGACGTGCTCAGCATTACCTGTCACAACGCGCTCATTTTCAGCGAGGACCTCAAGCAATACGCCGAAAAAAAAGGTATTCTGTTAATTCCGGGAATCGAAAAAAGCATTCAGCGCAAACATGTTTTGATTATTAACGCCACGGTTGAAGCGCAAAAAATCCAAAGCTTTGAAGACCTGCGCGAGTACCGAAAAAACCATCCGGAATGTCTGACGATCGCAGCGCATCCGTACTATCTGGGCCCGATTTCATTAAAGAAAAATCTGGAAAAACACATCGACCTTTTTGATGCTGTGGAATATTCCTGGTACCACTCCAAACGCCTGAACGGACCAAACCGGAAAGCAACCAAGAGCGCAGAAAAATACGGAAAACCAATGCTCGGCACTGCAGACAACCACATTCTCAAATACGTAAACTATACCTACAGCCAGGTCCGCGCCGAAAAAAATGTCGAATCCATTTTCAAAGCCATAAAAGCAAATGACATCGAAATCGTGAGCCACGATTTGCCATGGTGGAAATTGGGAACGATCATCACCTACATGCTGATGATGAGCTGGGTGAAAAAATTTCAATTGAAATAAAAATTTATCTGCAATTAAAGATTCGCGACATAATGCTTGAATAAGCCGGATATTCATCTTTTTTCAGAACCAAAATTGTGCTATAATAAAATATAATATAAAAATAACAAGCAGGTATGGAAAAAACAAAAAAAGACATACTGGCCGTGATCAAAGCGAAGGCGAAAAAAATTCAAAGCTACATCGGATATCCCGAGGCTCTTGATGAACGCACGCTCAAAGCCATGGAGATTATTTTAAAAGAAAAGACCGCACATCCTCTGCTCATTGCGTCACACAAAGACGTTGAAAAACGCGTCAAAGAATTGGGACTGAAACTCGACATCGGCAAAGTGCAGATTTTGGATCCGACCAATCCGCAAATCATTGAACGCTACGTTGAAGAGCTCTACAAGCTGCGCAAAGACAAAGGCATGAGCAAAGACGAAGCTGCCGATCTGATGAACGATCCCAACTACGTGGGCGTGATGGCCGTCCATTTGCAAGAAGCAGACGGGATGATTTCCGGGGCAGTTGGAACAACAGCGATGACCGCGCGCCCGGCGTTGCAGATCATCGGCACGAAAGAAAAATTCCACAAAGTATCCGGACTATTTTTCATGATTTTTGAAAACAGACTTTTATTTTTTGCGGACTGCGCAATAACTCCGGACCCCAATTCGCATGATCTCGCAGACATTGCCATCGATACCGCAGAAACAGCCAAACGCTTTGGAATTATTCCAAAAATCGCCATGCTGTCGTTTTCCACGAACGGCTCGGCCAAACATCCGCTCGCGGATAAAGTAAAAGAAGCCACGCTGCTGGTGAAAGACCGCCGTCCGGATTTGATCGTGGACGGAGAAATGCAGGTTGATGCTGCGCTGGTTCCCTGGGTCGGCAAACAAAAATTCCCGAATTCAAAAGTCCAGGGCGACGCGAACATTTTAATTTTTCCGAGTCTGGAAGCAGGAAATATCGCTTACAAACTTGTCGAAAGACTCGCCGGAGCGAAAGCCATCGGCCCGATGCTGCAAGGTTTAGCAAAACCGATCAACGATCTTTCCCGCGGATGCACGGCAGAAGATATTGCAGACCTTACCGCAATCACCACCTGCGAAACCATTGAAGCCGCTTACGAATTCGGTTTGTAAAAAACGCACCATGAAAATTCTCGTCATCAACGCAGGATCATCGTCACTCAAATTCCAGCTTTTGGAGGGAGCCAACAAAATGCTGTGTAAAGGCATCGTCGACGGCATTGGATTAAAAACCTGTCAGTTCCGATTAAGCAGCGGTAAAAAAAATATCACTCAAAATCTTCGATGTGACGATCATCAGGAAGCGCTTAAGATTGTGCTCAAATCAATGGTTCAGCAAAAAATCATTCCTTCATTACAAGCGATCGGAGCCATCGGACACCGCGTGGTGCACGGAGGAGAAAAATACCGCCGGGCCGTAAAAATAAATGCACAGGTTATTCAAACCATACGAGCTTTAAGCGAACTCGCGCCGCTCCACAATCCTCCGAATCTGAAAGGCATTGAGGCCTGCCAAAAACTTCTGCAAAATATTCCGCAGGTCGCGGTTTTTGATACGTCATTCCATACGACGATTCCGGAAAAAGCTTATCTGTACGCACTTCCCTACGAACTCTATTCCAAAGACGGGATCCGCAGATACGGTTTTCATGGAACAAGTCATCAGTACGTGAGTGAACAAGCCATAAAATTATTGAAGAAAAAAAACAGCAAAATTATTAGCTGCCATTTGGGAAACGGTTCCAGCGTAACAGCGATCGTAAACGGAAAATCCGTAGACACGAGCATGGGACTGACTCCGCTTGAGGGCATCCCCATGGGCACGCGCAGCGGCGATATCGACCCTGCGATCATTTTCCATTTGATGAAACAGCACGGCCAAAAACCGAATGAACTTGAAAACATGCTCAACAAACAGTCCGGACTCAAGGGACTTTCCGGCGTGAGTTCCGACATGCGCGATCTTTGGGCTGCAGTTAAAAAACACAATAAACGCGCCGAACTCTCCTTGCAAATTCTGGCTTATCGCATTGCAAAATACATCGGAGGGTATGCTGCCGCCATGAACGGACTCGATGCTATTATTTTTACCGCAGGCATCGGTGAACATGCATACTATGTCCGCCGCGACGTCTGTGAATATCTTCATCATCTGGGCGTACAGCTCGATCCTCAAAAAAACAAAAAAGACGCACTCGTCATCAGTACACCAAAAAGCAAAATCAAAGTATTGGTGATTCCCACGAATGAAGAAGCGCAGATCGCCAAAGAAACCATAAAAGTACTGAAAGCCTAGCCTGAGCTATCAAATCAAAAAACAAAAACTAACAAAAAAATATGTACTATCTTCGACCAAAAAAAATCCCTGTGAGCGTTGGGAACAAATACATCGCGCTCATGAATGCAACGAGCGCTCACATGCTTGATCTCCATCCCGGCGACCGCATTTTACTCAAAAACGCCGGACAGGAAATTACGGCGATTCTGGACATCAGTTTTAACCATGATCTGAAAGACCACGAAATCGGGCTCTACGAAGAAACCTGGAAAAAACTCAAGGTGGTGAAAGGCGACCGGCGTGTTTCCGCTGCGCTGGCAGACAGACCGGCATCGGTTCTATATATCCGCAAAAAACTGGACGGAATCGAATTAAACGCCAAAGAGATCGACGCCATCATCAAAGACGTAGTGGCGGACCGTCTCTCCGATATTGAAATGACCTATTTTGTTTCCGCGAACTTCTGCCGCGGCATGAGCGATGCAGAAACAGTCGCGCTCACGAACGCCGTGGTCAACAACGGCGGACATTTGAAATTCAAAAACAAAATCGTCATCGACAAGCACTGCATCGGCGGCGTTCCGGGAAACCGATCGACCATGCTGGCCGTGCCGATTCTGGTCAGCCTCGGTTTACTTATGCCGAAAACATCTTCACGCGCCATCACCAGTCCGGCCGGAACCGCGGACACGATGGAAGTTTTTGCAAACGTGACCAACAGCGCTGCCAAACTCAAAAAAATCGCGGAAAAAGTCGGAGGGTTCATCAGCTGGGGCGGCGGGGTGGACATCGCCAGCGCCGACGACAAACTCATCAAAATCCGCAATCCGATGAGCCTGGATCCGCAGGGCATGCTGCTCGCATCCATCCTGGCAAAAAAACATGCGGTCGGAGCTACTCATGTGCTGATTGATATTCCATATGGCCCTGACGTAAAAGTTCTGTCGCCAAAAAAAGCTGAACCTCTCAAGAAAAAATTTGAAAAAATCGGAGCGATGCTCGGCATGAAAGTGAAAGTGGTTTTCACAGACGGCAGCCAGCCGATCGGCAACGGCGTCGGACCGGTGCTTGAAGCCATCGATATTCTCAAAGTTTTAAAAAATGCGCCGGACGCCCCGCAGGATCTGGTCAAAAAAACCATCTGGATGTGCGGCATCATGCTGGAAATGGTCGGAAAAGCCAAAGCCGGCGACGGCGAAAAAATGGCGGAGCAAACAATTGCTTCAGGAAAAGCCTACAAAAAATTCGAGGAAATAATCGACGCTCAGGGCCGCAACAAACATCAGCTCAAAGTGGCACCGATAAGTTTTGACGTCAAAGCTGCAAAAACAGGAAAAATTACCGCGATCAACAACAAGCTCATTTCACGCTATGCACGCCTGGCAGGCTCTCCGATGAATCCGGGAGCAGGCTTGTTCGTGTACAAAAAAATCGGCGACAAAGTCAAAAAAGGTGACGTGCTTTTTACGCTCTATTCTGAAAGCAAAGCCCGCATGAACAACACGCTTGAATACGTGAACGCCAAGGAAGTCTATACCATCAAATAAAACCAAAAACTTATTTCTTAAACAAAAACAAATATGGAAAACAAAGAATCACTCCAGCTTTCCTCACGGGAGGAACTCATCGCCGCCATCAACGAAACGGCGTCGGATAAAATTACCGACCTTACGGAAAAATTCGGCGAAGAACCGGAACTTAAAGGCATTTTACAGGTCGCCATTGACCGCATCCGTACTGAACAGGTCAATTTCTACAACATGGAAATCAACAAAATTCACCGCTTCGGCAACACTCTGCTCGACGTTTTTGAAATCTTCAACGGCCGCATCGACCTCCACTGTCTGGATCTTTACAACGCCGCAGACCGGATTGAAGCCGAAGAACCTCGTTCAGGCGTCCACAATGTAAAGAAAATCCAGCACGAGGTAAAAACAAAAACCAAAAAAGTGGCATAATGGTAAAAACTTATTTATTAAAAATAAAAAATATGCCGGAAAAATCTGAAAAAGGGTTCCTCCACAAAGCTCGCCGCATGACGCTCGGGAGAAACGCCGAGGAGCACGAAACACACGAAAAAAATCTCGATGCTCTCAAGGAAGAGCTGAATAAAAACACCCAGGAAACCATCGATGAATTGGGCATGCGCTATGAAAACCACGACGTCAGAGAAAAAATCGCCAAAGCTCACGGAGAAAAAGCGCTCGACAGTTTTTTAAGCGAACTCAAGGGACTGCAGGTCAGTCTCATCGAAGCAAAAACGCATTTTCTGAAAACCCATGAAAACGATCAAGTAAACGACATCGAAGACGTTCAGGATGAGATGAAACAATGGCAAAAAGAAAAAGATGAAATCCTCAACGGCTCTTACTTCAGAGAACTTGCGGAAAAATACGAAGTCTGGGGCCACGAACAAGTCGAGTTCATCCAGAGCGGCGTCCATGAAAAAATCCATCATATCCGTCCGGCAGCATAAAAAACTTTTGTAAATCCCTCATGACTTTTGAAGAAACCGTCCAAAAAATCAAAACCCTGGAGATCCAGGGCGCGGAAAAAATCGCTGTAGCTGCGGTGGAAGCTTTTGCGCTCAAACTCAAAGAAACCCAGGACCCGGCCGCTCTCAAGCAAGCCATGAACGAACTCATAGCCACGCGTCCGACGGAACCCGCCCTCAGAAACGCGCTCCGCTACTGTCTGAAAAACTTCGCGCAAAATCCTGACGTCAGCAGCTACGTCATCAATCATTTTAAAACTTCCAAAGAAAAAATTGCGGAGTTCGGAGCAAAAAAAATCCAGGACGGCATGATCGTTTTCACTCACTGCCATTCCGGAACCGTTGAGGCGATCCTGGCCAAAGCCAAGGAACAAGGCAAAAACTTTACCGTCTACAACACCGAAACAAGGCCAAGGTTCCAGGGCCGCATCACTGCGGAAAACGTCGCCAAGCTGGGAATTCCGGTCGTACATTTTGTGGACAGCGCCGCGCATATGTTCCTCAAAAAAGCGGATATCTTTTTATTCGGCTGTGACGCCATAACTGCCGAAGGAAAAATTTTCAATAAAATCGGCACGGAACAGATCGCGCAGTTTGCACTGGAAAACCGCATACTTTCGTACTCTTGCACTAACTCCTGGAAATTCGATCCGCAAACAATTTATGGATTTGAAGAAGTGATCGAAGAGCGCGACCCAAAAGAAGTCTGGGACAATCCCCCGCCCGGCGTCACCGTCCGCAACCCGGCTTTTGAAATCACCTCGGCAGACGTTATCACCGGCATGATTACCGAACTCGGAATCACCAAACCGGAAACGCTCATCATGGAGATCCAGACTCATTATCCCTGGATGCTGAATCCAGCGTAGATTTAGAACACAAAAAAGGTATAATAAAACCTGATGAAGATTATCAGGCTTTTTTATGGCCATCACCGCCGAAGATTACAAATTTCTGGAAGAGATCGACCGGATTGAACCCGGAACGCTATGCCTTCGGGCTCAAATAGCCTGTCTCATCGTTAAAGACGGAAAAATCCTGGTCGAACATACCAACGACTGGCTGCCCGGATACGCATGTTCAAAAATGGGCTGCGTGCGCGACATGTATCAGACTCCTTCCGGAACCCGCCGCGAAATCTGTTACGGCATCTGCGCGGAACAATGGTGCATCAGTCTTGCGGCCAAACAGGGCATCAGCCTTGAAGGCGCAACCTTATACTGCACCAAACATCCCTGCCGCGTGTGCGCGAGTCTGGTTGCGGTCGCGGGCATCAAGCGCGTGGTCTACCAGGAAGGTTATCCCGAAGTTCTTCCGCATTTTGATGTCCTCCATTCCACAGGCATCATTGTTGAACAAGGCCCGAATACGGAATTCAAAAGCGACAAAATCTCCAAGAGCCATACGATTTAGAACGCCCACTTCCCTGCCCACCGATTATGACGAAAAAAATTCTGATTCTGAGCGCCAACATGGGACAGGGACACATGAGCGCAGCCAAATCCATCAAGGAAGCTATCGAACACCTCTACGGCCATCGCTATGACGTGGAAATCGTGGATCTGATGGAACTGCTCAGCCGCTCCATCAACCGCGTCAGTATCAAAACATACGACAGCCTTGCGCGCCGCGCGCCGATCATTTGTGAATTGATTTTTGAATCGTGGGACAAACAGTGGCGCATGAAAATGCTCAACCGCCTGAATTACGCGATCGTTTTAAGAAAGGTCAAAAAATTCATCAACGTAAAAAAACCGGACCTGGTGGTTTCTACCTTCCCGGTTTGGGATTACCTCATGAGGAAACTGCTCAAAAAATATAATCCCGACGTGAAGTTCATCAGCGTGATCACGGACTCCATTTTTATCCACAACGCCTGGGTCATCGGCAATCCGGATGAACAGATCGTACCGAACGAAGACACGGCGAAATCCGTCATAAAACTGGGACTGAATCCAAAAAAAATCCGCGTTCTGGGATTTCCCGTAAAAATGGATTTTTTGAAACCTGTCGATACGAAAACATTCCTCAAAACAAACGAACTGAATCCGGATTTGTTCACGATTCTTTTTTTGCCAACGGCCCAGAAACCCAAAAAAAACGTCAAAATCATGGAAGAGCTCATCAACAATTTCAAGAACTGCAATATTATCGTGATCGCGGGCCGCGACGGAAAAATCAAAAACAAACTGGAAGAGTACAGCTTATATGAAAACGTAAAAGTGATCGGCTGGACCGACCAGATGCCCAATTATCTCAAAAGCGCGGATGTGGTTTTAACGAAAGCCGGCGGCGCTACTGTGATGGAATGCATCGCCGCGGAAAAACCCATGATCATCACATCAACCATCGCCCGCCAAGAACGCGGCAATGCCGAACTCGTCAAAAGATACAAACTCGGTGTTGTTGAAAATAAAAAGAAACTTCAAATCACCAGAAGCATTCACACGATCCAGAAAAGCTACAAAATGTATAAAAAAAATCTCAAGAAACTCAGCAACCCCAAGGCCTCGCTGAACATTGCAAAACATCTCGTTGAACTCCTTGGCTAAGCAAGCTTAAGTGCTTGAATACCCGGCTGTTTAATGCTAATTTATGGCAAGCTCCTATTAAGATCCTGTTATGGTAAAAACTTCTTCGTACAAGATGCTGAACCAAAGTAGTGATCGTTCTTTTCGTCATAGCAAAAAGCCATACTTAAGCATCGTCATTCCGACGCTGAATGAAGAAGGATTCATCGGCGATCTGCTCCGCGAAATCCTGGCCCAGGACATGAATTTTGAAATTATCGTTTCAGATAGCGGCAGCACGGACCGCACCCAGCACATCGTGAATTCGATCATTCATCTTTATCCGGAAAGAAACATCCGTTTTATCCGTGCGCCCAAAAAAGGCGTTTCCATTGCGCGCAATAACGGAGCAGCCTACGCTCATTCCGATTATATTACCTTCCTGGACGCAGACACGCGCATTCCTCCGAACTTTTTACGTGACGCGTATCTTGAAGTGAAACGCAGAAATCTGGACGGAGCGGGCTGCCATCTGGAACCTGACTCCGAAAAATTCGTAGATAAAGCCGTGTTCTCTTTTTATCATCACTGCATTTTAAATCCGCTTCAATACACCAAACGGCCGGGGTCGGCCGGAGCGGGCATCATCGTCAAACGCAACATCCATCACGCCATCGGCGGATTCAATCCGAATCTCCCGACCTGCGAAGATCTTGATTACATCAAAAAAATCAGCGAAGTCGGACGGTTCCGCATGCTCAAATCAACGAACATTATTTTCAACACCCGCAGATTTGATGAAGAAGGACGGGCCCGCGTCTGGTTCAAATACGCAGTCTGGGGATCATGCTATCTGCTCAATCTGAAGCGCGTGAAATTTGAATACGAATTCGGCAAGTTCAACACTGAAAAAGAAGATGACATGCTCATTCCAAGGTCATAATAATGACTCCTGAACAGTGAAATTCCTCAAAATTCTCCAGTATTTCATCATCGTTGCGATCGTTGCTTTGGCCGTGATCCGGTTGGCGCCGAACGTCAACGACTTTTCCAAACTATGGACCCTGAAAGATCATATTGATTACCGCTGGATCGCAGCGGCGCTTTTTTCGCAGATCTTCCAATATATAGGAGACGGCTGGTTTTCTCAGATCCTGCTGAAAGTCGCGGACATTAAAGTCCGTTTTAAAGATTCCATGCGCATCGCGTCGCTCAACGTTTTCGCAGCGCACATTCTACCCGTCGGCGAAGCCGGAGGCATGGCCGCCGCTTACCATTTTTATAAAAAACTGGGCGTTGATACGGAAAAATTCATTTTCCTTTCGATCTGCTGGACCGCCATCACGCATATTCTGCTCATTCTGCTCTTCATTATTCCGAGTTTCTTTCTGCAGAACATCACGGCGGCGCTGAACACATCCATCATTTTCATCAGTATCATGATCGTGACGCTGGTGATTTTGAGCATTTACATCGGCAGAAAACATCTCTTTAGAAAACTCCAGAAACTCCTGGGCAAATACAAATGGGCCAAACCGTTTTTCTCTTTCGCCAAGAACCGCAAAATGTATCTCAAACGGCTCAAACAACATCCCTGGCTCATTGCCAAGAGCATCGTGGCCAGCCTGATTTATTACGCGTCCAACATCGCCACGCTCGCTTTTTCTTTCCTGGCTCTGGGTACGCTGCCTTCCATGACGCTGATTGTTTTTGCCTATGCCGCAGCTTTACTCTTCAGCAAAATCACGCTCGCACCTGCGGGCATCGGCGCGGCGGAAGCTTCGCTCATTCTTATTTTTCTGGGAGCGCACATTGATCCGACCATCGCAATCGGTGCCACGCTGATTTACCGTTTCATCTCTTTCTGGCTGCCGATTCCGGCCGGATTCATTTCCTTCTACTCACTCAAAAAAGAAGCCAAGGACAACGTAGACATGAAGGTTTTCAAAGAAGAAATCTTTTAATTACCTGGAGCCTGTGAAACCTGCTGGGTATCGCTCGCCTGCTGCGTCGTAATGACGGCTGTAGTCGAATTGGTCGGAGCCGCAGGCTGTGCGTTCAAATCAACGGAGTAAACCTTCGTGGCATCCAACAAATAAAGTTTGTTGCCATCTGTATCAACGTACAGATCGCGGAGGTCGTTGATGTTGTCGAACACATATTGTGCCTGATAGGTTAACGCGTTGTTTTTATCGTCTTTATAGTAGACCATCACGCGGTGCAGGCTCGGTTCAAGAATATACACCTGCTGGATGTTTACATTGGTATAAATCTTGGTAGGAGCCTTTAATGGAGTGACCGGCTCATGTCTTAAAGTAATATTCTGCTTGTTCCCGCTCAAAAGTTTGGTGATGGAACCGTCCTTGTTCAAAACGTAAACATTGCCGTCAATCGCGAACGCCGTGGCGTTCTTCAGATCGCCGTCAATGTTGTACTGCTGGGCGGCATCAAATTTACCGTGGAGGATCGTGTATTTCCAGATCTGATTGGAATCAGGATCAAGAATATAGAATTTGTTGTTGTAAGCTTCAACGGCTACGCCTTTATGGAAAGTGCCTTCCGCAGCTTGAACAAAATTCATCTGGTTATTGCTGTATTCGATGACCTTGTTTGATTTGGTATAAAACAAAAGCGCATTCTGATCATCATAGTTGGAACCGGCAATGACGGTTTCATTCTGATCGATGGTCAGAGGATCCTGAAGTTTATCAGCCAAAATCGGATACAAAGCGTTGTATTCAAAAGCGTAGAGCGTTCCTTTCAACCCAAGAAGACCCAAAGCGCTCACATTGGCGCGTTTGGTGGAAAGATCTGCGATCACTGTTGTTTGCGGATGAACGACTCCGTCCAGTTTATCGCGGTCATCCTGGATCATATTCAAATATTTTTCCGCGTCGCTGCGGGCATAACCGGAGTTCAAAACCGTCAAAGATTTTTGTTCTGCATCATTGAGCATCTGCGATGCCTGGTCTTTATTATACTGGCCGGTTGTTTCGGCAGTGCTGATCTCCTGGTTTACGTCATTCAAAATCGCTACATAGTGGTCAACCTGAGCCTGTTCATCAGCGCGGGTGCGGAGCCACCAGACTCCTGCGGTTAGTACAAGGATGATCACAATAATAGATGCCAAGATCTTATCGCGCGACCAGTTGCTGAAATTGAAAAAATTACCGGTCTGGGCCTGTCCGCGGACAACTCTGCCCTTCGGTTCACCGTCCTGCGGCCCCTGTGAACGTGAAGCCAGACGCTGCGATAAATCTTTCACCGTGCCGGACAACTTTCTGACGGCATCCATCAAAACAACGTTCACTGACTGTTTTTCTTTGGAATTGGAATCTGAAGGAACGCGGTCGCGTTTTTCAAGATGAGAAGCCATTTTGGATTTTTCCTGATCGGTCAGTTCCGCCGGTAATCCCGCGCGGATTCCGATAAAAGCCATTTTTCCAAGAACTTCAGCGGACAAAAAATCGCGCAGTTCACCGAGCGAAGCCACAAGATTTTTGGAAGAACCGATCCGCGCAAAATCGCTCTTGCTGATGTATCGCAACAAACGCGTCGAACTCAATAACACAAAATCATCGGGTTCAAGAGTGCCGTTGGCAATATTCGTAAAAAAATCTTTGGAATCCGGATCGCCGAGATCGTCGCTGATGACGCTGCAAAACTTGCGGCGGATCAGATACGCTTCAGCTTCGCCGCATTGCGTCAAAAAAATGTTGGTTCCCACGACAGCCGCAATTATTACGTGCAAATTCCCGATGAACTGGGAATTTTTCTGCGCACGAAGATTCTTGAGTTCGCGGTTGACGTCTTTTAAAGCTTTCTCAAAACGTATATAAGGATCTTCGTCCAGATCAGCGAAAAATTTCTTGCGGAGCGTATCAAAAATCAGCTCGCCGATATCTTCGGCTTCCGCGGGATTGTTTTGGATTTCCAGATTGATGAAAATCTTACCGCTATTGTCTCCGCCTTCGCCTAAATCGTATGCGTAATTTTCTACAAAACTGTCTTCATCCCGACCAACGAATAAAAATTCATATTGTGTCCGCAGAGACATAGTTTTTCATTTGGAAATAGTCACCCGCCAAAGATACAATAAAATCCGCGAAACTGCAATATCACACACATGAAAACACTCATCATCGACAACTACGATTCGTTCACCTATAACCTCTACCAGTATTTTGCCGAGCTCAAAGCCGGCCCGGCTGTGTTCGCCAATGACCGCATAACATTAAAAGACATCGATAAATTCAAACCCGACCGCATCGTGATTTCGCCCGGGCCGGGCACGGTGGAAAACCCAAAAGACTTCGGCATCTGCAAAGAGGTCATTCTGAAGTTCGGCCCCAAAATCCCCCTGCTGGGAGTTTGCCTTGGCCATCAGGGTATAGCGAACGCTTTTGGCGCTAGCATAGAACATGCTCCAAAAATCATGCACGGAAAAACCAGCGAAATTGAGCACAACGGCAAAGGAATCTTCGCCGGCCTGCCCAATCCATTCACAGCCATGCGTTACCATTCACTCTGCGTCTCGGAAGAAAATTTCCCCAAAGAACTCGTCATAACCGCCCGAATCAAGGACGAAAAAACCATAATGGCGCTTGAACATGTTAAATTCCCGATTTTCGGGATACAGTTCCATCCTGAATCTTTTGCCACTCCCGAAGGAAAAGCCCTGCTTGAAAATTTCATAACGTAAATAAAATTGACATCCAGACGCCAAAAAGCTATCCTCTTTTGGCCGAGTCGCTGGGTAAAAAATGAGATTCTGCTCAAGTTTCAAAAATATCATTTTATACTGTCATCATGCTGGCGAAAATTAAAACAAGGAAACACGCTAAGACCCATGGATTTTTATCCAGAATGTCTACCAAAAGCGGAAGAAACGTATTGGCTCGTCGCCGTTTGAAAGGACGCTACAGCCTAACAGTGAGCGACCGCAAACGCTAAAAGCCCCGGGGCGCCTTAAAACCGGCGCTTTTGTCCTCCTCGGAGGATCTTCGACATTTTCTATGTTGCCAAAGAATCAACGTCTAACGAGCAATCGTATCGAATACCTTTTAAAAAAAGGTCTGCGATCATATAAGACAAGCAACTTTGTCACAGTCAAATATCTCCCCAATTATAAGAATAAGAGCCGCTTTTGCGTCGTTGTAAGTACCAAAATATTTGCCAAAGCCGTTGAAAGAAACCAGTTACGGCGCCGGCTCTATGAAATCTTCCGCTTACATCCTGATCTCCCTTCCGTTCCGTCCGACCTTGTCGTGATTGCAAAGCTTCCTCTGACCACCTTGAACTTTCAGGATCTGACTAAAACCATCGTTCAAACTTTGCAAAATCTCACCTCCACTCATTCATGAAAAAAACCCTCCAAAACATCCTGACGTTCGTCATCGTCTTTTTGATCGTGAACATGATCGTCAGTTTTTTCTTTCCGAACAATCAAACTCAAGCTCAAAATAACGTCACGCTCGCGCCAACCCATGCGGATTATGAAATGGGCACGACGGTAACCGCTGATTTACAAAATAATACGCAGGTTCCGCTCACTTTAAAAAACAACTGCCCAAACGAGCCGCTCAATGTTCTGGAACAGATCAACGGCCAGTGGGTTCAAAAACATAAAGTGGCGCAAATCTCCTGCACAGGTGTAACGGATACGGTCATAAACCCGGGCCAAAAACAGACCGTGACCTTTAATAACTGGAACCACGCACTGTTTAACGAACCGGGCCAATATAAAGTACAGGCCGTCATCTGGGTTCCGGCAAATGCGAACATCAATCTAGGCCCTTCAACCCAGCAGCTTGCCGTCGGGCAAACCCAGCAAATGACTCAAAGCGCAGTCGCACAAACGCAAATGACTGCCGCAACTCAAGCAATGGTTTCAGGAACCCAACAATCTGCCGCAACAAGCACGGCCTCAACAGCCATGAAATCCGAAATCGTTGAATCCAATGCATTCCAGATCAAGCCGCAGGGCTGGTTCGGTTGGCTCTGGGCAACTATTTTCTATCAGCCGCTCTATAATAGTCTCATTTTCTTCCTGAGCATCATCCCGGGCCACGGTCTTGGCCTCGGCATCATTTTACTGACGCTGCTCATCAGAACCATCTTGCTCATTCCAAACCAGAAAGCATTGGAATCTCAACGCAGAATGCAGGACGTACAGCCGAAACTCAATAAGATCAAAGAAAAATATAAGGACAACCAGGAAATGATCGGCAAGGAAACCCTGGCGGTCATGCAGGAAAACAAAGTCAATCCGCTCGGCAGCTGTCTGCCTTTGCTCATCCAGTTCCCGATTCTGATCGCGCTCTATCAGGTGGTTCAGAACGGTTTGAATCCTGACAACTCTTTCCTGCTCTACGGCGGACTGCAGAATTTCAACTACAGCTCGATTAATGTTTTGTTCTTCGGACTGCTTGATTTGACCAAAGTGAATCCGTTCGTTCTTCCGCTGATCGTGGGAGGTCTGCAATTTTTACAAATGAAACTGGCCTTCGTCCGCATGAAAAAGAAAAAGGACAGCGACGGCGCGCTGGCAAAACCCGGCGAGAAAAAAGAAAAGAACGAAATGGATACCGCCAACAACATGATGCTCTACTTTATGCCTGCCATGATCGCGGTACTGACAGCTTCCGTTCCTTCAGGTGTGGGTATTTACTGGAGCACATCAACGCTCTACGGCATTGCCCAACAGCTGGTGGTCAATAAAAAAGCAGAAAAAGAGCATGTAAAAGTCCGGGTTATTGAATCATAGGTTCAGCCCATCCCTCCGCCAATCGTTACTTCTTAATTTTATATTAATCTATGGAAACCATTCTCCAGGAAACCGTTGAAGAGATCCTCAACCGCATCTCCACACCGTTCCGTAAAATCAAGATCGACAAACGCGACGACACTTACCGCATCAACATTGAAAGCGAAGAGCCGAGTCTTTTGATCGGCCATCACGGCGAAAATATTTTTGCGCTTCAGAATCTTTTGAAAATCATGATCTGGAACAAACAGCCGGGCGAATACAAAATCCTCGTGGATGTTGACGACTACCGCAAACGCCAGGAAGAAAACGTGATCCGTCTTGCGGACCGCAAGGCCGACATGGTCATGAAAACTCAGCAGCCTCAAGCTTTACCGGCGATGTCTCCATACTTCCGCCGCGTAGTGCATCTGCACCTTGCTGAAAAATTCGGCGACCTGATGACGGAAAGTGTTGGCGAAGGCGACTTCCGCCACATCACCATCAAACCGAAAGCTTAAGCTTTTGATGTAATCATGCAATCTATGAAAAAAACCTCTTCAACCATTATCGGCTTGATGTGTGCGGTCAGTTTGGCGATTCCATATGCTGAAGGCCAGGCTGTGACCCAAGAAACCTCGGCGACCCAGCAATCAGAAACTCAACAAGCTCAAACGCAGCAAACAGCACCGCCGGCCGTGGACACGACCCCTGCATTCAGCGACGTAAACGCCGGCGACGATCATTATATCGCTATCAAATTTCTGAAAGACCGCCACATTATTGACGGCTACAGCGACGGAACATTCCAGCCGCTCAAAGAGATCAACCGCGCGGAAGCGCTCAAAATTATTTTGGGAACCATCAACAAAACTCCCGAAAAAGATATTCTTACCAATGTTTCCCTAACTTTTTCCGATGTCGATCCAAGCGCCTGGTATGCGCCGTACATCAAAAAAGGTCTTCAAAATCAGATCATCGGCGGCTATCCCGACGGTACGTTCCAGCCGGACCAGACCATCAACCGCGTTGAAAGTTTAAAAATGGTTTTGCTCGAAGAGAATCATGAACTTCCCGTGACCATCGACACCGCACCATACAGCGACGTTCCTGCTGATACCTGGTTTGCTCCATATGCTCAAGTTTCAAAAGATCGCGGCCTGATTCTGGAAGACCGCGCCGCAGGCGCATTGAATCCGGATGAACCCATGAACCGCGGCGACTTTGCGGAACTCATTTACCGCCTTTTGGAAAGCACCAACGGCTACAAATTCGGCCGGGCGACCTACTACGCCGATTCACTCGCAGGATACGGAACTGCAAGCGGCGATCCTTATAATCCTATGATCTATACAGTGGCCCACAAAACACTGCCAATGGGCACGCTCCTCAAAGTAACGAATTTAGCAAACGGCCAAAGCGTCGAAGTCAAAGTGAATGACCGAGGCCCTTACGCCACCGGCGTCGAACTGGATCTTTCCAAATCAGCTTTCGCAGCAATCGCCGACCCGAGTACGGGTATTATTGTGACTCAATTCCAAATCATTTCCCAACCTTCCAATGGGTGAAAGTCTCTCTTTTGAGGACATCAAATACCGCAAAAAAGACGGGAAAAATTTTACCCGCAAAGCTACGCTTTCACAGGAGATCAAAAAAAGCATTTATTTACTGATGTTCACGCTGCTCGGCATCATTATTCTTTTGAGCATTGTTTTTTTGCTGAACACGAGCCAGTCCACGGAAAAAGGCTACGTCTTGCAGCAGGAGCAGGTCGATAAAGAAAACTTTTTGAGCCAGAGCCGCGATCTTCTGGAAAAAATCATCCAGGCCCAGGCCTACAAAACCATCGAAGCCAAGATCGCGGGCAAAAACATGCAAACCCCGCAAAGCCTGACGTATGTTCAGGACCCGAACGCACCGACAACAACTCCAAAGAAAAAATAAAGGCAGCCTTATGTATCTGTAGCTCAGCTGGAAGAGCGCAGCCCTCCGAAGGCTGAGGTCGTGGGTTCGAGCCCCGCCAGATACACCAATCTTCTGAGGTTGAAGTTTGACAAGCAAGCCCGAATCGCTATACTTTCAAAGCAAAATTTGGGCTAAATTTTCCATGTGTATGCGTGGCGCCATCGTCTAATGGTCAGGACAGCGGATTTTCAATCCGTCAATAGGAGTTCAATTCTCCTTGGCGCTACCAAATCTTATATGGTTCGAAAAAAGCCCGCTTGTTT
Organism: Candidatus Peregrinibacteria bacterium; assembly: GCA_003153355.1. Lineage (GTDB taxonomy): Bacteria > Patescibacteriota > Gracilibacteria > UBA1369 > UBA1369 > PALSA-1335. The sequence goes on from PLYH01000001.1 coordinate 236,042, forward strand.
AGTGCGGGCTTTTTAAGATATTTGTCTCAATGGTTTGAAACCGGTTTACAATCCAAACACATTCACAATGATTTTGGCAGCTTCACCGCGGGTGAGATTGTTTGCCGGTCCCCACAAACCTGTAAGTTTTCCGGTAACGTCTTTATACCCTTCAAAATAATGGTTGGCCGTACCGAACGCTACAAAATGCCCGTACCAGGAGTTGGCATTAACGTCAGTAAAGACAGTGAGCACAGAAATATCGCTGCCCATTAATTCCGCAAGTACATGTTTTGCCAATTCAATAATCTTGGCGGCTTCAGCGCGGATAACATTCTTATCAGGAGCAAAACTGCCGTCGGGATTACCTGAAACCATTCCATCCATTTTCGCCTGGGCGATTTCATCCACGCCCCACATATTCAAGGTAACATCAGGGAACGGCGCTTTATTGGCGGCAGCAACTTGATCATTGTATTTGCACTGCATGACCATTTTCACCAGTTCCCTGCGGGTGATGGTGCTGTCTGGTTGGAAAATATGGAGCACGTTGCCTTTTGAATCTTTGTAGCCATCTACGCTGCATTTATTGTGGAGTTTTTCAGCATAGCTCATTGACCAGCTGTTCGCAGTATCCGTGAAGAATGTTGTTTGCTGCGTTTGCTGAGTAGTTTGTTGGCTCGTGTTCGTGCCAGTTGTTTGTGAATTTGAAGAACCTGGAGCGAAAATACCGCCGCCAGTCAGTGACGCTCCACCTCCTCCCGCGCCACCGCCACCGCCCCCTCCGCCTCCACCACCGCCGGAACAACTATTGGTGGTCATGACTTGCAAACGCAAAACGGACTGTGCGCCGGTACCGTTTAAAGTTACGCTGGTTGTCGGACAGGCCGGAGCAATCGTATAACTTGAACCGCTCTGCGGGAGTATTACAAAAAAACGATTGGGTGCCGCAACAGTGAAAGTGACGTTCGAAGCATTATCAAGAGTGATATCGATATAATTTGCCTGCACACTAAAATTCGTAACCTGGCCGCCTCCTGTGGCCGTAATGGTAGTTGATGCCGCCGTATCAAAGGTGTTCAATTGAAAATCAGTATTACCAACAATCTGGACGAAGTTCGTCAGCGGAATCGCCAAAACTTGGAAGGGCAAAGCAGTGAGCAGCAAAGTAACCGCGATCACGGATAACTTTTTAGCTTTGTAAATATTTTTCATTCTGATTGTTGATTATGATTTAGAGGGGACTGCTGATTGTCGCGTCAGAAATGAAAATTTTACAATTGTTTGATGACCAAACTCTGGGAGTTGGCATGCATATCTATGCCGTCGGCCGGTGTGATAGTGAGCGCCAGTGCGTTTCCTGGAGGATTAATCACACTCACAACCGAGTTTGGCACAACCGTTGTGATGATACAGTTTCCGATGATCGGATGACCTCCGGACGTAGGACTCATATCTTCCCCGATGCATGCTGGTGACTCAACGCCATTCACGGTCAGCTCGAGCTGGCCGGGTTCGGTCGTATGGACATTGAATGTCACCTCATAATCCCCGATCGCAGGAATGTTGAACGTCGTAGTTGAAAGAGACACGATGCCAAGCGAGGGACCGCTGCGCGGGAACGGAACCGCACTGCCGGCGGCGACCGTGGCGGCATAATCTGTAGGACCACCATTTCCTGTTCCCGCCGTGAGACCGTAGAACATTGCGTAAGATTGCAGACCGGTCGGTATTGTGATGTTACTGGTACCATCAAAGCTCACACCGTTAATCGTTCGTGCTGTCTGCAATGCAGTCGCTGTATCGGCATTACCGGTTAAACTGGAAGTAACATTGGCGAATATCGGACTGTCGGTCGTTGCGACTCCCTGATTCATTCCTGTGGCAAAAGTGTTGAGAGAATAAACCGGGTCGGTTTCCGTGGCCGCGGTGATGTAGTTGGAGTCATTCGTCCATTGCGAAATTTTGCCGGATGCGCCCGTAACGGCGCCACCTGTAACCGAAAATGTTCCATCGGTTAAAGTTGCGCCGGTGAGCACGCCCGTGGCCGTAAGATCGCCTGTCACGGAAGTGTTGCCGGTTGCGTTACCAATATTCACCGCACCGGTGCCGGTGCCAAGGTTGAGTGTTCCGGTCGAACTGCCCGTAGCAATATTGACGTCAAAGTTCGACGAATCGTTAAGATTGATCAATCCGCCAGAAACGTCCAGGGCGTCCTGCCCGCTGTTGTGTTGAGTGACCGTAAGTGCCGGATGACCGCCTGACGCATAGCTGTCGAGTTCAACGCGTCCTTTGTCCCATACTTTGAAAACGGGAGCATTCGCATCGCCGCAGCATGCATTGTTCGAGCTGCTCGTTACCTGGAGAGTCGGGTTGCTTGTACCGCCGCCATTGATAAGGTTGAGTCCGGGTCCGCCGGTGCTGTAGGATTCCAGAACGGCGCGGCCGCGGTCAAAAATTCTAAAAATCGGGTTGTCGCCGCCCTGGCTGCTTCTCACCTGGAATGTCGGGATTCCGCCGGAGTTGCCATAGTTTACGATATCCAGTTGTCCACCCGGTGTCGCCGTCCCGATACCGAGCCTGTTGTTGGTTGAATCCCAAAAAAGATCAGCATTGTTCTGTGAAAAAAGGCCGCCCACGTCTGCAAACACCAGAGAGCCTGGGGTAAAAGTCGTATCGGTCAACGTTCCTCCAACCGTTAAATTATTGGTTGAGACATCTGTTCCAATGTTTGTGGCAAAAACCAAAGGTGAACTAAAAGCCAAACTTGTTGCAAATGAAAAAGTTATGGCTGAAGCCAGCCACGGCAAATTTTTTTTCATAATTTGGATACGTGATGGGGTAAGGTTTCATCTTGATAAGTAAACACAAATTTAACTTCATGACAATTTTTTGCCATGCTCTGAATAAGCAAACCTATTGACGATCTAATGAATATATTTTTTAAATTAAACAACATTATTATAACTCCATCCTCTTAAGCTGATCCATAAATCGACTTCAAGTTCCCGGATTCGTCCATCTCAAGACTGATGCTCGTCCATCCTTTAAGAAATTTCATTTCGCCGGTTCTATCCGGAGACATTTTTGCCAAAATCTTGGAAGCTCCGCTCTTTTGCTGATGATCATAGTGCATCCAGACCGTAACGCGGTCATCTCCTGTCAGCAGCGATTCAGCGCTTGGATTGGGATATTTAGCCGCATCATGAAAAAACCAGTCATCACCGCTGAGCTGTCCCTGAATTTTTTCAAATCCTGCTTTATCAAAAGAATAAAGAATATAGGTACCCGGAAGATAACTCGGTAATTCTGCGCTTTCTAAAGACATATTAAAAATTTAAAAATTCTATAAAAGCTTTTTCGCGGTCTTCACCTGCATGATTCCTACAATGTCGTATTTCTGCCATTGATCGGTGTTGAGCTGATCGGCCGGAACCAACAATCCGGTAATGCTGACCTGTTTTCCTGTTGTCATATCGGCCAGCGGCGAAGGTGAAACAGCGGTAGCGTCCAGGGCATAATATTTACCATCGTCAGTTTCAAGACCGAAAGCGCATTCCATGGTGACAGGACCTCCCGTATTTTTGTGAGGCAGACAGGTAAAATGGCCCTGAAGAGTAACATCCTGAGGAACATCCGCTGGAGGCTGAACACTTCCCTGCTGAGAATTTCCAAGACCAAGCTGCGTTCCTTCATCGGCAATGTTCTGCGTATCCGAAATATTTTGATTTGAAGAATTCAAAGAACCGCCCGTCTGAGCAAGAAGCTGAGGCAAAAAATACAGCAGAGCTCCGGCCAAAATGATCACCGCAAGAATAACAACCGTTGAACTGTATTTATTCATAAACGATTTTTAGATGCTAAGAGCGCCGCACCAAGTGTAGCCGGATTTTCAAGCTTTGAAAGCACGATCTTCAGACCGGCATAGCTTTCTTCAACGTTGCGTTTGCGGATGCAGTCCCAAACCTCTTTTTCCAATGACGCAAAGGTGTGAAGGGCCACCGACCCGCCGAGCACAATAACCTGGGGATTAAAAACGTGGACTATATCGCTTAACAGCAAACCCAAAGACTGTCCTATCTGCGCATCTGAGGCCTTGCCGGAAACAACATCCTCAAACTCGCGGTCGGCGCCAAAACTGGCGTGACCGAACTCTCCGGCAAAACCATTCGCGCCCCTGTAAATTTTCCCGTCAATCACAATGCCGCCGCCCAAACCCGTACCGATGGCCAGCGCCACCATGTCCTTAATTTTATCTTTCCAGTTGAGTTCATATTCGGCGAACGCAAAAAGCTTGGCGTCGTTATCAAAAGCCATGGGAATCTTCACGCGTGATGCAAAAAAATCTTTCAAGTTTACCGGCGACTTAAAAGGAATGTTCGGGGTCCGCGACAAAACGTTCATCTGCTGGTTAAAATATCCCGGCACGCCAAGTCCGGCCGCAAGAGTCGTCTCATCGGCGAATGAATTGATGAGTGCGGCAATGCTTTCAAGAACATTTTCGAGTCCCCGTTTGGCGTCAGTCGGAATTTGCTGCTCTTTGATAAGCTTAAAATCAGGCACACTGTACAAACCGGCATGAATTTTCGTGCCCCCAAGATCAACGCCCAGAACAGTTGTATTTTTCGCAGTCGGCATGGTTGAATTTTAGCAAACAAGCATGCTAAAATCCAGACTCCTAGGAACTCTCTCTTACTATGATGAAAAAAATTTTAGCAGGCGCACTGTTTTTGACGCTCAGCGGAAGCATTCTTACAGCGTGCAGCGACGTCCAGGCAACAGACCAGCTGATCCATGAAAAGCTCATGGCCCAGTCGAGCCTGCAGACATCGCAAACCCAAACGCAGCAGGCACAGGAAATTAACGACCAAGAATCGCAGCAAATCAGCGGAGATTTGCCTCCGCAAACCCAAGAAACTCCAGCGCCGAAAGACGCATCAACAATCGTTCCGATCATCATGTTTCACTATGTCCGGACCGTTGAAGCGGCAAAAGATCCTTTGGGTTACAATCTTTCCATCGAACCGCAGCAGTTTGAAAAAATTCTCCAGTATCTTTCTACGAACGGTTATCACACGATCCACGTTGAAGATATCATCAAAGGATGGGTGCCGCCCAAAAGCATCATTCTTACTTTTGACGACGGCTACGAAGATTTTTATACGACCGCGCGTCCCCTGTTGCAAAAATACGGATTTACGGCTTCAGAAGGTATTATCACCGGAAAAATGGACGGCGTTCAGTACATGAGTCCTGACCAGGTAAAAGAGATCGACAAAGAAGGCTTTGAAATTCTTTCACACACAGTCCATCACACCGACCTCAACACGGACCCGAATCAAAAATCGGAAATTTTCGACAGCAAAGCTTATCTTGAAAAACTTTTGAATAAAACTATTGATACATTGGTATACCCAGCCGGCCGATACGACAACACCACGCTTGGTTTCACCAAAGATGCCGGCTACAAAGTAGCTCTGACCACAAAACCGGGATACGCCGAATTAAGCGGTGACATGCTTCAGCTGCACCGCATCCGCATCGATAACCGCGACGGCTATTTGGGCTTCATCAAAAAACTGAACTTCATTCCTTAGTGGAGGAACATCGCTTTTTTGATTTCAAGAATCTCAATCACCTCTTGATTGGCTTCAGGAAATTGATAAGAACGCAGTTCGGATGGATTGACCCAACGGAACTCCTGCTTTTCCAGGGCCTTTACTTCGCCCAACAAAAGCGAACAGCGGTGAAAACTTAAACGAACTTGAGTGCCTTCATGTTCGGTATCGGTTTTATAAAACGGCGGACGGACGGAAACTTCAATGCCCAGTTCTTCCATAAATTCACGCTTCAAACACTGACGTTCATCTTCACGCGCTTCAAGTTTTCCGCCGGGAAACTCCCACAAGCCCGCAAGCGGTTTGCCTTTCGGACGTTTGGTAATGAGAATTTTTCCGTTATGGATGAGCACGCCAGCTGCAACTTTTATTGAATTTAAATCTCCTGCCAGCTTACCGCTTCGTCTTCTACCGGGCGCATCAACACCTTCACCGTCCGCAAAAGCCAGGCCTTGCGCCACACGCGACATTTTGTAAACAGGCGTCTGCTTAAACGAACAAACTTTTTGAAAACAGCACTCTTCACATTTTGGCTGACGTGCATTGCAAATCAAAGCGCCGACGTCCATCAATCCATAGTTAAAATCGCGGCTGCTTAAATCACCGATATATTTTTGCGCGAACGCAAAACGTTCCTGGGGTTTTAATGTTTTCCACGTTTCGCCGAAAACTCTTTCAAAAATCCTGGAAATATTCGTATCCAATGCCGGAACTTTTTCACCGAAAGCAAAACTGGCAATGGCTGCGGCCGTGTACGAACCAACGCCAGGAAGTTTTTTTAATTCTTCATAGACCATGGGAAATTTGCCCCTAAAATCTTTCACAATCACCTGGGCAGCTTTATGCATGTTCCGAGCACGGCGGTAGTAACCCAGTCCGCGCCAGCACTCGAGCACATCTTCCCAATTCGCTTTCGCCAGATCTTCAACCTTCGGAAACCGTTTCAAAAACCGCGCATAATACTCCTTCACGCGTTCGACTTGCGTTTGCTGAAGCATGATTTCTGAAACCCAAATTTCATATGGATCGTGAGTGCGGCGCCACGGCAAGTCTCGGCGATTACGTTCATACCATGGGTGAAAAATTTTCCGGAACTCCATCGATGAAAGTTTTGATTTCATGCTTAGCGTTTAAACTGCTCCCGGATCTTTTCCAGTTTTTCTTTGATGCGCGCTTCAATGCCGCGGTCGGTTGGATGATAATAATGTTTGCCCGCGATTTGATCGGGCAAATGGACCTGCCCCGCAATCCCCTCCTCAAATTTATGAGCGTATTGGTAATCTTTGCCGTAGCCCCATTCTTTCATGAGTTTGGTCGGAGCGTTGCGGATGTGGAAAGGCACTTCCAGATTCCCGGTCTCACGGATTTCTCTTTGAATCGAACCATATGCGGTATAAGCAGCATTGCTTTTTGGAGCCATGCTTAAATAAATCACGCACTGCGCCAGATTCACTCCGCACTCCGGCATGCCGTTAAAATGACAGGCCTGCTGCACCGCAACGGCCTGCTGCAAAGCGTTCGGATCAGCCATGCCGATATCTTCGGAAGCAAACCTGATTAAACGGCGCGCAATATAAAGCGGATCTTCGCCGCCTTCCAGCATCCGTATCATCCAATAGAGCGCTCCGTCGGGATCACTGTCACGCATACTTTTGTGGAGCGCGGAAATAATATTGTAATGCTCCTCACCTTTTTTGTCATAACGGAGATTTTTTCTTTGAAGCACTTTTTGAATCTCGTCGTGACTGATGGAATCTTTTTTGACGAGTTTGATAATGATTTCAAGAGTATTCAGCAATGAACGCGCGTCGCCATTTGCAAACTGAATCAAAAAATTACGACCCTGTTCATCGATTTTCAAAGTTTTTCTTTTCTCAAGTTCGGCAACTTTCGCAGTGGCACGATCCAAAATCGCACCCAGCGCCTGTTCATCCAAAGCTTTAAAAACAAAAACCTGCGAACGAGAGAGCAAAGCCGAAATAACTTCAAACGAAGGATTTTCAGTGGTCGCACCGATCAAAATAATCGTGCCGTCTTCAACATGCGGCAGCAAAGCATCCTGCTGTGATTTACTGAAACGGTGAATTTCATCCACGAACAAAACTGTCCGCTGGTTCATTTTCTTTCGCTCGCGGGCGCGTTCCACAACTTTGCGCACCTCGGGCACGCCGCCGGTGACCGCGCTCATCGTTTCAAAATCTGCTTTGGTTTCCTGCGCCACGATCATGGCCAGGGTGGTTTTGCCCGTACCCGGCGGACCGTAAAAAATCATCGAATGAAGTTTGTCTTCTTTAATCAGTTCGCGCAGCAGCTTCCCGTCGCCTACGATATCCTCCTGTCCGAAATACTCTTCCAAAGTTTTCGGACGCAAAAGATGCGCGAGCGGCTGTGACCACAAAGAATCGGATTGTGCTTCAAAAAGTGTACTCATGGATTACCATGATGACCCTTTTTCTGCAGAGCGGTCAATAGTTAAACTTCAAGCGCCCCTTTTTGCAATACGATAACGACCAGGCAAGCATTTAGGGCACACCGGACGGGAACTACTTTTATAAAACCTATGGCCGCGGCTGCAGATTATTAATTTCTTTGCAGTTTTTTTCATGTTCATATCAAAAAAATAATATAAAAGCCCCCGGCTCCACAAGGAATGACAGGGGCTTATATTTTCAAAACTTTAACACTATTTTCTCATCTTCATACCATCTTTCATTCCGCATGCTGAACATCCGCAACCGCAGCTGCAGCCGCCCATGCCCATTCCGCCTTTGCATCCGCAGAAAAGATCATGGATACCGACGAGAACCAAAATTAAAGGCCAGTACTGACCGAGGGTAATTTGTGGCACGATGTTAAAAGTTCCCAATGCAAAAAATATGCCGAGAACCAAAAGGAGTCCGCCTTTGCATTTTTTTCCCATCATCATAATAGAGAGGGTTAAGAATAAACTAATAGTCGTATTGTAAATCTTTTCAGCTTTGCAGTAAAGAAAAACGCGCTCTGGAAAAACATTTGCATCCGTTCAAAACCAGGCATACGATAATATCTCATCTTTAAATTTTAAAAATGGAACAGGTCCAAACGCAAAACAGTTTCGAAGATTTTCACGGCAAGGATTTCGGCAACATCACAGATATTATTTGGGATGGCGATAACACCATTTGGGATTGGATGAAATACGCCGTTGAAGCCTACGAAGCCATGGCCAAAGCCATTGCACACGAAACAAACATTGCCGAAGACGATGTCGTTGCAGCAATGAAAAAATTCTACACCAAAGCCGGAACCATTGAAGACGCAGGTCTTATCCAGGGAATGGTCGAGGAAGGATTTTTTAAATCCGTCCCCGATTTCGATCAAAACAAACTGATTGAAAAAGCGCAAAAAGCTTTTACCCACGAAAGAAAAAAACACCTTAAAGTATATCCGGGCATTCACAAAGTCATCAAAACCGTCGCGGAAAACGGGATCAGGAACAGAATTTTAACCGACGCTCCGTCCGGACAGGCGGGACAACGCATCAGACGTTCAAAAATCAATCCTTTCCTGAGTCAGGTCAATGCCCAGCCTGCAAGAGCGGTAAAAGATCTTCCGCCGAAATTCCTGAAACGTGAGCAGCGCGGACTTTACAGCCTTGATTTCGAAATAACCGAAGTTCCGTGGGAAAAACCTTACAGTAATCTGGAAGAGATCCTGAAAATGACCCGTGAACAGATCCGCAAACATGTCGTCATCATCGGCGATAACGACAAAAAAGATATGGAACTCGCGCGCCTGTATGGCTGCCGCGGCATTCACGCGGTTTACGGCGAAACGCACGAAAGCCTTCTCAAAAGACTGCTTCGTTTTGCTCCCGAAAGAGTCGCAAAAAAAAACGTTGCGCTCAAGGGCACAAGCGGCACGGACGGAAAAGAACAACACGGTGAACCCGCCGCCGATCATCGAGGAAAAATCATCAAAGTGACGGATCCTTACGAAATCCTCAAAATCCTCGGCATCAAATCAAAAAGAAAATGGTAGAACTTCCAGGCCGGCCGGGTGACCAATAAGAGCATCTTGCTAAAAATCGTCTTTTCTCGTACTCTATAAAGAGCACAATCGCTAACTTCATTCTTATGAAATACGAAGCAAAACCATTGCCGTTCCTTAAACCGTTGACCGGCATTTCCGAAAAAACCATGATGATTCATCATGACAAGCTTTATGTGGGTTATGTGAATAAGAGAAACGAGATCGAAGAAAAACTCGCGACCGCTGACCGTTCGCTCGCCAACGCCACCTACAGCGAATACGGCGAACTCAAGCGCGAAGAAAGTTTTGCAGCCAACGGCATTTTTCTCCACGAATATTATTTCAACGTCCTTGGCGGTGAAGGCAAACAAGGCGGAGATTTGGTGAAAGCGATTGAAAAAGAGTTCGGTTCATACGACAAATGGCTCGAAGATTTCAAAGCTGCAGGCATGGTTGCACGCGGCTGGGTGGTACTCGCCTACGATTTCAACGACAACCGCCTCCACAACTATCTGTGTGACGGCCACAACCACGGCGGAATCTGGGGAGCAATGCCGGTCGTTGTATTGGATATGTACGAACATGCATACTTTATTGATTACGGTTCCGACCGCAAAACGTACATTGAAGACTACATGAAAAACCTCAATTGGGATTCGGCGAACAACCTCTACGCCAACGTCGTAAAAATGATGCCAAAAGCTTAATCTTCTAACCCTCTTTACACTCATGCCTGCAAGTAAAAGCAAATCCGAACCAAGAAGTGGAGCCTCAACGTTCTTAAAAGGCAAAAAAGGCGGACGTCTGAAACTGCTCTGCCGTTACTGCCACGCCGTTTATGACGGCAAAGGCTGGATTCCGTTTAAAAAAATGGACCCGAAAATGATTGATCAACTCCACGCGAGCGTGTGTCCTGCCTGCCACGAAACCATGAGCCACCTTTCCGACGGCGTACTGCACATTCAGGGAGCCGGAGTAAAAGCGCATCTCACCGACATCACGAACCTCATCAAAAAAATGGGCAAAGAGGCTGAAGGCAGAAACATTCTGGACCGCGTTGAACGCGTTGACCAGGACCGCAACGGATTGATGGTGTACACAACGATCAACCAGCTCGCCGTCAAAATCGGCAAGGCTGTAGCCAGCGCTTACAAAGGCGGAAAACTGGAGATCAAATGGTCACGCGAAGACAAACCTGTGGAAGTGTATTGGACCTACGACAAAGTTAAGAAATAATTATGAAAGTCGTTGTTGACCGTGATCTCTGTATTGGCGCCGCCCCGTGCGTCGCCATTGCCGGATCCGTTTTCCAGCTGGATGAAGAAGGCAAAGCAATCATCATTGATGAAAAAGGGGCAGATGACGAAACGATTAAACTGGCCGCGGAAGCATGCCCGACCCGCGCGATTATTTTGACTGAAGAAGAAACCGGCAAACAAATCTATCCGCCGGAAGCGTAGAACAAAACCTCTTCCAACTCCATCAAGAGGATTTTTTCATCTCAGCTTGTCCGGCTCACTGATAAAAGAGTAAGCTTTTTTCCTGTGTGCGCTTACGAACCCGCGCAACCTTACGCGCGATATTCAACACACAGATTGTACCTTTGTCATGGAAATTTCCCCAACCATTGCCGGACAGATTGTTCGCGCGTGCGATGAAGCGCAGCGCATCGTAATTATTTCGCACCGCAATCCGGACGCGGATTCCATCGGCAGCAACCTGGCTTTGCGGCAACTTTTGGAAAGCATGGGGAAAAATGTGATTTCCGCATGCGTGGACATCGTGCCGAAAGAACTCGGCTTCCTTCCAAACGTCACGACGTTTCAAACATCATTCGACCTCAATGCGACCGACCTGATGATCTGCGTGGATGCGGGATCAATTCCGCAAACAGGATTCCTGGACCGGCAGCCGGAAATTTTTGAAAGCAAAAAACCGATCATCAACATTGACCATCATCCTTCCAATCATGGATATGGATCGATAAATTTGATCATCGCTGACGCGGCTTCAACAACGCTCGTCATCTATAATCTTTTCAAACTTCTTGGCGTCATCATCACGCCGCAAATCGCAACCTGCCTTTTGTGCGGACTCTATTACGACACCGGCAGCTTTATGCACTCCAACGTCTGCGACGAAGTCTACCAGACCGCATCCGAACTCATGTCCGCGGGCGCGGACTTCTGCTCCATCGTCAAAAACATGTACAAAAACCGCAGCATCGAACAGCTCAAAACCTGGGGCAAAATTCTGGAAGGCATGAAGGTCACACCGAACAATGTAGTGGTTTCGGGCATCACGCAAAAAGAGCTCGACGCGTGCTGTGCATCCACGGTAGAAACCAGCGGCATCATTGATTACCTCAGCACTGTGAAAGACGCAGAATTTGCCACACTTTTGGTTGAAGACGATAAAGGCAGCGTGCGCGGCTCATTCCGCACACGTAAAAACGAGATAAACTTAAGCGAAATGGCCGGAATGTTCGGCGGAGGCGGCCATAAAAAAGCTTCCGGGTTCAACCTTCCCGGCGTGCTCCAAAAAGAGACGGTTTGGACAATAAAACCGGAATAAAATAAGTCAACTCTACTTACCGCAAAAATCTTTCCCAAAACGATCTCTTTTGCTACGATCCAGTCACCCAGTAATAGTATACTTTTTCCCTTATGGCACCTATTCGTCATGTTCAGAAAAGAGACGGCAACGTCGTAGATTTTGAACAGCAAAAAATTACCGAAGCGATCTGGAAAGCGGCCCAAAGCGTTGGCGGAACCGACCGCGCCACCGCGGAAAAAATAGCCAACCAGGTCACAGCAGTACTGGAAGTATTTTTTAAAGAAGACGGGCCAGCTCCGAATGTTGAACAGATCCAAGATCTCGTTGAAAAAATTCTCATCGAAAACGGCCACGCCAAAACCGCCAAAGCCTACATCATCTACCGGGCGGAACACAAGAAACTCCGCGAAAAACGCGAGGAGGTTTTAGGTGTTGAACGCTTAAAGTTGACGACCCTGGACGGCCAAAACAAACAGCTCGGCGATTTCATTGTGTTGGACGTCAAAGACGATCTTGAAGACATTTTTGAAGGCATGAAGGAGGCCGTCATCATTCATCAGAACGGCGAAAAAGTCTGCGTGAATTTTTCAGAGTTAAGGCCGAACGGAGAAATGGTCAAAAACACCAACCTGGCCAGCGGACCGACGGGTTTCATGAAACTCTACGACGCCGCGCTCAGTACGATCAAAAAGGCCGAACCGAACCAGGGCCCTCATGTAATGCTTTTGAACGTCAGCCACCCGGACATTATGGAGTTCCTCAGCTATGAGCAACGGAACGGCAAACTGGAAAACTTCACGTTAATGGTGGAAGTTACAGAAAATTTTATGCAGGCCGTTGAAGCAAAAACGGATTTTGAACTCATCAATCCCGCCAATGAAAAAATTGCGAACAAAGTGAGCGCCATGCAAATTTTTGAACAGCTCACCAAGAACGTCCGCGAAAATTCCGGACCAAAACCCATGGTCATCGAATATCCGGAAAAACAGCGGAGACAACAGCATACCAGCATTCAGGTGAACCTGCCTTTTGATGACGAAATGTCCTTAGCTCCAAAAAAAGCTCAGATCAAACACCTGGCCCAGCAAGTCGACCTTCCGCCGATCGAAACTTTAGCTTAAATCTCCAATGGGAAACGAAGCCCGCAAATTTGAACGCCCCGATTTTAACGACGAACAGCTTGAAGCTGTGGCAAAAAAACGCTTAGACTCAGGCGCGCTTGAAGACATCCAGGATATTCGCAAGAATATGGCCGAAGAAATGGCCAAAGCCAAAATGGACGGCATTCTAAACGAAAAGGATGTCAGGGATTTACAGCGCGAAATCGACAGCAATACTGCGGATGAAAAAGGCATCCAGCAAGTCGCCAATAAAGTCCGTTCGGTCATCGATGAAAATAAAAATCTCATCGACAGTTTCGTCAAAGGCCTCACGTCCGAACGCAGCATCGACGACAAACTCATCGTCAAAGACCACATCGACCGTTTTAAGGCTCTTTCCACGGATGAAAAACGAACATACGTAAAAAACCTGCGCAGCAATCTGGACTGGGTCGAAACGCTTTATAAAGAGGTGCTCAAACATTCGCCGGATAAAATCGACGCTTTCCGCCGCATGACCGGCAAAGAGAAAAAATCTTTTATCGAAGAACTCAAGACCCGCGCAAAAAACATCGACAGCTACGGCAAGCTCATTGAAGCCAATAAAGAACACTTCAGCACTGCGTCAAAAGAAGAATACATGGCGCAGTTCAAGGAACTCAAAACCCTGGAAGAACAAAAACGCTGGATCAGCGAATTCTCCAAGGAGGTTCAACGCAAAGCCGAAGTCACTAAAAAATTCAAAACCTTCCCGCCTGAACTGCAGGCCAAATTTCCGGAATTCTTTGAAGCGCGCAAAAATCAGCGCCTGGTGATTTTGCAGAAGATGGAGCGCGCGCTGGAAGAGGAACATCTGAATATTCTGAACAGCGATCCGAACGCCCGGCATTTTTCAGAAAAGGACCGCGCCGAAGCCATAAAGTGGTGGAAACAAAGTTCGGTCGACATGAAAATCGTCATGCTCAAGGCTCTCCCGGGACATCTTAAAAAAACCGCTGAACTCAGCAAAAAATACGAAGCCATGCCCGACGGCATCAAACTGGACGTCCAGCAAAAACTCGGCTTCACCAGTTTTTACGAACTCAATTTCGACGAAAAAAACAAAGCGATCGAAGAAAGCAAAAAACTTGGCGAAAGCACGGATAAAATGATCACCGATTATGAAGGCAGACTCAAAGAAGCCGTCGCTAAAAAATATCTCTCGAAAAAAACCGCCGACGCGTTCATGAAAGAGTTCAAAGACCTGACGGTTGAGGAAAAAACCGACTGGATGAACAAATTTGAAGCAAAAGAACTGACCAAACGCAAAGAGATCACTGAAAAATTCCAGAATGAAATTCCTGAAGAGACTCAGCAAAAAAACGGAGCCTTTTACGAAATGGGCTATCACGACCGCGTCAAACTATTAGCCAAACTTTTGGGCGTTGATGAAAATGAAATAGCTGGAGACGCGGCAGAAAGCAACGATGCCGGTGAAAAAACTCAGAACATCGAAAATCTCAGCAACGATGCGAACCGTCTCGAACGCGAAGGAAACAATGCTCCTTCCGCCGGACTCAAAAAAGAAAAATGGACGGAAGCCATGAAAATCTACCGCCAATTATTGAAACTGGACGCCGGCGATGAAATCGCACGAAGCAATTATCAGCGTTTGACTGCAAAATTCGCCAAAGCGTTCCCTGACGAAACGCTGCCTGAAACGGACGCTGATGAAGCCGGACTGGACGGATTCCAGATTGACGCAGCTTTGGAAAACGCCAAACAAGGCGCGGTCATGCACGACAAAATGAAAAACCAGACCATCGCACATGAACTTACGGACCTCGCAGGGAAGAGTGAACTTTACAATGCCAATACCACGGACAGCCAACGCAAAGATAAACATCTTGGCAGCCAATTCGAACGCGAACTCAACGACCAGCTTCTGGAACACACCGGCGGAGAAACCGTTTTAAATAAAGAGGGTCAGGGTCAGGACATCCGCAAAGTCGACGTCAAAAATATGGACAAACTTAACGCCCAGCAGATTCACGAACTCAAAAAAGAGGTCACGTCGCACCGCGGCAACAAAGCGCAAAACGTTCATCACTTACAACTCAGCAGCCGTGAAAGCGGCCAGAACCTGAACGCCCAAACCGGCCGCGACCAGGTCGAAAAAAACAAAGCCCAACTCCAGGGCGAACTTGCCGAGCGCGCGGCCCAAGCCTTAAAAGCCCGCGGCAAAAAGCTCACGGCAAAAGACATCGCGGCCCTGCACGAAGCCGCGGCCAAAGACGACCTTTACGTCAAACTCCAGGAAGTGGCGTAAAATCCTACCACCCAAACAACTTTCCAACATCATCCGGTGTTTCTCTTCGGCGCGCCACAGTCACGATGCCGTTCTGCAAAACAATTTTCGCGGGCGAAGACAGCAGACAGTGATGCGAAGAAAATGCATCCTGATAAGCTCCCGTATCAAAAATCGCGATATATTGTGCTTCACCTTCTTCCAAATCTTCCAACGCAGGCAGCAGCAAATATCCGTCGCTCGCGGCATATTTATCGTCGGAGTCGCAGCTTAATCCTGCGAGCCACACGCGGTGGCGGTGTTTCGCATCCATATTGTTCACAGGGGTAATGTGCCACTTCTGATGAATCGCCCACGTATCCAGAAGATCATTCATGAAGCTGCCGTCAATGATGTACCACTGCTTGGCAACGGAAGCGCCATGAATCGGTTTGGCCGCAACGATGCGGTACACCGTAATTTGCGCTGGCGCAGTTATGTGCCTCCCCCACTCCACGATAATGTTCGGATGAGGAATCGCAGCCTTGTCACTCATGTCCTTGAGTGACTTCATAGTGCGGTAAATCACAGACTCAACGCTGTACATCTTTTTCTTTTCATAAGGAATCGCAAAACCTCCGCCAATATTAATGGTATCCAGCGTCGGATTGATTTCGCGAATTTTTTTGTAGGCGTTAAAAGCCTCGCGCAAAGCCACGATCATGTCGTTCTCCACCTGGATCTGCGAACCGATATGGTAGTGCAAAATCTTCAGGTTGCGGATTTTGCCGAGTTCCAGAATCTCATCAAGCATCAGACCGAAACGGTCAATCTTTTTGTCCCAGTGCGATTTCACTTTGGACTGAAGATTGATGCGGATTCCCAGATCTCCGTTAAAACCCTTAAACAGTTTCAATTCTTCCGCGTCTTCAATAATCGGAATAATCGTCAGGCCGGCTTCGCGCAATTTTTTGATGAGCGCAATATACTGCTCAGTCTTTGGCCCGTTGCAAAGAACTTTGATTTTCGAATGAAAGTTTTCACCTTCCCAAAGTTTTTTCACAATCCAAAGATCGTTTGCAGAAGCACACTCAAGATGCGCACCTTCGGAAACGAGCGGAAGCATAAACTCTTTGTTCTGATTCACCTTCATCGGAAAATGATAGGTAAATTTGCCCTTATAGCTGAGGCGTTTCGTGTTTAAAGCCACTGTTCTAAACAGGGTGCTTAAACGTTCTTCCAGAATGGAAGGGAGAAAAATCTCGACGGCGGAACCGAATTTCTTCGCCAAATCATACACGTTATATTGGTAGTTCCCTTCGCGTATCATGAGTTCTCCGTCTTTGTTGATGTCGAAGTACTGGGTATTGAATTCTTTTTGGCCGAGTTTCCAGGTTTTTTTGTAATTTTTCCTCGCGGGGGGCCGCTTACGTTTTTTCAATTTATAACGTTGGGTAAAAAGAAATACCGTAATTTCGTTTTTACCAAATTACGCAGTGAAGTGCAAGAAGTTTTTCAAAAAAAGTCCTCATCGCCAAAACGAAAAACAAAATCCTATTGTTTTTATGAAAATTTCATTTTAAATTGCAGCCATGGAAACTATATTTTAATTCTTGCTTATGATGGCCGAAGGAATAGAAAAAGGAACGTCAAACGATCTTCGCACGCCCGAAGAAGGTCAAAATGAAAATGCCTATAAAATTTTTGACGAAGCCATTGCAAACGTACGTGCAGGACTGACAAAAGCAGGCCATCTGGAACTGGTGACAGCCGAAGGATTCCGCGAAGCAAAATCCAAACTTTACCAAGCCGTGGGACAAAAAGCCGGCGACAACCACATGAACGAATGGTTCGCGGTAAATATGGCAAACTAAAATACCATCAGATTATTTTTTGAACCGGCCCTGGCTTTTCGCCATCAGATTGCAAAGCCTGTATAAAGCGCGGACGCCAACCATCGAATCCCAATCATCCGTAACGCCCGGGGCTACTTCGCAAAGATCAAACCCGATAATTTTCCGGCCGCTCTTCATCAAAGTTTCCAGCATAAAAAAGACCTGTTCATACTCAAGACCGCCCGGAACGGGCGTGCCCGTATGAGGACACAAAGCCGGGTCCAACGCATCAATATCAAAACTGATGTACACATTTTCTCCCAAAGGCTTCACAATATCTTCCGAGATTTTTTTCCAGGTGTCACCGCTGTAAAGTCTGCGTTTAATGTCACGGTCCGGGAAAGCAACCATCCGTCCTTTAGAATTTTGAATGCGGTCAGCTTCCTGCTGGGAATAATCGCGGATGCCCACAACCACCAATCTCTCAATCTGTTTCATTTTGGTAGAGTTGTATTGGATCGAAGCGTGGGAAAACTCAAACCCTTCGTAGGCCTTTCTTAAGTCCGCATGCGCGTCGATGTGCAGAATTGAATAGTTTGGATACTGTTTCGTCAGCGCGCGCATAAAGCCAAGCGGAGCGCTGTGTTCCCCACCCAAAACGCCAACCAACTTTCCTTCCTTCAATAACTTCGCCGACTCTTTTTCCATCCATTGATTCAGCTCTTCGCCTCCTTTATTAATGGCATCATAATATTTACGGACTTTGGCATCATCCTGGCTGCCTCCGTTTTCCAGATTGGCGATGCATTTTTCGGCAAACGCGCGGAGCTCTTTATTTTTTCGGACCCAATACTGAGAAATCTTTTCCATGCCGATCCCAAGTTTCCAGGCATCAGGAATATCCGCATCATAAAAATCCACCTGAGTTGAAGCATCAAGCATAGTTTTTGGCCCGCGCGCGGTGCCTGCGCGGTACGAAACTGTCACTTCCCACGGCATCGGAATAATCACAACCTCGGACTCCTCATTCGTAAACGGCAACCCGAACAATTGGCCGTTCAAAAGCCCGATGTGACTGGTGTCGAACGACACAATTTTCTTCTGTTTACTGATGAGATTTTTCTTATCCATAACGTGCACAAAGTACCAAAAAAGTAATATTTTGCCAACGGCATGTGCGTGGGGTAAGATAAATTTCGAATTTTAACACCCCATTATGAAAAGTAAGTTCAGCCAACTCTCTCCGAATCTCAAAAAATTTATTATCACGAACGAAGGCGCGGGAGCAGGAAAAAATGCTTCGGGCACTTTAAGTTCTTCCGTCAAAAAAAGCAAAACTCCTGTTTCAACTTTTGCAGAACGGACGTTGAACCACTGTAACGGCGGCGCAACGTACCAGGCCGCACTTTGGTTGAAAAACCATTTAAATAACGGAGGAAAATTAGTGGTCACCATCGCAGGAGCCCTGAGTTCTTTCCAAGTCGGCGTGATGCTTGCAGACTTGATCCGCCAGGACAAAGTTCACATGATTTCCGCCACGGGCGCAAACCACGAAGAGTCTTATTATAGATACGTCGCTCATTCACACTACGCCTACATTCCGCGCTACACCGAACTCACGCCCGATCAGGAAGCCGAACTCCGTGACGCAGGCCTCCGCCGCATCACCGACACCTTTTTGCCGGAAGACGAAAGCGTCCGCATTATGGAACCGCACCTTCGTAAAATGTGGCAGGAAGCACAAAAAAAAGGCGAACGGTATTTCCCTCACGAATATTTCAGAAGGCTCTTTGCCGACAAACTTATCAAACCGGATTCAAAAGCGAACCCTGAAGATTGCTGGGCCTATGCGGCATATAAAAAGAATATTCCGATCGTTATTCCCGGCTTTGAGGATTCCACGATGGGCAACATTTTCGCCAGCTACACTTACAACGGCAAATACCGCAAAGATAAAAGCGTTGTCCTGGACCAGAGCATCATGAAAAGCGGACTTGAATACTTCACCTGGCTTTACGACTGGTACCAAGATGCGTCAAAAAATCATCCCATCGCCTTCTTACAATTGGGCGGAGGCATTGCCGCGGACTTCCCGATCTGCGTCGTTCCATCCATCAAGCATGATCTGCAATTCCCGAAAGTCCGCGACTGGGCCGGCTTCATTGAAATCGGTTCTTCGCCAATGTCCTACGGTTCCTATTCCGGCGCGGGCGGCAAAGAAAAAATCACCTGGGACAAACTCTCCACCAAGAGCTACTACCAGATCATCCAGAGCGATGTGACCGTGGCATTCCCATGGATTGCGGCGATTCTGCTCGGACTGTAAACCCCCGATGCCCATTCTCCGGCGAGATCTTCTATTAAAGAGGGGCTTTTTATGCTAAAATATAAAGAAATTTAAGCCTTCTTATGGAAATGTTCAGAGAAACCGTTGCCACGGGTGTCATGATCCTGACGCTGCTCATGCTTGGCACGGCCGTCGTAAGCCTATTCCTGCAAGTTCCCTACGTTCCGACCAAAAAACGCGTAGTTCGCAAAATGATCGAAGTGGCGAACCTGAAAAACAACGATGTGGTCTATGACCTGGGCTGCGGCGACGGAAGACTCTTGTTCGAAGCAGAAAAAACCAAAAAAGTTAACGCGAAGGGTTACGAGCTGGCACCCATTCCTTATGTTCTGGCTCAGATCAAAAAATTCTTCAACAAATCCAAAACAACCATTCACATGGCCAATTTTTTCAGTGCCAACCTGCAGGACGCCAACATCATTTTCTGCTATCTGGGGCCGGACACCATGGGGCAGCTTTATACGAA
Organism: Candidatus Peregrinibacteria bacterium; assembly: GCA_003153355.1. Lineage (GTDB taxonomy): Bacteria > Patescibacteriota > Gracilibacteria > UBA1369 > UBA1369 > PALSA-1335. The sequence continues at coordinate 256,220 of PLYH01000001.1, forward strand.
AATCAAACACGAATGCAAAAAAGGAACCAAGATCATCAGCAACACTTTTAGCATCCACGGCGTCGAACCCAGCAAAGTCTGGGCCAAAAATCCAAAAGAAAAATTACCAAGTATCTACCTTTATGAAATATAAACTCAAAAGCAACAAAGTTACGGATTTCATGACATTTTTCCTCATGGCAATTTCCATCGTAGCGATTGCTGCCATGGCCACTATGCCTTTCGCAAACCCCTGGAGCATCGCGCTGGCCATTCTCATTATTATTCCGACCGTTATCGCCATGAGCACCGGAGCTCCTTTTGTGCCGACGCCGATGGCCCGCGTCAAAAAAATGCTGGCGCTGGCAAAAGTGAAACCCGGTGAAAAAGTTTACGACATCGGATGCGGAGACGGCAGAATGGTCTATGTAGCGGCCAACGACTATGGTGCCAAGGCCGTCGGGCTGGAACTTTCACCGCTGGTCTATCTTCTGGCCAGAGTCCGTAAATTTTTCTGGAAATCCAAAGCTGAAATTCATTTCTCGGACTTCCGCTACAAAAATTTGAGCGATGCCGATGTGATAGTCTGCTATTTGCTTCCCGAAGCGCTCGCCAGACTTCAGCCAAAACTGGAAGCCGAACTCAAAAAAGGCGCGAGGGTCATCTCATACGCCTTTCAGATCGGAAGCTGGAAAGTCACGCACCGCGAAGAACGCAACAGGGAACAAAACCTCGCTCCAATCTGGGTCTACGAACGGTAATTCACTCGGAAATTCAACTTGAAAAACTTTCCGGAAGTATTGACAGATAAATCTTATCTGTGATTAATTTGTCTAACTCAAATTTCACAGAACTTTTCGCATGGAAACATTCAACCCGCAAACCGATGAGGTTACCGATATTCTTGCCACCGACGGCGGATTGCATCTTGAAGAGCTGCGCCAGGTAACGCAGGAAGATATCTACAGAACGCTGCATAGAGCAGCAGTTCAACACAATGGATGTAACGACTACGACGAAATTATTTCTGGAGATCACCCATACCGCGGCTATACCCATGCAAAATACGACCCGATGTATCCGCACCACGGCTGGTTCTGGAAATAGTCATGAAGTATTGATCAAAAATGAAACGCGGCAAAAGGCAGACTTGCAAAAAAATCCGCCAAAAAAAGCATCAATGTAACAAAAACGTAAGCAACAAAAGCAATCAGCTGGCCCAAAGGAAAAAAAAGAAAAGAGCCGGCAAGCGCGCAAAAAACAAAAATGATTATCCACGGAAGCAGCGGAACCACAAAAAGATTCGCGACCGGAGCAATCAGCGAAAACTCTCCGGACTCAAGCAGCAGCGGCAGAGTAAAAAGCTGCGCGACCACCGTCACCCAAAAAGCTTCCCTCATGGTCTCGGGAATTTTTCCGATCCATCCGAAATGTTTCTTTTTCAAAAGATTTTGTTCAAGCCGCTCCATTTTTGGCATAAGCAGAAGAATTCCAAGCGTGGCCAGAAAAGAGTATTGAAAAGATCCGTCGACCAGAATCATCCGCGGACTCATGATCACCATGACGGCGGCACTGATGAGTAAAAGATGCAGCCCGCTCCCCTTGCGCCCGACCGCCTGTGCAAGAATTGCGATCGAAGCCATCCACGCCGCGCGGAGTACGCTTGCCGTAAACCCGGAAAAAATAACGAGCCCCAGAATTCCAAACAACACCAAAGCATAACGCCGGCGCCGCGCGGCCTTTTGTCCCAAATATCCCAGCACCGCGATCATCAACGAAACTTTATACCCGTCCACGGCAAGAACATGCGTAAGCCCCGTGGCCTGAAACCGGTCAAGAATATCCTGCGCAATGCCATGCCTTTGCCCAGTCAAAACTCCGGCAATCAAACCAGCCTGGGGTTCAGCAAAAAGTTTGTTGATGTTGGACATCATCAAAGATTTTATCCAAAAAATCGTTTTCAAAAAATTCTGGCCGGACGCGATAAAAACATTTCCCCAAGACCCGGCCCCACCCGATTTATCCCCAGCAGCCTTTCGAATGGACGGCTGTGTGCACAGTGCGAAAATATCGCTTCCTGCTAAATAAGCTTCATAAGAAAACGCTGGAAATACCGGAGGTGTTTGCAGCTTACAACTAATATCCAATTCATCGCCGTAAAAATATTCAGGATAACGGTCGGCTTTGACCATAACCTTGCCGTGCACTGCTTTTGTCTGGACCGTCGGCAAAAAAATCTTTTCAGCTTCCAGCGTCAAATTCTGGGCATCACTCCGTACATCAGGTTCACTGGTGATGCTGGCGATAAAATGAAGACGCAAAGGCGTACCCCGGTAATAAGCAATATCGTCCGGACTAAAATGAGGAACGCCCAGCCAGGGCTGCAGCAAAATATCCAGCGACAAAACCGCCAGACACGCAGCCTTCACGTAACGGGACCGGTGCCACGGCCACCTCAAATATTTTTTCGCCGTGTTCAAAAAAGAAAATTTCATTCACCTATTCTGAACTCAGAAAATGAAAAAATGATGATAGAAAGATAAACTCTTCCTAAAAATTTGACTTATTCCTAAAAATATTTTATATTTTTAACTTTCACCAACTCTTAATAAAGCACTTATGGATAATTTGATACAAACGCTCAAGGGCGTAGGACTCAAAGACAAAGAGGCCAGAACTTATCTTGCGCTGCTCAAATTAGGGCCGCAGTCGGTGAGCACGATTGCCAAAAAAGCCGCATTGAACCGCTCAAGTTGCTACCTTATTCTAGAGCGGTTGATGAAAAAAGGTTTTGTAGAAAAACTTATTCAGGAAAATAACTCAACCTACCGCGCCGTTGAACCGCTTTATGTTCTGGACCAGCTCAAAACGAAACAGTATGAACTCGAATCCAAAATTGAAAACCTGGGCGTGTCGCTCAAAGATTTCGATCAGCTGAAAAACAGTTACGAAGTCAAACCGCGCGTCGTCTTCTTCCAGGATGAAACCGGCCTGCAAAATATTTTGGAAAACACTTTTTCATCTTCGGAACCTTTGCGCTGCTATGCTTCGCTTGATGAACTTTCTTTACTGCTGCCGAACTACATGCCGCGGTACTATCAAAAACGGGTCCAGCGGGGATTGCATGTAAAGGCCATGTATCCGGCGAACGAACAAAGCTTCCTCCACAAAAAACGCGACAAATCCGAACTGCGCGAAAGCCGTTTGATTCCGCAGGAGTTCGACTTTCATCTGGATATCATGATTTACGATCACAAAGTGGTCATCACCTCTTTAAAAGAAAAATTCGGCGTACTCATCGAAAGCAAAGAGATGGCCGAAGCCCAAAAGAAAATCTTTGACCTGATCTGGAAAGCCACCGCTGATTACGATCAAAAAATCACCGAGCATTTTGAAAAACAAAGCAAAACCCGTAAATAAAGATCACCGGAGCGTACAAAGAAAAGAGCCCCGCCTGTAGAAGGCCGGGGCTCTTTTGAATTATCCGTAGAAAATTAGTTACCGGTTGCTGAACCGGAAGTTGTTGTGGTTGTTGTGGTGGTTACCGGGGAGGATGTTGGACTGATTGTTGAAGTGGTCGTTCCATTATCACCGGAAGAGGTTGTAGTGACTGGCATCATGCCGGTCGTATCAACACCTTGCTGTGTCATCATTCCGCTGGTATCCATCATTGCGCTTTGATCAAGGCTCGTGCCCGCACCTGCTGAAGCGCCTGCTCCGCCCATCATGGCACCCATCAATTGATCAACCGGGAATGCTTGTGCACCTGCTGGAACATCAACGGTTACCGGCTGATTAAAGCCCCACAATGTTACGCGTACGGAAATGGTTCCTGTTGGATCCGTAGCAGCTGTGCTGGTCAATTTGATATCGCCGGAAACCTGGTTCATGACGCCGCTGGTTGATCCGACCCAGACATTACCTGTGAAATCAAACTTCGCCATTCCGTCCTGCATGCTCTTGATATCTGTGTCAGCCATTGGTTTGCCCTGGATCGTTGCAGCTTTTTGAGCAAAAGCCATGAAAGCATCTTTATCCAGATCAGCTGTATAGTGAGCGCTTTGTTCGCCTTTTACGTCTTCCATTGCAACAAACTTGATGTTCTTGAAGAACTGGGTGTTATTGAACAGATCCTTGAGTTGTTGTTGTTCAGGAGTGAGTGTCTGCTGGCTGCCTCCTGTTGGAAGACTGTCAGTAAACTGTTTCAAAGTGTCCGGCGGGATTGGTAAACTCCACCATTTACCGACGTACATATCTTTAAACTGCTGAGGAATGACCGCCTGGCCTCCCGTAGCATCAAGCTTGGAAAGCGTGAAGTAGAGATTATCTTTATTCATGCGGAGTTCAGACGAAAGATCGCCGCTTTGATCATCGGCGTTTCCTGAACCGTCGAGTTTCAGATTGATTTTTGGATCCGTGAGGTCTTTCATATCAGCAGAACCGTTGAGGCTGATGGTGAATTTTACAGCTTTTGGAGTCTGGCCCTGTGGTCCGGTCAAATCACCGTTCACAGCAACTTCAAACTGATGAGAAGTAACTGTGGTAAGCTTCTGCATACCCATCTTGACCGCCTGGTCTGGTGGTACCTGTGGCGCAGCTTGCTGACAACCAGCAAAAACGAACGTAGCTGTCGTCAAAGCAATCACACCACCGGTAAGGAAAATTTTACTTTTCATAAAGTGTGATAAAAAATAATAAAAAAGTTCCCAGTTATAATAGTGGCTCCAGGGAAGAGAGTAAATTGACTAATATTTAATTATATTTTATAATTAGAGGATACATTCATATATACGAGCATGAAATCAACACACAAAAAAATTACATGGCATACCTACGCAGCATTGGGAGGGCTCACTGCAATCATTCTTCTGGTGCTGGTTGTGCCATACAGTGGACTGTTTCAGGCGAATCTTCAGCAAACCACGCAGCTGCATGGAAGTTCAGCATGCCAGAAACTTGATGTGGTAACACTGCCGCAAAATCCTATTCCCGCAAACACTTCAGCCGTGATCGCTCTTGAAACCACTCCTCAGGATTTCGCAGGAACATTTACCTACGAAGCCAGCAGCGGCAATCTGAACGATGAACAGGGCAATGCAGGTTCATACATCGAAAGCTCTTCCAAAAAAGTAGACTATTCCGGAGGGGACGACGGCACGAGCATTACGATCCAAGCCAAGGGCCAGGGCAACGAACAATGCCTCGTTACGATTCCAGTAATCAAAACAAGCACCGTCGCCTGCGCTTCACTCAAAATCATCAGCAATCCTTCACCGCTGCCGCCGGATCAGAGCGCGGCCTTCACGGTGATTCCGGCGCCGGATAATTTTCAGGGAACGTATCTTTTCCAAGCCGACAGCGGCAGCTTCCAGATGCAGGGCGCGGACACCGCGGCGAATGGAAACAATACAAAAACTCTTGTTACCAAAAGCACGAATGTGCTTTATAATGGTGGAAAGAGCGGTGAAAAAATTGTTGTGAAAGCTCTGGGCACGAACAACAACAGCTGTATCGCCACACTTTCAATTACCAAATAAACTCGATCAAACATGAACATTCCTGAAAGCCGCACGCGGCAAAATCTTCGCCGTCTCCAGAAATCAATGGCAACGGCCCTCTTTTTTCTGATGATCGCTCCGCAAATTATTGTTCAGAGCGCCAGCGCAGCAACCGTAAGCGCCGGTACGTTCAGCGATGTGGCCAGCACCAATCGCAACGTCACTGCGATTCAATTTCTGGCGAACAACCATATTATCAGCGGCTACCCAGACGGAACTTTTAAACCGGACCAGTCGGTGTCCCGCGTTGAGTTTTTAAAACTCGCGTTGTTAAGTTCACAGGTCACGCTGGATGTCAGCACTCCAAGCGGTTTTAAAGATATTGATGAAAGCGCCTGGTACGCTCCATATGTCCGCAAAGCAAAAAAGGAAGGCTGGATTCAGGGATATTCTGACGGAACTTTCAAGCCCGACCAGAGCGTAAACAAAGTTGAAGGTCTCAAAATGATCGCGGAAATCCAGGGCTGGGCGGTCACAAATGTAACAACAGCTCCTTATAAAGACACGTCCGCAACGGCGTGGTATGCGCCTGACGTTGCTTATGCCCAGGCTCATAATTTTTTGGAAGAGACCGGCAGTTTTTTTATTCCCACCGCAAGTCTTTCTCGTGCCAAAACCAGCGAAATGCTTTTCCGCACCCTCATTACCAAAGCGGCAGCAGCGCAAAACTACAGCACTGATCTCATCAATAAAGTTCCTGCGCAACTTCCAGGATTCACCACTACAAACGGATCTTCAACGACGACGACTACAACGACCCCGCCACCCGCTCCCTCCCCAGCTCCAACACCCACTCCAGCCCCAGCGCCAACGAACTTCACGCCGGTAGCTTTTCAAACCAATTCCAAAGGTTACTTCACCAACGTGACGCTGACTCAAGATTTCCCGAACACTTTTTATCAAAACGAAATCTACAACTTTCACGGACAGATCAACAGCGGCAGTTATGATACGGCTTTTGCATTCTTAAAAGACGATACCGGCCAGACTCCCGATCAAAATTTCCAAAACACCTCTGCCGCCATCAGCAGCGGATCATTCAGCATTCCGGTTATTTTCCGGAAACCGGGAAACTACAAACTCGGCATCATCCCCGGCTACGCCAACTCAACGCTTGAAGTTGAAATTTCGGTATTGCCAAATCTACCCTCAGCGCCTGGCACCGGAACCTCAACGACACCGACCAACCTCAACGTGCAATACCTCAATCAAAACACTACATTCAGCTGGAACAACGGAACGAACAACCTCGCTGAACTGGTTGTTTCACAGGGCAGTACAAGTAAAACTTTTTTCACGCGCCAAAACGATAAAAGCGTGGACGCCATTTACAACGATTTTTCGGATTTTGGTCCCGGACCGATGTCATTCAAAATCGAAAGCGCCAGCGCCGCACAAACCACCCCGTTAAAAATCGACACGCCATGGGTAAGCAGCGCATCCCAAAGTTTCATCGCGACACAGCATACTTACAGTGAAGTCCACAAAGACCAGATTACTTACAACACTCTCCCTGAAACGTTGAACGGCCCGGGTACCATCGCCTTTTCCGGAAAAACGCTGACGGATATTTTCCAGCAGGCTGAAGTCATCCGGCCGGACGGAAAAGTAGACACGCTCACGCTGCAGACCAGTTCTCCCACTTCAACCTTTGAAGAGAGTACGACCATTCTGAACGGCGGCAACTATAGCTTCAATTACAATGCCCCGACCGACGGTCTGTATATTCTTGAAATCAACGGCAAAGACGGACTGGCAACCCTCAACACTCCTGTATATGTGGGCATCGGCGTTCCTCTTATCCCGGACTTTTTTGATCTTGTAGGCGCTGACGATGCGGACACGGCTCCTACAAGCACTCTTATCAATAATCTTCTCTACGACGTCAATCATGACCGTACAAAATACGGATTCAATACCGTCAGCGCGGACCCGCAGCTTAATCAGCTCGCACAAAACTACGCCAACGAAATGCTCGCGCAAAACTTTTTCGGACACATCGATCCAAGCGGAACCTCTCCCGATGACCGCCGCAAAGCGCTCGGCATCACCACTCAAGTGGGAGAAAATCTGGCACGGGCACCGAATGTCGCGTATGCCGATAACGGCTTGATGCGAAGCGCCATCCACCGCACGAACATTCTGGATCCGGACTGGACCAGGGTCGGTCTTGGCATAGCCAAAACAAGCGACAACTATGTTCTGGTTGTCGAAGAGTTCTCAACAACACCTCTGGATGCGGCAGGAATCTCGACAATGAAAACGAACATCTTCAATCAGATCAATCAGAAGCGTACCGGGGCGGGTCTCACGGCAATGACATCGGACGCCACCCTCGGAAATGTCGCCGACAACTGGAGCAACGAAATGGTGCAGCAGGCATTTTTTGACTTTGTAGCCCCGGACGGAAGTTCGCTTTCGGCAAATGTTCAAAAAGCGGCCCCAAACCGTTCGGTCCACATTTACATTCTTGAATCGCAAAGCCAGCAGGACCTGGTCAATGAAATCTTCTCATCAACGGAAACCGCTTCCGGCCAGTGGAAAAGCATCGGCCTGGGGCTTCAGGCAGACACTGACGGCGTGCTCAAATTAACGCTTCTGCTTTCGAACTAAAGTTTGAAAAAATCAACTATTTTTTCCCAAAAAAACGTCTACAATAGTGAAGACGCCAGCTCGTCAATTTTGTAGACTTTTTTTGTTGCCATGGAATCGAAACACCACACCGACCATCATAAAAAAACCCCTCCTTCAAAAACCCAGCTTCAAACGGACAAAGGAAAAACTCAATACATCACCATCGGAATCGGACTCATCGTGATATGCGTTCTGGTTTTTGGAATCTTCAGCCTGATTAAAAGTCTGGATTTCTCCGGGATTATTTTTTCTTTTGGAAAAAGTTTGCAGACCGACAGCAACGGCCGTACCAATATTCTTCTGGCAGGCATCGGAGGTGAAGGCCACGACGGGGGCGAACTCACCGACACCATCATGGTGGCGAGCATCGACGATAACACTAAACTGGTATCACTTCTTTCCATCCCGCGCGATACATACGTAAAAACCGATCAATTTCCGGAAGGCGAACGCATCAACCAGATCTACGTTTTAGGAAAAAATGCCGTGAACTCCGCAACAGGAATGAAAGACCTGGAAAATGTGATCAGCGGAATTACCGGATTGCAAATCAACTATTACGCCAAAGTGGATTTCGCGGGTTTTACCAAAATTGTGGACAGTCTTGGAGGCGTTGACGTAAATGTGGAAAAAGATATTTACGATCCTTTCTATCCGCTCGGCGAAACCACGCATTATCAGACTTTTTCCATCAAAGCCGGACCTCAGCATCTTGACGGTGCCACAGCGCTTAAATACGCACGCAGCCGCGAAACAACCAGCGACTTTGACAGGGCACGGCGACAGCAGGAACTGATGACTGCCATCAAAGACAAAGCCTTCAGTTTAAATATCCTCACAGATCCGGGTAAGATTCAGGCCATTTACGATTCGATCAAAGACAGCATCGAAACCAATTTAAACGTTGATGAAATTATCGAACTGGCAAAAATTTCAAAAGACTTCACAAAAGACAACATCTTCTCGCACGTATTAAGCGATAACCAAAGCTCATGCGGAGGATTCCTGTACCAGCCCGCGCGTGACTTCTTCGGTGGGGCATTTGTATTATTGCCTGCTGGAAAAAATTACGACAGCATTCACGAAATGACTGATCTGATTTTCAACCACGAAGATGTTATGAAAGACGATACGCCGATCCAGGTTCTGAACGGAACAAAAACCGGAAACATCGCCGGTGACGTTACAGACTACCTGAGCCGCGACTGCTTTAACGTCGTCTACTATGGCAACGCCGATCAAAAAAATATCGCCACGACCACAATCTATTACCAGGCCGGGCCAAACGGAGAAAAACCTCCGATTCTTGATTTCATCGCCAAAATCTTGCCATATCCGGAAGTTGCGGGCATTCCTCAGGCCGATCTCAATACCGACAAAAAAGCCGGAACCCAGATCATCATCGAACTCGGCGCGGACTATCTCCAGAACAAACTCAAAGATCCGTTCGCCGTGCTCCCCTACCTGACTGCACCAACAACGGCCACGCAGCAAAAAACCCAGCAACTCTAGTCAGCAAAACCACAATATTTCCACATGCTCACAGCACTTCTTAGTTTATACGCATCAAGCAAACTTCTGGGAGCCGAACTCCCGGGAGACAACACCATCGATGCCTGGAACAGCAACAGCTTACTGGAAGCCACAGCCATACCCGAACATAACACCGACAACATCGCACCGGTCATCAAGGCCAAATCAACGATCGCAGTGGATTTAAAAAACGGCATGCTGTTGTATGAACAGAACGGTTATGACCACCGTCCGATCGCGAGCATCACCAAACTGATGACAGTCACCATCATCCTGGAAGAAAACAAACTCAGCGACATCGTGACCGTTTCCAAAGCGGCGACAGCGGTTGAAGGTTCCAAAATCTGGCTGGCTCCCGGCGAAAAAATTTCCGTGGAAAATTTATTGTACGCGGCGCTGATTCCTTCAGCCAACGATGCGGCCTACGCTCTTGCCGAATATAACAGCGGCGGAGACATTCCTGCTTTTGTGGCCAAGATGAACCAGAAAGCGGAAGAGCTTGGATTGCACGACACGCATTTCACCAATCCGATCGGGCTGGATGATGCCGGAAACTACTCCAGCGCCTATGATCTTTCCATTCTGGGCCGTTATGCCTACGGTAAAAGTTTTATCCGCAAAGCCGTGGTGGTCAAAGACATGCAGATCAGTTCGACCAACGGCAACCTCACCCATGACCTCAAAACGAGCAACGAACTTCTGGGAAGCTACTTAAAAGTCCTGGGATTAAAAACAGGAACCACGGATCTGGCCGGCCAGTGCCTGATCGCCATCATTGAAAACAGCAAAGGAAATGATATTCTCACAGTGGTTTTGGACAGCCCTTCACGCTACAATGAAACAAAACTGCTCGCGGACTGGGTTTTCCGCACCTTTAATTGGTCATAACTTATGGACGGCAACATTACAGAAACCATACGTAATCTGGCGCTGATCTTTGGATCGCAAATTACGGCGTTCGTTATCACCATCATCATTGCGCCCAAGTTCATCAAGCTGCTCCATAAATACAAAATCGGCAAGCAGTTGCGCGAAATCGCATCAAGCGGCGAAAAAGCAACCATCTTCCAGGAACTCCATTTTAAAAAAGCCGGCACACCCACCATGGGAGGAATTTTGATTTGGGGAGTGACCTTGCTGGTAGTTTTGCTGTCAGGCGTTTCCAGCGAATTGAAGATCACCGCGAATTCGCTCTTCAACCGCCAGGAAACTTTGCTGCCGATTTTCACGCTGCTGGCCACCGCCATTTTGGGCGCAGTCGACGACTATTTAAATTTAAAAGGCCAGGGCAAAAGCAAAGGCCTCAACATTAAACCCAAGTTTCTCTGGCTGACGATTCTGGCAACGCTTGGAGGTCTATGGTTCTATTACCGCCTTGGTTACAACCAGATCCTCATTCCGGGCCTCGGTGAAATCACCATCGGTGCATGGTATATTCCTCTCTTCATTTTGGTCATCACTGCCTGCTCCAACGCCGTGAACATCACCGACGGACTCGACGGACTGGCCGGAGGACTTTTGGTCATTGCCTTTGGAGCGTTTGCGATTCTGGCATTCGCAAAAGGCCTTTTTATTCTTTCCGCGTTCTGCGCGGTGATCGTTGGAGCGCTTCTGGGGTTTTTATGGTTCAACATTTTTCCCGCACACTTTTATATGGGTGACACGGGCGCGATTTCGCTTGGCGCTACGCTGGGCGTCATCGCCATGATGACGGATTCAGTAGCCGTGCTGCCGATCATCGCTTTTATTTTTGTGATTGAAACCATCTCCGTCATCATTCAGCTCACCTCCAAAAAATTCTTCAAACGCAAAGTCTTCAAGATCGCACCGCTTCATCACCACTTCGAAAAATCCGGCTGGAGCGAACCGAACATCGTCATGCGTTTCTGGATCATCGGCGGATTCTTCGCCGCTCTGGGCGTAATTCTCGGTCTCCTAGCTATCGGAATTTAACCGGTTTGTTATTTAAGAACACTGCTGTGTTCCACACTTGCTGGAAGGTTTTTTAGGACCTGACTGCTGGGTCTGTTGTTGAGTTTGCTGCGTTGAAGACTGAATCGTTTCCTGGGTTGCTTTGCCCTGTACCGGTGGCGTCGCATCCTCTTCAACGATTGTCACAACTCCAAGTTCTGAAGGAAGTTTTGAGTTGGAATCGGCACTGGCATCGTATTTCAAAAGCATCTTGTTCAAAAGATTCACAAAGGTCTGGTCGTAACCGCCGTTGACGATATAAGTCTGCAGCAGATCACGCAGTTCCTGAATCAGACTCAGCGGCAAATCGCTATTCATTTTTTCCATGGCAGCCAAAAGTTTTTCCAGAATCTCCTGACGCAAACTGCGGACCTCCTGGAGTAAATCGGTCTGTGTAGAAAGCAAAGATTTTTCAATGGCAGTAAGTTCTTTCATCTGTTCAATCTGCTGATCGAACAATGAAACCAGTTTATCCTGCAATTCGGAAACATCCGAGCTGTTCATCTTCAAAACCAGACTGTCGATCTGACGCTGATAGCGCACGAGCACGGCGTTCGCTTCATCAAACTGCGCTTTGCTGATCAGATCCTGAACCTCCAGTAATTTATCAGCGGATTGTGAAAGCTGCATCTGGGCTTTATCAACATCACTGCCCGCTAAGTAGAGTTCGCTGTTCTCAAGCTCTTCTTTGGCCGGATAAAGCGGATCACCCGGCAATAAAGTTGCCAGATCCTTACGCTGTTGTTCGATCTTTGACTGCATGAAAGAAAAGAGCAGATTGGCATTGAGAGGGTCCTGCGACTGGTCATCAGGATAATGAATCATGATGCTGCGGACCGTGGATTCAAATTCCAAAATCAAAGACATACCATCGCGGCCCTGCTGACGCATCAAATAAGTTTCACCAAGCAGCAGACGTTGATATGAATCCAGGAAATGCTGGCGTTCCTGTTCAAGCTGAGGGTTGTTCAAAACGGCATTGCTGTCTGAAGGCGCAGGTGCCTGCAGCGTATCGGTCAGACCGGTTTTGTCTTCAAGATTCTGCTGGTTCTCCTGCGCAAGCACCGCAGTATGGATCTGGTCTTTTTGCAGATTGGATTCGACCCATTGCGCCACGACCTTATTTTGCTGAAGTCCCGGAGCCACCGGCACGATCTTCGTGATGTTGGCACCGTTTTCCTGGGAAACCTCAGCCTGAAATCCTGCAAGGACCGGATGAGTTTCCGTCGAATTATTGTTGAAGGCAAAATCCACGACGTTATCAAAAACAGAAAGCGTAGTGTCATAGACATGAGTCTGTAAATCAAAAGCCGCTTTCTTCGTCACGATGGCCGAAGAATTTTCCGTGGAAATCATGAAATGCGAATCGTCGTCGACGAGGTTTAAAACATTGGTCCAGATATGACCGTCCTGAAGCAGGAGTTCAACCTGGGTCGCGACCGGATTGAAAGGTTCGGAATATAAACGTTTCACTTCAAGCTGGGTGTTCGCATCAAGACGGCTCACGCTGTCGTCAAAAAAACGAACTGTTACGTAACTGTCCGCCTTGGTCACAAGAATATCGCCTTCCTGAAGCGCAAAATCTTTTTTCGCTTGCAGCATCTGCCCGGAACGCAAAACGTAAACCTGACCCGACACATCGTCAATGTAGGTAAGATGGGCGGCGTAGGTCAGCGGAACCTGGAACGGAAAAATAAACACCGACGTCACCACAAAAAACAGCAGCATGGAGCTGCTGATGGCAACTTTCCAAAATCGGGCATTACGGAACGGACTGAAAGCCAGTCCGAGCCAGTTGGTTTTTTGAATAAAGGAAAAAATACGATCTTTCATTTTGACCTGCTGCGGAATGCTGAGCATGGCTTTTTCACCGATTTCACGGATGCTGGAACGTAAAACTCGTAAATTCTGCGGAAGCAGCAGCTCCTCTTTTCCCTGCTGCTGTTCCTGAAGAGCCGTAAAAAGCTGGCGTTTCAAAGCCTCCTTTTGTTTCACTGCCAATTCGATTTTACCCACTTGCCGCAGCTGTTGTTCGAGCTGTTCAAGTTCGCGGGAATCGGCGGAATCGGATTGTTGACGGTTCCAAAATAACATAAAATTTGGGGAGTAAGCGCTTATTAATACGAAAAATAAGCGCAATCGTTACAAATTACGAACGGATATTCATATCTTCCATAACTTTTTTCAAAGCTTGTAAAGCTCTAAATTTCAAAATACGCAAACTGCCTTCACTTCTGCGCATGATCCGGGCGATTTCACTGTGTTCCAGTCCGTTCACATAACGCAAAAGCAGCACATCCTGATATTTTTTCTTGAGTTTGGAGAGCGCTTTACGGAGCAAATCCTGATTCAGGCGGTTTTCGGTCATAATGCGCGGATCGGCTTCCCTGCTTTCATCCGGAAGCACGACTTTGTCCAGATCCACGTATTCGCGCTGCAAACGGTAATGGTCAACGACCACGTTATGGGCGATCTTGAACACCCATGAGGAAAAGGCTCCTTTAAGCTTGCTGTAGGACTTTAAATGCTCCCACACTTTCAGAAAAACCGATTCGGTCAGATCCAGGGCATCCTCCTTTTTCACCTTAAAAAAGATGTAGCGGTACACGGGCTGGATAAAAATATCATAGAGCCGCGCGAAAGCCTCCGTATCGCCTGATTGAGCCTTTTGCACGAGCACATTGATCTCGGGTTCAAGACTTTTTAAATCTTTAGATTCCATAAGAAAAATTCCTCTCGATAGAGATAACTCAAAAGTAGCCTAAATGTTACCAAAATGGAAGGGAATCAAGGGCTCATAACGGCTTTATAAAAGCCCCATTTTATGATAAAATATTAAGATATTTAAAAGCCAGAATTATGTCACCGGACCCAGCCAAAGAAAAAACTCAAAACGGCCCCGAAAAGCCTGAACCGCAAAAAATTCCGGAAGTTCAGCAGCAAACGCTGAACCCGGAACAGGCGAAAATCGCCGAACAGCGTTTAGAACGTAAAGATTTTATCAGTAAAGAAGATCTGTTAAGTCCTGAAAGCGTAAAACGCCTCAAGGAAATCAAAAACCGAAAACAGCAGATCGAAACTGAACAAACGAAACTTCAGCAGGAAGCGTCAACCAAACGGGCCAAAGAAACCTGGCCGGACAACAAACCCGAAACAGGATTCACTGATGGCTTTGCCCGAGACAAAATCAACTCAAAAGTCGAAGAAAAATTCGCGGAATATCAAAAAGAGTTCGAAGATGCAGGCCTTGGTGATCAGACGAACATCACCATCATCAAACAGACCGCCAAAGAAATGATCTTTGACTATTACCAAAAAAACGGTCGGGACAACGATAAAACCCTCAGCTATGTCAAAGGCCAGCTCCTGGACAAACTCCGCTACGTTACCGATAGCCTGAAACAAATTTTTGAAAGTAAAAAACACGGCTATAACAAACCTGTGGAAGTTATGGAAGCTTTCAGCAAATACACCAAAGACGATTTCATGAAAGACGGCTATCTGCAGCCGGGAGCCTTCAAAGATTTTTTGCTCTTCGAAAAATCCACCTACGAAACCCAGGTCACGGATTTTGCCAAATCGCTCGGACTCACCTTGGAAAAAAAGGATCTTGAAGGTGAAGAAACCACCCTGGTTGGAAAAAAACTTGGACCGAAAGAACTCATTGAACAAAAACGTTTAAGTTTAAATAAAATCCGCATCACTGTACCAAAAGACGCCAAAGATTTGGATGCAACGCTGCAAACAGAAATTCCCAAAGCATTGCCTCCGATCGACGACAAAGAAGTAAAACAAAAAATCGTCGATTATCTTGCAGGAGAATTCAAAAAAAACACGCCTCAACCCGACCAAATATTTGAACTTTCGCCGGACGGCAAATGGAACAAAATCGACGTTGCGGTAGAAACCAAAGCCAAAGAAGAAACCAAGCAGCAAGTCGAGCAACAGGTCGCGCAAACCGCCTCGAGTACTGAACAAAAGTCCGAAGGTTTCAGTTTTGACAAAGGCATCAAAAGTGTCGGCGATTTTATTCTGGAAATTTTCCGCTGGATCATGAAGCTCTTCGGAGTGAAGATGGGCGGAGCGGACATCGAAGACATGTTGAAAGAATGGAAAGACGTCACGCCGGAAGAGCGCGCCCAGATGAAAGAGTTTTACGGTTCAAGCAAAAAATTCTTTTCGGGAATGAACAATATTCAGGCCCTCATCAAAAGTCCGGATGACATGCGCCTCGTTCTCAATGCCAGAAAAGTCGACTCCAAACAAAACGAAACCTGGGACGCCTGGATACAGCGCCATCTGAGCGCTCCTGAACAGGAAGAAATCAACATCAGCAAAACCATCCAGCCCAAGGAGGTCGCCAACAAACTGATTTCCCCAAATTCCAACTTCGATAAACCGGCGCAAATCATCCAGCAGAATCAGGCACCGGGACAAAAACCCGGAGAAAATAAGAACGCTCCCGATGCGCCGAACGACCGTGCAAAAATTATCTTTGACCGCATGGAAAGCTCTCCGTACACTGGCGACTTAAAAACAATTCTTGACGCTTACATCGCTAAAAAAAGCATCAAAGCTCAAAGCGGAACAATATCCGACTATATCAGCGGAATGACGGACGGCTTTCTAAAAAACCATCCGGACATCGGCGAAAAATACCAGAAAGGACAAATGACGATGCTGGATCTGAGTGAAACAATTTTCAACGATGTCTTTAACGCTGCTCTTCTGGATGCAAAAACTCCCGAGGACAAAGAAAAAATCAACAAAGTCCTCAGCCAGTTCAATGGAACGCTCGACACAATCCTGACCGAACGCGGCAAACCTGGAACAGAGGAGCCGCAAACAGAATTCGGTAATTTTGCAAAAGACATCGAAGATCTGAATAAATTAAAAGCGTCTCCTGACTGGAAACAAAAACTTCCGCAAGTCATGGGGATAAACCTGGGAACGTTCGACGGCATAAGGATGTATACCACTTCTGCGAACAATCTTGATCCTGAAATAAGAGATTATCTTCAAAAATTTCTGCAAACGTATAATGCATGGATCGAACAAGGATATACAAAAATTGAAAGTTTATTTCCGGGAATGAACCGCGATGCTCCCCGGTCTCCACTGTACCAAAAAGAGATTACTGCAATAAAAAACACCCCAAACTGGCGGGCAAATATTGAGCAACAGCTCAAAAACTCAAAAGATTTCCGGCTGAAATGTTATTTCATAGCAGAAGGTTTAGGAATAGACGACATACCGGATGCGGATGTTAAAGAATTTCTGGTTTTTTTGAAGAGCCAACTTACACCGACACTAAAAGCCCAGATGGGTACTGAAGTTGGAGAATTTTTCGGGATAAAAACACAATACGAAACATTCGCGAAAGATTTCCCAGGGTTTGAATCACTGGTTAAATTTATTGATCTGCCGCCGGAAATCATTGATCCGATCATAAAAGCAAAAGCACCGGCTCAGATCACTTCTTAAAGTAGCTCTGCACCAGTTCCACTTCCTTTTTGGAACCGATAAAGATCGGCGTTCGTTGATCGATTTTTTCAACGGTCATATCCAGAATCGGACCGCCTGCCGAAAAAGCCACACCGCCGGCCTGTTCCATCAAAAACGCCATCGGTGCACATTCATAAATCAAACGCAATTTGCCGTCCGGCATTTCGCTGTAGCCGGGGTAGGTAAAAACCCCGCCGCCCTTTTTTAAAATCTGATTCACGTCCGGAACCATGCCGCCGGAATAACGCAGGGTATATTCATTCGTAAGCCAGAAGTGCATTAAATCCACATACCATTTCACCTGCGGGTCTGAACAAGCGCGCAAATTTCCCGGAGCAAACATTTTCTTGCTCTCCCCGACCTTCACGTCCTCGTGATTCACCACAAAATCTTTCTTTCCCCAGTCATAAATAAATTCCGTCACGCCGTGCCCTACAGTGACCATAAACGTTAAACGCGGGCCGTAAACTGCAATAATGGCAGCAGCCTGATCTGAACCTTTACGTCCTACAAAACCTTTACCTTTGTAAACACCCACAATCGTTCCCACCGCCAGATTCACATCCACCAACGAAGACCCGTCCAAAGGATCATAAGCCAGGCTGTAGCCTTCATCGCCGGCTGGACCGTTCATGGACTCATCCAGCTCTTCCGACGCGACCATGGCCACGTAAGGATGTCTTGTTAACGCTTCAGTAAAAAGATCGTTGGAAAAAACGTCGAGCTTCAACTGACCTTCGCCGAAAACATTTTTAGAACCCGCGGCTCCCTCCAGTCCGCCGCGCATAGCTTCCGCAATTTTCGGAAAAATAGCCGCGACTGTTTTAAGAACGTCCCGCAAATTGGCCTCAACGCCCTGACGCTGAAGATATTCACCAAAAGTCATACAAGAAAATAATGGACTAAACGTTGCGGCAACACCGCTCAGCCCAACATTAACAACCGCGCGTTAAAAGATCAAGAACCAACGTTGGCGTTCGCAAGAGCCGCGTCACCGCGCACAAACGTCACGCTGCCCGCCTTGACCATGCTCTGGATGCGCGCGCTCGCCAAAATCGAAGGCATTGATTTCACTTTATCAATATTCATGTTGCTCACCTGGTTCTGATCCATAAGGGTCTGGCGATCAGCCTGCAAACGTTCCAGATCATAACCTTTCGTCGCAACCTGATTAAAATGCATCAGATAAAGAACACTCATCGCAATCGTCACAACAATACCTGCCGCAATAATCGTCTTAGGACCAAAATCCAATTTCCATTTGATGGGAGTCACGCGGATTTTACGGAAACTGCGCGCATTGGATGCTGCGAATTCTTGGCGGTATGGACTGCGGGTAAGAAGGAGTTGCGACATCGGCGGACGGTTAGAAGAATAAAAAGTAAAAAAAATTTATTTTTGTTTTTGTTTTGGTGAATTGCTAGAAAAGCCGTGGGGAAGGATGCCGCACACCGGCGGTCGCAGGATGTTGATTATATTTTTTCCGCGACGCGGAGCTTTGCGCTCCGTGACCGCGGATTTTTGGAAATTTCTGATTCTGTAGGAACGATCGGTTTTTTGGTCACGATATGAAGCGTCGGTTCAAGATGAGTCGTCGTGAGTTTGTCGGGTTCGTTGATGTAATCGCGGGCGCATTCTTTAAAAAACTGTTTCACCACGCGGTCTTCCAATGAGTGATAAGCGATCACCGCCAGCCGTCCGTGTTTTTTGAGCATACTTACGGCCTGCTTGAGGGCGCTCAGCAGCACATCAAGTTCGTGGTTCACTTCAATGCGCAAAGCTTGGAATACGCGGGTCGCCGGATGAAGATGACCTTTGCGTCCGATCAATTTTTCAATAAAGTTCGCAAGTTCCGTTGTGGTTTTAAAAGAACGGGCTTTTCTGCGTTTGGTAATTTCCTGGGCGATCTTGCGTGCAAAAGGTTCTTCTCCGTACACCTGGAAAATTCTGATCAGTTCATTCTGCCCGTAACTATTGATGACTTCAGCCGCGGTCAGAGACGCATTTTTATCAAAACGCATATCGAGCGGGCCTTCTCTCAAAAATGAAAATCCTTTCACAGGATTATCCACCTGCGGCGACGAAAGTCCAAGATCCAACAAAATGGCATCAACGGCGTTGATGTTGAGCGTTTTTAATTCCGCTTCCAGATTGCTGAAGTTGGAACGCACGAACATCACCCGATCTCCGAATTGCTGTAAATTTTGACGGGCTGTAGCTAAATTATCATCATCAACATCAAAACCGATCAATACGCCGTCTGAAGGCATCTGTTCCAGCATACGCATCGAATGGCCGCCAAGTCCCAGTGTCCCGTCCATCACAACTTTTTTATCTGCGAGCTGTAAATTTTCCAGAACCTCCTGAACCAACACCGGTTCATGACGAAAAGGAGATGGCTGAGCCTGCGTTGGCATCTGGGGCTGAACAGCCGCTTTAACCGTCGAAACTTCCTGCATTTTTTTAACAGCAGGCTTTGCGGTCTTTTTCGCCGGCTTTTGAACAACCGGTTTCTTTAAAATCTTTTTCAATTTTTTTGGCGCAGCTTTCTTTTTCAAAACTTTTACCTTCTTCGTCACCTTTTTTATAACTTTTTTTCCTTTCCGAAGGGTCTTCGGCATCTTTTTTAACTTTTTCGGTGATTTCTTCACTTTCCGAGGCATCTTCGATACTTTTTTTGCCGGTTTTTGAACACGCTTCTTAAAACGACTGATGGCTAAGGCCGAATGTCGTTTTGAGCGAAAACGACCCATAAGTTTTTTCATGAAACCTTTCTTTTTTGCAGGTTTACGAACAACAGCCTTCTTTTTCTTAAGCTTTATTGATCGCTTTGGTTGTTTTGATTTGGTTTTCTTCTTCATATGTTCAAAAGTTGTGAACGATATGTGTATAACTTTTTTATACTGATGAATTGAGTTTAAAATAGGGTTATTTTACCTATAAGTCAAACCTTAACCCACAAACGGTGCAAAAATTGTAGTCGGTGACGGGATATTCAAAGAGTTTTAAGGCTTTCTATAAATGAAAAACCGTTTTATCAAAAAATATTGCAGCCTCACATGTTTATTGCATAATATTTTTATACTCAAAAGCAATCAATGGCTCCAGTAAAGTAAAAAACAACCTATAATAAAGCTGGTGAGCACAAAAGTGGATCACTGATCAAAACTTTTTGGCTTTATGAAAAGATCTCTTCCTTGAATCGCTGCAAAAATCTACAATAAAGAAGTTCCTAAAAACAAATATGTACGGACTCCCTCCCGAACTGCTGGTCTTCCTTGCTTCCATGTTTCCGATCGGCGAACTCCGCACCGGCATTCCGCTTGGTATTTTTTTGGGAATGCAGCCCTTGTGGGCTTTTTTTTGGGGGGAATTTGGCAATATTCTCATCGTGATGCTGGCGCTCAAACTGCTGAAACCGATTTCCAGCTGGCTCATGGCGCATTCCAAATTCTGCAATCACATCTTCTTAAAAATTTTCCACCACACCCGCAATAAACATTCGACCAAAATAAAAAAAATGGGATCGTTCTTTTTACTTGCGCTGACAGCGATCCCCATTCCCGGAACGGGCGGATTGACCGGAGCACTCGTGGCATTTATTTTTGATCTGGCCTACTGGCCGTCGATCGGACTTATTTTCATCGGAAACATTATCGCCGGAATTTTAGTGATGTTCGGAGCAGGGGGAATCATGGAACTGATCAAGCTCTTTATAAAATAAAAACTTTCCGACTCTTAAAAAATTGTTATACTGCTGAAGGATATTTTTTAACCAAGTACATATGAAAGCTCGCGTAGGGATTAACGGGTTTGGCCGTATCGGACGACAAATGTTCCGCATCGCCATGAACCGCAAAGACATCGAAATTGTCGCGATCAACAACTTAAGCGATAACGCGACGCTGGCTCATCTTTTAAAATACGATTCAAGTTATGGGACGCTGGCCGAGGACGTAGGCATCGACGGCCCTGGATATATTACGGTAGGAGGAAAAAAGATCCGCTACTTCCAGGAAAAAGATCCGGCAAAAATTCCTTGGGGCGAAGAAAAAGTCGACATTGTTCTGGAAGCTACCGGAGTCTTCAACGATGCCGAAAGCGGCAACAAACATATGCGTGACACAGTCAAAAAAGTCATCTTCACCGCTGCGGCGAAAGGCTCTGATTTCACCGTATGCATGGGCGTCAACGACGACCAGTACGATCCAAAAAAACATAACCTCATTTCCAATGCATCCTGCACCACCAACTGTATGGCGCCGGTGGTGAAAATTCTCCATGATAATCTTAAGATCAAACGGGGCGTGATGACGACTGTTCACTCTTATACCAACGACCAGAACATTCTGGATCTTCCTCACAAAGATCTGCGCCGCGCCCGCGCTGCAGCCATCAAC
The DNA here is from genome assembly GCA_003153355.1 of Candidatus Peregrinibacteria bacterium. GTDB lineage: Bacteria > Patescibacteriota > Gracilibacteria > UBA1369 > UBA1369 > PALSA-1335. The sequence continues at coordinate 277,800 of PLYH01000001.1, forward strand.
ATCATTCCAACGACAACCAATGCTGCAACGGCGGTAACGCTCGTCATTCCTGAACTCAAAGGTTTATTGAACGGCATTTCCATCCGCGTGCCGACGCCTACGGTTTCCATTCTGGATTTTGTCTGTGAAACCGAAAAATCCGCGACCGTGGAAGAAGTGAACGCGCTCTTTAAGAATGCAGCGATGGGCTCGATGAAAGGCATCCTGGACTACAACGAACTTCCTCTGGTTTCCACCGATTACAAAGGCAACGAACATTCTTCCATCGTGGACGGCTTGAACACCATGGTCATGGAAGGCAACATGATTAAAATTTTGTCCTGGTACGATAACGAATGGGGCTATTCCTGCCGCGTGGTAGATTTGGCGGAAGTCGTGGCGCAGAAGATGTAATCCAACTTATGTTCATCCCTCAAACGAAAAGAAAAATTCCCCACGTGATGGCCACCCAGCATCCGGATAATGCCGGTGTTCCGTTCTGGCACAACGATGCGTTTGTGGGTGAAAATTTTGAGAACGATGAAATCTACCAGAACTTTTTCAACCTGAACGTTGATGAGTATATGTGGGACTGGGAAGGCAAAATCGCGGATGAAGCCATCATCGATAAACTCCTGGCAAAACATCTCCAGGACTTTACGAAAAAACAACTCGGCCGGGATGTTTTCATCACGCTCCGCATTCCCAACATCTGGGAAGAAAAAACGTTCAAACTCGCGCGTACGTATATGAGTGTGCTCTCCGCTGCGGAACTCACGCATTCGCTCAAACTCAACAGCCCGCCGGTGTTTGAACTGATTCTTCCGATGACCAAAAGCGCGGACCAGCTGATCCAGATTCAGGACACTTTCCAGAAAACAGCAAAGCTCCACGAAGAAATTTTCAAGAGTTCCAAATTCGGACAAGGCTACATTCACATCATTCCCCTGTTTGAAAGTATCGATGACCTGGCCGGCTGCGCCACGGTGCTTACGGCGTTCATCAATGAACACAAGAAAAAATTCAAAAAAAATCCGGTCTATATGAGGCCTTTTATTGCGCGTTCCGATCCGGCTTTGAATGCGGGATTCGTGCCTTCGGTGCTCGCGAGCCGCATGGCTTTGCGTGAAATGTACCGCATGGAAAAAAAATTCGGCGTGCCGATGCATCCGATTATTGGAACGGGCTCGCTCCCCTTCCGCGGCGGCATCAATCCTGAAAATATTGAAAAAACTTTGAAGCAGTATGAGGGCATTAAAACCGTCACGATCCAGTCCGCGTACCGCTACGATTATCCGATCGATGAAGTCAAAAAATCCATCGAGTATATTAAGAAGACTCTCGCAAAAGAACACAAAGTCGTTTTCAGCGATGAAGAGTTTAAAAAACTTACAGAGATCAACGAAATTTTCCGCAAAGAATACTGTACAGTAATTGAACATGCCGCGGACCTGGTCAACGAGATGGCAGCTTACGTTCCAAAAAGACGTTCTCGTGTACAGCACATCGGATTGTTCGGGTATAACCGCGGGATCGGAAAAACCAAGCTGCCCCGGGCAATTTCTTTCACCGCAGCCTGGTACAGCATGGGCATCCCCCCGGAATTTATTGGAACCGGCCGCGCCCTCAAAAAAGTAAAAGCAAAAGGTTTACTTCCTCTGCTGGAAAAACATTTCTTCACCCTGCGCAGTGAACTTCAGCATGCCGGAAAATATCTCAATATCGAAAATCTGGAAAACTTGGCCAGCAAACATCCGTGGGCCGCGCTGGTTCTGGAAGACATCCTTTTGTGTGCGGAAGTCCTGGATATTGAAATCGGCCCGCAAAAAGATCACCACTTCATCCACCGCAACCTCACATCAACGATCATGCTCAAAAAACACATGGGCATGGATTTTGCCAAAGAGCTCGTGGAGGCTGGAGTAATGAGAAAAAGTTTAGGTTGATGACGGCGAGGCGGCCGGCTGTACAGACTGTATAGGCAGCGGCGCAAGACAATACATCGGACACATCACGCCCGGTTTATGCGAACATGGCGCACAGCGGTATGGAAGCGGAGCGAGTTTTTGCGTTACCGGAGGCGTCACGGTTTTTTCCTGTGTGCCTGAAGCGACCGTTTGAGTTGGTTGAGCCGTCTGGCCCTTTTGCTGCGACTGATAATAAATCGCCGCGGACGCAACCGCTGCAAGAATCAAAACACTGATCAAAACAAATACAAGATTTTTCTTCATCGAAAAGATTATAAACCTTTCGTAACCGCATCTCCAGGACGTTGTCAAAACCCGGTTAGCACTATATAATAGGTAGTGCTAAACGTCTTTTTGACGAACCCCAACTAAAAACGCCATTATGGACCGCAAACAGGAAGTTTTAAAAGCCATCATCCAGCATTTCATTCATACGGGCGAACCGGTGGGTTCGAACACGATTATCGTCAGTTATAAATTTAACGTGAGCCCGGCCACGATCCGCAACGACATGGCCTCGCTGGAGCACGAACAGTTTATTTTTCAGCCGCACACGTCAGCCGGGCGCGTACCCACGGACAAAGGCTACCGCACCTACGTGAACGAACTCGCGGACGTGAACGCGGAACGCGCGGGCGCGATCCAGATGCTGCGCCAGCTGCAAAAAGAGTTCTCGGTTGAACAAGCCAAAGAAAAAATCTACGAAGGCGTTTCCTTACTTTCCCGCGCCACGCAGAACGTCAGTTTTGCCACGCTTCCGGACAACACCCGCACTTTTTACCTCGGCCTCTCCAACGTTTTGCGCCAGCCTGAATTTTTAAACGACACCGTGCGCGCATCGCAAGTCATTGAAGTCCTGGAAAAACACGACAACTTTGTGACGCTCCTCCAAAAATTAAAGATCGATGACACCATCCAAAGCTTTATCGGGAAAGAAAACATTCTGCCCCAAATCCAAAGCTGCAGCCTGATGGTGACCAAATATGAACTGAAAGGGTTTCACGGCTACATCGGCCTGCTTGGTCCGACCCGCATGAACTACCCGTTCAACCAGGTCATTATGGAAGAGGTCAAAAAAATTCTTGCACACTAATCACACTCCGATCATGAACGACGAAACGAACCAAACAAGCGGAACCCAAAACGCCGGTTCAGCTCCTATCGCAGACGATTCAGCAATTTCAGAAGAGTTCACCATGCTCAAACAGGAACTGGAAGAATCGCAGAACAAACTCAAAGAGATGACGAACATCACCCAGCACGCGCTGGCTGATCTTCAGAATTTCCGCCGCCGCTCCGAGGAAGAACGCACCAGCTTTGTGACCTACGCCAACGCTGACCTCCTCAACGAGCTGCTGCCGGTTTTGGAAAGCATGAACAAGGCCCTTGCTCACGAACCCAAAGACGCGGAATGGATCAAAGGTGCTGAAGCCACCATGAAACAGTTTCAAAGCGCGCTCCTCAAACGCAACCTCACCCCGATTGAAGCCCAAAACCAGCCTTTCAACCCCAAAATCCACGAAGCCCTGATGGTCAGCTCCGGTCCAAAAGATCAGGTCATGGAGGAGTACGAAAAAGGCTACATGCTGGGCGACAAAGTCCTCAAGCGCAGCCGCGTGCGCGTGGGCAACGGTTCGAGCTAAGGCGAAGATGCCGTTTTAAGCGAAAACGGCAAAGCAGCAGCCTAAAGCCAAAACCCGCGCCCTCACAACAAAATCCTTCCACCCCATTCACCAAAAGATGCTTGACATAAGTTCAATTATCTTTTAGTATCCCTCTCCTCAATAATTTTTCAAGGGTCATATGGGTGAATTTGAAAAAAGAATGGCTGAAAGCGAAATTCCCGGAGCAGCATCGCCCCAGGTAGACGACATGGACATCCAAGAGATTCCCACAAGCCCCGATGTGCTCCAAAAAATGGCAAACCATTTACAGAGTCTTACGGCCCTGTCTGCTGAAGAAAGAGAAGAAAAGATCTTTGCCACAACACCGGAAGATATCGGCTTATTTTTAAGTGAATGGTCCCCTCCTGAACTCTGCGCCATGTTCGCCCATCGCGTGCGCCGGGCCGCGGGCATGGAAACAGGAACCCTGGAAGGCCTGATCCAAAAACTCATGCGAGACGAAAAATATGAAGAAGCGAAATATCCGGCAAAATTGCTGATGGAAAAAGGTAACCATTACGGCTATACCGCATACGCCAAAATCCTCAACCTTCAGGGTAAAGAAAATGAAGCTTTAGGAACCTTACGCAAAGGCATTGATGACGGAGTAAAATATCCCGCGCGCCAATACGTAAGCATACTGATTACGTTTGGCCTTTATCAGGAAGCCATTGTAGAATGCCAGGACCTTGTGGAAAAAGAACCGGCCCTCTGGTTTTCTCTTTTCTACTGTTACGACCGCATTGGAAATAAAGAAAAAGCGAAGGAAGCTTTCAGTGATGCCATTGAACAGAATCACCTCAAAGAAAGTATGATTGCCGTACGCAAACTGATCCGCGACCATGAATACGAAAAAGCAAAAAAACTTATGGTGAAAGTCCTCCTGACTTACATGTCGGGATACCACATGCCTGAAGAAAGCATCCAAAAAATGGGCGACCGATTGCTCTCGGCATTCACGCATTAAAAACCCCGGACACATTAAAATTTGTTTGAACCCGTTGAAACTTGACGATGGGTGTTCGCAGCGCCTAAGATAAATGTGGACACTTTTTCATTTAACCAAAAATAAATTTATGTCAAAAACTCAGATCACCTTTAAAATCGGATCTTTTGCGGCAATGATGATGATCGCCGGCACGGCTTTTGCCGGAGGTTCAAGCATGCTCTGGAAAGTGACCGGCAGCCAGATGGCCGCTACCCCGGGCCAGACGCTTGCGAATGCCCTCATGGTCCACATGGAAAACTATTTCAACGATCCCACGATCAAAGACGTCCAGTTCGGATCGATAACGATCGCCTGCAGCGGCGGGAATATTTTTTCGGGCGCTGATCTGAAATCGAACGGACAAGTCATGGGCACCGCGAATTTTTCATCAGCAGGCGGCTGGAACACAGCAACAATTCTTCCGCAAAAACTGATCATCACCGATAACACCAAAATGGATTTCTCCGTAGACCTCATGGTCAGAAGCGACGCTTCAATGGCCCAGGACGCACAGTGCGCAGTTCAAAACGTCGTCCTTATGAATGCGGCTAACAACAGCCAGATTTATAACAGCGGCGACGCAGAGGGCTATGTCTATGCCGAAAACAGCCAATCAGCAGCCGTCACCTTTGGCGGAGCGAAACTCCAGACCGTACCCTTCAAGCAATTATATAACAGCCAGTACGGCCAAAAATTCCAGGGAAGCGGCCGCATCACGGCAAAATTCCTCGGCAAAAGCACGGACAACTTGGGAACGGATACCAACGAATATCTCATCAATGTTTTTGGCTTTGACCAGAACTTTTCCGACGTCGCAAAAAATTACGGCAAGACCAGACCGGTCAAACTTTATCTGACGATCAGTGCCGCCGATGCGGCAAATTTGTCCACGACGCATCTCATCCGCCTGCAGGTTCGTGACTTCTATTACATGAGCAGCAACGGCGATTATCCATGGGGCTATGTGACATTCGTCAAATAAATAACCTTTGAACATCATGAGAAAAATCATTGTATCGGAAATGGTTTCCGTTGACGGATTTTTTGCAGGCGAGGACGGCAACATCAACTGGCACGTGGTCGATGAAGAGTTCAATCAGTATGCCATCAACCTTCTCAATACCGTAGACACGATCTTATTCGGCCGTGTCACGTATGACATATTTGAAAACTACTGGCCCGCGGCGGCAAAAGATCCAAAAACCGGCAAGAGCGACCTTGAAATCGCCGACAAAATCAACGACGCCGTAAAAATTGTTTTCTCCAAAACTTTAAAAAAAGTCGGATGGAACAATGTTCACCTGATGGAAGAGGTCACCCCCGAAGAGATCAACAAACTGAAACAACAGACCGGAAAAGACATCGTGGTCTACGGCAGCGGAACCATTGTCCAGAAACTCACGGAGCTGGGCCTCGTTGATGAATACCGGTTCTTCGTGGCTCCGGTTGTTTTGGGAAAAGGGAAAGCATTATTGAAAAACCTCAAAGACAACTTAAAACTCAAACTCGTCAAAACCGGATCATTCGGTTCCGGCGTGGTCGTACTTTGTTACCAGCCTGGCTGATACAAAATGTTGACATAGTTGTAAATATGCTGCATTCTGGCCGCCAAATTTTACATATTTATTTTTTGCACGATGAGTTTAGATAAAAACGCCCCGCATTTTTTACACGGCTTCAACAACGGCATCACGACCTGGAACACCATCAAATCCGGATCCAGATTTTTGGAAAAAGGCATGGAAAAAAATGCTGACTTCAGGGAAATCCTTTTTGATACCGAAGAACTCAAAGAAAGTAAATCCCGCCCGCTCACGCCCGAAGAAGTCCAGCAGGTTATCGGGGAGATCGGTCAGGTTTCCAGAGCTCAAATCAATGCTATTTTAGATATTTTATCAAAAGTCCCGACGAACATCGGTCATGATGTCACGGCCAAACTTTTGAAATGCCAGGGTATCGTCCTGAAGCCATCAACCTTCGAAGAACAAGCCGACGAATTAATAAAACTGTACGGAAGCGGAAGATCTTATGAGGACGCGACAATTTTCACGGCCCATGCTTCAGTGACCAATGAAACTGAATTGGGCGATCCCATAAAAATTGCGGATCAGGGACCTGTAAAAGTTCAGATAGGTCAAAAAGTCGTATCCAGCATTGATGCCAGTTTCCCGATCGCCGCTTCCACACAAAAACGTTTGATACGCAGCGACAGACCTTATTTTTACGGACCGGTCATCGAAGGCGACACAGCGTTTCATTCTTTCGCTGTCGACGCCTTTCCTCAGGCCGTTGAAGTCGCAAAAATGGCTTATAAATTCATGGGACGATAGATTCTTGACTTCCGATTTTTTAAGAATCATAATTTAATTTCAATCCATTAACGAAACACGTTATGAAAAAATTCCTGGCAGTTTTTCTGGGAAAACCGGAAGCAATGGACAAATGGATGCAAATGCCTGAAGCAGAAAGGAAACCAAAAGAAATGGAAGGTATGCAGGCATGGACGAAATGGATGGAAGACCACAAAAAATCCCTCGTCGGTGACGGAGGTTCCCCTCTTGGAAAAACCAAACGCGTCGACAAAAACGGAATCACCGATGTAAGAAATGAAATGGGCGCATGGACCATGGTGGAAGCTGAATCACACGAAGCCGCGGCAAAAATGTTCGAAAATCACCCGCACTTCATGATCTTCCCGGGCGAATGCATCGAAGTTATGGAATGCATGCCGATTCCGAAAATGTAATTTAAACTGGAGCTCTTTAAATAGCCTTGTCCGTTGATAAAAAAGAAAGTATGTTCTAAATACTTTTTTATCAATTTCCTTAACAATTATGAAATTCCCTGTATGGAAACATAAGAGTTTTGCCGTGCCTTTCACGCTGGCAGTGCTCATTTTGAGCCAAACATCGACTTCTTATGTCCTGGCCCAGGAATCACCGCCGCCTCCGCCACCTGCTCCTTCTCCGGCACCTTCACCTGGTGCGGGATCTACAGGCGGTTCAGGTCCTATCATCTGCGGTGATATGCCAATTAACCCAGGCACTCCTTGTCCGTTGCCAACACCTCCTGTTGCGCCAACTCCCCCGGCATCAACCCAGGCTACTACACAGGAATCGCCGACCGGTTCAAATCCTGCATCAATCACAAATCCGCCCGCTCCCGCACCAACACCATCACCCGCTCCTGCACGAGCGCCAGCCTCGCCAATCCTTTCAAACCCTGCGGCAGATGACACAGGAGTTACACCTGACCCAAGCACCTGCAAACCGTACATCTACAGCTTTATCCACTACGGCAGACGCAATAACGTCAAGGACGTCACTGAACTTCAAAACTTCCTGAACCAAAATATCGGTGCGAATCTTACGGTCAACGGCATCTATGACCGCGCGACTTTTAATGCCGTCATAAAATTCCAGGAACTGCACTACGATGAAATCCTTAAACCATGGCACATTAAAAAAGGAACCGGCTATGTCTATTTAACAACCCGCCGCTGGATCAACATCACCAATTGCCCTGATCTGGATATTCCGATCCCAAGACTAGGGATTCATTGATTTCATTTCTTGACTTCACTCATTTAGCACTCTATAATTTGGAGTGCTAATTTGAGCATATTATAAAAATTTAACAACAAACTCTTATGGGAAAAATAATCGGCATTGATCTTGGGACCACCAACTCCTGCGTAGCAGTGATGCAGGGCGCGGACACGGTCGTGATTCCAAACGCGGAAGGACACCGCACCACGCCATCCATCGTAGCCATTAAAAACGGCGAACGTCTGGTTGGCATTACCGCAAAAGCCCAGGGTGTCACCAACGCGGAAAACACCATTTATTCTTCCAAGCGTTTCATCGGACGCATGTTCGACGAAGTCACGGAAGAGATTAAACAAGCTCCGTATAAAGTCGTCAAAGGACGCGGGGGAGAAGCTGAAATTATCCTGGACGGCAAAGAACACCGCCCCGCGGAAATCGGCGCGATGATTCTGGCAAAACTTAAGGCAGACGCGGAAGCCTTCCTTGGCGAAAAAGTCACCGAAGCCGTCATCACGGTTCCGGCATATTTTAACGACTCGCAGCGTCAGGCAACCAAAGACGCGGGAAAAATTGCCGGCCTTGATGTAAAAAGAATTATTAACGAACCAACAGCCGCGGCCCTCGCGTACGGCCTGGACAAAAACAAAGCCAAAGACCGCAAAATTGCCGTTTATGACTTTGGAGGAGGAACATTCGACGTCTCCATCCTTGAACTCGGCGAAGGCGTGTTTGAAGTCATGTCCACGAACGGAGACACCCATCTTGGCGGTGACGATATGGATCAGGAAATTGTGAAATGGCTCCTCGCGGAATTCAAAAAAGATTCCGGGGTGGATCTTTCCAACGACCGCGTCGCTTTGCAACGCTTCCGTGACGCAGCGGAAAAAGCCAAAATCGACCTCTCCTCAGTGAACGAAACCGAAATCAGCCTGCCGTTCATCGCCATGGACAAAGGCGGCGGCGCAAAACATTTCACCATTAAACTTTCCCGCGCGCGTTTGGAAGACCTCGTGTCAGACCTCATCGGACGTTCGGTGGGGCCATGCAAAAAAGCTATTGAAGACGCCAAAGTCAGCCTCAGCGACATCGACGAAGTCGTGCTCGTCGGAGGAATGACCCGTATGCCGGCCATCCAGAAAAAGGTTGAAGAAATCTTCGGCAAACCGCCGCACAGAGGCATCAACCCAGATGAAGTCGTGGCCATCGGCGCGGCGATCCAGGGCGGCGTGCTCCAGGGCAACGTGAAAGACATTATTCTTTTGGACGTCACTCCCCTTTCGTTGGGACTGGAAACCATGGGCGGCATCGCGACCAAACTCATTGACCGCAACGCCACCATCCCGACCTCCAAATCCCAAGTGTTCTCTACCGCGGCGGACAATCAGCCGTCCGTGGAAATCCACGTAGTCCAGGGCGAACGCCCAATGGCCGCGGACAACAAATCTTTGGGCCGCTTCATGCTCGACGGCATTCCGCCGGCAAGACACGGCATCCCGCAGATCGAAGTCACCTTCGACATCGACGCCAACGGCATCATTAACGTCAAAGCCAAAGACAAAGGCACGAACAAAGAACAGCACATCACCATCACCGGCTCCTCCAACATGAGCGACGCCGAAATCGAAAAGATGCGCAAAGAGGCCGAACAGTACGCGGAAGAAGATAAGAAAAAACACGCAGCCGTCGAATCCCGCAACAAAGCCGAAAGTTTAGTATTACAAGCAGAAAGAACGTTGAAAGATGCAGGAGACAAAGTCAAAGACGACGTCAAAAAACCGGTGACGGAAAAAATCGACGCCTTGAAAAAATTACTCGAGAACAAAGAAGCCAGCCCGGACGACCTCAAAAAAGGCTACGATGAACTTTCCGACGTCATCCAAAAAGTCGGAGCTGCGATGTATGAAAACGTGGCCGTGGCTGAAGCGGCAAAAGCCGGTGAAGCAAAAACCGATGCTGCCGGGGCGACAGAGGGCGAAACAACGGCAGAAGCGAAACCTGAAGATGATGGCACGAAAGTTTATGAAGCCGGGAAGAAGAAGATTCCGGTTGAAGAAACCGAACCGCCTGCTGAAGGTGAAGTTGTGGATAAAAAATAATAAGTCTCAATCACTAAAAGCCTCCGCAGACCGGGGGCTTTTTCAATAACTATTCATAAATATCGTGCTTACCTACCGCATGGAGGAACACCGTATTTCCGTCAACAAACTCAAAAATTATCCGATAAGAATAACTGACGGAGAAAGCATAAAATCCATGATAAGCCCCATGGAGCTTATGGGTTTTCAGTGAAGGTTCAAAAGGATTTGTCACAAACCGGTCCTGTTGCTTTTCCACAAGATCCTTAATCACCGACGGAAGTTTTTTATACTGCTTGAGAAATTTCGGCGAATAAAGGATCCTGATCATATCCTATCGTAAATCTTTAAAAGATTTCAATACTTTGCCTTTTCCGGCAGCAAACTCCTTCTGGCTTTGCCGAATATCTTTTAAAAGTTTCTTCGTGTTATATACGCGCAGAACATGGCGGATAAATTCGCTGACACTGACAAAACCCTCTTTTTTGGCTTCCTGTTTGATCATTTTAACGGTGTCTTCGGGTAAAGAAATGTTGAGGATCTGACGCATAAGAGCTGACGATTATGTAATACAGTGTATTACATTGTATTACAGTCCACCCTGAATCGTCAAACCAGAAATAGCGAAAGACATCCCCACCCTACCAACCAAACATGATCAAAACATGACCGCCGCATAAATTTTTCCGAAACACTGTTACAATACCCCCATGCCCCTCCTCTTTCTCGACACCGAAACCACCGACATCAACGCCGCAGCCCGCCTCATACAGCTTGCGTACAAAGACACGGGCAGCGGGGAAAGCATCAACGAATATTTCAAACCGCCCGCGCCGGTCAGCATCTCTTTTGGCGCGATGGCCGTTCATCACATCACCCCAAAAATGGTTACGGACAAACCCGCTTTCCAGGGCAGCCCGACCCAGACCAAACTCCTCGAACTCCTCAAAGATCATCTTCTGGTTGCCCACAACGCGCCGTTCGACGTCAATATCTTACACAACGAAGGCGTCCGGGTTGAAACCGGCCGATACATCGATACCCTGCGCCTGGCCAAGCACCTCATCACCAGCGAACAGTACAAACTCCAATACCTGCGCTATTTCCTCAACCTGGACGCATCCGCAAACGCGGAAGCGCTCCCGCACGACGCCATGGGCGACGTCATCATTCTGGAATCCCTTTTTGAGTATCTCTCAAACGAAATCCAGAAAAAATTCACCCTGGGCGGCACGGACGAAATCATCAAAAAAATGCTGGAACTCACCCAAACCCCGGTCCTCCTCAAAACCCTGACCTTCGGCAAATACATCAACCAAACCTTCCAGGAAGTCGCCGCCGCCGACCGCAACTACCTTGAATGGCTTTCCGCCAGCGAATCAAAAAAACCGAAAGCGGAGCAGAACGAGGAACTTGTTTATACGCTGGGGTGTTATTTGAAAAGATAAGGACCAGTGTCCAGGAAAAAATCCGGTTGAAGGGACGGATGCCCCTCCGGCCGAGGGGAGGTTGTGGATAAGAAATAACTTTTGTACAGTCAAAAAAGGCCGCCAGTACTGGCGGCCTTTTAAAATTAATACTGAAAAAACTATTTCATCTCTTTCTTGTATGCAAGCTCAATAAGCGGCATTAAAGTAACCAAATCAGCTGCACTGTGCAAAGTATACACTGCCTCATGACTTTTTTGGTTATAGCTATCAGGAGGTAAAAGTGTAAAATCCATAGCACTTTTTTTATTTATTCTAAGAAAAAAAGTTAGATCTTTTCTCCCAGAAAACTGAACACCAAAAATATTTAAATAACTATTCTTGAAGGAACAATGATCACCATTAAAACTCGACACCAACTCCCATTTCTTCTCTTTTATAAAAGATTGAATTTGGCTTACATATGTTAAAAAACTTTCTGCTGTATCAGGATATTTCTCTTTATAATAATTATCATCATGTAGAATTGCAGCTTTCACTATTTTTACTTTATGTTCAACCAGTGGCTCCATCTGATGTACATAAAAAATGGTTTCATCTTCATCTTGAAAACGCTTTACCACAAAAAGTTCTACCTCGTTATTAATATTGTGAAGATTTTCTAAAGTTGACTTAGCAAAACTTGGGGCAATAATAATTGTTCTAATCTTTAGATTATCCCAATCAACATCTTCAATTCCTTCAACTTTTTCATCTTCAAAAAGAATTTTTATTCCATTTGGATCCATTTCTGCCCATGTAGCATATCCTAAAATTTGTGCAATTACCTTAGTATCTACCTCAACATTTTTCATTTCAATAATACAAATATTTTTTTCAGCATCGATTCCCATCAAATCCGGTCTGCCCATTTTATTTCCACCACGAACCTGACGTTTTAAACAAAAAATTTCTTTCAACATATCAGGTAACTTACAAATCGTATCCTCAAATTCCGCCTCATTTAAGAAAGGCTTTTCTTTCATCAACTTATGTCCTTCCATTCTATTAACAAAAACATAAGCTTCAGGTAACTCTGGTAAAAATTGGGATGATGCCATACGAAAAATATAAAATATCCTAATATTATAATACATTTCCGGAGAATTAGCAATTATATCGCGTATTTAGGCTTCTAGGTAGCCAACATGAACAATAGCCACATTAAAATAAAAATGGTATAATAAACAAACATAATAAAAAATTATGCTCGATGAACTTGGAAGGACACCCTATGCAGTAAAAATAGCTTCAGAAATAGAAGAGAAATATAAAAATGAACTAGAAGCTTACGAACAAAATAATAAGCACGAAAGAGAAAACATTATTTTCGCAATTTCAGGAAAATGGGGCGAGGGGAAAAGCGGCCTTTTAGATTTAATTGAAGAGGAATTACAAAAAAGAAAATTTCAAATCATAAGATTTAATCCTTGGAAATACTCACAAAAGGATATTTCACTAAAACGAGCTTTCCTGAGAACCATTAACAAAGAATTAAATCTAAAATTTGATCTTGAAGATTTATATTTTGATAGAAGTAAAACAAAATTCAATCTTAAAAATTTAATATTAAATTCATTTTGGTGGATTTTATTGTTATTTGCAATAACTGTGTTCTGTTTAATTTTAGTCCCATACATAAATAGATATAATTTCACTTATTGGAACATTGATATAACAAATAATGTTTTAAACCACATAGAAGGATTCATAAATACATACAAAGAATTTATCCTTGCAATAGTAATAATCCCAATAATCACTTCAATTACTATTAGCAAAAGAGCTGGAAATATAGCAACGGCTGAAGAATTTGAGGAAATTTTTAAAAAAATGTTAGAGGGAAAAGAAAAAATTGTTATCTTTATTGATGATCTAGATCGTTGCAATGCTAAAACTGTTAAAATAATTTTGGATTCACTCCGAACATTTTTTCAAAACCCAGAATGTTCTTTTATTATTACAGGTGATCATACTGTCATTGAAAGAGCTGCTGGAGAAGCACTAGATTTAGACAAAAATGTCGGTGAACAAATAAAAACAAAAGAAGGTCGAAGATTTTTAAAAAAACTATTTGATGTTTACTGGAGATTGCCCAAGCCAACCCCACATCAATTTAGCAACTTTGTAGATATCAAATTAAAAAAACTTAACCTTGATGAAGTACAAAAAACATACCTAAAATTATATTTAACAGATGAAGATTTATTTGAAAGTAATCTGAGGCATGTCATAAGATTCGTCGATAAATTACGTTTTGCAATTGAGACACTCCACTTACAATTAAAAGAATTTACTGACTCAAACGATGATTCATCTAAAGATTCACGTAAAGCTATAGAAGATATTTTAAAAAATCCTTCATTACTTGCAAAAATCCTGCTTATTGAAGAATTTCTTTATCCACTATATGAAGGGTTAATTATTCATCCCGAAGAATACATAAATCATGAAATAAAAATAAGAAATGACATTAACACACAAGAACTTAAAATAAACAATATCCCAATAACTGATAAAAAATATTTGCCTGATCCAATTGATATACAAAAATACATTTCGATCGTAAATTCAATGCCGAAATTTACTGATGAAGAAAACACAATAATTCATGAAGCAGCCAGTTATTTCTTTTTCTCAGGAACAACCGGGTTACCAAGCTCAATAGGACCTGATGAAACAAAATTAGTTGAATACTTAAAAAACGGCCAATTAGTTGAAAAATTGGGAAAAGCATTACAAGCCACGACACAAGATGCAAACAAAAAATTTGCTCAAAGATCAATAAACGAATTCGACAAAACTGAGGATATAAATGAAAAGATAACAATTCTTACTGAAATAACAAAAATGTGCGAATTGATCGAAGAATGGTGTATTGTTTTAAATCAAATAAATGAAAAAATATATTCATTGCCATCTGACAAACATAAAGAATTAATAAAATTGTTTTTCCAAGCAGCACTAGCTAAGGATCCAAGTATTATAATCAAAATAAAAAATGAAAAGCCTGATTTATTTGAAAACTTTTGGGAAGTTTTCAACAATACGCAACAGATAGATGAAAAAACAAAAAATTTTATTAAAAAAGAAATAATTATAAAATCACTTGAAAAATCAAATTTGAATTTAAAAAATGTCTGTTTCTATATAAAAAAATACAATATAAAAGAAATTGAAACCGAACTGAAAAAAAACTTAAATGATTTAGAATCACACAAAATTTACCTAGAAAATCTAAAATCTATTAATTTAATTGAAGAACCATTAGGTAAATACATTAAAGAAAATTTAATCGAAAATTGTAAAATAGAAAATCTATCATGGATCTTAACTAACAAAGAATACTTAAAAGAATTAAATATTTATGAAAAAATAAAACAAAATATAATAAAAAACGCTGAATATAACAATAATATCTTTACGATTATTGAAAATTCAAACGAAATGGAATTAGATGAGCAAGATAAAAAACAAATATTTGATAATATAAAAAAACTAATTTCTAAATGGTCAAAAACTAATTTAATTTTTGTAGAAAAAACTAGAGATTTCCTGACAAAAGATCAAAGGATCGAAATTTTTAAATTAATATTACCTTTAGCAGAAAAACAACAACAAAAAATAAAAAATAATATGCTAAATTTATTAAAAAAAGATCAATTATTTTGGCACGACTTAACCTACGAAGAAATTAATTCAGCAATTGATAGACTGAAAAATAAAACAATTAAAAAACAGGTAAAAAAAACATGGGAAAAAGACTAACTAATTTAGCAATAACACATCTCCGCACTTCGCACCTCTACTCCCCCGCCTCCGCCGACCCTTTCAAGCTCTCCCCAGCAAGATTGAGCTCTTCTTAAAATGTCCGCGCGCAACCTAGACAACCCCCAAATAAAACTCTAATCTGACCCCGCTTTTATCAAGAGACGGCGAGAGCCCTGGCTCCATGACCCGTCAGCAACCTGCCCGCGCGCGAAGCGCATACGGCAAGGTGCTCCAACCAGAGTTGATAAATACACCCTTATGTCCAACGGTTTCGCTTTCATTCCAAACAGGCTCACGGTGGCGCACAGGTTCGAGCTCAACGTTTTTCCGCTCAACGTCCTTTTCATGTCCGCGAAAATATCTACCTACGATCCCTGGAAAGGGCGAATTTAGGATGTTTTAACAAATCCTTCATCTCCCGGTGCTAAGATTGACAGGCAAGCGGGCAACGGGTTATCTTTGAACTACCGTAACTCCTCACAATGATGACCAAAGTAATTGATGGAAAAATTGAAAACGGAAAAATTATTCCCAAAACTCCGTTATCCCCAAAATTGAACAATGCTTCGGTGAAGATTTACGTATGGATAAAAACATCAGTAAATAAAACGAATTATTTTGGCAAAGGAAAAGGTATCTATGGTGATGCCTTAAAATATCAGAAAAAAATGCGCAGCGAGTGGAAATAATTTATCTTAAAAGATATGAAAAAGTGTCTTCTGGACACAAATATCGTGATTTTATATTTGGCGGGAATCGAAGAAGTCAGGCCATATGTTGAAAGTACAAAATATTATTCATATATTTCCGCCATCACCGTCACTGAATTGCTTGCAAAATCCGATCTCTCAAAAAGCGAACAAAAGTTAATCCTGGGAGTTATAAGTAAATTTGATGTTATAGATTTTGATACGAATGTCGCCTACGCTGCCGCTGATCTCAAACGAAAACATAAAAGCTTAAAAACTCCTGATGCTGTTTTAGCGGCTACGGCTCACGTCCATTCTTTAGTCCTTGTTTCGAGAGATAAAAATTTCAAAAAAATCAAAGAAATTAAGGTTGAAGAACCATAATTTTCCCTTTTATCAAGAGACGGCGAGAGCCCTGGCTCCATGACCCGTCAGCAACCTGCCCGCGCGCGAAGCGCGTAACGTAAGGTGCTCCAACCAGAGTTGATAAATACACCCTTATGTCCAACGGTTTCGCTTTCATTCCAAACAGGCTCACGGTAGCGCACAGATTCGAGCTCAACATCTTCCCGCTCAACGTCCTTTTCATGTCCGCGAAAATAGAGAACGGCGTAAGAATTTCCGGTACCGCGCTCTATGAGCCGGACCTTTCCAGCTACACCGATGACGGCCGCACCCAGCGCCTGGTCTATTTCAACAAACATGAACGCGACCTGGACAACGGCCGCGACTGGTGGCTGGAAATCCGCTTCGACCAACAGACCCGCCAATATCGGGGCACAAAATACTGCCGCGAGGAAGCGGTACGGATCGCCGGAGACACGCACCCTTCGGTCGACGCCCACTGGCACCGCTTTTTCATCAGCTTCACGAAGGACGGCCTGAGCAACGGGGAGAAGTGCAAATTCTCACAGCAATCGTTGTAAAATTTAGGATGTTTTAACAAAACGGTCATCTGCGGATAGTAACGTTAATGCTCTGACGCCAATTTTTGCTATTTACAAAATACTACCAAAGTAATACTATATTAATGTATATCACATACATTAATAATTAAAATTATATGAATCTCCTTCAGATTAAAATCGACAACAATCTCAAAACAGCGATCCAAAAGAAAGCCAAGCTTTATGGCGTTCCGGCCAGTACGCTGGTAAGAATCATTCTGGTGAAATCATTTCTCGAAGATAAAAAAACCACAGATATCACCGACGAAGAAAATCCGAATTTCGGGAATGTGTTTAATGCAAAAAGAGACAATAATGGCAAAGGTATTCCGGCTGAAGATTTCCTTTCATGGCTCTAAATGACCGACAAAATCCAAAAATTCATGGACTCCCTGGACAAAAAAACCAGAGAACAGCTGAAAGGAAAAATCTCCTCGCTCATAAAAAATCCGTTTCAAAAACATCAGGATATTAAAAAAATGAAAAGCCATGGAGAAGATACGTACCGCTTAAGAGTCGGCAAAATAAGGATTATCTTTCAAGTGATAGAAAATAAAATTAAAATTGTCACAGTTGATTACCGCGGCAATATTTACTGACAAACAAGAGTTTTTGGGCTATAATAAGTGGATGCAAAAAACTATTTCCAAAACCGATTTCGTTCGCTACCTGGAATGCCCCCGTTACGGCTGGCTGTATAAAAACAGACCCGACCTGCTTGATAAAACCCAAAGCCGGATCGCCAAACAGGGCGGACAGGTGGAAGAACTTGCTCACGGACTATTTCCAAAAGGCATAGAAGTCCCATGGAAAAACGCGTTTGAAGAAACCATGAAGCTTCTGAAAAACGGCACTCCGGTTATTTACCAGGCCACCCTCAAAACGGACAAATATCTGGCCCGGGCCGATATCCTCGTCAAAGACAAAGACGGCAAAGGCTGGCACCTGTATGAAGTCAAAAGCTCCACGCAGGTAAAACCCGAACATATCCCCGACATTTGTTTCCAGACCAACCTGTTTGAGGAATGCGGAATGAAGCTGTACTCAATCAATATCATCCACATCAACAACAAATATGTGTTTGATGAGAAAAAGGGTCTGGAAATCAAAAAGTTCTTGATCATCGAAAACCTCACCGAAAAAATTCGTGAAAACCAACGGGAATTCGCGGATCTCATGACTGAAGCCCACACCGTACTCACGAGCCCAGACGAACCGCATCCTAAAATTCTCGCCAAAAGTTTCAACTACGATCCGGGTCCGCTCCTCAATGAATATTATTGGAAAGGTATTCCGGACTACAGTATCTATAACATCGGTCGAATTTACGAAAAAGAACTGGCCAAACTCACCGAGGAAGGAATCATAGCCATCCGGGATATTCCCGAAGGCTTTTTTAAGAACGAACGCAAAAATCTGCAGGTTGAGATTACCAAAACCGAAAAACCTTTTATAGACCGTACAAAGATCGCGGAGACCATGTCGACGTTGGAATACCCTTTGTATTTTCTGGATTACGAAACCGTCAATCCGGCGGTTCCACTGTTTGACGGAACGCGGCCGTACCAAATGATCTGTTTCCAGTATTCGCTCCACGTGCAGCGCACGCCCAAATCCAAACTCGAACATTACGAATTTCTGCACACGGAAAAAGACAACCCTGTTCCGCATCTCCTCAAACAGCTCCAATCGGAAAGCGGAAACAAAGGAACGGTTTTTGTCTGGAACCAAGGTTTTGAAAAAGTCCGCAACAATGAAATGGGCAAAGAGTATCCCGAGTACCGCGATTTTCTTGAAGCTTTAAACGCGAGAGTCTACGACCTGATGAAAATCGTCAGTCAGGGCATGTACGAAGATTTCAGATTCAAAGGCAGCGCTTCGATTAAAAAAGTCCTGCCCGTGCTGGTGCCGGAACTCAGTTATGAAAATCTTGATATCGGACAAGGAGGTGAAGCCATGGACGCCTGGTACGAAATCATGGGACACCAGACCGTGGAAACCAAAAAAGAAAGAGCTGAAACAATCAAAAGCATGCTCGAATACTGCAAACAGGATACACTGGCGATGGTGAAGATTCTGGAGTTTCTCAAAAATCTCCATTAACATAAAACCATGCTCAGAAAAATTAATATTTTCCTTGTCCTCGGCATTCTTTTAATGCTCGGAGTCGTTGCGTTCGGCGGCAACGAAGCCTATTTCCGGATGACCGGAAAAACGGCGATCGGAAAAATCGTGAGGATTGATAAAACGCGGCATTCCGGAAAAAGTCCCGGATACATGTACACGCCGGTCGTCGATTACAAATTGCCCGGCGGCAAAACACAGGAGTTTTCTTTAGGGTACAGCTCGAGCTTCAACTTTTACTCCGTCAATCAACAGGTCCCCGTACTTTATGATCCGAATAAACCTGACTCCGCGATCATCAGCACCGATCCGGGACAATGGTTCATCTTCGGAGCCTTGGGACTTTTAGGCGTGGGTTTTATGTTTGCAGGAATATCCATCAGGAAAGCTGCGCCCCCGAATCCAAAACTCAAAGCCGAACTCCTTCAGAACGGACGCCGCATTGATACCGCGATCGTTTCCAATGGAGTTGCGTTCGCCATCAACCGCCAGCCGATCTGGGAAATTAAATCAACGTATACCGAAGGCGGAAAAACCTACAAATTTCACAGCGAAGGCCTAAACTTTGATGTGTCGGCAATCATCAATGCCAAAGGCATCAGGACCATCCCGGTCTGGGTCGATCCCACAGACATGAAAAAATATTACATGGCCGCGGAAGAACTGCAGAAACTATCAACAAAACCAAAAACGGACGGCACGACTGGAAGTGCGCCTACGCCCGCGGGGGACTCACCTGCGCCCGGGACAAAACTTCCATAAAAACGCCGTTTCCGCTATAATTCCTGCATATTCCATTAACCCCACTTTTATGGAAGTACCTATGCTTTTGGCAAGATTCGCGGCGCTTACATATCTGTGCTGCGGTCTGGGCGGTCTTTTGAATAAAAAATATTTCCAGAAAGTCGTCGACGATTTGAATACCAACGTCGGTTTAGCGTACATAGGCGGTGCCATAGCCATAGGAGTCGGGTTCCTGATGGTCAATGCCTACAATGTCTGGGCATGGAACTGGACGATCCTCGTCACGATTATAGGCTGGGTAGCTTTGCTCAAGGGGGCGCTGCACCTGATTTTTCCGGAACAGATGATGAAAATATCCAAAAAATTCCTGAACGGAAAATCCCTCGGAACGATCTCCGTGCTCTGCATCGTCATCGGTCTCATCTTTGCCTACTTCGGCTTCGTCATCGTAGCGTAAAAAATATTGCTTCATTCTTAATCTATGCATCACAAAAAAGGCGAATCCCACGATGATGATCATCACGATCACAGCCACGCGGACGACGGCTCCCACACGCACTACAACAGTCACGACGCCGATACCGAAGAAACCTTCCACGTGAACGGCGAAGACATGATCAAAAAAGTGAAGGAGCTCCTGAAGGAAGCCAACGTCCGCCGAATTATCGTGAAAGACAAAAAAGGCCATCCTGTTGCGGAGTTCCCGCTGGCGGTCGGCGCGGTCATCACCGTGATTTTACCCGTGCTCGCGGCCGTGGGCGCGCTGGCGGCGCTGCTTTCGGAATGTTCCATCACCGTGGTGCGCGACATGAAGAAGAAAAAATAACTGGCGACTTATTTGGGGCCTGACGCCAAATGCACTTGGCACAGCGCATTTCTTTGGTTAGACTGGCGACCAATCTTATTTTTGGTTGTCATGAAGCTCGGAGATTTTAACCAAGCACTCATAAGGGCCGTCAAACAGTACGTTGACGAAGGTGATATCTGCGACCTTATCCTTGAAGGTAAAAACAAACCGCCTAAAATTCCCGGAGAAATCCTGAAAATTACGAACGATGTCCGCGCAGAAATATATGCGTCTTTCAAAGCGAACAAAGGGCTTCTTGGCATTTATAAAGAACCAAACAGCGAAATCCAGCCGCCTCTCTCTCCAGAAGAACAGGAAGAAATAAAAAAGAGAGAAATCAGACCGGAAAACATCAAACGGTTTTTGTTGAAAGTCAGACACGATTTGAGGAAACATAAACCGAAATATCCGGAATCGGAAAATTCTGAAACTTTTGGGTGGATCATGGTACGGATGTTAACCGATGCCACCAAGGCTGTGAGCGGATCTCGCGATCTTGGTCCGGTTTTCGGCGAGACCGAACTGGAAATGTATCGCGAAGAGTTTGAACGAAAATCGCCAGTGCATTATGAACCGACGTTTACGAGATCAACTTTTGGACAGCTAACTCTGCCGGAACCTGTGCCATATGGCCCGGGCCCCTTACCTGAACCGCCAAAGCCAAATGCGCAAACGCTCAAACCTTTGCCAATGAAAATCAAAAGAACCACGCCGATCCCAAAACCTCCGCTCGTGCCGGCAGGATTTAGCAGATTTGTCGGAAAACCAGTTCCACCATCGCCGGCTTCGGAAGTTCCCGACGACGATCCGGACAGAATTCCGGAAGATGTAACTCCGCGACCCGTCATCCTCCCGTCAAAGCCAGGTTCAAAACCATGGAAACCCAAGCCCGAATCTCAAGATCGCCCGCGCATCGCAGGCGGCGGAAATAAATTCAGTCCGCGCATGCCGTACGAAGAAAATCCTGAAGTTGAAGCAAAAATCAAAGCACTGGAAGCTCAGCTCCGCGCCGAAGGGAAACTGAAATAGCCAGCCGGGCAGCTCAACTGCGCCGGGTCAGCGGCGTTTCATCGTACTCGTTTTGCGGTTTATTTTGCGCGCGCAGCCCCGGTCGCACTCGCGCCCGCGAGCCCTTTTGAATCCAGAATTTTAGAGAACGTACTCAGAGGAATTTGAATGGTACTGGCATCAGGAATTCCGCCCGCGGCCTGGTAGAGCGGGAAATACACGATGATCGAATCCTGGGCCAGATTAAAATTCTGGAAATTCTCAACTTTGGCCGCTCCTCTGGAAAGAATATCTTTTTTGATGGTGGCGTTTTGCGTCGCATCGCCGGTATCTACAGCTGCCAGAACTTTATTCAGTACAGCGGTGACTTGCGTAGAAAGTTCCTGAACATAATCGGAACCGCTCTTAAAAAGATCTGCGATCTGAATCTGTTTTCCGGTTTTGGCATCAAAATTCATGCCGTACGTAAACACGGAAGGCTGCCCCGCGCCGCGCAAATCCTGAACGTCAAAACGGAAAGCCAGAAGCGAACCTGTCTGCACCATCGGCACAAAACTTACCGTGAAATAACTCGGATAATTTTTGCTCGCCAATTGATCCGGCGTCACCGGTGTAGACGGAGACCCGCCCATGGCATCTTCAAAATTTTTCACCTTGCCACTAATAAAATCAACGACTGTCTTATTGATTTGATCTGCTGCAGCTTTCGTTCCTTTATTGAGTATGACCACGGGATAGCTGGCATCAACTTTATACACGCCCTGTTTGGTGTCATGAACAGTGTTAAAATTGACCGTCACATCACCCGGCTGCAGTTTCTGCTGCGTCGGACCAAGCTGGCTGGTCATTCCTACGTGCTGAAGTGCGCCGGCCGTTCCCGTAACCGGCAACTTATTTTGCTGCGAATTTTGCGTGGCCTGAGTTTGGGCCGGACCTCCCATCGGTGAAGTCGTACACGCTCCAAAAAAACAAACCGAAGCCAGACCTAAAACGAAAAAAGTTTTTTTCATAAGTATTTCAAAAAATACACAGTGACATTCTAACGCAAAAACGCGAATTATAAAATGCCCCCGTTCACGTTGTGAATACGGGGGCATTGAAAATTCGTCAGATACTTGGATAACTAATCAATCTCATACGTAACGCTTACATCAACCGTGAGTTCTTTCTGACCCGGCTGGATGCTTGGAGCAGGAGCTGCTGCAGAACCGACGGATTTCATCGCCATGTCATACATCATCGGAACCGGAGTCGAAGGATTTGATTCGCTGAACGTGACGACGCGGCCAAGACCAACGCCTGCTTCGCTCGCCATTTCCTGAGCCAGATTCTTAGCCTGGGTAAATGCCTGCGCGCGAGCCTGTGTCTTGATCGGACCCGAATCGTCGATATCAAAACTCAATGATCCGACTTCGTTGGCGCCGGCTGTAGTTGCAGCACTAAGAATATCATCCACGCTATTCAGATTGCGTACTTTGAGCGCAACAGTCTGTGTTAAATCGTAACCGAGAATTTTATATCCGCCGGATGTGCTTGGATTAGTGTAATCGTATTCAGGGTTCAAATCGTATTGCGACGTTGTGATGTCTTTCGGATCAACGCCAAGTCCCTGCACCGCAGCAATAACCTGGTTCATTTTGGTATTGTTGTCCGTCGTGACCTGCTTAACACTTGAGCCTTTGGAAACCACCGATAAGCTGACGTCGGCAATATCCGGTTTAGCATTCGCTTTTCCTTCGCCGGTCACGGTAATCGTGCGGGCATAAGGCTGATCGGTAATTTCCGCTTTAATATTTTTGAACCAGCTTGGTCCGAACATCTGCCAAACCATCACGCTTGCTGCAGCCAATAAAAACAAAGCGCCGGCATAACGCACAACTTTTCGTGAAGGGTCATTTCCAGTGTCTTTTTCCATAGCCATACATGAGGGGGGTAAAAAAATATGTGCGAGTGCACGGCACGAGCGCGGAGGCGTGTGGCTTCGCCACCGCCGAAGCGTACAAAGCAACACGTACTCAGCCAATTATAATCGAGCGGCGTGATTTCATGACACACTTTCCCTAGACAAATACCCGTAGTTTTGTTAAAAGTTAGCGCTAAAAATCATTCATTTGAAGCATATATGAGTATGGAACGTCATCGCGGTGAACGAAAACCGCCCGTCCCCCCTATCTCAGGGGGCGTGCCTGCCGATCGCAAATCTCCCCTTCCCGCTTCAACGCCGGCCAAACCTTATAGCGCGATTATTTATCCGTCCCGCCAGATGTCAAAAGGCCGCATCCTCAAAATGCCGGACGAAAACCGCGAAGGGCTGAATATGGATAAACTTTCGTTCGGATTCAATCTGCCTTGGAATCCTGAACATACCGAAACGCTTTTTGATCTGGAAAAATTTGAAGATATGGATGTGGATAAAGTCCGCATCTATACGCACGCGCTCGTTCTGGATGTGGACGGGACGCTCGTCGAACATCACGGCAACGTTTTCCAGCCAGCCGTGGTGGAAAAACTTAGGGAAATCCGGGCCAAAATGAAAGTCTGCGTTTTTTCCAACAACGACCAGGAGCGTGAAATTTTCGGCCAGCTGGCGATTCCCGTCGTTAAAAATGCCACGCCAAAACCAAGCCCGATGGGTTTTGACCGGGCCGCGCGCCACTATTTACAAATGAATCCGGATCAATGCACCATGGTCGGAGACAACCTTCTGACGGACGGAGGCGCGAAACAGGTTGGCATGCATCTGATTTTAGTCGACCCGATTCCGGGCAAAGAAGGAATCATGCATCGGCTCACCCGCAGCTACGGCCGCATGATGAAAGATTTCCACGACAAACTGTTCGGCGCAGAAAAAAGAAAACCAAGAGCGCAAATTTACAAAAACTTGCCGCCAAAACGCTAGGCAGCTGGAAAGAAAAGCCGGTCCCGCTCCCCTAGCCCGCAGTCCGCACTCATGATAGGATAACCCTGCTTGTTTTTGTATGTAACCTTTTATGATCGACCTTAAACTCCTCATCGAAAAACCGGAAGAAACCAAAAAAGCCATTTTAAAAAAACGCTACAAGGGCGACCTGGATATGGTCATTTCCATGGACCAGGAACGCCGCAGACTCATGAAAGAAGTGGAAGATTTAAAAGCCCACCAGAATAAAATCGCCAAGGAAATTCCCAACGCCGCGGACAAAAAACCACTGCTTGAACAATCCAAAGAATTAAAAGAACGCCTCAAAGAACTCGATCCAAAACTGGAAAAAATCAAACTGGATCTGGAGGCAGAAGTTCTGCTCATTCCAAATCCGACGCTGGATTCCGTGCCCGACGGCAAAGACGAAAGCGACAACGTGGTCGTCAAAACCGTGGGCAAAAAACCTGAATTCGCTTTTGAGCCGCTGGATCACATGGAATTGGGGCTGAGTCACGATCTCATCGACATTGAAACCGCGGCGAATACTTCCGGATCGCGCTTCTACTATTTAAAAAACGATTTGGTTTTATTGGAGTTCGCCCTGCTGCAGTTCGTGATGCAAAAATTGATGAGCAAAGGGTTCGCACCGATTCTTCCGCCGGTCCTGGTGAAAGAAAAAGCCATGATCGCCACAGGATTTTTCCCCGCTGACCGCAACGAAATTTATCACGTGAATCCCGGCGAAGATGACCTTTATTTGGTTGGAACTTCGGAAGTTCCTTTGTGCATGCTCCATGCCGATAAAATCGTTGATCCGGAAAAACTGCCGCTGCGCTACATGGGCTTCTCAACCTGCTTCCGCCGCGAGGCCGGCAGCTACAGCAAAGACACCTACGGCATCATCCGCGTACACCAGTTCGACAAAATCGAAATGTTCAGTTTCTGTGACCCGTCAAAATCTTTGGACGAACACGAACTTATTTTAAAAACTGAAGAAGAGATCATGACCGAACTCGGTTTCCACTACCAGGTCGTCAACATCTGCGGCGGGGACCTCGGCAACCCGGCTGCAAAAAAATACGACATCGAAGTCTGGATCCCGACGCAAAAAAAGTTCCGCGAACTTACCAGCTGTTCCAACTGCACCGACTACCAGGCCCGCCGCGCGAATATTAGAATGAAGGGGGCCAAAGGCAACGAAAACCTCCACACTTTAAACGGCACGGCCATTGCCATCAGCCGCACACTCGTTGCCATCATGGAAAACTATCAGCAGGCTGACGGCACGATCGAAATCCCCGAAGTCCTGCGCGGCTACATGGGCGGACGCACACACATCGGCAAATAACCGGCCAGTGCAGGAAAATAATGCACCCATTTTGGCAAGTCATCCGTATCTAACTACAGTAACCCTTTAAAAATTTTCGTATGCCAAATTATTTGTTACAGCGCCCAATGATGGGCGGATTCGGTGGAAACCCAATCGGCGGAATGATGGGTGGAAACGGTACACAGGGATTCTATAACGGAGCCATGGGCTTAGCCGGAGGCCAATGGAACTCCCCGCTCGGCATTCTTTTTATCATCCTTGCCGTCGTAGCCTTCATTTTCTGGCTGGTCATGCTCATTGACCTCGTCAAAAGACCGGTCAAAGACAAGACCATGTGGGTATTGCTCTTCATTTTCGTTCACATCATCGGCGCCATCGTTTACTACTTCACCGGCCGCAAATCCGCTGAAATGGTCGGCGAACCAAAACATCACGATGCTCCAAAGCCTCCAGCTCCGCCAAAACCGCATCACCAGGAAAGCTAAAATAAGCCCAAAACAAGCCTTTCCATTCTTGAGCTCCAGCTCCTTGATGGTTAGGCTCTTTTTGTGCTATAATGAAACGAATTAAATAAATACCAAAACCATGCTCGTCCTCACTACAGATTCACTCCGCGGCTATGGTCTCAACCGTATCTTCAATTTTGTAAAACAGGCGGGATACGGCGGCATCGACCTTCAGGTCGATTTCAAAAACTTCGACACCCAGAATACTGAATACGTAAAACTGCTTTCGGATCAGTATCAGATCCCGGTCGTAGCCATTCAGGCTCCGCAGATTTCCAGTCCGAAAAAAATCCAGGAAGCCATCAGAATGGCAAAAATCCTGGGCTGCAGAATCATCGTGCTCCAGCCTCCGAAGATTTTTGATTTCAAATATATCCAGTGGCTCAAGAACGAAATTCCGAAAATCCGTCAGAAGGAAAATATTTCCATCGCTTTGGAAAATGCTCCATCGGAAACTTTTCTGGGAATTATTCCTGAACACGCCATGGGCAACGTGAACGAAATGAAAAAGTTCAAGCATGCGTGTATTGATACGACCCGCGTGGCTCAAAAACACGAAGACCTCATCCGCATTTATAAAACTTTAAAAAAATATATCGTCCATATTCACCTTTCCAACGTGAAGCTTGGCCGCCAGTACTATCTCCCGAACGAAGGCATTCTGCCGATCGAAAGCTTCCTCACGAAATTGAAACAGGACAGCTGGCCGGGCAACATCGCAGTGAAAGTGAATCCAAAATTCATGAACGCCGGCGACGATGAAAAAGTCCTCAAGACTTTGCTCGACATCAAAAAATTCTACGACACCTACTTCACCAACGTCCAAGTCATGACGTCCGCACCGGACCCTGACACCGCCGAAGAAAAAGAAGACCAGGAGCCAAAAAAACCAGGACTGTTTTAAATAAGGGCAACCGAGGGATCATGCATCCCGAGGTTTTCGCGTAGCCGAACATGTTCGGCGGAGCGAACCGCGAAACGTTCGCTGAGCAAGCTTTCCTTCGGTTGGCAACTTTATAAAAAACAGTTAAGCTTGCAATATGATCGAACTCAAAAACGTCCAGAAAGTTTACAAGACCGGCGATGAAACCGTAACGGCGCTCAAAAACATCAACCTCACCATCCAGGACGGCGAATTCATTGCGATCGTGGGACCTTCGGGTTCCGGAAAATCCACGCTGCTGCATTTGATCGGCGGTCTGGATAAAATCAGCGACGGCGAAATTTTGGTGGACGGAAAAAATCTCCAAAAACTCAAAGATAAAGAACTTTCGCATTACCGCAATAAAGAGATCGGCTTCGTATTCCAGGATTTTCATCTGCAGTCGCACCTGACTCTTTTGGAAAATGTGGAGATTCCTTTGATGTTCGCGACCGGCAAAAAACGCAAAGAGGCTACGATGCAAAAAAAAGCCAAAGAGCTGCTGACGCTCGTTGACGTGGGCGACCGCATGAACCACCGGCCCGCGGAAATTTCGGGCGGACAAAAACAGCGCACGGCCATTGCGCGGGCCATCATCAACAAACCGCACATTCTTTTAGCCGACGAACCAACGGGCAATCTGGATTCACAGACGGGCAAAAGCATCATCGACCTTTTAAAAAAACTCCACAAAAAAGAAAACATGACATTGATCGTCGTCACGCACGACCGTGAAATCGCCAACGAAGCCGAACGGATCGTGGAAATTAAAGACGGCAAACTGATCGAAAGCAAACGTTCCGAAAAATTCACGCGCTAACAGCGCACACCAACTATGTACTACCGACTCGCCATTAAAAATCTGATGAGCCAGCGCCTGAGAACATTTCTCACGACGTTGGGTTTGACCGTGGGCATCGCTTCGCTGGTCGTTTTCACGGGCTTGAGCGCGGGTCTGCGCCAGGCCATCTACACCAATATTTTAAATAACGGCTCGCTCACCGAACTCACGGTCCAGGGAAAAAGCGGCGGCAGTTCATTATTAAGTTTAATTCCAACGAGCCAGACCAAATCCCACATCACTCCGCAAAATATGGCGGACATCGAAAAAATTCCCCACGTTACCAAAGTCTATCCTGAAATGAACTACGGCAACGTCAGTTCGCTCCAAATCAGCATTGTCGGCCAGACGTTCCAGACCGATACGATGATTTTCGGCATGCCGGAAGAATATCTTGCCGACACGCTCACCACGCCGGAACTTCAAAATGAATGGAACAACGCCACGCAAAACTACCCGGCCCAGCCGTACCCCGCAATTCTTTCCAGCAGAATCATCGACCTCTACAACTTCACCGTGGCGGCGTCCAGCAAACTTCCCCATCTCACCGAACAGGAACTCACCGGACTTGACCTCAAGCTCCTTCCCGATCAGTCGACGTTCTTTAACAGCGTGAACGCCAACACCAATCCGGAAACCGCCAAACTCATTGGCTTTTCGGATAAAACTTCTTTGATTGGAGTGACGCTTCCGATTGATGTTGTCCGCAAAATGAACCAGCAGCTTGATCCAAAATATCAGGACAGCTATCTGCAGTTATATGTTGAAGTGGACAGCGCGGATCATACCGACGAAGTTCAGCAGACCATTGATAAAATGGGGCTTGATACAACATCAACCCAGCAGCAGATTCAGACTTTTGAACAAAACTTTCGCTTCATCAGTCTGGGACTCAGCATGATCAGCTTCGTGATTTTAATTGTAGCCGGACTGATGATCGCGAACACTTTTTTCTCCGCGACGTCGGAACGCAAAAACGAAATCGGCATTTTCCGCGCGCTCGGCGCGAGCCGCACCAACATCCAGATGATCTTCCTGACCGAAGCCAGCCTCCTGGGAATTTTGGGAGGAGTCGTCGGCATCATCGTGGGCCTGGTCGGCGAGTTCGTCCTCAACATCATCGCCCAAAAAATTCTGCCCGACGTCACGAACAAACCCGCTTCCATTTTCCTGGACAACTGGCTGACGCTTTTGGGAATTTTTCTTTTGTCGATTTTCCTGAGCACGTTCTTTGCATTTATCCCGGCAAACCAGGCTGCGCATCTTGAACCGCTCGACGCTTTAAACGAATAAAAAAATAAAACAGTAACAAGAAACTTTTTGAACCGTTAGAGTATAGTAAGTATAATAAATGAAACCACCCTTATCTTTTAACTTTCTCTGTATGAAAGGAAAAATTTCCTTCCTTCTGATCGGATCGATGGCAGCAGCCATGCTCAACCTGGGAATCGCCAATGCGGCGGCCCCGAGCAGCAATCCGTTCACGGATGTAAAATCATCGGACTCAGACTACCAGGCCATTTTATGGCTGAGTCAAAATGGTGTTATTAAAGGTTACAGTGACGGTACATACCGTCCAAACAGTCCGGTCAACCGCGCAGAAATGCTCAAAATGATTTTCGTTGCCGACGGCAATGAAAAAAATGCGACTGCTGCATTAACCACCGGCCAGATGTTCCCGGACACTCCAAAAACAGAATGGTATGCCGAATATGTCGCGCTCGCTCGTACACGCGGCACTGTTCAAGGCTATCCGGACGGTTACTTCCGCCCATCCAACAACATTAACAAAGCAGAAGCTTATAAAGTCGTCCTCAAGGAATTCTACAATGAAACAACCATGAGCTACGCAGCGACTCACGGCTCTTATCCGCTTACAGGATCTGCAGCCAAGGATGTAAAGAGCACCGACTGGTTTGCAGAATACATCAATTTTGCGGCGCTCAAAAATCTCTATGATGCGCAGATCACCAACGGAGGCAAAGGCGTCTATTTCTATCCGGGACAGGATCTGACCCGCGGTGAACTCGCCTTGCTCATCTATCGCGCCAAAGCTGTTTCCGACAACTTCCCAAACAACATTCAGGACGACTCCAGCATTTACAGCAGCACGACCATTCCGTTCACCACCAACCTTTACAGCTACAACTTCGCCGACAGTTCAGGAAAACCGACCGGATTCACCATCACCGATGCAAACCACACGAATGATCTCATCGGATATGCCACTAAATATCCTCAATCTTTGTTGATATCAAACGGCGACACTCCAAACACCCTGAACTTCTATGAAGGTTCAAAGCCGAGCGCACTGGACATCACCATTGAAGTAAAAGAAAATCCTAAGCTTCTTTCCATCAAGGATTTCTTTGCTCAGAATCCAAGTACCGATCTCTATGCGCATTCACAAACAAACGAAGCGCTGCTCGTCAATTCAAATAACGCTGTGTGGTTCCACAAAGTGCAATTGAACCCACAGTCAGCTTTGACCGGAGATGAAGTTGTTGTTGTTTCATTGGACAACGCCATCGCCATCATCACCGACCACGGCAGCCTCCACGAGGCAGACGGTGTCTTCAACTACATGGTCCGCAACTTCTGGTTCAAAAACTTCGCGGTATAATAAGGTCTAAACAGAAAATTTAGTCTATAAAAAAGGAGCCGTCACAAAGATCAAAACGACTCCGACCTAAGGGAGGATGCCGTTTTTAGCAAAAACGGCTCCTTTTTAAAATTGAAAAATTAGTTTGACATAAGGTCAAAAATGAATAGAATGAATGAAGCTGTCAGACTTCTCCTTATTATAGGAGATCAGAGTGAGTTATGAGCGATAGCAACCGTAGAAGAGCCCTCATCTTCAATGATGAAAGCGCTTCGCAAGTTACGCAATTTTATTCACTCTTCTTTCAATATGGCCAAGAAAATGCCGAAGAAGTCACCTAAAAAGGCTGCAAAGCCCATGAAGAAGGTGGCGAAAACTTCAAAGCCCGCGAAAAAAGCGAGCAAGCCTGCTCCAAAGAAAGCAGCGAAGCCGATGAAAAAAGCGGCAAAACCTGCAAAAAAAATCGCGGTTAAAAAGCCTGCCGTGAAGGCAGCCAAAAAACCTGCGATGAAAGAAGCAAAGAAGGCTGCTCCAAAAGCAAGCAAACCGATGAAAGCGGCAGACGTAAAACCGGTTGCAAAGAAACCTGAACCGGCGGTTGAAGCAAAAAAACCGGAAGTGAAGGTTGAATATAAAAGACAGCAGTATCAGAAACAAGGGCCGAAAAAAGCTGCCATCATTGATGAAAAAGCCGTAAAAGCCGCCCAGGCAAAGGTTGCGAAAGCGACCCTCAAAATGAAAGCTTCCACGAGCGTTGCCGAAGAAATTTCCAAACTTCTTCCAAAAGAGAACATCGTGATGAAGGAAGCCAGCAACCGCAAATATTTCAATCAGCGTCTGGATCAGGATGTGGTTCTTCCGAACCTCATTGAAATTCAGATCGATTCATACCGCTGGTTTTTGGAAGACGGTATCCGCGAACTCCTTGATGAAATTAATCCGATTTCCGACTTTTCCGGAAAAAAACTTGAACTCCACTTTTTAGAACATTCCATCGGCGATCCGAAATGGGATTCCGAAACCTGCAAAAGCAAGAACCTGACCTACGAAGCTCCGCTGAAGGTTCATGTCCAGTTGATTAATAAAGAGTCAGGTGAAATTAAAGAACAGGATGTGTTTTTGGGCGGCATCCCTCTCATGACCAGCCGCGGTACTTTTATCATCAACGGTATTGAACGCGTGGTGGTAAGTCAGCTCGTCCGCTCACCAGGCGTATTCTTCTCAAAAAACGCCGCCGCTCCCGGTTTCCACAACGCCAAGATCATTCCAAAACGCGGCGCCTGGCTGGAAATCGAAACGGATAAGAAAGGCATCATCACCGTAAAGATCGACCGCAAACGCAAAATTCCGATCACCTCTTTAATGCGCATCTTTGGATACGCCACGGACAAAGAGATCCTTGAACTCTTCAAGGATGTCACGCTCGATCCCCAGCACGATTACATTTTCAACACACTGGAAAAAGACAGCGCAAAAACCAGCGATGAAGCGTACCAAAGCATTTATCGCAAGATCCGTCCGGGCGACCTGGCGACTCCTGAAAATGCAAGATCCCTCATCCAATCCATGTTCTTCGACTACCGCAAATACGACATGGGACCGGTTGCGCGTTACAAACTCAACAAACGTTTCAACGTGGACATTCCAAACACGAAAGAGTTCCACACTTTCCAGATCAAGGATCTGATCGAAATTATTAAATACCTGATCCGTCTCAACAACGGACAACTGCAGCCGGATGATATCGATCATCTTTCCAACCGCCGCATCCGCGCCGTTGGTGAACTCGTTCAGAACAAATTCCGCGTGGGTTTGTTACGTACTGACCGTATCGCCAAAGACCGTATGACCGTGATGGATCTTGAAACCGTCACTCCTACACAGCTTATCAACTCCCGTCCGATCACCGCTGCTCTCCGTGAATTCTTTGCAAGCTCACAGCTTTCACAGTTCATGGATCAGACCAATCCCCTTGCGGAACTGGCTCACAAACGCCGTCTCTCCGCCATGGGTCCGGGTGGTCTCTCCCGTGAACGCGCATCGTTCGATGTCCGTGACGTGCATCCGTCCCATTATGGACGTATCTGTCCGATTGCCACGCCTGAAGGTCCGAACATCGGTCTCGTGGTCCATTTGGCAACGTATGCCCGCGTGAACAAATACGGTTTTATTGAAACTCCTTTCCGCGAGGTTGGACACTTTGTCTTTAATAAAGCCAAAGATCTTGAAGGCCGCACCATCACGGAAGCCATCATCAATCCAAAGAGCAAAAAAGTCGTTGCTAAATCCGGCACGAAGATCGACGCCAAACTTGCCAAAGAGATCGAGAAACTCGACATCGAAAAAATCGCGGTACGCGGGTACATTACGAACCATGTCCGCTATTACGACGCCGACGAAGAACGATATCTGGTCATCGCTCAGGCCAACACCGAGTTCAACGACAAAGATGAAATCCTTGCCGACCTCGTTTCCGCTCGTAAAAACAGCGAACCGGCCATGGCGAACCTTGATGAAGTAACGCACATCGACGTCTCACCGAAACAGATTATTTCCGAAACCACTTCGCTCATTCCATTCTTGGAACATGACGATAACACCCGCGCGTCCATGGGTTCAAACATGCAACGCCAGGCGGTATCGCTCATCACTCCTTCCGCTCCGGTGGTCGGAACGGGTATTGAAGAGGTCGTTGCCAAAAGCTCCGGCCAGGTCGTACTCGCGGAAGACAACGGAACCATCTCTTATGTTGACGGTGAACAAATCACAATCATTTACGACTCAGGTAAAAAATCCGTCTACAAACTTCTTATTTACGAACGAAGCAACCAGGGCACCTGTATTCATCAGCGCGCGCGCGTGAACAAAGGCCAGCGTGTCCACAAAGGCGACGTCCTCGCGGACGGTCCGGCCATTGAAAACGGCGAACTTGCGCTCGGTCAGAACGTGCTCGTTGCCTACATGTCATGGCAGGGTTACAACTTTGAAGATGCGGTTATTATTTCCGACCGCGTGGTGAAAGACGGTTACTTTGATTCCGTGCATATTGAAACATTTACGATGGACGTGCGCGATACCAAGCTCGGTCCTGAAATTATTACCCGCGATATTCCGAACGTCGGTGAAGCCCGTCTGAAAGATCTTGATGAAAACGGCATCATCCGTATCGGTGCGAATGTCCGCGAAGGCGACATTCTCGTCGGTAAAATTACGCCAAAAGGTGAAACCGAACTCACGGCTGAAGAAAGACTGCTCCGCGCCATCTTCGGTGAAAAAGCCCGCGACGTGAAAGACACTTCCCTCCGCTTGCCGGGTGGTGAAGGAGGAAAAATCGTCGGCATTCAGATTTTCTCAAGAAAAAACGGCGATGAACTCGCGACCGGCGTCAACCAGCAGATCCGCGTGAACGTTGCCCAGAGCCGCAAAATCTCCATCGGAGATAAAGTGGCGGGCCGTCATGGAAACAAAGGTGTTATTTCCATCATCGTTCCGCAGGAAGACATGCCGTTCCTTCCGGATGGAACTCCGATCGATATCATTTTGAATCCGCTCGGTGTATCCGCCCGTATGAACATCGGTCAGATTCTGGAAACGCATGCCGGATGGGCTGCACGCAAACTCGGCTTCAAAATTGCGACCCCGGCTTTGAACGGAATGACCACGGACCAGATCACTGAACTTCTCAAAAAAGCAGATCTTCCGGAAGACGGAAAACTCCAGCTTTACGACGGTCTGAGCGGTGAACCGTTTGATCACAGAACAACCGTAGGTATCGCCTACATCATGAAATTGAGCCATTTGATTGAAGACAAGATCCACGCCCGCAGCGTCGGTCCTTACTCTCTCGTCACCCAGCAGCCTCTTGGAGGTAAAGCACAGCACGGTGGTCAGCGCTTCGGTGAAATGGAAGTATGGGCGCTTGAAGCATACGGTGCGGCTCACACTCTCCAGGAAATGCTCACCATTAAATCCGATGACGTTTACGGCCGCGCGAAAGCTTACGAATCGATCGTAAAAGGCGAAGCGATCCGCAAACCTCACACTCCTGAATCTTTCAACGTATTGGTGAAGGAACTTCAGTCACTGGGTTTGAACGTCCAGCTCCAGGTTACGGAAAATGCCGATAAACTGGCCGAAGACGACGAATACACTTTGGAACAGGCCGAAAAAGAAGAGACCTCATTCCTCAACGAAAACGAAACGACCCGCACCGATGTTGATCCGGAAATTGAAAAAATTATGGAAAAGGAACTTGAACCGGTCGTTGCCGGATTGCCGGGCATAGAAATTGAAACCAGCGATGAACTTGAAGAGATTGAAGAAAGCGAAATGAAAAAGATGGGAGTAAAAACACCGCAGGAAGGAGACGAAGGTTATGTTCCGGAAGAAGAACCTGAAGTCGATTTCGAAAGCATTGAAGGTCCGACGGCTGAAGATTTGGCTGAAGCCGCAAAACTGGAAAAAGAACTTCTGGAAGAAGACGAAGCGTAATCGCAACTTCCTTTCCCCAAAATTCTAACCTTACCTCATCTTATGCGAAGTGTTAATAAAGTGATCTTAATCGGAAATCTAACCCGCGACCCGGAGGTCCGCCAGACTCCGAACGGACAATCCGTCACAACCTTCGGCATTGCCACCAACCGCGAATGGGTCACCCGCGACCACCAGCGCCACACCTCCAGCGAATATCATGAAATCGTGGCCTGGTCACGCCTCGCAGAAATCTGCGGACAGTACCTCAAAAAAGGCAAACTCGTCTACATAGAAGGTTATTTAAAAACCCGCAGCTGGGATACTCCCGAAGGCATCAAAAAATTTAAAACGGAAATCGTGATCCAGGATATGATCATGCTTGAAAAACGCCAGCAAAACGAAGGCCCAGGTGACAACGAACAGCCCGATTACATTCCTGAAGAAGGCGCGGCCTTCAATCAACAGGAACAAAGCATGGGAGCACCAAGTATGCAGATGGAAGAACCTGAACATCATGAACACCGCGAACCGGAACGCGTCCCAAAGCCTCCTGTTCATAAAACTGAACCGAAACCTATTGAACACAAAGAACCCGTAGCCGTTGCAAGTGCACCGGCCAAAGCAGCAGGCCCGGTGGACATCGACCAGGACCTGGGACTCTAAAATGCGCAGCGGCAACGTGCCGGCGCTCACTCCTCATAACAAAATTTTAATCACTTATTTCAACTCCACATGTCAATGAATCCAAATGACAAAAAGGATACGCTGCTCGACAATTTTGACGCGATTGCGGTATCCGTGGCTTCTCCGGAAGACGTGCTTTCATGGTCCTACGGCGAAGTGAAAAAACCGGAAACCATCAACTACCGAACGCAAAAACCTGAACGCGACGGTCTGTTCTGCGAAAGAATTTTCGGACCGACCAAGAACTGGGAATGTTACTGCGGAAAATATAAGAGAATCCGCTACAGGGGCGTAATCTGCGAAAAGTGCGGAGTTGAAGTCACCCGTTCGGCAGTACGCCGCACCCGCATGGGCCACATCAAACTGGCCGTGCCTGTTACGCACATCTGGTTCCTCCGTTCCACACCGAGCCGTATCGGTTTGCTCATCGATTTGCCGATCAAAGCTATTGAACAGGTTGTTTATTTTGCAGCCTACATCGTGACTTCCATGGATGAAAAATCCAAAGCTGAAGCCAAGGACCAGCTCACGGTTGAATACAAAGCCATCCGCAAAAAAATCCAGGAAGAGTTCGGCAAAAAATCCGGCGATGACAAGGATGCCGATGCCGAAAAAGGTTCCAAAGCTGAAAAAATGGAAAAAGGCTACTCCTCAAAACTTGATGAACTCGACGAACAGCACCGCACGGCAAAAGATGAACTCGAAGGCATCAAGATCGGAAAAATTTACTCCGAACTTGAATACCGCGACATGTCCATGAAGTTCGGTCATGTCTTCAAAGCCGGCATCGGCGCTGAAGCCATCCGCAACATCATCCAGAACCTGGATCTGGACAAACTCAGCGAACAGCTCGAAAAAGATCTTAAGAAAGCTTCGGGACAGAAACAGAAAAAAATCATCAAGAGAATCAAACTCGCCGGATCTTTAAAGAAAGCGAACATCAGAGCTGAATGGATGGTCATGACGGTTCTCCCCGTTATCCCGCCGGATCTCCGTCCGATGGTACAGCTGGATGGCGGACGTTTTGCCGCTTCCGATTTGAATGATCTTTACCGCCGCGTCATCAACCGCAACAANNAAGCCGTCGACGCACTCTTCGACAATGGCCGCAGGGGCCGCGTCCTGCGCGGGGCCAATAATCGGCCGCTCAAGTCGCTCTCCGACACCCTCAAGGGTAAGCAGGGCCGCTTCCGCCAGAACCTTCTTGGTAAACGTGTGGATTACTCCGGCCGTTCCGTTATCGTGGTCGGTCCGAAACTCAAACTCCACCAGTGCGGTCTGCCAAAATCCATGGCGCTTGAACTTTTCAAACCGTTCGTGATCGGACGTTTAATCCGCGACGGCTATGCCCACAATATTAAGAACGCAGAAAAACTCATTCAGGGAAACCGCAAAGAGGTTTGGGACATTCTTGAAGAGGTCACCAAAAATCACTACGTACTTTTGAACCGCGCTCCGACGCTTCACCGCCTTGGTATCCAGGCCTTCCAGCCTGTACTGGTTGAAGGAAAAGCGATTCAGATTCATCCGCTCGTTTGCGCGGCGTTCAACGCCGACTTTGACGGAGATCAGATGGCCGTCCACGTTCCGCTTTCACGCCAGGCTCAAAATGAAGCCCGTGAACTGATCGTTTCCGCAAAAAACCTTTTGAAACCTTCCGCAGGTGAACCGATTGTGGCTCCGATCCAGGACATGGTACTCGGCTGCTACTACCTCACCAAAATGGCCAAAGGTAAAAAAGGCGAAGGCATGATCTTCAGCGACATCGATGAAGCGATGCTTGCTTACAACCTCGGCTATCTCCATCTCCAATCCCCGATCAGCGCCCGCATCAACGGAAACAGCGAAATCATTAAAGACACCAGCCTCGGCCGTTTGATTTTCAACAGCTTCATCCCGCCTGAACTCGGCTACATCAACGACACGGTCGGCAAGAAACAGCTTTCCGGAATCATCGCGAAATCTTTCAACAAGTGCGGCATTGAACGCACCGCGACGGTTGCCGACGATCTCAAACGCATCGGTTTCATGTTCGCAACCAAATCGGGCATTTCAACCTCCGCCGCGGACATGCTCGTTCCAAAAGAAAAAGCTCAGATCATTGATAAAGCTTCCGATAAAGTTGCTGAAATCACCGACCTCTTCCAAAAAGGTCTGGTC
Source organism: Candidatus Peregrinibacteria bacterium (assembly GCA_003153355.1). Lineage (GTDB taxonomy): Bacteria > Patescibacteriota > Gracilibacteria > UBA1369 > UBA1369 > PALSA-1335. Next base: position 316,037 of record PLYH01000001.1, read on the forward strand.
ACTGATGATGAACGTTACAATGCTACGATCAAAGTATGGTCCAAAGCAAAATCAGACGTCACCGAGTTCATGATCAAAAACATTCCCGAAGAAAATGATCTGTACTACCTCGTGGACTCCGGCGCCCGCGGTAACTGGGGACAGATTACGCAGCTCTGTGGTATGAAAGGCTTGGTTGCCAACCCGGCCGGCCGCACGATCGAACTCCCGATTAAATCCAACCTTAAGGAAGGTTTTACCATTCTTGAGTACTTCATTGCCACGCATGGAGGACGTAAAGGTAAATCCGATACGGCTCTGAAAACGGCTGAAGCCGGTTACTTGACCCGCCGTCTGGTTGACGCGGTTCAGGACATCATTATTAAAGAAGACGATTGCGGCGCGACCGAAGCTCATTTGGTTACCCGCGAAGAAAGTGAAAAGATCGGTGAAAAGTTTGAAAACCGCATCTATGGACGCGTACTCGCAAAACCGGTTGTTGATCCAAAGACCGGTGAAGTGATTCTGGAAAAAGATACTGAAATCGATACGGAATCCATCCAGGCCCTCAAGAAGGCAAAAGTTGACCTCGTTGAAGTGTTCTCGGTCATGACCTGCCGCACTGAAGGCGGAATCTGCGTAAAATGTTACGGGAAAGATCTCGGCGACAACAAGACAGTGAAGATCGGAACTCCGGTCGGTATTATTGCCGCCCAGTCCATCGGTGAACCTGGAACCCAGCTGACGATGCGTACCTTCCACATGGGAGGTGTAGCCGGCGAAGGCGATATTACCCAGGGTCTTACCCGCGTGGAAGAACTGTTTGAAGCACGCAATCCAAAAGCTCAGGCCCTGCTGACGGAAATCAGCGGCAAGGTAAAAACTTCCGCCAAAGGCAACATAACCGAAATTACAGTCGTATCCGAAAAACCGATCGAAAAAACTTATGAAATTTCTCCTGACTTTACGCCAAGCGTCAAAAAAGGCGACAAAGTGAAAGAGAAAGATGTCATCGCGAAATCCAACGTCAACAAGAACGTTGTCCGCAGTGAAGAAAGCGGCAAGGTCGTGGATATAACTGCCGACGCGGTCATCATCCTTACTGAAAACAGTGTTGAAAAGATGTACAAAGTTCCATTCGGCAAAACTCTGAAAGTGAAAAACAACCAGCTGGTCACCAAAGGCGATGCACTGACCGCCGGCCACTACAACCTCCGCGAACTGATGAAACTTACGGACATTTATATCGTCCAGAAGTACATCATGACCGAGGTTCAGAGCATTTATGCTTCACAGGGTCAGACCATTAACGACAAACACATTGAAATCATTGCCCGCCAGATGCTTTCCAAAGTCCGCATCATGGATGCCGGAGATTCCAAATTCCTTCCGGGTGAAATCACGGACATCATCACCTACGAAATGACGAACCGCGAACTCGACAAAGCCGGAAAGAAAAAAGCTAAATCAGAACGTCTGCTCCTTGGTTTGACCCGCATCGCACTCCACACCGAAAGCTGGCTCTCTGCAGCATCCTTCCAGGAAACGATCCGCGTACTCGTTGAAGCAGCGACCACCAAGAAGGTAGACATTCTTGAAGGTCTGAAAGAAAACGTCATCATCGGTAAATTGATTCCTGCCGGCGAAACCTACCGCAAACGCCACACCGAAGAAACCACCGGCAAAAAACCGATTGATGAAATCAGTGATATTCCAACCAAAATCGAAGCAGCCAAAAAGTACGCTGTCGTGTAACAACTTCTCTTGCATTTAGGGCTGTCAGCATGTAAATTAACCCAGCCGACACGCCCTACTGCAAGTACAAGGCGCGGTAAAAACTTATCAATCCATTCGTCACTCAATAAAATGCCAACAATCAACCAACTCATCCGCAAAGGCCGCAAAAACAACCTCCGAAAGAGTAAAGCTCCTGCGTTGCTCAGCATCAGAAACACGATCAAGAACCGGAACTTTAATTTGAACTGTCCTCAGAAACGCGGCGTATGCATCAAAGTTGGAACGATGACTCCAAAGAAACCGAACTCAGCTCTCCGCAAATTCGCGAAGGTTCGTCTTACCAACGGAATTGAAGTGAACGCTTACATTCCGGGTGAAGGACACAATCTTCAGGAACACAGCGTCGTACTCATCCGTGGAGGCCGTGTAAAGGATCTTCCAGGTGTACGTTACCACATCGTCCGCGGCAAACTCGACACCCAGGGTGTTGCAACCCGCAGACAGGGCCGCTCATTGTACGGCCAGAAACGTCCTAAGAAATAAACTATTCGTAATCAGTAATTTGTTATAAAACCATGGCACAAAAACGATCCACATTCATTCCGGAAGGTTCCAATCCCCTTCAAGAAAAGTTCATCTGCTACATCATGAAAGAGGGCAAGAAGAACATCGCACGCCGCATCTTCAAGGAAACGATGGAAGTATTAACCGAAAAAGGACAAAAAGAGCCAAGCAAGGTTTTTGAAAAAGCGATTGAAATGGTCAAACCTACTTTGGAAATCCGTCCTAAACGTATCGGAGGCGCAGTCTACCAGATTCCGATTGAAGTGAAACCAGGCCGCCAGCTGATGCTTTCATTCCGCTGGATTCTTGACGCCACCCGCGGCAAAAAAGGCAAACCAATGGCTCAGAAACTTGCTGAAGAACTTTTGAACGCATCCAACGGCGAAGGTGCTGCCATCAAAAAGAAGGACGACACCATTAAGATGGCCCAGGCCAACAAGGCTTTCGCTCATTACGCCAAATACTAAGAGCAAACTTCCTACGACGATTACAAAGCCCGGTGCCAAAAGCATCGGGCTTTTGTGTATACAGCAGGATTGCGCTACAATAGCTATATCCTGTTTTTTTTTGAATGCAAAAGCCTGAACCATCATCAAAAATCTTCGGTATTCCAAAAGAGATCTTTTGGCTGGGCATTGTAAGTTTTCTTACCGACGTCAGTTCGGAAATGCTTTTTTCCGTGCTCACGATTTTTATGAGCGCAATTTTAGGAGCTTCCAGTTTCATCATCGGAATCATGGAAGGTCTGGCGGATTTTTCCGCGTCTTCGCTGGATTATGCATCCGGCTATCTCTCAGACAAAACCGGCAAGCGCAAAATTTTCGCGCTGTTCGGATACGGATTTTCCACGCTCGCCAAAACCAGCCTGATCTTCTTCAACAGCATTGCCGGTGTTTTCACGTTCAGAGTCGTCGAACGCCTGGGCAAATCCATCCGCGGAGCACCGCGCGATGCGCTCATCGCCAGCATCTCCGAAAAAGGAAAAACAGGTTATTCCTTCGGCTTCCACAAAATGCTGGATAAAGCCGGAGCGGTGATAGGACCGTTCCTTGGGTATTTTATTTTGAGCGCCTTCGGACAAAACTTCCAAAGCTTCCAGTTTATTTTCGTTATCGCGATTATTCCGGCGGTGCTTTCTGTTCTTTGTCTGGGCTTTTTCGTCCACGAAAAAAAAGTGCAGGTCACCAAAGTCCGTGAAAACGTTTTCAAAAATTATCAAAAACTCGGCAAACCTTTTCACCGCTACCTCAAAGTCGCAGGATTCTTTTCACTCTCGTACTTCAGCTTCGCGTTCCTTTTGCTGAAAGCTTACGCCGTGGGTTTTCAGATCAAAGACGTGGTGCTTTTGTACGCGCTCTTTAACCTCGCCTTCACGCTCATCGCAATTCCCGTCGGAAAAATCGGCGACAAAATCGGCCGCAAAACCGTTATCATGACCGAATATATTTTATATGCATTGATGTGTCTGGGTTTTGTATTTGCGAACGATAAAACCTCGGTCATCATCCTTTTCCTGGTCTACGGCATTTTTTACGCCATCGACGAAGCACAGACCAAAGCCTATATCAGCGATATCACGCCTGACGAACACCGCGCCTCAGCGATCGGACTTTATAATTTTGTGACGGGCTTACTCTATCTTCCGGCTTCGCTGATTGCAGGATGGCTCTGGAACGCCTATAATCCTTCTGCAGCTTTTGGCGTCGCCGGAGCGATCGCCGTGATCTCCGCCATCGCTTTCAGTTTCCTCAAACCGCCTCTTAAACCCGCTCAATCATGAAAAAATCTTCATCACTCCGCTGGGCCGACTGGATCTTACGAGTGACCCTGGCATTTGCTTTCATTTTAGGCGGCTATGACAAACTATTCGTCCTTGGCCCGGATAAATTCGCTGCAATGGTGAATGTTTCCTTGTTCCTGGGATGGTGCGCCACACTGGGTGAACTTGGCGCCGGCATCAGCATCTTTGTTGGAGGATTGATGAAAAACAGAGCCGGCGACTGGATCACAAGACTCAGCGGGGCTTTAATTTCCTTCATCATGGTCGTCGCCTTCTTTCTCGTCAAAATCAAAGGATACGACGCGGGCTTCATGAAAGGGATCGAAGGATCGCTCGATGTGATCGCCTTCTTTGCAATGGGGCTTTTCTACGCCGTTGCTGGAAATTTCACGTGACGGCTAAGGCCTAATGCCGATTTAAGCAAAATCGGCGAAAAAATTAACACGTACAGCTGAAACTGTCGTCGTTGTGTTTGATGAGTTCCCAAGGATCACCGTTGCGTTTGGTGCCTTTCCAATGCGTACCGTCTTTTGACGTTTCAATCTGAACCTCGGAAGGCAAACCATGCGCACCTGCAGCGCGTAATTCAGCTAAGGCTTTTTGCGCGCGCTCGTTGATCATAAAGGAAAAAAGTAAGTAGTGACCGCATCTTACACCTTTCTTTACAAAAAACCTAAGCTGCTCTACCGTAAAACCATGCTTAAAGCCATCCTCATTGACTGCATACCGCCGCAAATCAGCAAAGAAGAAGCTGATCACCGCATGACCGAAGCCGAAAGTCTCATCAAAACCTACGGCGGCTTGGCCGTGATCAAAAAAATCCAGAAACGCCAGACTCCTGATTTAAAAACTTTCATCGGCAGCGGCAAACTGGAAGAGATTATCGAAGAAAGCAAAAACATCGACGCCAACATTTTGATCATCAACAATGAGCTCAAACCGCACCAGACCTACAACATCAACGAACGGCTGCGCAAAATTTCCGAAGAAGACCGCAAACGCGCGACCGACGCGGGCGTGAAAGGAAAAATCGCCCACAACTTTAAGGAACCGATGAAGGCCTGGGACCGCATCGACCTCATCCTCAAAATTTTCCAGAAGCATGCCAGCACGCGCGAAGCCAAATTGGAAATCGAATTAGCCAGCATCAAACACATGGGCCCGCGCATCTTCGGTATGGGCATGCAGCTTTCACGACAGGGCGGCGGCATCGGCACGCGCGGCGCGGGCGAAACGAATATCGAAGCCATGAAGCGGCATCTTGGCAAAATGGAAGATAGCATCAAAAAAGAACTGGAAGCTTATAAAAAAGTCCGCAAAGTCCACCGCGACAGCCGTCGCCGCCAGAATTTTAAAACCGTGGGCATCATCGGCTACACCAACGCCGGAAAATCCACACTTCTTAATTCTCTGACCAAAAAAGGCGCGTACGCCGCAGACAAACTTTTCGCGACTTTGGATACGCGCGTGGGAAAAATGTACATTCACACCAACGGCTCCAACCTGCACCGCACAGCGGAAGAACAGCTCGACGAAAACGGCAACTACATTCCTCTGCCCGTTCCGCATGAAGTTCTCGTTTCCGACACCATCGGCTTCATCGAAAACCTTCCGACCACGCTCATCAAATCTTTCCAGTCCACGCTGGAAGAAACCATCGACGCCGACCTGATTTTGCACGTGATCGACCTGAGCGATCCGCGCTTACTCCAAAAAATCGAAGTCGTGAACGAAATCCTTTTCGACATCAACTCGCTCCTCAAACCGACCATTTACGTTTTCAATAAAATCGACAGCCTCGGCGAATCCGGCCGCGCTCTCTTCGAAAAACTCCGCGAACAGTTCAAAGTTTTCCATCCCTGTTTTGTTTCCGCCGCAAGCAAGGAAGGCACAGATACTTTGAAAGAAGCCATCCGTGACGCTCTCTTCCCGCAGCCTCAATCCCCAAGCGCCATCGGAGTGCTCGACGTCATCAAAGACCTGAAACAGCAGCGGCACATCAAAAACTTCGCGCAAAAAAACCAGGAGAAAAAACTTTAAAGCCCCATCCCCTTCACGTCTTTGATGACTTCTTCCGCGTGTTCTTTTGGTTTCACTTTTTCGTAGTGTTTGACGATCACGCCTTTTTTGTCGATCAAAAAAGACTCGCGGGAAATGCCCATGTATTTTCTGCCCATGAAAAATTTTTCCTTCCAGACGCCGTACATGTTCACGACTTTTTTGTCCGTGTCCGCGAGCAGCGGATAGTTAAGATGTTCCTTTTCCTTAAATTTTTGGTGGGACTTCACGTCATCTATGCTCACCCCTAAAACCTGGACGTTCAGGGCTTTTAAATCGTTCATCCGGTCGCGCAGACACTGGGCTTCAACCGTACAGCCGCTCGTCATGTCTTTGGGATAAAAATAGAACAGCACGATTTTTCCTTTGAATTCAGCCAACGAACGTTCCTTGTTTTCATCATCCAAAAGTTTAAAATCCGGCGCCTGCTTTCCAACAAAATCAGCCATAAAGAAAAATTAATAAGTGCCTTTATCATACCATAAAATAAAACCGCATCGCCTTGACTTCCTCTCGCCAATAAATATAATACGAAAGCCCTCCCAAAGGGGTTTAAAAATTTTATAATAATATCCTCTCCATATGTCAGACGACCTCAGCAAACTGCGAAATTTCGGGATTATCGCGCACATCGATGCCGGTAAAACCACCACCACCGAACGCATTCTTTTTTACACGGGTAAAAACTACAAGATCGGTGAAGTGCATGAAGGCGCTGCGACTATGGACTGGATGGAACAGGAACGCGAACGCGGCATTACGATTACGTCCGCCGCTACGACCTGCGCCTGGAAAGACTGCCGCTACAACATCATCGATACTCCGGGGCACGTGGATTTTACGGCTGAAGTAGAACGTTCTTTGCGCGTACTGGATGGAGGCGTCGTAGTGTTCGACGGTTCACAGGGTGTTGAACCTCAATCCGAAACCGTTTGGAGACAAGCGGACAAATACGAAGTTCCACGCATGGCTTTCGTAAACAAGATGGACAAAGTCGGCGCTGACTTTTATATGTCGCTCGATTCCATTTTTGAACGTTTGAGTAAGGAAGCGGTAGCTGTTCAACTCCCCATCGGTTTTGAAGGTAGTTTTAGCGGAGTTGTTGATTTAGTGCAGATGAAAGCTTTCGAATTCGAAGGCAAATTCGGCGAAATCATTAAAGAGATTCCGATTCCGGAAGACATGAAAGCCAAGGCCGAAGAGTACCGCCACCGTCTGGAAGAAAAAGTTTCTGAAATGAACGACGACCTCATGGAAAAATATCTGAACGGCGTAAGACTGACCCAGGAAGAGATCATGCGCGGCATGCGCCACGCAGTAGTCCGCAACAAACTCTATCCGGTTTTCTGCGGTTCAGCCCTTGCCAACAAAGGTGTTCAGTTAGTTTTGGACGGAGTGAATGCTTACCTTCCATCTCCGCTCGACATCGGCTCGGTCAAAGGAACCAACCCTGACACGGGTGAGGAAGAGGATCGTACCATGGAAGAAAATCAACCGTTCTCCGCGTTGATCTTCAAAATCATGACCGACCCGTTTGTGGGAAAACTCGCCTACTTCCGCGTGTATTCTGGAAAACTCGCCTCGGGAAGTTATGTTTTGAACAGCAGCACCGGCAACAAGGAACGTATCAGCCGTCTCATCCAGATGCATGCCAACAACCGCAACGAAATTAAAGAAGTGCACGCTGGCGACATCGCCGCGACCGTTGGTTTAAAAGGCACCTTCACCGGCCACACGCTCTGCGACGAAGAAAAGCCGATCATTCTTGAATCCATCACCTTCCCTGAACCGGTCATCCAGATTGCGATTGAACCGAAGACCAAGGCCGATCAGGAAAAAATGGGCATCGCTCTCCAGAAACTTGCCGAAGAAGATCCGACCTTCCAGGTTAAATCCAACGAAGAGACCGGCCAGACCCTCATCGCAGGTATGGGAGAACTTCATTTGGACATTATCGTTGACCGTATGAAGCGCGAATTCAAAGTTGAAGCGAACATCGGCCGTCCGCAGGTTGCTTACCGTGAAACCATTACTACTGAAGTTGATGCTGAAGAAAAGTACGTCAAACAGTCCGGTGGCCGCGGTCAGTATGGACACGTTAAAATCACCTTAAGCCCGAACGAACCTGGTAAAGGTTTTGAATTCATCAACAAAGTTGTCGGCGGTAAAATTCCCCGCGAATTTATTCCTGCCGTTGAAAAAGGTATTAAAGAAGCTTTGACCCGCGGCATTCTTGCCGGCTATCCGGTCGTGGATGTAAAAGTTGAACTCTATGACGGTTCCTACCATGACGTGGATTCCAACGAACTTGCGTTTAAAATCGCCGGATCGCTCGCCTTCCAAAAAGGAGCAAAACAAGCCAGCCCGGTCATTCTTGAACCAATCATGAAAGTTGAAGTCACGACTCCCGAAAACTTTTTCGGTGACGTGATGGGAAATCTTTCATCAAAGCGCGGCCAAATTTACGACACCACCAACCGCGGCATGGCCAAAGTCATCCACGCCCGCGTTCCGCTTGCTGAAATGTTCGGTTACGCAACGGACCTCCGCTCCATGACCCAGGGCCGCGCGTCCTACTCCATGGAGTTCGACCACTACGAAAAAGCTCCGACCAACGTTGCTGAAAAGATCATTGCTGATAAGGCAAAATAAACGAGCGGACAAACAGTTGAATGAAACTCTCAAAAAGGACGGCTTCAATGCTGTCCTTTTTCAAAACATTTGCTACAATGCTGCCAAGCTTTAGCAGAAACTTTTTATGCCTCAATCTGGAATCGGAGTTATCGGCCTTGCGGTGATGGGCACCAACCTGTCGCGCAATTTTGCGAGCCGCAATATTCACACCTCCATTTTCAACCGCACTTACGAAAAAACGGAAACATTAGTAAAAGAACACGGCAACGAATATCTCCACGGTTTTCAGGAACTGAAAGATTTCGTAAACTCGCTGGAAAAACCGCGGAGAATTTTAGTGATGGTTCAGGCCGGTCCGGCCGTTGATGAGGTCATCGAACACCTGACTCCTCTTTTGGAAAAAGACGACATTATTATAGACGGTGGAAATTCGGATTATCACGACACGATCCGCAGAACAAAAACGCTGGAAGAAAAAGGGCTTCATTTTGTGGGCATGGGCGTGAGCGGCGGCGAAGAAGGCGCGCTCAAAGGACCAAGCTTAATGCCCGGCGGAAGCGATCATTCATGGAACGCACTCAAACCTTTGCTCGAAAAAATCGCCGCCAAAGATTTTGACGGGCAGCCGTGCGTGACGCACATCGGCACGGACGGCGCAGGCCACTTTGTCAAAATGGTTCACAACGGCATTGAATACGCTGTGATGCAGTTTATGGCCGAAGCGTACGACTATCTCCGCAAATGCTACAAAATGGACGCGGGCCGGATCGCCGATATTTTCCAAAAAATGTACGAAGGGAAATTGAAATCTTTTTTGTTTGAAATCGTCCAGCCGGTGTTAAGGCAAAAAAACGACAACGGCGAAGGATTTCTGATTGATCAGATTCTGGACAAAGCCGGACAGAAAGGCACAGGGGCTTGGACCGTCATCGACGCGGCATTAAGAGGCATTCCCCTTTCCAGCGTTTCGGAAGCAGTATTCGCACGCAGCGTGTCCGCGCAAAAAGATCTCCGCAAAAAACTAAACAAAATCTACAAAACCAAAGCCAAGACCTCAAAAATCGCGCCGCCGGAACTCACGCAGGAACTGGAAAACGGACTCTACCTGGCAATGACTTTATGTTACGCCCAGGGTCTGCAGCTCATTACAAAAGCTGCCCAGGAACAAAACTGGAGCATCAACCTGAGCGAAGTCTGCCGCATCTGGCAGGGCGGCTGCATCATCCGCTCCGAACTTTTAAAAACTCTCGCTCATATATATAAGGAGAACCCGACGATTGAACATCTCCTCCTGGCCGAAGAAACAAAATCCATCGTGAACGCCGCTCTTCCCGACTTCAAAAAACTCACTGCAACACTCCTCAAAAAAAACATCCCGGCACCATGTCTTTTTGCCACGTTCAATTATTTCAATGCCGTCACATCCAAAGAACTTCCCGCAAATCTCATCCAGGGGCTGCGGGACTACTTCGGCGCCCACACCTTTGAACGCAAAGATCAGAAAGGAATTTTTCATTTCAACTGGTATTAAAATTGTATGAAAAATTCCCTTGCATCGCATTATTTTTTCCTATAATATCCTTTCGCATTCGACGGCAAAATTAGTTGTGTGTACAAACGAATTAAGGAAGAAAGCCGTCACTCAACATACCAACTAAAATTTTTAATACTAATCTTAATAACTCAAAAAACATATGGCAGACGTATTTAATAGAAATAAGGTTCACGTAAACGTTGGCACCATCGGTCACGTCGACCACGGTAAAACAACTTTAACTGCTGCAATCACGATGTATTGCGCGACCAAAGGCATGGCGAAAGCCCGCAAATACGATGAAATCGACAATGCTCCTGAAGAAAAAGCCCGCGGTATTACGATCGCGACTTCCCACCAGGAATATGAAACCGAAAAACGTCACTATGCTCACGTTGACTGTCCTGGACATGCCGACTATGTAAAGAACATGATTACTGGTGCCGCTCAGATGGATGGCGCTATTCTCGTTTGTTCAGCCGCTGACGGCCCGATGCCTCAGACACGTGAACACATCCTTTTGGCTAAACAGGTAAACGTTCCATACATTGTTGTATTCATGAACAAGATGGACATGGCTGATCCTGAAATCGCTGAACTTTCAGAAATGGAAGTAAAAGAACTCCTCAAGAAATATGGATTCGACGCAGACAAGACTCCTTTCATCCGCGGTTCAGCTCTCAAGGCTATGGAAAACCCAACAGATCCTGCTGCTACAAAATGCATCCAGGAGCTTCTTGACGCTTTGGACAGCTACATCCCGGATCCGATTCGTGAATTGGACAAACCATTCCTCATGCCTGTTGAAGATGTATTCTCCATTAAAGGACGCGGCACTGTTGCTACAGGCCGTATTGAAACAGGTATCGTGAAAATCAATGAAGAAATTGAAGTTCTTGGTATTCTCCCGACTCGCAAAGTTGTTGTGACCGGCGTTGAAATGTTCAAGAAACTTCTTGATCAGGGTCAGGCCGGTGATAACGTAGGTCTCCTGCTCCGCGGTGTTGAACGTGAAGATATCGTTCGCGGCCAAGTACTTGCGAAGCCGGGTTCAATTAAACCTCACACCAAGTTTGAAGCTGAAGTTTACGTTTTGACGAAAGAAGAAGGTGGACGTCATACTCCATTCTTCAAAGGTTACAAACCTCAGTTCTACGTTCGTACGACTGACGTAACCGGTGCGATTGAACTTCCTGCAAACGTTGAAATGGTTATGCCTGGCGACAACATTAAGATGAACGTTGAACTTGGTTCACCGATCGCTCTTAGTGACGGTACCCGCTTTGCTATCCGTGAAGGTGGACGCACAGTAGGTTCAGGTGTAGTTACAAAGATTATTGCTTAATTTAATTCCCTGTGGCGGCAACGAAACAGAAAATTCGCATCAAGATCCAGGCTTACGACCACAAAGTGGCGGATGACTCGGCAAGACTCATTATTGAAACTGCCGAAAGAACAGGTGCGATCGTGGCCGGTCCAATCCCTCTTCCTACAAAGATTGAAAAATATACCGTGAACCGTTCAACCTTTGTTCACAAGAACGCAAGAGACCAGTTTGAAATGAGAACGCACAAGAGACTGATCGACATCACCGAAAGTACTCCTAAAACAATCGACTCACTTACCAACTTAAGTTTACCTGCAGGCGTCGACATCGAAATCAAGATGCTTCAGGTCGCATAAAACATCTCAACAGCCAACAAGCATGTTGAAAGAAGCGCGGGTTCTCAGGGATCAAATCCCAAACGCCATATGGCAAGAATCTTCACTTCCGTCTCCCCCACTTCGGGGCTCAGACTCTAACCTCTACTCTTATGACCGGTTTGATCGGTAAAAAATTAGGCATGACGAGAGTCATTCAAGACGATGGCCGCGTGATCCCAATGACGGTGATCCAGTGTGAACCAAATGTAATCGCACAGATCAAAACCGTTGAAAAAGATGGATATCCGGCGATAGTCCTGGGATTTTCTCAGTTAAAAAAGCCTACCAAGACGAAGAAATTCTATGTACTCAAGGAATTCCGCTTGAAAGGAGACGAACAAGTGAAAATGGGCGACGTCATCACCGTAGAAATGTTTAAGGAAGGTGACATCATCAGCGTAACAGGAACATCCAAAGGTAAAGGTTTCCAGGGTGTTGTGAAAAGATGGCATATGGCAGGTGGTCCTGCATCCCACGGTTCTCATTTCCACCGCGAACCGGGTTCAGTAGGCGCACGCGCAAAACCGGGTAAAATATTGCGCGGTAAACATCTTCCTGGTCACATGGGAGATGAAACGACTACCGTTAGAACTTCCGTTGTGTACCTCGATGCAAAAAATAATCTTGTCGGCATCAAAGGAGCTGTTCCTGGAGGAAACAAAGGCGTTGTAGCTCTTAAGAAACTTAACTAACCGTTCGCAAAACGAACATATTATCCCAATATCATGGCTAAGATTACACTTTACAACCAGCAAGGAGAAAAGACCGGAGACATCCAGGTCTCTGACGTCATTTTTGGCGCTAAATTCAACCAAGATCTTATTCACCAGGCTCTCGTACGCCAGCAAGCCAATGCACGTGTGAGCGAAATCACTTTTACCAAAACCAAGGCTGAAGTACGCGGCGGCGGTAGAAAACCTTTTCCTCAAAAAGGAACGGGTAAAGCACGCCAGGGTTCCATCCGCAATCCGCACTGGAAAGGCGGCGGTGTAGCATTCGGTCCAAAGAACAACCGCAACTACACACAGATGATGCCAAGAAAACAGCGTCGTTTGGCACTTTTCTCCGCACTTTCTGAAAAACTTACCGGCGGCAAGATTATTGCTCTCGATAAATATGAATCGAAAGATGCGAAGACCAAGAACTTTATGGAAATGCTCCACAAACTTCCGATTGAAAAAGATGTTTTGATTCTCATCCCGGAAAAAGACGATAAGATTCAGAAATCCAGCGCAAACCTTCCATACGTAAAAACCATGTTGGTCAACTATCTGAACATCCGTGATCTTCAGCGTTTTGATCAAATCCTGTTTTTCGAGAAATCTCTCAAGAAAATGGAAGAACTTTTCAGTACTCAAGAAGAAGCCTAATCAACTCTATATATAAACTCATGGAAACACTTTACGCTCTCATCAAACCGGTCGTTACAGAAAAAGCCACTGCCCTCAGTGCAAAACTCAAATATGCATTCTGGGTCAACCGCAAGGCGACCAAGATCGACATCAAACGCGCCATCAAAGACGCTTACGGCGTAGATGTCGCTACGGTCCACATGATGAACACTCCTGCAAAAACACGTATGGCCCGCCGTATGGTCGTAGACAAGCGTCCGGCCATGAAAAAAGCCATCATCACGCTTAAGGGAGGAAAAAAGCTTGATGTGGGCAGCATCGGTAAAGAATCTAAAAAATAATCCACTTACTTACTAATTACCAAAGCCGTGGGATTCAAGAAATATAAAGCTACAACGCCGTCACGAAGATTCATGAGCTCCAATACGTTTGAGGAGATCACGAAGTCGAAACCTGAAAAACGTCTGACCAAAAGTTTTAAACGTCAGGCAGGACGCAACAACCAGGGTAAAATTACGGTTCGCCACCAGGGCGGCGGTCACAAACAGCTCTACCGCATGGTTGACTTCAGCCAGCGCGCCAAGATCAACATTCCGGGTAAAGTTGTCGCGATTGAATACGATCCGAACCGCACTTGCTTCATCATGTTGGTGAATTATAAAGACGGAGACAAGCGTTATCATATTGCTCCCGATCAGATCAAAGTCGGCACGCAGATTACCACCGGCGACAAAGGCGAAATCAAAATCGGTAACCGCATGGCGTTGAAATCCATTCCGGTCGGTTTTGAAATCCACAATATTGAATTAAACAAAGGCCGTGGTGGCCAGATCGTGCGCTCGGCAGGTTCAAAAGCACGCGTCATCGCCGTTGAAGGAACACACGCACAGATCCAGATGCCTTCCGGTGAAACCCGCTTAATCGACAAAAACTGTTATGCAACCATCGGAGCAGTCAGCAACCCGGACAACAGCAACATCAAACTGGGCAAAGCCGGTCGCAAACGCTGGATGGGATGGAGACCGGAAGTCCGTGGTAAAGCCATGAACCCGATTGATCATCCGCATGGTGGTGGTGAAGGTAACCAGCCGACGGGTATGCCGGGTCCAAAAACTCCATGGGGTATGCCTGCACTCGGTTTCAAGACCCGCAAGCGCAAATACAGTGATCAGTTTATCATCAAGAGGAAGACCGACGGAAAATTCAGCGGCGGTAAATAATTTACAAATTCTATTCGTCATTTTAATTAACCAACCATGTCACGAAGTACTAAAAAAGGACCTCACGTCGACCCGAAGCTTCTCAAAAAAATTGAAGCTCAGAACACAGGCAATCAAAAAAAGATCATTAAGACCTGGGCTCGCGGATCGGCAATTGCTCCGGAATTTGTAGGCCACACGATTGCCGTCCACAACGGCAAACAGCACATCCCGGTTTTCGTGACGGAAAACATGGTCGGACACAAACTCGGCGAATTCGCCCACACCCGCAAATTCAAAGGCCACGGCGGCAAACTCGCCAAGGCTGAAGGCGGAGCATCAGGCGCTCCGGCACCGGCAGCAGCTCCAGCGGCAGCCGCTAAATAATCAACTCCTTACGTTTTATAAACCCTCAACATGAAAGCAATCGGACGACAATTACGCATCACTTCCAAAAAGATCAATCTTATCGCTGACCTTGTCCGCAATAAGAACGGCCAGGAAGCTCTCGATATTCTGAAATTCACTCCAAAGAAAGGCGCGCGCATTTTAAGAAAGATCGTTCACAGCGCGATTTCCAATGCTGAAAACAATTTTAAACAAGAAAAAGTAAGTCTTTACATTAAAGAGATCATCGTCACCGAAGGTTCAACCTTAAAACGGAGCGTGCCGATTTCCCGCGGACGCATGCACCCGATCTTAAAGAGAATGGCGCACGTCACGGTACTCCTCGGCGTACGCGAAGATGCTCATGCTGAAACTGCAAAGAAAGGCGCAGTAATGCCTGCAGATGAAACTGCTCCAAAGAAAACCGCTACCAAGAAAGCTGCCCCGGTTAAGAAACCGGCAGCCAAGAAAGGCGTTAAAACTATCAAAGCATAATATAATCTCTTCCTAATTTTCTCCTTCTATGGGTCAAAAAGTTAATCCAAACATCCTCCGCATCGGTATCATCAAAACCTGGGACTCCAAATGGTTCGCCAACAAGCGCAACTATTCCAAGATGCTCCATCAGGATATCCAGATCCGCAAACTCATTGAAGAAAGGCTTGCTGATGCAGCTGTTTCAAAAATTGAAATCCACCGCAGCGCCGGCAAGGTGAATGTTTTCATCCATTCCGCGAAGCCGGGTGTGATCATCGGTCGCCAGGGTGCAGGCATTGACGGTCTCCGTGATGAACTCAAGAAAAAATTCCATGAGGAGTTCACGCTGAACATTAAAGAAATTAAGAAGCCTACTCTCGACGCCAAACTTCTCGCCGACAGTATCTCCCAGCAGATTGAAAAAAGAGTTTCCTACCGCCGCGCTGCAAAAATGGCCGTTGATAAAGCCATCGAAAGCGGAGCACGCGGAGCAAAAATCTTTTTGGCCGGACGTTTGAACGGCGTAGAAATTGCCCGCTCCGAATTCTTCTCAAGCGGCAAGATTCCTCTTCACACGCTCCGCGCCGACATCGACTACGCTTGCGTTCATGCCAAAACCGCTTACGGAACCATCGGCGTAAAGGTCTGGATCTACAAAGGAGACATCTTCAAAAAACGCGGCGAATCCTTAGCCGCCGAACAGGCATAATAACCTTGATTCTCAAGTAAAAATAGCTATACTCTGCTAGCTCAATTCACACTCTATGTTCACTCCTAAAAAACTTAAATACCGCAAATCACACCGTTTACGCGGCAGCACCGAAGGTGTAGCCACGAAAGGAACGCTGGCCGCTTTCGGAGCTTATGCTCTTAAAGCAGTTGAAGGCGGAGAGATCAACAGCCGTCAGATCGAAGCTGCTCGTCGCGCCATGACCCACTTCATCAAACGCGGCGGCAAGATCTGGATCCGCATTTTCCCTCACAAACCAGTCACCCAGAAAGCAGCTGAAGTACCGATGGGAAGCGGAAAGGGTACCGTTGAAAAATACGTGGCGGCCATCCGCGCAGGAACAGTTCTGTTTGAAATGGATGGTGTTGATCTCGCAACAGCCAAAGAGGCTATGCGTCTCGCTTCTCAAAAACTTCCGGTGAAATGCCGTTTTATTGATACCAACATAAGTTACTAATTCTATGCTCAGCAAACAAGAAATCCGCCAACTCGGCAATAAAGAAATGATCGATGAACTCCAGAGATCCCGACGTACTCTGCTGAAAACTCAGTTCGATGTACGCAACG
Organism: Candidatus Peregrinibacteria bacterium; assembly: GCA_003153355.1. GTDB lineage: Bacteria > Patescibacteriota > Gracilibacteria > UBA1369 > UBA1369 > PALSA-1335. The sequence continues at coordinate 332,739 of PLYH01000001.1, forward strand.
GCAGTTCAAAGGAAGCTCATGTCGTGAAGAATCTCAAGCGCTACATCGCAAGACTTCAGACCATCACAAAGGAAATGAATGCAGCAGAAATGAAAGCGAAGCCTGCAGGCATGGAGAAGACAGCAGCTCCGGCTGAAACAGCCACGGAAGCAAAGAAGACTCCTGCGAAAAAAGCTGCCGCTCCAAAGAAGACAACGACGAAAGCTGCTGCAAAAACCCCGGCCAAGAAAGCAGCCAAGGCAAAAACTCCCGCAAAAAAATAACACATCTTCATAATTTAACGTCACATGAGAACCAAAAAAGGAATTGTCACCAGCGATAAAATGGACAAAACCCGTGTCATAACGGTTCACAGCTACAAAGTCGATTCCAAGTATAAGAAGAGGTATCGCGTGTCCAAAAAATATTACGCTGATGATCCAACCAATACCGCAAAAGCGGGAGACGAAGTGACCATTTACGAAACAAGACCTCTCAGCAAACTCAAAAGGTGGACCCTGGTAAAACCTGCTGAAGCTCAACCCGTTAAAAAATAATTTTACTAGAACTCTAAAGACACACTCATGATTCAGTTACGCAGCATGGTACAAGTAGCAGACAACACCGGGGCCAAACTGGCCCAGTGCATCAAAGTCCTTGGCGGAAGCCGAAGACGCTATGCAGGTCTTGGCGACATCGTTGTCGTCACCATCAAGCAGGCTGCTCCTCGCGGTACCGTTAAAGCTCACAGCGTTGAAAAAGGCGTTGTCGTCCGTGTCCGCAAAGAAACCAAACGTAAAGACGGCACCTATATCCGCTTTGATGAAAACGCCATCGTCATCATCAACAAAGAGAAGGAACCGAAAGGAACCCGTATCTTTGGACCGGTTGCGCGCGAACTCCGTGAAAAAGGTTTCCAGAAAATTATCTCTCTAGCACCGGAAGTACTTTAATTATCAACTATGAAAATCAAGGCGAACGACAAAGTATTGGTCATCAGCGGCAAGGACAAAGGCAAAATCAGCAAAGTCCTCCGCGTGATTGCAAAGCACAACAAGATTGTGGTTGAAAAGGTCAACATGCGCACCAAGCATATTAAGAAGACCAGCACGGCAGCCGGCCAGAAAATCACTTTCGAAGCAGCAATGGACGCTTCAAACGTGATGGTCATGGATCCGAAAGAGAACAAACCGACTCGCGTAGGCTACAAAATTCTCGCCAACGGCAAAAAAGAACGCATCGCCAAACTGTCCGGCACTTCGCTCGATGCAGTCGTGGCTGATACGGCAACCTCCAAAGTTTCCAAGAAAAAAGCAATTTAATATTTAAATAACCATGGCAAAATTACTTACATTAAGAGAAAAGTTCACCCAAAGCATTCTTCCTGAACTCCAGAAAGAGTTGAAGGTGAAGAATTTCAACGCTATCCCCCGCGTGAAGATGGTTAAACTCAACGTCGGTATCGGCAAATTGACCGGCACCGGAAAAGACTATTCATACGTTGTGGATAATATTGCTGCGATCTCAGGCCAGAAACCGATGGTGGCCAAAGCGCGCATCGCTATTTCGAACTTCAAACTCAAGAAGGGTCAGCCGGTCGGAGTCTACGTTACTCTCCGCGGCAACCGTATGTACGATTTTTTGAACAAACTCGTCAACGTAGTATTCCCCCGCGTCCGTGATTTCCGCGGAATTTCTCCAAAAAGTTTTGACGGCAACGGCAACTATACTGTGGCCATCAGAGAAAGCACTGTATTCACCGAAATCAATCCTGACGACCTTTCCAAAATCCACGGCATTGAAGTAACCATAGTAACATCGGCCAAAAATGATGAAGAAGGCCGCAAACTTTTAAAGGCAATGGGCTTCCCGTTCCAGGAATTCAAAAAACGCGGCGGTGAACCTAAAGTCCAATAAAATTTTTCTAACAATTTCTAACTCACAAAAATGGCAAGACTCTCGCTCAAAGTAAAAACAGCCCGCAAAAAGAAAGCACTCCTTGCATCACTCGCAGCAGGAAAGAAACCAAAGTTTCCTACCCGCGTGTACAACCGATGCAAACTCTGCGGCCGAAGAGGCGGTTATATGAGAAAATTTGAAATGTGTCGTATCTGCTTCCGTGAACACGCGGTCAAAGGCATGATCATGGGTATCAAAAAATCTTCCTGGTAAAACCCCGGACAGCAACACTCTTAATTACAACAACTCTTACTCAACTAAAATATGATGTTAACAGACCCAATTGCAGACCTTTTGACCAGAATCCGCAATGCCTCAATGGCCAAAAAGGATGATCTCACGGTTCCACATTCCAAAATGAAGATGGCCGTCCTCAAAGTTTTGCAAGCGCGCTGCTTTGTACAGGAATTCAACACCGTTAAGAACAACGACTTTGAAGAGATCAAAATTATCTTGAGCCCGAGCCACCAGGATATCAGCCTCAAAAAAATCAGCAAACCGGGTCAGCGCATTTATGTAAAGACAACCCAGCTCAAAAAAATTAACGGAGGTCTGGGTGTTGCCATAGTTTCAACGCCGAAAGGAATCATGAGCGGCGAAGACGCCAAAAAGCAAAAACTTGGCGGTGAACTCATCTGTGAAATCTTTTAGTCATTTGTAATCAGTAATTCTCAACATCATGTCTCGTATTGGAAAACTTCCCATTGCAATCCCGACCGGCGTCACCGTTGAAAAACGCGACGGCAATCTCGTAGCGGTCAAAGGCCCGAAGGGCGAATTAAGTTATACCGTTCCAAGAAACATCACGGTACAGATCGCCGACAACACCGTAACGCTCACGCGCGGGAAAAACGATCAGAAGGATAAAAGCATGCACGGTTTAAGCCGTACCCTCGTTGCCAACATGGTCCAGGGCGTCACCAAAGGTTTCAGCAAACAGCTTGAAATTCAGGGAGTGGGTTACCGCGCAAGCATGCAGGGATCAAAACTTGTCCTCGCTCTCGGCTACTCTCACCCGATCGAACTTCAGCCGCCAGCAGGAATCCAGATTACCATCGACCAGGAAAAAAAGAATATTTTGACCGTTACCGGCGCAGACAAACAACAAGTAGGAGAAGTTGCTGCAAAGATCCGCGGCTACCGCAAACCTGAACCTTATAAAGGCAAAGGAATCCGCTACCTCGGCGAACACATCGTCCGCAAGGCCGGTAAAGCCGCCGCCAAGGAGAAATAAAATAAGATAACCCGGGCGCAAGGCGCGGACTACCAAAAGAAACGAATCTACATTAATCATAATCACTAACTCGAAAAACGTGCCTACTACTAAAAAAGATTTAAACCGCAATAGACGTCATATCCGCATCCGTGCCAAAATCAACGGAACTGCAGAGAAGCCGCGTCTCGTGATTTACCGCAGTCTCAGCAATCATTACGCGCAACTCGTTGATGACGTCAAACATGTCACGATCCTCAGCTGCGACGACCTGAAGTCGAAAGACAAAGGAACCAAAAGCGAACGTGCCAAAAAAGTCGGCATGGAGATCGCGAAACTCGCTCTGGAGAAAAAAATCACCACCTGTGTTTTTGACCGCAACGGCTACAGATACCATGGCCGCGTCAAAGCGATTGCCGACGGCGCTCGTGAAGGTGGCCTTAAATTTTAAATCTTTAATTTTAAACAACCGTGCCAAAACCTCAAATGAACAGAAAGGGCAGACCACAAACCCGTGAAGGACACGAGTTCGAAGAAGAAGTGATCCAGATCGACCGCGTAACCCGCGTGGTGAAAGGCGGACGCAGACTTCGTTTTCGCGCCACTGTTGTGATCGGCAATAAAAAAGGCAGGGTTGGCATGGGCATCGGCAAATCCGTTGAAGTTCAGGGCGCGATCAAAAAGGCAGTAGCCCAGGCGAAAAAATCTTTGATTGACGTGCCTATGGTTGGCGAAACGATTCCTCACCGCGTTCAGATCAAATTCAAGAGCGCAAAAATGATCATCATGCCGGGATGTCCTGGTACTGGAATCATTGCAGGAGGACCTCTCCGCAAAATTCTTGAACTCGCGGGAGTGAAAGACGTATTAAGCAAAGTACTCGGCTGCAAAAACCGTTTAAGCAACAGCCAGGCAGCAATCATGGCTTTGAGCAAACTCAAAACTTTCCCATGGCAGAAGAAAATAGTGGTTGCACCAAAACCGGTTATGGCAACAGCGGGGGCTCCAATTCCAATGGCACAGGGTGCAGCTCATGCAGCGAAACCAGCCATGCCACATACTCCGGCGAATAACGCTCCAAAACCTCACGCTCCAGCCGCTGCACCTGCAGCGACTCACGTGGCTAAACCGGCCCAGGCTCCTGCTCAAAATCATGCTCCTAAAGCAGATTCAGCAAAACCGGATTCAAAGAAAGAATAATCTCAAACCATTACCCTTCTTAAAATTATGGACAGACTCTTACAACTTCAAAGCAACCCTGGCGCGCGCAAACGCCGCAAGGTCGTCGGTCGCGGTGTAGGCTCAGGCCACGGCACATATTCAACCCGCGGTATGAACGGACAACGCCAGCGTACCGGCAGCAGCAAAAAGCCAGGATTTGAAGGAGGTCAGACTCCTCTCTTCCGCCGTTTGCCGAAGTTCAGAGGTTTCACCAATGTGAACCATGTTTCTTTCCAAGTGGTGAACGTTGGAAAATTGAATGTATTCAACGATGATGAAGAAGTGGATGTCGTAAAACTTTATGAAAAAAAACTGATCAGCAGCAAATTCAAGCCGGTGAAAGTTCTCGGCGACGGTGAACTCACGAAAAAACTTATGGTAAAAGTTGACCGGATTTCCGGAAGCGCTAAACTGAAGATTGAAAAAGCAAAAGGCATGGCAACCGAACTCATGACAGCCGCAACCGAAAAAGCAGCTGAAGCAGGCGATAAAGCAGAAGCTCCTGCAAAAAAAGAAGCAAAGCAATAAAGATTTCCTCCTGAACCCTTCCGATGTTTAAATACTTAGAACAAATCTGGAATTCGAAAGAACTCCGCAGCAAAATTATCTTCACCATAGGCGTCGTTGTAGTTGCCAGAATTTTAGCGCAGGTATCCATCCCGGGCGCCAATATTGCAGCGCTCCAGGTCATTTTCAACCGCAATCAGATCCTCGGTCTTTTCAGTCTGCTCACGGGTGGAAGCGCCCATAACTTCTCCATCATTTTGATGGGTCTTTCTCCATATATTAACGCCTCCATCATTATCCAGCTCCTTACGGTCATCGTGCCGAAGCTGGAAAATCTTTCCAAAGAAGGTGAACAAGGCCAGCGTGAACTTAACAAATACACCCGCTGGTTGGCTCTGCCTCTCGCATTCATCCAGTCATACGGCATGATCCTTTTATTAAACTCACAATCCCCTGTTCCGCTCTTTACGAACATCGGTTCGCCAAGCGTAATTCTTCCGGTGATGCTCACCGTAACAACTGGAACGCTCTTATTAATGTGGCTCAGTGAACTTATTACAGAAATGGGTATCGGCAACGGAAGTTCGATTATCATCTTTGTCGGTATTATCGCGAACATTCCTGAAACCGTCGGCCAGAGTTTGGCCCTGACACAGCAATCAGCCGACAAACTTATTCCTTTCGTCATTACCTTATTGGTAACGCTCATCCTCACAGTATTAGTAATCCTGGTGACGGAAGCTCAACGCAACATCCCGATCATTTACGCAGGCCGCGGCGTACGCGGCAAAAGCGATAACTCAACCCTGCCGATCCGCATCAACCAGGCCGGAATGGTTCCGATCATCTTTGCGGTATCACTCGTCAGTTTCCCTGGAATCATCGCGCAGTTCCTCCAGAACGCTCCGCAGGAATGGCTCAAAAACGTGGCAAGCTGGATCAGCACGTATTTCCAGCAAAACGGCGCGCCTTATCTGATTGTCTATTTCATGCTTGTCATCGCCTTCACGTATTTCTACGTCAGCATCACGTTCAATCCTGAACAGGTGGCTGAAAACATCCAGAAGCGCGGCGGTTATATTCCCGGCATCCGTCCTGGAAAACAGACCGCGGAATATCTCCAGAAAGTTTCGGACCGTCTGAATCTTTACGGAGGTCTCTTCATCGGCTTCATCGCGATTCTTCCTGTGATTCTTACGAATATGTCTTCCGCTTTTTCTTTCGGAAGCGTACCCACCATCATCACCGGCGCCGGTCTGATCATTATCGTCGGCGTAGTGCTTGAACTGCTCCGCCAGGTCAACGCCCAGCTCGTGATGCACGACTACAACAAACTCTATTAAAAACCGCGAACAGCGGGCTCCATCATGGATATCGTTCTGTTTGGAATTCAGGGATCCGGAAAAGGCACGCTCGGAAAAAGTGTTGCCGACAAATACGGACTCGTTATTTTTGAAACCGGGGGTGAATTAAGAAAACTTTCCGCCGAAGATTCCGAACTTGCCCGCACGGTAAAATCCATCGTTGAATCCGGAAAACTCGTTCCGAACGAAGTCGTCATGGACATCATCGAAAATTTCATGAGCAAACTTCCAGCCGGAAAGAGTGTTCTTTTCGACGGCATTCCCAGAAAAATGGAACAGGCCGAAACATTCGACGCCCTCATGAAAAAACTCGGCCGCGACATGCTCGGGGTTTTGATTGAAGTTCCCGAAGCAGTCGTCATGAAAAGATTGATGGGCCGGAGAATCTGCGAAAACTGCAAAACCGTTTACCCGGGTTCATACACCAAAGAACAATGCGAAAAGTGCGACGGCAAATTAGTAACCCGCACCGACGACAATCCGGAAAGCATCAAAACCAGAATCCAGGCCTACTACAACGAAACCATGCCCGTGATCGACCACTACAAAAAAATGAACAAAATGCTCACCATGAACGGCGACCTGAACATCGCAGACGCCACCACTGAAATTTTCAAACTTTTGGACGGTAAATTATCATCATGAAAATCTGGAAAGAAGGACACATGAAGATCGGCATCAAGGACGAACATGAAATCAAACTCATGCGCGAAAGCGGCAGAATTCTGGGACTGATTTTGCATGAACTCGGCAAAAACATCCTTCCAGGCATGACCGGATTGGAGCTGGACGCCATGGCCGAAAAAATGATGAAAGATTACGGAGTCGTCCCCTCTTTTAAAGGATATAAAGGGTTCCCAAACGTGACCTGCATTAACGTCAACGACCAGGTCGTTCATGGCATTCCAACGCGAAAACCTTTTCAGGAAGGCGATAAAGTGACCATCGATTGCGGGGTTATTTACCAAAAATTCCACAGTGATTCAGCCATCACCAAAGGCGTCGGCAACATAGATCTTGAACTTTCCAAATTCATCCAAACTGCTGAAAAAGCTCTCAAAAAAGCCATTGAAACGGCAAGACCCGGAATCAGAATCCAGACCATCAGCGGCGTCATTCAGGATGTCATCGAAAAAAACGGCTACAGCGTTGTTTATGATTTGATCGGACACGGCATCGGACTGAATATGCACGAAGATCCGCAGGTTCCAAACTACCGCGATATCAATCCCGGTCCCATTTTACAGCCCGGAATGACCATCGCCATCGAACCAATTTTCACCATGGGAAACAGCGAAGTAAAAACGCTCAAAGACGGATGGACGATCGTCACACTTGACGGCTCGACGGCAGTCCAGGTTGAACATACGATAGCAATTACCGAAAAAGGCTGTGAAGTCCTCACAAAACGCCCGGATGAATCGTAGAATTATTAACATAAAAAAAGTCTTGCAATGGTTAATTTAGTCATGTAGAATCCTAACGCTCTTTTGTAAATTTTGTAGTTAAAAACAAGGAAAACAAGGCCTTAAACCTCACTTTAACAACCACGTATGGCGAAAGAGGTAATCGAAATTTTGGGAGTGGTCACAGAAGCCCTTCCAAATGCTATGTTTCGGGTCAAATTACTTGACGAACGCTATCCGGATCACACCGTTTTGGCCCACATCTCGGGAAGAATGAGAATCAATTACATACGAATCCTCCCCGGCGACAAAGTAACCATTGAATTGACACCGTACGACCTGAACAAAGGAAGAATCGTTTTCCGCCACAGAGATAACCCGACAAAACTGCCGTCCAAGGACGTACTTCCTGCCCCTCAAGCTCCCGTTGCAGGTGAAACCGTCGCCCCTCAGGCCGCTGCTCCAGGTGAAACCATCCCCGCACAGCCTCCAGAAAAACCTACTGATTCCAACGCATCATGAAAGTACGATCCTCAGTCAAAAAAATTTGTAACAAATGCAAAGTGATCCGCCGCAAAAACGTTGTACGGGTCATCTGCGTGATTAAAAAGCACAAGCAAAGACAGGGTTAATTTTTAAACTTAACTATTGCATTTATGGCAACGGTTGCCCGTATAGCAGGTATCACTCTCCCCAAAGAAAAACGCGTTGAAATCGGTCTTACCGCCGTTTACGGCGTTGGTCGAAGTCTCAGCAATAAAATTCTTAAGGAATCCAACATCAATCCTGGTACCCGCGTCAGTGAACTGACCGATGATCAGCTGAACATCCTTCGCGAAAAGATCTCCAAGATCCAGACCGAAGGTGATCTTCGCCGTAAAATCCAGATGGATATCAAACGTTTACAAGAAATCGGTTCATACCGCGGCTACCGTCACAGAAAAGGTCTGCCTGTACGCGGACAGAACACCAAGACGAACGCCCGCACCAGAAAAGGCAAGAGAAAGACCGTTGCGAACAAGAAAATAGCTATGAAATAATAATCCGTAATCAGTAATAAAACCCATGGCAGAAGAAAAGATCAAACCTGAAACAGCAGCTGCACCCGATGCAAAAAAGGGTGAAGCGAAAGAAAAAACCGCTAAAGCTCCCGCCGGCGAAAAGACGGAAGCTAAACCGGCCGGAAAACCTGCGAAAGGAAAAAAGGGGAAGGCTAAACGCCGCTCCGTACAGGAAGGCAAAGCTTACATTCAGGCAACTTACAACAATACCATTATCAGCATTACGGACATGAACGGCGAAGTGCTCGCATGGAGCAGCGCAGGTTCAAACGGTTTCAAGGGCGCCAAGAAGGCGACTCCTTACGCCGCGCAGGTTTCATCCGAAAATGCCGCGAACAAAGCAAAAGTCTATGGTTTGGAGAAAGTTCATGTTATTGTAAAGGGCGTTGGTTCGGGCCGTGAACAAGCCATCCGCGGACTTCACATCGCGGGACTGAACATTGAATCGCTCACTGACGTCACTGCAATCGCACACAATGGCGTACGCAAGCGCAGAACCCGCCGCGTCTAAAAACGCCGCAGACACACCGTCTACTTATACTATCTATCTTATACTTTAAAACATGCGATACACCGGCCCCAAAATGCGTTTAGTCAGAAGAGAAGGAATGAACCTCTTCGGAAATGAAAAATTCGACGCCAATAAAGTCAAAAAGAACTACAAACCCGGCATGCACGGACCAAAAGGAAGCTTTTCCAAAAAGTCCGAGTATTCCCGCCAGCTCCGCGAAAAACAACGTTTAAAAATCATGTTCGGCATTACCGAACGCCAGCTTTTCAACTACTTCAAGAAAGCTTCCACGATGAAGGAAATCACCGGTAACGCTCTCTTGAAACTTTTGGAAAAACGTCTCGACAGCGTCATTTTTAAAGCAGGAATGGCCAAAAGTCGTCCGCAGGCACGTCAGATGGTGAGCCACGGTCTTTTTAAGGTCAATGACCAAAAGGTAAACGTTCCTTCTTTCCACGTGGAAGTCGGCGACAAGTTTGAAGCTATCACCCGTTTAAAAAAATCAAAACTTTTCAGCGATGTGGAAAAGCAAAGATTCGCTCCTGCGAAATGGCTGAAAGTTGATTATAAAACACTCGGCGGAGAAATGACCCGAGAAATCGAACCGGGAGAACTTGAACAAGCTGTTCAGGTAAGTCTCGTGATCGAGTATTACTCAAAAGCATAACATCGCCGCCCCTCCTTCGGGAGCTGCGGACGATTTTCCCCCTCGTCCCTCGGGACTTTTCAAAAAAAAGGTTAAGTAATCTTTAAACCTCAACCTAATGCATTACATTCAAGAAGAAATCGGCATTCCAAAGATTAAAACTGAAAAAGTCAGTGATAATCATGCCATTTTCACCGTCAGCCCACTTCCTCCAGGATACGGTATGACCGTTGGTAATGCTTTTCGCCGTATTCTTCTTTCTTCTTTGCCAGGTGCAGCAGTAACCGGCATTAAGATAGACGGAGTAAGCCATGAATATTCCACCGTGAAAGGTGTCAAAGAAAGCGTTCTTGATATTTCATTGAACCTCAAGAGTCTTCACATCAGAAAAGACACCAAGGAACCTACGACCTGCACCTTGAACGTTTCAAAGGAAGGTCCAGTATATGCAAAAGACATCAAATGTCCGAGCGACGTGGAAATCTTGAACAAAGACATGTACATCACGACTTTGGAAAAAGGCGCGAAACTGAACATGGAACTCCGCATTGAAAAAGGAGTAGGCTATCTGCCTGCCCACAACCGCCAGAAAGAAGAAGGCGCAGATCCTTCATTGATTATTCTGGATGGAGTTTTCTCTCCTGTAAAAAAAGCCCGCTACGATGTAGACGCTACCCGCGTAGGCCAGATGACCAACCTCGACAAACTTTCTCTTGAAGTGATGACCGACGGTTCAATCTCTCCTGAAGACGCAGTAAAATTCGCTTCAAACATTCTCCAGTCTTACTACAATCTCTTCAACCAGGAAAATGCGATGGTTGAGGCCGACTATATGTCCGACTTCAAGAAGATCGTTGAAAAAGAACAGGCTGAAGAAAAGAACAAGCCGGTTCAGGAAAGCTACACTCCGATTGAAATTCTCGGATTCTCTCCAAGAACTCTCAATGCGCTCATCAACGGAGGCATCGGTTCAATCGAACAATTGTCGAAATGCACTGAAAGCAAGTTGACGAATCTCCGCGGCTTTGGTAAAAAGGCTCTCACGGAAGTAAAAAACGCACTCAAAACCCGCAACCTAACTCTCTCAGAAGAATAATTATATGAGACATCAGAAAAAACAGCACAAACTCGGAGGACGAAAACGCGACGCGCGCAGACTGCTTCTTGGCAACCTTGCGACATCGCTGATGATTCACGAGAAAATCCAGACAACCCAGGCAAAAGCGAAAGCTGTCCAGCCGCTCGTTGATGATCTGATCAATACGGCAAAACGCAAAGAAAAACGCCTGGCCATCCGTGCATTGAACAGCGTACTCCACAGCGAGCTCGCTTCCCGCAAGATCATGGAAGAACTCATCAAGCGTTATGCGGAAAGAACAAGCGGATACACCCGCATCACTCCGATCAAATTCCGAGCCGGTGATGCTGCACTCATCGTACAAATTGAACTCGTTTAATCATCGCAACCAAATCTCTTTTTATGAACAAAACATACTCACCAAAAATAGAAGACATCAAACGTGAATGGTTTCTCGTTGATGTAAAAGGCAAAACCGTTGGACGCATTGCGACCAAAATTGCCGACATTCTCCGCGGGAAACACAAACCGATGTACTCCCCTCACCTTGATTGCGGCGATTTTATCGTCATCGTCAACGCCAAGGAGATCAGATTTACCGGAAACAAGACTGCTGACAAGCTTTACCATCACCACACCCGTTATGGAAACGGTCTGAGAACAACGACTCCTAAACGTCTTTTTGAAAAAATGCCTGAAGAAGTTATTATGAAAGCGGTTGCCGGCATGATCCCGCAAAACAAACTCAAGAAGCACATTCTCCGCAAACTCAAAGTTTACGGCGGCAGCGAGCACAAGCAAACTGCTCAGGAACCAAAACCGCTCGACCTTTAATAACCAACGAACCTAAATTTAAATTTCTATGACAGAAACTACAAAAGCTAAAACGAAACTTCAGGAGTACTACTACGGTCTCGGCAAACGCAAAACAGCCGTGGCTCGTGTACGCCTCTATGCAAACGGCAAAGGCAATTTCACCGTCAACGACAAACCGCTTGATGACTTTATCAAAACATCGATTGGACACACCGTCATCAAAGCTCCGCTTCGCCTTACCGGCACGATGAAAAATTTCGACATCTCCGTGAAAGTGGACGGCGGCGGCACAAGCGCTCAGAACGACGCCATCCGCCATGGAATTTCCCGCGCGCTTCTTGAATACAACGACACTTTCCGCGGCACATTGAAAAAAGCCGGATTCCTCACCCGCGACGCACGCGTGAAAGAACGCAAGAAGCCGGGTCTCAAACGCGCACGCCGAGCACCACAGTTCAGCAAGCGTTAATCGGAACAAACAACACATTCCAATCGCAAATCAAAAACCCCGCCAACAAAGCGGGGTTTTTTAGTGCGAACAATCTTAATTTTAGTCATGAACAATCAGCGCGTACGAAGTGTTATCCAAAGACGAAACCGCAACAAGATCTTCGTTGTCGTCTCCTACATCATAATATCCTGCGCCGATTTCGTTTTCGTGATACTTCTGTTGCATTAAATCATGGACGCCCAGTTCAGCGTTCTTGTCCTTCACGCACTGGATCATCAAATGTTTGGGCATCTTCCCGCCGTCCGAACATAAAAGAATCCTGTCACCTTTTTTCAAATGAAACTCACCGTAATCCGGATGAAAGGAACTGGCCACCGTTGTAATTATGATACTGCTAAACGGTGACTTCAATGCTTCCCGCGGCGTCATCTTCCCCAAGGCAACCTGCTGTGCGACATACGTATGTTCCTTAGACTCATAAACAATTTCATCGCCGCGGATCACATAGACCTTGCTGTCGCCCAGAATCGCAATTTTAAGCATATCGCCCTCAAACCGCACCGCAGCCATCACGGCATCCGGAGTATTGAGCGGTTTTCCTTTTTGATTCGGTTTGGGTGGCTGTTGCTGATCAAACCAGGCGTTCTCCACTCTTTCCTGCTGTTCGCGGGCCTTTTCCTCAACAAGAATCTTATACTGACTCGTATAAGTCTCCATATCTTCATGAGCCTTTCGGACAACCTCTTTCAAATTGCCTTTCGCCTGTAAAACGCTTTCAACCGAACGGCTCGACGCCAAAGCACCGTGAAGACTGCCGCCGATACCGTCCGCAATCACTACGGTATCGGTGTTAAAACCTCCGTTATCTTCATTCCGCTCAGTCATTTCTTCTTTCACGCGTCCGACTTCGCGGTAGCTGGCCAGAACGATCTGACGGCCGCCGTTAACCACTCCTTGTAAAAATCCGTCAGCGCTTGTTTCGATTTTTTGATACGGAACAAATCTTTCAATACCCATCGCAAGCTTGATTTCACCTTTGACCTGCAGCTTTCCTTTTTTGACCTGAAAATAAATCTTTTGGTTTGCCGTCGCAATTTCATCACCCTCAAAAAAATGCTCGCGGGCATTCCCCTGCGGATCGCGGAAAATATATTCAACCGCATGGGAAACTTTATAAACTCGGGACAAAATATCTTTCTTATCATTATAAAAAACCAGATCCTGATCGTCTTCCAAAACAATCTCCTGCCATTCCGTCGTTAACTCTTTAAAATCAACCACCTTAGGCTGGATGGAAGAAATATCTTTGGGTTCCGCATCGTTCGTTGTAAAAAGAACCGGTGCCGAAGCTTGAGAAATGCTGATCTCAATATCTTCATTCTCTTTAACATCCAAAAAGAAATTGGCCGTATTGTAAAAATAAGGCACAGGCAAAAGAATTTCTTCACCGCTGTTAAGAAGAAGAGTATAAGATTTTTCAACAAAACCTTCACCTTTACTTGGATTGCCCGGAATATTTTTTTTGACCTCGGCAATAAGTTTACCTTTTCCATCAAGCAGTTCCAATTTTTTGGTAAGACTAAGGTCTTTGGACTTCACAAGAGCTGGAAAGCCCGGCAATACTTCAAAAAAATGGGGTTGTTCGGAATGGCGTTCCGGTGCGCTTGGTATGTTATTGCTCATAGCCATAGGTTTGCTTGACGATACATAATTATACCATAATTCTTTAGTTATAACACCTGTGGTACAATGCCATTACACGACTTTCCTAGCTTATTATTGACGCATGCGCTTCGATATTCTTACGATCTTCCCCAACATCTTTGATTCCTACCTTGAGGAAAGTATCATCAAGCGCGCGATTCAAGCCGAAAAAATAGAAATTCATGTCCATGATATCAGGACTTTCAGCAAAGAACGGCACCATAAAGTTGATGCTCCGCCTTTTGGAGGAGGACCGGGCATGCTCATGATGGCCCAGCCCATTTACGACTGCATCCGGGCCGTTAAAAAACTCAACAAAGGGCCCGTGCTCTACATGAGCCCGCGCGGAACCATGCTCACCCAGGCCAAAGCCGAAAAACTTTATAAACAATGTTCAAAACCTGCCAAAAAAGGAGCGAAAAAAGCCGGCATCATTTTATTATGCGGACGTTATGAAGGGATCGACCAGCGCGTGATCGATCTTGCCGTGGATGAAGAACTTTCCATCGGCAAATACGTGCTGACCGGAGGCGAGCTTCCGGCTATGGTGGTCATGGATGTTTTGAGCCGGTTTGTGCCGGGAGTATTGGGCGAAGAAGCTTCGATGGAAGAAGAAAGTTTTTCCAAAGCTTTAAAAGGCAAAAAAGAGTATCCGCATTTCACGCAGCCGCGGGTGTTTAAGGGCGAAAGTGTTCCCGATGTACTTTTAAGCGGACATCACGCCAAAATCAAACAATGGCGCCAAGACCATTTACAATAAAGCATGGTTCAGACCAGACAACTTGAAACTTTTCTGAAGCAGTATCAGAGCACAGTGCACGGACTGACTTTGGAGGAAGCCCAGAAACGCCTGACCGAAAACGGCCCGAACACTTTGGTGGTCAAAAAAAGCAAACCGCTTATTCTGGGATTTTTGGCCGAGTTTAAAGATCTGCTCGTGCTCATTTTGATCGCTGCCGCGATCTTCGCTTTTTTCAGCGGAGAAACGACTGACGCAACGATCATTATTTTTATCGTCATCCTCAACGCCACCATCGGTTTTATTCAAAAGTATAAAGCTGAAAAGGCCATCGAGGCTTTACGCAAAATGGTGACGCCGCAGGCAAAAGTTTTGCGTCACGGCAAAGAACTGAAAATCCCTGCGGCTGACATCGTGCCCGGGGACATTTTACTGCTGGAAGAAGGCGACACTGTGAATGCCGACGCGCTGGTCTTTGAAGAAAACGAACTCGAAACCCAGGAAGCGATTCTTACCGGAGAATCGTCGCCGGTGGAAAAAATATCGGCGGTTACAGGCAGCGAAGAAGAAAAAAAACCTTCGGTAGAGCAGAAAACGACCATGGTCTTCATGGGAACAAACGTCGCTCACGGCAGAGGCAGAGCCGTGGTGGTCCACACTGGCATGAAAACAGAAATGGGTAAAATCGCCACGCTGACGACCGAAACAAAAAAAGATAAAACCCCTCTGGAAAAAGAGCTTCAAAACATCGGCGTTTTTGTTGGGCAGATCACGTTTGTCATCACCGCCATTCTGGTCATTGTGGGGGTGCTCCAGCATAAAGATCTGATCAATACGCTGATTTTTGCGACCTCGGTTGCTGTTGCCGCGGTTCCCGAAGGTTTGCCCGCGACCATCACCATCGCCCTGGCTATCGGCGTCCAGCGGCTTGCCAAAAAAAAGGCCATCGTCAAACAGCTCTCTTCGGTTGAAACGCTGGGAGCCACAACGGTAATCTGCAGCGATAAAACGGGCACGCTCACCAAAAACGAAATGACGGTCAAAGAGATCTATTTTGACCGCTATGCAGCTTCAGTGCGCGGCGTGGGTTACGATCCGCAGGGTTCGATCCATATTGAACACTTTGATGAAAACTGCATCACCATTGGCAGCGTCGACAATCCTTACGAAGATTATGAAAAAAACCGTCAGGATCTGGAAAAAATGGCCGAAGGACATCATGAAATGTACGGAACCTTGGAACTGCTCCTCCTGAGCGCGGGCCTATGCAACAACGCAGACCTGCAGCATGAAAACGGCACCTGGAAAATCATGGGCGATCCCACGGAAGCCGCGCTCATCACTCTTGTGAAAAAAAGCGGATTCAATCTTCAGGCGGCCAAAGAAAAATTCCAGAAAATTCATGAGTTCCCTTTTGATTCCACGCGCAAACGTATGACCGTGCTGGTCAAAGACATCGATACCGGAAAAATTTTCGCCTTCAGCAAAGGCGCTCCCGGAAGTATGCTCGGCATTTCCACGCACGTGATGCTCAACAACCATCCCGTGCTCATTGATGACGGCACCTATAAAGAGTTCCTGGGCAAAAACGAAGCGATGGCCCGCAATGCGCTTCGTTGTTTAGCCTTTGCCTACCGCGAACTCACGCCCCATGAAATGCGCACGCTGAAACATGAAACCACCGGCAAATTGCAGCTCCCCCAACCGGAAGTGGAAAAAAATCTTACCTTCCTGGGTTTGATGGGTATGGTCGATCCGCCGCGGGCCGAAGTTGCCAAAGCCATTGAACTCACGCAGCGGGCGGGCATTAAAGTCTATATCGTTACCGGAGACAGCGGCCTCACCGCTGAAGCCATAGGCAGACAGATCGGCCTTCTTCCGGAAAAAGACGGCACGCACCGTATTATTTTCGGCGAAGAAATGGAAAAAATATCGGTGCCTGAACTCAAAAAACTTCTGGCGCAAAAACATCTCGATATTATTTTCGCCAGAGTCAGTCCCGCGCATAAACTCAAAATCGTTTCAGCGCTCAAAGAGCTTGGCGAAATCGTTGCCGTTACGGGCGACGGCGTCAACGACGCGCCTGCGCTCAAACGCGCGGATATAGGCATTGCCATGGGTTCAGGAACGGACGTCAGCAAAGAAGCCGCCAACATGATTTTAAGCGACAACAGCTTTGCAACCATCGTGTCCGCGATTGAAGAAGGCCGCACTATTTATGAAAATCTCAAAAAATCCATCTTCTACGTGTTCTCATCAAACATCGGCGAACTGATTCTGGTATTTGGAGCGATCGTTTTGAATCTGCCGATGCCGCTCACGGCAATTCTGATTCTTTTCGTAAACTTAACCACCGATGTTCTTCCCGCGATCGCGCTTGGCGTCGAACCCGCGGAAAAATTCATCATGGACAAAAGTCCGCGTCATCCCAAACAAAAAATTCTTAACCGCGATTTCATCATCCATATTTTTTACATCGGGCTTGTCATCGGCGTGGTTACGCTCATCGCGTACATGTGGGATCTCTCGCGTCTGCATATCATCTTTGATCAAACCGCCGGACGGACGAGTCCCGATTTCCTGAAAGCTTCAACGCTGGCTTTCATCCTGATGATTACGATCGAACTCGCCCACGCGCTCAACTCAAGAAGCAGCGAACTTTCATTGGCAAAACTTAATTTTTTCGGCAACAAATCACTACTCTGGAGCATCCTGATTTCATTCGGACTGGCATTTGTGATGGTAGAGGTACCGTTTCTGGAAAAATATTTCCACGCCATTCATCTTGATGTCAGCGAATGGATCATGGTCGTGGTCTGTTCCGCGGTGGTCATATTAGCCGAAGAAATCCGCAAATACATGAAACAAAGCCGTAATCCCAAAATCAAACTTTCACACCCTCCGCATGCTCACTGAAATGAAAAAAAAACTTCATAACGGAGAAAAAATCGTCATCAAAGTTCGCGTCGTACCCAAAAGCAGTAAACACGAAATCGGAGACATCATGGCTGACGGCAGCGTCAAAATAAAACTGCGATCCGCACCGGAACAAAGCAAAGCCAACGAAGAACTTATTGAACTGCTGAGCGACTTCTTTGAAGTCTCCTACCAGCACATCATGATCATCAGCGGCGAAACCGCCCGTTTAAAATTAGTAGAAATTCATCCTGGGTGATTGATCATGGCTGGCAGTGTGATATTCTTTCGACATCTGCGAGCGCAGCTGGCGAGGCATCATGATGCCGAGACATTCACGAAGGCGAACATGTTCGCCGTAGTGAACCGCGAAGCGTTCGAAAGAATATCACACTGCCAGATATGATCTACAACAATACTCAGGAACTGCTCGGAATTTTAAAACGCGAAGAACTTTGGGCCAATAAAAAACTCGGCCAAAACTTTTTAGTGAACCCGGAAGCTTTGCAAACCATTCTCAAAGCAGCTGAACTCACCAAACAGGACTACGTGGTGGAAATCGGGCCGGGCCTTGGCATTTTGACCGAACAGCTTGCAAGGCAAGTGGACAAAGTCACGGCCATCGAACTCGATCAGGGAATCATCCCGGTTCTCCGTAAAAATCTTTTGCTCGAGGACGTAAAAAACGTTGAAATTCTCCACCAAGACGCTCTCAAAACCAATCTCCCGACGCAGCCCTATAAACTCGTGGCGAACATCCCCTATTACATCACTTCGCCGATTCTCAATCATTTTCTTCAGCCGCAAAACGAGAGCGAACAGCGGCCGTCATTGATTGTTCTCCTTGTTCAGAAAGAGGTCGCCCAAAAAATCTGCTCCAAGGAAGGCGACCAGTCGATTTTAAGTCTGCAGGTTCAGATTTTCGGCAAACCGACCATCGTAAGTTCCGTAAACAAGAGTAGCTTTTTCCCGCAGCCGCAGGTGGATTCCGCCATTCTTAAAATCGAAACGTTCTCAAAACCGCTCGTGAGCAACATTCCAATTTTTTTCAAACTCATCAAGGCAGCCTTCAACCAGAAACGCAAAAAAATCTCCAACACGCTTCCGCCCGCGCTCGGACTTACACCCGCGCAGGAAGAGCAACTTTTTGAACAAAGCAAAATCTCCCCGGATCTTCGTCCGCAAAACATAAACCTGGATCAATGGGAAGCAATGATCCAGGTTTATGAAAAAATTTCAAAATGAAAAAACTAATTACCCGTGCCGCTTGTGGAAGTAGTGGTCGTTGTAGTGGTTGTGGGAGCTGGCGGAGTTGTTGTTGTCGTTCCGCTGCTAGTGTCCTGGCTCTTCGCAAGAGTCACCTGAGTGACTTTGCCGTTATTGTCTGAAGAACAAGCAAGGGTAAGAGCAAAACCTGTCTTCTGATACATGGTGGATTTTGTTCCCTGAACCTCCATGTTGAAACCGTTTGGATTATCGGACCAGCCGGAAGCTTTGATCATCGTCACCATCTGATCGCAAACCGCATTGTAATCGGGATTCGCAACGCTAAAGGAGAAAATACCGCCCTGTGAACTGCCGAACCAGCCGTAAGTCGTTGCACCAGGCAAACTTGGCAAATCCGAAGGAACAGAAGACGGACGCTGAGCGCCGCCGCCGATGTTTGCAACATTGCCCTGGTTGTCTTTCACCGTGATATTACCGTTTTGATCGCTCATGCTTACTTTTCCGCCCGTTGCCTGATTCACAACGCTGGAAGCAACCTGCTTGGCGATTTGATCCTGAATACTTGCGCATCCGCTCAACAGCGAAACCGCAAGCGTGGAGAGAGCCAACGCTCCCAAAGTCTTTTTGGTCATAACAAAACATGGATAAGGGTATAAACATCCGAAGTATAACAAGCGGAAAGAATGAACGCCAGAGCCTGAATCTGATTACATGACCGCATCCAGTTCCTTCTGCATTTTGATGACCGCGTCGCGCGCGGCATCGGCGTAATCCTTTTCCGTAAACTGGTCGGAGTTTTCCCAGGCAAAAATAATTCCGCGTGAAGAGTTCACCACCGCGCCAGTACCGTCTTCGTTAAAACAAGGCTTCACGTCTTGCGCGGTACCGCCCTGCGCGCCATAGCCCGGCACCAGGAAAATATTCTGCGGCATCAGGGAGCGCAGTTTTTTGGCTTGAACAGGATACGTTGCACCGACCACCGCTCCGACCAAAGAATACCCGCTGTCCCCCATTTCATCGGAACCCCAGGAATCCACATAATGAGCCATGATTTCATAAACAGCTTTGTCATCCTTCATCACAAGATCCTGAACATCGCCCGAAGAAACGTTGGAAGTTTTCACGAGGACAAAAAGACCTTTCCCGTGCTTCTTTGCTTCCACAATAAAAGGTTTGATGCCGTCCCAGCCCAGGTATGGAGCAATCGTCACCGCATCGGCGTCAAAAGAAAAAGCCTGTTTTCCAAAAAGGTCCACCTTCCCCAAAAATGCCTTGGCATAAGCCTCAGCCGTGCTTCCAATGTCACTGCGCTTAATATCCGCGATCGTGAGTACGCGCTTGTCCCGCGCATACCAGAGTGTTTCTTCAAATGCGCGCATGCCCTCGTGCCCGTACTGTTCATAAAAAGCGATCTGCGGTTTTACCACCGGCACAAGATCTGCAACCGCATCAATAATCCCTTTGTTGAACTCCAGAATAGCTTCCGCAGCCGCGGTTAAAGCATTTTTATGTTCGGCCTGGGCGCGTTTTTTAATAAATGTAGGAATCTGTTCCAGCCGCGGGTCCAATCCCACGCACACCGCCGATTTCTTTTTTTGAATCGCAGCGTTGAGTCTGTCGGCAAAATGAAAAGGTTTCTGCATTTTCTCTTTGCGGCCTTGGCGGATTTCCCGCTCCTGCCTTTGAGCTTTTTGTTGCGGAGTTTCTTCCATAAAATTGCGTTAAGATCATGGGTATTTTAGCGGAAGATTGCTGATGCCGCAAAACATTGCCAAAAAATGATTTTTTAGTACAATAAGCATTGCATCTAAACTTTCTATAAATTATGACTGAAACCAACGACTGGCAGATCCTGCTCTATTATAAGTATGCCTACATCGAAAACGCCGCCCAGTTCGCCTACAACCACCTCAAACTCTGCAAAAAGCTCGGCATCAAGGGCCGTATTTTAGTCGCAGACGAAGGCATTAACGGAACCATCGGCGGCCCCAAAGAAATTACCGAGATCTACATGCAGTTGATGCATGCTGACCCGCTTTTTGAAGATATGGAATTCAAAACCAGCACGGGACCTGCAGACACGTTCAAAAAAATATTCGTCCGCTACCGCAAGGAACTCGTCACCCTGGAGTATCCCGAAATGATCGATCCGAACGTCCACGGCGGAAAATACATTGAACCGACACAACTCAAAGACCTCTACGACAGCAATGAAGATTTCGTGATCATCGACATGCGCAACGACTACGAAGCCCAGATCGGCAAATTCAAAAACGCCGTTACTCTTCCGATGCAGAATTTTAAAGAGCTTCCGGAACTCGTGGATGAACAACTCATGAAGTTTAAAGACAAAAAAGTCATCACCTACTGCACGGGAGGCATCCGCTGCGAAAAAGCTTCTTCTGTTTTAAAGAAAAAAGGTTTTGCGAACGTATATCAGCTCCACGGCGGCGTCCATGTTTTTGGGCAGGAGTATCCGGACAACTATTGGGAAGGAAAACTCTACGTCTTCGACGAACGCGTGACGATTCCGATCAACACGCCGGAAAACCGCAAAATCATCGCCAAATGCCTGCACTGCGGCATAGCCTGGGACGACTACATCAACTGCATCAACGCTGAATGCAACAAACAGATCATCGTCTGCCCCGACTGCAGAATAAAATGGAACGACGGCTGCAGCGATGACTGTTCTAAAAAACCGAGGAACGCCGCACCAGTTTCCGCCTGAATCATGGCCAAGCACCCGCCGAATCAAAGTAATAAGTACGCAGTCTTGGCTCAACCCCAGCGCGTGATGGATTTTCACAAAGCCGGCATTTTGACGAAACCGGAAATCACAGCGCTCACCGAAAGATTTCTGGAACGCAGCAAAGCCGAAGGCCTTACCAAAATCCTCATCATCACCGGGAAAGGGCTGCATTCCATAGACGGACAAGCGGTGATCAAACCGCTCGTCGAAAAAATTCTTCAAAAAAACGAGCACGTTAAAAACTTTTCCTGGGCAAAAAGAACCCAGGGCGGAGACGGAGCGTTTGAAATAAATTTAGAATAAAGGTTAATCCTGGGACACATCCACTCCCACCAAGCCGCGCAGACGAACGGAAGGGATCGTATCGCCAGAAAAACCGAAGTCCAAGAAAACTCGAGCACTGTTCCAACCACCGACCGCCAGATGAAAAGGTTTTATTAAATTTCTGCCATTCACATTCAATACGGTGAATGTTTTTGAATCAACAGGTTTTGCATCCGCCAAACTTTTCATGATTAAGGTTAAATACGTGTCAGCATCGTTGATAACATCCAAACCCCGGTCTTCATACTTTTTCACCCAGAGTTTGCACATTTCGTAATTTCTTCTCTTTCCATCATAAATTTCATGATCCTGTTCAACATCTTGAACACCCTCAACAATGGAAACTCTCCATTTATTTTCAATCTTCGATTTTCCACCGTTCCAAAGATCATTATCCTCAAAATCATGGGTGAAGGTGTTATATTTTTGACGCCGAGCAGGATGCTTATTAATCGCTTCCAATTTGGATTGCCGCGTAGTTGGAGGAATCAAAAGCAAAGAAGGTTCTTGCATTTTTAAAATCTTATCAAGAATTTCCGGAGTGAGTCCGCGCCGAACACGTTCCCACGCCGGCATACCGAGCGTAGCAATTTCGTATTTCTGCAAAGCTTTTATCATTTTCGGATACTGCGCCTGAAGATTTTCGAGGAGTTCAAGCCTTTCACGATCTTTTACATCCTCACGGGCACTCATTCTATAAATGCCCTTTTGGGTGTCAGTTTGAAGCTGTTCGACCACTTGATCCGTTTCAGGGACTTCCTTTTTTTCAGGAACGCGCTTTTTGCCTAATTTTTCTTTCAAATGCTCCACGGCCTTCCGTGCTAATCCCATAAATTTACAAAAAGTACTATCGCACTATTATACCATAAAATTGACAAGCTGATCAACTCAGTGGGTTTTAAAACTAATTGGATTGCAACGAAATTGCGACGGATTTATAGTAAATATTAAGAGCAGCTTTACCCTTTAGCTTTTCGCCCAATGGCAGATCGCGAATTCCACGGTTCAGCAGCAATTGACCAAGGACCGGAAGATGATAGAGATGAAGACCGGCCATCGGGAGAAATAACGAAAGAAATCGACGTCGCAATCGAAATTCAAACCGCTGAAGAAATTCAAAAATTACGCATGGCCGTCCGCCAGCAGCTCATTATTTTTACCGAAGACGGAGGAGGACGCAAACTCATCCATCATGACATGGAATGGAGAAAAAAGATGGATGACATCAACCGTTTAACTCTTTCATCGGCAACTGAACAGCAGGAAATCGAGGCGCTCGGTGAAAGAGCCAAGGCACTGATTATTGAGGCATGGCAAACCAAACCTGCCGTGCTCAGAAAACAGATCATTGAAGATCTCCGTCTGCTGATTGAAGATAATCCGGTGGCAAAACAGCTCGTCATGGAAGAGCTTCACCGCATCAGGCGCGAAGATTTGGCGGAAGAATTATTTGCTTAATTATTTCCGCGCTTTTCTTTTTTTACTATAGCTCATGATTAAACTCCATATTGTTGGCGATACTCTTTGATCTTCGCCATTTTTTCATCATCGATATAAACCGTGCCGTCAATGTCGCGATTATAGAGAAATTCCACGATCTCGTTGATGTTCACGATGGAAAAAACATCAATACCAAATTCTGCTTTGATCTCCTGAATCGCGCTTTTGTCGCCTTGGCCTTTTTCCATACGGTCAACGGCAACCACTACGCCTTTAATCGTGGGGCCTCCAACGCTTTTTAAAACATCAAGAACCAGACGCAGCGCCGTACCCGCGGTAATCACATCATCCAAAATAACCACTTTCGTATCTTTGGTGATTGGCGCACCAATCAAAATTCCGCCTTCGCCGTGGTCTTTGGCTTCTTTGCGGTTGTAAGCATAGGCAACATCTTTATGAAACTTTTCGAACATCGCGATAACAGTTGCAACCGCCAGATGAATGCCCTTGTAAGCTGGCCCGAAAATCACGTCGTAATCCTGAACGTGCTCTTCAATGGTGTGAGCGTAATACGCGCCGAGTTCATCAATGGCTTTGCCGCTGTTGAACTGACCGATGTTCAAAAAATACGGACCGATGCGTCCGCTTTTGAGCTTGAATTCGCCGAATTTCAACGCGCCTGATTTAACCAAAAACTTAATGAAATCTTGTTTATACTGCTGCATGATTCTTCAAAAATAAATAATTAAAATTTATGCATTTTGCCGGTCTTGTCGCGATGGTATTTGCCAAACTCAACAACGCTTCTCGCCACTTCATTGCTGACGCACGGACCTTCAACGCAAGTGCGGAAACCTTTCGGATCAACCGAGCACTGTCCGCACACGCCGAATCCGCATTTCATATACCTTTCAACGGAAATCTGGGCATTAACTTTAGATGCAAAACAGATGTCTGAAACTTTTTTCATCATAGGTTCCGGGCCGCAGGCGTATACACAACCGATTTTTTTACCCTTTTTGTTTGCGATGAGCTCTTCCAAAATCAAAGTATTGTAGCCTTTTTTCCCAACCGAACCGTCATCGGTGGCAACATGCAGTTTTACGGACGCACCAAGTTTTTTAATGCGGTTCACGTACAACAAATGCTCTTTACTGCGCGCCCCAACAACAAAATCAACTGTACAGCCCTGCTTGATGGCGCGCACCGTTAAATTATACAAAGGCGCGGCTCCGTAACCGCCGGCCATCATCACCAGACGCTGCCCCTTTTTGAATTCAAACGGTTTCCCGTAAGGGCCGCGCACGCCCACCATATCCCCTACCTTCAGACTGTGCATGGCCTTGGAAAAAGGTCCGACCGCAAACATCGAAACCCAGAACTCCTTGCCTCCGTCGTAGGCAATGCTCATCGGTTTTTCGTCGATGCGCGGAATCCACAGATTCACGAACTGACCCGGCTGTGAATTCAAAGTGTGTTCAAAAACAAACGTTTTCACGTACGGATTTTCCTGCATGATCTTTTTAATAGGAATGGCTTTGGGGATATCGCAACGGATCATAATTTTTAACTATAGTTTTGAAATTTCTTGGAATACGCACCCGCATGAGCGACGCCTCGTAATTCATCGAGATTTTTGATGCCGCGCTTTTTTCCCCATTCCATCATCTCGTCGTTAATTTTCTGGAAACAATCCACGCCGCGGTAATACACCGCCGTTCCAACGCCCACCAACGTCGCGCCGACCATAATCATCTCAAGAGCGTCTTCGCCCGTTATAACGCCGCCTGTGCCGATAATGGGAACCTTTGGCAAAGCTTTGTGAATGTCGTACACGGCCTTTAACGATAACGGTTTAATCGCAGGCCCGGAAACACCTCCGACTTTGTTGGCAAGAATAGGCTCGCGGGTCTCCAGATCAATGAGCAAGCCCGGACCAACCGTGTTGATGGCGCAAATCCCGTCCGCGCCCGCATCCACGACCGCTCGCGCGATCTCCGCAATATTCAAAACATTCGGCGAAAGTTTAATCACGATCGGCAATTTCGTTTTCGCACGCACAGCGCGAGTCACCGCAGCCGCGTCATGCGTCGAACAAGCAAAAGGTTTTCCGAATTCGTCTTCAACGTTCGGACAGGAAATGTTCACCTCAATAATGTCGGGATGCAAAGCCGAAACTTTTTCGGCGACCTCTGCAAAATCGGCAATGCGCGCTTCCACGATGTTCGCGATCAGAGGCGCCGGTTTCCCTTTCATATACTCGCCGATCTCAATATGCGCTTTCTCGATTCCCGCGTCCGGCAAACCCACCGCATTGAGCATAAAATGATCGTTCGCAATAATAACCGGATTCGGATGGCCCGTGTGGCCTTCGCGCCAGATGGACTTGGTCGTAACTCCGCCGGCTCCGTTCTCCACCACAAATTTTAAACTCGCTCCGGTCACTCCTAAAACGCCTGAAGCCAGAACCAACGGGTTCCGGAATTTCACGCCACAAAATTCAACATTGAGTTGCATATTCTTGGTTGAGATCGCCACTATTTAAACACTTTTTTTTGCAATACACAAACAAAATAAGAAGGAGTTATGCGAGCCCGTTCGATAATGTATAACAAAATAATGAAAAAGGTCTGACAATATATTGTCAGAAAAACCAAAGGAACCCGTTTTACCGCTGAAATTCCGGTATATAAATCACAAAAAATCACGAGACGTAAAAACTAGGAAAGGAACTCCACGGGCCGGCCGAAAGTCTTTCCGAATTTTTCACGCCACTCATACATCAGCTCTCCCGCCACAAACGTCATCACGGGCCAGCCTTTGAGCGTGCGGCCATGAAACGGCGACCAGTCAGCTTTGGTCCATAAAAAATGATGGCAAACTTTTTCGTGCAATTTTAAATCAATGACCGCAAAATCGGCGTCATTTCCAACGGCAATGGAACCCTTTCCTCTCATGCCAAAACGCTGGGCCGGGTTGTAAGAACAAAGTTCCGCGATTTTCTGAACGGTGAGCTGATTGGAATGCACGGCGTTTAAAAGGAGCGGCAGCATGGTCTGTACGCCCGGAACGCCCGACGGCGCCTGCGGGTACGGAAGCTGCTTTTCTTCCATCAAATGCGGCGCGTGATCCGTGGCGATAATGTTTACGGTGCCGTCAGCTATGCCTTCCCACAAAGCTTTGACGTCATCTTCGCTGCGGAGCGGCGGATTCACTTTCACGACATTCCCCTGCGCTACATAATCTTTTTCGCTCAAGAAGAGATGATGCGGCGTAACCTCAACGCTGATGAGCTGGTTCACGTGTGCGGAATGTTCACGTTTGAATTTCCTGACCAGATCAAGTTCGCCCCGCGTTGAAACGTGACAGAAATGCACGCGGGCTTTATATTTTTCCACAAAATCCAGAGCTGCTCGCACGGCCTGTTCCGCGCATTCAGGAGCCCGAATTTTAGAATGCACCGCCGGATCCGTTTCACCTTCGTGCGCGTGAATTCCGCTCTGGATGCACTGCTCATTTTCCGCGTGGATTGCTAAAATTTTTCCCGAATCTTTCATCAAAGCTTCGAGTGTTTTCAAATCATCGACGAGTAAATTTCCAGTGGAACTTCCCATGTACACTTTGATGCCGGCAATATCTTTCATGGCTTTCAAAGCTTCCAGATTTGTTTTCGTCGCTCCGGCAAAAAAACCGTAATTCACGAGCGCCTCTTTTTGCACCAGCGACCGTTTCAAATCCAACGAAGCCTGGTCTGTCGTCGGTGGATTAGTGTTGGGCATGTCTAAAACCGTGGTCACTCCTCCGGCCAATGCGGCTTTGGAACCCGTAGTCCAATCCTCTTTTTGCGTCATGCCGGGGGTGCGAAAATGGACATGTACGTCAATCAAACCCGGAAAAAGATATTTCCCTTCCAGGTCGATGGTTTCCAATTCACCCTCATACAAAGATTTTTTTTCAATCGCAGCGATCTTGCCGTCTTTCACGACAACATACCCTTCAAAAACTTCCTGAGGAGTAACGATTTTGCCGCAATGAAGCACAAACTCTTTCATAACATCATGTTACGCTTTTCCAAGGACCATGGCCAGCAGCGCCATTCTCACGGCCACACCGTTCTGCGCCTGACGGAAATAGGCAGCGCCCGGCAAATCGTCAACGTCCGGATGAATTTCTCCGACGCGCGGAAGCGGGTGCATGATCGTCAGTTTCGGATTATATTTTTCAACCAGTTCACGAGTCAAAACATAGTAGTGCTTATATTTTTCATACTCGTTCACGTCCGCGAAACGCTCTTTTTGAACGCGCGTATCATACAAAACCTGCGCATTCTTCAAAGCATGTTCAAGACTTTCCGTTTCTTCAAAAGCCACGCCGCTTTTTTTCAGATGATCAGTGATTTCAGGCGGCATTTTAAGTTTATCCGGAGAAACCAGAATTAATTTCACCTTATAGTGCGCAAGCAGATAGGAAAGCGAATGCACGGTTCGTCCGTACTTCAAATCTCCAACCAGGGCTATGGTCAGGCCGTCTATCGTCTGGTGTTCGCGGGTGATGGTAAACATGTCGAGCAGGGCTTGCGTCGGATGTTCTCCGCCGCCGTCTCCGGCATTAATGACCGGAACGCCTGCACTTGCAGCCACTTCTTTCGGCGAACCCGGCTGAGGATGACGCATCACAATGACATCCACGTAACTTTCAACCATTTTTCCCGTATCCCAAAGCGTTTCACCTTTTGCCAATGAAGAATATTCCGAACCCACGACGCTCAAGACTCTTCCGCCCAAACGGTTCATCGCGGATTCAAAACTCAGACGCGTGCGCGTGCTGGGTTCGTAAAACAAAGCTGCCATGAGTTTATTCTCCAGCAGATTGGAAGTTTTTTCTTTGAGGGCAATCGGCAAAAACTGCTCGGACACTTTGATGATGTGGTCAATATCTTCCCGCGAAAAATCCATGGTGGAGAGAATGTCCGACCCTGCAAAGTTCTTCATAGATGAAAGTGTGAAAAAAATTGGCAATTTTTGCTGAAAATTGCATCCGGCGTTAGCCATGAGCAATTTTTGCTGAAAATTGCATCCGGCGTTAGCCATGAGCAATTTTTGCTGAAAATTGCATACCCTTAACTTTAGCCGTTCTTTTTATACCCCGAACACGTAAAAAAAGAAAAGCAAAAAACTAAAGTGTGTTCAAAAAACGACTATTGCTAGACAAAAATCAAAAAGCAAAGCAAAGCAAGCCGTATGATTTATACGGCGAGCTGCTTTTTGATTTTTAACGACGCAAGAGGCGGTTTTTCAACACACGCTACAGCGGCTGAGCGTAATAGACAGGCTGCGGGCTTGCTGCCAGCTGAATCATATTCACGTCGCTCACGTCGGAAAGCAGATTTGCTTTCACAACGGCTTGGGAAACGGAATACAGATCCTCGCCGATGTACATCAGGCGCTGGATGGTTTTGTCGTAATTCGTATAGCCGTTCGTGGTCAAAGCGGTCTGGTCATCGGTGCTGTAATGAGTGATTTTTCCTTTGAGTGTGAAGCCTTTCGTTAAATCAATGTTATACACATACGCGCCGTCAAAAACCGGCTGAGCATATGGCTGCTGAGCGTTCACGCAGCTGTTCGCTCCGTCGCAATCAGCGCTGCAGACTTTGATGCCGTTACTGGTCGTACATGAACTAGGTACGCAAACCTGCTGACATGAAGTCGGACAAGTTGAGTAGGTCTTGCTGCTGCAAACATCCGTGGCCTGAGGGAATTGATAAACGGTGATCGGGAATGCCAACAAACCCTTATCGTGATCAAAAAGCAAAGCTTTATGATCAGTCAGGACCGGGCTGGTCGTTCCCTGATCGCCGATGATTTGCGTAAACATCTCCTTAGGATTGGAGAGGTCGGTGACATCAAACAGACTGACCTTGAAACCCTTCATTGCGTCATAGGTTAAGAAGCCTGGTTCAGAAGAATCCTGCGGTAAAACTTTGGTTGGGTCCACATCATGGCCGAAACCTAAAATATGCGTTGAATCATAAGCCTGCAGATAATCGCTGTAGCCAGGAAGCTTCAACTGACCGGCGATTTTTGGACTGCTCGGATTACTCAAATCCAGAACGAAGAACGGATCAACGCGCAGGAACGTAACCATGTAAGCTCTATCGCCCATAAAGCGCACGGAATAAATTTTTTCACCCGGAGCAATGTTCTCGATCTTCCCGGTAACGTTCATGTTCATATCCAGAACATAGACATTATTGTTGATTTCCGAACCCGGAACATACTCATTTTTTGTTGTGGCTATGCGGAAATAACCGTTCGATTCATCCATACTGAACTGGTTCAAAATCTGGCCCGGAACTGTACCGTAATTTTTATATTCGATCGTGCCGTTGCCCAAAGCAAAACGGTACACCGAAGTGTCGTAGTCGCCGTAAGGACGGTAGAAACCTCCGCCCCAGTTGTTGCCGGCAACATAAAGATTATCCGACGAAGCATAAATGTTATCCGAAGTTCCTACGATGACGCTTCTGGAAACATCTTTCGTCAGATCGCTCAACGGAACCGCTGCTGTGATCAAATAGTTAAAATTATTTTCTTTCGGCAAAATTCGGATTTGCGAACATGGAGCAACCGGTTCGTT
Organism: Candidatus Peregrinibacteria bacterium; assembly: GCA_003153355.1. GTDB lineage: Bacteria > Patescibacteriota > Gracilibacteria > UBA1369 > UBA1369 > PALSA-1335. Next base: position 362,689 of record PLYH01000001.1, read on the forward strand.
CACGCCGGTTTTGGTATCCATCATTTCCGGAACGATCGGACTGGAAGATGAAGTATCAGCAGTTGCCGACCCGGATGTTGATGTCGTCGCTCCAGCAGATGGAGGAGTTGCTGTGCCGGAACCTGAAGCACCCATGGTCGCATTCTCGATCATTGGATAGTAAATCGGAGAATACGAATAGTTCATAATCATATACAGCGTGCTGCCGACTTTGCGTGAAGTGTTGTATGAACCGTCAAACTCAACCGAACGGGTAACTGAAGGTTTAGTTCTGTCCGTAATATCGATGACGTAAACCTTGGTGCGGGTTTGATTGTAGTAATATGGAGGATAAATCATCGGCATTGCACCGGGAGCCGCCGGAGCCATAACGCCAGCAGTTGTCTGCTGAGTCACCTGCATAGTAGACGCGGAACCGGAACCTGCTGAATCCAACGGAACCGGATATGGAGGCGGATAAGGCTGTTTGTAATCAGAGCCGATCACGGTCAGCTGATTTCCATCCACATACATTTCCGATGGAGTGAATGTTTCATTCTGATCACCCAAGGTGAAGCTGACGAGCTCTTTCAAATTCGCGGCAGGGTAAGCTTCAACGATGCGGAGTTCATTGCCTTTAATAATGTAAATATATTTGCCGTCATTTTTAACGACGTCACCTTCATCAACGCCGGTCACCTGCACGTTGGTCGTAGAAAAATCCGTAGCAGCACCTGCGGAAGTGGCTGGAGCCATTGAAGTTGCTCCTGAAGGAGCAGCCATCGAATGATCGGCAGCCGGAGCACCGGTGGTCTGAAGCATAGTATTTGCAGCAGGCGTTGGAGCCATCATCGGTTCCATGATCGGACCTCTTCCATAACCGACGCCTTCGCCGGTGATGACGTTATAAGCATTCTGTTCATCAAAACGTTTCTGCAAATCAGCGCAGGAGTTCACGGTCACAAAATTATCGCCCACGATTTCGTCATACGTTCTGGTGGCTTTGGAAGTGACGTTATCTTTCAAACGGTAAACCATTTCCGCCATCGCGTCGCGCTTGACGTTCTCATCAAAAAATCCAACGGACAAAGGAATGTCCGATTTATTTTGCAGCGCGGTGACATAAGGCTTGAACCACTGATCGCCGGTCGCCGCTGCGCCGACATTAATATTATAAGCCTTGGTCATAATTTTGGCGGCTTCCGAAAAATTGATAGTGCTGCCCGGTTTAAAAGATCCGTCGGCATAACCTGAAACAATCCCTTTTGCTTTGGCATCACAGATATAAGGAGCGAACCATTGCGTGTTCACATCAGAAAAACAATTTTTTCCCTGTGGGTTTGAATTGATCGAACCGTCAACGATTTTCAAAAATTCCGCGCGGTTCATGTCGTTGGACGGATGATAGCTGCCGTCAGGATAGCCCTGAATCACACCCTGGCTTTTTAAATATTGAATTGCATCCGCATTGACGTAACCGGAAGCAACATCAGGAAAAGGCGCTCCCGTTTGCGCGGTGGAGCCGGACGATGTTGTCGCCGTCTGGGCAAATGCAGTCGGGAAAATGCCCGTTAAAATAATCGCAAGCAGTACTGCCGACTGCTTCCTGGAAACGTTCCTCATAAGCTTTTGGGTAAGAATTAAAAAACCTGTCCATGAGCTATAACGTATTGTCTTACAAAAATTACACAAAAGCCAATTTTTGGTTTGTACAGACGGAAAAATATTTTTTAATTCCATCCGCACAGGTGTGCACATCAATGGAAGAGTCCAAAAGCCTTGCTTCGCGAAAAGCAAGCCGTTATAGTGTCCGGGAACTCATCACGTTTCATGAAAAAAGGCAGACTCGTCCTCAAGGACGGTACCAGCTATGAAGGCTACATCTTTGGTGCGGAAAAAAGCACCGCGGGTGAAGTCGTTTTCTCAACGGGCATGGTGGGTTATGCGGAAAGCCTGACCGATCCTTCATTCCAGGGTCAGCTTTTGACGTTCACTTATCCGCTTATCGGCAACTACGGCGTGCCATCGGAAAAATTCGACAAATATAAGATCAGTAAAGTATTTGAAAGCAGCCGCATCCACGCCAAGGGCCTGGTTGTCGGCGAATATTCCACGAACTACAACCATTGGGACGCGGCTAAAAGCTTAAGCCAGTGGCTCAAAGAAGAAGGCGTCACGGGCATCACGGGCATCGACACCCGCGCGCTCACGCAGCTGCTGCGCGACAAAGGTTCGCAGCTCGGCAAAATCGTGGTGGAAGATAAAGATGTACCCGAATATAATCCGAACACTTATAATATCGTTGAAGAGGTCAGCCTCAAAAAACCAAAAATCTACAAAGCAGGTCCAAAAAGAATTATCATGATCGACTGCGGCGTAAAAAATAACACGATCCGCCATTTTCTGAACCGCAACATTACGGTCATCCGCGTGCCCTGGGATTACGATTACTACGCTGCCAAAGAAAAATTCCACGGCGTGTTCATTTCCAACGGCCCGGGCAATCCGGAAATGTGCGAAAAAACCATCAACCTGATTAAAAAAGGTTTTGAAAAAAAGATTCCGACCTTTGGAATTTGCTTGGGCAATCAATTAATGGGCCTGGCCGCCGGCGCGAAAACCTACAAACTCCGCTACGGCAACCGCGGCCAAAACCAGCCTTGCGTAGACCTTGATACCGACCGCTGCTACATGACTTCTCAAAATCACGGCTTTTCCATCAACCCAAAAACATTGCCCAAAGACTGGAAGGTCTGGTTTGAAAACGCCAACGACAAAACCGTTGAAGGGATCAGACACACCAAGCTCCCCTTCTTTTCGGTACAGTTCCATCCTGAAGCGGCACCGGGCCCGATGGACACGGAATATCTTTTCGACAAATTTATAAAACTTCTTTAATCCCTTACCTCAAAGTCATGAAAAAAATTCCTCATAAATTAATTGCGGGCGCGAGCATCCTCGCAAGCGCACTTACATTCAGCGGCGCAGCTTTTACGCATCTGGCAATCGCCCAGAGCGTACCGACGAATGTTGAATTGGCCCAACTCATTCCTTCCGACGTTGACCAGTTTGTTGAACTCAACACTGCGGCCGCCAATCCGTTCAGCGGCATGATGGACTCCTGGATGAGCACCTTCATGAGCGGCAGCACGATGAGCGATGCAAGCACGCAGAGCATGAAAGACATCCTCACCGCAGAACTCAAAAGCAACAAAATCAGCTTCGCGAGCAAAAACGTCATGACCACGCAGGACGGCTACAGCTATCCAATGCCGCAAACCTACATGTCCATCCACATGACTGCCGATGATTATGCCAAACTCATCACGCTCCTTCCGAGCGACGCGACCAAAGAAACTATTGATGGCATGATTATCTACGGCCCGACTTCAAACTCATACTTCACCATGGTCGGCAACCTCGTCGTCAGCGTCAGCACGCACGACCGCATGACCGCGCTCCTGGATATGTACACCAAACCAAGCTCAACCAATGTTTCTCTCGCTCAAAGCGCGGGCTTTATGGCTGTCACGCAAAAAAACCTGGCCAACAGTTTCCTGAATATGTACATCAATCCGAACGGATACACGAGTATGTTTGACGGCACAGCTGCTCCGGCTGATCTGCCTACAGCTCTCGGCGGCCTGATGTCTGCTGAAAAAAATATCATGGGCGCTTTGACAGCCGAAGGCATCAGCGTTGCTCAAACAAGCACCGGATTTAACTTCAGCGTCCTGGTAAAAGGCGATGCTGCAAAACTCACCCAGCTCAATTTAAATTTCGACCGCTACAATTTTGTTCCTGAACTCTACAAATACATCAACAGCAACAACGTCATCATGTTCAGCGAAGAAAACAACCTCGAACAAAAAATCAAAGACATGATGCAACTTTTTGCAAGCGACAGCACATCAACCGCAGATTTCACCACCTGGAAAAACGAACTGCGCTCAAACGGCAACGTTGATTTTGACAACGACCTTCTTCCCCTCTTCACCGAAAAATATGCGGTGGCCATCCACCAGACTTCACAGATCTATCCAGCTGTTACGTTCGTCTTCGACGTCAGAAGCATGAGAGACAAAGCCTCAAGCGTGCTCACCAACCTGGTTCTGTATGCAGACAAATCTTTCATGCAGATGGAAAAAGACCAAGGCGTGAATTTCTACAACCGCACCACCGCAATGTTCAACGGCACCACCTATTATGAAATGAGTTTTGATCCGACCAAAACTGCAGGCGCTGACCCTTCATTCAAAAATCTTTCAAGCGACAAAGTCGTCATCAAACTTCACGCAGCGGTAACGAACGAAGGATTCCTCGTCATCACCACCGCGCCGAATGTGAGCGACGTCTTCACCGTTGACGGCAAAGGAATGATGAACAACAGCGACTTCAGCGCAGCCTTCACCAACCCGGGCGAAACCACCGCCGGCGTTGCCTTCATGAGTTTTGACACCATCAAAACCTACGCGGACATGCTCATGACCACCTTCAACGCTCCTGCAGAAGCACAAAGTTTTGTGGACGGTCTGCTGAACCCATGGCACAACATCTACACCAAAGCGTACGGCACCCCGGACAGCACATGGGCAACAGGTTCCGTAAAAGTGGACACTGCCGGATTCGCAGCCTACGGCGATCTCTTCAACAAATATATGAACATGGCGGATAACTCCATGATGACCCCGCCCGTAATGACCAAACCACAGGGCCCAACAAAAACATTCTGCGATGTCCACGACAGCGACTGGTACGCACAATATGTGAACGACCTCTCAAATCAGAACATCGTCAGCGGTTACAACGACGGCTGCTTTAAACCAAACAACCAGATCACCCGCGCCGAATTCATCAAGATGGTTTTGCAGGCTCAGGGCATCGGCAGCGTCGGAACATCAACATCAGGAAACATGACGACAAAATTCAAGGATGTCTCCACTTCCGGCAGCGAATGGTACGACAACTATGTTTACCAGGCCGTAAACGAAAAAATCGCCTCCGGCTACAGCGACGGAACCTTCAGACCAAACGCTCCAATTACCCGCGCCGAAGCAGTCCAGATTCTCTACAACATGAGTGACGATCTTAAATCCGTATCCCCTGTCGGAAACTTCTCGCAATTCAACGACGTTCACAACAACGACTGGTTCACGCTCGCAGTTCACGCGGCATTCGTCAAAGGCCTGATCCAGGGCACCAACGATACAACCTTTGCTCCGAACATGGACCTGACCCGCGCAGAAGCTTCAAAAATCATTTCCGTTTTCATGAGTAACACGAGCAGCGGAGGTCTTCAATATCCAATGGCTCCGACAGTTCCTCCAGCAAACCCACAACCAGGAATGATGATGAGACCAATGGGCTACACCCAACAAGACACACAGCAAACCACCGGCCCGAACATTTATTAAGACAAATAAAAGAAAACCCCGCCAAGTGAATGGCGGGGTTAAATTCCGATCCTTATGAGTGTTCAGGGAAGAAAATATATGAACGCTCAAGGTTTGATGTTTATTTTGGAATTTGTTTTGAGGCTGATTGACCCTATATATGCTGGGCTTTGGCTTATTTTTCCAGTGGGGCCAGCCACCGTCCGTGGGTGTGCTCTTAGACTTCCGAAGAAGTAACGAAGTGCACCGGACAATTGGGAGTGGTGAATGCGAGAATCATTCGCGAGCACCATCACCGAGCATATACAGCCTGTAAAGGCAGAGAGAAGGTGAAAAGTTCTAGGGCGTCGGCTCTCCCCTTAGTATGTGGAGGCCGACCAGTTCACCGTCTCATCAATCTCTGCAGATGTTTTATTTTGTTTTTGTTTGTACCGAGATTGTAAAGGAACCATTTGTTTTTGTTTTTTTGAAACTTCAGGTGAGGAGAATGTTTTTCCAAATCCGAGGTTTCAAAGTATCATATCAAAAAAACCCACAAACGCAAATTTTACCCATAGGCAAACCTATAGGATGTTTTCTAATTTAGAAATACATCGAATAAATGGCTTATTGATATTACCCATTTAAAATCAGCCTACTCAATTCTATACAATGAAATTTACTATTAACATTCACAGTTGGACCAAGACGCATCAAATGAACATTAAATTCTTTAATTGAATTAACAACTATTTCTTCATCTAAGATACTCATAGCTTGAGCCGTATCATAAATTTGCATTCTAAATTGATCGGCGCCGCCTCTAGGATAGAAGAAATTAGGAAAAACATCTAAGCTATCATATTTGTTTATTAATTTTAATAAATCCTTTTCTTTAAACAAAGATTTTTTCAATTGAAAAATATACAAATATGTTTTTTCTTTTTTTAAATAAAAGGCAGCCATCACTTCCTGCCAAAAAATATTGAGTCTACATAAAGTAATACCCCTTGTTCCTGGCAAGCAGCTCAAAGCCCAAAAAACCATTTCAGTTACCTCGGGTTGAATTACACATTTTGAAAAATATTTTTTTAAAAAAGGAAGTATCGTTTTAAGATGATCATCATACTCAGTTAATTTTATAAAATTTCTGTGATAAAGCCTCTCCTGTTCCGGAGCTACTATTTTTTGCTCATTTAATTTGTATTCCAGATTGTGAGATAACCAATAATTTATTTTATCTTCAGCAAGCTTTCTATTTTCAGCGACAGCTGCTTCTAAATCATCATGATAGTCTAATAATGGATTCCAGTTACCAATTTTATTACGTAGCTTTAGACCGTTTTCTCTAAATTCTGAAATAAGAGAAATTTCTACTGCATCCAAAGTATCTTTATCATAAGCATTACAAGTAAATTCTTGTGCATCAGGAATATCAGTATAAATATGCTGACTAAATCGTTTGACGCAATCAATAGATTGCCCAACATAATACTCACCATTTTCTATACGAAAAACATATATACCACACCTTTCATTTTTCTTATATAAATCGGCAATACTGCTTCTTCCTTTAACTAATTTAAAATCTGCAAACTTGTGTTGAGATAATATTTTCTTAACTTTTTCGTAATCAGTTTTCACAAAACTATTTATAAAATTTCGCCACCCCGTGATGATGCGAACAAGATCCTTGATGATGAAGGGCAAAACTATATGTTCCATCCTTACATAAAGCTGTCGCGCCCTTAGGAATTACCTTTTTTGCGACTAAATAACTGGAAGAAGAAACAACATGGACCGGACTTGAATATGCTGCGCTTGTAACCGAAGGAGTATATTCCAATCCAAAAACTGAAAGTGCAAAAAAGACAATGACGGCCACACATCCCATAGCCTGCCCGTACTTTCTTTGTCTCCCCTGTTTTGTTAATGGGATTCCTATTGCCCTTGAAACTCTAGCTTTAGCTGCCGAGATACCAAGTGCCCTCTTCCAAGAAAATGAAAATCCAAATTTAGGCATATTATTTATTGGCTAATTTCATAAATCAATTCGGCCATTTCCTCACGGGTGACATGGTGGTTCAAGTTATTTTGCCAACCACTCAACATCAAACCATTATTTTGCGCATAATTTACATATTTCTGATACCAAGGACCTGCCGCTGATGGAACGTTTTTTCCATAACCTTCTAACACAATTTTTAGTGCTTCAGGAACGGTAATAGAATTATTTGGCTTAAAGCTTCCGCCTTTATATCCACTAATAATTCCCGCCGTTTTTGCAAAACAAACATACGGTGCAAACCATTCAGTGTGTACGTCTGAAAAACAATTAGTCCAATAGGTCTGTTCTTGAGGACTATGCTTAAGAGCTGTAACAATAATTTTTGTAAACTCGGCTCTATTTATCGGATCAAGTGGCCTAAATGAACCACCATTACCACTAACAATACCTTGTTGTTCCAAATAAATAATTGCATCCTTATAATTTGACGAATCTATATCACTAAAGCTGTTTTGGTGGTTAATTGGTTGGCTGACAGTAGAGGTTGAATTTGGTAGTTGAGGCGCTGCTAGTGGTGTTGAAAAGGTTGTAGGTAAATCTTCTGTTAGAGAACAAGCACTAATCAGAATATTATAGCCATAGCCTTCAGGACATGCGTTGTTTTGTGGTATGCAGTTACGGGTTTGATTTTTTGCTGCTGCCTTAAGCACAGATAAGGGGATGCCATAGCCTTCTGAAAATGATTGCAGTGTTTTTAGATCGGCACCAGCCAAGACTCCCAAATCGACTAGTGACTTCAGGCTGCTCATTTGTGCTGTAATAGCTTGAAGTTGAATCTCTTGAAGAGGGATTTCAGCAAGTTGAAGTTGTATGGTCGCATTATCAAGAGTTGCTTGATATTGTTTTGCCAGTACAGTATTTCCGGACGCTATGGCAAATTGTAAATTATTCTTAGCTTGTTCAACCGGTACATTAGCTGCGTCCACATCTGCTTGAAGCCGTGCGATTATTGGGGCATCAGCAGCAGAGGTAGTTGGCACTTGGTTGAAATCGGTAGTTGCAAGCTGATAATTCACAACACCTCCAGTTGGACATATTGGAGTAATGACCGGGGCGGGTGTCGCTGAACACTCATCTGCTGAGGAATATTGAACTGAACTACCACTCCACCCATCATTACAAATAACGCTACCATCGGAAGACGATCCAGCCGCACAATCAACTCCTCCATGATCTGAACAAGCGCCACTCGTAGCATAAACAATCTGCGGAGATAAATGATGCAATAAATATGTTCCCAATGCAAAAATGGCGAGTGAAAAAATTCCAGCTAAAAAATATATTAATTTTTTGTTCATAGTTAATTAATAGCTTAGTTTATCGCAACTATTTGTTACAAAATTCCTTTGATATCCGTAATTACAATCAAAATCATTCCCTAAATAGTTCAATTTAGCATGTTTAGGTATTTTTATTTTTGTGCAAATATTCTTTACATAATCTCTTTGGTATCCGTAATTACAATCGAAGTCATCACCTAAGTAATTCAGCTTTGCATTTTTAGGTACTTTAACTTTCGTACAAGTATTCTTTACATAATCTCTTTGATATCCGTAATTGCAATCAAAATCATCGCCTAAATAATTCAGTTTAGCATTAGATGGAATCTGAACTTTATCGCAAGAATTGGTTACAAAATTTCTTTGATATCCATAATCACAATCAAAATCATTACCTAGATAATTCAAATGTGAATGCGCCGGCATGGTTACTGTATTCTCTGAATTTGTTGTGTCATTTGTAGGCGTATAACTAGGTAAATAATTAGATGTGCCTGTCGAACTATTATTATAATAGTTATTTAAATATGTATTAGGATTCCCGGGCGTGGTCGTACCCGTGTTGGGATTATAATTTCCTGGAAAATCATAATTATTATAGGGGTTTGAATCTGGGCTTGTTCTTTGATATGGCTGTACGTATGTTCCGTTTTTTCGGAAATATCCATGTACATACGCTGCATAAACCACAACAGTTAACATAGAAAAACAGCACAATACACTTGTAATGATTAAAAATATTTTTTTCATATTTATTTTATATTTTGATTTAATACCGTTTTGTCATTATAACATAATTTACTTTTAAAGTAAATATGCGAACTTATGAAAACCCTTTAATGAAGCCATTTCAAAATTATTCTTGACGGTGAGTATACACTCACCCTATAATGAGTTTGATTTACTCTATATATAAGGATCTATGACCAAACGACCTCAAGCTCAACTCCAATGGCGGAACTCCCAGCAGCTGTTCCAGGCTTTCAACGAATACCTCCAAAACCTGGGTATGGGCCAAAACTTCCGGACTCACAAGTCGCCGAATGTCCGAAAACTAGAACTTGTGGTCAGGAGCCTGAATCTGCAGAGATTGCCTTAGTCTTAATTCCCCCGAATTCGAGGGAATTAAAAAAAATTTATCTGGATTTAATGTGGGTAGAGTAGAAAAGGGATATACCCTATTTTTTGTTATGAAAATTCGTAAAACCCTCAACGTGAAAGGTACCGAGATTACTTTGTTGTCAAAAGGCGGAGCTGATTATATTAGTTTAACGGATATGATTTCCGCTTTTGGCGACGACACACTGATTTATAGCTGGATGCGTAATAGAAATACTCTTGAATTTATTGGCTTATGGGAACAATTACACAATCCGGTTTTTAAAGGTAACGAATTCGTTACCTTTAAACTTCAGGCGGGATTAAATAATTTTAATCTCACTCCCCAAAAATGGATCAAAGCTACGGGTGCTATCGGTTTAATTTCAAAACCAGGCCGCTACGGCGGAGGTACTTTTGCCCACCGGGATATCGCGTTTGAATTTGCTTCGTGGCTGAGCCCTGAATTTAAGTTATATCTGATCAAGGAGTTCCAGCGGCTGAAGGAAGATGAAAATCAGAGAAAATCACTCGATTGGGATCTTAAAAGATCATTGGCGAAAATCAATTATCGGATTCACACGGATGCCATTAAAGAACACCTGATTCCCAAATTGATTACAAGTCAGCAGGCCCACGTTATTTATGCCAGCGAGGCGGATATTTTAAACATGGCATTGTTTGGACTGACCGCCAAAGACTGGCGCGCTCAAAATGCTGATAAAGAAGGAAATATCCGGGACTATGCCATGGTGGAACAACTGGTGGTGTTATCCAATCTGGAAAGCCTGAATGCCTTATGGGTGGAGGAAAAAATCGCACAACCGGAACGGCTGATAAAGCTCAATAAGATAGCCATCTCGCAGATGCGTTCACTGCTGGGCAGTGCGGAAATGAAAAGGTTGGATGTCTCCGATTGATCTTTTTTAAAGAAAGGGTCAAAATATTTTCATGAAAACTTGTGTAGCTCTCGATATTGAAAGTACCGGCTTTGATACGCGCATCGATCAGGTGATTGAAATAGCGGCCGTAAAATTTGAAGGAGATAAGGTGATCGACACTTTTGAAACCTTCATCAATCCGCAAATTCCGATTCCGAACATCATCACGCACATCACGAGCATTAAAGACGAAGATGTGGCGAACGCTCCTCTGCTTGAAGACATCAAAAAAAAACTGGAGGATTTTATCGGTGACGCTCCGATCGTGGGTCACAACATTGATTTTGACGTGAACTTTTTGAAGGCAAAGGGCGTAAAAATCATCAGCCCGCTCTATGACACGCTGCAGTTAAGCATGATTCTTTTGCCGGGGCTCGCTTCCTACAGCCTGGACACGCTCGGGCGCACGCTCAAGCTCGGACACGAACACAAGCACCGCGCCATGGGCGACACCGTGGCCTGCATGAAACTTTTCCGCATCCTGGAGGATAGAATCTCCGACATTGACGAAAACACGCTCATAAAAATTCACGCTCTTCTTGAACGCAGTGACTGGAATCTGCGGGAAATATTTATAGATGAACAAGGCAGCCGCTCATCGGGAACAAGGAGTCCAAGCCGCCAATCAAAAATGGACAAAACCAAAGCAGAATCTTTGTCCTATCACCAGACCGCAGAAGAGCTTCTTCAGGTTTACAGTCCTAAGGGAAAACTCAGCACCATTCTTCAAAATTACGAAACGCGGCCCAGCCAGCAGCACATGACCGAACTGATCATGGACGCGCTGAGCCATGACAAAAAAGAGCTCATCGAAGCGGGCACAGGCGTGGGCAAAACTATGGCTTACCTTTTGGCCGCGATCCATTACAGCCTGCGCGAACAGAAAAAAGTCGTGGTTTCCACCTACACGCACAATCTGCAGGAACAGCTTTTGAAAAAAGATGTTCCTCTGCTCCAGAAACTTTTTGAACCTTCGCAGTTTAAAATCGCGCTGGTCAAAGGCCGCAGGAACTACCTTTCCTACCGGCGTCTGGAACTTTTGATGGAAAAAGATTTTTTCACGGACCCTGAAGTCACGCTCATCATTAAAATTCTGTTATGGCTGACCTGGAGCCAAACCGGCGATCTGGATGAACTGAGTTTTGTGGGCAAAGAATACACCATGCTCGACGAAATCTGCTGCGCGGAGTACGCCTGCTCGCACGACGATCCGGAATTTAAAAACGCCTGCTATTTAATGAAAGCGCGCCAGAATGCTTTCAACGCGGACATCATCGTCATCAACCACGCGCTGCTACTACAGGACAGCACGGCCACGACGCCGATTCTTCCCGAATATCAGCATCTGATTATTGATGAAGCCCATCATCTGGAAAAAGTTGCGACCGATGCCTTCACGGTGGTTTTGGCGTTCCATTCGTTCCATCGGCCGTTTGATAAAATGAAAAAAAGTCTGGATGCCCTCAATAAATATCTCAAAGACGCGCAGTTGATGAACGAACTGCAAATCGTCAAACAGGCCACGGACCAGCTCATCAGCCGCATCGAAATTTTCTTCGGACTCGTGGGCATCTTTCTGGAAAAAAATCTGGGACCGGAACATTTCAACCAGCTGAATCTTTCCAAAGCCGACCTCATGAGCAAAGAATGGCTGCAGGCCAAGGAAGCTGGAAAACTTGTGGCTGAAGCCGCAAGAGTTATTCTGGAAAAACTTTCACAGATTCACGAAACGTTCGGGAGCCAGGGCGGCATTGCCTGGAAAGAGGTCAAAGGTCACATGTACGAATGCGAAAAAAAAGTCGCTGATTTAAAATCAGTCTTGGAAAGCGACGACGCCAGCTTTGAACAGATGACCTGGATCAGCAAATCTTTTGAAGACAATGTCGTGATCCGCCGCTCCCCCGTTGACGTAGGCCCGACCCTGAACAGCGTTTTATGGAATGCAAAATCCAGCATTATTTTGACGTCCGCCACACTGCGCACCGACCAGACCTTTGATTTCATTCGAGACCAGCTCGGCATTGATCAGACTTTTACGGAAGCCGTACTCCCCTCTCATTTTTCATACCCCGACCAGGTCAAAATCATCATCCCCGAAGATCTGCCCGAACCCGCGACCGAAGGCTACTTCTTAGCCTGCGCGGACATCATCAAAAATATTATTCTTGCGAACGGCGGCAGAACGCTGGTTCTCTTCACCGCAAAAAAAGCTTTGTCCGCGACCTTTTATAAAGTTGCTCCCGAACTGAAAAAAATGGGCATCACGGTGTTGGGTCAGCAAATCACCGGCGGCCGCGGCAAAATTCTGGAACATTTTAAAGACGAACCCGGAACTTCCGCCATTTTCGGCACGCAAAGTTTTTGGGAAGGCGTAGACTTGCAGGGCGATGACCTGAACTGCGTCATCATCCAGAAACTTCCTTTCGATCCGCCCGACGATCCCATGGTCGCGGCCCGTTCCAAAAAATACCGCGATCCTTTCAACCAATACCAGCTCCCCAAAGCCATCCTCAAATTCAAACAGGGCTTCGGCCGCCTCATCCGCAGCAGCACCGACACTGGCTCCATCGTGATTCTGGACACCCGCATCATCCAAAAAAAATACGGCCACCAGTTTTTGGAGGCTCTGCCGGAAGGCATCCAAATAAAATACGGCTCGAAAAAAAATATCCACGAACTTTTGAAAAACAGCACGAAGTCAGAAAGCGAAGCTGGGGCCTAATTCAAAAGCCAGTTGTCGTATTTTGATTTGAACTTCTCGAATTTATCACCCTGGTCTTTAGCCACCTGGATGAGATATTTTTCCCATTCCACTTCATCTTTGGGGTCCAGCAGATATTGCAGGGAAAAATGAAAATCACGCGAAAGCTGCTGTTGATCGGGCTTCAAAGCTTTAAACGAAGACCCGTATTCGGCGGGCATAAAGCACTCCCCGTTGACCAGTCTGCAATACACTTCATAAGCTTTTTTGTTCGCAGAATCCTGGCGCAATACCAGTTCGACCATTTCTTTCGCCGTATCAAAATCTTCCAACTCCATGGCGATCTCGGCTTTGAGCATCATCACGGCAGTATCACCCGGTTTCAAAGCCATTGCGCGGTTAATGTAAGATTTGGCGAGAAGATTGTTTTCCCGTGAGCGGAACTGAAAATCCGCCATGTCATAAAGCCCGGGAAGATAAAAAGGATTCTTCAGGAGCGCTTCGCCGTAAAGTTCTTCCGCTTCATCGTCCTGGTGACGTATGGAATGAATATTGCCCAACCCAACTAAGGCGCGGCAACAGCTTGGATCACTGTCGAGCGCGTACACATAATATTTTTCAGCGGTATGAAAATCATCATTGAAAAAAGAAATATCCGCCATTCCGCAAAGCGCAGGCACGTAATCGGGAAAATCTTCCAGTACGGCTTCATAATATTTCACGGCCATCTCAGGATTATAGGCAACAACCTCAGCCATTCTGATACGGACATCGGCGAGTTTTCTGCGTACAGCCATGTCGCCGGGCAAACGCAGCAAAGCTTCTTCATAAGATCGAATCGCTTCGCGATTATTTTCCATCTCAAAATAAATATCTCCGGAGGCAACGTAAAGATCTCCGTCTTCGGACAAAAACTTCATGGCGCCCTCAAAAGCTTTAAGCGCCAGATCCTTATGGCCATTGCGGGAAAACCATTTCCCAGCGCTCTTTAAAAGTTTTGCAAACTCATAAGCATCCTGATCGGCATCTTTTTCTTGTCTGATCTCGGCCTGCAACTCTGTTGGAATGACCGAAGAAACCTGAGCCAAAACATCTTCCATGATGTTGAGCAGCTGCGGATAGCGCAAAATGGCCTGATCGAAAGTCAGTCCTCTTAAAGTATTTAATCGAAAATCCTGAAGTTTGCCCCAGGACTGATTGCCGTCATCGACGACCAGTTTTCTTCGCAGAGCTCGCAGCACTTTTTTATTGAGCACCGGAAAGTCTGAAGCTTCCGCGGTTTTTTCAGAATCCTCAACGTTTTTCTGCTCATCAATGCGGGAAAGTCGTTTTTTCATATACGTAAAAGCAATTTTCGGAGTAGCATAATACTAAAAAACCCAGGATTGTCAATGAATTGGCACACCGTAAATAAATGAAAAACTCGCACCCTTGCAAAATAGCCGTCAACACCTATAATAAGCACGATATTTTAATCTCAAATCTATGAGTACTACCGGTTGGATTATTCTCGCGGTCGTTGTCCTGATCATCTTCTTTGCCATCGGCATCTATAACGGCTTAATCGGCCTCAAAAATAAGGTTGATGAAGCCTGGGCTGACATCGAAACCCAGCTCAAACGCCGCTATGACCTCATTCCAAATTTGGTTGAAACGGTCAAAGGCTATGCGACCCACGAAAAAAGCACGCTCGAAGAAGTCACCAAAGCCCGAACCGCAGCCATGAGCGCCGGCTCCTTTGCCGACAAGGCCCAAGCTGAAAACGCTTTGAGCAGCACCCTGAAGAGCATCTTTGCTTTATCTGAAAACTACCCTGACCTGAAAGCCAACCAGAACTTCCTCGATCTTCAGCAAAGCTTGAAAGACATTGAAGATCACCTTCAGCTTTCACGCCGCTATTACAACGCGACCGTCCGCGACTTCAACACCAAGATGGAAGTTTTCCCGAACAACGTTTTTGCAGGCATGATGGGATTTAAAGCCCGCGAATTCTTCCAGACCGACAGCGACGCTGAACGCCAGAACGTCAAAGTGTCTTTCAGCGATAGCGCAGCACCAAGCGCACCAGCCGCTCCAAAAGACGACAGCACGAAAGCTTAAATCTCCCGTTATGACTCAAAACTTCAAGCATTATCTGAAACATGCCGCGCTTGGAGTTTTTGTTATGACCCAGCTTCTGAGTTTTTCCACCGCGCATGCGCAACAGGACTATGGCGACTGGAATATTAAAGATTTCAACGCAGTCATTCAGGTCAACAAAGACAGCACCATCAATGTGACGGAAAAACTGGAAGTGGACTTCACGCGTGAAACACACCACGGCATTTTCCGCTACATTCCAATCAAATACACCGATGATAAAGGATATGAATCACAGATTCCGATTCACGTTCTAAGTGTCCTTCAGGACGGCACCCCGGCAACCTACGATGTCACCAACGAAGGCGATAACATCAACATCAAGATCGGTGATGCCAACGTTGAACTGGATTCGGTGGTGGATTACACCATCAAATATCAGGCAGAACGCGCGCTGACCAATTACAGCGACCACGACGAACTATATTGGAACGCCACGGGAAACGGCTGGGCAATCCCAATCGATAAAGCCGAAGCAACCATTATCCTGCCGCAGACGGTTGATAAAAGTCAGCTCAAAGCCACCTGCTACACCGGCCTTGAAGGTTCAAAAGACCAAAACTGTACAGCGACCGTGGGTGAAGGCAACAGCAACGTCACCAATAGCAAAACTTTCCAGTTCAGCGCATTTGCACCGGGACGCGCAGCCGGCCAGTCGGCTTTGCAAGGCGGCGAAGGCATGACCATTGTGGCCTGGTACCCCAAAGGCATGATTGATCCCTCCCCGCCGTCTCCTGAACAGCTTTTTGCTGCGGCTCCATGGTATGAAAAAATCTATCTTTTCATGACGCACAACTGGGGTTTGTTCATTCCGATGGCAGTTCTGGCACTCATGACGTTCCTTTGGTACACGCGCGGCCGCGATCCGCGGACCGGAAGAACCGCCATCATGCCCATTTACACCCCGCCAGATAACTTGAGACCGACCGAAATCGGAACCATCGTTGATGAAAGCGTGGACATTCAGGACATTACTTCGACGATCATCGACATGGCGGTGCGCGGCTATCTGCAGATCATCGAAAACAAAAGCAAAGCGATGTTCTTTAATATCACCACCTATAAATTCAAACTGCTCAAACCTGATTATGCCAGCGACAAAGATCTTTTGGATTATGAACAGCAGCTTTTAACCTCGATCTTCGGCGGCGGTACCGAAAGGGATTTAACCGATCTCCAGAACCAGTTTTATAAAGACATTCCTGGTATTAAAAAATCCGTGTACGACCGGCTCATCGCGAACGGTTACTTCCCGAGCAACCCTGAAACGATCCGCAAGCTCTATCTGGGTTTTGGCTCGGCGTTGCTCTTTGGAATGTTTTTCTTTTTGGGAGCGCTCATCAATTTTGCACCATGGTCTTTGGTGGTTGGAATCGGGGCAAGCGGAGCCATCATCATCATTTTCTCCAGATTCATGTCCGTCAAAACACTCAAGGGCGTAGAGATGCGCTACCAGATCTTAGGCCTGGAAGAGTTTATCAAAACTGCGGAAGCGGATCGTCTGAAATTCCAGGAAAAAGAAAATATTTTTGAAAAACTTCTGCCCTACGCCATGGCCCTGGGCATCGCCGACAAATGGACCAAAGCTTTTGACGGCATCTACAAGACCCCGCCTTCCTGGTACCAGAGCAACGATCCGATGTTCATGAGCCATTTCAGCACCTACTATTTCCTCAGCAGCATCAACGGACTGAACACAAATATGAGTAGCACTTTCCAATCCTCACCGCGTTCTTCGGGAAGCGGTTTTGGAGGTGGCGGATTCAGCGGCGGAGGCGGCGGTGGTGGGGGCGGCGGAGCCTGGTAATTTTCAATACGCCGTCTAGAAAGTTTTGTAATAGTCGGCAGCGGTCTGCAAACAGTACTGCGTCATTATTGGACCATCGATGGCCTGGGTAGTTTGCGTTGGATCATCCAAAGACTGGCACAGCTGTTTTGCCTTTGAGTCGTCATGGTAGTAAGAAATAAAATCTTTCACGGCACCAACGAAACATTCGGACTGCTGGGTATAATCTGTTCCAAACAGACAGTTGGTACGGGTTTTCTGAATGTCGCTGATCGTTGATCCGCTGGCGTCGCGCCCTTCACTTCGATAACAGGTCACGTTGAAACCTTTATCAACTTTCGCGCAAATAGCAAAAGTCTTCGCAAAATTATAACCGTTCTGCTGGAGCATATAAGAAGTCTGCATGAGGTAACACTGCTGTTTATATTTTTGATCCACGGCATCGCAGGGATATACCGTATCACTGGGTTTTAAGCTGGCACTGTGGAAAGGCGTCCCGTCATTAATGATATTTTGCATGAACACTCCGCTGTAGCAGGACTGTTTTTCCCAATCGCCCGTAAGATTTTCACACATCTTGAGAGCATTGAAAATATTGTCGTCTTCAACATCCATCAGCCCGTGGCCCATGCCGTGGACGCAGTTGTAATACATAAATGAATAACTGGATTTGCCGGGAATATCCGCGCAGATGGTATCAAGTTTGGCACCCAGATTATCTTTGCCGATCTTGGTCATGATCGCTTCCATCACGCCGTGATAATAACCGGACCAGCAAAAGCTGTCTCCGTGCTCGTAAGCCTGGTCAACGGTGGTATATTTTTCGACCGCAGCCCTTCCGATCACATGGGCCAGAGGATGACAGTATGAACTGACGGCCGGTGAAGTATTATAAAGAATTTTCAGGTCGGTAAAAGCTGCTTCAGGTCCATCCGCGAGCGTTCGGCTTTTGAAAAAATCCTCATAACACGTATCCGCAGGCACGCCGTTTTCCGCAAAACACTTGCTGACCGGGCCGCTTAAAAGCTGCTGTTTATAAGCATCGGTCACGATTTGCTGCTGCGAACCGCCGCCCATAAGATATTGAGGAGTGCTGTCAGCCTGCTGGCTGTAAATGGACTGCATCATTCCGGTTTTATCCAACTGGTTCTCCGGCGAATTCTGCTCAGAACTGTT
Source organism: Candidatus Peregrinibacteria bacterium (assembly GCA_003153355.1). Classification (GTDB taxonomy): domain Bacteria; phylum Patescibacteriota; class Gracilibacteria; order UBA1369; family UBA1369; genus PALSA-1335. The sequence goes on from PLYH01000001.1 coordinate 381,229, forward strand.
CTGCAGAGTCGAACCGTTTTGCAGCGACGAACTGTCCGGTGCCATCCATGAACTTTGGCATCCCGACAAAAACGCGCACAAAAGAATCAACGTGGAAAATCTTTTCATACCACTATTGTACCCCGAAAGGCCTTCCTGCAGCAAAATCCTCAATAAACCCCGGATTAAAGCTTATATTTCTCCTTAATCTCTTCGATTTCATCTCTAAGATCAGCGGCTTTTTCAAACTCAAGATTTTGGGAAGCCAGATCCATCTGCGATTCAAGTTCGGAAATAAATCTGCCAAGCTCTTCGCGCGGAACCTTGGTCGGATCAATATGACGTTCGCCGCGTTTCTCCTTCTTGCTGTGTTCCATCGCAATGTCCTTAATCGCCTTGATGATGGACTGCGGGGTAATACCATGTTTGGTATTGTATGCTGTCTGAATGCCGCGGCGGCGCTCCGTTTCGCTCAAGGCCTTCTTCATGGCGTCGGTGATGCGGTCCGCGTACATGATCACGAATCCGTTCACATTGCGCGCCGCGCGCCCGATGGTCTGAATCAAAGCCCCTTCGGAACGCAAAAATCCCTGCTTGTCCGCATCCAAAATTCCGATGAAGGAAACTTCCGGCAAATCCAGACCTTCACGCAGCAGGTTAATACCAACGAGCACATCAAACTTGCCGATACGCAGGTCTCTTAAAATCTCAATACGTTCAAGCGTATCAATATCCGAATGGAGATAACGGACTTTGATGCCCGCATCGGTCAGATAGTCCGTCAAATCCTCTGCCGAACGTTTCGTAAGAGTGGTGAGCAGCACGCGTTCCTTTACCTTCACGCGCTTATGAATCTCATTCAAAATATCGTCGATCTGATGTTCGCTTGGTCGGACCACGACTTCCGGATCAATCAAACCCGTCGGACGGATAATCTGTTCAGCGACATTCTTCCCGGCTTTTTCAAATTCATACTTGGACGGCGTGGCGGAAACATACACCGCCAGATTCACGGCCTTTTCAAACTCTTCAAACTTCATCGGTCTGTTGTCATGCGCGGAAGGCAGACGGAAGCCGTAATCGATCAAGGTCTGTTTGCGCGAAAAATTGCCGTTGTGCATACCGCCGATCTGCGGAATCGTCATGTGGGATTCATCGACAAACAGCAAGAAATCATCAGGGAAATAATCGAACAAGGTTGCCGGAGGTGTGCCCGGGGCGCGACCGTTCAAATATCTCGTATAGTTTTCAATGCCCGTGGTGTAGCCGGTTTCCTGCAATATCTCCAGATCGTATTCCGTACGGGTTTTGATGCGTTCCGCTTCCAGAAGTTTCCCTTGTTTTAAAAGTTCGTCATGGCGAATGAGCATATCAGCACGGATATTAGCCACGGCTGCTTCAATCTTGTCACGGCTCGTGACGTCATGTTTGGCCGGAAATATTTTCACGGCATCAAGTTCGCGGATCTCTTCGCCGGTGAAGGAATCAGCTTCAGTAATGCGGTCGATCTCATCCCCGAAAAACTCCAGACGAAAAACCGTATCGCGGTCAGGAGGGAAAATTTCCACCGTATCACCGAGCACGTGGAACATGCCCTGCTTAAAATCCATCACCGAGCGGGTGAACTGAATATCGGAAAGCTGCCTGAGCAAGCGGTCGCGCTTATAATTGTCTCCTTTTTTAATCTCGATCGCGAACTTGTTATAGTCTTCCACATCACCCAAACCGTAAATGCAGGATACTGAAGCCACAATCAAAACATCGCGCCGCGTTAATAAATTCACGGTCGCGGCATGGCGGAACTTATTGATCTCTTCATTGATCGAAGAATCTTTTTCAATATAAGTGTCCGTGGTTGGAATATAAGCTTCCGGCTGGTAATAATCGTAATAAGAAACAAAATAACTCACCGCGTTATTCGGAAAAAATTCCTGAAACTCATTGCACAGCTGCGCCGCAAGAGTTTTGTTATGAGCAATGACCAACGTCGGACGCTGCATCTGCTGGACGATATTCGCCATCGTAAAAGTTTTTCCGGAACCCGTCACACCCAAAAGGACCTGGTGTTTTTCACCTTTATTCAAACCTTTCATTAATTTTTCAATCGCCGCCGGCTGGTCACCGGTTGGTTTATACGGAGAAACGAGTTCAAATTTACCCATAAAGCAAAATTATCAATCCAGAGCTTATGAATTTTAAACACTTTTTCTCAAAAAATCAAGCCCCCTCGGACTTATTGGGCAATTCAACAATGATATTCCCTTTTAGCTCAGCTTAACCTATAATGCTGGGCAAGGTACCAATTAATCCCTAACCCTCTTTCTTTTATGGCAAAACATAAACCAATGTGCATGATCGTGAACCTTCTGGTTTTCATCGGCGCTATTAACTGGGGTCTCGTCGGCCTCGGCGGTTTTCTTAAAATGAACCTCAACGTAGTGAACCTTATCCTTGGTTCATGGCCAACAGTTGAATGGATCGTTTACCTCCTCGTTGGTGTTGCAGGTCTTGCAATGGGATACATGCTCATGACATGCAAAGACTGCGCTTGCCAGACCATGGACAAAAAATAATTGCACCAAAAATCGGTGCTTTTTTAAAACATTCAAAGCCTCACCTTACGGTGGGGCTTTTTTAAGCTCATTCCTGGCTATTTACAAAAATAAAAAAAGATGTAAAACAACAAACCAATATTATTCTTATGGCTTTCAAAGACCTCTCATTATTGAAAGATTCCGTGTGCGAAGAAGATCTTCAGGAAATCGCCATACGCGGAAATATTGATATATACCGCGGACTGCCCGAGTATACAAGAATGCACTTACTGGGATTCCTCAAACGTTCGGGCATCGCGGATCACCGCGTCCTGCTTTTGGACATGATGCTGCAGGAACGCCAGCCTGACATCCTCATCACTCAAAGGCTCGAAGCCATCATCGACGAGGTGCGGGGAGAGGTCATCTCAAAAACCATGCGCGAAGAACAAGCCAAACGCCGCACCGCCGAAAAACCAAGACCCGCGGAAAACGCAGCTATCATCAAAAATCCCAACCGCATGCTTTCTGCTGCAGAAATTCTGCAGCGTTTTAAAAAACTCGGCGTGGATTTCTACAAAATGATGAAGGAATGGGAATCTTTTTATGCCACCCACCGTTTTGGCCAAAGGGTAAAAAAACTTTCAAGAGATGAAAACTATCAGCTTCCGGTTCCTTCAATAACGAATAAAGCGATGGAAGCTTTTGAACAAGCCCACCGCGAAGGCCACATCAATACTTTTATGATCGACGATGCCCGGGTGGCCGACGGGACGACCCTGAAGCTTTTTGAACGCAAAGTCTTAAAACTTTTTAAAAAGAAATACGGTTTCACAACCCTGGAAGATGCCGTCTGGTTTTTGAACAGAACAACCCCAGGCAAAACAGGAGTGCGGGTTATCGGAGTGAACACCGAAGCAGCAGTCATAAACCCCAGACAAAAAGAAAAATGCTTCCAGGAATACACGCCGCAAAATGCATACGAAAGCCTGATGGGCCTTGGGACATATACGCGGCTTTTCCATTATTTAGACGAAAATGACGCCAATGCTTTCTATGGCCTTAAATGCTTTACGTTTGAAGGCGACAAGACTCTTTATGACCGCACCGTCCTATTCAACAACAAAACGGCCCGGAACCAGATCCTGACCCGGGGACCGAATCCGGACGATCAGCGCTTCATGCCTTCCCTGGAAGTCGGAGAAGAAATCACTGAGCCGCTCCCGCGTTACCAGACTCCAACGACCATGGTAGCCTCGGATGATATGCGTTTCGTCAAAAACAACGGTCCGTTGGCGCATATGGATACGTGGCCCGCGCCCGCGAACCCGGCAAATCTTGACCTTTACGCGCTCCAACAGCTGAGCGAAGCAGCGGACGCGGATGACAAAGATGACGACATTCCGTTTTAGAGTTTCAATAAAAGGCCCGACCATATAACCGAAATTGTTCAAAATTTCTATTTTACAAGGAGACAAGAAAAAAACTTCCGAACTGTATAAACATACAGAGAGGAAGTTTTTTTCGCAGGCGACGCCGTAAAATAAAATTTTCAACAATTTTAACTGCAACCCGAAGTTTCTCCGCAGTCCAAACATTTATAGCAGCTGCCGTTTCTTACCATCACGGAGCCGCAGGCGGTACACATGGCCGCGTCTTCGTTGTTCAACTGAAGAGCTTTGTCTTTTTGCATCTTGGCAAAAGCCTCCATGGAAAGATTCGAAGCATCAATCATCACCGCAACCTTTTCAACTTCAGTAACTTTGGTTTCAGTAACCAAAGTAATTTTCGGCGACTGGTGAATACGGTCCATCATGTCAGGAGCGCTGATTTCGGCGTTGAGAACAGCGGTTGCCGGAGTTTCCACCGGAACGCGCGGAAGGAACAGGTTGTTGCCTTCGTTGTACGCGCGGTCGACCAGATCGGCGTTGTGATATTTCTTGGCGGTTTCACGCGTAAGGAATTTGAGAGCAATCCAGCGGCCGATATAATCCATGATAGATTTGACCATTGGAATATCGCGGTTACCGGTCATACCTGCAGGTTCAAAACGGGAGTGTGTGAATTTGGAAACCAAAACTTCCAGAGGTACGCCGTACTGAAGATTCATGGAGATGGAAAGCGCGAGCGCATCCATAATGCCGGACAGAGTCGAACCTTCTTTACTCATCTTGATGAAGATTTCACCTGGCTGGCCGTCATCGTAAAGACCCACGGTGATATAGCCTTCATGGCCGGAAATGGAAAACTTATGAGTGATGCTGTGACGTTCCGAAGGCAATTTACGGCGCATCGGACGTTCAACGATCCTTTCAACAATCTGACTCACGCGCTGAGCATCAATGGTTTCATCCGCATTCTCCATATCGTCAAAACTGAAGAGATCGGCATAAAGACCATCAACGTTGCCGGTGTTCAGCGGCTGGCTGAGTTTGGAACTGTCGCGGTAGATGGCGTTACATTTAAGCATCAATTCCCAGCTTTCCATATACGCGCGCTGGATATCGCCAACCGTACAATCTTCAGGCATGTTCACGGTCTTGGAAATCGAACCGCTGATAAACGGCTGGGCAGCAGCCATTTGACGGAGATGACCGACATACGGAATAAACCGTTTGCCTTTCTTACCGCATTTATTGGCACAATCAAACACCGGATAATGTTCAATTTTCAGATACGGAGCACCTTCAATCGTCATCGTTCCGCAAACATACTCATTGGAGGCATCAATCTGATCTTTATTGAAACCAAGTGCGGACAGCATGTCAAAGTTCATGTCGTTCATTTCGTTTTCACCCAGACCAAGCACACTGCGGCAGAAATCATCGCCCAGAGTAAAGCGGTTAAACGCAAACTTGAGTTCAAACACTCCGGAGAGCTGGATTTCAATCGCAGCGAGCTCTTTGTCCGTAAAGCCTTTGGCGCGCAGACTGTCGGGGTTGATGTGAGGACAGCCGTTGAGTGAAGCATGGCCGCGAGCATAGTTGATGATGTCGTCGATCTGTTTTTCGTCGTAGCCTAAAGTTTCAAGGGCAGGCTTGAGAGACTGGTTCACGATCTTGAAATAACCTCCACCCACGAGTTTCTTAAATTTAACGAGCGCAAAGTCCGGTTCAATGCCGGTGGTGTCGCAGTCCATTAACAGCCCGATGGTTCCGGTCGGAGCGATCACGGTCACTTGCGCGTTGCGGAAGCCGTAATCCTTTCCCCAGTCCAAAGCCATATCCCAGGCCTGGCGTGCGGCATCCAAAAGATATTCAGGGCAGTACGCGGAATTAATACCCTGCGGTTTGGCAGTCAAACCTTCGTATTCATCTTTGCTGCCATTGTATGAAGCGCGGCGGTGATTGCGGATGACACGGAGCATATGTTCCTTATTTTTTTCGTACTTCGCGAACGGACCCAGAACTTTCGACATCTCTGCGGACGTTGCATAAGATTCACCGCACAAAATGGAGGTGATTGCGCCGGTGATGGCGTAAGCTTCCTCGGAAGTATAAGGAATACCCATACGCATGAGCACAGTGCCGATGTTGGCATAGCCAAGACCCAACGTGCGGAAATCATAACTGAGCTGGGCAATCTCTTTTGAAGGGAACTGCGCCATCAGTACTGAAATTTCCAGAACCACGGTCCACAAACGGGCTGCATGGCGGAAAGCATCAACGTCAAAAGCTTTCGTCTCCTGATTATAAAACTTGATGAGATTGAGCGAAGCCAGATTGCAGGCCGTGTCATCAAGGAACATATATTCCGAGCACGGATTGCTGGCGTTAATGCGGCCGTCTTCCGGACAGGTGTGCCACTCATTGATAGTGGTATCGTACTGGATGCCTGGATCAGCGCAGGACCATGCTGCAAAAGCAATTTTGTTCCAGAGCTTGTTCGCAGGAATACTTTTATAAACTTTGCCGTCTTTGCGGTTCTTGAGATCCCAGTTGGTATCTTTTTTCACCGCTTCAACGAAATCGTTGGGAACGCGGATCGAGTTGTTGGAGTTCTGCCCGCCGACGGTTAAATAAGCTTCGGAACGGAAATCCGTATCGTAGCGGCGGAAACTGAACTCTTCGGCCTTCATGCCGTCCTGGATGAGCATGAGGGTTCTCTTCACATAGTTCAAAGGAACATGGTTCTGGTTGGCCTTATAAATTTTCTGTTTGAGCGCAGGATTTTTTTCAGGATCCAATCCCCCTTCGCATGCGCAATCAACGATCGCTTTAAGATTTTCATAGCAGATGTGGGAACCGGCATGGAGCGCAGCCACTTTCTGCTCCTCGATATATTTCCAGTCAATGAACTCTTCGATTTCCGGATGGTCCATGTCCAGACAGACCATCTTGGCCGCGCGGCGAGTAGTGCCGCCGGACTTGATCGCGCCTGCGGCGCGGTCCAATACCGCCAAAAAGCTCATAAGACCTGAAGATTTCCCGCCTCCCGACAAATTCTCGTTCGCACCGCGCAAACGTGAAAAGTTCGTTCCGGTTCCAGAGCCGTATTTAAACAAACGGGCTTCGCGGGTGACCAAATCAAAAATACCGCCTTCATTCACAAGATCATCGCTCACGGCCTGAATAAAACAGGCATGCGGCTGCGGACGGGTATAGGCATCTTTGGATTTGGAAAGTTTTCCGGTGTCCGGGTCTACATAATAGTGTCCCTGGGCATCGCCGGTAATCCCGTAAGAATGAGCAAGCCCGGTGTTGAACCATTGAGGACTGTTTGGAGCAGCCATCTGGCCCGTCAGCATATATTTCATCTCATCTTCAAAAGCGTCGGCATCTTCTTCAGTTTCAAAATAGCCGTTTTTCTCTCCCCAGTGTCTCCAGGTGGAAGCCAGACGGCCGATAACCATTTTCACGGAAGTTTCTGCACCAGTCATAACATTCCCCTCTTTATCCTTTAAAAGTTTGCCGTGCTTGTCGCGTTGAGGCACTCCCTTTTTGCGGCAATATTTCTGCGCCAAAATATCCGTCGCAACCTGGGACCAGGCCTTTGGAACTTCAACGTCTTTCATTTCAAACACCACCGATCCGTCCGGATTGGAAATGCGTGAAGTGCGAAGTTCATACTCAAAATAAGAAAAAGGATCTTTGCCTTTTTCCGTAAATAACCGTTGGATTTTAAGACCTTTCGCTGTTCGGTCTTTGAGGGAAGTCGGGTGGTGCCCGGCTTTGGGACGAGACGCAGTCGCCATAAGGAGAAAATTAAAAGGGTAAGGAAATTCGCATATATATAGGACTCAAACCGAGCGCACGGCGCGAGGGCGTAAGCGTGTGGCTTTGCCACCGCTGAAGCGTACAAAAAGAGAGCTAAGGTGTGCCCCTCTTCCGTCAAAAAGAAGAGCAAAAAGAACAGCAGGGACACACAATATATTGGTGCCCTAGAAGAAAACACCTACTATATATATGAAAAAGCATCCCTAACGATAGTCCCATCGTCCCCACCCCGTCAAGCATAGAAATTTAAAAATCCTTTCTATTCCAAAGACTTTATTACGTTATATACAAAAGGAAAATTCACAGAATAAAACACCCCGTGGAGCAAGAGGTCTTCATCAAAATTTATTGCAAAAATGAAAAGCAAAATGCTAAGGTGAAAAATTTTTCAATCAAACGAAAATCCCAAAAGATCCAAAATATACTTCCCGACATTCCTGTTCTCACCTTCAAACGGAAAATTATGGAAATAAAGGACCGGATTATAGTTGAGTTCAATAATCGCATGATTGCGCGCTGTCGGAGCTTTTTCAAATTCACCGCTGATGATATCGACGCCGCAAATCTTGGCGTCAACAGCCGCCGTAGCGTCTTCCGCAAGCCGTTTATAATCTTGATGGACAACATCGGTAAAATCGACGCTGTCGCCGCCGGTGCTGATATTGGAGTTGTTTCTCAAAAAAATCTGGTGGCCTTTTTGAAGCACGGTCTCCGGGTACAGTTTTTGTCCGCGTAAAATCTCCAGTTCAATCTCATTGATTTCAATATTTTCGAGCGGAGTTTTATGGCCTTTGCCGCGCAAAGGACTGTCATTTTTTTCGTTCACCAGCTGGCGGATGGTATGTTCGCCGTCGCCGGTAACGTTCGCGGGAATACGCTGGATCACGGCCACGCACTTTCCGTCGATGACCAGAAAACGGCATTCGGTTCCCGGAATAAACTCTTCGATCAAAATCGAAGAATCGTTGCTGAAGGCGATTGTTAAAGCACGCACCAGATCCGCTTCGTTAAACCCTTCCTTAAGCACAGAAATGCCGATGCCGTAATTGGTCGTGTTTGGCTTTACGACGTAACTTTTTCCCTTACTTACAAATTTCGGCGCATCGGCCAGTGCGTCATGATAGTTCTCATAATGTTTACCGCTCGGAACATGCAGATCATGCTCCTTCAAAAAAATCTTCGTCACGATCTTGTTTCCCAGAATAGTACTCGTCAGATAACTGTCGCGCGAAGTTTTGGTCGCGGACTCGACGTATTCAATATGTTTTCCTTTTTTTAAACGCAAAAACTGGCTGTGTTCATCCAGAACCTCAATCGTCACGCCGCGTTTGATGGCTTCGGCAATAATAACCTGGGTGGAAAGTTCCATCCGTTCATACCCGGGAGTCTGGAAAGGCAAAGGCATAGTTTAACGTTTACGTTTTGAATATTTTTGAGCGAACTTCAGTCCGTAGGCAAGAAAATCCTTGTTCTGTTTCTCCATTTCACGCACGACGCGGAAGGCCGGAAGATTTTCGGGATGATCGACGGCTTCCGTGAAATATTGTAACACCGGACCGTATTTTGGTTTATTGAAAACCTGATCCATGCGGTCAGCCACAGGTTTTAAGGCTGACAAAAGCTCTTTCGCCCAGTCGGTCATCAGCACGCTTTTTCCGTCGGGCAGGTCACGGTGAAGATAAAGGCCGGGATTTCTTCCAAAAAGCGCCACATCCTGCTGGTTCATCGTACCCATATCTAAAACGGCATCATCAACGGGCTGGCTCGGCGTCAGCAGACAATAAAGCAGAAACATGTGGGCAAAATAGAGCTGTCGTGCGCTCACTCCGTTATATTCAAAAGGGTTCACGTCAAAAATGCGGACTTCAAAATACTGCACGCCGTCTTTCGCCAGAGCTTTTACCAGATCGTCATAAGGCTTTGGCGGTTTCACGCGGACCGAAAAATAATATTCATTGCCCATCTGCAAAATATGGTCGTTGAGCTGGACGCGGATGCCTTGATCCTCCACTCCCAGATCCGTATAAGGCGAATGCACGTTGTCGACAGCAAATTGCAGATCCGCAAGATGCTGATGGAAACTGTTATAAGTGATGGGCAGTTTTGCGGGATTGGAATATCCGCAACGGCTTGAGCGCAAAGAAATAGTATGATCTTTATCCTTTGCCATCAGGCGGCATTTGTAGGTTTCGTCTTTATAAGGAGAAGCGCCGAACAGATAAACCAGCAGCCAGCGCCAGCGGATGAAATTCCTGACCAGATTCATCGAAACTTCATTGATGAAATCCTGGCGGTCCATTTTCTTGCCACGCACCGCGCCGTACCTGGAATAGAGCAGATCCCAGAACTCATTGCTGAAAGACATGTTGTAATGCACCCCGCAGATCGTCTGCATATATTTGCCATAGCGCAAAGCCAGGCCGCGGCGGTAAATCTCCTTCTGCAGACCTTCGGGAGAATCGCCGTAATGCGCGATTGGAATATCTTTTTCCGACGGCAATTTTGCAGGCATGCTCATGGGCCACAAATATTCATGATCCAGCCGCTCATAAGTAAAATCATGAAGCTTCGTGAGAAACTTCAATGAGTCTTCAATTTTTTCAAAAGGAGGAGTGATGAACTCCGGCTGGCTTTCCGAAAAATCCGTCGTGATGTACGGATCAGTCAGTTTGTCGCCAAGCGCCTTGGGATGAGGCGTCATGGCCAGATTCCCTTTTTCATCCACGCGCAACGACTCTTTTTCCAGACCGTGCAAAGCTTTCACCAGAAGATTTTCTTTTCCGCGGAACAAAGAAAAAATATCTTGGAGCTTCCACGGAATAACAAATTGATCAGGCATAAAGCGAGAAAAAACTAACTCTTAAGACCGGTGCCTTTTTGTAAAAGATACACGGCAGCAAAAGCAAGAATGAACGTAAATGCCGCAAGCATGACGATGCTGAAACTCACGTTAATATCCGAAACTCCGAAAAAGCCGTAACGGAAGCCGTCAACCATATACAAAATCGGATTGAATTTGGTGAGTGTCTGCCAAAGCGGCGGCAGGTCGTTAATGGAATAAAAAACTCCTCCGAAATACGTTAAAGGCGTCAGCACGAAGGTAGGGAAAATACTGACGTCATCAAACTTCGTGGCAAAAATACCGTTGATCAAGCCGCCCAAAGAAAACACCACGGCGGTCAGGAAAACAAACAGCGCCACGATCCAGCCGTTATAAATCACCGGATGCGTAAATAAAGCGGAAATAGCAAATACGATAGCGCCGACCAGAATGCCGCGCGCCACGCCGCCCATGATATAACCCGCAATAATGACATAATTCGGCGTAGGCGAAACCAGCAGTTCTTCGATATTTTTCTGGAATTTTGAACCGAAAAAAGAACTGACCACATTGGTAAAAGAACTCGTGATCACGGCCATCATCACCAACCCCGGAACAATGAAAGCCATATAAGGAATGCCATTAATGCTTTTCACCTGCGAACCGATGTACGCGCCAAAAATAATGAAATAGAGCGACTGGTTAATAACCGGAGGAAGCAACGTCTGGCTCCAGATGCGCATAAATCTTACGATCTCTTTGCGGAGAATGGTGTAAAAAGCTATCCAGGTATCGTGTGCGTTCATAGGGATTTATTTATTCTGAAGAATATTCAAAAAAAGCTGTTCCAGACGGTTGCCCTTTGGTCGGACATCCAAAACCACGTAGCCGTTTTCATGAAACTCATGAATGAGCAGCGACATGGTCTGATCCTTATGCAGATCAACTTCCAGGGTTGCATCGTCAATGACCCGGACATCAAAACCTTTTACCGGTTTGCGGCCTTTGGAGGTTTCGACCGTAAGAATGTACGTTTGTTTTTCAAGAGAACGGATCAGATTCTTCACACTGTCGTTCCGGACAATTTCACCTTCCTTAATGATCGCGACGTCACGGCAAAGTTCCTCCGCTTCTTCAAGATAGTGCGTCGTCAAAAAAATGGTCGTGCCGTTAGCATTAAGATTATTCAGATATTTCCACATGCCGTGGCGTAGTTCAACATCCACGCCCGCAGTCGGCTCATCCAGAAACAAAAGCTTCGGATGGTGAATAAGCGCGCGCGCGATCATCAGGCGGCGCTTCATGCCGCCGGAAAGGGTTCGCGCGGTTTGGTCTTTCTTACTCCACAGGTCCAAAGCGTTCAAAATTTCCTCAGCGCGGTCCATCGCAACGGAGCGCGGCACTCCAAAATATCCGCCCTGCGCCACAATGATATCAATAACTTTTTCCCAGATGCTGAAATTAAATTCCTGGGGGACGACGCCCACTTCTTTTTTAGCTTTATTGAGGTCTTTATCAAGATCATAACCGAAAATTTCAGCCTTGCCGCTCGTTTTTTTTACCAGGCTCGTCATGATGCCGATGATCGTGGTTTTTCCGGCTCCATTGGCGCCGAGAAGGCCGAAAAAATCTCCGGATTTCACCCGGAGATCAACGCCTTTCAATGCCCGCGTGCCGGTAGCGTAGGTTTTCGTCAGATTCTGTATGTTCAGCGCGTCCATACTGCGGATTCAAAAATAATTAAGCTTTCGGTTCTTCTTTGGCAGCCTTGAATGCCGGACGGGCGAACATTGCGTTCATCCAGACTTCTACATTCGTATAAGGGCTCATATCATAATCATTGCTGCCATTATACGTGAGAACTGCAGCGACATTAATATCGGCAAGCGTAAGTTTTTCACCGACCAGAAAACTTTTTCCTTCAAGCGCTTTATCCAGAACCGGCATAAAACGATCGAGACCACTTTTGGCTTCAGCCATGACCTTTTCGTCTTTCGCGCCCGTCCAGCGGTAACTGATGAGCTGGGTCAAAAAACGGTGGAGATTGACGCCGGACCATACGCTCCATTGCATAACCAGAGCCTTTTCCTGCGGATTCGCCCCGGTTAATTCCGGCTGGAATTTCTCAGCTATGTAGTCGTTGATGGCCAAAGATTCAAACAAAGCAAAATTCCCGTCCATAAAGGCCGGAACCTGACCGTTCGGATTGATCTTCAAAAAATCCTCCTTTTTATGTTCGCCTTCTTTCATGTTTAAAGAAACACTTTCATATTGAACGCCGGCCTCGGCCAAAGCCCAATGGCAGCGAAGCGAAGTTCCCATGCGGCCTCCGTAAAGTTTCAAAACATCCATAAATTTTCTATTAAATGATAGAAGCGGATTTTAATTTTAATCTACGGCATACAAAAATACAAGTACATACAAAAAGGAAAGTCAGTATGAATAAAGATACTATGAATGAGGACCGAACGCGCCCCAGGCCACGCTGTAATTATTTCCGGCGTTCCAGAGGGTGAACGTATCCACGCCGTCATCGTGAGCTGCAAGAACCTGCTGCTTTACGTACGCGCCGTTATAATCACTGACTTTATAGTTGAAGGCCTGAAGCCACGGACGGATGATAACCGGATAATCTGCAGTGTATTGCTGAAAAAGCTTGACGCTTTGGTTCACAAAATAATAAGGATCGTCACCCGGACTTTTTACCCCTGCAAAGCCGGTTCCGAAATGCGAAGGATAAACCATTGGATATATGACATCGACGTAAGGAGCAAGCTCACCGATTCTCTGCCCGGTCGAATTGGAATCGTACTGATTGTTCCAGACCACGACTCCGAAAATATCCACGCCGATCTTGATATTGTAAGGAGCCAGTTCCTCGCGGGCATGTTTCAAAAAATCGCGGATGATTTCATAGTGTTGGGTTTTCTTTTCATCGAAACTATAATTGGCATCCGCAACCGGGCCCTGGGTCGGAAACCTGACGTAATCGAACTGAACCTCGTCAACACCGTAAGCCGCGGCCTCTTTGGCAACGCTGATGATGTAATCCTGAACCGCGGGCAGCGAGGGATCAAGCCAGACCTGGCCTTCAGGGCTCTTCCAGATCCCTCCTTTAAAATCATGGATCGCCCATTCGGGATGTTTCACAGCCATCAGTTCATCTTTAAAACAAACGATGCGCGCGACCATATGAAAGCCCAGCGCCTTGCCTTCCGCAATAAACTTTTTGGGATCTGCCAGAATGATTTTATCGTTGCCGCCGGCCTGCTTATTCAATTCAATCGATGTAGGATAAAAGAGATGCCCGTCGGTTTCCTTCATGTCAAAAACGATCATATTTCCGCCTGCGGCCTTGAGCTGTTTCATCAAATTCTGTCCCATGTCCGAACCCGCGGAATAAGCAGTGAGATAAATCCCCCTGTAGTCCGGCGTGAGCGCTCGGACCGCGCGAATCTCCATTCTGCGGTAAAATTTTGCAGCAAACGGATTTTCAAAAATATTTTCCCATACCGACACTGAAGGAATTAAAACCTGCTGCGATTCAGCCTGCTGTGTTTGCTGGGTTGAAGCCTGGACCCCGGCGAAACTCAAAAACACCGCCCCTGTTGCAGCAATCAAAAGAGCCGAAAAAAACCGGCGCGTAAAACGCATAGAAAAGGTAAGGAGAGGAACAGGCCCATTGTAGGGATTTCAAAATAAAAAGAAAAGGCGTAACATTAAGCCATGGACATCAAAAACTATCACGATTTCGCTGTAAAGGTTGCCAAAAAAGCCGGAAAGATTCTTCTGGATTATTATCAGACCAACATTAAAATCAACTACAAAGGCGGAGATAAAAGAAATCTCGTCACGGAAGTTGATATGATGTCGGAAAAATATATCGTGGACGAAATCAAAAAGAAATTCCCTGACCACTGTTTTTTAGCAGAAGAAAGCGGAGACTGCGGCATCAAACCTTCCGACTACAAATGGGTGATCGACCCCATCGACGGCACGACCAACTATGCCCACGGCTACAATTTTTACGCGGTTTCGATCGCGCTCATGCACAAAAACGAAGTGCTCACGGGTGTGATTTACGCCCCGATGCTCAAAGAACTTTTCCATGCGGGAAAAGGCATGGGAGCTTTTCTGAATAACAAACCTCTCCGCGTCTCCAAAGCGGAAAATCTGGAAACATCGCTGCTGGCCACGGGATTCAATCAGAACGAACACGGCCGCAACATTCCGATTTTCCAGTATATTCTGCCAAAGGCTCAGGGCATCCGCAGAGCAGGATCAGCGGCTTTGGACATGGCCTACACCGCCGCCGGCCGCCTTGACGGTTACTGGGAGTATGCGATTTACCCCTGGGATATTGCCGCAGGCGTACTGCTGGTTGAAGAAGCCGGCGGAAAAATCACGGACCTTGAAGGAAAACCTCTCAAACTCGATCAGCCCGACATCATGACCGTACTCGCGAGCAACGGCAAAATCCACGGCGAAATGGTCAAAGACATTGCTGCCGGCAAAGGGTGATTTAAGGTTGTCAAAGCTCCCAAAATACGTTACATTAGGCCCTGCTTTGCCCTTTGAGCGTGCTCAATTCAAAGCACATGTGCCCGTAGCTCAGATGGATAGAGCGTTGGCTTGCGGAGCCAAAGGTCGCGCGTTCGACTCGCGCCGGGCACACCATGGAAATTATTTCCGCTTTTTGGAAGTACGAGCTTTTTTGACTTTCTTCGCCACGCCTCCGCGGATTTTTTGAACGGTCTTCGCGGATTCTTGTTCATCGGGAGCTTCCGGAACGGAAGAAGCAAACTCCAGCCACCAGTCGCTGCAGTCAGTACCAAGAACAAGTTCAGGATTTGATGTCTTGAACCACTGTTCTTGTCCAACCTTCCGGAAAGTTTCCAAAGATCCCTGCTTCAAATCAAAAGCATCCAAAACAAAATTCAGCAAAACATTTTTCATCCGTGATTCATCTTCATCAAAACCTTCCGCCAGGACAAAAGTCGCAGGATGAATCGCAAAACGGTCGCCTGGTTCCAGAAACATTTCAATGTTTTCAACCGTATCCGTCACTTCTTCGGCAAGATCTTTGAAATATTCGCGTTCTTCAGGAGAAAGTTGAAACTCTGCCGATCCGGATTGTTCTTGTTGAGCCATAAAACAAATTTATTACTAAGAAATCATTATAACATATAAAATAGCCGCGTTGAAAGCCGGCGCCTCCATTAAAAACGTCTGCTATGGAAATTTTAACGCTCATCAGGAACGACGTCGGAACATTGCTCGTCATCAAAAAACACTGGATCAAAAAAAACTCGTACGCTTCGGGAAACAGCCGTAATTATTTCCACGAATTTTTCCAGTTTCTAACTTGATTTTTTAGCCATTGAGCTTTACTCTGAGGCCTTCCATTCGACTACCTCTGCCTTAAAACTCAGGTGCGTTGAATGGAGTTAACGCCCTTATTTTTGTGTCTTTGAAAATCGCAGTGACTCTCAACAAACCCTCGGAAAGGAGGTGATAGCATGGAAGGTTTGAACTTCGAAGCATGGCCCGGTGAATTCAAAACGATTGCGTACATCCTGAGCGGGCTTGCCATCGGCTTGCCGCTGCTGGCGATTCCCAAAAAGGTGCTGGGGAGAATCGGCAAATTGCCGTATCTGTCGCCCAACTGGATCTCCTTCTGGAGGCTGCCGTTGTGCTGGATCGGGTTCGGATTGTACTTTTCAAGTCATCCGTTTCCCGGCTTCTGCCTGGTGGTCTTCTCGTTGGTGCTGGACAGGCTGGACGGCAAGGTTGCCGTCGCGCTCGACGAGTTGAACGATCCTCTCCATCCCGGCAAAACCGAGATGGGAAAATGGTTCGATCCGCTCATCGACAAACTGACCGTACCGGTTCCATTCGTCATCTTTTCCTACAAGGGATTGCTGATCTGGTGGATCGTTGCGATCATCATCGCGAGCGAGGTTATCGGAACACTCATCCGAAAGCCAATCATCGACTGGAAAGCTTTCAGCTGGCTCACGTCATACGTGCGCAAGCAGGAAGCTTCCGGTATCGGAAAAACCAAGATCCTCATGCAGTTCTCCTGCCTGCTGATCTGTCTTCCGCTCGAACGGGGGTGGCTGACGTTCTCGACGAACATCGCGAACGTCGCACTCGGACTCACGAGCGCTGTGGGAATTTTGAGCGTCCTCTCCCGATTGCAGCTTCACAAAAAACTGAACGCCGCAGTCGACGAGGTCAGCGACGGATTTCATCACAACGAATAAGGGCATCGGCCCGACTTGCATCAACACGCAGGTCGGGCCTTTCGCCAAATCATAAATAAAAATTACCGCAAACTCACGATCGCCTGCTTGCGGTCTTTCGCTCCAAAAATATAGGAGCCGGCGACTAAAATATTCGCGCCCGTTTCAACACACCGTTTGCCTGTTTCAGCATTAATTCCACCATCAACCTCAATATCCAGATCGGGCTTCATTTTGCGCAACGCAGCAATTTTTTCCAAAGCATTTTCAATAAACTTCTGGCCGCCAAAACCCGGATTCACGCCCATCACCAAAACCATGTCGACATCGTCCAAAACTCCTTCAATCATTTTGAGCGGCGTTGCCGGATTGATTGAAACCGCCGCTTTCACCCCAAAAGAATGAATCTGTTCAAGAACTTTACGGAGATCTTTGCAAACTTCCTGATGAACAGTAATGCTCACGTCCTTTTTGCTTCGTCCTTTCTCCGTTGCAGCCTTCACAAAATCCTCGATGAAATTTTCCGGATGTTCTATCATCAGATGCAAATCGAGCGGCAGTTTGGTTTCAATGCAACGGACTACCGGCGCGCCAATCGTGATGTTCGGCACAAAATGGCCGTCCATGACATCAACATGAAGCAAATCGACATACTGTTCAACCGAACCGATCTCCTGATTGAGCTTCCCAAAATCCGCGGACAAAATGGATGGAGCGATCTTTATGTTCATGGAAAATATAAATTACTTTTTGGTTTTCACTTCAGGACCGTTTTCCTTTCCAATGATAACAGTTTGAGCCATATCCAAAAACAGGCCGTGTTCCACGATGCCCGAATATGAATCCAATTCGGCGGCTAAAATATGAACATCACTAATGCCGTCCTTAAAAGTGCATTTCGCCAGATAATTTCCGTTATCGGTCATTGCTGGTTTACCGTCTTCTTCAAGCCATAATTCAGCGGCGCAGCCCAAGGTATTCAACCAGCGCACGTGCGCTCCCGCGGCAAACTGGACAATCTCAACCGGCAACGCCACATGGATGCCGAGTTTCTCGACGACTTTCGATTCATCGGCAATCACCACAAAATGTTTGGCGTGAGTCTCCACGATTTTTTCACGGAGCAAAGCTTTGCCCAAACCTTTAATCAAATTCAGCTGAGGATCAACCTCATCGGCGCCGTCCACGGCCAGATCGAGCATCTCGTAATCTTCGACGCCGGCTAACGAAATCCTCAGACTCTCCGCCAAAGCGACGGTGCTTTGCGAAGTCGGCACGCCCACGATATTTTTGAGCCGGCCGGCTTTCAGTTCTTCGCTGAGCATTTCAATAAAAAATTTGGTCGTTGAACCGGTGCCCAAACCGACCACCATGCCGCTTTGAACAAATTTTAAAGCTTCGCGGGCCGCCTGTTCTTTAAGATTCATGGTCAGCTCTTTAAAATTTATGCTTTATTCTTATTGCCGAAAATCAAAACGCCAACGGGATTTTGTTCCTGGGCGACCTTTTCGTTGAGTTCGTTTTTGATCGTGTCGAAAGTGGTCGCATCGTTTTCAAAAAGACCAAGATCAACAAACTTTACGCCTTTCTGCGTCAAAAAATCTTTGAAAAGCTGTTTGAGGTTGTGGCTGTCCGCGTCACCGGCGATATAGACGTTTTGAGTGTTGGTATCCATAACGAAAAAAAATTAAAAAACAGATGAAACTGACTTGGATTCGTGAACGTTTTTGATAGTTTTTGCAAGGAGCGGAGCCACGGAAAGCACATTCAGTCCGGGGAACATTTTTTCAGGCGGAAGCGGAATCGAATCCGTCACCACGACCTCTTTAAATTTTGCGGCACGCAATCTGTCCACCGCCGGGTGAGAAAACACCGCATGCGTGGCAACGAGATAAATTTCGTCTTTGGCTCCTTTTTTAAGAAGCGCTTCTTTGCCGGCAATGACCGTACCCGCGGTATCCACCAGATCATCAAAAATCAGACAGGTTTTATCCGCGACATCGCCGACCACATGTAAAACTTCAGCAACATTATGCTCCGGACGGACTTTATGAATAATCGCCAGCTCCGCGCCGACGCTGTCTGCAAAACGCTTGGCCACTTTTGCGGCTCCGGCATCGGGAGCAACCACTACGAGATCTTTCAATTTTTTACGCTGGAAATAATCCACGAACAATTTTTTTGCCGTAAGGTTATCAACCGGAAAATCAAAGAAACCCTGTTCCTGATCCGAGTGGAGATTAATCGTGATCACATGATTGGCGCCTGCCGCGGAAATAAGGTTCGCCACCAGTTTGGCGCTGATCGGCTCGCGCGGCGTGGCCACACGGTCCTGGCGCGCATACCCGTAATGCGGAATGATCACATGAATTCTTTCGGCAAAAGAACGTTTGAGAGAATCGATCATGATAAAAAGTTCCATCAGATCTTCATTCACTCTTGAAGTCGCGGTCTGGACAATGAAAACATCGCAGCCGCGCACGCTTTCCACGGGCTTGGCATAAATTTCGTTGCAGGCAAAACGTTTCAGTTCCATTTCCGAAAGCTTGACGTGCAAATTTCTTGCGATGGCCTGGGCCAGTTCGGGATGAGAAGAGCCTGAAAAAAGTTTGAGTGGAAGTGCCATAAAATTTTAAGCTGATTCTGATTCTGATTCTGCTTCTGCTTTAGATTTAGAGATAATTCCGCTGACGGCCTCGCGGGTGAAATGAACGCGCATGGGAACCACCAGGCTCTCACGCATGACTTCCTGCGATTCATCAGGCGGAGACTGCTTTACTTTAAACCACTGTACCAGTTCTCGCAAATATTCTTCAACGTCTGAATAGTTCCGATGAGCGATGACCTCCGTTAAAACCTTCTCAGGCTGATTATTATACGTTTGATAAAAATTCTGCACTGTTTTTGGAAGTGATAATACTGTTTCCCTGGTTGAAGGCGGAATTTCATCCGAACAAAAAGCTTCAAACCACAGAGCTATTTTTTCGCTCAGCTCTTCGATCAAAAAAAGAGCGTAAGGATTTTCATGAACAGTCATGTCGCCGAGCTGCGCATGATAGCCTTCAAGACGGTCTTCAAGAACGCCGATGATATAGCCAAAAAGTTGATTTTGGATGTGAATTTTAACCTCGGAACCAGGGACAAGCATTTCATCATTGCCAGAAAATCGCTCGTATTCCATAAATTTTTAAGGAAGGTAAGGACTTTGACAACATAATACCACTAATTGCCGCTTTTACAAGATTATGGTATAATTGAAGAAATAAATTTAAGCTCAAAATAAACACAAATCATGGCTATCAAAGGACTTATTTTCGATCTCGACGGGACAGTGACATTGACCCAGCAGCTGCATGCTCAAACGTTTGCTGAAATCTTCAAAAAACACGGTCTGAACTACACCGCAGAAGACGATGCCCGCTTCTCCGGCAGAGGCTCTCATTGCACCTTTCCGGAATTTTTCAAAGAAAACGGCATCACCTTAACGCCGGAGCAGGTTGAGGAGTACTCAAACGAAAAAAGAACCATTTATGATGAACTCATCAAACATGTACATATCAAAACCGTACCGGGTATTGAAAATTTTTTAGAAAAACAAAAAGCGCGCGGCATGAAAATAGCAATGGCCACCGGAAACAGGATCGAAGCGACCACTGTACTTTTAAACCGCACCGGGTTACGGAACTACTTCCCGAAAATCGTAACAAACCGGGAAGTCAAAAACTCCAAACCCGCCCCGGATATTTTCCTGAAAGCAGCTGAAGAACTGGAACTCAAACCTGAAGAATGCATCGTTTTTGAAGATGCGGTCAATGGCGTACAGGCAGCCAAAAGTGGCGGAATGCGCTGCATCGCTTTACTCACTACAACTCCCCAAAAAAAACTGGAAGCAGCCGGCGCAGACCATCTTGTAAAAAATTATGACGAAGTGAAAGACTCCATACTCAAATAATAAAAACTAATCTCAAAAAACTTATGGCAAAAAAAACGAAATCCATGGACCAGCGCGCCATTGAATGGCTGCCGAAATACCTGCGTTACGTTGATTACATCTCCGCTGCTCAGCTGTATTTAAAAGAAAACACGCTGCTGCGCAAAGAATTAAAAACAACGCACATCAAAGAACGCATTCTGGGACACTGGGGAACTGTTCCCGGCCTGAATTTCATTTACGCGCACTTAAACTATCTGATCTACAAACACCACCCTTCAATGATGTACGTGGTCGGTCCGGGCCATGGAGCTCCGGGGGTGATCGCGAACCTTTTTGCAGAAAAAACGCTGACGAAATATTATCCGGACCTCACCACGGACGAAGAAGGAACCCACAAACTGATCAAAATGTTCAGCTGGCCGGGCGGATTTCCAAGCCACGTCAATCCGGCAACACCGGGGGCCATCCTTGAAGGAGGCGAGCTGGGATATTCATTGGCGACTTCCTACGGCGCAGTATTGGACAACCCGGATTTAATCGTTGCCTGCGTCGTCGGTGACGGCGAAGCGGAAACCGGGCCTTTGGCTACGGCATGGCACGGCAACAAATTTCTGAATCCAAAATATTCAGGAGCGGTGCTTCCGATTCTGCACGTGAACGGTTACAAAATTACCGGCCCGACCATTTTCGGAACCGCCAGTGACGAAGAACTCACCGACCTTTTCAAGGGTTACGGCTACGAACCGCTGATTGTGGACATCATGGATGCCCACGAAAAAAACCCTCATCCCAAAATGATCAAGACATTGGAATATGCGTACCAAAAAATCCGCGAAATCCAGAAAAAAGCTCGCTCTTCAAAAGAACCGTTACTCAAACCGCGCTGGCCGATGATCATTCTCCGTTCGCTGAAAGGATGGACGGGAATCAAACGGGCTGACGGACACAAAGTAGAAGGGACCTATCATTCGCACGGCATTCCCATCAGCGATCCACGCACCAATCCCGTGCATTTCAAACTGGTCAAAGACTGGCTGGAAAGTTACAAAGTCACTGAACTCGTGGACGCGCACGGCTCTCCCCTTCCGGAAATTCTGGAGTTCGTACCGAAAGAAAACGAACGCATGGGCATGAACAAATATGCGATCGGCGGAAACATGATGAAAAAACTTAAACTGCCGGGCCTTCATAAATACCGCATCTACCTGACCAAACGCGGCGAACCGCAAGTTGGGAACGCGGGCGTGAGCGCGGAATACATGCGCGACATTTTCAAAAACACAAAAGCGGACAAAAATTTCCGTTTCTTCTGTCCCGACGAAACCGAATCCAACAAATTCACAGCGCTGTTCGAAGCGACCAAACGAGCCTTCATGTGGCCGCTCCATAGCTGGGACGAAAACATCGGCCCCGACGGACGCGTGATGGAAGTATTAAGCGAACACAATCTGCAGGGCTGGATGCAAGGCTACACCTTAACCGGCCGTCACGGCATCTTTGCAACCTACGAAGCTTTCGCAACAATCATCGCCAGCATGGTGGACCAATACGCAAAGTTCATGAAACAAGCCAGCAAAGTTCCCTGGAGAAAACCGATACCTTCGCTGAATTATTTCCTGACGAGCGTGGGCTGGAGACAGGAACACAACGGCTACTCTCACCAAAATCCAAGTTTCATCAGCGGCATTTTGGAAAAGCACGGCAAATTCTGCAGCGTCTACTTCCCCGCCGATGCCAACCAGCTTTTAGTAATTCTGGAAGACTGTTTCAACCGCACGGACAGCATCAACGTGATCGTTGCGGGCAAACAGTCCATGCCTCAATGGCTGTCGCTGGATGAAGCACGCGAAGAACTCAAAACCGGCGTTGGCATCTGGCACTGGATCAATCCAAAAGCCAGCAAGGATCCGGATATCGTCATGGCCGCAGCGGGCGATGCACTCGTGCAGGAATCCATGGCAGCGATTTCGCTCCTCAACAAACTCATGCCCGAACTCAAACTTCGTTTCGTAAATGTTTCGGAATTAACAGCTTTGGG
Source organism: Candidatus Peregrinibacteria bacterium (assembly GCA_003153355.1). Classification (GTDB taxonomy): domain Bacteria; phylum Patescibacteriota; class Gracilibacteria; order UBA1369; family UBA1369; genus PALSA-1335. The sequence continues at coordinate 403,996 of PLYH01000001.1, forward strand.
AGTCGGTGATGAAAAACATCCGCTCAGTCTGAGCCACGAAGATTTCTGCTGCTACTTCACCGAAGACAAACCGATCATCTTCAATTTCCACGGTTATCCCGAAGCGATCCGCAAACTTATTTTTGGCCGCGACGCCATGGACCGCATCAGCGTGCACGGCTACATGGAAGAAGGAACAACAACAACTCCGTTCAACATGATGGTCATGAATAAAACCGACCGCTACAACCTTTGCATCGACGCTCTGGAAAAAGCCGTCAAACAAAATCCAAAATTCAAAAAAAAGGCCGACGAACTCACGGCATATTTCCTGGGAGAACTCGACAGACACGCCAAGTACATCGTTGAATACGGCAAAGACATGCCGGAAATCGAAAACTGGCACTGGACCAAACCTTTTGAACCGGTGCAAATGCCAGAAGGGATGGTCTGTGCGCCGCATTTACAAAAACCGGCTGCTCCCGCAAAAAAACCTGCGGTTAAACATCAGCATAAAAAGAAAAAATAATCATGGAAGAACACCCACAAGAAAATCCGTCCGAAAAATCCCTGTGGAGAAAAAAAATACTGGAAAAAATAGCCGGAGATTTAAAAAAAACGACAGAGGGAAAAAATGTCCTAAAAATAGGACGTGGTGAAATTATTTTCGGCAATGATAAAGAACACCCTTACTGTTTTCTGGACGATCAGCATGTCCTAAAGATCGATAGAGAAGGCAATCTCGAAAAAACAATACATTTTTCAGACAACCGGCTAATGACAGCTGATATAAAATCTGCAAAATCAATGGCAGAGGCGCTTGATGAAGCCCTGGCTGAATACGCAAAAAAACACAAAATTAAAACCGACGCCTCTGCAGAAGATGATGAAACTTACGGTATGGCCGTGGATACGGAAAAACCTAAAACCGCTGAAGATGAACAAAAACGCGTCAGATCATCCATCATCGGAAAAATCATTCCTTGGTAAAACCAAAATCCCATGAGCGAAAAACCAGCTGAACATCCTGAGTACCGAAAAGGAACGCCTGAATGGAGAATTTCCGTGATAAAAAATATTTTTGCGGAAACCCCATCCAATGATTCCAATCTTTTAAGTTCAACTGACAAGGATGAAGTTTCCATAACCCGTCACACAGAAGGATATGGCTATGCTGTTTACATCCTGAAAAACACCAACAACAGCGTCTTTTTTAAAAGAATCCTTATTTGGATAAACAAACAAGGTGAAGTCACCGAAGTGGAAGATACAGCGGGCGACAAGGTTTCGACCTCAAAGAAAAAACGTTATACGGCAATGCTGGATGACGAACTCGAAAAATCAACGACCCATTTGACTTCGGGCATAGAAATGGAAACCGGGCACCTCGAAGAAGATGATACTGAAGACCAGGAACGTTCCGGAATCATCTCTAAAATCCGCAGAAAACTGAAACTTTAAAACAACGCTTTAATCTGTTCATAAATCCCGACCGCATCCAGACGGTATTTTTTATAGAGGTCTTCAGGTTTACCGGATTCACCAAATCCGTTCATGCCCAAACGGGTAAGCTTCGTCGGATAATCACGACTCAAAACTTCTGCAACAGCTGTGCCGATTCCTCCGGTAATTTGATGATCTTCAACCGTAACGACATGCGAAGCCTGTTTGGCACACTCAACGACCAGATTCTCATCGAGCGGCGCGATCGAAGAAAGATTCACCACCATCGTGGAGACTCCGTCACGCTCGAGCATTTCGGCAACGCCCAGCGAAGAATGAAACGTATCGCCATAGGAAAAAATACACACGTCCGTGCCCGGTTTATAAACGTGTCCTCGTCCGAACTCAAACTTGTGGTTGTCGTCATGAAGATTATTCACCGGCGTATTATTCAGACGGAAATATGTGGGTCCGTAGTCGTTCATCATCGCTTCCAGGGCTTGCTTGGTCTCGACGCTGTCCGAAGGACAGGCCACTTTCATATTTGGAATTGCACGCATTAATGCAACATCTTCCAGCGCCTGATATGTTGCGCCGTCTTCGCCGCACAAAATTCCGCTGAACGCTCCGACAAATTTTACGTTCAACAGCGGATAAGCAATTGCATTGCGGATCTGTTCCCACGCGCGGCCAGTAATGAACATCGAAAAAGAACAGACGAAAGGAATCTTGCCGCGGATCGTGAATCCGGCGGCCGCGCCGATCATGTTGGACTCGGCATTGCCGAAATTAAAATAACGGTCTGGAAAAGCCCGCGCAAAACCTCCGAGATTTAAAAACCTCCCGGCGTTCGCGTCCAGAACAACGACGTTTTTGTACTTGGCCCCGAGTTTTACCATGGCATCGCCAAAAGATTTCGCCGTTGAAGCGATTTCGTCGTAGACCGGTTTGTTAAAAAGTCCTAAAGTCATGAAATTATTGTAATTGTGCTGTTTCGCCTGCCTGTATTCCCAATTTATCGCTCAAACCGCCGTTAATTTCAAGCACATATTGCCCATTTTGGCTTGCCGGATACAAAACACATGACTCTGGGTTGACGGTCTTACAAGGCTGCGCCTGTTTCTGGATCGAAACGATCTTCCAATTCTTATCCATAAACACCATATCCAGCGGAATCAAAGTATTTTTCATCCAGAACGTCAGCGGCTGCTCATTATCAAAAAGAAAAATCATCCCTTCATCCATTGGCATGGACTGACGGAACATCAAACCAACCGTACGCTGAGCTTCCGTAGCGGCCACCTGAACCTGGAATGAAACCTTTCCGTCCGGAGCGTTGATGGAAAGAGTTTTCATCGGCAGCTGCTGTGCCTGTTGCGTCGAGTCCTGAGACTGTCCAGCTGAACCGACCCCGTTTTGCTGTGAAGAAGAAATGTACGACAACGTTGAAGATGAAGATGGATTGATAGCACAGCCAGCATAGGCAGAAAGTACCAAAAAGCAAAGGAGAGTTCGAAAAAATTTCATAAAAAAATTTACAAATTAATGGGAATATCAAAACCGAATTTACCGATCAGCTGATTCTTTGGAATAAACGGTTCCGTAAAAAATCTTGAGTCTTTACTGTGTTCACGGTTATCACCGAGGACAAAATAACTTCCGTTCGGAACGGTGAAATCCTGGCCGAGCTCATTGCTGTCCGACAAAAACTGAGGAGACGGATTCGGATCTGGCATGATAAACGGTTCGCTTAATTTATGACGGACGCTGGATTGCGGATCAACCATATAAACCCCGTCTTTTTCCAGATGAATATGATCTCCCGGAATTCCGATAATGCGTTTTACATAGTAATACGACGGATCATCGCTCAAATAAAAAACCACGATGTCATCGCGCTTGGGAAGCTCTTCCTGATACGTCAGACGGTCCACGGCAAAAAACTCGCCACTCTTTAAAGTCGGCATCATGGAATCTCCATCCACCAGAAACGGTGAAAAGAAAAACGTCTTCATGATGGCAAATAAAATCAACGGGCCAAAGACCATAGCTGCAATTTATAAATCCAATAACGCCAATTCCTCCTCCAAAGCAGGAACGGCCACCGCCATCTCTTCATCGCTGAACGGCACTCCATGATAGAAAGACTTATTTTCGGCAAAACTCACACCCTTACCTTTAATCGTATGGGCGACGACGACCGCGGGCCGGCGCTGAACTTCGATCGCACGCTCCAGACCGGAAAGCAGCTCTTCAAAATTATGTCCGCCCCAGACCGGAACTGTTTTCCAGCCAAAAGATTCAAACTTATCCACGATCGGATCCACGCTCATCACCGCGCGCGTAGGGCCTTCGATCTGCAGGCCGTTGTCGTCGACGATCAAAACCAGGTTATCAAGTTTATAATGAGCCGCTGCCATAGCCGCTTCCCATACCTGGCCTTCCTGAAGTTCACCGTCACCGACCAGACAAAATACCCGGTTAGAATTTCTGTCGGCTTTTAAAGCCATCGCCAGTCCGAGCGCTCCGGAAAGTCCGTGCCCCAAAGATCCGGCGTTTAACACAATACCCGGAATTTTTTTTACGGGATGTCCCTGCAATAAACTGTTCATCTGGAAAAGATGCTGCATCTCTTCCTTAGGAAAAAACCCGAGGTCAGCCAGAATGGCATATAAAGCCGGGCAGGCGTGACCTTTTGAAAGCACAAAATAATCCTGTCCGTCCCATCCGGGTTTTTGCGGATCAAACTGCATGACCGGACGGTCGTGAAACTTGCCGTAATAAAGCGTCACCAGAATATCCACCGCTGAAAGCGAACTTCCGGTGTGCCCAAACTGGGCCTTATTCGTGGCTTTTAAAAGCTCAATTCTCAGCTCAAGGGATTTCTTGCGCAGGAACTTCAAATGGTCGCGAAAAGACTCAATAATGACGCGATTTGATTCAGAAATGGACATCGCAGATCTTATGAAAGTAACGTCACTTTACCTTCATCGGAGCACTCGTTCAAGAGCTCTTCAACAGTTTTTTTGAGGACAGGATGGACAAATTTCGGAGCTATTTCCGCCAAAGGAACCAAAACAAATTTTCGCTCAGTCAGATGCAGGTGAGGAATCGTCAGTTCAGGGTCTTCCAAAACCCGCTCGCCGTAAAAAAGAATATCCGCGTCAATGGAACGCGGCCCCCATTTTTCCTTTCTCTCACGGCCCAGACTTCGTTCAATCGCATGCAAAACCATCAACAAATCTTCCGGGGAACGATCGGTTTTCACCTGAACAGCCATATTGAAAAAATCCTGCTGATCTTTTTTGCCAAAGGGCTCTGTTTTATAAATTGATGAAGTTCTTAATACGCGGACATCCCATTGTTCCAAATCCACCAGCGCAGTCTGAAGATTGGCTCCCCGGTCGCCCAGATTCGATCCCAAAGACAAAAAAATATCGTTCATAGGCAAAAACTATTCGCCGCAGTAAGTAACAAAACTGTTGGGTGTTTCCCAAAGTTTGAGTTCATAAAGACGCAGCGCTTTATCAAAATCCAGCTTCCCCAATTTTCCTTTCTGGTCGGATTTATTAAGCAAAGCCTTAATCTGTTTGCCAAGATTCGGATCATTCAACTCTTCTTTTAAAAGTTTCTGAAGATCTTGAAGCTGATCCCACATCCATATCACGATACGTTCGGCGGAAGGATTTTCGATCACATCGTTGATAATCTGATGATCAAGTTTATCGAGTACATATTTTTTCACAATGCGCTTGAGTACGACAAAATCGATAAGCAGTCCGTTGCTCTGGACTTTTCCTTCCAGCGTCACCTGCAGCCTATAGGTATGGCCGTGCATGCGTTCACACTTGCCGTAATAGTTCGTAAGAAAATGCGCGGAATCAAAATCAAACTCTTTGGTAACGAACATAACAACAATTTAAGAAATCATGATGGCGCTGACCATATCAACCACGCGCCGGGTTTGTTGTACATCATGGACGCGCAAAATGGAAGCCCCGTTCATCACTGCAACCGCGCAGGCAGCCAAAGAACCTTCCAGCCGCTGGTCCAGAGGCACATCCAGAACCTGACCGATAAAAGATTTTCTTGAAGGACCGGCCAAAACCGGGTAACCCAACTTCACCAGTTCTTCCAGGTTATTTAAAAGCTGCAGACTGTATTGAGGATCGGAACTCACGAAAGCTCCCATGCCGGGATCAAGAATCAAACGATCACGGGAAATTCCATGCCGGGCCGCGAACTCAACTCTTTCCTTTAAAAAATCCGTCACGGTTTTTACCACATCTCGGTATTGAACCTCTTCGCGCGTGGTGCGGGCCGTTGAATCCTTGGAAAACATGAGCACAACGGGAACAGGATAATCCGCTAAAACTTTCGCAAGTTCAGAATCACCGCGCAAAGCAGTGACGTCATTAATCATATCGGCCCCTGCTTCCAAAGCTTCCGCGGCAACGCGGGATTTATAGGTATCAATAGAAATCCAGGCATGAGTCTGTGAACGCAAAGCGATCAAAACAGGCATCACCCGGGTGAGTTCTTCTTCAACTGCAACATCTTTGGAGTTCGGGCCGGTTGATTCGCCGCCGATGTCGATAATATCCGCGCCGGATTCTATCATCTGCAGAGCACGTTCAACCGCGCGCGAAGGATCGTTAAATTTCCCGCCGTCAGAAAACGAGTCAGGAGTAACGTTTAAAATCCCCATGACCAGAGGTTTGTTGAGTGAAAGCGTCTTTCCATGGCTCTTCAGCTCCATCTGATAGCCTGATTTTTGCGGTGGAAATTTCATATGACGGATTTACGAATCAATTTTACACGCCAAAGGCCGCACGTACATAGTCATCAAAAGCCTTGATCAGTTTTTTGGTGATTTTTCCAGGACAACCGCCGTTCGTGCCGGATCGTTCGCCAATTTTTTTACCGTCAACCTGGCAGACCGGAACAATGCCGCGCGGCGCATTCGTCAAAAAAACCTCATCGGCTTCGTAAAGATCCCTCAGCTGAATATCACCGACCTTCATCTGCAAACCAAGGCGCCGCGCCACTTTCAGCACCGCATCACGCGTGGTTCCGGCCAAAATATTTTTTCCGGGAGTCATCAAAACACCATTCTTTACCATAAAAACATTCGTCACCGTCCCCTCGCGCACCAGCGCACGCTCACCTCCTCGTCCTTTCGCGTCCACAAACAAAGCTTCATAAGCTTTTTTCTTCAGCATAAACTGCTGAGCCAGAACCATCGGCAAAAGATTCAATGTTTTTGCTTCAGGCAGTAATCTTTCACCTTCAAAACTCACCACCTTCACACCTCGCTTATAAACCGAAGCAGGCTGTTCAATCAGTTTTTGTACCTGAATACAGATCGTCGGCTTTTTGGCCGGGCCAAAATCAAAACCATTCTCACCGCGCGTCACCGTGACGCGGATACGCGATTCCTTAAAACCGTTCTTCACAACAGTTCCATTGATCCAGGCTTCAATCTGCTTCAAACTCCACGGCAAACTCAAACCGATCATCCCCGCCGAATTCCGCAGACGCTTCAAATGCTCTCCGGATTGCCATACACGGCCTCCATAAGTCCGCAAAGTTTCATAAACGCCGTCCGCATACAAAAAACCATGGTCAAAAGCTGAAACCTTGGCCTGTTTCGAATCAAAAAATTTTCCGTTCAAAAAAACAATCATACAAATTAACGATCACCTCTCGGTTTTTTTGGATGCTTAACTGAATGAGGCCTGAAAGGTTTCGGCATTGTCATGGCGTCTTTTGCAAAAATATTATCAAGAAGATCCAGCATCGGATCACGCGTTTGATCGGTATTTCCTTTAAAAATTTCATCGAGTTCCTGCTGAGTATAAGGCTTAAAATAACCGACCGTGCCTCCTTCTGGCAGCAATTCACGGTCTCTATCATCATCGTCATCAAGGTCAACAAGGTCATTAACCCCTTTAATTCTTATCCGCACATCCGATTCCACCAATTTAATACCGCTGACATCAACATTTCGAAAAGCTTCAATGAGGTGATCAGGCACTGCCATGACGCCGGACTCTCTTGGAGCCGGAGGAATCGGTGTTAGATCACGGTTATCTTCAGGTAAACGGAATGGAGGTGTTGAACTAGGCATAAAAATAAAATCTTTTTAACGTATACTCACCGGCTCATCATCATCAAATTTTGGACCGACCAAAACAATCTCTTCCCCTTCATCATGGTACTCATGGGCCGGAACCGTAGAATGATTCGTGGTCACCTCGCCCTGATCTTCTTCAAGCAAAGCGTCAACAAAAATATTCGCATGTTCAATATCATCCATCGGCACTTGAGGAATTTTTGCCGGAGCCAAAGCGCCTTCAGCCATTCTTTGAACCTCTGCCGCAACATTTGCGCAGCTTTGTTCATCGGTAACATCCGGATCGTTCGCAGGGTCAGTATCTCTTGCAAGTCTAACGTCGCGCACGCCGGTTGTCGGAGTCAGCTCATCAAATGAAACTTCGTTCTCCCCTGAATCAGGCGGCGCGGGAACTGTCGATAAAGCATCCGATTGAGGCTGAAAATCGCGGGAATTAATGGATGGTGAGCTAGAAGGCATAAACAAAAGTTATCACCAAGCATACTACTGCATCAAAATTAAAAAGCAATAGACAGATACGTCAATCTGACTGGTTATTCCTTGAATTTTATGACATTTTCATGATTTTCCAGGGCCTCCCTCAAAGCCTTCGCTTTAGAAAAACATTCTTCATATTCTTGCCGCGGATCGGAGTCGATCACAATGCCGCCGCCCGCCTGATACAAAAGCTTATTATTCTGAAGCAGCATGGTGCGGATTAAAATATTCATAGCCCCATTCCCGTCAAAACCAACATATCCGGCCGAACCCGTATATACCCCCCTTCTGAAATCTTCGAGTTCATCAATAATCTCCATCGTCCGTTTCTTTGGACATCCGGTAATAGACCCTCCGGGAAACAGTGCCGCAAAAGCATCGAAAAAATCTTTGCTGTGGAGAAGTCTGCCTTCGATCGTTGAAACCGTGTGAATAACGCGCGCATATTTTTCAATCGTCCGGTACTCCGACCTAAGGGAGGATGCCGTTTTGAGCGAAAACGGCTCAACCACGCGCACCGAACCGGGATCACAAACTTTTCCCAGATCGTTCCGTTCCAGATCAACAATCATCGCCAGCTCCGCCGCATCTTTTTCCGAAGCCAAAAGTTTTTCTACATTTTGAGCATCCTCTTTTTTATTTTTGCCGCGAGGAACCGTGCCCTTGATGGGTTTGGTCACAACTTTTGAACCGGTTTTACTCAACAGAAGTTCCGGCGAAGAACTGATGATCTGAAAATCTTCGCAATCAAAAAAGCAGCTGTAAGGAGCCGGATTTACAGCCGCAAGATTTTTATAAACTGACCACGGATCTCGTGAACATTCAGCGGAAAAACGCTGCGAAAAATTCACCTGATAGGTGTCGCCTTCTTTCAGGTAATCATGAATGATCGATAATTTTTGAACATACTGGTCATACGTAAGCTGGGCTTCGATGCTGCCGACTGTTCCTGCCTGGACAAAAGCAGGCAAAACCTGAAGATCATCGGCCATCTCTTCCAGCTTGCGCTGCGCTTCAGCATCCGTGGGAGCAAGAGCAATGCAACAAAGTTCCGATTTCTCATGATCAACGGCAAAAATCTTGTCCGCAAAAAAGAAAACAAAATCAGGAAGTTCCTGATCATCAAAAACTTTTTGCTGAACACCGCCAAGGCCGGCTCCAAAATCGTAACTGAAGTATCCCGCAGCGCCTCCGCAAAAAGGCACGGGAGATTTTCCGTTGAAACGAAAATGCCGCGTCAGTTCACGTAAAACTTCCAAAGGTTCTCCGTCAAAAATTTGAACCGGGCTTTTTTCCCAGTCAAAAAAATCTTTCAATTTCAAAAGGTGCGTAACACCTTTACTGCTCCACAGTTTCGCAAAAGGATCGTAGCCGATAAAACTGTATCCGCCTTTGACGCCGCCATCAGAACTCTGCAGCAAAAATGCCGAACGGTTGCGGACGCGTTCAAACAAAGTGAGCGGATTTTCACCTTCAGCGAGCGGCCTCCGTGAAGAAGCGAGTTTTAAAAATGGCATGAGGGAAACAAAAACCGAGCGCAAGGCGCGAGAGCGAAGGCGTACAAATCAATTCTTTTCGTCCTCCATATACACATGCTCATATTCCGATTTGCCGTATTCATAGATTTCATCCTGTTTGAAGAAGCGCGGAACCTCTTTCATAGCGGTCTCAACGGAATCTGAAGCATGAATAACGTTACAAGCAACGCTCATTGCAAAATCGCCGCGGATCGAACCTGCATCTGCAGCGCGCGCCTTGGTAATTCCGCACAAAATTCGCACAGCCTGGACAACTTCCAACCCTTCCAGACAAATCGCGACCACCGGAGAACTCTGCATGAAACTGCTCACACCCGGGAAGAAAGGCTTATCAGCGATATGCGCATAATGTTCACGCAAAACCGCTTCATCCAGACTTATCATTTTCATGGCGACGACTTTCAAACCTTTGCGTTCAAAACGCATCAGCACTTCTCCGATCAGCCCGCGCTGTACGCCGTCCGGCTTAATCAAAACCAAAGTCTTCTCACTCACCCCTTTAAAATCCATAGCCATAAATTTTTTAATTAATGATTAGTACGTCAATCGTCGCGAATATAATACTGATGATTTCTAGAATTTCAACAGTTTCATGAAGCGTTCCTCGTCTTCGTATGGCCCGATAGCGGCCAATCTCACCTCTTCTTCCTTAAACAGATCCTGCGCGACCCGCTGTAAATCTTTCGTCGTAATCTTATCAATGGCCTTCATGATCTCCTCAGGCGTCTTCATTTTGTCATATAAAAGTTCATACTTGCCGATCAGATGCGCATACTCTTCGGAATCTTCCAGGCGCAAAACCATTTTCCCTTTCAAAAACTCCTGGGCTTTTTTCAACTCAGCGGCAGGCACGGGTTCATCCAAAACTTTTTTATACTCTTTCATGATGGCCACGATGGCCTTATCAATGCCATCCAAAGAAACGCCTGCATTCGTGGTAAATGTTCCGGTATCGGTATATTCGTCGGTTGTGCAACTAATATAGTAAGCCAGACCCTGGGCCTCGCGTACCGAAAGAAACATTCTTGAACTCATGTTTCCTCCCAAAACGATGGACAAAAGTTTCGCGGCATAATGATCCTTATGCTGTTCCGAATATCCCGGAAAACCCAGCATCACATGTGCCTGTTCCGTTTTTTTGTTGCGCAGATACAAACGTTTCCCGCTGCTCATTTTTTCCGCGGCTGAAAAATCATAAGCTTTTTTAATTTTTTCAAACTCAAAAAGAGCTTCAATCTTTTCAACGACTTCATCATGTTCAACATTTCCTGCGATAGCGATGACCGTATTTTCAGGAGTGTAAAGTTCGCTGCGGTATTTCAAAAAATCTTTTTGCTGCACGCCCATGATCACCTCTTTGGTACCGACCTGGTCCCATCCAAGAGGCTGGTCGCCGTAAATTAAACGTTCAAAATCCCAGCCGATCTGATACATTGGCGTGTCCTGATACATGTTGTACTCTTCCATAATGACGCCGCGTTCCTTATCGATTTCCGCAGGATCAAATTTAGAATGAATGAGCATATCGGACAAAACATCCAGGGCCAGCCCGATATGTTTATCGGCTACTTTGACATAATATCCCGCGTACTCTTTCCCCGTAAACGCGTTAAAATCTCCGCCGACTCCGTCAATGGCTTCCGAAACCTCCTTGGTATTCTTATATTTTTTCGCTCCTTTAAAGAACATGTGTTCCAAAAAATGCGATATGCCGTTAATCGGTTTTATTTCATAGCGCGACCCCGCGCCGACCAGGATCAATACCGTCACCGATTTGGTGTTGTCGAGCTCTTTGGTAACTATCCGTAAGCCGTTTTCAAGAGTGGTCTTCCGTGACATTGTCGTAATAATAAGTACTAAAACGCTCGATCATTATACCACGGTGGCAATTTTACAAAAATCCCTCTATAATAACTTCCCGCAATCATAATTTTTATGGTGAAAAAACGAACAGGAAAGCCCTGGAAACCCATGAACCGTCTTGCGATGCTCACCGCCGCGATCATTTTTATGACCGGCGTGATCATTGTCCGTCTGTTTTATCTGCAGGTGTTTCGTTACGACTATTACGAAACTGTGGCTGCCAAGGAACACTACGGCTACAGCGAACTGCCGGCTCGCCGCGGAGAAATTTTCGTAAAAGATTACGCCTCGGGCGATAACGTGCGCGTGGCCACGGACACGACACTGGATCTTTTGTATGCGGACCCGACGCTCATCGCCGACAAAAAAATGGTGGCCGACCGCATCTCTCCGATGATTTTCGATTTGAACCAGGCCCGCGCCGACGACCAAAAACGCGTCCTGCTTGAACTTGCCAAAGCCAATACTCCCGAACTCAAGGCACAGGTAAAATCTCTGAGCGACGACGAACTTTTCCAGCAATTTTCCGCAAATCTTCTTGATCAGATCAGCCAGGTCAACCGTTCGGAAATCCTTCTGAGCAGCGACCTGACCAAAGACCAGCTCGACCAGATCAGCGGACTCAAACTCCCCGGTGTTGAAATAAAAGACGGCGACCTCAATGCTTATCCCGCACAAATTGTAGACCGCAACAGCGTTGCCGTTGCGTTAAGCCCATTCTTGGAACTGCCGCCTTCGGAACTCGAAACCATTCTCAAAGGATTAAACCGCTATGTCATCATCAAACGAAAATTAAGTCCGGACATTTCGGCCCAGATTAAACAGCTCATTGAAAACGACAAAAGCAAAAGCTTCAGCGGATTGGGTTTGCAGGAAGAATATTTCCGTTACTATCCGGAAGGTCAGCTTGCCGCGAACGTTCTGGGATTTGTGACACCGCAGGGAATGGGCCAGTACGGCATCGAAAGCAAATACAACACGCAGCTCCAAGGTAAAAAAGGAGTCTTCCAAACCCAAAAAGACAGTGTGGGCCGCCAGATCACCGTCGGTGACGACAACATCATCCAGCCTGCAGTTGACGGTGACGATATCGTGCTGACGATTGACCGTTCCATTCAAATGACCGCTGAACAATTACTGGCAAAATACGTTCAGCAAGAAAGAGCTGATGACGGACAGGTCATTATTATGGATCCCAAAACGGGCAACATCATGGCCATGGCGGATTATCCGAGCTTTGATCCGAACAATTACGGCACCGTCTATGACACCGTACCGATCAACCTCAGCGCCAACGACATTCAAAATCTTATTCCGATCAGCGGCAACCCGAATGCTTTCTGGTTTTACCGGAATCTCATACAGGAAGACCGCGTTGAAGTATTCAAAGAACAACAAACCGACGGAAGTTTCATCTACACCAAATATAAAAACGACATCGGCCCGGGCGCATTCCAGAACCTTGCGGTCTCTCAGCCTTACGAACCCGGCTCAGTCTATAAAATCATCACGATGTCCTCTGCCATCGATGACGGAGACGTAACTCCGAACACAGGCTTTACCGATCCCGGCGTACTCTTCCTCGATAAAAATCCCAACGGCAAACACATCGGTCCCGACGGACTAAAATACGACGCTGAAATTAAAAACGTTTCCGCCAAATGCACCGGCTATTCAACCATGACCTGGGTCATTCAAAACTCATGCAACACCGGAATCTCTTGGGTGGCGCGGAAAATAGGACGCAGCCTTTTCTACAGTTACATGCTCAAATACGGCTTCAATGACCGCACAGGCATTGAGTTCGATGACGAAAGTCCTGGGAAAATCGTTCATTTTGACCAGTGGACGGACAGTGAATTGGCGAACCATGCCTTCGGCCAGGGTATTCTTGTCACGCCGATCCAGATGGTCACGGCTTTCGCCGCAATCGCCAATAAAGGAGTACTGATGGAGCCGCACATCGTGGACAGCATTGTCCAGAAAGACGGCAAAATTATCAAAACAGACCCGATGTCCGTGCAGCGCGTCGTGAGTGAACAGACGGCCTCCACCATGACCGCAATGCTCGTGAACAATGTGGAAAACGGCGACAGTTATGGAAAAATCAAACTCCCCGATCATTACATCGGCGCCAAAACAGGAACGGCCCAGACCTATAAAAACGGGATAGCACAAAGCGGTGAAGGTACGACCGTAGTAACGGTCATAGGATTCGCTCCGATCAATGACCCCAAGTTTGTGATCCTCGTTAAAATGGACCGTCCAAGGGCATCTCAATGGGCAGATTCAACAGCCGCGCTCGTTTATCACGACATGGCGCAGTACCTGTTCAACTACTACAGCATCCCGCCGGACAAAAAATAAAACTAATGGGTCTTGATCGTCGTGCAGGCTTTCACTTTTTGGTCGAGCTGTAAAAGTTTCGTAATGTCTTCAGCGGTCACCGATAAAAGTTCAGGGTCGCGTTCGTTTTCGGTATAAAGAATCGTATAAAACTCAGGCATCAAGGTAAAAATACCCTCTTCCAGCGTGATGATTTTTGACTGTTCAATTAGGCATGGCCAGGTCTCGTCGGTACCGTAAAGAATTAAATCCAGACCGGTCGAAGGAACCAGTTCACCGTTCGGTCCTCCCATAAATGCCAGCGTAAAATCTCCGCCCATCTCTTTCGTTTGGGAACGGGCACATACTTCAATACTGCGGTAATTGCCTCGATCCGCCTGCATTTTAATATAAGCGTTCTTCATGAAAGTCAGATAATTCACCTGGCTGAATCCGCCCAGACATTTCAGGCCATAATAAAAAGCCAGCACGATATAACACAGCATCATGCTTGGAATAATCTCTTTATCTTCCAGAGCTTTCTGAATAATTTCCGGTTTGAGTTCAATGCTGTATGAACCGTCTTCAGTCACCAGCTTATTCCCCTGTTTCCACATCTGAACGCGATACTTACCGCCCTTTGGCAAAGCCCAGAACAAATACGTTCCATAATTCTCTTTGCGGTCAAACGCACCCTGGATTCCTTCAAAATAATTCTCTATAAGCAAATCATAGGCCGGATCAAACAACAGATGGGTAATCGTCGTGTCGGCATAAAAATGATAGTTGATGAGAAGTTTGGAAACCAAACTTTCCTGTTCCAGATAAATCAGGTTCGGAGCTTCTTCATGATATTTCGGTCCGAAAAATTTCTTCCAGAGATGAAAGTTAGTCTGAGTGACCTGATCTGAAAAATTTCCCGCAGTCAGAACTTCCGGACGCAGATAAATTTCATCCAGTAAAGCTTCAACCTTTGTACCCTCTTCGGGATGGACATCACCCATTTTGACCATTTCCTTTAATGCACCTCGGGCGCGTTCAATATCCTCTTTGGCATACGCACGATAATTGAAGACTGGACACAAACGGTCCTTCGCAGGAAAAAAAGACAATTTCTGGGTCTGGATTTTTCCTTTGTTAAAAGTGTTGAATAAAAGTCCGCGCGGCCAAGAAGAATTATTCAGAGAGATGCTGCCGCAGGCAAAAACGATCACATTTTTCAGGACCGGATCGGAATGTTCAAAAAACGGAGCCGCCGTCAGCAGATTGGAATTAATAAAAAACGGATGCGTCACCGGCCCGTGATGATCCGCGGTCGAAACATAATAATGAGCAGCCAGCTGTTCAGCCGCTTCCTTAGCAACCTGTTTACCCAAAAGCCTTTCCACTTCCGCCGCAAAAGTTCCGATCATTTCATCCTGACGCTGTTGAATCGGAGGATTTAAATTAACATTGATGTAATCCTGTGCGTACTCATAGAGATTCTTCTTGCCCCGTTTCTGAATAATCTCACGGAGAACCGGTCGTTTATCGAGAACCTTATCAATAAGTTTTTCAAACTTTTCCCTCAGAGTCATTGACATAGAACAAAATATATGGTTAAGAACCATTTTATCACGTCTATCCAAAATTGCAAGGCACCAAAAAGGGATTTGTGCAGAAAACAGCTAAAATCTAGCCAAAAAAACAAAGAGTTGTTATAGTACGCAAGCGTAAAATAAGAAAACGACGAAGGGCCATAGTACAATGGTCGTACAGAGGTCTCCAAAACCTTTGATGTAGGTTCGATTCCTACTGGCCCTGCCAACACATTATATGGCTTATTTAAGCCATTTTTTGAAATATCAATATTATGGTATAATATAAATTCATCAATTTTTATAAAGCAATATTCGGAAAGCGACAATTATGATTGCAACTATTGGACATTCTACTCATCCACTCAAGGACTTCATCAACATTCTCAAAGCCCATAATATCGAAGTGCTTGCTGACATCCGTACGATACCGCGGTCAAGATTTAATCCGCAATTCAACAAAACAACACTAGCAAAAAATCTTAAAAAAGAAGGCATAACTTATATTCACCTCATCAAACTTGGAGGTCTTCGCCACACTTCAAAAAATTCTATCAATACTGCTTGGAGAAATCTTAGTTTTCGAGGTTATGCCGATTATATGCAAACCAGACAGTTTGTTCATGCGATCAGAAACCTAATGAAAATAGCCAAAGGAAAACGAATAGCTCTCATGTGCGCCGAAGGAAACCCCTTTCGATGTCATCGTTCACTTATTGCTGATGCTTTAATGGCAAGGAAAATTACCGTTCGGGAAATCTCAAGTGCAAAATCAAAAAAGAAACATCGCATGACTCCCTTCGCTAAAGTAACGGGAACAAAAGTAACTTATCCGTTACAAAAAAAGTAGCAAAGGACATTCATCTCAGGAACACAAACTCCCGCTCCATATAGAAAAAGGTTCGCATTTCCTTCAATCGCCCCTGCCAAGATATTTTATGGCTTATTGAAGACATTTTTTATATACAACAACTAACCGTGTCTTTCATTTTCTTTATCGGAATCATAATCTAATTTAACTTCCATTGCGGCAACCGTTTTCCAACGGGCATCCGGATCAAGACCAATATCGTTGATCCAAGTACGCCCGTACAGCCAGTCAAATTCAGCTTCATTTTGTTGCAAAAATTTTTGGCACTTTGGATATTTCGTACAACCTTCTTCTTTGACAGCTGCAAGATCCTCTGCAAGTTGCTTTTTTCTTTCACGATCAAGTGCTTTCAATTCTTCTAAGCCTTGTTGTCCTACTCGAATCATTTTTATACCTTTATCTTTAGCTTCATGTGACTGTTCATATGCATTTTCAATATTCGATCTTACCTCAGGCTTTTTGTTTTGGGCTTCACCGCCTGTTTCAGGGCCTGCTAAAAACACAACCCGCTTGAGAAATAAACCATTTTTTATATTTTTAAAAATCAACATACATAACAAAATAACATAATAATATTATACCATAATTTATTTTTTAATCAAAGCTCTAAAATAATTCAATGATTAGGAAAAAACTAAATGAATACAAACATTTACTGAAGTGCACTCCTCTTCCAAAACGTTCGAATTACGCATTCGGGGGAACCATCGAGTTTTTATGGTTTAAGGAGAAGAGCCACATTTTCATTTGTTAAAATACCGGAATTTCTTCTCGATACCTCTTCAGGCGAAAGATATTTTTGAATAAGCTCTTTATAAGCTTGCGACATTTGATTCCTATATGGTTGAACTTCGATAAATTCTTCGCGTGAATCGGTTTTAATTTGGGATAATTGTCTTTTTCCTTCTAGTCGCAACTCTTTAAGGATTTTATCGACGGCATCGTCACTTTCTTTTTCGGTGAGATTCGGATTATTGTTTCTCATGTCGGCGATTTTTTCGTCAATCTTTTTAGTGTAATCTTCTTTAAGTGTATATATCCATCGCTCCGGCGATCCAAAATTTTCAGCAAATTCGGCAATTGTCAGTTTTTCAGCTGCAGGTTGATTCGTCGCACTCTCACCGACCTGAGTTGCAGGTATGACAGCTGAATTCGCCACCAGTCTTACAAAAATATTTAAAGGCAGATAAAATTTAAACCTACTGATTGATTGAACCAAAACTAATTCTTTACCCGGATCAGCATCTCCAAAATAAAGCACCTGGTTATCTAATAACGTTAATCTATTTCCAATCGGCATATTTGTTACCTTGCTTTCGCCGCTTGGTAAAAGCAATAAAACCTTTTGATGGATTGTTGCTCTTGCATCAATTTTCCAACTTGTACCGGCCTCAAATTTTATTTGATTCAATATGGAATCAGGAACATCTATCTTGTAGTAGATATTTTTGTTCAATTTATCGGACAAATCTTCCAAATCATTCCCAGGCGGATGACTTTCCGTTTCTTTCGCGTTTTCTTGTTGGTAAACAAACTTAAATTTCTGATCGAATTTACGGCAGAGTTTTAAATACATCATAATATTAAGATTATTTTAACACTATAACATATTTGACCTTAAAGATCAATTTTAATCGCCAAACGGCCCCTCACCCTCTATCCCTTGTCTAAAAACGGGAACACAAACTCCGCTCTATAATTAAAAAAGGTTCGAATTTCCTTCAACCGCCCCTGCCAAGGATTTTAGTGCTTTATCAAAGCCATTTTTGATGTGCCATAAAGCCCTAAATATGTGTGCGAACTTTTGTGACTGGAACATTACACTGAATAATTCTATAATTAAAATAACAATATGATCATCAATTTCTGGCCTGAATTCAGCATCCTCTTCGCAGCTTCGCTTGTCGGCGGTGTGGCTATATTGCCGTATGGTTTGCGGCTACTGCAAGGGTCAGCGCAAAAGAAGGCGCTCAAAATGTCTGTTTCGCAGCTCGTACTCATATCGCTTCTTCAGACAATTATCATTTTCGCAATTGTTACCGGAGTAGGGCTTTTGGCAGCCCATGCAATCGGTCTGGGCGCTCCATACATTGAGATGGTGCTATCAGGGAACGCGTCGATGCAAGCGGTCGTACATATGCTGCAAGTCGCAATGATCTTCGGCGCGTTTGCAGGTGCAATCCTATTAGTTGCTGATCTGTTATTTTTGCCGTATTGGCCCAAGGCACTCGTTGATACCGCACGAAAAACCACATTGTGGGAAAACTTCACCGCCTCATTCTATGGTGGCATCAACGAAGAAATTCTCGTGCGCCTTTTAGGACTATCGGCACTGGCTTGGCTACTCTCAAAAATCTGGCATACGTCGGCAGGATTGCCTACTAATGAGGTCTTTTGGGCCGCGAACGTGATCATGACGATCCTTTTTGGGATCGGGCACCTACCTTCCCTCAAAAATCTTATCGGTAAGATATCGCCCGTTATGTTCGCACGCTCACTACTCCTCAACGCCCCGGTCGGGCTTCTCTGTGGCTGGCTATTCTGGACCTATGGTATTGAAGCGGCGATTCTGGCTCACTTTTCCGCCGATATCGTCTATCACGTTTTTGGAACCATCGTGCTCCGCCGCAATATAAAATCCAACGCCTAAATTTCTCGCTCAAAATCTGCCCGGCTATACGGAATATTGTGCCAAAGTACGTTGGCATCTGATACGCGGAATATTTTAAAGTAAAATCATACAACAACGGACGTTCCACCCGCTAGTAAACACAAGAACTCAAACTCCAGCCCATACTCAAAAAAGTTCGAATTTCCTTCAACCACCCCTGCCAAATATTTTATGGCTTATTGAAGACAATTTTATTGTTGAGATGAAAGTATTTTTTTCTTGAGGTGATGATATTCGTGCCATGTAAGAAAAATAACAAGAATATCAAAAACTGTGAGGATAACGAGACTTATGGAGTGAGAATAAGTAAAACGATATATTTGATAGATCGAAAAAACACTAAAGACAACTATGCTCACGGGATAAACCCAAAGCTTATTTTTCAGCAATCCAAAAACGATCAATACTTTTATCAATCCGTGTGATAAAAGATATAAGGCACCAAAAAGTTCCGAACTTATAGAAAATTGGTGGCTTGCTTGGATCAAATAATTGGCAATAAGGTCCCTGGGGTCTTCTATGAGTTCGTGTTGGGTGAAGATCTGAACTAAAGAAGCAATTTGATCAGGCTTTACATTCAAAAGCAGAATACCACCTATGATTTCCAAAAGACCATCCAGCCCTTTTAAAGTAATTCCAACCTCAAAAATTTTATGGAAATACTTTTCAGACAAATATTTTTTAACCATGGGGAATACTGTAAAATACAAATAATCTTTATTGTAAGATATGCCAAAAACTTGTACTCTCCAATCAAATTTTCAAAATCAGTTTAAAATGTCCCTATGTATCTCTAAGATCTTATGAAAAGATTTCTGGTTTTCATAACGGCTTGTTTGTTATTGGCAGGATGTCGGCAACAAGTGGAAAATCCAACTATTGTCACACAAGAAACAATTTTGCCTTCTGCTTATCAAACTAATTCTCAACAAAATACTCAACAGAGTTCTTCGACGGATTATTCAAAATTCACTGATGCAGAATGGGGGGAAATCTTAACCCCCGGCCAATATTATATTTTACGTCAAAAAGGTACAGAGGTGCCTTTCAGCAGCCCATTGGATACTGAGACCCGGCCCGGTACATATATAACTGCTGATTGTCATGAGCCGGTTTTTCGTTCAGAGCAAAAATACGATTCAGGTACTGGTTGGCCAAGCTTTTGGGCTCCGATCAGTTCCGATGCTGTCATGCTTCAGCCAGATACCAGTATTTTTCCCGCACGGACTGAAGTTTTGGATAATTGTGGGGGGCACCTGGGACATTTATTCAACGATGGGCCACAGCCCACCGGTTTGCGGTACTGTATGAACGGTGAAGCTTTGATATTTATTCCTGATACGCCGGCAAAAAAGACATCTGTATAAAGTTCACAGTAAACCTTTTTATTAAAAAGAATGTCACATATAATATAATCATGAATAAACTCACTCCGGAAGAAAAAAGAATCATTATTGATAAAGGCACAGAAATGCCGTTCACTGGCGAATATGTCAATACAATGGAAACAGGAGTGTATGTCTGCCGGCAATGTGAATCTCCTCTCTATAATTCAAAAGATAAATTTAGATCAGATTGCGGCTGGCCAAGCTTTGATGAAGAAATTCCCGGTGCTGTCAAAAAAAGCTTAGACGCTGACGGAGAACGTACGGAGATTACTTGTGCAAAATGCGGCGGCCATTTGGGCCACATGTTTGTCGGCGAACATTTAACAGAAAAAAACACCAGACATTGCGTAAATTCTCTTTCAATGAAATTTATACCCGGTAAATAACCAAAAGAATTATGATTAAAAAAGCAATATTGTCAGGAGGTTGTTTTTGGGGAATGGAGGAACTCATAAGAAAACAACCTGGAGTAGTAAATACAACCGTCGGTTACACTGGCGGGAAGGTTGGAAATCCAACGTATCAAAATCACGAAGGACATGCCGAAGCCGTAGAAATTGAATATGACACCGAAAAAACTTCTTACAAAAAACTTTTAGATTTTTTCTTCCAGATCCATAATCCAACGACTTTGAACCAACAGGGCAATGATCGTGGGACATCTTATCGCTCTGCAATTTTTTATGGCAACGAGGAAGAAAAAAAAGAAGCTGAAAATTTTATAGATATTGTGAATAAATCCGGTCGTTGGGGCAATCCAGTTATGACCACTTTAGAACCACTTACGAAATTTTATCCGGCAGAAGATTATCATCAGGATTACCTGCAGAATGATCCCGGCGGATATACTTGCCACAAGATATATTTTGAAAGCTATTTAAAATAAAAAACTCTACCGTCGAGCTTTAAAGAGCTCCACGATTTCCTATTTTTCGCCGTTGATTTTCATTCCATTGTCGCAGTAGATCTGGATTGCCTTATTTTTAAACTGCGCCAGGCCTTTGTGGTGTTTGTCATAATGAGCGGTGAAACGTTCATCTGCGACATACATTTCGCCGAGGCCGCGCAAGCGCGCTTCAGAGACCGGATAAAAATTCCCGAGATGCTTGTGCCAGCGCGCGATGCATTCCTGCACGGGCTTGCTCGACGGATCTTCCCCGGCTGCCATAAGCTCGGCGAGTTTTTTGATGATAGCTTCACCTTGGGCTTTGACTTCGTTCCATTGTTCCTTCGACATTTTTTTGATGCGGTTTTCGGTCGCTTTCACTTCTCCTTTTCCCCACTTTTGTGAAGCTTCTTTGCGGTAGGCTTTCGCTTGTTCGGGCGTGAAACCTTCGTACATTTCTTGGTCTGATAACATAATTTTTTGATTAAGTGTTTGAATAGTTTTGTCGATGGTGCTGAGCAGAGTCTTGAACTGTTCGCTCCTTTTGGAAATTTCTTCGCGGTGGGATTTGAGAGCTTTCTTGAGGTCAAAATTGGGATCGCTCAAAATGCGCTGGATCTCTTCAAGGCTGAATTCCAGTTCTTTGAAGAACATGATCTGTTGAAGCTTAAAGAGATCCGCTCTCACGTAAAATCTATAGCCGGCGGCGGATTTTTCACTTGGCTTCAATAGGCCGATTTCATCGTAATAATGAAGAGTACGGACACTGACTTTGGCCAAGTCGGAAAGCTGTTTAACGCTATATTTTTTCATAAGATTTATTGAATGACGACCCAACTGTAACCTATCACGTTACGTCAGGGTCAAGCCCATCTTTATAGTAAACTTACGATAATGAGGATCCTCCAGCGGCAGGAGCCTAACCAACACACCAACGGACTCTCTGTTCCTCGCCTAAACACAGGGACACAAACCTGGCTCATCGCCCAAAAAGGTTCGAACTTCCTTCAACCGCCCTGCCAAAATATTTATGGCTTATCGAAATTGTTTAATTTTATCACTTTCGAACGAGCACTTTTTTATGCTATGATTATAGATTGGGAAATTTGAAAAAATTTCATCGAGATGAATAAAAACAAAGACACAGCCTGGCAAAAACTAAATCGTTTGATAAAAACTTGCCGGTTTAATATTGTTAACAGCTTTGGTTATATTTTTTTGAGTGGCAAATTACCAATAGAGTCCGCTTACAAAAAAGGTATTTGGGAAAACTGGTGTGACGATTACTCATGCCGGCCAAATAATTACTATCTTCCTGAAACTGAAGAAGAAATTTGTCAGATTATTAAAAAATCTAAAAAAGTTCGGGTAGTGGGAGGAGGTCATAGCTTCAATGAATCTCCGCTTTGCGAAGACACTATTATTTCTCTCGATAAATACAAGAAAATTCTGCAAATAGATCAGAAAAAGAAAATAGTACGTCTTCAAACAGGCATACGTTTGTTTGAGCTAACGGAAATATTACAAAATAATAACTTTGCGTTGCCAGTTTTAGGCTCTACTAACCATCAAAGTATCGGCGGCCTGATAGCTACCGATTTGCATGGGACAGGTAAAGATCATGGATTTCTGTCTGAACAAATTTTATCTTTGAGAATTGTCGATGGGTTGGGTCGGGCTAAAACTTTTAGAAAGGGGTCCCCTGTTTTTCATGCAGCCATCGGAGGAATTGGTTTATGTGGGATTGTGACGGAAGTGGAGCTGCAATGTGTGGAAAATTTTCAATTGGTAAAAACGATGAAAATTATTGACAGGCTGTTTGTTAAGGAAGGTTTTGAAATTATATTGGCCAATAATGATCATGTTAGTTTTTATTATTTTGGAGGGACAAATCATCAAGAAGTTCGCGTAAACATGTGGAATCACACGAAAATTAAAGCTTCAAAACATGGAATTATCTGGAAAAGATTAATAGAGTTAATTGATATGTCTTGTGCCGGTTTTTTGCTGGGAGCAGCCGAGTTTTTACAAATAGAAAATCTGGCCATCAAAGCTATTTTTGCCTTTGGGAAATCCGGGCTTTCCAGAAGGGAAGCACAGGTTTATAAATGGCATGACGGATTCCCGCGAACACTTTTTTTTAGGCACGATGAAATTGAAATTGGAATACCTGCGGAAAGATTCCCGGAATGTATCAAGGACGTATTAGATATGTTGTCAAAAGAAAAATTTGTCACAATCATCGAAGTGAGATTTTCTCCGAACAATTCAGAGGCTTTAATTGGTCCCGGTGTTGGGCGACGCACATGCTATATTGAACTTGCTGCCAGCACAGGGAAAAATCAAATGAAAGTTTTTAAACTTTTTGAAAAAATTCTTTTGAAATATGGAGGCCAACCCCACATGGGTAAAAAAATATGGATGAAGATCAAAGATTTTAAGAGAATTTATGGCAGTAAAATTGAGACTTTTCTGACAGTACGTAAAAAACAGGATCCGAAAAATAAATTCGTTAATAAATTTGCCAATGAGATTTTCTCCATTTAGCGCACTAAAAAGCCTATTCGAATTTCCTTCAACCGCCCTGCCAAAATATTTTTGGCTTATTGAAGACGTTTTAATTGGAATGATCATCTAAATTTCCACCCGCCAACTTTTTATATTCTTTTTGCAATCTTAGAACTTCAGGATCTTCAGTTTCCTCGAAACTTGATAAAACCGTATCTAAATCCTGCCAAAATTCAGGACCAGGATCTTCTTGATATGCCGAAGTTCCGTCTTTCATGAAACTAAACATCCTGTCATCAGCATTTTTCTTATCACTTCCTATCATGACAGTGTACAAAACATTTTCAGGGTGACCGATTGTCGTAATTCTCTGTAACAAACCGCATCTTCTAATTTTACCTTTATAGATTGCAACTCCTTGAACAGCGATTCTTGCCCCAACTTTTTCCATAAATTCAGTAACCCTTTTGTCCTTTGTTACTAAGGGTTTTTCCATTCTTTTAAAAGTACTTAACAAATCTGTGGCTAAAACAGGGGCTGTTTCGTACTTTCCAAAACCTTCCTCGAATGCCTTAGTACCATCTTCATTTTTAACGAACATTCTATAGGTAACATGTTCTTTTCCATCACCTTCATAGTTTGGTTGTGGATATTGCTCTAAATAACAGCCCATTTCTTTACCATTAACCTGGACTGTACCAAATATAACTATATCCTTCCCCAGAGCCTGTTCCATAAATTCTGCTGCAGGGTTAGCCTTTGGTTTTTCGATATTACTCATAAATTTTTAATTATATTTATATTCTTACTAAATTTTGCCCTCCAAATAAAGATTATAAATAACGCCCGCGACTTCACCGCGCGTCATAAAAGCAGTTGGGTTTAAGGTTGAACCGGTAAAGAGTGCATGATCCATGGCATATTTGGCATAGCCGCTAAACCACTGACCGGCAGGAACATCACTGTAAGAAGTACTGCTGTTGTCCGGCACCTGATCACCGAGACTGCGGATTAAGATGGCCAAAAATTCAACACGGTCCACGTTGCGGGCGGAACGATAAAATCCTTGATCCGGTCCTGATTGATAACCCGTCACCAAACCTTCCGAGGATGCAGCGCAGATATACTGGAAAGCCCAGTCCTGAGGCGTAACATCGGGGAAAGGTGCCGAAGTGCAATAATTGGTCCCATCAACATACAATCTGGCGGCAATCAGAACAATTTTAGCAATTTGATCACGCTGCAAAAGAGCGTTCGGCTGGAAAGTCCCATCCGGGTTTCCGGTCATGGCTCCGATGCTGTTCACGTAACCGATGGCTGCACAATCTGAATCGCCTGAACTCACATCACTGAACATGCTGCAGTCGATTGAAGGCGTTGATGTCGTGCCTGGAGGTGTTGAACTAGCCGGCGGCGGGGTCGTTGTTCCTGTTCCCGTTGTCCCCGTCGGTGTTGGTGTCGAAACACTAAAATCACAACTTGCTGCTGCAGTAACAGATTTATTATCAGTGACTGTAACATTGAAACTATTGTCGCCGGAAGAGGTGTAACTTGCTGTGGCTTCATTACTGTTTTGAGGATCCTGAGTGACATTTGCCGGCCACTGGTATGTATATGGAACTGTTCCGCCGATCGGTGTCACAGTAAAGGAAACAGCATCCCCGACATTCGGACTCGCCGGATCTACAAAACAAGTCGCGGTGAGCGGCGTTGCTGCCGCTCCCGGTACTGGTGCTGTTGGAGCTGCCTGTACGACGACTTTTAATGTTGATGAGGGCAAACTTTCTGCAATGCCTGCTGTTGCCGTAACGACCAAATAATATGTGCCTGGACCTACGCCTACAAATGTCGCAGTTTCTTTTGTTCCCGAGAGTGACGTCGACTTCGGGAGAACCGGAATGTCGAATGGTCCACTTGCCGTTGATGATGCCTTCACATTGTATCCGCTTGCTCCGGTCACGCTATCCCAGCGCAGTTTAAAATCAAAGGTACCTGGCGTTGATTTATCCGGAGTAATCGGTCCTAAAATAAAATCCTTGGGAGCCATTGGTTTTGGTGCTGGTGGTGGTGGTGGTGCTGCTGGTGGTGCTGGCGGCACGAAATATGGTGGTGGTGGGCCTACAGGTATTAATCTTATTGAAATGAGAGGTATGACCACTTTTAATTGGCTCGAAGGCGAACTTTCCACGCTGCCGCTACCGGTTGTTGCCGTAACGACGTCATAATATGTGCCTGGAAAAACATTTAAAAATGTTGCAGTTTCTGTTGTTCCCGATAAGACTGCCGGACTCGACGGAATCGTGACGAATGTTCCACCTGACGTTGATGATGCCTTCACATTGTATCCCGTTGCTCCGGTGACCTTCGTCCACTGAAGTTTAAGATCATAGCGTCCAGATATTGTGCCCGCTGTAGTCGACTCTTCCTTAAAACCCGCAGGAGCGGCTGGTTTTACGGCAGTTGTGAAACTCCTAACTAACGACGCTGTGCCACCATACGCATTGTTTGCTTTTACATACCAGGCATACGTTGTATTAGGATCAAGTTTTGGAGAAGTTGAAGTTGAAATAGTGTATGAACTTCCTGATAAGTTACTCTTAGATAAGGACACTCCATTTGGAGAAATTGCAAAATCATAATTTAATGCCCCGGGTACGGCAGACCAGGTAAATTTAGGTGTTATAGAAACGTCGGTAGCATGGTTTGCAGGCGTTGAAAGCGTTGGCGCTGCGGGTGCTATTGGTGGTCCTGCGGTTGTGAAAGTTGAAAGCGCCGAAAATACACCCTCAGTTTTTACACGCCAAATATACGTAGTATTATAATCAAGTTTTTGAAAAGTTGAAATGGTGTACAAAGTTGTTGATAAGTTCCCCGTGAGTATTATTGGTGGTGCGGTTATGCCGCCGGCTACAAGGTCTGAACTAGGCCAAATGTATAAATTGTAAGTTGTTGCTCCTGCTTGATCAATCCAGCTAATGGTAGGTGTTGTAGAAACCCCGGTAGCATTATTTGCAGGCACTGCAGGCGTGAGTGACCAATCTGGAGTGAGGCTGGAAGCCAAAGTTTCGGATGCAAACTGATGCCCAACCAAAAAAACCAACGGCAAACACAAAAGACCTGCAAGTAATGGCAAAATTATTTTTGTTTTATATTTATTCATATCTTTTAAAATTAATATATTAGATTATTATGACATAAAATCAACAAAATGACAATACGCCCTATCAATTTCTCTTAAATTTTCCCTTCTTTATAAAGCTGATAAAGAATCCGGGCCACATCGCGCCGCATCGTAAAACTGTTTGGATTCAAATTCGGTCCGGGGAAAAGACTGTTATTCATCGCATAGCTGGCATATCCGCTAAACCACTGACCTGCCTGGACATCGTCATATGAAGAGCTGTTGTTGCTCGGAATTTGATCTCCAAGGCTTCTGAGCAAAATGGCCAGAAACTCAATGCGGGATACATTTCGGGAAGGAATATAATGTCCTGCATCAGGGCCGTTTTGATACCCCGTGATCAAACCTTCCGCTTTTGCCGCGCATATATATTGGAATGCCCAATTTCCAGCAGCAATGTCGGGGAATATAGTCCCGTTACCGCAATAATCCGTAGTCGTATCATAAAGCTTAAATGCTACTAAAATAATTTTAGCGACTTGATCGCGTTGCAAAAAAGCGTTAGGACCAAAAGTCCCGTTAGGATTACCCGTCATGGCACCGATGCTGTTGACGTATCCAATAGCCGCACAATCAGGATCGTTAGCTTTTACATCTTTAAACATCGTACAATCGGTAGAAATTGTAATTGGAGTTGGTGGGGGCGTTGGTGTTGATGGTGGCTTCGGAGTGGGTGCGGGAGTCGGATTTGGCGTCGGTGATGGAGTCGGTGACGGTGTTGGTGTAGAAGCAACATACGTAAAACCTCCGGAAAGTGTCGACTGGCCGCCTTTCGCATCGGTAAAATTTACATCAACAGCGCCCGGATTGTTGTTGCCAGGAGTGATGACACTGATGGAAGTCGAACTGTTCACTATAACGTCCGGTGCAGGAGTTCCGCCAAAATTGACGGTAGCTGGTACCGCTAAAGTATCAAAATTATGACCCGTAATCTGAACAAAAGTTGCTCCGTCTGTCGTTCCGCTGGTGGGATAAATACTCGTGATGACTGGTGCAAAATTATGTCCTATGATTGCAGTAGGAGCGTGAACGGTCACCGAGCAGTTCGCGGTACTTGTTATAGCACCGAAAAACAACGGAACCGAATATGTTACTCCCATGGTCAAAGTTCCCGATGCGCCGGCTATCGACCTCACTGTTTGGCCTGATCCGGCTACGGGAAGGCTCCAGCTAAACGTAGTACCGGAAGGAGTACTTGAACTTGTTGCTGCCGTCCATGTAACCGTATCTCCAGGAAAAACGATGGAGGGACTTCCGCTGCATGCTACTGGATAAGATAAAACCGCCGTTGGTGGTGCCGGTGGCGGCGGTGAGGGAGGAGCCAGTGTCGGCGGAGCTATTGTTACCGTCGGACAATTTATAGATATGGAATTTTCAACGACCGGCCCGATGGCACCGGTAGGCTCATACAATAATTGCTGTTGAACCTTTGTGTTATAAGTACCCGTGCTCGCATAGGTCCAGCTCAAGTTCGTATGATTGGGGGAATCGAAAAGACCGCCATCGCCCGTCCACAGATACTCAATTGTATAATCAGAAGATAACCCCGAAACAAAACCCGGATCAACCGGTGTCACGGAAAACGTTACTGCATGACCAGGAGTAAGATTGGTAGCGTTCGAAGTACAAGTCGGTGCTGGCGTTGTAGGAAGAGCCAAGTTCAAAGTATGACCCGCCAATGGAGAAACATTCGCCGCGCTGCCCTGCAGTTTACTGCTCGTATTTGAATTCATATTCAGCGCCGCCAATGCTGCGACGGATATACAAAGAACGAGACCACCTGCCGCCCAAAGATATTTTTGATTTTGTTTTTGTTTTTTCATAATTTTTATTTAACACTGAAATAAGCGATCATCGCGACAACCATAGCGATTAAGATAGTATATACCAGCAGCTCGCGTGCCCTTCTTTTATCTTTTTTCATAAGCGGCAGCCACATAATGATTTCATTTTTGGAAGATTTTGATTTCATATTGTAGATGCCTTTCAGTGCGAAATAGACGCAAAAATGCATCAATCCCTGAAGAAAACCCAGGGCAGATACGAACGCCGGAACGAAAAGAGTAATCCGGAATATCGCCGGAACGCGAAAGAGAATAAATGTACCCCAAAGACCAATCGTCATAACAAAACCGATCCAGCCGAAACGTATACGCCTGTCGACTTGTTCTTTTCCGATGTTGCATTCTCCGGGTATGTATTTTGTTTCTGAATTATCCATAAATTCTTATAGTTCATATTATTATATCACATAATAAAAATATGTAAAGATACCATCGAATCGATCGACGGCTATTCCCTCAATAAAGTCGAATATTTTAGAGTTTACCGACCACAAGATTCGCCAGTTTGATTTCCATATCTTTCTCGGTTGCCGGTTCTGCAATATATTGAATCGTCAACTGAACGGACCCTTTTAAAATATGGACGATGCTGATGCTTGGATCAAAAAACGCATCATCACCAATTCCAGGCAGTGCAACGGTAGGAGTTTCTAAAATCGGATGATCTTTTGCATCCTGGAAAAGCTTCACCTCATTATTACGGTACATGATCGTAAAATTAACAGCATCTCCGCTGGTTCCTTGAATGTTCCATGTACAGGTGCTTTCACTGTCTTCCGTACCCGAAGTTGGAGTCGGCTGAATGGTTTGTCCGACTGCAGTTTGAAGATCATCATGGGAAATCAAAGCGCATGCGTCATGAGAAGAAGTTGTTGTCGATGAAGCGATCGTGACTGATGATGTTTGGTTTGCCGCTGAATTTGAAGTGGATGACGTTGTTGTGGAAGTGGTTGTTTGCGTCGGCGCCGCCGTATTACAACCCGCAAATAATAATCCGGCACAAAGAGGAATCACCAAAAATATTTTTTTCATATTTTGAAAAGTAAGGATAAAAAAAAGAGAGTTTGATGCCATTTAATGACGACGCCGGGTGCGCAGTCCACTCTAAGGCACAGCTTGTCCAAAAGCCTCATCCTGCGTGTCGGCTTTTTCGTCGGCTATCGTGTGCTGGATACGACCGTCAATATGGTTCGGCGGGGCGTATGTCGTAAAAATTTGCAACGGAACCGTTCCGGTATTGATAAAATTATGCTGAGTTCCGGGAGTCACCACAACCACATCACCTGGACCAATCGGAGACGTTTTGCCGTCCAATACAGCCTCACCTGTTCCGGACTGAAAGTACAATGTTTGCTCAACGTGCACATGTGTTTCTTGGCCCACTTCGCCACCCGGCGGAATGCTCATTACGACGAGTTGGGATTTTGCTCCGGTGAATAGGACATGTCGAAAATCTTGATTATCTGCTGTTGCCTTCACGATATTCGTTTGAAATGGCGCGATATGTGGGGAAGTTTCCATTGCGGGAAGAATAAAAAAATAAAAAATAAGAACAGTTATTACTGATTTCCTTACAGTCAATTATCTCACTCTTTGTCGGCAAACACCACCAGCCGCTTGGAATACTGTTGAGCGCGTTTATCCCAGACTCCGTCGCAGGTAATAATGTTCAGATGCGCCTTCCCGTCATTTGATCTGAAAACATCCGCCGCATGCGCTGAAGCAGCGTAGCTCCTGCTTTCCCGGACCACGAACGTAATGAGCGCTCCTTTGTCATCCTGCACGGTAATCTTATCCCCTGGCTTCAACTTATGTAAATCTGCGAACACCGCAGTCGCACCGTACATCCAGTTCACATGCCCGTCGATAACCGCACTCCCTTTTTGTCCGGGACGCGGTCCTAAATCATACCAGCCGGTGTCGAACGGATGCTTGGGAACATCGAGCGTCCGGCCCTTCGTCAAAGCCACTTTTTCAATCGCAGCATCCAGGGCAATACTCGGAATTTCAATGCGCACAGGTACGCCGATTTTTTCCTTGGCGCCGAGGGAATGCGTGGAAACATCGGGTGATCCTTCTTGTGTAAAAACCGCCTGCTGACTTTTAGCTGGCAAATTATCATCAACCACCGACTGAACGGCCTGAGTTGATTCCTGATTTTGCTGGGAAAGCGCGCTTGCAAAAATCATCGCCTGTTCACCCCAAAACAGCCGCGTTCCCAATACGGCAAAAAATATGGTGACAAAGACCCCTGCTGCTATTTTCAACCGTTTTTTAAAAAAACGATGCTTTTTCACAAATACTTTTTATATTTATTTTGATCTAAACAGGATAGCACAAAATGGCCTTCTTTCATAGTGCGCATGCCAAAAATCCACAGAAAAACGATACTAAAAAGAGCCCAATATTATGGGCTCTTTAGAATTTTAAATGTACGAATTTTTCACGATGACCGACTTCTTAATTCCCCATGAGATGAGCAAAACTGTTAAGGAACCATGGAAACACCGTCGGTTCAAAACCTGTTTTTGGCATTGCCGGAGCTACTCCATGGAGTACAGGAGCGGGCGCACGTACGACCGGAACTACTCTAGGCACTGGAGGAACGGCGGTTGCCACAACGACTGTCGCAATCGCAAAATCCCGGACAGTAATACCGTTGGCCTGGCCTGTTGCTACTGCAGTGTTTGTCGTAGTTTGTGTAAGATTCGTCTGACATGTGTATGTCCAGGTCTCAGACGGATCAAGTTTTGAATCATTGTTGGTGTCGCCGAAAATAAACTTCATCGGGCTGCACTTATCATCATTGAGACGGACGTTACTTAATGGAACCGTCCCAGGATTCGTGATTCTTTCGGTGTAAGTAACCATTCCGCCTCCGGCACGCAATGCGAGCGGGCTCGGAATTTTTGTCACATTGATCAACGGTGGAACAATCGGTACGCCGACAACAACCGTAGCTGTTGCGATATCACTTGCGCTTATACCGTTGGCCCATCCCGTTGCAACAACAATGTTCGTGTGAGTTGCCGCGAGTGATGTAGAACATCTGTATGTCCATACTTCATTCAAATCGAGTTTTGAATCGCCGTTCGTATCGCCGGAAACAAAATTAAGAGGAGCACAGCTGTCATCAATCATCGTAACATTGCTCATAGGAACTGTACCGATATTACGAACCGTGTAGTTATAAGTCACTGGACCAGGACCACCCGGAAGAGCCAGCGGGCTTGGTACTTTCACCACATCGATGAGTGGTGGAACAGGTGGAATAACTATAGGTGCGCCGATGTCGTTATTCGTAATAATACAAACCTTGTTATCGCCCGCAACGAGGGTGACTTGTCCGTTCACGTCGCAATCACCTGAAAATGTTCGGGCATATTGAGCATTGGAGGTTTCAGTGACGGTAAACGGACCTGCGGCAGGCATTGGAAAACTATAAGAATCACCTGAAGTGACTCCTACGCCGTTGACGAACAGTGGGAAGCTGGCAACTGTTCTGGTTCCGCCATTATCATTGATGACCGTTTTGACGACAGTGAGAGTTCCGAGGTGGATCGTTGGTGGACCTCCTACGGGCGGCACCGCGCATACCGGTACGGTAATGGTGTCCGTATCGGCCGTGATTGTTCCTAAAGCTGCTCCGTATGCCAAGGCTCTTCCTAACCATGATACAGTGCTGCCTATGGTGATACCCGCATTATCAATGTCAGTTCCTACAAAGAAAGAGTTGGCACCAAGAGTTGTCGCAGCAACTGGAGCCCAAAATACATCGCATGCTGATGCACCACCGGCTACTTGAACAATTGAGCCGGCTGTTGTATTAAGCGCACCACCTGACCTGAAGATGAACGTTCCGGGACCCGTCAGAGTCACCGTAGCGCCTCCTGCTACATTCATTGTGCCAGTGCTGGAATAACAACCAGCGGTGTAGACTCCGGTCGGATGACCAGGAGCAGTGGCTAAATCAACTATAGCGCCGAGAGATGTACAGGGTGCCTGGATATTGAGACCATCAACGACATTATTTAAAGCAGTATTCTGATCTGTTCCTGCCTGGTTATATGCAGCATTGTTGACCTGTGTCGTGCCGTTTACAAAAAGTGTCGCACCTCCACCCGGGAATGCTCCAACATATCCAAGAGCTGCCTGTCCGGCAGTTCCTAAAATACGTGTTAATCCTGTATTATAGTTAAAAGTACCGGTAAGAAGACCATAGGTTGCCGCTGTTCCAAGTGACGGCGTTGTTGCCGCGAATGCAGTAATTGGCCCGGCCAGACCAAGAGCAGCTGACACAACTAATGCCGTGAATATTGGATGGATATAAAACTTTTTCATACTTATTTTTGTTATTGAGTAATTAGCTTTCTATAAAGCTTACCACACAATACAATACTTTGCAATGTCAAGACCTATTTATTATCCTGATGACGACCTAATGCAATCGCGATAATTTTTGCTATTCCCCAAGCCAAAAGTGCATAAACGGCCATGGCAATCAAAGTGCCGGGTTCCAATATAAAATTGGCGTATGGAGCAACAAAAAAATTGGTGACGCCATAAATAAAACTTACAAAACTGCTCGTTGCATCCGCACCGGTAATCTTAAAAACAACTCTGAACAGCAGAAAAATTTCCATCACTCCGGCAATAAAATAAATAATGTATTTTACGTCGAAATGTCCGGGCTTTTTAATTTTGGCCGGCTCTTTGGAAATACCCGGTTCCTCAACGACAATTTTTTTGATTTCTTCTTCCATAAAAAATTTGATTATAAAAATCAAACTTCATTGTAAAGGATAAAACCTCTCATAGGAATATGATAACTCTTCAAACGTTCGAAATTGCGGGCGGGAACAACTTAATAATTAATATTAAGCCCGTTTCTTTTCTTCCTTGCCGTTCAAATAGACGCGCATTTCGGGATGAACTTCAACCTTGACCGGACCTTCCTCGGTCTCTACGTTCATCTGGAAAAATTTCGGAGGCAATTGGGCCACATGCTGAAAAAGTTTCTGGTTCGCCTGAGCGACCTCTTCCTCTTTTTTAACTTTCATTTCCTTCAGCTTTACATAAGAAGCGTCTTTCATCAGATCAAGCATCCATTGTTCTTCCAGATCTTTCACCTGATGTTTTAAATCTTTATAAGTTTTTTTAAGGTCAATATATTCCTCGCTGTCGATCTTCTCGTCGGCGCGCATATCCTTTTTGATGTCCTGAAGTTCCTGTTTGAGTTTACGGATCTCTTTCAACGAAAGGGAAATTTTATCTTCAATCATAGCAATAAAAATAAAAGGCCACGCTAGTCTAACAGGTTTTCCGGCCAGATCAAGAACCCTTTTAAAAATCGATGTAAAAAACAGATGAGCAAAAGTGTCTATCAAAAAATGAACATTTCATGACATTTTAGGTGATCATAAGAAGAAAATTTGCTTTAATCAACGGAGGAAAAGTCGACATCAATGTTGCGCCTTCCGACAGTAAACTGAAAATAGAGGTGAGTCACACAGGCTACGGCATTCCAAAAGACCAGCAGGCCAAAAAAATCAAGAACGCCTCATCATTTTATTTCCTGACCAACAACTCCTATGGAAATCCTTCTCAGTTGGATAGTTTATGCTCTGGCCATTTTAGTTGCCGCTTATATTTTACCTGGTGTACATGTAGACAGTTTTTGGGTGGCCCTTGTCACTGCACTCGTATTGGGAATCCTCAATGCGCTCCTAAAACCCATTCTTATCATTCTGACGCTTCCGATCAACATTCTTACGCTGGGTTTATTTACTCTGGTCATTAACGCCCTGCTTATTCTTTTAGCTTCACACATCGTCAACGGATTCAGAGTCG
This sequence comes from Candidatus Peregrinibacteria bacterium, assembly GCA_003153355.1. Classification (GTDB taxonomy): domain Bacteria; phylum Patescibacteriota; class Gracilibacteria; order UBA1369; family UBA1369; genus PALSA-1335. Next base: position 438,533 of record PLYH01000001.1, read on the forward strand.
ACGGATTTTGGTGGGCGCTCCTTTTCTCGATCATTTTATCGATCATCAGTTCGTTCTTCAGCAATGCCGCAAGGACAACTTAGAGAGCAGCAAAAGATGTTTCAAAAGTGGAACCGCTGCCCATGGAAACGTAGCGGTAATGTCGGGGCAAAAACCAGGCAAGGCTTCTTAAAATATTTTCGTATTGCTGCTGAGATTGAAACATCTCTGGAGAAAGGCGGAAGACCAATTCCTGAATCATAGCTTCAGGCGCTGGCGCTGCGGCCGGACGCATCATGATCAAAATTTTGGGGTCCTGAATGTTGAATGAAGCAAGATAGCTGTGAAGAACGGCCCTTGAGACTTTGGGAAGATAATTTTCCGCGGGTTGTCCTACTAAAACTTTCTGGGCTTCAGTGTTTTGAGGAGAATTTTCCGGAGGTTCTTCAGCCTGCGGCGGATCCGAATAGAATTCGCCGCAAAGATGATAATTCAGAATATCACCGTAAGAAAAAACCCACTGGGCTGAAGGACCTTCAGGCTGGACAACAACGCCGAGTCCCCTTTCCAGCAAAAAATCGTCTTTCATATGCTGAATGACAAAACACTGGAACTCTTTGTGCGGCTCCGGCAGATACAGCGCAAAATAAGGAAATCCGTCGGGACCTTTGATGACCTGCGGATCACCAGACTTAAAGCTGGCGGTCGCAACGCTGGCAAGAAACTTTTTCACCCATCCTTCATCTCTTTTATCCTGGGGAATTTGAAAAAGTTCACCCACAATTTGGGTATTATTCAGATCACCCATATAAGGCTGCTTCCCCGCCGATTCATTGGTTTCCATGCCAAAAAGTATTATAGTTCAACAAGTTCATACTAAATAGCTTACCGAAAAAATCAATCCGGAATAATTATGGAAAAGCTGAAAAAATACGCAATCTATTTTGCCTTCTTCGGAAATTTAGCGCTAATCATCGGCCTTTGGTGGATAATATCGGGAGGTCTCATCGAAAGCGGCGATCTTTCGGCGGTATTGCTGGCATTGGGCAGACTTGCAGGGCTGCTTGCCGTCTATTTTGTCCTGCAGCAGTTTCTGATGATGGGACGGAGCTACTGGCTGGAAAAAGTTTTCGGTCTGGATAAACTCACCCGCATTCATCACCTCAACGGCTATCTAAGCATCAGTTTTATCATCATTCATCCGATCCTGCTGATCTTTTCTTACTCCATCGGCAGCGGCGTGAGTTTCTGGGCACAGTTCATGGATTTTCTCTACAACTACAAAGACGTGGGCTGGGCCGCGTTGGCTGCTCTATTCTTTATCCTGATCGTTTTCCTTTCCATCTATATCGTCAGGAAACATCTGAAATACGAACTCTGGTACTACGTTCATTTATTGACCTATCTCGCCATTATTCTGGCTTTCAGCCATCAGTTAAATCTGGGCGGCGACCTGACCACCAATAAATTCTTTTATTACTACTGGTGCGCGCTGTATATTTTTGTGTTCGGCAATGTACTTCTTTTCCGCTTTATAAGGCCGGTTTACAACTCACTCAAATACCGCTTTACGGTGAGCGATGTAGTGCAGGAAACGCCTGATACGACGTCGGTTTACATCACGGGGAAAAATCTGGAAAAATTTAAAACTCATGCGGGCCAGTTCATTATCCTGAGATTTTTTTGTAAAGGATTCTGGTGGCAGGCTCATCCTTTCTCGCTTTCTTTCGTTCCAAAAAATAATCAGCTGCGCATCACCGTAAAAAACTGCGGCGATTTCACGGCAAAAATTTCCCAGCTCAAAAAAGGCACTCCGACCTATATTGACGGCCCGTACGGGATATTCATCGCTCATGCAAAACCGGAAACCAAATATCTTTTTATCGCGGGCGGAGTGGGAATTACCCCGATCAGAAGCCTGATTGAAGAACTGGCTCCGGCACACGACATCATCGTTCTTTTCAGCAACAAAACAATGCAAGACACCATCTTTAAAAAGGAACTGGATGAACTCGCGCAAACCAATCATTTTCCGATGCACTATATTTTGACCGATCAAAAAGACTATCCGGGAGAAAAAGGCCGTCTGGACAAAGAAAAATTCCAACGCCTGGTCAAAGATACCCGCGAGCGTGAAGTGTACCTGTGCGGGCCCATACCGATGCTCAAGGCTATGCTCCAGTTACTTCAGGACAAAGACATCGGCGTAAAACCAGAACGCATTCATTTTGAAAAATTTGAACTTTAAACCGACTCTGCTAAAACTTTCTTCAGGAAAAGTTTTGAGTGACGCTGCTGGCACGAATGAATCCAATCGTTCTTGACGGAAACCGCACGTCCGAATCTGGCTTCAACAACATCGCCGTCGTGAAGCAGACGGTCAAATTCGTCGATCTTTCCGTTCACCTTCACCTCTTTAAGAAATTTGCAGCGTTCAGGAACCGTGAAGCACAAAAAATCCATCACGGTCACAGGTTTTTTAATATGAAAAATATTATTTTTTTCGTCAAAAATGACCAGATGATCGTGGCGGAAATAGGTACACAAAGCCTGCTCAAACTGCTTGGGTGAACCCGCTTCCAGCCGGAGCGTTTCAAGATTTCTGAAAATATCGACCCGCGAAGTTTTTACGGACAAACGGTAGCGCAGGTGTTTATAATCCCCGTGCGCAGACTCGCCAAATTCGCATTCCTTATGCATGGATTCGGTGCGGATCTGGATTTCCATCGGCTGGGTCGTTACGCCCGGCAGTGGATATACGGCGGTATGAATGGAACGATAGCCGTTTTCTTTGGGAGCACCGATATAATCTTTCAATTTTCCGGGAACCGGATGCATCATGCGGTGGACAATGCCCAGAGCCTTATAGCAATCGTCGATATCCGGAACTATAATTCTGAGCGCCAGACGATCAGTGAGTTCTTCAAATTTTCTGTGCTTCAAAACCATCTTCCTGTACGTCGAAAAAAAACCTTTAATCCTGAAATCAATTCTGGCATCAATGCCGGCCGTCTTAAACTTCTGCAGAAGAAACTTCTGGGCCTGATGAAGACAGGACAGGTCAAAAGGTTTAAGTTCCGTGAATTTCTTCTGCAATTTTTTAAAAATTTTCGGCTGAAGAACGGCAAAACAGCGATCTTCCATTTCATATCTCCAAGCGTAAAAACCCAAGCGTCCCGCAATCGGAGCGTACATGTGCAGCGTTTCATTCGCCACGTCCTTTTTCAATTTTCCCGTGAAGCGGTCAAAATGGCGCACATCGTTCAAACGGTGGGCCATGCGTAAAACCAGCAATCGTGAATCTGTGGCGAAGGCCGCGATAACCTTATCAAGATCCTGCGTGCTTGCGTCAATATGCAAACGCCGCAACACGTGCATCTCTTCTACCAGAAAACGCTCATCGCCCAGAAGCGGCGCAAAATCCACCAAAGCCTTCCCTTCAGGATGAACCAGAAGATCATGAAGAATCGCCACAACGGCATACATCGGATCTTTTCTGACCTCCAAAGCCGTTAAAGCGACTTCCGAACCGTGCTGGAAATAACTTTCTCCTGTGCGGCGCGGAAAATTCTTGAGATTTTTTTTTGCAAAAAAATAAGCCTCTTCAATCCGGCGAACCTCCGGAGATTGAATGCCTTTACAAAGTGCAGCGAGGGTCACGCTCATGCCGCAGAAGAGAAAAAACTACCTTAACAACCCAAAGAGTACCATACAATAAAACTCAAACAAGCTTACTTTTTTGCTGAAATCTTTTTATTGAAAATTTTTCCTGCCGCAAAAAGAAAAAGACTTAAAGGCAAAAGCCAGACAATGCGCTCCTGATAGCGGCCGTACACTCCCGAAAGCGTTCCCAGGACAACCGAATTGATTGCGAACAAAGCAAGAACCTCAAAGATGAAAAACTTTTCCTGCGAATCAAAAAGTCCGCGGAAAAACATCCACGCCACAGCGACAGCGCTCAAAAAAACAACAAGAAAATATGTTAATGCGAAAAAATCGACGGACTGGAACTGGCCCTGGTATTGCCGAGTTTGCGAATAGTCTGAAAATTCGCTTGGTGAAAACTGTAAAATCTTCGGATACTGAGGATCGGAATCATAAGGATAATAATTATCCATGCCCCACATGAAAAACAGCTTTGAAGAACGATAAGCGCTGTCGGCAATAAAGGTAAAAATGTATCGCGGATTGGTAAAAATTTGATGAAGAATATCGTCATATTCAGGTTTGGCATTGTCCCATCCTTCAATATTGGCGGGACTTTGCGTATCCCAGATAAACCCGTCGTCTTGAGGAAAATGTCCCTGATAATCACACAAAAAATAATGAACTTCACTGCAATGAGTCAGCAAAAAATCGTCCAGGATGCCTGCTTCGTTGACGCGCGACATCATAAAAACATGGGAGGAGGGATTGAGCGTAAGACCGTAGCCCTGATGATAATTGCTGAAAACAAAGAAGATTGGAGCAAAAATTGTCACAATGGCCAAAACGCCGATGCGTTTGAAATATTTTTTCCTAAGCCCTGCAAAACTTTTTTTAAAATAAAGACAAACCCATGTTAAGGCCAAAACGCCGAAACTCAATAAAAAATTAGCGTTATGCGTAATCAAAAAAAGAAACATCAGAAAAACCAGAAAACAGCGTTCGGCCAGTTTCATCTCTCCAGTAGTGAAAACAAAAATAATCAGGAGCAACAGCCCTGAAAAAATATCCGGCATCATCTGGCTGGCCATCCAAGGGGCCAGAGTAAAAAAACCGAGACAGGCAACGGTAAGCAGATGAATCTTATAACGGTGTTTTTTGAAAAAAATCCCGACGGCTTTCCAGAGAAGATAAACGGTAAAAAAAGCCTGGGCAAAAATCACCGTCCACAAAGTGAACCCGCCGAAAAAAAGCCGGATAAAATAACTGTAGCCGATGGGGCGGTCATTCGGCACCTGTCTCGTGATTGATGAAAGAATATATTTTGACGAGTCGGAAAAAAAAAGCGGATAGCCGTTCCAGATAGCCGGCCAGAGCAAAATGAAACTCACGGCAAGAAGATAGAAAAAAACCTTCGCGAACTCGCGGAACTTTGGCCAAAATTGTCGTTGGAAACTTTGCATGCTCATGGCTTATTTATCAAGAATCGCCCTGAAAAAAGCGAAAAAAATCATCGAGAGTCCGATGAAAAGAAAATACAGGCTCACGATCGCCTTTTGCGGCATAAAAATATTCGTAAAATTATGTCCGGCCCACACATAAAAAATGTACGCATCGATAGACAGTCCGACAAGAACGAAAAATACGCCTGCCAAGAGCTGTTTTTCCATACTGATTTTCTTCAGCCAGACCACAAAGCGGTCTTTCATATAATAATGCTGGAGCGAAGAAAAAAGCTTGATGATGAGTCCCATCTGAAAAATAAATACACCCAGAAGGCTGAACGTTAAGCCTAAAATCATCACATGAATATCCCAATAAATGCCGCCCAGACTGAACGGCCCGTTAAATTGCACCAGGGTAAGGACCGAACCGACGGCAAAGGCAAAAATGCCGGGGTAAATAAACAAAAAATTCGGCGCGTATAAAAGCATGAACTTTAAATGACGCCAGCCGTCCCGCCAGGTGTTCAAGTGCGGTTTCCGGTCGCGCTTATCCTTATAGAGTGTAATCGGGATTTCTTTAATTTTGAGCTTCAGCATTCCGGCTTTGATGATCATCTCTGAAGCGAACTCCATACCGTGCGCCTCCAGATGAAGCTTTTCAAAAGCAGCTTTGCTGATGCCGCGCATGCCGCAATTGCAGTCGGAAATTTTCGTCCCGAAAAAAAGATTCAATAAAAAAGTCAGGACTGGCGTACCCAGATAACGGTGCAAAAAAGGCATGGCTCCTTTTTGGATATGACCTTTCAATCGCGTGCCCATGACCAGATCATAACCCTGACGCAAATATTCAACGAAGCCGTCGATTTCCTCAAAATTATAAGAATCGTCCGCGTCGCCCATAATCATATATTTGCCTTTTGCGGCGCTGAATCCGGCAATAAGAGCGTTCCCGTAACCTTTTTCGGCACAATGAACAACCTTTGCCCCATGTTTTTCAGAAATTTTTACTGAATCGTCACTGGAACCGTTATCCGCAACAATAACTTCTCCGCGGATATCCAGACGTTGAAAAGCCTTAAAAGCTTTCTCAAGAACAACCGGCAAAGTTTTTGCTTCATTCAGACAGGGAATGACGATCGAAAATTCTGGAGATTCGTGATTCATGATTTAATCTGAAAAGTAAACCATCTGTTCAAACTGAAGCTTACGACGTAAACAACGGCTGAAGCAATAATATTTGCATACAAATAGTAAAGATTCAAAAAATTCGTGGAAGCCCAGACAAATCCGTATTGAAGACAAAGTCCCACCAGACCGACGCCGAAAAATTTTACGATCTGGAAAGAAGATTTTTGCCCGCTGGAAAAAACAAACCTTTTACTGATGAAAAAATTCAAAAAAATACCCGTCGAATAGGCAATAATCAGCGAAACAAGATGATAAATGTGAAGATATTCCGTAAAGACAAAAAGCAAAAATAAATAGAGCAGAAATGCGCTGCCTCCTGAAAAAAAATAGCGGAAAAATTGCACCCAGACATTACGGGTTTTCCCGATGAACAGATGCTGAAAAAAATCTTTCAAAACAGGGTGCTAAAGAAATCAAAATCATTTACACAGAATTCATTGGCAATTGCAAGTGCCGACAGTATACTATGAGCGCTTATATATGTTGTAAATTTATGCAAAAACTCAAAAACTGGCTCAAAGAGAACGTCCTTTACATAGCGTGGCTCCAGGCAATTGTGGCCATGGCCGGCAGTCTGTTCTTCAGTGAAATTCTGCACTTTCCGCCTTGCGTACTCTGCTGGTACCAGCGCATCTGCATGTATCCGCTCGTGATCATTTTGGCGGTGGGAATCGCAAAAAAAGACAAAAATGTTGCAGCCTATGCACTTCCGCTGAGTCTGATTGGCCTGGGCATTTCGATTTACCATAACCTGCTTTACTACAACATCATTCCCGAAGCACTTGCCCCATGCACAGCCGGTGTTTCCTGCACGACCAAATTCATTGAATATTTCGGGTTCATCACCATTCCGTTTTTATCAATGATGGGTTTTCTTCTGATCAACGCCTGTCTTATTTATTTTAAATTAGCCCATAAATCTTCCCAACATGAAAAAGGAAAGTAAAAAACTTCTCTGGATCGGACTCGTTGTCGTTGTGATTATCGGCGGCGGAGTCTGGGCATATAATGCTAATCAGCAGCCTGTTGCAGTTACGCCGACAGTTAACGGAAATTTACTGATCAACGCCAACAGCCACAGCACGGACCAGGGTACGAGAACTTATCCGGTGACCATCGTTGAGTTCGGTGACTACGAATGTCCGGCCTGCGGATACGCTGAACCGATCGTCGAAAAAATCCTGCCGGCTGATCCTCAAGTAAGATTGGTCTTCCGCAATTTCCCGTTGCCTCAACATCAATTTGCGCTCATTGCAGCAGAAGCAGCAGAAGCGGCAGGAGCTCAAGGGAAATTCTGGGAAATGCATAATGCCATTTACGCCAACCAGGATGTCTGGACCACTATGCAAACTCCGATGGATGCTTTTGTTGAAATGGCCAAGAAACTCAACCTGGACGTCGCTAAATTCACTGCAGACGTAAACAGCAACAAATACGCTGACATCATCACCAAAGACCGCCAGGACGGCATCACACTTGGCGTTGACTCAACTCCGACCTTCTACATCAACGGCAGACAATATCTCGGCGGATTGGATTACAACACCATGCAGCTTGCAATTCAGGATGCGATGGCTCCTTCGGCAACTCAGCAGACAGGATCAACCCAGGCATCGACGCAGCAATAAATCTGTTCAAATAAAAAGAGCTCCTTCATCGGGAGCTCTTTTTTATATATAAATTTAATTATTGAAACATTCCCTGCTGGACTTGGAAAACCCCGTTGGTTTTGGTTGCATCCGCACTCACGGCCATAAAGTAACCGCTGCTTTCATCAATAAATTTTGCTTCCCAAATCTCCAGCCCCTGGGTATTTTTATACAAACGGTAAAGAGCTGTGACGTTTTTGGAATTCGCGAAATAAGTATCAAGTTCTCCCATCAGTGATTTGTCGGCAAGTAGGTTATCGACAAAATTTTTGAAAAGCAAAATCGGAAGATTATAACTTTGCTGCGGAGTCGTCACACTCTCATTCCAGGTCTTCAGAACGCCGTTATTATCAAAACAAGACGCCTTAAAATCTTCCTGGGCATGATACGGTCCGCTGAAAGTCATCGAACATTTTGCATCACTAAGTAACGGCCATTGAAAATAAAAATCGGAGATTTTTGCTTCACCGTCCCAGGTCACAGCTTTCTGCTGGGCCTGAAAATAAGAACTGTTGATGTAGGTCACACCCTCATTATTTGTGACAAGCCAGTTATGGGTATCATTCAGGCTTTGTGTCACCAGTCCGTTCGTCACAGGATTACCCAAAGAAGCACTGGCTGTATTGATGGAGATGACGGAACCAGGAGAATTTCCCGGAGTCAGCAGGCTGCAGTAAACATATGAGTAGGTATATTTGTAAGCCACTCGGCACCACGAGCCCATAACCTGAAGCACATTGACCATATCGCCCTTATTATAATGTCCGATAAGCGTTCCGCTCATTGAAGGCATGGAACGGATATTGGAATTAATGTTGGCCATGTAGGTTCCGGGGGTAAAAGCGGCAAAAACCGTTGCCGGAAGCATGACCACAGCCACTGCCGCTGTAAAAAACTTTTTCATATGACGAAAATTACCGAATAAACTCATCCTCATTGTAGAGAATGGTGTCAGATTTTTCAACTTTCCGTCGTGATACTGAACTATTCGATAAGTAAAAATCCTTCAAAATGAGCCTCTCCCGCTGACACTGCCTCTGTCGTAAATGCGGCTCCGGTTAAAGGTTTTAAATAAGATTTCACTTTATCGTAATCGCTGCTGCTTTGTGAATCGGCTGGCGAGCCCAGATGCGCCAGCTGAACTATTTTATCCAGGTACCCGACGAAAGTTGCCGGACTCATATACATGACTCCGGACTTTAAACCGCCGAGTTGCGAGGTAACATGCTGAAAATTCTGATCATCGCTGACTTTCTGCGCGGTTTGATAATTCTGATCAAAATTTGGTTCAAGGGCCAAAAAGGCGAGCTTGTCACCGGTAACGCCATACCAAAATTCAACGGGCTGGGTCAAAAACAATTGCAGCGTAGCCAGATTGCTGTTCTGGGAATTCAGCTTGTCCAGATGCAGACGGACCACATAAGCCTGACCTCCGGCCACGGTCACCGCTTCGTTCGTAAAAAGTCCCGGAGAATCGGGGATCTTTGCATCAATATCTTTCAGAAGCACATCAACAATAATTTTCAGTTTGCCCATAACTTTGTTCGCCGCATCAGGATGATTGCCCACGTCGGCATAGAAGGCAAACGAAGGAACGATCGAATCGTCGTGATGAATATTCAGCGCAACTCCCTGGTCAAAAAGCGGCATAAAATCGTTGTCAAAATCCAGACCGATCTGTGTAAAGGATTGTTTCAGCTGGGTCAGACCGTCATTGAAGCTTTTAACCCCGCTCCAGTTCTGAAAATCTTCATTGATGACTTTTTCCAGATTATACGTTTCAAAATAGGCCATCACCGAATTCCCGGGAACTCTTGAATAAAGATAAGGCTGATGGCTCGGAAGATTTGAAAAATTCTGTTCCATGGTTTTCATTTTCTCTTCATCTCCATATGCCGCTCCGTAAAAATGGATACCATTATCTTCGGCCTGTGCGGAAAACATTTCCCCCTGAATGGCTTCAATAAGATTGCCGGAAGGCAACTGTCCGAAAGCCTGTTCAAACTGGGTTCTTGAAGTCGGATCCTGATGCAAAACATTCAAAATGCCCTGAACGTTGATATACGCAAAAGCGACGGATGGTTTCAATTGCTGGAGCGTGCGCTGGTACGTCGCATCCGCTATTAATGAAGGTTGTGCGGATTTTTGCCGATCCAAAGCGCCTTTTAAAATATCGGCATCATTGGTAATCAAAAGAAGATCATTGACCCGGGCCATGTATTGGCTGCCGGAAGTTTTGGAAAGAACCGGAGTGCCGTTGTAGTCCTGCTGAGTAAATGAACCGCCCTGAAGCAAATCGGTAAAAATCGCATCCATTTTTGATGGGTCCTGCAAAGGCACGAAAACATAAACATCAGGCTTGGTCTGTTTTGAAGGCGTTCCTTCAATCCCAACAAACAAACGGACGTTAGGACCGATGGCCGGGACAATATCTTTTTGATAATCCAGATTATAAGTCGTCAGATCTTTATCAAATCCCTGAATAACATTCTGGCTGAAATTCTGCTGATCATCTGAAGGAAATTTTTTGAGAAGATTGTTGAACGCATCCTGCTGCTGCTGATTGCCGGCGCCAAGTTCAAAAACCACAAAAGTCGTCTGGGGAAGAAAAGCCTCGGCTTTAAGACCCTGCGGACTCATGAACGCCGAGGGCACTCCGGAATCGGCCTGCTGGCAGCCTGCCAAAAAAACGCTCAACAAAAAAGCACCGGCAAAAATTGAAGATTTCCGGAACAAATGTCGAACAACAGACATAAACGAAAGTTAGAATCTGTGAAAAATATGGCTATTTCGCAGCCTTTTTGGTGTCTTTACGTTTGTGATCCAACGTATCGCGGCACTGACCGCAATGCTTTCGCAAGACTTTCACAATATTTTCATTGTTCTTCTTGTTGTAAGCCGTGATGTAGTTGCCGCGGTTGCATTGAGAACAATACCAGGTGGCGAACTGACTTTTTCCTTTAGCCATAATACTTAATAAAGAAGCTATGCCATGATAGCCAAAATTGGCTTGAAGTCAACAGGTTTTATCAAAATCTGACCCTCTAGCGCTTGTCCTTGGTGCGGTAATAGATCAAACAAATGACAAAAACGGCTAAAACCAGCAAAAAAGCGCAGAAAATCACAAAATAAACGTTCCAAATCCCCGCATCGAAAGGTTGAAAAAGATCGGTTTGAAACTTTAAGGAATTGGGGAGTTGTTGAGAATCAATTTGCTGTTGAAAATAGGCTTGCTGCTGGGACGCCGCGAGTTGTTGTGAATCCGGAAAAGGCTGATCTGAGGCAGAAATTGATTGTTCAGAAGAATCATTCCTGGAATCTGAAAAATTCAGCGCGGTTCCCTGCCATTGAACTTCAGAAAGATCACGGCGGCCGTTGTTATAAACACTTACGGTCGTGCGTTCAAAAGAAACTTCAACCGCTTTCTGCGGAGAAAAATTAAAATAAAAACTTGCTATACAGCCGTCTTGGGGATTCAAACCGCCGCCGCCAATAGCCAGACCAAAAACAACTCTATGATTGTCTTGCTGAGGAGAAACCAAATGAAAAATATTGGGATTATTTTGACCAAAACTTCCGCAAAGTTCGGCATGGTCGAATTGCCATTGCCCTGGAATAACGAGGTCAAAAGCGATGCCCAAAAACTTCTGTGGCAAATGATTCGCAATCACGTCCAAACGTAACAGATTAGACGGCTGCGAAGCAGTTGCTTGCCGGGCACCGCGCGCAGCGTGGTCGGGCGGAGTAAATTCCGGATGAAGAGAAATTTGTGGAGTCATAAAACAGGAGGATGCCGCCCGGTATTTTTAAGAACCGGGCGGCGGTTAATAATTAAGATGAATACGTTCGCGCAAAATTTGCGCCAAGATCAATGAGATCGCTGCCGTCAATGCGACCGTCATAGGTCGTATCAAGGAGCGGAGCAAAATCCTGATCGGCATCGGTCTCTGCAAAATGCTGGGCTAAAAGCTCAAGATCTCTTCCGTCAACGCGGTCGGAACGGTTATTATCGCCTTTCAGTCCCCGGTCATCATGACCGGCCGTCTCTGCGGGAACACCTTCCGCAGAACCCTGAACTGCGGTTACCCGATAAACATAATTTGTCGAAGGAATGATGAAACCGCCGTGCTGAACACCATCGGCATCGGTAAAGGTCGTCTGCGTTGTTTCAGCAATCTGTTGGAGCTGTCCATGCGCGTCTTTGCGGTACACGCGGTATTTGTCCGCGCCCGCCACCGCGCCCCAGGTAAGTACGATGCTGTATCTTTGCGGACCAGGCGCAGCGCTAAAATTTACGACTGCCGGAAGCTGACTTTGTTGTGCATTCAGCGAAACCGGATTAAATTGCGTCTGAATATCAGCAGAAGTGGAAGCCAAAAAGCTTGTATTCGCTGCTTGAACCGCAGTAGCCGAACTTTGCAAAACATCGAACTGAATCTGGAATAAATCACCGTTACCATTCACGCCGGTTTTTGGTTGAACAGTTCTTGCATCAGCAATCAAAAGCGTACCTGGCTGGCCGTTTTGCAGATCGGACTGAAACGAAGTTGAAACCGTTCCGTTTTCGCTCAGAAAAGATTGCTCCGAAGCCGATTCATAATGCAAGACCGCCGGATCGTAGGTAATTTCAAATCCGTACGCAAAAAGATTCTGCGCGTTGGAAACTTTCGAAGTAAGAGTCAGAACACTCCCGGTTTGTAACGTTGAAGAGCTCGCCGCAAAATCAACGGTCGCATTTTGTGAAGATGCGCCTCCTGAACTGCCGTTTGCTTTACTGTTCACGGCTCCGGGTGTTCCAAGAATCGCCGTTCCATTGGAAGATTTTGCTCCTGAACCCCCCGTCGAACTCGCCCAGTTTGTTGCAACATCGGCTGTCACCGAAGGATCGATGCGTTCCATCGTCGCATGCTGCGTCGTATTTCCGGCATACCACGGACCGGCTGAACCGTTGACCGTATCAATAAGCTGGCCCGTAGAATCATACATTTTCAAGGAATCGCCGCCGTTAATTAAAGAAGTATGAATGATCGCATCGGCGGTAATATTGCTGACCGCGGATTCATGATCTTCAATCAAAAAATATCCATGCGCGGAAATAGTTCCCGACAAAATTTTATAATTGGAAGTCGTATGTCCCGGATCAATATGCCAGTTGCTTAGATCAAGGGCCTGGTTCGAATTATTATAGAGTTCAATCCATTCATCCGTTGATGAATCAGCCGAACCGGCCCAGGCAATTTCATTGATCACGACCTGTCCTGGTGCGGCGGCAGCGCGGGCAACACTCAAAATCGAAGGACTCAAAACCGTCGCAAACACAAAGCCCGTCGTCATCAGCATAATTCGTAATCGATTTTTTTGTTTCATGTTGGTTTGATGAAAAAATAAGCACTTCCGGCCGAAAGTGCTCCCAACATTACTCCCCGAAGATGAAAACCTTTTAAATTTTTTGTTAAAAATTGCGGTAAAGTTGCAATTTGGTTTTCCTATGCTAATATTTGCAGGCATTTTGACAAATCAATAAGCCGCAGTAGCTCAGACGGTAGAGCGCATCCATGGTAAGGATGAGGTCTCGGGTTCGATTCCCGACTGTGGCTCCATTTTAAAAAATTCATGCCCAAAATCACCATTAACGGCAAAGAATACGATTTTGAAAACGGCGACGATCTTAAAAGACTGATGCAGGCAGCCGGAAAAAACGCTGACGGTTCTTCAAAAATTTCCATCATCGGCAATCCCGATATTAAAGTCTCCACTGACAAAAATATTTTAAAAATGTATGGTATGGACATGAACAACCTTGAATCTCCAAAAGACGGCGACCAGTTTGAAACCATGCCTACCGGAAAAAACGATGCATCAAACGGCTCTGCGAGCGGCAAATCATTTGGAGGAAGCTCATTCAGCGGATCTTCGGATTCATCGTTCAGTTCGGGAACATCCGATGAGGATATCCAAAAACTTTTCAAAAAAAGCAACGGCACCAGATGGATCACATGGGTTGTTGTTCTTCTTTGCATCGGAGGTTTTGTCGGAATGTTTTTTGCCATCGGCGGAATTACCCAGAGCTGGGAAGAAACCTACGCGCTCAGCGGCGATCCGACGCATTTTGACCCCATCGCTTCGGTGAACGAAATGCGCTCGCATTTTGATCCGACCGCCAAACTCAGTTCCATCGAAATGGATTACGTGGGAGCCGACGGCACCATGGACCTCACCGCAAAATATAATGCCAACACCACGTACAAATTTTATCGCGAAGTGCCGACGCCAAAAGACGCTCCTCCTGTCGGTGCCGGCGGGTCAGCGGCCGGAAAATGGTACGAACCTGTGGAAGCCGATGTCTACCAGCCGGGCCAATGGCGTCACGTCAGTAAAATGGGCGGAGGCGTGAACGCCGAATACGACTACAGTAATAAAGGTATCGATTTGAACCGCGACGACCCTACGGCAACTCCGGATACTTTCATTGACGATCCAAAATGCTCCATCAAAGATTTCTGGAAAATAGCGAACCAAAAAGGCGCTCCTGCAGGTTCAGTGGCAACCATCAATTATGACGACAGCGGTTATGGATTTTCCATTTCAAACACGGACGTAAATCTGCAGTTCAACAAAGACTGCACTCTCAACACCAACTAAAATTTATGGGCGCCCTGAACATCGACTAAAGCGGGAACAGAAATGACCGAATTGCCGGTCGATGAAGCAAGTGAAGGAACTGCGTTGCCTGCCGGAACAGTGCAAGCCGCGTTATCTTTTGGAACAATCACGTCGGTACCGTAATGAACGGTCAGATAATATTTCTTTTTCGCCGGATCGACGGCAATGCCCATGCCGATCTCGTGATAACTTTTATTCATGATGCTCTCATAATGAGCGCGATATTTTTTATTTTTTTCGCCAATGAAAAAATTGTACGTGCTTTTAATGGAAGCGATAAGATCGTCCGTGCAATCGGCTTTGGAACAGCTGTAATAGTCCCATCCGATATTTTCCACGTAATCGCTGTTCCCGGAAGTTCGTGTTGCGAACGTTACGCCTTTTGACGCAAACCACGCTCCGACTTTTTTATAATCATAATAACTTTTTTGTCCCGCGCGTTTGTGATCAATGCTTCCCTTTTTTTCGGAATAAAAAGACCAGTTGGCGGCAGTCTCATTTAAAGCTTCATTATAGACATAGGGCTTCAATCCGTTCTGAGCCCGCGCGGTGTTATACCAGGAAAGCCAGGCATCGCGGACTTTTGTCATATCAACATTTTTTGGAAGATTTGTTGTGATGTTCAGACATGAATTTGCATCCGCAGCTGCAGCGAATGCGGTCTGTGCAAAAACAAAAAACAGCGTCGATAAAACCAAGAAAAAATATTTTTTCATAAAGCAAAATAAATGACTTCGTAAGCACTTCTAATCTGCCCTAAATCCGGACAAAAGACAATGAGTTTACAGAAATGTAAAAATAAGGTATCATATACAGATAAAAATAAAAACTCCCCAAACATGTCGCACATGAAAACAAAAAAACCGCTGCACAATCTTTTCATGATGAGTAGTGGATTGCTGATTTCCGCAATCATTCTCAACCTTTTCAACTTCAGTTCAAACACGACATATGCAAGAAGAGGAGCGATTCAGCCGACTTTCTGCGGATTCAAAACCATCAGCACCGGCTTTTTACACAGTATTGCCATTAAAAGTGACGGAACCGTCTGGACCTGGGGTTCAAATGACAACGGTCAACTTGGATACGATACCAACACTCCGACAAATAATCCTCCAAACTCCGCGTATTCGGATGTTCCTGTTCAAGTCTCCGGTATCAGCAACGTCAGGGCAGTCGCCGCAGGAAGATACGCATCATATGCAGTGGAAAGCGACGGAACCGTCTGGGCATGGGGTGGAAACAGCAATGGCCAATTGGGCCAGGACAACGGCGTTCTTCCAAATAGTCCCACACCGGTCCAGGTTCCTGGCTTGAGCGGAATTATTACAATCGCAGCAGGACAAAGTCACGTCCTGGCGCTCGAGAGCGGCGGCAATGTTTGGGCATGGGGCGCGGACTCAAACGGAGAACTTGGCGACAACAATACATTGGATGAATTTACTCCAGCAAAAGTTAAAACGAATAACCCGGACGCAATGGATCCTCCATTGGCAAATATTATCGCCATCGGCGCGGGCAACGCACATTCGCTGGCTGTGGACAACAGCGGCAACGTGTGGGCATGGGGCCAGGACAACCAGAGCCAATTGGGAGATCGTCAAACAAGTGATGAATCACTACCGGTAAAAGTTCAAACGCAACCGAATCCCGACAATACTTATTTAGGAAATATCGTTTCAGTTGCCGGAGGTCAGGGGCACAGCATGGCACTCGACAGCAGCGGAAACGTCTGGACTTGGGGCAGCAATTTCAACAGTCCCAGTCTCAATTATAAAACCGGCCAGCTTGGATACAACACGGACACAAACACCAGTAGTTTTGCTCAACAAGTAACCGGCGTATCAAGTATCATTCAAATCTCAGCAGGAAGATTCCATTCGGAAGCTCTCGATGACACCGGAAACGTTTGGACCTGGGGCGCAAACGATACAGGACAACTCGGGAATGGATCAAGCGATCAAAATGAACACGACACCCCGGCTCAAGTTTCCGGACTTTCAAACATAACTGCAATCGCCGCAGGAAGATATCACACGTTAGCCTATAACGGCACGGGTGCTTCAACCTTCTTTTCCTGGGGACAAAATAACGTTGGACAATTGGGCAACAGAACAACGACGAACCAGTCCAGTGCAACATCACCGATTTTTCCGACGAGCTGTATCACTCCAAATCACGGCCCAGCAGCCGGCGGCACCAATGTCACCATTTCCGGAACGAATTTCGAGACCGGAATAAGCGTCAAATTTGATGGATTGGATGCTACCAATATTGTCATCGCACCAGATAACAACAGTCTCACCGCAGACACTCCGGCTCACGCAGCGGGAACTGTTGATGTTATGGTAACAAATTCCGGTTTCCCCCCAACATCAGCGACCGAAATGCAATCATTTACTTACGATAGCGGAGGAGGAGGCGGCGGTGGAGGCGGAAGCAATTGCGGGTTCACGACAATAGCCACATCATTTTTACATAATTTAGCCGTAAAAGCCGATGGCACAGTATGGTCATGGGGAGCCAACGAACACGGACAACTTGGATACGATACTGGTGGAAACAACTATAGTATCACCCCCACACAAATCAGCGGATTAAGTAACATCACTGCAGTTGCCACCGGCAGATACCACTCATTGGCTCTTGATAGTAACGGTGACGTCTGGGCGTGGGGCAGCAATACAAGTTCCTATAACGGAAGTAGAGTTGGGCAGCTCGGAAACGCAGATAGCAGTGAAGCGGACAGCACAACGCCGATCGATATCACAACCATCAACAGTCTTCCTCGCATGACCGCCATTGCGGCTGGACAGGATTTCTCAATGTCACTCGACGCCAGCGGCAACGTCTGGGCTTGGGGCTCGAACATTTCGGGACAACTCGGTATAGGCAGCTCGGATTCAAGTGATCATAATACTCCAGTTCAGATTTCAGGTTTCCCGGGAGCTGTTACCGCGATTGGCGCGGGCAATCAGCATGCATTGGCGGTAAGCGGAGGCAACGTCTGGGCATGGGGACAGGACAGCCAAGGCCAGTTGGGTGACTACCATACAAACGACCAATCCAGTCCGGTAAAAGTTCAAACACAACGGAATCCCGACAACACCTATTTACATAATATCGTTTCCGTTGCCGGCGGTCAGGCCCACAGCTTGGCACTCGACAGCTTCGGCAACGTCTGGGCCTGGGGCAGCAATTACAATAACAGTTTAGGATTTAAAACAGGCCAGCTTGGATACACCACCGACGGAAACTACAGCAATTTTGCAAAAGAAGTAAACGGTGTGACAAATATCACCGCCATTGCAGCAGGAAGATTTCATTCGGAAGCTCTCGATGACACCGGGAACGTTTGGACATGGGGTACAAACGATGCCGGACAACTCGGCAACGGATCAAACGATAATAATGAACACAACACACCGGCTCAAGTTTCCGGACTTTCAAACATAACTGCAATCGCAGCCGGAAGATATCACACAATGGCACTTAACAATTCAGGAAGCAGCACTCTGTCAGCCTGGGGAAGCAACAGCAAAGGCCTTGGAGGATCACTTGCCGGACAACTCGGAACAGGAACCGGTGACACTGCAGATCATTCAACACCGGTTCAAGTGAGTTATTCATTCACATGTAGCGGCGGTGGCGGCGGCGGCAGCCCTCCCGACGCACCTGCATTAAACAATCCGACAGCAGGAGACAGCCAAGTGGCATTAGATTGGAGTACACCAAACGATAACGGTTCACCGATCACGAGTTACAAAGTCGTGTATGGACCGATCGGGTGCAACGTGTTCCCGTACGACAACGGCAGTACGCCGGCGAATTGTACGATATTTGATTCGTTAACAACGTTAACACCACTGTCAACGCACACAACCATAACAGGTCTGACGAACGGAACAGACTATATCTTTGCGGTTTACGCATTGAACGCGAACGGAATAAGTCCGCATTCAAATACCGTCGACGCAACACCATCAGCAACACCGAACTGCCCTGGAATTGTAAATATTAATGGACAAACAGGCGCAAGCTGTGACGTGACCACCATCACCGGCGGAGATTTATCCTTCACCGCCATTCCCGATAACACTGCATTCGCAAGCGCCCAAAACAACACCAGTCTTCCAAGTTTTAACAACGCGGGTGGAACAGACAGCCACGACGTTATGAGTGTTTCAGATTTGCGCGATGATCCAGCAGCAGGTTATGAAGTACAGATTGAGGCATCAACACCTTTCGCAACTGCGGACACGCTCAATGACATTCCTTTACAATATTTATACGTTGCCAGCACTGTGCCTCGTACGGCAGGTGCACATGAAGATCCTACCAAAGGCTCTGAATACGCAACAGGATGCAGTGGTCCGGTGGACGACGTCACCGGCTCGGTCAATGCAGATTCGCCAAGCGGACCGCCGGATTTAGGATCACTCACGACCTTCACAGGTTCCGGCAGCAACTTGGGGAGCGGCAACACCACGACGCCGGTGGTATTAATGTCAGCACCAGCAGCAGCAAGACGCTGTACCATATCACAAGCCATCAGTTACGCCGTTGATCTTCCAACATACCGCGCAGCATTAGGATCAAACATTCCGGCCGGAACATATTCAGTTACATTTACATACACTTTAATTCCAAACAGCGGTAGCGGCGGACCCAACCCTGATATTCATGTAAATAAATACAGCTACAGTGAAGCATCAACATCACCGATCGATCCGAACGACACATCATCAACGACTGCTCAAGGGCCGACCGCCATTGATGTTCAAAATAATTTCGCCTACATCGTCAACCAGACCAATCCGAAATTATCCATTTACGATGTGACCGTTCCTGAATCACCGGTGCTTAAAACAACAAACCCGCTCGTCTTACCGGCAAGCGCTACCGACATTAAAGTCTTGGACAATCCATATGGGGACAACCATAATTATGCGTATATTGGCACAACAAGTTCCTTAGTCATCGTCGACGTCACCGATCCGACAAATCCGCAGATCACTGACACCATCGATCTCACCAGTAATGGCGGAGGCATAACCAGAATGGCGCTCTTACCGGAGCATGCCGATCCTTCAAAACTTTATGCCTATGCCACCCAATCGGCAAACAACTCATTTTCAATTATCGATGTCAGTAATCCGACAAATGCCACCCCGACCATAACAACAACAAATGTCGGCAGCCAGCCATCAGGAATAACCGCGGCGTATTACACAGGCACCGGATCGGGAGAATTTTCGGGTGAAACAGAAATCCCAAGTGAAGCAGGCGATTATGTTTATTTCATAAACAAAGGTGATAACAATATTGAAATCTTTAATGTAACAAATCCCCTTCTTCCGACTGCAGCCGCCGCGCCATACAGCCTGGGAACAAACGGCAACGGGGACCCCGGCTGCGCGCCAACAGATTTAACCTTTGTGAACGCCATTGATCTAATCGAGGTTCCTTGCTCTGGACATAACAACACATGGATCGTAGATGTTTTTGATCCGGCAAATCCAACCATCCCGGGAAGTTATTATTACGGCAGTACGGGCAATCTTGGAAATATCGTTCACAGCAATTATTACCAAACTTTTACGCCTGACAACAGCAATGGTGATATTGTAGGCGGATATTTCCCGCTCAAATTGACACAACACGGAACACCGGCCTACAAATATCTGGCAATTTCCGGAGGTTATCTCTATGCAACCAACTTTAACGACAACTCTTTTTCTGCCATCGACATCTCAACCGTCGCCTACTCGCCAGACGAAAATCACGTCAAAGAAGGACAAAACATTCATTATGTCCTCTGGGCAGTGAACAATTCCTCAGCCACCGACGCGCATAATGTCGTGCTCTCAGATACCATGCCGGCAAATACATCGATTGTAAGCATAACGTCTTTGACAGGATCATGTACAACTTTGCCATGTAATATCGGAACCTTTCCTGCCAATGGTCAAGAAAAAATTGACGTTGTAGCGACCGTAAACAACGAATGTCCGACCATGACCAATACCGCGACCATATCAAGCAGCGACACAGCTCTTTATCCATCTCAGACCACATCCAGTGTGACCACGAACATTGTCGGCGGAACAGGCTGCAGCGGACCATCCAACCCTGATATTAGTGTAAATAAATACAGCTACAGCGAAGCATCCACATCACCGATCGATCCAAATGATACGTCATCAACAACAGCCCAAGGACCGACGGCAATCGATGTTCAGGGAAACTTTGCGTACATCGTGAATCAAACGAATCCAAAATTATCCATTTACGATATCACCGTTCCTGAATCTCCGATACTCCAAACAACGAACCCGCTCGTCTTACCGGCAAGTGCAACGGACATAAAAGTTTTAGATAATCCGTATGGTGATAACCATAATTATGCGTACATCGGAACATCAAATTCCTTAGTCGTCGTCGACGTCACGGATCCGACAAATCCGCAGATCACGGCTACCATCGATCTCACCAGTTCAGGAGGAGGCATCACCAGACTGGCGCTCTTATCGGAACATGTAAATTCTTCAAAACTTTATGCCTATGCCACTCAATCAGCAAACAACTCTTTTTCTATTATCGATGTCAGTAATCCGACAAATGCTACCCCGACAATAACAACAACAAATGTCGGCAGCCAGCCATCAGGAATAACCGCGGCGTACTACACCGGCACCGGATCGGGAGAAATCCCCGGTGAAGCAGGCGATTATGTTTATTTCACAAATCAAGGTGATAACAATCTGGAAATATTTAATGTTACAAATCCCCTTCTTCCGACTGCAGCATCCGCACCTATTAGCGTAGAATCAAACGGCAACGTCGACACCTATTGCTCACCAACAGATTTAACCTTCGTGAGCGCCATTGATGAAATTGAGATTCCTTGCAGCGGAGATGCAAACATTTGGGCAATCAATGTTATTGACCCGGTAAATCCACGCGTTACTAGTGCTCGAGCGTTCGGTTCTTCGGGCTATTTAGGAAATATCGTTCACGATATTACTAATGAATCTTATCTTCCCGACAGCAATGGTGATATTAAAGGCGATTCTTCTTTCCCTATCTTAAGCCAGCACGGAACCCCTGCCTACAAATATCTGGCAATATCCGGAAATTATTTTTATGCAACGAATTTCAACGACAACTCTTTCACCGCCATCAACGTCTCAAATATATCAACAACAGGACCAATCGCAAGCAACGTCAAAGAAGGACAAAACATTCATTATGTCCTCTCAGCATATAACATCTCCTCAACCACAGCCGCGAATAATGTCGTGCTCTCAGATCCCATGCCTGCAAACACATCAATTGTAAGCATAACGCCTGAAATAGGATCATGTTCAACTTTGCCGTGTAATATCGGAACTCTTGCTCCGCTTGCTCAAGAACAAATAGACGTTCTTGCGACCGTAAACAACGAATGTGCAACCATGACCAACACCGCCACTATTGCGACCAGCGACACTGATACCAATCTGAGCAACAACACGTCCAATGTGAACACCACCATTGTAGGTGGAACAGGCTGCAGCGCTCCAACAGACCTTTCTCTTGCAAAATACAGCTACAGCGAATCACCGCCGACACCGCTCGATCCAAGCGACTCCAGCGTCCAAGGACCGACCGCCATCGATGTGAAAGGCAACTACGCTTACATCGTCAACGATACGAATCCAAAATTAACTATCTACGATGTAAGCACTCCCGAAACACCGGTCTTCAAAACGAACCTCAGTTTGCCCGCTGCCGGAACGGACATTAAAGTTTTTATAAATCCATACGGCGACAACAAAAATTATGCGTACGTTGGAACTGCAAGTTCTTTAATCATAGTTGACGTCACAGATCCAACAAATCCAACGATCGCAGGAAGTGGATCAGGCGTAGTAGATTTGAGCGGCGGCGGCGTGACGAGACTGACTCTCTTTAATAATACCGCCAATAATTCAACGTATCCCGGAACTTATCTCTACGCTACCCAAAAATCAAACAACTCCGTTGCGGTGATCAATGTGAGCGACCCTGCGGCTCCTTCACTGATAACTACCATTTCAGGCTTAAATCAACCAACCGGAATCGTGGCCGGACACCATAGTCTTATCTGCACCGCTGATCACCCATGTAATGGGTCCCAATTTGGAGAAGAAGATGCTAATCCGGGAGATTATATTTATTTTACGAATGCCGGCGGCGGTAACGGTAATGGAACTTTACAAATCTATAATATTGATAATCCTTCATTGCCGACTCTTGCTTCAAATTATCAGTTGCCCGTAGTTGGTTGCAATCCGGTAGATTTAGGTCCCGTAGGTGATGCCGGCGGCCAAGGGGATCAAACGTGGATATCTTGCAGTGGCGAGGTCGCATTTCCAGCAATATTTTTACCCGACCCAACGACTCCTTCAGTTGCAGGATTAGACGATGTAGGAACTCCAACAACAACCGAAGGCTGGAACGATTGGGGACACCTTGGAAACATGGTCTCAGACGATAATGGCAATTGGTATGTAGACAGTGACAATAATACGATCCATGGCAGGTACCTTCCACTTTTAACATTCGAATTGACGCCGCACGACAATGGCGCGAGCCCGAAAAACAAATATCTGGCTTCTTCCGGAAACTATCTTTATGCCACGAATTACAACGACAACTCTTTCTCTGCAATCAACGTTTCACTGGCGGGCCAAAGCCGCGTACAGCAAGGACAACCCATCAAATACATTCTTGAAGTCGACAATTATTCCGGAACGCCGGCCCAGAATGTTACTCTTTCGGACACAATGCCGGCAAATACGACCATAACGAATATCGAGCTTTCGCAAGGTTCATGTACGGATCCTACGGATCTTTCATCATGTAATCTTGGTACAGTTAATCCATTTTATGCCTTTGCAACGATCACCGCAACCGCAAACAATCCAGGACCGACCATGACCAATAACGCCAGCGTATCAACCACCGACACCGATGGCAATCCGGGCAATAACTCGGCCAGCCTCGACACGACGATTGTTCCAAACGGCGACAGCAATCTTTCTCTTTTCGGGCGTTCAAGTTCCCTGGCATCATCAACGCCTACTACTGATCCGATCGGTGAAAACGGCATCGGCATTCTGAACAACAACGCATTTGTTACGGAAACCCAAGGCAACAATTTGATCGTTTACGATCTATCCGATCATGCAAACCCGTCCATCATCAATACAACAACTACTGCCTATGCTCCGGGGGCGATCAAAGTATTGGGAAATTATGCGTACATCGCGGGTACAAACGGTTCAAACCAATTGATGATTTACGATATTTCCACGCCAAGCACACCAGTGTACAAAGGACACGTCAGCGTGGGAACAGACCCGATCTCGGTAGATGTTCTTAATAACGGGGCAGACGAAAATGTTTATGCCTATGTCGCAAATAAAACTTCAGCGGACATCAGCATCGTCAACGTCACTGATCCCACAAACCCGACAGTGGTCAACACTTACAGCACGGCTTCTCTGCTCCAGGCGACCTACACCAATCCTTCGATCGGAGGAATTGCCGTTGGCCACCATATCGGCACAAACCCCGGTGATTATGCCTATTTTACGTTCACGGCAACTTCAACTTCAAGCTCTCCGGATCAGAGTGATTTCTATGTTCTGAACATCAACGATCCGACAAATCCAAGCCTTGTATCAAATTGGGATTTTGTTCCAAACTTCGGTCTGCCGCATGCCTACGACATCAAACTGTATAAAAACGGAAATAATGATGCAAATCTTATTGCTGTTGGAAATTCGAATTTCAATGAAGGCAGTGCAGAAGAAGTAATCAGCATTGCAGATCCAACAAATTTGGGACCTGTAGAGTTAGCAGGCGGAGTTTTCTTCGGGCGTGATGCCAAAGGAAATCAACGAATCGGCATAGATAATATCCTCGGCGACAAAAATATATTTTTCGGAAACCTCTCAAACGGATCAAATCGTGTTCCATATCTCGAAGATGAGACCGGAGACACCGCAGATTATCTTGGAGACAATAGCGTCATTAATGTTGATCCAACGGATGCGATCAGCATATTAAACAGCGACCTCATATTCTCCGACGGAGTAAACCTCAATGTTCTCAATATGTCTTCCGCGGGCCAAAGTATTGCCTATAAAGGACATGATATTACTTATACGATCAATGGAATTAATAGAGGCGCTCCAAGTAATAATGTCACGATCAATCAAACGTATCTTCCTGCAAATACAACCTTCGTAACAGCATACGATGTTATAAATGGAGTAACCGGTTCCCCATGCGGCTTACCATGCAATCTCGGCACAATAGGTCATTTTCAATCCTACTGGGTTAACGTTACCCTTCATGTTGATCCGGCATATCCTGATCCAACCCTTACTGACACATTCACCATCACCGGTGACGCGACTGATTCGGATCCGTCAAACAATACATTTACCATGACATCGGACGTTCAGTAAAAATTCATAACCACACATTAAAAGGGGTTCCGAAAGCCGGAGCCCCTTTTTATTTTTTTCTTTAAATATTGTTATCCATCGTGCCGCCAAATCTCAGGATACTGAACCCCCTGTATTCAGTATGGGTGCCCGCATCCTGACCGCGCACGGTTAGGAAATGTAGGACTCCCGTAAATGATGTGAAGAGAGAGTATTTGAGATTTAGAGCGTGCAAAACAGAAGTGACCCAAATATAACAAAACTCAATCAGCTTTGCAAGGGTTTTTTGGCTTCCAGAAGGCACAACTAACTGTTGTATGTTTTATAATTTTTCTACACCAACGCTAGGTGCCCAAAAACAGAATCGTTTTCAAAAAAGTGAACACCGTGCCAATGACATACTGCAAAATCGAGAAATTGAACGTTTGCGCCAACACAAATTCATCAAAAAGTAAAAAAATGACAAAATAAATCATCCCGTTTTGAAGATAATTGCGATAAAAATGCTGAAAACGCTTTGGAATGAAAATTCCAACGATTTTTGAACCGTCAAGCGGCGGAAACGGCAGCATGTTGAAGATAAACAGCACTAAAGCTGTATCCAAAAGCGTGGAGAGAAAATCAAAAAGCGGCTGAGGCATGACCAAAGCCAGATATTTTATCGGAAGAGTGAGCAAAAACGCCAGAATCAGGCTGGAAACAGGGCCGGCCAAAGCCGTTAAAGCCTCATCGCGCTTGGGATTTTTGAAATAATGCGGGTTGACCGGAACCGGTTTCCCCCAGCCAATATGGAGCAAAAAAAGCATAATCGTCCCCACCAAATCCAAATGCGCAACCGGGTTTAAAGTGAGTCTGCCTGCGATTTTTGCCGTAGGATCGCCCAGTTTTTGAGCCATCCAGGCATGGCTGAACTCGTGAATGGTGACCACGATCACCAAAGACAAAATAAAATAGATTAATGAAAGCAGATCTGAAGCGCTCATATTTGCTTGAAAAAAGTCAAAACAATGGTAAACTGCAAAAGCTTTTTTATCAATCCAATATATGTCACAAGTTTGTCAGCTCAGCGGAAAACGCCCACAGGTCGGTAACAATGTGAGCCACTCCAACCGCCACACCCGCCGCCGCTTCAATCCGAATCTTACGACCAAAAAATTCGTAAATCCAAAAACGGGCACCACCGTAAAAATCAAGATCAGCGTGCGCGCACAGAGAACATTGCTCAAGAATCCAGGCAAATACCGCGCCCAGATTGAAAAATTGATTGCCAAGAGAGCAAGATAATTTGCGGGGACCAAAGCCAACGAAGAGAAAAATGCTAAAAATGAAAACAAAATCCCGCGCCGTTGCGGGATTTTAAAAACTAGCCGGCTGTAGATAAAATCGGGAGAGATCGCATAGTGGCCTAGTGCGCACGCTTGGAAAGCGTGTAACGTCGCAAGACGTTCGAGGGTTCAAATCCCTCTCTCTCCGCCATTTTTTGGCATACCCCAATTAAGCTGAACATGGACTTCCAATAAAATCAGAAAAGTGATATAATATATCAATATAAAAATAAAAAGAAAAAACACCCGCATGAAAATCAAAAAACTGATGAAAAAGGCGGACGTCATTCTGATAATTACACTCCTGGTCAGCATCATCACGGGAACGGGTTTGCTGAGTACTGCCGATGCGCAATCTGCCGCGCCGACCATCACAAATGTCAGCCCAAATACGGGAGCAACCGGCGGAGGCACCAGCGTCACCATCACCGGTACAAATTTTCTTCCATCAAGTTTCAATAAAACAATTACGATCAGCAACAGTCTTTCGACGCTGACGAATTATCAAACCAATTTTACGCTTGATACCGCTTCGCTTATTGCCGCAGGAAAAATGCGCAGTGATTGCGGAGATTTGCGAGTCAAAGATTCTGACGGAACGACCGACATCCCCTACTGGATTGATTCCGGATGTAACACCGGCACCACCAAAGTCTGGACAAAAATCCCGTCCATTCCGAATGGCAGCAAAAACATTTACGTCACCTACGGAGACACTAGTTTAACGACGACAAGCAGTGTTGCAAATACTTTTGACGGACAAATTTCCGGACTGATTTCATCCTGGAATTTGGATGAAGCGAGCGGAACAAATGCCGCCGCCGATACTTCCGGCAATGGTTATGATGCAACGGCAAACAGTACAACGGACGTCGTCAGCGGACGAACCAATAACGCCAGAAGTTTTAACGGCACCAGCGATTACGTCAGTTTGCCGGCAGCAACAAAAACCGGACTGACGACCTTCAGTTTGGATTTATGGATTAAAACCACCGAAACCGGATCAAGCGACACCTATTGGAATAATCCGTCCATCATCGGCGACTCAACCAACGCAGCATCAAGCGGAGATTTTGGCATCATCACATACCACGGATATCTTGGTATGTGGACAGGATTGAATTCCAGCGGCGATAATTCTTTTAATACCACTGGTAATCCCCCCAGTACCAGTGATTTCATAAGTGATAATAACTGGCATCACATTGTCGCAGTCGACGATGGATCAATTCCAGCGGTAAAATTATATCTTGATGGGGCTGTTATCAGCACAAGCAGCCTGCCAACGGGATTGGCTCAGGACAGTTATGGCTGGTTTTTAGGAGCCCAGCATTATTATACCGGCAGCCCGATAGCCGCTTTCTATCATCAGGGAATTATTGATGAAGTTCATTTGTACAGCACGGCTTTAACTTCTACGGATGTAACAAATCTTTATAATAACTCAACGTACACATCAGCCGGCGACCCGGGGAAAGTTTTGATCAGAAAATATGCCTCAACCGAACCGTCAACTGCCGTTGGAAGCGAAAGCGGAGCGGCTCTTCAGGTAACTTTTGGCGGAGTGCAGGCTACCAATGTCACATACGTAAGTTCAACGCAAATCACGGCCACAACCGGAGCGCACGCCGCAGGAGGAACAGTCGACACAGCCGTCACCAATTATGACGGACAAAACGGAACATCATCGGGCTTGTTCACGTATGTTCCTCCAGCCATCACAAATATTAATCCCACGAGCGGCTTACCGTCAGGCGGAACATCGGTAACAATTACCGGCACGGGATTCAAAGGATCCTCATTCCAAAAACCGATAACGATCACGAGTTCAACCGCACTGACCAACTACCAAACTTCGTTTACTTTGGATACGGCCTCATTGATTGCGGCCGGGAAAATGCGTTCAGATTGCGGAGATTTACGCGTAAAAAATTCTGACGGGACGACGGATATCCCGTACTGGATCGAATCTATCGCAGCGAACGCCTGCAACACCAGCACTACCAAAATCTGGACAAAAGTCCCGAGTATTCCGAACGGCAGTAAAACCATTTATGTCACTTACGGAGATACGAGTTTAACATCAACAGCAAGCGGAACGAATACTTTTGATTTCTTTGATGACTTTAATTACACCACTTCATGGACAAGCGGCAGTCCAAACAGTCACGGTTGGACGCTTGAAACCGAAGGATGTACCAACGGTTGTTTCACTGCGGAAACCCTCAATGGACAGCTTCATATTCTTTCCACAAACTCAAATACAACCTACTTAACGGCGGACAACACTTCCTTTACAAACTTTATCCTGGAATCCGATGTCACTCCTCTCGACGCCGATAGCGTGAGGGATGAAAATTTCGTAACCCGCTATACCGGAAACGGCGACTTTTACTCCGAAGGATCATCGGGTTATGAAAATCCAAATGTAGCCGATGTATACAAAAGAGTTGGAGGAAATTTCACAGATTTGAGTGAAGCTGGCAATACTTTTACGCAAAACGTTCCAGCCACATGGAAAACGATTAACAACGGAAGCACGCTCCAATTTTTCTATAACGGATCAGCCGCAAATAACGCGGACCCCAAAGTTTCGTGGAACGACGGCAGCCATTCCGGCTCGGGTAAAATCGGCGTGATGGTCGATGGAAATTATGGCAGTTCACCGGACGAAGCCGATTATGACAACATGCGCGTCCGCCAGTTCACCACAACCGAACCGACAACATCTGTGGGAAGTGAAAGCGGAGCGGCTCTCCAGGTAACTATCGGAGGCGTACAGGCGACCAACGTGGTCTTTGTAAGCCCGACCCAAATCACCGCTACTACCGGAGCCCACACTGCTGGAACAGCAGTCAACGTGCTTGTTACAAACGCCGACGGCACAAGCGCAACACTCTCAAATGGATTTACGTATAGTAATCCTCCAACAGTAACATCCATCAATCCGACGAACGGCACAATCAATACTACTGTGACCGTAACGATCGGCGGAACAAACTTCTACACCGGCACCGGCGGACCGGCGGTAAAAATTTCCAAAACATCACAATCGGACATAACCTGTTCGAATGTACGGTCAGTAACATCGACATCGCTTATTTGCGACCTGAATCTTTCTACGGCTGTTCTTGGCAACTGGGACCTTACCGTAACCAATCCGGATACTCAAACGGCCACGCTTGCCGGCAGCTTCAGCGTTACCAACCCTCTCACGATTTCCAGCATCAGTCCTACTTCAGGATCCATCAACGGAGGCACGACTGTAACCGTCACAGGCACGAATTTTGCACCGGGGGAATATCAGAAACCGATTACGATCACGAACAGCGGAAGCACAGCAACCAACTACCAGATCGCCTTCACCCTCGATACCGCTTCGCTTATCGCGGCTGGAAAAATGAAAGGTCCTTCCACCGGCGATCCATGCGGCGACATTCGCGTAAAAGACTCGGACAACAGTACGGACTTGAACTATTGGGTTGAAAACTGCAACAGCTCATCAACCAAAATCTGGACAAAAGTTCCAAGCATTCCAAACGGAAGCAAAACTATTAATGTTCACTACGGAAACCTGAGTCTTACATCGAACAGCAGCACGACCAATACGTTTATCCGTGAAATCGATTCAGGATCAACCAAAGCAAGCTGGCCGATGGACGAAGCAAGCGGTACAACGGTAAACGACCAATCCGGAAACAACAACAACGGCACCATGAACGGAACAAACGCATCGACCAATGTCATTGCGGGTAAATTCAACAACGCCAGAAATTTCAACGGCTCGGACAATTATTTTGATGCCGGAAATCCTGCTTCATTGCAAATCTCAAGTGCACTGTCGCTCGAAGCATGGGTGAAATTTGCCAACACCAGCGCATGCTACCCAAGAATTATTTCCAAATTTACAAATTATCCGTGGAACGGTTATGAATTACTTACGGACTGTACCGGAACGAACACGCCTTATCTTCAGTTAGGAAACAACGGCACATTAACGAATGTAAATTCAAATAGCGGCCTCTCGGCAAATGTATGGCACCACCTCGTAGCAACGTACGACGGATCAACTGAAAAAATTTATGTTGATGGAGTACTGACAGGAACGAACTCAAGCGCTGCAAATGCAATCTCGGTGAACGGGGCAAATTCGGTAAACGTCGAGGTTGGGCGCTTTGCGGGAGCAGCTCAGCAATATTTCCCGGGCAGCATAGACGAAGCACGCATTTACAACCGCGCCCTCACGGCAGCGGAAGTTACAGACCTCTATAATAACTATGGCTACACAACACCGAACTATCAGGGAAAAGTTCTTGTGCGCAAATTCCAGGGAACAGTTGGAAACACCCAGAATGAAGCTGTCAGTGCAAACGCCGGCTCGGAACAGGGCGTGGGAATAACCGTAAACGTAGGCGGCACTGCTGCCACCAACGTTGTTTGGCAAAACTCTACGACCATCACATTAACGGCACCCGCGCATGCCAGCGGCCTGGTCGGTTTATCCATGGTCAACGGCGACGGACAAACTACAAATTTACCTCACAGCTATACTTACGTTGATGCCAGGGCAAAAATTATCTCGGTGAACGGAGGAAGTTCTCCGGTCATTCGTGAACCGTTCAGTGTGGTGGTGCAGGCTACAAACGCCAATAGCACTCCTTATACCGTCGCATCGGATACGAATATTACGCTTTCGGTGAACACCGGAACGGGATCACTTTCCGAAGGAACATACACCGGAACAATTTTATCCGGCCAAAATGCGGTCACGATTACGAACGTAAAATATAACAAAACGGAAAACGGCGTAGTCCTTACTGCAACGGACACGACGGACACCAACGTCAATCCAAGTCACGTTATCCTGACGGCACAAAACAGTTCGGCCTTTAATGTAGGGACGGGAGCTGCAGCTTTTGATGCAAACACTACTTTTTCTTCGTCACCGGGCAGCGTCATAGCAGATAACATCGTAACATCATCGTTGACGGCAACCCTTCACGACGCATCAAATAATCCTGCGCATGACAAGGTTGTTAGCGTCACAAAATTGAGTGGTACGGGCACGCCGACCATCACTGCTATTCCTTGTAATGGCGACGGAGGACTTTACGCTGCCGGAACAACCGACGCATCAGGCGTAGCATGTTTCACGGTCCGTTCATTAAACGCGGACACTTTTGTGTTCCAGGCAACGGACACCACCGACAGTTTGTCCGCATTCTCACAAACAGCGAGCGTGATATTCACACCTCCAACTGCAGCTGATTCAACACTCACTTCAGACCGCACACAGGGAGCATCCAATGGTTCAAGCACCATTCGTTTCACAGCAACGTTAAAAGACGCATCAAGCAATGTCTTTCCCGGAAGAACCGTAACGCTCCAGAGAACCGACAACAATGCAGGCAACCCGACCGTCACAGCAATTGCTTGTAACAACGGCGACACTCCAGGAGTAACCAATTCAACCGGACAGGCTTGCTTCACCGTCACATCAACAACAGCTTCTTCATTCATCTACAGAGCGCATGACAATCTGGAAAATTTCGTTTTTGGAACTCCGATCACGATTACGTATGGAGGAGGAGAAATCTGGGCAAACAACGGACAAATCGTAGCAGGAGCAAAAAATGATAATTCAACCTACTACAACACCTCCACAAATGAAGTTGTCCGTGATGCTGACGGGACATACATTACTATGTGGAAAGATGACCGCAACGGTCAATATGGAAGCATTTTTGCACAAAAATTCAACAGTTCCGGAACGGCACAATGGTCTCCTGCAAATGGCGTGCTTGTCTATGACGGCAACGCCGACAGCAATGCCGGAATCGATGGCCTCCGCCTGATCACCGATGACGCAAACGGAGCATTTATTACCTGGCTAAAAAACCCGGGGGCTTCCAGTGCAATCTTGGCTGGAAAACATGTGATGAGTGACGGCACACTTGCATGGGGCAGTCCTTACACCGCGATCGCAAATGCTCAGATGGTCATTGAAGGAAACGTAAACCAATACGACGTTATTAAAGACGGAACGGGCGGACTTTTCTTAACCTACCGCGATCTCAATCTTCCTGCACCGAATTTCACTGGAGACACCAACCATTACCGCCGCGTGGTCAACAGACTAAATTCCGACGGCACGGTAAACAGCGCAGACTCCATCGGCTGGCCGACGATTGTAACCGGAGGCATGGTTTGTGATAACGTCTGGGGAAATCTCGAACTCGCCAGACCTGGAGTCGTCCGCGTCGCCTTTGAAAGCGCCGATGGATCGGCATGTTCGGGCCAAAGTTTCAGAAGCGAAAAAATTCATGTCGACACTCTGAACGGAGACTCAAGCGACACCCTTGCACAATTTATTGTCAGCACCTCAAACGCCCAATACAACCAAAATATTTATTATTATGCACAAAACGGATGTTCGCTCTCCTTCCCATATGATCAGAGCGATCCGGTTCTGGTCGACGACGGCCAGGGTGGTGTTTATGTCATATTTAAAGAAAGATGTTCTTCAAATGTACTGCTGCTGCCGATGTTCTTAAATCACATCCCGAACGCCAATAATCCAAGCGTACCATATTGGAGCACGAACTTTGGTACCTGCACAACGGATTCCTGTGACATTGAAGATAACAACTATGTTGCAACGTCTGACAACAATCACGGCATTATTATCGGGTGGGCAGATTATCATATCGGCAGCGCGCTGCAAAGATTCAATGATTCTGGAACAGCGCCGAATGCAGTTTGGGACAGCGGCACTCCAAATCAGCCGGAACTCAAGGTTCCCGTTAATGCACTCGTTTCTACCGCCAGCGGCGGAGTCAACGCAATTTGGGGCGGAGTTCCAATAGGAAATTCCATAAACCATGCCCGGGCCTTTGCTGTTCAGGTAGCAAGCAACGGAACCATCAGCAATTCCGGCGGATGGTCTGCAACAGGAACACGCATCAGTAATATTCCTGATTCATTATCTCCTCCGGCAAACGACCCGGCTCCATTTTATTATGCGGCGGCAGACGAACAAGTGGGATCTAACTTTACTTTTAAAAGCTACAGCGATGCGGTAAACGACGGCTCTGACGGTTTTGTCACGGTCTGGAATAATAGCAGCATTCCTTACTATGCTAAACCCGATACTGACAACTATATCCAGGGCATGAACACCAGCGCAATGAAAGAGTTCAACAGCGGAAACGAAGTTGAAATATCACCGAACGTGGACAATGTTTCATTAACTGAAAAAACCCAGAACAATGAAAAAATCGTCAAAACAACCAACAATCAAACCGTGTTTGTATGGCAGGATGATTTCCAGCCAACTCCTTTTTTCTCTTCTCAGGGAACATCGATCCGCGCAGAAAAAGTTGATGAAAACGGAAATTTACAATGGAACCCAAACTTCCCGGGATTCGGCATTAATGTGAGTGAACCAGGCGGAATCAATGCGGCATCGCCTACCGTCACGGCAGACCAGACAAACGGCATCAAGAGCGGCAGCGTCATCGTGGGCTACGAACTCAACGGCAATGGACTCGAAGGCTCACATGACATCTGGGTCCAAAAAATAAAAAATGACGGTACGCCTGATACAAGCTGGGGCAACAGCGGAAACGGCAGACAAGTAGCAACTTACACAAACACTACGGTCTTGGGTTCACCGAATATTATTTCCGACAATAACGGCGGCGCTTATATCTCATGGCAGGCCAATGACGACATTTACATCCAACATATCATCGGCGATGCAAACTGTACGACCAACGGAAACTGCGGCAGCGGCGACACCAACTGGACCGGATTTATTCCTCGAGGAAGACAACTTACTGGAGCCTGCTGCGGTAACACTTATACCAATCCAAAATTACTGCTCAACAGTAACGGAGAACTGTTTATAGTTTATCAAAGAATATCAGCGTCTTTAGATCTTGTCGTTCTCGATAAAATAAATCCTGTAACCGGATCCAACATCATCGAACCGGAGATTACTGGCCCAGGTTCGGGACAGTTTGTAACGCTTGGAAATGCAGTCCTCGATTCCAACAACAATCTCTTTGTCGTTTATCAAATCGCGGCCTCATCGAGTGAAAACGATATCTACGCGCAAAAATTCGACCACAATCTGAGTATGCTTTGGGGCGGTTCAGGATTAAAGGTTTCAAACGACAACAGCTCGGGCGCAACAAACTATCTCAATCCGGATGTAACTTCCGACAACAACGGCGGAGCAATATTGACCTATGAAAAATATTACGACCCGGCGAGCTCCTTCCATAACCATGGCGATATCGTAGTCAAACGCGTTTCAGGCACGGGCGCTGCACTTTGGAACGAAACACTTCTGACAAACCCGGCGGATAACGTTTTAAAACTCAATCCAAAAATCGTCACGGATGGAAGCGACGGAGCAGTAATAACTTGGGAAAAATGGAATTCCGGCATAACGGCCTCGACCGTTTTCTCACAACACATCGTCAGCGGAATCAATCAGGAAGCACAATACGGATTTCATTTGACCGCAAACACTCCGCGGAACACCGGACCGCAACTTATTGCAGACAACAGCGGAGGAGCGACCTTCAGCTGGGAACGTTCAGGAAGTCCTCCTGATGTTTACGGACAATATTATGTTGAAAACAACCACTCCTACAATTCAACCTTTACGGCAAGTCCGACATCATTACCAGGTGACGGCACTACGCAAAGCTTTTTGACGGCGACACTGCTGGACGATTCCAACAACCCTATAAGCGGCAAAACCATGGTGGTAGGGACAATTCTTGGAGACTCAACGAAAACAACTTTCACGAATGTCGACTGTACATCTCACAACGTTATTTCAGGAGCAAACGCAACGGACATAAACGGCCAGGCCTGCTTCGCCGTCACATCAACAGGCGCAGGATCTTACAGTTTCGCGGCAACCGATATCGACGACGTTCGCATCACGATTGATCAAACCGCAGACGTCACATTCACGGCAGGGCCGGTATCCGGTTCAGGATCAACCTTTACCGCAAATCCGGCATCAGTGATCGCCGACGGCACCGCAACAAGCACACTCACAGCAACGATTAAAGATAATGCAGGGAATCCTATTTCAGGAAAAATAGTCACCGCAACTTTAAATGCCGGTCCGGGAAATCCGACCATCGGCACCATACCTTGTAATTTCGGCGATACCGCGGGAGTAACCAACTTGGCTGGCCAGGCTTGCTTTACAGTCAAATCGACGACGTCGGGCATTGATACTTTCCTCGCAACCGATATCAGCGACGGCCTGGGCATAGCAGTGGCTCAAACCGCAGACGTCACATTTACCCCTGGATCTCCGGCAGCGGCACACTCCACTTTCGTTGCAAATCCCGGAACCGTAACGGCGGACGGAACATCCACCAGTACGCTGACTGCAACAGTCCGCGACATCAATGGCAACCTTGTTCCAAACGCAAACGTCTCTGTCAGTAAAACCAGCGTCAATTCCGGAACACCAACTTTCGATAACACATCAACAACAACAAACAGTTCCGGAATCGCAACATTCCATGTCAGCAACACTACTCAGGGAACGGATACTTACGCCGCAAGTCTTGATGACGTCAGTTTAGCGTCCGGCTACAGCGAACAATCGACATCACATGTTGTACCTGGATCAGGCGGCGGAACATGGACACCGATTACACCTTCAAATAACGATGACGGAACAGCTCCGGTATCACTTCCGTTCAGCTTCACGTTCTTTGGTCAAACCTATAATACTGTTTATCCTTGCACCAACGGTTACATTCAATTGATAAATACCGGAGGCGGTTGTTCGTACCAAAATTCAAGCTTCGGATCAGGAGACGGTGTACCAAGAATCGCCGCCTACTTCCAGGATCTTTTCTTAAATACCAGCAGCGGAGGTGTTATGGAATACCAGACCTCCTCAAACGAAATACGCTTTCATTGGAAAACCGCCAACTATCCAGGAAACGGTGCGCAAAACCATGAGTTCGAAATCGACCTCTTCAATGACAACACAATCCAAATCCACTACAACGACTCGAGCGGACAAACATCAAACGTTATCGGTATCGACAGCGGCACCGCAAGCAGTTCGTGTACTGTCACTGCAAACTGCTTAAAATCAACATTCAGCGGAACCAGCGTAACAACGCAATCGACAGCGTTCGCGGTAACCACAGCTGGCCATCCGGACATCCCGGCGCCGAACCCAACCGTGACGTACACCGGTGCAGCAACAGTTTCAAGCATTAATCCGAATCACGGCACAACTTTGGGCGGAACATTCGTGACCATCACCGGAACAAACTTTGCGTCCAGCAGCTACCAGCGACAAATCACCATAAATAATACGGGCAGTGCGTTGAGCAATTACCAGGAATCTTTCCAATTAGATACTGCAAGTTTAATCAGCGCGAACAAAATGCGCTCCGACTGCGGCGATATCCGCGTCAAAAATTCTGATGGCACAACTGATCTTCCGTACTGGTTTGATCCGATGGATTGTAATACCGCGACAACTACCGTATGGACAAAAATTCCTTCAATTCCAAACGGAAGCAAAACTATTTATGTTGATTACGGAGACACTTCATTAACGTCACAAAGTAACGGCACAAATGTTTTTGAATTCTTTGACGACTTCAACACCAATGACTTTGGTAACGTATGGCAGCGCTATGACTTTACCGACAATATTTTTGTTAACTTAGGAAGCCCGGGCCATGTCTACATCGATCCTGCAAACTCCCGCGCTGTACTTGACCAGGGAGACGAAATGCTCTCGAGCGGTTCACCAAACGGCTACCAGATGCCGAGACCGAATATTTTCGAAACAAAAGCAGAAGCTACGGGTGCCGTAGATCAAATGATGAATACCACGTATTGGGCATCACCTCTGATAAATTTCGCCTCAAAATATTGGAGTCTTATTGATGCCGGAATCGGATCAAAACTCAGAGTCTGCGATCCTATCGGCAATTGCCCGGAATTCGGACCAGATACATCTTTCTCTCCTCAAGCCAATACCTGGTACATCAATAAATTAGCTCTTAGGCCAAACGGCACTACCACCGAAATTGATTCCACTGACGGCAATGCTCTAAGCACAACATCAACTTCTGACATAAGTTTAACCAACGGCTATATCGGTTTGGATGCTTACTTTGGCGGCAATACATCATATTTCTCTTATTATGACTGGGTTCGCGTCCGCAAATATGCCGCAACCGAACCGAATGTTTCTTTAGGATCTGAATTAGGATTCGGCGACGTAAAATTTGATGGAATACCTGCAACCAACGTTGAGGTCGTCAATTCAACAACCATCACTGCAAACACACCGGCACATGCGGCAGGAGTAGTGGATGTTTTAATAACAAATCCTGACGGTACAAACGAAACGCTTCCAGGCAGTTACACTTATATTAGTCTGCCGCCGGAATCTTGCGGATTTACCAAAATTGCGGGAGCAGGTTCGCATTCATTAGGACTGGAGACCGACGGAACGGTCTGGGCTTGGGGAGTTAATCAATACGGACAGCTCGGTAATGGAAACAATACCGACAGCAATGTACCTGTCCAAGTGAAAGATCCATCAGGAACAGGATTTTTAACTGGCATCACCGCTATCGCAGGCAATGGTGATTATTCAATGGCGCTCAAAAATGATGGAACGGTCTGGACTTGGGGACATAATGGTCAGGGACAACTCGGCAATGGAAACAATACCGACAGCAACGTACCGGTCCAGGTATTAGGACCGGGGGGAACAGGATTTTTAACAGGCATTACCGCTATCGCAGGCGGATTTAATTCTTCAATGGCGCTCAAGAACGATGGAACGGTCTGGACCTGGGGGTATAATAATTGGGGACAGCTCGGCACTGGAAACAATACCGACAGCAATGTACCTGTACAGGTGAAAGATTCATCAGGATCAGGTTATTTAACAGGTATTACCGCTATCGCAGGCGGAGCTGATCATTCAATGGCGCTCGACAGTAGTGGAAACGTTTGGACTTGGGGGCATAATAATAATGGGGAACTCGGCAATGGAACCTATAACGGCCCCGGTGGAATTACCTATATCGGATATACTCTCCCTGTCCAGGTAGTAGGACCGGGCGGATCAGGTAATTTAACCGGCATCACCGCGATCGCAGCCGGAAGTTCTTATTCCACGGCGCTCAAGAACGACGGAACGGTCTGGGCTTGGGGATGGAACAGTAGCGGCCAGCTCGGCAATGGAAACAACGACAACAGTAATGTGCCAGTCCAGGTAGAAGGACTGGGCGGATCAGGTTATTTAACCGGCATCACCGCGATCGCAGCTGGAGGTGATACTTCCATAGCGCTTAAGAACGATGGAACTGTCTTGGCCTGGGGCATTGATAATTCGGGGGAACTCGGCGACGGAAACAATACCAACAGCAATGTACCGGTTCAAGTAAAAGGACCGGGCGGATCAGGTTATTTAACCGGCATCACCGCGATCGCAGGTGGAGGTAATACTTCCATAGCTCTCAAGCCCAACGGAACGGTCTGGACTTGGGGGATTAATAGTCAGGGCCAGCTCGGCAACGGAACAAATACCAGTAGCAATATCCCTGTTCAGGTTGTCCCATTTGTTTGCATCACTCCAAACACCGGTCCGACCGCCGGCGGCACGAGCGTCACCATCACCGGTGCAAACTTTGCAACCCCGGCGGGAGGAGCAGGACAACCGTTTGAAGGAACAGTAACTTTCGGCGGCACAACCGCAACCTCGGTAACATTTAACAGCTCGACGTCCCTCACCGCGATCGCGCCCGCACATACCTTTGGACCGGTGGATGTTGTCGTCACCAACCCCGATTCACAATCGGCAACCTTCACCAGCGGATTTACATACATCGCGCCTCCACCGACAACGTGCGGATTTATACAAATTTCCGGAGGGAGTGACTATTCAACCGGACTTAAAAATGACGGAACCGTCTGGGAATGGGGCAGTAATAATTTCATTATCACCAGCACTAGCGTTCCTGTCCAAGTTTCAGGACTTCCTTCAAATATTATTGCTGTCAGCGGAGGAACCAATCACGCACTGGCGCTCGACAGTAACGGAAATGTTTGGGCTTGGGGATATAACTTCAGCGGCGAACTCGGTGACGGAACAACCAACAACAGTCTGGTTGCCGTCCCTGTTTCAAACCTCACTGGCGTCAAAGCCATTGCTGGCGGAGACGCATTTTCAATGGCACTCAAAAATGACGGAACCGTCTGGGCTTGGGGTGATAACGCTTACGGAGAACTTGGAAATGGATCATTTGGCGGTAACAGTTCCGTCCCAACACCAGTTTTAAACCTCAGTGGAATCACCGCTATTTCTGGGGGAGTATTCCATGGGTTAGCGCTCGATGGCAGTGGAAATGTTTGGGCTTGGGGAGAAAACAATGCGGGCCAACTCGGTGACGGAACCACGACTCAACGTAATACACCCGTTCAGGTTTCAAATCTCACCG
>PLYH01000003.1 GCA_003153355.1 Candidatus Peregrinibacteria bacterium
CGACTCCAACTCCGAGCTCGAACATCAACATAACGACACCTACTCCTAGTCCGACGCCGACGCCTAACCCAACGCCAACACCGACACCGACCCCAACTCCCTCTTCCGGGTGAAACCTGGAGCATGCATTTCTTTGATTTTATTTTTTATCTTATAAATTTATGGACACTCATGACATTTCAAATCAAAAAGGGAAAAACCCTTTGGCGGCAGGATTGGGATTTGCCGTTGCCATGGCGCTGGGAGCATCTTTAGGAATTCTTTTCGCTCCAAAAAAAGGAACTGAAACTCAAAAGGACATTTCAGAAAAAGCCGCGGTATTGGCAAAAAAATTCAAGAAAACCCGTAAAGAAATGCAGGAATCTCTTGAAAAGATTTTCGGAGAAGTGACCAAAGAACTCGAAGAAAATTATCTTGAATTGCAGGGAAATATCTTAGCCGCAGTCGATGACATTAAAGATCAGGCTGAGCTCACTGAAAAAAAATATGATGAGATTGTTCAGGATGCTGTCGAACAGTTTTCCGAAGGCAAGAAGTGGAGTGAAAAATCCGTTCATAATCTTACCAAAGAGTTACAAAAAGACTGGAAATAATTTTTTCTGTTTTTAGACAATCCCTTAACTACACTTTTATGCTTTGGACAATTTTCGTCATTCTTCTGATTTTATGGGTGCTTGGATTGGTGAGCTCCTATACCTTCGGAGGATATATTCACATTTTGCTGGTCATCGCCGTTGTGGTCCTGATCATAAGACTCATCCAGGGACGCAGAGTTTAATTTAAACTTATGGATTATCGCTCATTTCAATGTCCGTATTGCTTCACTAAAATCACCGTGATTTTGGATCTTTCCGCAATAAATAAAAAATATGTTAAAGATTGTGATGTTTGCTGCAATACGATTGAAATTGGTTTTGGAGTTGTTAAGGCCATGGCGTAACTTATCTTTCTGCGTCGATTGATATATAGGCGCGATGGGTATATTTTAGTGTCATATAAATTATTATTTTTTTATTTCTGACTTCATGAAACATTCAAAGCTCATCGCTCTGGGGATTTGTTCTCTTGCAATTGCTGCTTTAGCCGGTTGCACGCCGCCAACCACAACGACGACAAACTCGACCTCGACAACAACCGCGCCATCACCTGCACCGACACCAGTGGCACCATCAAGTTCAACAACAACAACGACGAACGGATACTAAAATCCATCAAAAACAAAAGGCCCGAGCAAATTTCTCGGGCCTTTTGTTTTCATTTATTTTTATGGAAGAACACTCATTTCAATGTCCATATTGCTTCGCTAAAATCACCATGATTTTGGATTTATCAGCAATAAGCCAGAAATATGTTGAAGATTGCGAAGTTTGCTGCAACCCGATTGAAATCAGCTTTGGAGTTGAGAACGGTGAAGTCATTGATTTTTATGCCAAGACTTTAGAAGAATAAGCTTCCAGTCTGCATTTTTGATTACATCCTGGATAGGGCGACTGTAGCGAGTTGCTCCTCAGCTTTGAGGACATCTGGAACGCCGATGACTGCGACTCGTAAGTAGCTTGAACCCTTCATGACGCTGATCGACATGGAGCCGTCGTAGTACGCTTGATCACCAAACCCACTGATATCCTTCGCCGGAATCTTTGTTTTATAATCATCGTAGTACATTTTTGCCTGGGAGCCATTTACCAAGACTACCCGCACACTATTGGTGACCGGAACGTCTGGATTGGTGCCTACGGGAACGCCAGGCCCATAGAAGACGCACGCGTGGCCGCCTTCAACCCAAGCTTTGCCCATAACGGGGGCTTTCACCGCCTGACTAAGAGCATTACCTGCTTCGGATTGTGTTATCACACTGCAGGAATCTGCTGTTGACGCGATTGTCGCCGATGTTGGTGGTGTTGTTGTCGTTGACGCTGTCGCGGAAGCGGTTGTTGTTGTCGCTGGAGCGGGCGTGGGTGTTGTTGGTGATGATGGTGGTGTCGTTGTAGCGGACACGGGCATTGTTGTTGTTAATGGCGTTGTTGTTGTTTTACACCCGGCTAAAGCAATAAGAGCGATAGAACAAATTCCCAGGGTAATGAGTTTTAAATGTTTCATATGATTCGTAGAGAGATATGATATCTTCGATCATACCCACCTTTTCGCAATACTCAAAATTTATCATGATAATGACTTTCATTCCTGCGCAACTTTCGTTATCGTTTCTTCATAGTGACAAGCTTACGATATGAAGATTCATTATCCAGCAGAACTGCCGATCAGCTCGCACAGCGAGGAGCTTATTCAGGCGATTCGCAAAAATGACGTGACGATCATCGTGGGTGAAACGGGATCGGGCAAATCGACGCAGATTCCCAAAATGATTTCGGAGGCGCTGGGTACGAAAGCGATGATCGCGTGCACGCAGCCTCGAAGGATCGCCGCGGTTTCCATCGCGACGCGCATAGCGGAGGAATGCGAGATTGATGTAGGAACGACGGTGGGATACAAAATCCGTTTTGACGACCTGACGTATCCTGGAACAAAAATTATCGTGTGCACGGATGGGATTTTACTTCAGGAGATTAAGTTTGACGTCCTGCTTGAAAAATATGACGCGATTTTCGTCGATGAAGCTCACGAGCGGAGTCTGCGCATCGATTTTCTGCTCGGACTACTGAAGGACATTCAAAAAAAACGCCGGGAACAATTTATGAATCCGCTGAAAATTATTATCGCTTCGGCAACGCTCGACACCGAGAAATTTTTTGATTTCTTTTCGAATCACCGGGAAAAATCTTTGACCGTGGCGGAATTTTTGGTTTCGGGCCGGATGTTTCCGGTAGATGTTGAATATCATCCACTGACGCATGAGGAGGAAATTTCGACAAAAATCGCCAGGATGGTTGATGAGATTCACATGTCCAAAAA
Source organism: Candidatus Peregrinibacteria bacterium (assembly GCA_003153355.1). GTDB lineage: Bacteria > Patescibacteriota > Gracilibacteria > UBA1369 > UBA1369 > PALSA-1335. The sequence continues at coordinate 2,914 of PLYH01000003.1, forward strand.
GGCCGGCGATATTTTAATTTTTCTTCCGGGCGAACAGGAAATAAGCCTGACCATCAATGCCATCCAGCGGCTTGGTTTTGCTGATTTGCGCTGCTTGCCGCTGTTCGGCAGATTACCGATGGAAGAACAGACCGCCATTTACAATGCACATCCCAAGAAGCGCCACGTAGTCGTTTCAACCAATATTGCCGAAACTTCTTTGACCGTGCCGGGCGTTACCGTTGTGATCGATTCCGGCCTGGCGAGGATGACCGATTTTAATATTTATACGGGAATCGGAAGTCTCACGGTTCAGGAAATTTCACAGGCTTCCGCCATTCAAAGAACGGGCAGAGCGGGCCGCATTGAACCGGGAAGGTGTTTACGACTTTATTCCGAGGAAGATTTCAAAAGCCGAGAGAAGTTTACCCGGCCAGAAATTCAGCGCTCGGATCTGGCGGACGTGGTTTTACAAATGATTTTGATGGGCATCACGAATATTCATGCTTTTGAATTTATGGATCCGCCGGAGCATGCTTCTTTTGACCAGGCGCTGCGCACGCTCCGCACGCTCGGAGCGCTCAATCGCGATGAAAAGTTAACGGACATCGGACTTAAAATGGCGCATTTGCCACTCGATCCGAAAATTTCGCGGATGCTCCTGACGGCGGAAGATTACGCCTGCGTGGCCGAAGTGGCCGTCATCGCTTCGTTTCTGTCACTGAAGGATCCGTTTTTGCGGCCTTTCGGCGATGAAGAAGGTTCGGATAAATCACGGCGATATTTTCAGCGTCTGGGAATGCCTTACCCGGAGGCTCAATCAAAAAAACCTTATTTTAACGGCAAGAGAATGGTTCACCGAAAAATATTTTCCAATTTCGGAAGAGCCGAATCTTTTCATTCCGATCTTCTGACTTTTCTTGCGGTGTGGAAAAAAGTTTTCATCTATAAAGAAGCCGCTGACCGTGAACAGTATTGCAAAAGCCATTATCTGGACTTCCAGGCCCTGGAAAAAGCCAAGGAAATTTATGAACAGCTGACCGACACGCTCATTCAATTTTACGGCGAAGAGTTCAATCCTCATCTGGAAAAACTTCACGCGATGCTGGATCCTGAAAATCTGAAAAACGATTCGGAAATAAATAATACGGGCATTCTCCGGTCCATTTCCAGCGGGCTTGTCCAAAATCTCTGCCAGAGAAACAACTTCGGGAACTATACCTCCTCAAAAGTGGACCGCATTTTTATCCATCCCAGTTCGCTTTTTTACAGCCGCTATCCCAAATGGATCATCGCTACGGAAATTGTGGAAACGACCAAGCGCTTCGCCCGCAATATCACCGAAGTTGATCCGGCGTGGTTCCAGAACAGTTTTGCCAATCACAAAAATACGAAAAAGAAGCGGTCAAGAAATCTTCACGACCGCCGTAAAAAAAGGAGACGAAGATAATTTATTCAACATCGTGAGGTCTGCCGGCGATGATCGCGATGAGCTTGGCGATTCCCCATGCCAAGATTGCAAAAACCGCGATGGCAATTAATGTCGCAGGTTCAAATACAGCTGTCGTTTCTGCGCCGGGAGCTGTCGCATTTCCAAAAATCGCGCGGAACGGATAAATGAAAAAATCAGAAAAAGAATAAATGAAGGCTACGAATCCGCTCGAAGGATTTGCTCCGGTCATTCTAAAAACAAGCCGGAATAAAAGCAAAACATCAATGGCTCCGGCAATATAATAAACAATGTGCTGGATATTATGGTATTCGGGTTCTTTGACAACGACTTTTTTAATTTCTTCCGGCATAAGTGTCTGATTAAAGGACTGTTAAAAATTATACATCATGTTGTTGATTTACACCAATTTCCTCAGCATCTGGACTATTGGATTAGGACCAGAGAGTATTTGCCTTAAAATCCCAAAACGGATATTCTTTCCAAGAAACTGCATTCAAATAATTCCATGAAAAAAGTATTTTTTATTTTCATCGGCTCCATGCTGATGATGGGCGGCTGTCAAAATACCATGCCTGCTGCCAGGGGAACTTTGACTCAGGAAGTTTCGCAGCAGCAGATCAGTCAGGAATCAACTGTTTCGCTTCAAATTCAACCGCCCTCTCAATCTCCTCCACCTGCACCGGTGCCAACGCCTTCTCCACGACCCGTGGGCGCCTCAGGCATCCGAGGAACAGCGACGATCGGCCCAACATGTCCGGTTCAACGCATTCCGCCCGACCCTACATGCGCGGATAAGCCTTATGCCGCTCTCCTGAATTTTTCGACCCAGAGCGGGACTCTTGTGAAACAGGTTCAAGCCAAGGGCGATGGCAGCTTTGAAGCGGCGTTACCTGCAGGAGTATATGTCATTACCCAGGCTGAAGGAAAAATTTATCCACGGCTGAGTCCGCAAACGGTTACAGTAAAACAAGACCAGTACACCTCCATTCATTTATCATTCGACAGTGGCATCCGCTAAGAACAAATGGGCTTCAGTCATCCATTGCTGGTTAATTTTTGCCGTCGTTATTACGATGATGTCAGGTTTGGTCTATGTTGCCGTACAGCAAGACCTGAGGCTCGGAGGCAACGATCCTCAGATCCAAATGGCTGAAGATACAGCCGCCGCCCTGAGTAATGGGCAGCAGCCGATTTCCACGGTTCTTTCTCCGTTCAGTTTGGATATTTCAAAAAGTCTGGCCCCTTTCATCACGGTTTTTGATGATGCAGGAAATCCGGTTGGTTCTTCGGGACAGCTCGACGGCAAAATGCCGACATTGCCGTCCGGGGTCGCGGATTATGTCAGGACCCATGGCGAAGACCGCATTACCTGGCAGCCGCGAACGGGCGTAAGGATCGCTGCGGTGATTACGATTTACACCAGCGGAACAAAATCCGGATTCGTTTTGGGCGGCCGTTCTTTACGTGAAGTTGAATCCAGGGAAGATCTGGTCCTGTCACAGGTTACTGCGGTATGGCTGATGTCTCTCATTCTGGTTTTTGTGATCTTATTTTTTGGACGATACGGAGAATAAAAAGATAAAGCTTGACATAAGCTAAATAATGTTCTAAATTTAGTCAGGTTTTTATTTAGAAATTCAATTCGGATTTATAGAGTAGGCTTCTGCATCAGATTTAGCTGGCTCTACCACCCGCCCCGGCGGGGAGCATCCAGTTTAAATTTCGCAACTATTTATTTTTATGCAAAAGCACAACTCGAATTTTTCAGGGAACTCAAATAACAGCAACAGCGGATCAGGCGGCGGTGGCCGTTCAAGCGGCGGAGGCGGAGGTTACTCACGCGGCGGTTATGGAGGAAAATCTTACGGCGGAGGTCGCTCCGGCGGCGGTTCTTCTTATGGCGGCGGACGCAGCCGTTTTGGAAAAGGCAATTTCCGTGCGCCAATGCAAAAGAGCAGACGCATGGCCGGTTCTACCATCAACGTCAGTCTTTTGATCAACAAAGTGAATGACGACGCATTTTTGAAACCGACCGAACATGTGCTTCAGCACCAGTTCGATGATTTTAAAATGGATCCGCGCATCAAAAATAACGTCAAACAGAAAGGTTATATCAGTCCGACGCCGATTCAGGATGTTTCCATTCCGGTAGGTCTGGAAGGAAAAGACGTGATCGGCATTGCGAATACCGGAACCGGAAAAACGGCGGCATTTTTGATTCCGCTTTTGAACAAGATGCTTGATAACCGCTTACAAAAAGCGCTGATTCTTGCTCCGACTCGTGAACTGGCTCTTCAGATCAGCGATGAATTGCGTGAATTCGGCAAGGGTTTCAACCTTGCTTCGATTCTCTGCATCGGCGGAAGCAACATCATGCATCAGATCCGCATGCTCAGACAGCCTCATAATTTTATTATCGGAACTCCGGGAAGAATTCTTGATCTCATCGACCGACGTCTTCTTCACCTGGAACATTTTAAGAATGTCGTCCTTGATGAAGCTGACCGCATGGTTGATATGGGTTTCATCAATGACATCCGCATGATCCTCAGCAAATTGCCAAAGGAACGCCAGTCATTTTTCTTTACGGCCACTCTTGAAGCGAAAGTTGAAGAACTGATCCGTCAGTTCATGATCAGTCCGGTGAAAGTTTCCGTGAAGATGCGCGATACTGCTGCGAACGTGGAACAGGATATCGTTCACGTGCCGAAAGATAACCAGGGGAAACTGAATGTTCTGATTGAACTTTTGAGAAAGCCCGGTTTTGACCGCGTGCTTGTGTTCGGCCGCACTAAACACGGCGTGGAAAAAGTCGCGAAAGCTCTTCTGGCGGCCGGAGTGAAATCCGACTCCATTCACGGCAATAAATCTCAGAACTACCGCCAAAAGGCTCTCCTAAGGTTCAAAAAAGGTGAGATCAAAGCTTTGGTGGCAACCGACGTGGCAGCGCGCGGACTGGACATCAGTAACGTGAGCCACGTGATCAATTTTGACATTCCGGCGACTTACGAAGATTACGTTCACCGCATCGGCCGAACCGGCCGAGCCGATCGCAAGGGCGTGGCATTAACTTTTGTCACTCAATAAGTCCTCATGCACGGACAAAAAATTGATGATTTTGTCTCGGGGCTGAATGCGGATGAAATTCTTGAAAGAATTCAAAAAAGTCTTCCTTCAAAAGATCATCCGGTTTATCCGTTTACGGTTCTTTACCTCGCGGTGAATGAACTCATGAACGCAGAAATAAAAACTCTGGAACATCTCCGTGACGAACATCTGGCAAAATTTCTGAGCACTTTAAACATTGCTTTTGTTTCACTTTTTGCCGATGCTTTTATCGATAAAAACGATTCGTGGAAGCCTCTTTTTCAGACCCGTGTCAAAAACCAGGGCATCCAGTCACTGATGGGAATCGCCATTCACATCGGCGACGACTTGATGATGGCGATTCAGACAACCGCTCACGTCATGCAAAAAAAATACGGCATCGATATTTTTCAAAACCGAGAATATCACCGGATTTACCGAACTCTGCGCCCGAAACTGATGGAGGTTTTTTCTTTAACACTTGAAATGTTTCCGAATAAATCTTCGCATGTCCGTCATTTCCGGCTTTTCAAAAACTTCGGAACGCTGATGATGCGGATTTCGCGGGCGATCGTTTGGTGGACCGCGAAAACTTCGATTCGTCACCCCATGCTGAGGCGTCCCCTGAGGGCGATGATGCAAACTTTGACGCTGATCACTTTAAAAACTCTGGAATCGCTGGGAAAGGGGTGAATTTGTGTTGGATTTTTTCTGCGGACCTGTTAAATTGCTGTCTTCCCGTATTATTTGAAGCATATGAATAAATTGCTTACAGGAGCCGCTGAAGCCGTGGGGCACGCAGCCAAGATTGTTGTCAGCCGCACAGGAAAAATCGCCGAAAGAATGTTTCTTCCCGTTATGCGCATTGCTTTGGAGCGCAATGAGTTGGAAAAACTCGATATCCCGACACTTTATAAAATTCTTGAGGAACAGGCCGCTGAATCTGCCGGGCCGGTCCAGACCGTTCAGGAGAGTGTGAAAGGACAAATCGCATTTCTTTATGAAATTTCCCGAGCCATTGCCAGCGTGCGCGGGAAAAATCTGCACCACATGGATGCGAACAAGATCATTAAAGATTGCGAAGAAGGTTTTTTGGACAGAATGAAAACGATGGGAATGGAGGTTCATTATGAATCCGAAGTGAGTCCGGAAGAAATCGCAAAAAAACCTTCGCTGATTTTAGCGACGCATCAGGGCGGAGGCTGGGAAAATTATCTGGCCCAGGCGATTACCGGCATTGAATGCGGCATAGTGGCGAAAGGCGAGCTCATGAAGATGCCTTTTATCGGCGATGGCTTACGCAGTAAAAAAGCCATTGGCGTTGACCGTAAGATGCTCAACAATCCAAAAAAGAGACGGATTGAGATCGACCGCATTGCAGCCGGACTCGTTCAACATCTGGAAGCCGGAGAAAATATGCTGGTGTTTTTTGAAGGCACGCGAAGCGATGACGGCGAAATTGCCGCGACTAAAGGCCGCAAAGCCTGGGCAAATGATTTGCTGGCGGCCGTTGACAGAATCTGGGCTGAAAAAACTTCTTCAAAAGATTTTCAAAAATTACTGCTCGTTTTCCATACCATGACGGCGATGCCGGACGTTCCTGAAAAAGATTTTTTCCTGAGCAGGTTCCGTCTGGGTTCAGCTTTAGGCGCAAAACTGGTAAAAGCTGACGGCTTAAAAACAAAGGATTCTAGCGATCTTTATGACCCAACAACGCTGTTTGGAAAAGCGCGTTCGGAATTAAAAGATATGCTCATCCGTCTTATCTTGAAACACGACGGGAAGCATTCAGCTGATAAATAAAAACATTCCGTGCTTATTGGATCATTTTCTTGAGCTCTCCGCTTTGGAAAAGTTCATCCACAATGTCAACGCCGCCGATGAAATTTCCTTTGATGAAGATCTGAGGCAGGGTCGGCCAGTCGGTGTAATCTTTGATCGCTTCGCGCATCTCAAAATCTTCCAGAACGTTAAAACCCTGGAACGGAACTTTCAGTTCTTCAAAGATATCTTTCACCCGCGCGCTGAAGCGGCACAACGGTTCTTCGGGTGTTCCTTTCATGAAAACAAAAATCGGATGGCTGTTGATGAGCTGTTCGATCCTTTTATGATGATCGCTGGTGACCGTGATTTTTACGTCGGAATCATTATCATTGTTCATAGGGCGGAGGTTTTAATGTTAATGGAATGGAGCTCACCTGATTTGATAAGTTCGTCAAAAGCGGCATAAACCATTTTATGCTGTTCAATGAGCGTTTTATTTTTAAAATCGGCAGCCGTTACTTTGACGCTCAGATGCATACCGTCTTCGCCGTCTGTGATTTCAAATTCACCTTTGGGAAAAGATTTTTGAAGGCATTGTTCCATTTCGTCCACGAGCAGCTGGTTGATGGCCTGGCACATAAATTTTGGATAGGTTCAGGTAGGAATTGTAGCGCGGGAATGCGGATTGGCGCAAGCCCGGGTTTGATGAAAATCACCAGATCGTAAGCTGTTTTTTCTTCCAGATTTTTTTATTGCTGATTTTTTCTGGCTGAATTTCCATCAGGTGATCGGAAATTTCTTTGAGAAATTTTGAAGGTTCCACGATTTTGTCCCGTTTGGTTTTGGCATACGTCAGAAAAACTCTTTCTTTGGCGCGAGTCAGGCCAACATACATCAAACGCCTCTCTTCTTCCAGATTCTGCTGAACATCGGCTGTTTTGGACAGATACGGCAATATGCCTTCCTCCACTCCGGCGATGAAAACCACAGGAAATTCCAAGCCTTTTGATGCGTGGATGGACATGAGCGTTACGGCTTCCATCCGCGGATCATAGGCATCGGCTTCCTGGAGAAGCTTCAGTTCGTCAAAAAAAAATTTGAGATTTTGAGGACCGGTTTGTTCATCAAACTGCGTGGCAAAATTCATCAGGTGTAAAATGTTTTCCGATTGTTCGAATTGTTCCAAATGGAAAGTTGAAAGAATGGTTTTGATGGTTTGTGCCGGATTTTGTTCCCCGATGTTTTGGCGGAATGTCTGATACTGCTGTTGAAAACCCTGATATTGAGATTGGAGTTCCTGTGGAAGATGCCCGGGATCGAGCGCACACATGAGATGCTGGATGACCGTTGTGATTTCGTCTTCCATAAACCAGCTTTTCTCTGCGAGGCGTTGGGAAGGAAGTCCTTCTTTTTTGAGTGCGGTTGCCAAAAGTTTTCCCTGGTGATTGGTCCGGTAAATGACGGCGATGTCGGTAAAATGGCAGTGTTCGTCGTATTCATGACCGGTTTTTTGGTCATGATCGATCATGGTGGTTCCGCCGACGAGCTTATTGATTTCTTTGGCGATAAAAATGGCTTCGCTGAGCGGTGACTGGCATGGCAGAAAAGAGATTTTTGGCCCTTGTTTGGCAACGCTGCGAAGATTTTTATGAACGCGCCGGGTGTTGTGTTCGATGAGTGCATTGGCACAATCGACAATATTGGGCGTTGAACGGTAATTTTCTTCCAAACGGAAAACTTTGGTTCCCGGAAAATCTTTTTCAAAACGCAGAAAATGTTCCACGTCGGCTCCGCGAAAAGCGTAAATGGCCTGGTCAGGATCGCCGATGGCGCAAAGTTTTGTCATAGGACCGGTGAGCTTTTGGATAAGCTGATATTGAACTTCATTCACGTCCTGATATTCGTCCACAAAAAGGTAGCGGATTTTTTGATGAAGCTGATGAGTCAATTGAGCGTTGCCGTTCAGGAGTTCGAGCGATTTCGTAAGGATGCCGTCAAAATCCAGCGCTTTGAGTTCTGCAAGTCTTCGTTTATATAATTCGATGTCTTCCCCTGCCGCTTTGAAAATTTCCTGCTGTTCTTTTTTTGAAAGAATTCTCTGGTTTTCGTCGAGATTTGCGCGGAGGATCTGTAAACAAAATGAGTGAAACGTTCCGGCGAACGGAAGTTTTGAGTTTGGCGGAAGAAGTTTCTTTAAGCGCTGCGCCAGCTCTTCCCCGGTCTTGCGTGTGAAAGTGATGGCGAGGATTTCTTCAGGTTTTGCCAGATTTTTCTGAATGAGCGCCGCGATTTTTTGCGTGATCGTGTGGGTTTTTCCAGTACCGGGTCCTGCGACGATGAGAAGATGTCCTTCATTATAGGCAACGGCTTCTTGTTGTTGTGGATTGAGCTGGGTCATAGCGAGTTGGGTTCGCCGTCGATTAGAAAAGAGGCATCTGGTCCTGGAGCTGCGGTCTTTTGCCATCGGCAAAAATTTTGATGACGCCGAATTTTCCGTCGTAGCCGGGTTCGATATGAATTTTCCCGGTGCGGACTCTTTGGACCGCCTCGGCGATGAGCGGACTTGAAGCTTTTTGGATCGCATCCAGAGGCGCATCTAAAAGGATATAAAACTCATTGCCGACTTTTCCGATAAGTTCCATATATTGCAGCATGACTTTTTTTGACGACGTGGAAGTTTCCAAAACATCGGCCAGGATCTCAGACAGCGGAACAAGATGTCGGAAAGGAATTTTATTCGGACGGTCACCGATTTTCCGGTCAGCCAATGTCTCGACACGGTTCATCACGCCGATAATAATTTTCTTGCCGCACTTGGGACAGATGCCGTCGAGTTTTTTGGTTTCTTCCGGCGTGAGGGAAACATTGCAGTTCATGTGGCCGTCCAGATGGTATTTCCCTTCTTCGGGATAAAATTCCACGGTTTCTATAAAGCGCTTGGGGTCGCCTTTTTTTAGGGCGTCCAATATTTCAAAATAGGAAAGTTCACAATGAAAACGATTGGCTTCGCGTCCGAGTTTTCCAGGTGAATGCGCGTCGGAATTGGAAACGAGCGTCACATTATCCAGTTGTGAAAGCCTCCAGTTCATGGCCGGATCGGAAGACAAACCAGTTTCAATCGCAGTGATGTTCGGCGTGAATTCTTCAAAACATTCCTCCAGACTATTGAAGCCGGAACTATGGCCGAGCACTCCAAAATGCGGCGTCCACGCGTGCGCGGGAATGATCATGCAGTCGGGCGAAGCTTCCAGCGCAATTTTCACGAGCTCTTTGGCATCCAGACCTAAAATGGGGCGGCCGTCTGCCATTAAATTCCCGACTTTGCTTAACGTTTCATTAATTTTTGCGGCCGCAGAAAAAGACGGCGCTGCAAGAATCATGTGAACTTTGCGGACTTTGCCGTTTTTGGAATAGATGCAGCTGATTTCCACCGTCAGCAAAAATCTCATGATGGAGCGGCATGAAGGCGGAACTTCTTTCACCATTTCCGCTTCAAGTTCGGGTTTAAGTTTGAAAAGTCCCGGCTCTGCTTCCTCCAGTTTTTCGCGGATCTCTTTGAACCACGCCGGATGTGTAAAATCTCCTGTTCCTATAACCTGAATGCCTTTGATCTGGCCCCATTTATATAAACTCACCAGGTTCATCTCTTTGCTGGTGGCTCTTGAGTAGTGCGAGTGGATATGAAAATCCGCTATAAAATCCATCATAAAATCATGACGAAAACATCACCATCATCCTAGCTGCGGACCGGTTATTTTACAAATTCTTGTTGTAGTAATACGTGACGTTTTTGAGCCAGGTGGTCGGGTGGTCGTTGCCGCTGTAGATCTGTGCTGCGCGGTAACTCGGGAAGGTGCCCCCATATCCATTGACCCATAACTGTTTAAAATAGTCATGGCTTTGCTGCGGAGTTTGAAAATGCATGAACTGGCCGTTCTTTTTAATGCCGAAGCAGTTATTGAACAAAGCGGAACCGCGGGTGTCAGCACAGTTATGCGTTTCTGTCATGGCCACAGCCATGCTTAATTTATCCAGGTCAACGCTCAAAGGTTTGGCCGGGGTTGCTGTTTTGGCAGGAGCTGGCTTTACAGGAGCCGGAGGGCTCACAGGAGGAGAGACTTTTTTGATCACTGGCTTGGCCGGCTGTGGAGTTTGCTGCACTGCTGGCTGTGACTGCGTAGGTTGTTTTGGGATTGGGGTCGAAACGGCAGCTACGTTCGTTGAAATTATGGTTGGTACCGGCTGGGTTTGAACCACTGGCACTGGCGTTGGTGACGGAGCAGGCGCTGGAGCGGGAGCCGCGGTTTGAACCACTGTAAGCGCAGGATTTTGCTGAATCGGCGTGAACCCCTGGACACTGGGCTGCTGCGGAGGAGATTGATCACCTGTGTTTTCCGAAGATGCATCAGCTGGCGTTTGAGAAGAGCCTTCGTCCGCCGGCAAAACGCCAGCTTCAAAATCATTGCCTTCGTTGACGCATTTCTGAATATCAACCGGCTGGTTGTTGTTTTGCGGTGCCGGCATCTGCATACCTGGCGGCAAAACGCCGGCAATAAAACCGTCGGTTTGTACTTTTGAGGAACATTGCTGGATGACCATTCCATGTACAATCGCCGCTCCTGTTGAAAGACCGATGATTCCGATCACGATGTTCGCAACCGTCCGGACGATTTTTGTTCTCAAGTTTTTTTGCTCCTTCACCTGCGGAGCCGACGTAAGTTCATTCATAATCACGCAAAAAGATTGTCTTCGTTCTCAGGAGGGGTATTATAGGGCAAAATCATCATCTGTCAATACTTTGAGGATAAATTTTCATCAATATCGATCTCATTTTTTGTTTATTCTTTGCGGTTTTTTCGTAATTTTTACGCTTACGGGCTGTGCTGACCAGCAGACGACCTCAAATGAACCATCTTCAAGCCAAATAAGCTTAGTGCAAGCCAATTTACCGGCTTATTTTCAGGAATTGCAAAAACAACCTTATATAACGAACGGCTCAAGAAAAATTCATGCCGTAGCTTTAACGTTTGATGCCGACATGACTCCTCGTATGCTCAAAATGCTTCACATGGGAAAAGTTAAAAGTTGGTATGATGAACGCATTATTGCAACATTAAAGTCGAATGACATTCCCGCGACGATTTTTATGACCGGCATGTGGGCGGAAACTTATCCCGAAGCGCTTGAAAATTTTGTCAGTGATCCAAATTTTGAAATTGAAAACCATTCTTACGACCATGCCGCTTTTAAGGTCCCCTGCTATGGACTTGGAATGACTGAAAATCCTCAGGACGAAGTGGTCAAAGCTGAAAATGTTTTGATGAAAATCGGCGGGATTCAACCAAGATTTTTCCGCTTTCCCGGCGGATGTTTCAATGAAAAGGATCTGGAACTTGTCCATAGTCTGGGCCTTGTGCCCATTCAATGGGATGTCATTTCCGGGGATGCTTATTTGAAGAAGGCAAAATTCGTCATCAAACAGGTTTTGTCGCAGGTTCAATCAGGTTCAATCGTTGTTTTTCATTTAAACGGAGCCCCGAATGCTCCAGCCACTGCCGATGCTCTTCCCGTCATCATCCAAAAATTAAAGTCTCAGGGGTATTCCTTTATGACCCTTGATCAGCTTTTGCAGGCTTCTTTGAAATCGTAACTCATGAAAGCCGTTGCATTTAGGGAATATTTGTTTATTATCTTTCCCAATCACTAAATTTTCCATGATTCATCCTCTCGATACTTCCGAAGATTTCCAAAAGTATGCAAAGCTTGTTCCCGAATACCAAAAACCCAGAAGCAAACGTGCGGAAGCTGAATTAAAAAAACTTACCCACGACGGAAAAAACGAAGCACTTCCGGAAAACGAAGCGCAGCGGAATATCAGGATTATTCAGGAGGTTGTGCGAGGTAAAGTTGAACAGCTTCAAGGAAATTTGATCTGGAAAAAGCATCTTCATATCGCAAAAGAAGGCGGACGGAACATTGTGGTCGGCTGTACCGATGAAGAGTATCAGCAGGCTCCAAGAACTGACCTGAAAACTTTTCAGGATATTCTTTCCGATCCTACCGAACGCATTGCTTTTACAAGAAAAGAAAAACTCGCCAATGCGCGCCACATTAATATCAGCCCAAAACGTATTTCCAATACGCTTCTGAGAAATTTAGGTCTTGATGAATTTCTTCCTGAAAAAGGGATGCGGCAGGAAGATCAGGTTGCACGGCGGGCTCAAGCCATCCCCGCGCTTAAAGAGATGCTTGATGCACTGGCCCCTTTTAGTTTGCCGCACGAACAAGAACTCGCGAAGATGCATTATTTCCGTTTGTTCCGTCTGGGTGCCGGAAAAAATGAAGGGAAAGTTTTGGGAACCCAGGCCGTCGGCAACAAAAAAATCCTGTTTATGACCGACCTGCACGGAGCTTACCGCAGAATTGATCATATCCAGGACGGCTATAGCGAAGAGATCGCAACCTTAATCGAGATCGAAAATACGGTTGAAGATGTCGACGTGAGTTTGAGCACGGAATGGGAACAGACCAAGGACCCTGAACAGCTCAAGGAAGTGAAAGCAAAACTTTTGGGTCTCGTTCAAAAACTGCGGTTCGTCACCAATGCGAACAAGCAAAAAATGCGCGACCAGATCGAAGCTGCCGTGACACTGGAAACCGTTTACACCATTCCGGAAAAAAAGAAATCCAGTCTCGGCGGCGGGCAAGGCGTAACTCAGCCGGCGCGGACGATCGTGAAACTCAATCCCGGCGCTGCACGCGCTCGCATCAATACGACGCATTTGCATGTCGGCAAACGCATTGATGAAATCACGGCGATCAAAAAATATCTGGCTGAGGACCAGACCCGCATTGAAGTATCGATTGAAGCCCAGACACAACCCTTTACCCAATTCCATGAAACCGTCAGAAAAATGCACGAACAGTTTCATATTTATCAGCTGGCCCGTCCGATGGATGAAAATGAACGGAAGACCGCCATCCGTAATTTACGTTCGCTGAGACGGAAAAGCGCTTTCGCGACGTCGCCGATCATGATGTTCGAACCTTATCAGGCTTTTGCCATGGTGATGGTTGAACAGATTGATTCGACGATTGAAGAGTTGATGAAAAAAGAAGATCCGTCAGCCCGGCAGAAAGCTGCATCCGAATTCACCAAAATTTATCTGATGACGAAGATCCAGCGTTTTTATACCGAACTCCAGGCTGTGTATGCAAAATTCATCAGCGGAGACGAACTGCCTGATTTTGAAAAACTGGATGATGAACTGGCACGGATATACAAATTTATATCGCTGAAGGATGTCGCGAAAGGGATTGAAACGAAAGAGTTCAATGCTGTTTTCGGAGATCTTTACCATTTAGTTCACGGACTGCGTAAAGATTCCGACAAAGCACGTCAGGCCCTGATCACCGGCACGGACGAAACCGTAGCCAAACCTTTTATTGATATGATTCGCAACCGGTTTAAGAATTTTGATTTTGTCCAACTCATGGGGAAAATCGGAACGAAACCGAATGAACCGGAAGGTCATCAAGGGCCGGAAGGAAATACAACCAACGGTGCACAAGCCATCGACACCGTCAGCGCGAGCACAGATGGAGCACCCAACGATGTCTTCGGGCAGGTTTCAATGGAGGTTGCGGACTCGGCCGGACAAATTTTAACAGATGTCATTGCTATCGAACCGCAAGCAGACGGCGGTTTTGATGACCTTGATAAATCGATTCTGGATGATGATCCGGCCCGGGCCGATTAATTTGATGAGTGCTGAATTGTTCCAGTTTGAACAACTTCAAACTCACTGCCAGGGACTGATTTCAGCTGGTTTAAGTCGTCGTCGTTCCAACCGGAATTTTGTTCACCGCTGATGAACCAGTTGCTGCCATTATCGGCCACGATCATTCCGTATTTTTTGAGCGCTTCCAGAACCACTTTTGATTCACCGGTGAATCCGGAAATATCGTAATTTGCTTTCAGACGCAGACGGAGTCCCATCGGCGGAAGGTTCGGATCGGTTGAACTTCCTGCTTCGTGCGTTGCCGGATGAATAAATCCCTGCTGCGTGTGCTGCACCGTAAAGCGGAGGGCGTGGTTGATGGCGCCGGCAGTCACTTCATCGTAACGAACAAGACCCGGGAAAATCGGCAAACCTGCGGCATCCGCCGAAGTCCAGCCGTCGGGACGGAGCGTATCGGTCAGAAGATCAAATTTTGCAGCGGAACCTGCGTTCCATCCGCCGGCGACTTTTTCCGCGGCGTACAGTTCGTAGAGTTTACAGTTGTCCTGGTCCACGACCAAAACGTGCGCATCACCGCCCGGTTCAACTTTTGCGTTATCCGGAATCGGATACGGACCAGGATCGCTTTCGTCGGCGTAATCAATATTCAGGAGCGGAACCATGGCCTGGTTTTTAGCGACAACGTTATAGGGAATTCCGTACTGGCCTCCTCCTCCAAAATCGGGATGGAGATGTCCGCCTGCACCGATACTGTTGATATAATTCTGCGAATTCGGATCAAGAGGATAACCTGAAACATCCGTGTTCCAAGCATTATCGGCCGGGAAAATTGAGCAGCTGCCGACTTTGGGAGATCCTGCAAAAGAGACTGTGCCTCCGCCAGAAGCCGTTGTTCCGCCTGAGGTGGTTGTTGTTCCGCTCGTTCCTGAAGAAGCATTTAACTCGTCAAAAATTTTTGAATCTTTCGTTGTGACGCCTGCCTTCATGCGGTAAATCATTTCAACCATTTCTCCGCGGGTTATTTGCTGGTCAAAACTATTAATGGTCGTTGGAATAGCATGCATATTGCCTAGAGCATTCACGTACTTTGCGTACCACTGGTTCGGAGGATAGCCTGCTCCGGCAAAATCTCCGCCGTAAGCAACCACGATAATTTTTGAAGCCTCGGCAAATGAGATTTCATTTGAGGGCTTAAAAGTTCCATCTGGATAGCCTGAAATAATCCCTAAAGAAACTGCTTTGCGGAGATAAGGAACGTACCATTGGCCGGAAAGCAGATCCGAAAAATGCAGACCTGATAATGAATAAATATTGGTTCCCGAATCATTCGCCGAGTTGTAGCCGGAAAACGCTCCAACCGCAATTTTGGTGAATTCTGCGCGGTTGATGGTGTTTCCAGGTTTAAAAGTCCCGTTGGGATAACCGCTGACGATGTTGTTTTGTTCAGCGTATTGAATGGCATCGTAGTTGGCATTGGAACTGCTGACGTCGCTGAAAGAAGCCAAAGCCGTTGGCAAAAGCACGAGTCCGATTGCTGCAATCATCGCAGCAGAGATCAAGAATTTTTTCTTCATAATTGAAGTTGGTTAAATTATTTTTAGTTCAAATTCAAAACAAGTTTGCCGCTTAAAATTTCTTCGCGTTCGGCTTCGGTTTGATAATCGCCGTAGGTGACAAATCTTTCGAGAAACTGTTTGCGTTCGTCAGCGGTCATGAGGCGGAACTGACTGCGGTCGATTTTAATCGGCAGGAAATATATTTCAATCTGGTCGTTGCTGATAATCATTGCCGTGCTCAGACCTTCCTGAGTGTCTGGAGAAAAATACTGGTCAAAGATGGCGTTGCCGAGAGAATAAAATATAGGACGATTCTTGTAGGTTTCATAGGTTTCAACCACGTGAGGATGGCAGCCGATCACGGCGATGGCTCCGGCATCAATGAATTCGTGCGCCAGTTGCACTTGACGGTTATTGGGACGGTGTTGATATTCGATGCCCCAGTGCATAAATGGAATCACTTTATAGCCCTGCGCGGTCAGCTCCTGAATTTTAGCGACAGCTTTGGCGTCATCGATTTTATAAACAACTTCTTCCAAACCCAAGAACGCAATTTTTTGGCCCTGCACATCAAAGGTCGCCACGCTGCGGTCGTCAATCTGCCGGGGATCACCGAAAGCTTTGATGGCGGTCTGAGCAAGCAGATCAAATGTATCATTGAAGCCTGTCACACCCATATCGAGCGCATGATTATTGGCCTGACTGAGCGCATCAAAAAAATATTTCTGGAGGAGCGGAACGATGTCCGGATTAAAACGGAACGCAATCTCTTTACTGGTTTGCACTCTTTGCTTGGCGATCGGTCCTTCAAGATTGGCAATCAAAATATCGTTGCTCTTCAGATAGGTCTGGTCCATTTTCTGGAAAGGATAATCCATGGAATGGCTGTCCATAAGACTGCGGACAACGCGGTCAAACATCAGATCCCCGAATGCGACCATATAAATGCTGCGGCTTTGAATCAGCGGCCCGTCCGAAGAAAAACTGATGAAATTGCCGGTCACAGGATCCATGAACTGGTTTTGAAGATGCTGCGCCTTCCGTTTGAAAAGATATTTTTCAAGCACATCCACTGCAGCCGTATTATTCAAAGGGAGCATCGCGAATTTGTCGGCGTCGAAATTTTCCAAAACGTTTTCAATAAATTTCAGCTGGAATTCCGCGACGGTCTGATCGCCGGAAGTTTTGGGAACGGTCTGGGCAATCACAAGGGTGTCAGCGGGAAGGTTGTCATTGAGCCACGCCGCAAGTTTTTCGGTATCTGCCGGCGAAGCGTTTTCATCGACAAAAACCGGCAAAAAATTCGTACCCTGAAAGCTTCTGGCAATAAACGGAGCAACTGTTCCGGGCCAGACTTCTCTTTTGGCAATTGCATTCGCATCATCAATCTTCAAAAAAGTTTCTGCGGGAATTTTTTGCAGAAGATCTGACGGCGGGGTGAGCAGACCGTACGATGTTTTATAGCTGAGGTTGCCGACTGCTGCAATTGGTTTTACGCCCACAGCACCGACATTTTGAGTTTTATTAAGCACTGCAAGATTTGTCGGCATCAGGATGACGACGGTTTGATAATGCTGACTTTTCTGGAGGCGGTCAAAAAAACCGGCGATCTCTTCTTTGCTTTTAAGATTAGCAGCCAACACGGCTCCCCCCACGGGATTTTCGGGAGGGAAATAGCTTTTGAGTTTATTGTAAGCCTGGTCGTAGAGAGGTTTTTGGCCCGGCATCACTTCAAAAATCTGCTGGGACTGCTGTTGTGAATTCTGTCCAAAAACGTCTGCCTTCATGCTGGCGCTGTTGGAGCTGCAGCCGGCAAAAGCCAAAGACGTTACCAGGCCGGCAAGAAGCGCCGCAGTGAACGAGCTTCGATCGAAACTTTTCATATCAAAAAAGGTAAGGCGGGAAATTTGGATTTATTATAACACAAACTGAGCGCACGGCTGCCGCTAAGCCGGAGGGTACAAAAAAAGCGGCCCCATGCCGGGGGCCGCTTTGAATTTCTTTAGATGCTTACACAAGAACTGAGTTTAGTACTGGTTCGGATAAAGTTGGTGCATGCAATTTTGCCATGCTGAAGACGGAGATGCCGGACACTGCTGGGTGGCGTAAGGGAAGTTATTATTATTATTATTCGCGATGTGGGTGTCCCATTTTTCAAGGGTCTTCACAAGAATCTTTGCAGCTTCAGCGCGGGTGATCGGACGATCCGGATCGAAGTTACCGTTACCGATACCTGATACGATGCCCATGTTGTGAGCTGTTTCAATCCAACCTGTGCTCCAACCGCTTACGTCGTTGAAGAAAGATTTATCAACATTGGTTGGAGAGTAGCCGAAAGCAGACATAATGATCTTGGTCGCTTCAGCGCGGGTGATTGGTTGGTTCGGGGCAAAAGTGCTTCCCCAACCTTGAACGATGCGTCTGTCCCAAGCCGGGCGTACCCAAGGGCCCTGCCACATATCAAGATCGCTGAACGGACTGCCGCAGCTAGTATTGTAGCAACCTGGGTTTGGCTGAATACCTGCCGCTGAGAGAGCTACTTTCGTAAGTTCTGCGCGGGTGATGCTCTGGTCAGGTCTGAAACTGCCATCGCTGTAGCCTTCGAAGACACAAAGGTCATAAAGACGGCGGATGTAGATTTCAGCCCAGTGACCGTCGATATCGTTCGGATATACGTGGTTATTACACTGGCTGCTTCCAGGATTGCAGTTCGTGTAAATGTCGCATGGGTTGCTCGGCGTGTTGGCTGTACCTGTGCCGTTGGTTCCCATTGAACCGTTACAAGGAATATAGATGTCGCAAGGGTTGCTTGGAACATTTGCTGTTCCAGTGCTTCCGTTGCTACCGTTATTAGCGGTTCCGGTGCTGCCGGTTGAACCACCGTTTGCATTGCTGCAACCGTACACATCGCACGGATTGCTTGGGTTGTTGGCGGTACCGCCATTTCCGTTATTACCATTCCCGTTACCGTTATTTCCGTTATTGGCGGTTCCGGTTGAACCGTTACCCCCAACGTTGCTGCATCCGTAGATGTCGCAATATTGAGTAGTGTTTACTGTGCTTGCCGGAGCGGAAGATCCGCTTGAGTTGTTGCTACCTGACGGAGCCGTCAGGGTGAAAGCTCCTGCAATAGGAGCCAACGCTATAGCGGTGGCAAAAACCGCCATAACAGCAACGATTTTCTTGAGCTGTGTAAGCATAAAGATGTGAAAAGAAATGATATAAAGGCTGTACCATAGCATATACCTTTTAATCTGTCAATACTCATTTGTCTATAGAAATATGGCGGTCTCGCTTTTCTATCTCAGGTAACTCAAAAAAGGCCCATCTATTACAAGAAAATGCGCTTATCCTAGTACTTATCTTTAGTAATGATACTTTTTCCCGCTTAAAATGGTGAAAGCCCGGTAGATCTGTTCAAGCAGAATCGTCCGGATCATCTCGTGGGTGAAGGTCATCGGTGAAAAAGAAAGCTTCAGCTGAGCCTTTTTAACGATCTGGTCGGCCAGCCCAAAAGGCCCTCCTATAATAAAGGTGATATTTCCACCTCCAAAATCCTTTTGTTTTCCTAAAAATCCCGCGAACTCCACCGAGCTCATAGTTTTGCCGCGCTCATCCAGAGCCACTAAATAAGTATCCTTGGGAAGATGCTTCAGAAGATCGAGCGCCTCTTTTTGTTTGGCGACGTTGCGCGTGGAGTCGTTTTGATCGTATGGAGCCGAAGTCTCTTTTAAGGTTATAACTTTAACATCTGCAAAAGGGCGAAGCCTTTTCAAGTATTCAGCTTCTGCTTCCTGGAAATAGCTTTGTTTGGTTTTTCCCAGCTGGAGGATGGCGATTTTCATACCGCCATCCTAGCATAGTTTTTCTTATTGGCCGTACTTTTGAACGATCTGGTCCGGGGTCAGCTGGAAAAGATCTTCCATGATCGTAGGGCTGGCTGTTGAAAAACAGTTGGCTACCTGGGCGCGGGTAACAAGTTTACCAAAGAAATCCTGCGCTGACATCCCCTCGGGATAGCACATTCCTGTGATCTTTGCATACGTCCAGGCCTTCGCAGCCCAAACGAGTTTCGGATTCTGTTTGTAATTCAGTAAGTAGCTTGGCAAAAATTTATCGACGATCGGGAATTTCACATCCTGGTTTGAATTATAACTGATGGCTGATTCAACCTGCTGCAAGAACATCGAATACAGTTCAGGAAGAGTGAAATAATCCAGCGGGGCCAGTGTTATTTTTGGAGAGGTGTCGTAAAAAGTATTGGGATCAATGCGGCCAAGAAGCGTGTTGTATCTGATATCGGTGTATACGTCACCCAAGATTTCCTGCTGAAGCGTGGAAAGACTCGAATAGTCCGTAAAATTCTGAAGACTGGTGAGATCGGTCACGCGTCTGACACGGAAGCCGATATTGGCATTGGAATTTGTTGCTTTGATTTGATCAAATATGTAGGTGTTGATGCGGTAAACAGTCAAAGCGGCATAGACTCTTTGAAACAGGTTCTGCGGGCAGAGCGTGTCGCTTGTTAATACTCCAGGGAAATTCTGGTTCGCTTTATCGTAATCTGACTTATAGGCATCGGCCTGGTTGTAAAGCACCCACTGGTTTTGATCATTTTGACATTGAGGAGCAGCGGCTACAGGCGCTGGAGTTGGCGCAGGTGCGGGTGCCGGAGTTGGGGCAGGTGCTGGGGTTGGCGCGGGCGTGGGTGCGGGCGCCGGTGTGGGCGGAAGGCTTGGCGTTGGTGGCGGCGGAGGCAATGGAGCGGGATCACTGATATCGAATTCAATGCCTCCTATTTTTGAAGGGCTGGCTGCATGGGCGTATGGAATAAATGCCGCAAACTTTGAGCAGTCGCCGTAGATATCGACGGTGAATTTTTTGGCAGCCCGAATTTTATTAATGATTACACCTTTTGAATCTTTGTTTTTGAAGTACTGTTTGTCGTTATTAATAAGATCGATGATGGTATTAATGTTTGGAACACTTACTCTCGGAACTATTCCGATGCCATTTGGGCCGAGATTTTGCGAAGTTGCAGCCTGCAGATCAAAAATATCCGCATTCGAATTACTGAGAAGGTTCGAGAGTTGAGGAACTTCAACATCATCGATTTTTACAACGTAACTGTAACTTATATCGAATCCCGAAGGCGCATTCGGCAACGACCCCGTCAAAGTGATTCCATTGGTGACCGTTGGGCCCGCGATCCAAGTACTGCGGTCAAAAGCATAATTCGTGTCGGTAAACGTTGGGAAATCCGGGCAGGTCTGCGCCAGCTGCGGATCTTTGAAATTTATGGTGACTGTTCCAATTTGAACTGTCGGTAGCGCGTCCGCGTATGCTTTGGGAATAAATGAAGATAATTTCTTCACATTTACATTCTGTAATACCGGTCTTATGCTATCTGCCTGCACCTGACGAGGGCAGCCCGCATAAATTTTGAGCACCATCGTTTTCGTGGCCTTATCTTCAATGGTTGTCTTAAAATCTTTATTTGCCAGGAGCGTGGTCATGAGATCTTTTGTTTTCAAGGTCCATTTGAACCCTGACCCCTGTGCACCACTAGTGTCGGGGACTTGCTGAAGAATGGCAGCTAAATTACCGTTGACCGCATCGGACATTGTGCCGTTGACCGTATCGTTGATGTAAACATCAACGTAATAGTTAAATGCCGGATCGTAATCCTGGTTTGCGTTCAGGACGATGGATTGGTCTTCCGCATTGAGCGTGTTGCGCTGTATATCTAGCTGCTGAGTAAACTGGGCTGGAAGAGTCGAGTTATTACAAACCGGTGGAGGAGGAGTCGGGTCGATAAAATTTACGGTTACGTCTCCGATTTCAACCGCACCTGCGGGAGCCGCATAAGCTTTTGGAATAAATGAAGATGCATTGCTCATATTCAAATCCCGCAATACCGGGTTTGGATTTGGTAAACGTACCGCTTGCTGAGGGCAGACTGCATAAATCTTGATATCTATCGTTTTCGTCGTTTGATCTTGAATGATTGTACTAAAGTCTTGATTCGCCATGAGCGTGCTCATGAGATCTTTTGTTTTCAAGGTCCATTTGAATCCTGACCCTTGTGCACCACTGGTGTCGGGGACTTGCTGAAGAATGGCAGCTAAATTACCGTTGAGGGCGTCTGACATTGCTTGGTTGACTGTTCCGTTGACGTAAACGTCGACTGAATAATTAAATGCCGGATCGTAATCCTGAGTCATGTTCAGCTGGATGGTTTGATCTTCCGAATTGACCGTGTTGCGCTGGATGTTGATCTGTTGAGTAAACTGTGCAGGAAGCGTTGAAGTATTACAAACAGGTACAACCGGGGCCGCAGGTTTTTCAATAGTAACGACTGCAGTGGTGTTCGAACGGAGTAAATTGAAAGTAACTGTTTGCGAATCGCCAGGGTTCATACTTGATGCATCAACCGTACAAGTATAAGAATTTTTGCCTTCCGCACCATTAGGATCCGGAGTGCAGTTATAAGAAAGAGCTGTATCTACCGTAAAGTCTTTTGCTGGAGCAACATCTGCAGGGGCGAGTTGAACAGGCTGTAATTGTGTAGCCTGTGTAAATGCGGTGGCGGGTAAAACATCTGTCGGTGTAAGTTGGACAGGCTGTCGTTGTACAAATTGCGTAAGTGCGGTGGCGGGTAAAACATCTGCCGGGGCAAGATCTGTCTGAGCTCTTTGCATCGACATATTCGTATTATTAACCGGGGCAACACCTGTTTGGGCTCTTTGCATCGACATATTGGTCAAAGACGTTTGAGCATGAGCAAGAGGCAAAGCTGTGCTGAGATTTGTGACCGTCGTTGCCGGCTGCGTATCCAGCGGCTGGACCCTCACCTGCTTTGCCGACAGTTTAAACGTTACTGTGTTATCTGCGCCCTGGTCGAGAGTGACCTTATCAACGGTATTGCCGCCGGTTGTAGAAGCGTCCGTTTGTTTATCTACCGGGACTACCTGGACATTATAAATATTATCAGTAAATACAGTGGTTATAGGTGTGGCCGGAGTAGGAACTTCTCCTTTAAAAAGCGATCCCAGATTCATATAAATTCCTCCGCCTATTGCCAAAACGGCGAGGATGATTCCGCCAGTAATATAAAGACCTTTTTTACTTTTGGGCGGTTCAGCAGGGATCTGGTCGGGAGCTGGTTGTATTGGCTGCGGATTAATAATTTGATCCATAATTTTGTTTTTAATTTATATAAACATCTTTAAATTATAACATTTTTCATTACTTTTGTAAATATCGAGGAGGATGATGATTTTTATGGTCGTTGTAGCAGATATAAAGGGTATGTTATATTTGCGGCGTTCCTCTAACTTTTTGGACTATGGCATCAGAATCTTCCTTTGACATTGTTTCGGATTTTGACATGCAGGAGCTGCGGAATGCGGTTGATCAGGTGAAGCGAGAAATTCTTACGCGTTACGATTTTAAGGGCGTCACCGCGGAAATCACCCTGAATGAAGAAGATATTACGATCGTTGCCCCGGATAAGATGAAACTGAAAGCGATTCAGGATATGCTTTTGCAAAAGGTCATCAACCGGAAACTTTCACCAAAAATTCTGGAAATGAAAGAGCCTGAGCTGGCTACAGGTATGACGCTCAAACAGATCACCAAACTGATCAAAGCGCTGGACCAGGAAACCTGCAAACAGATCACGAAAATTTTGAAAGAGAAATTCCCCAAAGTCAAAGCTACGATTCAGGGCACTACAGTGCGCGTTACTTCCAAAAGCCGTGATGACCTGCAGATGGTCATTGCCGCTTTGCAGCAGGAAGCTTCGCTCAAAGTACCGGTCAAATTTACGAACTATCGTTAAGATGGATTCAGATTCAAAAGCTGGAACTAAGGTCCGCCGCGATGACGTGGTCGAACTTAGTATTGAAAGCTTGGCCTTTGGCGGCGAAGGTGTTGCGCGTCTACCATCGACGAACGATAAAAAACCGCTGGTGGTTTTTGTGGAAGACGTGGTCCCGGGCGATGTGGTTGAAGTGAAAATTTCCAGAAGCAAACATAATTTTGCGCGAGGTTTTGTTCAAAAAACAGTTCAATCTTCGAAAGACCGGATTGTTCCGCGATGCAAACATTTCGGTTCGGCGTTTGTTGAAAAAGAAAATGGAGTAAACCATTTTAATACCAGCAAAGGCTGCGGCGGATGCGTCTGGCAATTTCTGGATGTGAATAAACAGCGCGAATATAAAGAGCAGCAGGTGCGTGACGCTCTCACGCGCATCGGTGGATTTCAGCCCGAAATTGTTTTACCGATTCTGGGCGGTGATCCATGGTATTACCGCAATAAAATGGAATACAGTTTCAGCCGCGACGCAGGCGGAAAATTGAGTCTGGGGCTTCATCTTAAGCGGCGCCATCATGACGTGATTGAACTCACCGAATGTTTTTTATTGGAACCTTTTGCGGGCGCGCTCGTGACCTTCGTGCGGGAATTTTTCCAGAAATTTGAAGAGCAAAAAGGTTTCGATCCAGAACTGGCGCTCAAATCTTTTACCGTGCGCGTCGGCAAAAACACGGGGCAGATCATGATGATCGTGAGTGCAGAAAACGGGAAGGAAAATTTTATGGAAGATTTTAAAAATGCGTTGCTTACGTTTTGCGCGGCAGAAAAAATCGCGTTGAACTCATTATATTTTCTGCACGTCTCCAATCACAAAGGGCAAAGAAACCGGACCGAAGAAAGGCTTATTCACGGCGTTTCGACGATTCAGGAACAACTTTTGCTGAATGACGGACAGGTTTTGAAATTCGAAATTTCGCCTCAGGCTTTTTTCCAGCCGAACACCAAAATGGCGGAACTGATTTACGCAAAAACTTTGGAAGCCGCGCAGCTTACCGGCAAAGAAACCGTGTTCGATTTGTATTGCGGTACGGGAACGATCGGGCTTTTTTGCGCTTCCAAAGCTGCGAAAGTGTATGGAATAGAACTCAATAAAAGCGCAGTGGAAAATGCTAAAGCAAATGCTTCTATGAATGGAATTGCGAATGCCGAATTTTTGGCGGGAGACGTTCAGGAAATTTTGTCTACATTCCAGGGAGACTCGCCGGAGCCAGGGCGACGTGCCATCTTCAAGCGGAAGGGGCCGGATGTGGTTTTGGTTGATCCTCCACGCAACGGACTCGCGCCTAAAGTTGTGGACAGCGTTGCTGAGTTCGGGCCGCGGCGCGTTGTATATGTTTCCTGCAATCCGACCTCGCTGGCTCGCGACGCGGCGCTGTTCGCAAAAAAAGGGTACATGCTTGTGAACGTTCAGCCTGTGGATCAGTTTCCTCAGACGTATCATATTGAGAATGTTGCGCTGTTTAAAAAGACAGCAAATTAAAAAGAGCCCCGTTTTGCGGAGCTCTTTTATTTTCGTATGAATTTTTTCGATTATTTTTTGAAACCTTCCTGGAGTTTTGAACCTTTCACGAGGGCTGCAAATGCGCCGAGCATGATGTAGAAGAACACCAATGTCGCGAGTTTGTTGAGAAGAATGTAGTACGAAACAATGCCTCCGGTAACGTCAAAAAGCGGCAGAATCGGTTTGCCGAAGAACGCCCAGACGTACATGGCTAAGTTTAAAACGAACGTCAGGATGAGCAGCCATCCGACAACATTAATCAATCCCATCATGAGCTTTTTATTGAAAAGCATAAAACTAAAGTTAAGAAATATTTGTTTCTAACTGTGCATTATAGAAGGTGAGCTCAGATTTTGCAAATGACGAGCTCGGATGGCAAAGAGAAATACGCGCGTTGAAAATTTATTTTTTCTTTTTTTTGTTGAGCGAGCCGATCTCCTTTTCGATTTTCTTCAGCCAATCCAGGGCCTGCTTTTTGGTTTTGATTTCGCCGCCGAGTTGTTTTTCGCGGATTTTTTGAAGGATGAATCCGATCTTTTTTCCAGGTTTTAATTTCATGGCCTTCATGACGTCTTCGCCGTGAAGAAGCGGAGGTGGTGGTGCCGGCATACTTTGTAAATCGTCGTGATAGAGCTGGGCGATCTGGTCGATGATTTCGGTGTGCGGCGGCGTGGTGCCGCGCGCGTCGGCGTAAAAAAGATCGAGGAGGTTTTTGAAATAGACGTGATGGAACCACACCAGCCGCCGGCCTTTTGGCATTTGCAAAAGCGGCATCACCATCATGTGATGTTCAATGAGCCAGCAGACTTCATCGATAAAACGCTTATCAAATTTCAAACGTATCAAAAGTTTTCGGGCGATGTCGCGCGAGGCGCGGTCGTGCGTATCAAAACGGATTCTTTCTGCGAGTTTGAATGTTTCCGGTTTTCCAACATCATGCAACAACGTAGCCCAGCGCACTGGCAGCGAAGCCGTTTCCGGCAGAGCTTTCAGCGAATTCATGGCATGCGTCCACACATCCCCTTCCTGGTGATATTTGTACGGCTGAGCAACACCTTTCATTTTGGCGATCTCCGGAAGGATGATATTCAAAATGCGCGTATCTTCCATGTCCTGAAAAGCGTTCACTGCATAAGGACTCATCATAATTTTATTGAGTTCATCGCGGATGCGTTCATTGGAGACTTTATCTATCAACACTGAAGCGTGTTTCAAGACCGCCTGATAGGTCTCCGGCTCGTATTGAAAGTTTAATGTGTTCTTCAGCCGGATAGCGCGAAGGATGCGCAAATGGTCTTCCAGAATGCGCTCAGAGGGCTTTCCTATAAAGCGGATTAAACGCGCTTCCAGGTCTTTCTGGCCGTCAATATAATCAAGGACCTTATCTTCGATGGGATCATAAAACATGCCGTTAATGGTGAAATCACGGCGTTTGGCGTCCTCCTGTGCGTTGGTGAAGATGACGGCGTCGGGTCTTCTTCCATCGCTGTAGCCTGCGTCTGAACGGAATGTTGCCACTTCAAAATAATGGCCGTTTTTTATGGCCATCATGACTCCGAACTTTTTGCCGATCGGCAGAATTTTTTCCAGTTCGCCTTTCAGCGCGGATTCGATTTCGTCGGGTTTGGCGCTGGTGACAATGTCGTAATCTTTTGGTTTGATGCCGAGCAGCATGTCGCGGACGCAGCCGCCGGCCCAGTACGCTTCAAAGCCCGCTACTTTTAATTTTTTGATGATCTCAATGGAGGTTGGCTGCATGGCAATATTGTACCATGCAGCCTCTGTTACTGGCTAATGCGCAACGGCCGGGGCGCCTTCCTGCGCATCAGGAAAATCTTCGGCGTCATCATCTGGTGAAACTTCCACTTTTTTGGCAGATTTCGGCGATAATCTTACGTTCGGAAGCATGAACGATGCAAAGAATCCGAGGATGGCAAAGAAGATGCCGTAGCTTACTGAATTTTTGTTGGCGTTGGCGATGGCTTGTTCGCTGACGTTATGAATGTCGGCCTGAATCGAGGTCGGCAGTTTCATTTTGATCTGAGCGCCGCCGCTGAATTCAACGTTTGAAGTTTGTGATGAAACGGTCTGTTCAAGATATGGCTTGAGCAGGTTTGGAATGTGCTGGTTGTTCTGAATGCCGATGGTGATGTTGCCGGCAAGCGCGGTTAACATGGCTGCCCCGATGATCGCTGAACCAAAGGAAGATCCCATCTGACGGAGCGTGCTGTTCACGCCGGAAGCTTCACCGGCTTCACTGACAGGAACGGCGGAAAGCGCGAGGTTACTGACCTGAGCCATAATGAAGCCCATGCCCATACCATAGAGCGCGAGGCCGGGAGCAAACGTCCAGGCATCGGCATTCACGCTGAAACTCTGCTGAATAATAATCATGGCCGCAATGTCGAGCAGAAGCCCTAATTGCACCAACCGTTTCGGAGGAATGATTTTGCTGATAAAAGCCGAAAGCGGGGCGCAAATGAGCAATGAAATCGAAAGCGGGAGCAGCGCGAGGCCTGTATTGAATGCATCTAAACCTCTTACTGATTGCAGAAATACCGGGATCGAAAAGATGATGCCTGCCTGGCCCAACGACATAGTGGTGGTCGTCAGCATGCCTGAGCTGAACTGACGGTTCTTAAAGAGCTTCATGGAAACCAAAGGCTTTTTGCGTGCTTTTTCCAGATGCAATTCCCAGGCAATGAACAGTGAGATAATAATCGCACCGAGCGCGATGGCAAAAGGAGTAACGGAATAGCCCCAAAGATCAAGGGTCTGTCCAAAAATATTGAACGCCTGAGTGGCTTTCCACCAGCCGTAGGTTGAAGCTTCAATCACTCCGAAAACGATTGAAAGCAAGCCTGTT
Source organism: Candidatus Peregrinibacteria bacterium (assembly GCA_003153355.1). Lineage (GTDB taxonomy): Bacteria > Patescibacteriota > Gracilibacteria > UBA1369 > UBA1369 > PALSA-1335. Next base: position 30,741 of record PLYH01000003.1, read on the forward strand.
GCGGAAAGAAATACACCGATCCAGTCCAGGGTCGGTTTTTCTTTGGACGGTTCGTCTTTATTGATAAGAATTGAGCCGATTAACAAAAGAATGGTAACAAACACGTTAATACGGAAACCCCATCTCCAGCTGAAATTTGTAGCTAAATAGCCTCCTAAAATCGGACCGATTGCTGCTCCGCCGGCGGCTACTCCGCCCCAAACGCCAAATGCCAATGCGCGGTCGCGTCCTTTAAAGTTGGCGACAAGTAAAGCTGAGGTCGCAGGCATCATTAATGCTGCGCCGATACCTTCAATGATGGATTCGCCGATGAGAAGCATCGGGAAATTGGTGCTTATAGATGCGATAAATGATCCGACGGCAAAAATGATCGCGCCAAGCATGAACATTTTTTTGCGGCCGAACATGTCGCCCAAACGTCCGCCGGTCACCGTAAGTGCCGCGAGCGTGAGCGAATAAGAGGTAATGACCCACTGAAGACTTTGGATGTTGGTGCCAAGGTCACGGATGATGTTGCCGAGGGAAACGTTGAGCAAAGTTGTATCTATCACAATGATCAATACGGCAAAACTCATCACGACGAGGCTTCCCCATTTACGGAAAGCGGATTGAGGAGCTTGCTCATTTTCTATAATGGTCGTTGATTCGTTCATCTTTTGCATAGTTTAAAATAAATTATTTATGAATGTGAGCGGTCCGCGGTTTCAAGGTTGTTCAGCACTTTTCGGGGTATGGTGATCATGGCATCGAGCTCTTTGTCGCTGATTGTTTCAAAGGTCTTGGCAATGCGTTCCATATGATTTTTTTTAAAGGTTTCAAATTTCTTCTTTCCATTGTCCGAAAAATTGATGTGTACGATTCTGCGGTCTTTTTTATCGTGACTCCTCTGGATAAATCCGGCGATCACCAGCCCTTCGATCATCTGGGTTGCTGCGCTGCTGGTGATGCCCATTTTTGAGGCGACGTCTTTCACAGTCAGTTCTTTTCCCTGCGCGATCGCATAAAGAATATGCACTTGGGAACGGTTTAAATCGTACTTCTGGAAAAAACTGTCTTTTCTTGTTCCCAGGGCTTTTTGCAGAGACATAAAGCCTTCAAACATTTCCTGGATTTTTTCCTTGCGTGATTGAGTCATAATTTTTACTGAGGATATATTAGGGACTAATTATATTAGTTACTAATGTATTTGTCAAGACTAAAGATCACGGTGGCTATTTGGCTTTCACCTTTACTTAAACGGGGGACGCGTGTTATAAACTTCAATCAAATATTTCTTTCTTATGATTGAAGAAGTCCGGAAGGCGTATCAGGAAAAAACGATCGGTTTGGATCAGCATCTGCAGCGGAGCGAAGACCAGTTGGTTTACAACAGGTTCGCCCACGAAGTTCATCAGCATCTTATTAAAACACGGCGAGCTTTGCAGGGATTTTTCGATTCCCTTGAAATGCTGCCTTCGAACTACAAAACAGCCGGAAACGTGACCGAATTGGCGCGAGCGCACCAGCATAAAAAAAAGGATGAGGATCAAAAAATTGATCTGGTGGTGTTTTTCACTGCGATCCAGAAAGCGGCTTCAACGATCGTAAAAGGAGGACTTCATTTGCGTCAGCAAAATCTTTATAAGCCGACTAAGGGCGATGCCGATCTTGTGGACGATCTTCTGGAGGAGGGCAAAAAAATCGTTGTGTTCTGCGAAGAGCATGGCCTTCCACCCCATGACGCGGAATTTTTAAGACGTACGTTGGCGACCATGGGCTATGAAGGTTTCAAAAAACTTCTTGAAGATCCGGAGTTTGAGGTTTTACGGAAAAAACCCGTTCTTTTTCAGCAGGCTGTCCTCCATCAACAGGGAGATCCTGTGGCTTTTTTGAGAAGTAAAACGAATTTTGTAAAAAAAGGCGCTGAAGAACTGAAGGCCTGCGGGAAATTCGATGACCTCGCCAAAGGCAGCGACGAAATTTACATCGAGGCTCTGCTGCATTACGCGGACAATAAACGTTTCAGCAATCCGCACGATTATCTTGTTTATCTCCGCAATGAACGTAAAAGACGTGCCGAGAAAGGGAAAAGGAAAAAGCGCAGCGCCGATATTGAGTGGTAATTACCGCACAGGAATATGGTAAACTGGGCGCATGAGAATTTTAGGCATTGAAACTTCGTGCGATGAAACATCTGCGGCCGTTGTGGAAGACGGTGTGCGGGTTTTGAGCAACGTGATTTTTTCCCAGGTGCCGCTGCATCAGATTACAGGCGGAGTTGTCCCTGAAGTCGCGGCTCGCGAGCACGTGGTGAAAATTATGCCGGTGGTTGAGGAAGCTATAGAGATCGCGGCCAAAAATTTGCGTACAAAAAAAAGCTGGCGTGAACAAAAGTTTTCGATGCAAGATATAGACGTCATCGCAGTGACACAGGGGCCCGGCTTGCTGAGTTCGCTGGTGATCGGGACGACGGCTGCTTCGACGATTGCGACGGTTTTGGGCAAACCCTTGATCGGAGTGAATCACATTGCCGGACATATTTATGCGAACTGGCTGAATCGTTCACGCGACCACGTTGAGTTTCCGTGCGTTGTTTTAACGGCTTCGGGAGGGCATAACGAACTTGTCCTGATGCGCGAGCATGACCGGTTTGAATTGATCGGCGAAACTTTGGACGACGCGGCCGGCGAGGCTTTTGACAAAGTCGCGCGCCTGCTTGGGATGGGTTATCCCGGCGGCCCGCAGATTGCGCGGGCGGCGCACGCGGGAAACGCTTTATGCTATTCGTTCCCCAAAGCGTACATGGGCGAAGACAATTTTGATTTCAGTTTTTCAGGGCTCAAAACTGCGATGCTGAATTTCATAAAAGAAGAACATCGCGCGAACAACATTTTGAGCGAGACGTTTATTGCCGATTGCTCTGCTTCGTTTCAAGAAGCCGTGTGCGGGGTTCTTTCCGATAAACTTCTGCATGCTTCACAAAAATTCCGCGCGAAAACCATCATCATTTCCGGCGGAGTTTCGGCGAATCAGCGGCTGCGCGCAATGATCGCCGAGAAACTTGAAGGCGAATATTTTCACGACCATAAAGGACACAAAGTTACGCTGCGCACGAAGCCGGTTTTCGATTTTCCCGCTGACATTTCTTTCTGCACGGACAACGCGGCGATGATCGCGGGGGCTGCGTATTTCCATGTCCAAAGATCTGGCGGGCTTGCCAAGTTTTCTTCCAGGAAAGCAACTGCAGTTATTTTGGGCGATCCGAATTTACGGCTCTATTCAAAATAGTATCCAAAAATATACTGGAACAGAGCCACGTTATCCCTTGTTTCAAGGCGATTTCGTGCTATACTTCCTTGGTGTTTACCATCATTAAAATTTTATGGACAGCAAGAAATTGAACGTTACGAATGAAGAAGATGAAGGCGCATCCACAGGCCCTTTGACGCCTCCGTACCAGACTCCGAAAGGCGTGCATGACATTCTTCCCAACGATCACAAATATCACACCTTCATCAAGAAAGTGGTTCGTCATCGGTGCCGTCAGGCAGGTTTCCGGCGCATCACCACTCCGATTTTTGAGTTCACGGATGTTTTCACCCGCGGCATCGGCGCCACGAGCGACATCGTGAGCAAAGAAATGTACACGTTCCAGGACCGCAAGGGCCGCAGCATGACGCTGAAACCGGAAGGCACCGCGGGCGTGGTCCGTTCATACATTCAAAACGGCATGCAGGCTTTGCCGCAGCCGGTTGAACTCTACTATATAGAACCTCACTTTCGTTACGACCGTCCTCAAAAAGGACGTTACAGAATGTTCTGGCAGTTCGGATTTGAGTGCATCGGCGAAAGCGACGCTGCGCTTGATGCGCAGGTGATTCAGATTGCTTATACGATTTTAAAGGACCTCGGCATTGCCGAACTTTTCCACCTGCAGCTCAACAGCATCGGCGATGAAGTTTGCCGTCCGAATTACATTAACGTTCTCCGCGATTTTTATTTCGGCAAAGAACGTTCACTCTGCGCGGACTGCAAATACCGTCTTGAAAAAAATCCGCTCCGGCTGCTGGACTGCAAAGAGGAGGATTGCCAGATTCTGGCTCAGATAGCGCCGAAACTGGTGGATTATCTTTGCACGGAATGTAAAGCGTACGACAAAGATGTCAAAGAGTTTCTGGAAGAGATGGGCATTAAATTCCACCAGAACAACAGCCTGGTCCGCGGCCTGGATTACTACACCAAAACCGTGTTCGAGTTTTGGGACCGCAACGAAGGCGCGCAGAACGCTATCGGCGGAGGCGGCCGTTATGACGGTTTGATTGAACTGATGGGCGGCGCAAAAACTCCCGCGTGCGGATTCGCAGCCGGAATGGAACGCATTGTTGCCGCGATGAAGCGCGAAAAAATCCGCGTGCCGGAAAAGGACGATCTCCATGTCTTTGTAGCCCAGCTCGGCGACGAAGCAAAAAAGAAATGTCTTCCTTTGATTTCCGATCTGCGCGAAGCGGGCGTACGCACCATGGGCGCGCTTGGAAAAGGCGCGATCAAAACGCAGATGCGCCTGGCCGATAAATTCAAAGTTCCTTATACGTTGATTCTTGGGCTGACCGAAGTCCGTGAAGGCACGATCATCATCCGCGACATGTCCGTGGGCACGCAGGTGACGGTTCCGTTTGAAAATGCGGTTGAAGAAGTGGTGAAAAGAATCGGCGAAAAAAATCTCGACACCTATACACCGGGTGAAGTCGTTTTTTAACCCTTCGGCGTTCATCGTATGAAGGAACATCAACATCAAACTCAACAAGGCATCAATCCCGGGAGCAACGATCAGAAAATGTTTTTCATGATTTTTGCAGCGGCGGTCATCATCACCCTGGTGTTCGTTTTCTGGCCGAAACAGAGCGCTTCGCTGCAGCTTCCGCCGCGTGCGGCTTTTGCCGAATGCTTGTCAACCAAAGGCGTGACGATGTACGGCCTGAATTCCTGTCCGAACTGCCAGCTGCAACAAAGCATGTTCGAAGATGATTTCAAACGCATTCATTTTGTGGACTGCCAGCTGAACCAGGATGAATGTACGCAAAAAAACATTCAGGGTTATCCGACTTGGATGTATAATGGGCAAAGCGTGATGGGTGTCCAGACTTTCCAACAACTTTCGCAATTCAGCGGCTGCGCTGCGCCCTGACGTCCGTTTAAATTTTCACCTTACTCCATGAATAAAACAAAGAAAAAAATCGAAAAATTCTTCAAGAACATTTTTGTAAAAAACGCCGATCACGAAATCTGGATTGTAAGTTCCGTGGTGCTTTTTTTGATCTTTGCGGTTTTTGCCGCCTATACCTATCAGCCGAATTTTAACCGTTCCGTGAACAGTTTGCTTTGGGGAACCTCAACACAGCAAACCACCCAGGAAAAAGCTTTATTCCATCTGCCGGTAACCATTGTTTACGACTCCGCATCGCAGGATCAAAAAACAAAAATGGATGAATTCCTGGCCAACTTAAGCGATCCGCAGCGGGCGCTCATCGACACGGATCTTCAGCCGACCTGGCTGGATTATAAAACTCCTCAGGCCAAGGATCTGATGGCCCAGAGCGGACTGATGTATTTGCCGCAGGTTTTCATCGATCCATCCATTGAACAGCATCCCCAGTTTAAATCGATGCAGCAATATCTGGACAAGAAAGGAAATATTTATTTTATCCGCCTGGCGCCGCTGGAAAATCTGGCGACCCCGCCGGTCGATGAAGGCCACGCCGCGGGCATCGATCCTTCCAAAGCCAAAGTCGTGATTCAGGATTATGAAAGCTATTCGTGCGATCATTGCGCCGAAGCTGAAACAACTCTTCAACAGATTCTTAAGAACTATCCGACGACTGTCAGTGTTGTCTACAAACATTTTGAACCGGGGCCGGTCTACAATTTAGTGGCTCAGGGCGCCGAATGCGCCGCGGACCAGAATAAATTCTTCCAGATGCAGGATGCCATTTTTAAAGGACAACCTGCCATGCTTCAAAAATTCCAAAGCATTACCGACCAGACTGCCGTTATGGCTTACATCAAGACATTGCTCGAATCTTACGCAAAAACGCTCCGTTTGAACGCCAAGGATTTCCAAAGCTGTCTGGACAACCAGACTCATTCAGCGACCGTGGGACTGCAAACGGATAATGCCATTGATTACGGCGTCAACCAGCCTCCGACGTTCTTCATCAACGATAAATTTCAGGACGGCTTGTTGTCTTATGACCAGTTTAAAACTATTATTGATCAGGAACTGAACAGTAAAAAATAATAAAAACTAAACCTTACCCATGAAAAACTCATTGCGATTTCTTACCGTCGCCATGGCAGTGCTGGGATTTGCTTTGACCGTATCTACCGCGGTCAAGACCGCATCCGCTGCAAGCTTTTCCGATGTCCCTGAAAACTCAGAGCATTACGCCGCGGTGGAATATTTGAAAGCAAAAAGCGTTATCAGCGGCTATCCCGACGGAACCTTTCAGCCTGACCGCGACATTAACCGCGCGGAAGCTTTAAAGATTTTATTGCTTGGAACAGCCACGCCTTTGGACAGCACGCAGGCGATCGCTTTTCCAGATGTTCAGACAACGGACTGGTTTTATCAGTACGTGCGCAAGGCTTATGAACTTAAAATCGCCGAAGGCTACGCCGACGGGACTTTTAAACCCGACAGCACCATTAACCTCGCGGAAAGTTTGAAAGTGATTTTACTGAGTTTTAAAGCCACAATTCCTGCTTCGGTAACGACCGATCCTTATCCTGATGTCGCGGCGAGCGACTGGTACAGCACCTACGCCCAGTATTCCAAAGACAAGTCTGTGGTTGAACCTCAGGATGACGGCAAACTTCACGGCGAAAGACAAATGACGCGCGCGGAGTTCGCGGAGATCGTCTACCGCCTGATGTTCATTCAGGAAAACAAACTGAACTCTTTTCCTTTAAGCACGAACTGGCCCACCTTCGTTCATCCGACGGACCATTATTCGGTGAAGTATCCCTTTTCCTGGCTGAAAATTGATGCCGGAAGCCATGAGATTTTCTGGAAGCAGGATATGGACAACAGCCAGGTGAGCTTTGCGCGCATCTTCCCGAACAGCGCTACGGTTTATATTGTCGTTGATCAGAATAAAGACGCCCTTTCCCTTGATGATTATCTGGCCAAACTTCAATATGACGCTTCAGCCGCGGTTCAAAAAGATACGCTCAACGGATATCCTTATGCGAGCATCGCCATTGCCGCGAACGGACTGGAAGATTTTTATTTTTATCTGCCGAATAAAACGGTTCTGATTGTCTATACGCAGATGGGCAACGGCCTGTTGAGGCCTGAATTACAGCAGGAGCTTCAGTTTATCGTGGGCACCGTCAGTTATAACGAAACGAATCCGCCATCATCAACCCCCGCCTCCACCAGCGGCAATCCAACCGGAGATTTTCTGAGCCAGGTCCGCCAAAATCTTTTGGTACAGGGCAAAGGCAAAGCTTTTTTGAATCAGATGACTGACGCTGTCGTGATTAACACTGACACGATCGGTATCGGCACCGGTCCGATCGATTATTATTTCAGTGCTTCGTATAACGTCACCCTTAAATACGAAAGAAATTCGGATACACTTCTGGCCATGAAAGACGGAAAAACCACAGCGTTTTAAAGTGCGTTGTATTTTAACGCTCTTTATTTTATAATTCCTCTGATCTCCTTTTATTTTTTTATTTTTCTTTCACATGAAAAGCAAAATGCTTATCGCAGGAGTGGCAGCTATGTCTGTCATCGCTCTTTTCGGTTGCCAACAACAGCAACCAGCACCGTCAACCACAACAACAGGAAACCAGCCACAGACGGAAACATCTTCAGCTTCGTTAACAATCTCCGCTCCGACACAGGAGTCAAGCGCAGCAAGTTTGAGCATTACGGCTCCAAGTCAGCAAACAGGAGCTATGCTCCAGGGAAATATGCTTCAAATTGCGGGCAAAAAAGCGGCGATTGATAATACAACCGCTAAAAAAGCTGCTGGTAATTAATACTACTTCGGCTACAGCTATTAAATAAATATGAATAAAACACTCGTGAACAAAATAGGATTTGTTTTGATCATGGGCCTGATGCTGGCAGGTTGCCAGGCTGAAAATTCGAATAACACGAACGTTCAGCCGGCAGCCTCCACTCAGGAGGTTCATAATGTCCCAAACACTCCTTACATCAAAGGACCAAGCAGTCCGCCGAGCGTAAAAGGCCCTAATCAGCCTTTGCCAACAGAAGGCGGAAGTGTGACGATGCAAAGCGGTGCAATGACGTCAAAGTAATATTTTAAATCATGAATCGATCTTTACTGAATAAAATAGGATTGGTGTTCTTGATGAGTCTCATTTTGACGGGTTGTCAGACTCAACAAAATACTCAGGGGCAGCCTGCGGATCAAAATGTCAACAATATTTCAAACTCCCCTTCGGGCTCCGATGGTGGAATTCCGTCATTGACTCAACAAGATCAGCCTCAGGCAATCACGGAAACCGAGCAGCAAAAGTTTACTTTGAACTAGCAAAAGTTTTTGATAGACTCTATCCAACTTCTTGAGTCTTTTCTTTATGGACGTCTACCAACAATCGCTGGAACTTCATGAAAAAAATCATGGAAAGCTGGCGGTCCAGTCCAAAGTTCCTTTGGCGAACCGTGAGGATTTGAGTTTAGCGTATACGCCCGGCGTCGCGGAACCATGCCGTAAAATCGCCCAAAATCCTGATGATGTTTATAAATATACGATGAAATCCAATACCGTGGCGGTGATTACCGACGGCTCAGCAGTCTTGGGATTGGGAAACATCGGAGCTGCAGCCGGTCTGCCGGTGATGGAAGGAAAATGTCTTTTGTTTAAACAGTTCGGAGGCGTTGATGCTTTCCCGATCTGCATCAAGACGCAGGACGTTGATGAGATCGTGAATATCGTAAAAAATATCGCTGTCGGGTTCGGAGGGATTAATCTTGAGGATATTTCTGCCCCGCGCTGTTTTGAAATTGAAGAACGATTAAAAAAAGAACTGGATATTCCGGTGTTTCATGATGATCAGCACGGCACCGCGATCGTGGTGCTGGCGGGCGTCATTAATGCGATTAAACTGGCCGGGAAAAAACTGAGCGACATGAAGATCGTGATGTCGGGAAGCGGAGCCGCGGGCATTGCCACCGCAAAACTGTTATTGAATTACGGAGCAAAGAATTTGATTTTGTGCGACCGCACTGGCGCGATCTATAAAACGCGCGGCGATCTGGACGGCCCCGCCAGCTCGGCGATGGCACGTCACCTTAGTTCCGGCCACGCGCCGAAATATCTGATCGCAATCATGTCCAATCCGAATGAAGAAAAAGGACCACTCGATGACATCATCAAAGGTGCGGATATGTTCATCGGTGTTTCCAGCGGCGGACTTTTGACTGCGGACATGGTCAAAACGATGGCTCCAAAGGCCATTGTTTTTGGCATGGCCAATCCCACTCCTGAAATCATGCCGGATGTCGCCCACGCCGCGGGCGCGTTCATCGTGGGCACGGGCCGGTCGGATTTCCCAAATCAAATCAATAACGTTCTGGCTTTCCCCGGAATTTTCCGCGGCGTTCTTGACGTCCGCGCTCCGCAGATTACGGAAGAAATGAAACTTGCCGCGGCAGAAGCTTTGGCGGCGCTTGTAAAAAATCCCACCGTCGATAAAATTGTTCCCGGAGTTTTTGATCCGGGCGTGGCTGACGCTGTGGCGGAAGCCGTGAAGAAATGCGCGGCAAAAGTTTAGGGGTTCGCGAGTGAAGTTTCGATCTTTGCAGACAGCGACCGGATTTCCATCAAGATATCCTGCATATCTTTTGGCAGAAGGGTGGTCTTTGGGCGAAACTCGTCCTTTCCGTCAAACGCTAACGCGATTTTATCTTCAAGGTCCGTAAGGAGTCTCTGAATTCCTTCCGCTTCTTCAGGTTTTCTGAACCAAAGATCGTCCAGGGCGGTGCGGAATCCTTCGATATTCACACGGGCACGGTCTCTATTTTCGAACGACGGATTGGAATAATTAATAAGCAATAATTCTCTCCAATAATATTCCAGTTTTTTTGCCTGACGGACATCATATTCATAGATGAAAAGCTGTTCGCGGGTCCGGTTTTCTCCTGACTGCTGTTCTTTGGTCATACCGCAGGCCGTGACGAGATTTTCCATCAGGCGCATCAGTTTCTGGAATTTGAAATAGGCCGGCGTAAAACTTGTCTCCTGGCAGCGCTTTATAAACGGATTGCTTTCTAAAAATGCGGTGAAGTGTGTACTTTCTTTTGGAGTAACCCGGATTTCCAGTTTTATTGCCGGACCGGCTGTATTTTGCGCTCCGCTAATTGTTTCAAGCATATTAAGGACGCGCGTATATTGGTTGATGTAGTGCTGTTCCAGTTCCGCCAGTTCATCAGGCGTAAGATTGTTGGCCAGAATTTTCTCTTCGATTTTTTCAAGTTTCGTCGTTTCTTCAACCCAGTCCAGCGTGACACCACTGTTTTTCAATTTTCCGCTTTGCATCGCCACTCTTGAATCCTTGCTGAACTCTCCGATCTGTTTTCGCAAAGCATAAAGATCGACTGTCTCGGCCGTGATCTCATCAATATAATTCTTCATGATCGTGTCCATGGTATTGGTCATGCGGACAAGCGTTTCGTAAGACGCTCCACGGAGAATGGCATGAGAACGGCGCTCGGTGAGACACTTTTCCTGGTACGCGCGGAAATTACTGATATTGCCATGCATGATGATTAATTTTTCCTTTAATTCTTCAACTCCCGCATACTTTTCTTCCTTGGATCTGCCGGGATTTGCCATGGCTTCCGCCATAACTTCATTCACGGGCCTGAGTCTTTCGATAAAATAATGAAGGCGCTTGCGAAGTTCGGCGGCCTGTTCTTCATATTTTTCAAATTCAGGGAGCACGTCCTTTTTGGTGACTTCAGGTTTAAATGCTTTTACGAGCTGATACACGGTCGTACTGAGATCATCGATCAACAGATTGATGAAGTCATGGATGTCGTAACTCAACGTACCGATCGTTACCTGGGCGAGATCCTGGTTTTCTTCGTTAACGGGAATATTGTGAAGATGGGTTGCCCGAAGAGCGGGCCGGGTTTCATTGAGTCCGGCATTCAGCACCATGGCGCTCCCCCAGTAAGCCTCTTTCAGTTTTTCGTTGGCGAGATCGTCCGGTAATTCAACGGTGACCGGAATCTCGATATCATTTTCAAGAACTTCACTTGTTTTTTCAATGACGCTCCTTACGATCCCATGAACGTCCTGAAAGCGGAATGGCGTGCTTTGTTCGTCATAATCAATACCAAGACCTTCGGACCCTTCATTCCTCTCAGGGAAAAAAGGTTGAGGTACCTGGCTGGTATCAACTTCAACGTTAAAGTCGATGCCCAAGTCGGTATCCCCTTCCATTTCATGCGTTCCGTTCAATGCGTTCGCATTCGTTTCATTGTCATGTTCAAGTTTGTCGGCAAGAATGTTGAACCTTGTGGAAAGGTCTTCAACTTCCCTCAAAATAAACGGAGCCGGGAAAAGCATGCGGTGAGGATAGACGATATGTTTTCCGGTCGGAGTTTGCTGTACCTCGTGCATGCTCCAAACCCATTCCAAATAGGACAAAATGGTGCTGATCTGTTTTAACAAGCGCTTGTAATCATGCTTCAGATCTTCGTCCTTGATGCTTTCAACCGTTTCAACGAACAACGGATATGACGCTATTCTCCTTTTGCGGACCTGCATGTGGTTTTCCAACACCATCAATTTCGGGAAAGTGTCCATGTATTTTTTGGAAAAATCTTTGATGAGCGTGCGTTTATCATCCAGTTCTCCCTGAATGCGCATCTCTTTTTCATTTTCGGTTTCGTCCACGGGCTTTCTGATATTGCCAAGCTTGAATCCGCCGAATCTTATGAACATCTCTTCAGTGCTTTGAATGAATGTTCCAAGTTTTACGATTTCGTCCATATAGTCCAGTCCTTGTCTCTGGCCTTCTTTTTGAAAAGAGACTCTGCGGAAGGGCTCCACGGCCGTTAAGGCATCGACGACACCCGACAAATCGGCAAAACTGGCGTTGCCATTTTTTTTGCCGGTTTTTTTTCCTTCATTTATTTTCTGAATACATTTACGGATTTCACTCAATGCCTGAATGAATTTCGCTTTTTCTTCATCGCGTAAATCAAGCGCTTTAAAATAGACGCCCAGCAGTTCGCGGGTCTCCTGCGGAGAAGCTCCTCCGACGAGGGCGAGGAAGAGATCCTTTGGCAATTGTTCCTTTAAAATTACCATGAAGTTCTGATCGAACGTTTTTTCATCGGGCTTACCCATTCCTACAATGATTTTCAGTCTGCCCAACTGCCTGACCGCTTTCGTCAGTTGAACCAGCTGAGGCGTTTGCAAACGGCCGAGTTCGCGACCGCGGAACCGTTTCGTCTCTTCGTAGAGCGCGTCCATGAGCTTGATCAAATTGGAAAAAGACAGGTTGCGATCCTGTTTCACTTCCTCTTCCAGCAGCGCAATCTTATCCATTTTCAAAGCAATCGCTTTGACGATCTGGAAAAAATATCCCATGCCTTCGTAGCTTTGAGATTCCTTTGAATTTAATCTGCTGAGCCAATCCTGATAGACCGCCAAGTCAACGGCATCCATATCAGGTTTGAGCAATGCTCCGATGTCGACTGCGATTTCCGGCGCATTCTGATCATCCTGACTTCTGATTTCTTTTGAATCGTTCATGATTATGGGAATGGTGTAAAATTTTGACGAGTTTTGGAGTAAGGCCAGATATTTTAACATTTTTATTAAATATGTCAATTCTTTTCCTGGCACTGTGATGCTTCCATGTTAATATAAGCAAGTCTTTTTTCGGGTATTACACTTATGAGTTCCCTGTTTATTGTTGCCCATCGAGGCGGAAAAGGCCCCCATGAAGAAAATACGCTGGATGCGCTGAAATATGGCTTAAAGCAATGCGGAAATGCCGTCGAAATGGATGTTCGTTTCGATCATCTGCGCAGACGTTTTTACCTGGAGCACGATTTTCTTCATTCATTGAGGAAAAACGCCAACGTTATTGATAAAGTCGTTCCTTTTTTGCCAACGAAGGCCACGCTTTTTGTTGAGCTTAAAACGCTTTACTGGCTGCGCAGGCGCTATGCGGTCAGATTTTTGAAAGTGATTGAACAGTTTGCCCTGGATAAGCGTGCGATCATCATGTCATTTAATCCATTTGTGCTGACGCAGCTCAGGAACCGCGCGCCGTATTTGCATGTAGGCTTTTTGATCAACAGCCGGTTCTGGGGATTCGTGATGAGGCACTGGCTTTATTGGCTTTTTAAGCCGAATTATTTAATGCTCAACCGTCATTTCTTTAAAAAACCTGCGTTTTTACACTTGATGCTAGATTTTGCCAAAGAACATAACATCAAAGTTCTGACTTTTACTGCCAACAGCCCGGAAGATTGGTATAATGCGCTCAAGTATAAAATGGACGGGGTGATTACGGATTATCCAAAAGAAGCTTGTGAAATTTTGACCAAACACACCGGGGTCGCCCAAGGTACTCATACCCGTTAACCGATTTGATCTATGTCAGGACATTCCAAATGGCATTCGATTAAGCATAAAAAAGCAGCTACGGATGCTAAGAAGGGGAAAATATTTACGAAACATGCCAAACTGGTAGCGATTGCAGCCCGGGGCGGCGGCGATCCGGACGAGAATCCGGCTTTGCGTTTAGCGATCGATAATGCGCGCGCGGAAAACATGCCAAGAGAAAACATTGAACGCGCCATTAAAAAAGGCACAGGCGAAGCCAAGGGCGCTGCGGTGATGGAAGAGATTTTTTATGAAGGGTTTGGGCCGGGCGGCGCGGCTTTGTACATTGAAACCCTCACCGATAACCGCAACCGGACTTTGACGAACGTGAAGCATGTCTTTACCAAGAACGGCGGCAATTTTGGATCCGCGGGCACGGTGGGATATTTGTTTAAGAAAAAGGGAGTGATGAACATTAAGATTTCCGAAGCCGGAAAAAGTGTGGACGACATTGAACTCGCGGCCATTGATGCCGGCGCGGAAGACGTTATCAGCGATGGTGAAACGATGACGATTTATACCGAACCGACCGCTGTGATGAAAGCGAAAGCGGCACTTGAGGCTTCAGGCGTAAAAGTGTCATCAGCTTCGCAAACTTATGTCCCGCAAACCAGCGTTCAAATTTCCGATGCCGAAGTCGCGAAACAACTGCTGAAACTCATTGAACTCATCGAAGAAGACGAAGACGTTTCCGAAGTGTTCAGCAACTTTGATATTGCCGAGGAGATTCTGGATAAACTTGGAGACTAATCCTCGAACTTATAGGTGACGCTGTCGTCGAGTTTGAAGATGTCCGCATTCGCGTCTCCGCTTACCGCCTTGCGCATGATGACGTCGGTGAAACTTGCATCATTTGTAGCGGTCGCATCGGGGCCCCCGAGACCCGTTGCTCCCTCGCTCCGCTTCGCTTCGCCCTCGCGCCGTGCGCTCGGTGTGGATTTCTGAACTTCGGTTTTTGGATTCGGTTTTGCGGTATGTTTTTCGGTGACGGTTTTTTCGGGTTTTGGGTCCGTCGTTTTTTCTACCGGTTTGGCGTCGAGCTTGGGGATGAACATTTTTTCGATCATGGCCTTGGCGTCGATTGGAGTTTGCACGGAGGTTTCCATTGTTTGCTCGTCGTGGTCTTTGGGGAGTCTGGCCTGCTGGTAGGCGCGGATTTTTTCAATAACCATCTGTTCGATGCCTGCCAGGTCGTCGCTTTTGATTTTGAATCCTGCTGCGCGGACATGGCCTCCGCCGCCGAACATTTCGGCGATCATGCTGGCGTCGATTGAAGGGTTCAGGGTGCGGACGCTTCCGCCGATGTAGCCATCGCTGCGGTGTTTTAAAATCAGGACGACTTCCGTGCCTGGAGCGTTGGTCATGAGTTCATCGATGATGCCGCCGGTTTCATCTTCGCGCGCGCCGGTTTCCTGAAAATCTTTGCGGCTGATAGTGGCCCACACGAAATGGTTTTTGTTATCGACCTTGATGTTGCTTAAAATGCGGCCCCACAAACGCAGCATGGAGAGGCGCTTGGTTTTGAAAACGTGCTGGATAATTTCCTGCTGGCGCGCGCCGTATTTGACCAGATGAGCGGCCGCGGCAAACGAACGGGGCGTGGTGTTGGCGTTCTGAAAACTTCCGGTATCCGTGATGATTCCGGCAAGAAGCAGTGTGGCAATATCTTCATCCATTAATTTTACGCCGGTCTTATCTTCCATTTCTTCGATGAGCGGCACCAGAATTTCTGTTGTTGCCGAAGCCATAATATCAACGTAATTGATTTTTCCGAACTGGCCGTTCGACGCGTGATGATCAATGTTGATGACGGGAATCTGCGTGAAAAGTTCGGTGTTGTCTTCGTAAAATCTTCCGAGCTGTAAAAGGTCGGCTGTATCAACAGTAATGATAAGATCGTACTTGCTCGGGCCGTGGCTGAACGAAACTTCTTCAGCTGAAAACTGGCCTTTCTTCGCGGTTATAATGATGTTCACCTTATTCGGTTCGATTTTAGTGCGGATGGTGTCGATCCTGTTTTTTTCGCAGTCCAAAGTAACGATAAAATCGTTGCCCGGCGCAAATTCATGGTTGATGACGTTCGTGGTCGGAAGAAACTGAAATGAATCGGGAACGGGCTCGGCGCAGACGACCGTTACATTCTTATTGAGCTTTTTAAAGGCCAGATAGAGCGCCAAGGAACTGCCGAGTGAATCACCGTCGACCGGCGCGGAAGGCATCAATAAAATATTGTTGCTCCTTTGAATAACTTCGATAATTTGTTGGCGGATTTTTTCCATAAGGTCCCTTATTTGGATTCAGAAATATCTGTAAATTATACGATATTTTTGCCATTTGGTCAATCTTCTTCGGGCAACGTTCTGCGAAGGCACAACTTTAGCAAAGGGCTCCAAGCGGTGCAAGGAGAAAAGCTTTTGAGAAATTGACGCGGCGGATGTTGCCGGGGCCAGTTCTTTTGCAGTAAGGTAAAAAAGTGAACATCTAAAATTTCAGCGATGAAGACACCACAAAAAGCGACTTCAAATAATATTCGTAAAGCCGCAAAAATTCTTGCTGCGGGCGGGTTGGTGGCTTTTCCCACGGAAACGGTTTATGGGCTTGGGGCGAACGCTTTAAACGCGCAGGCAGTGGATAAAATTTTTAAGGCGAAAGGCAGGCCGTCCGATAATCCTCTGATCGTTCATATTGCAAATCAGCGTGAATTGAAAATGGTCGCGCGCGATGTTCCCGAAGTCGCGCGGAAACTGATGAAAAAATTCTGGCCCGGACCTCTGACGTTTGTTCTTCAAAAAACTGCAGCCGTTCCGGATAATGTCACCGCCGGCGGAAAAACCGTTGCCGTGCGCATGCCGAAAAATAAGATCGCACTGGCTTTGATCAAAGCCGTCGGATGTCCGGTTGCCGCGCCTTCGGCAAATCTCGCGGGCAAACCAAGTCCGACTTCAGCGGAACATGTGTCTGAAGATTTAGACGGAAAAGTGGATATGATTCTGGACGGCGGAAAAACTTTTCACGGTCTGGAATCTACGGTCATCGATGTCACGCGCAAAAAAATTGAGATTTTGCGGAGCGGAGCAATTACCGCAGAGATGCTGGCAAAAGTGCTTGGCTACAAGCCGAAAATCGTTACCAACAAAACTGGCGCAAAAGGCAAAGTCCGTTCGCCGGGAATGAAATACAAACATTACGCGCCGAGTGTTCCGCTTTTTTTGATCGGAATTTCTGATGAAAAAAAAATGGTGCGCCTGTTGCAAAAAGAGCTGGTCGTTTTGACGAAGAAAAAAATGAGGGTCGGTGTTTTGTGCGTCAAAGAGCATGCGTCATTTTATGCGGCGGCAAAATATCCGTCGATGAAAAAAATCGTGACATGCGGTTCGCTCAAAAAACCTAAAAAATTCGCGCAGGAACTTTATAATGCGCTTCGGAAATTCAGCAAAAAAAATGTCGATCTTATTCTTGCGGAAAACATCGGCAAAGAAGGCATTGCGCACGCCGCTTATGACCGTTTAAGCCGCGCCGCGACAAAAATTCTTTAAACGTTCGAAGGCCTGAAATCAACCGCACGGAACTGGATCTGGTGGCGGCCTTTCCATTCATTGCGGTCGAGATAGCAGACGATATCCACGCTCGGACTTTGGGCTATCTGATCTGCAAACTCTCCCAATTTATAGGCGATGGTCGAGAATTTTTTGAAACCTGTCTGCGCCAAAAAAGAAAGGTGATTGCTTTCTTTTCCGACACGTCTGAGAAAATTATATTTGGCATTTTTCACTAAAAACAACGGCTGTTCGTTGCCGACGCCGAAAGGCTCCATCTGGTCCATGAATTTCATGAGGCTTTCATTGATGTCATCCGCCTGTATTTCGCAGTCGATGTTCAAAATCGGGTTCGCGTCTTTATCTTTCATAAAATGCGTTTCAGCATACTGTTCCATGTTGCGGACAAAATCCTCAAGACGGTCTTTGCGGATGTTGAAACCGGCAGCCTGGGCATGCCCGCCGAAGTGTTCAAGATAATCGCGGTTCGCGGTGAGCGCTTCCACGACGTTAAAAGTTGCGGGGCAACGCGCCGATGCCACGAGATAGTCGCCGAAGTCCTGAAGAATCATGGCCGGTACGCCGTATTTTTCGGAAATTTTTCCGGCGATGAGACCAAGAATTCCCACGTGCCAATCCGGACTCCAGGCCACGAAAATTTTGTCGGAACGGCGGCCGGTGTATTGAGTTTCGGCTTCCAGCATGGCTTTTATGACCATCTGCTGGCGGCTCTGGTTCAGTTTTTCCAAATGTTCCGCGAGTTGTTTCCCTTTTTCTCCGTCTTCGCTCAGTAAAAGCTGAAGCGCATAATAAGGATGATCGATGCGGCCGGCGGCGTTGATGCGCGGGCCGATTTTAAAACCGATCGTTCCGATATTGAGTTTTTCTTCGGGCAGAATGCCTGCCTGATCTTTTAAATGCTGCAGTCCGCTCCAACGGGTATTTTTCAAAGCTTCCAGTCCGTATTTTACGATGATGCGGTTTTCGTCGCGGATCGGTCCGATGTCCGCTACAGTTCCAAGACTTGCCAGATCCAATAAAGCGTACAGATACTCTTCGCGTTCTCCTCCTTTAAAATTATCGGTGATGAGGGCTGACGCTAATTTATAAGCCACGCCCGCACCAGTCAAACCCTTAAAGGGATATTCACAACCGGGCTGCATCGTATGCAAAATGGCGAAAGCTTTATCGGGCATTTCTTCTGGAATGGTGTGATGATCGGTGACAATCACTTCCAGTCCATAGTTGTGGGCAAGTTCGATCTGGCTTTTGCAGGAAATACCGCAGTCCACAGTGATAGCCAGATTCACTCCCAGTTTAATGAACTCTTCAATAAAAGCATTGCTCAATCCGTAACCGTCTTTGACGCGGTGGGGCAAACGGTAAGAAACTCTTCCACCCATGATTTTAAGCGTATTATAAAGAATGGCCGTGCCGCTAATGCCGTCAACGTCATAATCGCCGAAAATCATAATTTTTTCCTGACCGTGCACGGCTTTTTTAATCCGGGCCACCGCTTTATCCATATCCTTCATCAGGAACGGATTGTGAAAACCTTTTTTATAGTTCGGATATAAATAAGACTGAATCTGTTCCTGTTCAGTGATTCCCCTGTTGGCGAGGAGTTTTTCAGTGATGCCAAGATTGGGATCCTGGTTTTTTATCTGCCAATCTTTGTTGAGGACCGACATGGTCATTGTGGATTAGGGATGAGTGCTGTGGGTTGTTTTTGCGCCTGCAGAAATGCTTCAATATCTTCACCTTTCAGCCAGTGGACATCCTGATAATGTCTAAACCACGTTAACTGTCTTTTGGCATAATTGCGAGTATTTTTTTTGATTTCTTCCACGGCTTCTTCCAGCGTGCAGTTCCCCCTGACATAATTGATGATTTCCTGATAGCCGATCGAACTCATGGCGGGAATTTTTTCATCAAACCCTTTCATCAATAATGTTTTCACTTCGTTGACCAGACCGCGGTGGACGAGTTCATCGACCCGCCCGTTGATGCGTTCATACAAGGTTTCGCGCGGCCATTCGATGCCGACGGAAAAAACTTCAAACAAAGGTTCGGCCTTTTCATCGACCTTGGGAGTGTTGCCCGCGATGTTGATTTCCAGCGCGCGGATAACGTAGCGCACGTTATTGGGATGAATGCGCGCCGCTGCTTCCGGATCTTTTTCCTGAAGAATTTTGAAGAGCTGATTGGCTCCGTACTGTTCATAATATTTCTGGAGCTGGAAGCGAAGGTCGTGCTGCGGCGGCACGCGAGGAATCTGATAATTCTGAAGAATGGTATTGAGGTACAGGCCGGTGCCTCCCGTTAAAATCGGCAGATGACGACGGCGCAGGATCTCTTCGATGGCTTTCATGGCCATGCGCTTGAAATCAGATACGGTAAACTCCTGATTGGGCTCGAGTTCGTTCAAAAGATGGTGCGGAGTACCTTCCTGCTGAGCAGGCATTATTTTGTCCGTACCGATGTCCATGTACTTATAAATCTGGCGCGAGTCCGCGGAAATAATCTCGCCGCCGAACATTTTTGCTACGCAAAGACTCAGTGCGGTTTTCCCCGATGCCGTAGCACCCAAAATCACGACCAGCGGTTTTTTCCCTTCGGCAGAAGTCCGGTCGATAAATTCGTTGAGTTGTTGGAAAATTTCCATAATGGCTTCAAGGATGTAAAGTCCTCTGGCACCCCTTTGATAGCAATTGAGTCTATCGCTAAGTTTATGGTTAAGGCAAGAGCTTGTTAATTAATATTGACGTTAGCCTAAGCTTGGGCTAAATTAGACCAGTCATAGACAGCAGGTGTCCTTGCGAAAGCGAGGTTTAAAACCCGCCGAGACGCACAATCAGCATCAAGAAGCCGTTTTACGGCGATTGAAGTATGGTAAGCGCTCAACTGTCTATGGAAGTTGAGTTTTTTATTTTATTTTTTTAACCACCCTATGGCAGTTACAAAAGCTCAAAAAGGAGAGATCCTGAAGCAGCTGGAGGACCACTTTGCCAAGGCGAAAGCAATTTATTTTGCTCAGAACAAGGGCCTTCAAGTAAAAAAGGTCACTGATCTGCGCAAAAAGCTTCATAAGGAAGGCATCGACCTCGTTGTTGCCAAAAAAACCCTCATGAAACTCGCAGCCAAGAAGAACAATCTTCCCGATCTCAACGATGAGATGATGGAAGGTGCAATTGCTGCAGCTTTCAGCTACAAAGATGTCGTCATGCCGGCAAAACTTCTGTACGAATTCTCCAAGGAGAACGAAAATCTCCAACTGCTCGGCGGCGTTGTAGAAGGTAAACTTCTCAACAAATCCGAAGCAAAACAGCTCGCAACGCTCCCATCAAGAGAGGAACTCCTGGCGAAGTTGGTCGGCAGCATGAAATCTCCGATCTCCGGTTTCCATGGCGTACTTTCTGGTGTACTCCGCAAGCTTGTCTATGGCCTTAAAGCGGTCCACGACAAAAAAGCAGCAGCAGGTCCGGCCGCATAATGCGGTTTCAATCGTTCAAAGTATTTTTTATTTCTCATTTCTTAACTCTATATTCACATGTCAGACGCAAATCTCAGCAAGGATGCTCAATCTATCCTTGAAATGGTCGAAAAACTTTCTGTTCTCGATCTCGCAAACCTCGTAAAAGCAATGGAAGAAAAATTCGGCGTTAGCGCAGCAGCTCCTATGATGATGGCTTCAGCTGGCGGTGCCGCTGCAGGTGCAGCTGCTGCTGACGAATCAGCTACAGTCACTGTTACTCTCCTTGACGGTGGAGCTCAAAAAATTAACGTGATCAAGGCTGTCCGTGAAGCTACAGGACTTGGTCTTAAAGAAGCTAAAGACCTCGTTGACGGTGCTCCAAAGCCAGTGAAGGAAGGTATTCCACGCGATGAAGCTGCTAAACTCAAGACAGCTCTTGAAGCTGCAGGCGCAAAGGTTGAAGTTAAGTAATTCCTTTGTTCTCAAACTGAAGTTCAAAAAGACCTCCATTTCCGGAGGTCTTTTTTGTTTAGAAATTTTTTAATTTTTTTTTAGAATTCGGTCATGAGTTTTTGATATAAAGAAATTCTCGGATGTTTATCAATACGTTTATGAATCAAAAATTTTCCCTTCGGAAAATCGGCCCGAAAGAAGCTCCACAGTTTTTTCAGTTACGTCTTTTGGCGCTTAAAACAGACCCGAATGCATTTGTCGCCATTCTGGAAGAGGAAGAGCAATTATCGCCTGCCGACGTTGAAAATTATCTTCGGAAAAATTACGTAATCGGCGCGTTTACCCAAAACAATCAGCTGCTCGGAACTTTAGTGTACATGGAACAGGAACGTCAAAAATTCAAACACATCGGCATTCTTGGAGGGATGTATGTTCATCCGGAGTTCCGCGGATGCGGGATCGGGAAAAAACTTCTTGCTTCAATGCTGCAAAATCTTCAAAAAATCGGGCATCTTTATTCACTGCAGCTAAAAGTCGTGACTGATAATCTTCCCGCCATCAGACTTTATGAATCTGCAGGATTTTCGATCTGGGCAACGGAAAAAAACGCACTTCTTCACGGTGGGAATTTCTTTGATCAGCACCATATGGCGCTTCAATTCTTCCCCTAAAGGCTCTTAAAACGCCCTTGTTTTACACACTCAGCGCCAGCACAGCCGGACGCATCCGCACTCTCCTGTGCTCGGCCTTTACTAAAAACCGAAAATTTGGTAAAATAATGAGATAAATTTAAAAATAAAAACAAACACACTATGGCAGATCCTATCAAACTCGATGATTCGGGAAATACTTCCGGCTCATCGCCAAAAATCAATCTCGGTTCGCCTTCCATCGATAACGGCGGAAGCATGGGCAATATTTTTACCCAGAACCAAGCCAAAAAGGACGATTCAAAAATGATCTCTTCGATCATTTCGCAAAAGGAAGTTGCGCAAAAAACAAAATCGATCCTCGGTCCCGCTCCAACGCTGGAAAAAACAATCGAGCAGGAAAAAGAGGCTTCACTCAAACGCAAACTTCGCTTTTATCAGTTTGTTTTCCTGGTGCTCTTCGTTGCATGCGCCGCGATGTCGTTTTATTTTTATTCGGAACTTTCTCCGGATTTTACACTGCTGGGCGCCAACACGACTCAGCGGTTATCCGACACCAATGACAATCTCCGCCAGGTCCAGACTCAGGTGAGCAAAGACCAATATCTGGCCGCACAGCTTCAACTCAACGAATTCAGTTATGAAGCCGACCGGTTTTTCAGCAGCGTTCAGAAAGTGAACGATCCGACGATCAATTCGTTCGATAAACGGACAATTTTCGCGGACCTCGATGAATCGCAAAAAGCTCTGCCGGTGTTGCTCGGCAATGTGCGAGACCTTTTGAGCAAAGACATCATTGCACAAACCTATCCGACAGAAAAAGAACCCCAGCTCGACCAGAACGTGATACTCCAAAACGCTCAAACCGATTTACGAAACGCTTTAAGCGATGAAAAGAAAAAATACGGGCAGAATCCGACCAATGCCCAGGATATTCAGGATGTAAAATTGATCGATAATGCCATGAAACTTGTCGGCAACATCAACCTGCAGAACGTCCTTCAGGCAACCTCTTCCGACGCTTTACAGACACAGTTAAACGATTATGTTCAAAATCCGGATCCTCAAAAATTACAGGCGCTTCAGGATGCGATCGGAAAAATTCTTTCTTCAACCAAAAGCGATCTGGCGACGATAGCGAACATCAAACAAAGCCGCATTCAGTGGTCAACGATCATCAGCCAAATTAAAGAGGTTACGCTGACGATTGATCCGAATTTTGACCAGCAGCAATTGTATGATGCGCTGGGAGGAGTCGTCTATACCGGCTACGAATTTGACTCCAACAGCAATAAGATCGTTCTTTCCGGAACAACCAAAACGCTCGACGGTTCCAATTTTACATTGATGAGTAACCTGATCGATCGTCTGGAAAGCTCGCCATATTTCCAGTCTGTTGATATGCGTTCATTTTCCAAGAGCAAGCCCGCATCGGGTTCAGGTTCGGGATACCTGGCAAACTTCAAGATTGATCTGAGTCTGGAACCTCAGGGCACTTCAAATACAAACAACGCTCCGGTAAGCCTTCAAAATACTTCATCCGCTGCTCAGACCGGAACAAAGCGAACAACAGGCACAGATACTTCAACTCAACAATCAACAGTCGCTCCCGGAGCAGTGACATCGAGCGAGCAAAGTACATTGAACGGAGCAGCAATCCAGCCTTCTTCCGTGTCGTCTGGAGGATCCGCATCGGCACCGGTCTCGCCAGCTGCACCGACATCAACTGCGGCTGCGGCTTCGTCTGCTTCCTCACAGCAAACATCTGACTCAGGCGCGTCATCCTCAGTACCTGCGGGGACTCAACAAGTTTCTTCTTAATTCAATCAGCATAAAACTATGGCAACAGCTACCCTCCTCAAACGCAATTACGCCAAAAGCATCCGTACGTATATGATGCTCATTCTGGTTACGGCTGCCGTCGGTCTTTATTACGGCTATACGCAGTACACGAAACTTTCCGCGGCCCAGGACGCTCTTTCGAAAGAACAGAGCCAAATTACGGATCTGCAAAGTACCGAATCACAAGCCAGCGCTGATTACACGACTTTAAAGCAGGATTTTGATCAAAAATATTCGGGTATTCTGGATTCGCTCCAGGCCGTTTATCCGCTTCAGGAAAATTATACGGACCTCACCCGTCTTTTTGATCAGTTTTTCCAAACAAACAATACTTCTTATAATCCTGTTTTTCTGAGCGACCTGAAGTTCGGGGAGCCGCGTTATGACGCGGCTGTGGATTATGCAGTTCTCCCGGTCACCATGACCATCTCCGGCACTGAAGATAATTTCATGAAATTTCTGCAGTTTGTGGAAAACTCCGGCGTTCTCGCCGATAAAACACGTTTGATGGATGTCCGTTCCATCAGCATTAACTTTACTTCAAATGCTTCAACGGTTTCACAGAACACCATTCCGGGACAGACTCCGGCAAC
This sequence comes from Candidatus Peregrinibacteria bacterium, assembly GCA_003153355.1. Taxonomy (GTDB): domain Bacteria; phylum Patescibacteriota; class Gracilibacteria; order UBA1369; family UBA1369; genus PALSA-1335. Next base: position 54,930 of record PLYH01000003.1, read on the forward strand.
GGCCACGCAGCCGATGATCAATGTTTCGGTCGGTCTGAACGCTTACTTCCAGAAACCTTTCCTTCAAACTACTCCGAAGACCTCTTAGTAAACCCTCAACGGCGCAAGTTCCTCATTTCTTATGGCTGATCAACAGAAATTACAACTCCTTCAAGACGCGATTTTAGCGGGAAATATTCCGCAGCTCGTTTTGAACATGATCAGTTATGCTTTGGAACTCCGTGCTTCAGATATTCACGTTGAGCCCGAACAAAATACGATCCGCATCCGCTACCGCGTTGACGGCGTGCTCCGTCAGATCGTCGAATATCCGCACAATATTCACCCGGCCGTTGTTTCGCGCATTAAGATTATGTCGAACATGAAGATTGATGAACAACGCGTTCCGCAGGACGGAAGATGTGAAGTAACGACCAAAGACGCACGGGAAATGGATCTGCGCGTTTCAACGCTTCCCACTATTAATGGAGAAAAGATCGTGATGCGTATCCAGGACCGCTCAAGAAAAATTCCGGATCTGAGCGAACTCGGCATGCAGGGTAACAGTCTGAAGTTTTTTAAAGAAGCTCTGGAACTGCCGAACGGCATTATTTTAACTACCGGTCCAACGGGTTCAGGAAAAACCACCACGATGTATTCGGCACTGGACACTTTGAACCGCATTGAAGTGAACATTCTAACAATTGAAGATCCGGTGGAAATCCAGATGGACGGTTTGAATCAGAGTCAGGTTCATCCGGACATTGATTATACCTTTGCCAACGGCTTACGTACGGCTTTGCGTCAGGATCCGAACATCATCATGGTCGGAGAAATCCGCGACAAGGAAACCATTGATATCGCGATTGAAGCTTCATTGACGGGTCATCTGGTGCTTTCAACCATTCATACGAACAGCGCGGTCGAAACCTTAACGCGTATTGATAACATGGGCGTTCAGCCTTTTTTGATGGTTGAGACGATTGAATTGATCATCGCTCAGCGTCTTGTCCGCAAACTCTGCGACAATTGCAAAATTCCTCAAGACAACGTTCATCCCGACATCATGGCGCTGGTGCAGAAAGCGCTCGAAAATCTTCATTCCACCGATGAAATCGGACCGGAAGAGCTCAAGGCCATGAAATTTTATAAAGCCGTGGGCTGTGAACAGTGCGATAAAATCGGTTACCGCGGACGTCTCGGTCTTTATGAAATTATGCGCATGAACAATGAAATCCGCAGACTCATCCTTGCCCGCGCTTCTTCCATCGACATTGAAAAAGCCGCACTCAAAAACGGCATGGTCAATCTTGAACAGGCCGGAATCATCAAAGCTTTAAAAGGTGAAACGAGTCTGGACGAAGTATACCGCGTCGCAAAACGCATGGAAGAATATTAAAAATTACGAATTACTAATTCAAAGGATATGCCAGAAAAACAAGCCCAGGGCTTTGGACAAGCAGACAAAGGTCAAACCTTTACCATCAACGGACAGAACGCCGAAGCCGGTTCCGAGCAGGAAGGTAAACAGATCGTGCTGAATATTGCCCAGACCAGCGGCGGCAAAGTTTTGCTCAGACAAAAAGCCAGCTACGTAAAGTATTCCGGCAATGTTCTTGTAGATACGTACCGCCGCATAAACGATTTTTTCATTGATCATTCCAGCGTAAAAATCCGCGACAAAGCCACATTTTTCCGTCTGCTGGCCGTGATGATTAATTCCGGATTACCTTTGATCAGGTCTTTGCGGACTTTGGCGGTCCAGCAGGCAAAAAGCCCTAAACTTGCGCGCACGCTGTATGAAATGGCCACGGCGATCGAAGCCGGAAAAAGCCTTTCAGAAGCCATGTCCGGCTATCCCGAAATTTTCAATGAAGCGCAGGTCGGTATGATCCACGCGGGTGAAGCTTCCGGACAATTGAACAAAACCTTACGCGAACTTGCGGAAAGCGTTGAAAAAACAGCAAGTATAACATCAAAAATCCGCGGTGCACTTATTTATCCGGCAGCCATTCTTGTGCTGCTCGTCATCGTTATTTTTGTGATGATGATTGCGGTTATTCCTCAAATGACCAAACTTTTTGCCCAGACCGGACACGATTTACCTCTGCCGACGCAAATTCTGATCGCAGTGAGCAATTTCTGTTCCACATACTGGCCGATCGTCCTTTTAGTTTCTACCGCGCTTGTGGTGGGAACCGTTCTCTGGATCCACACCCGCACGGGGAAATATATGTGGGATTACATGCTTATTAAACTGCCGATTTTCGGTCAGCTGATTCAAAAAGCCACGCTTTCAAGATTTTCACGCTCGCTGAGCAGCCTTATGAGCAGCGGCGTTCCTATTATTAAAGCCATCGAAATCACGGCAAATGCCGTAGGCAATGAAGTGTATAAAAGACGCCTGGTTTTAACAGCAGAAGATATGCGCCGCGGTATTCCGATGGCGGAAAATATGGCTGAAAGTAAACTTTTCCCGACGATGCTCGTAAACATGATCGAAGTCGGCGAACAGACCGCCCAGCTGGAAAGCGTCACTTTAAAAGTCGCGGAATTTTACGATGAAGAGGTGGATACGGTCGTAGCAGCCCTGACCAAAGTTATGGAACCCCTTATTATAGTTGTCATTGGTATTACGGTAGGCGGGATGGTCGCAGCGATCATGCTTCCGATCATTGAACTTACCAATATTACGGGCGGATTTACTTCATAGTTTCGCTGAGACACTTGATTTTTGAGCCTAAAACATGGTATAGTATATGGAAAGAAGAGAAATTTAATTTTACAAATAATAAATATTAACCCAAAAAAAATGACAAATCCTCACTCCCTGAAAGGTTTTACCCTCATTGAACTTTTGATCGTTATTACGATCATCGGTATCTTGGCTGTTGCGCTTTTACCATCGGTACTCGGAGCTCCGGCACGCGCCCGTGATGCTGCACGCAAGGCTGATTTGAATAACATTATTGCGGGACTTGAAACCTACGACAGTGACCACCAAGGTTATCCAGCTGCTGTTAGCCCAACTGGAGATTGCGTACAGGATATGGCAGGTATTGCAAATTATTTCCAAGGCGGAAAAGCACCGGTTGATCCTCAAGGTAAAGGTCTTAAAACATGTACAGGAGCACCTTTAACTGGCAGTTATGTTTATTGCCAACTTTCAGGCAATCCGGCAAATTATGTCATTATTGCACAAATGGAAGTTCAGGGAGATGCGAACAGCACTACTCTTGCAGCACCTTTATCTTGCAGCTCTACTGGAACAGCTCCGGCATTGGTTACTCCAACTTCTGCTGCTCCTTGGTATTATATTTTAACGAAGTAATTCTTCCTTCGATTCCTAAAGCCCCGCATTCGGCGGGGCTTTTTTGTTGTCTCAGTTTTCGAGTTTGGTGATGCGCTGTTCGTGGTTTTGCAATTTGGTATTTATCGGCTTTAGATAGTCAAAAATTTGACTGAAAAGCTTGTCATGTCCTTCAAGTTTTTCATCAATGTGACTAAAACGCTTTCTCACTTCCGCCTGAAAAACTGCGGCATCACCGGCAAGCTGGTCGATCATATTTCCGACCTCCAGACTCATTAAAACGAATCGTTCATCGATTTGCTCGAAGCGCTTGTCGATCATTTTGAATTTCGGATCAAGAGCTTCAACGATTTGCTGGAGATCTTTTTTTGTTAATGTCATAAATTCTATTCAATGATTATTACTGCCATTAAAACAAAAGAAAATGAAGGGTTTTTAAACTGAATCTTAAGTTTTCTTAAAATTCCGGGATGAGTTTTCAAAATAAACTTTTTTTCATGGGACTCAAGGTTTCTTTTGGAAAAAGTTTTGACGGTTTTGGTGTTCATGGAGTGATCTTTTTTGGGTCAAAAAATGTAGCCAAAAAACTATTTTATAAGCTGTCAATTTGAACTTGACCGAAATAGAGGTTTTTTGATCTGCTGGCCGCTTTTTCGATCCTAAAAAATGTGTTTTTCTGCTAAAATATAAAGAAATAAAAACAAAACCTACGAGATGCAAACTTTTCGATCACAATACAAAAATTTCCAACGGAATATTGCGGGATTTCTCATCTTCAGTTTGGGAGTGCAAATGCTCCAGATTCCGATCGTGAACGCGGCGCCTTTTGTGTTCCCGACGAGTCTTGAGCAACAGGCAAACACCGGTTCAAACACCGTTGCAGAAAATAACTGGGGAGTTGTCGCAATTTTGGTTGAGAGCAGTCTGCTGACCGATACGACAAATTATCCGGGAATGATTTCGAGTTATGCTTCTGACCTGAAAGCGCAATCACTGAGCGACCGCATCCAGCGTTATGCGATCGACGTACAGAGTTCGCAGGAGTACACCAAGTCGCTCATCATCAAGGTTGATAAAAATGAAAAAGTTGACCAGGTCGCCGCGGCTTTGGAAAAACTTTATCAGGAAGGAGACGGCACTCCGAATGAAATCACGAAACTTTCCGGAGTTGTTATCATCGGCGATGTGCCTTTGCCGGTGGTAAACAAAAAAGGCAACCACTTTGTGAGTCTTTTCCCGTACACGAATTTTGTTGATAAAGCATATATTTTCAATGCGACCTCCGGCGAATACGAACCGAATCCGGATCTTAAGTTTCCAAAACAGGACGTTTGGGACGGCGTCATCAAACCACCGGTTGCAGATGATACTGCGGGCGACGACGGACGCCAGCTGCTCGCAAGTTATTTTGACAAGAATCATCTTTTCCATTTGGGCCGTCCGGATTTTGCCCAGTTCGACAAGAAATCGCTCGTTGCCGATCTCTACAACGAGTTCAAGGGCATGAACACTTCGTCCTACGCAAGTTACCTGCGCTATCTGGCGCACTGGGAAGATTTTTCCTATCTGCGTTACAGCAAAACTCTGGCTCTCCAGTTTTACCAGGAGGTTCAGAGTCAGCTCAAGGACCAGGGTTTGACTGACCAGCAGCTTCAGCCGAAATCCACCTGTGACCCTCAGTGCGTGATTCAGAAAAATTCACGCAATTCGGATTTTGACGGCGACGGCTACAGCAACGGTTACGAACTTGAAGTGGGAACAAAACTGGCCGATGGCACAAATCAGCCGACGGATCCGAACAGTCCCGACAGCGTTCCTCTGGATTTAACGGCATTCCCTCCAAAACTCCGGACCGATCCGGATCCAAAAACTTATAAATCCACGGATGACGGCAGCCACCTTGATCGCCCAGATCCTCCTCCGGGAAGTTCAAGCGTGGAAGATTCTTTTAAAACTCTTCCGGATGTTCAAAGCAAACAGATCATCACTAATTTCATAGACCAGTATTCCCAGCTTTTTGATAAATTCCTCGGTGTCGTCAATGACTGGACCGATAATACGGGGAGGTATAAATCCAGCTACCTTGATGGAGGCGGAATAAATCAAAGTGATGTGAACAGTCTGTCTTCGCTCATCGGCATCAAGGACGATTACACTTCGCATTATCTGCGCATGGTCAATGATACGGTCGAACAGAAAATCGACGCGGTCATTGAAGGCGCCGTTTCGAACATCGGATATACCTTCAACAGTGTTCCGGAAGGAACGCAGCTGTTCTTTAATTTTACGCTTGGTTCCGGAAGTACCGCTTCGCTTGCTCCCGGCATGAATTTAAGGATCAGCGATAATGCGGGCGGAAGTTCAGTCGTGACCGTGACTTCAATCGTAAATTCTTCCAGCTTCATCGTTCAGCAGGTGGTCGGACCGATCGCCAAAGGCGCGAATGTGGTGATCGTTAATCCCGGCGCAAGATTGTACGGGCAGGTTCAAATGCTGAAAGGCGCCAAAATTACCGGAACTTTGACGTACAGCAGCGACAATTCGGTTCACAATCTTACCGAAGCGGACTTTTTAAATTTCTCAACGCACACGCTCGGTTTTTGGGACAGTCTTTTCATTAATGGAAGCGCGATCGCTTCGAGCTTTCCGGCAAGTCTGGGCAGTTTGTTCAATCCGGCGTCGAGCATTGCCAGCTGCATGCTCTACCGCGGCTCCAACGACAACACCGGGAAAAATTCGGTGATGGTTCAGGCGGTACGCACGCTTGATCCTAAAACGGCAGGCAAACCCGGCGATAACACGGCCTATGCTGAATGTTACGGGAATAATATTCTCCATCCTGAACGCTGTTTCCCGGTTGCGGCACAGTCGCCGATTTTCGACATCAACGGAACCAAAGCAATAACACCAGGCACGGTTTCGGATGCTGCCACCGATTACCGCTCGTGTTTTGATTTCAAAGAAAAAACCCGTTTCCAGGATTACGTTAATGAAGTGAACAATTATATCAGCCAGCTTGACGGAGCCGACAATGAACAGGCCAAGTCAGCGATTGCTTTACCGGGATCTCCATACCGTCCTGCGGATCAGATCAATTTGTATAACGCAGACGGCATCACCATTACTCTCGCCGATATTCTTAATTCTTTCGGACGCGGCGACGGTAAAGACAATGACGGCGACGGCGTGATTGATAACGCCGCGGAAAGCAGTACTACTTACGGCATCCCGGTCAACGACTGGCAAAGGATCGGTCAGACTTTGCTCCAAAAGAGCCAGAGTTATTTGTTTAACGGCACTCCGGAACCTTTCGCAGGCGTAAAAAGTTTATCGCTTCAGGTTGATCCGGCTGCAGCCACGGATTCCAGTTCAAATAATGTGTATCTGGACAGTATCACCTATCATAAAGATCCGACCAACCAGACGATTGCCGATCAGTTGAAAGCCGGCGGTTACGCCAATTCGATGCCGATCGATAATCCTCGTTATGTGACGTTCCAGGATAAAAGCACGGATAAAACTTACCGTAAAGTTGTTTATCCGGATGTTTTCCAGGCTACATCGTACGATGATTTTGTGAACCAGCTGAAAGCGAAAGAAACTGAAATTCAGAATATTGCCAATGCCAGCGGAATTTCCGTGAACATGAGCGGACAGCTGACCGGGCTTGTCAACGGCAGCCAAGATATCTTTACGAGTCCGAACGATACCGCACTTACCATTGCAGGTTCGGCTGATCTTACCGATTCGTTCGCATGGAGAGACATGAATATCGATACAAAACATGCGTACGCTCTTTCCCATTATTTATCCAATCTTGCGAGCTACAATCCTTATGCGGCTCCTGTTCCTTCCGGTTATGAAACAACCTACATCGTCAGCAAACCCGCTGAAGATCCGGTGACGAAACAAACGTCGGACGCGCTGGTGATGCGCTTTAACGGAAACTATCCGCAAAGCGAAGTTGATCCCGATTTCCAGGCGGGACAAAATCCTCCGACAACTCCGATAACGGGGCCCGGGGGCGGCGCTCCTTCAAACTCTTCCGGCGATTTTGGAAGTTTCTGCGGACAGTCCGGACCGAGCGTGATTATTTTTTCCTGGTTCTGCGCGATTACCGACTGGGTGAAACAAACAGCCAAACTCATGAGCGCAACGGTTTCGTTGCAGCCCGCTTGTACGATTCCTACCAGTTCCCTGAATGATGCCCTTCCGGCTCCTTTACCATCAAATGATTTGGGCACAGGACCGAACGGCGAAGTGCAACCCGGCGGAACCGGAGGTCCGGACAAGACGACGAAATTTTTAATCAGCGCGAGTAAGGACGCCTTGAAAACGGGCTCCTCGGATACTCTTATTATTAATATTGAAGGAGTTTCCGGATCGAACGTTGTACAAACCGGCGACAGCAAAACTCTTGTGGATTTGAATATTTCTCAAGTAAACGGCAAAGATATTGCAGTTCCGATTTCCACGCATCCGGCCCAGCTCCACAACGGAACCGCAAACATTACGCTGGAGTCAACCAGTGACGAAGGCGTGTTTACGGTCAAAGGCATCAGTCCTTCAACACCTTCGCTTGGTTCGAATACCTTAAGCATCGCTTCGACGAAAGGGTACATCAGCATTCTGACCTACACCAAAAACGGCAGTTTAAATCTGGGGCAGATTACCGGCGCAGGATTTATTATTAAAAATAAAGACGATAAAATCGTTGCCGACGTTGACGGAACCACGGGCATGGTGACCATCACCGATTCCGGTTATCAGCTTATTGCGCTGCCTTCAAAAGCCGATAAGGCTGCGCGTCTTGGAGTGCAGGAAAAAGCGACCGGGACAGTTATTGCCAGCGTATTTTTCGTGGTGGATAAAACAAAGCCGGTGGTCCTTGATGACGAGACCATGGACTATTTCGCAAAGTATAAAGATCTGACCGGCGTACATGTCCAGGATCTGAACATTGCCGATCCATACAGCGTTGAAACTGTCGGTGCGGACAATGTTTCAAATCCGAGCGGCGCTTATATTTACCTGAACCAGGGCACGAATAAAAAGAAAATCGGCATTGTGGATACGATGGGAAATATTTTCATCGATCCGTCGCTGGGCTTTCAAATGAAACCGGCCGCGACAAGTTCCAGCCCGGTGGTTTTCCAAATCACTGACGGAAGCGGCAAAGAACTTTTCAACGTTTATCTTGCGGCGAAATATCCGAAGATTCAGATTCTTGCGCCTTCCGGCGATTTCCAGGATTTCAATCTGATCGCTTTTGAAAACAACATGAAAGCAGCCGGCATGAGCACTATTTCTCAGGGTGTCGGTTCGATGCTCAGCGGAAAACTTTTAGGTTATCTCGATTCGACCGTCGCTACGACCGCGCATGCGCAAGACGTTTCTTCCACCCAGAATTTTTCATCATCGCAGCAGGTCAAACATCAGATTCCTGATACGGATAACGACGGCCTGAACAACATGGATGAAATTATCTTGGGAACGGCTTACAAAAATCCCGACACGAACGGTAACGGAACCAAAGACGGTCAGGATATTTTAAAAGGCATTGATCCGATCAAGCCCGGCAACGTTCCGATTTTTTCAGACATCAATCCGTCAAGCGAGGGCTTTGCAGACATTATGAAATTGTACCGACGCGGCATATTACATGGTTATCCTGACGGTACGTTCAGACCCGATCGCGCGATCAGCCGCGAAGAGTTCACGAAGTTTGATCTCGGCAGCATTTGTATTCTCTGCGCGCACTTTAATGATGCGATCAAAAAAGCCGTGGACCTGATTTATCATCAGAGTCCGTTCCCTGATAAAAACATCACGTCTTCACTTCTGTACTGCGTGGAAGAGTCCAAGAACCGCAGTCTTATCAGCGGATACCAGGCCGGTCCGCAGAAAGGTTATTTTATTCCTCAGGCGAACATCACCCACGCAGAAGCCACAAAAGATCTTCTGGAAACGGCGCGGCAGCAAAATAATACTTCAATAAAATTTGTCGATCCTTCGGTGGGCGCAGGAAAACCGTGGTTCTATACATACGTTCTCACCGCGCAGCAGGAAAAACTTTTCCCGCCGGGAAGATTTTCGCAGCTCGACACCATGGATCCGCAATCTTTCAAAGCGTGGTTCGACAATGAACTCAACAATCAGAACAGCACGTTCGTTGCGTGGCTTTACGCGGACATAACGCGTACGGAATTCGCCATGATGACGTCGCGTCTTATTGATAAGGCCGACTGTTATCTGGACGATCAGGACGGCGACGGACTTCCTGATAATTATGAAAAATATGTTTTCGGAACAGATCCGACCAATCCTGATACTGATAAAGGCGGTGTGGATGACGGCACTGAAGTCGCAAACGGCATGAATCCCCTTGATCCTTCCGACGACGCAAAACTTCTGGACAGCGACGGTGACGGACTTTCCGATTACGATGAAATTCATGTGTATCATACCGATCCGCATAAAGCCGATACGGACGGTGGCGGCATTGATGACGGCACTGAAGTGAAGAACGGAACAAATCCTCTGGATCCTAAGGACGATCATCTGTTTGACGGCGATCACGACGGCATGCCGGATGAATGGGAATTGAAAAACGGATTGAATCCGCATGATGCTTCGGACGCAAATAAAGATCCTGACGGAGACGGTCTTACGAATCTTCAGGAATATCAACACGGTACCGATCCGCACAATCCTGATACGGACGGCGGCGGCGTGAATGACGGCGATGAAGTTCTGCGCGGCACCGATCCTTTGAATAAAGCTGATGATCACAAAATTTTGAAGGGCGATGAAGGCGGTTACATTGTCGGCGATAAAGTTTTCGACAATTATGTCTATGGCACTCCGAGCGATTCCGCGACCGTAGGCTCTGAAAGTTTGGATTATATTGATGACATTCCTGCAGACGGACAAACCAGTCTGGTCGTCCGCGCGGAAGTTAAGAACGGTAACGGAGATACTGATAAGACCACGGACGGAGAAACAATGGAGTTCAAAACTTCCGAAAACAATACCGGACCTTACGCCGTTCTTAACCCGACGGCCGTAAAGGTGAAACAAGGCATCGCCGAAACGAACATTCAAGCAACGACTTTGGCCGGTGAATATATCGTTACGGCGGATCTTAAAGGTTTGCCTGTTCCCGCTGATGACCATTCGGTCTTTGTGACGCCGCTTGATCCTGCAAAAATCGTTATGGACGCGGACTCCCACACGCTCAAAAACGGCGGGCTTTCCAATACGATCATTCACGCCAAGCTTGAGGATGTGAACGGAAATTTAGCGAATAATAATTCTTACCGCGCTTCATTTACGGTCGACGGTCCTGGAACTCTTGATGCTTCCAAAGATGAAGATCCGGCGACAGACGGAATTCAGATGACGAGCGTCACAGGAACGTATGATCTTATGCTCACAACAACAGCAGACCCCGGAGCCATTAAAATTCATGCGACCTATCTTCCGGACACCAGCCTGCTTGACGACAGCGGAAGCACTCAACAGTCCGACACCCAACAGGCTGCCGCTTCAAGCGTCACGGGCGATATGACGATCCAGTCGCGCAGTGATTTGAAACTCCTCGTGAATGCCGACAAATCCAGCATTCCTTCTGACTTCACCACAACGGACGTCCTTAATGTAAGCATTGTCGACGGCAGTAATAATCTGGTCAGCGACTTTGACGGGACGGCCAAATTCAACCTGGATAACACCTCACTCGGACAGCTTACCGCCGGTGCGGAGCAGGATGTTAAGAGCGGCATCAGTAAAGCGATCTTCCAGTCTTCAAATCATTCCGGAAGTGAAAATATTACGGTGACGGTCGCAGGATTTGATCCGGCAACGACCACCATCAAGACACTGCCGAAAGCAGCGAAAAAAATTACCCTGGAAACTCCGCGCGCGACGATTGAAAACAATACCAGCTCTACGGCGGACATCGTCGCAAAGCTTTACGATACCGACGATAACTTTGCCTCCAACGATTCTTCAACCTTCGTTACATTTAACCTCACGGACGATACGAAAGCTTACGGAACGTTTGACGGATCGACAACGGTTCAGGCGCAAAACGGCATCGCGAAAATTACGATCCGAGGAACTTCGCAAAGCGGACCGCTCAACGTGGTGGCCAAAGGCACGAATCTTGTTACCGCTTCTGCGAGCCTTGAATCCGTCCAGCTTTTCCGCTCACAGGATCTTAAGAATGCATCGCCGCGCACACTTTTTGCGGCGCTCCTGGGAAGTGATTACGGAAATGTTTTTGATGAAAACTATTTTGGAGGTTGGTTTGTATTCAGCGGGACCACCGAAAGCGCCGTTTCATTATTGAGTGCGCCGAAGCCGAATTTACAACTCGCCAATGTTGACGCAAACGGCAAGGTTACTGTTTTTGATACGAACTCTCTGGATTCGCGCGTGATTCCAGGCAATGCTCCGAACCTGCCGACACGCGTTGTTTTGACGAACCCGGACAGTTCCGAAGATTTAGCCGAAGTATTTACCGTCTACAAACCTACATCGCAAACCAAAGCAACGATTCTTGATGCGAGCGGACAAGTTGATCCGACACAGGAAGGCATTTATGTTCAAAGCATCGCAAAAAACACCGACTACTCAATCCAGCAAGTTTCTGATGGCGTAGCCATTTTGAAAAAAGGCAACGAAGCGGTCCATGTTTATAACTCCGGTTCGATCAAGATTGTGGACAACAGTTTCCAGCTGCAGCTGGTTCAAAGCGATACGCAGCAATTTTTGACATTCAAAGTGACGGACAATTCCGAAGATGTCGCCCAACTCACTGCAGTCGCAAATTTAAGTAATGATGTCGGACTCCTTGGTACGGACTTCAATTTTAACGGCACGGCAAGTTTAAAGAGCGGAACCTATTTCCACATGCTCTCGGACAAAGACCAGTACCGCGGACAAGTGACGTTCTCCGGAGATTCTTCGGCCAACCCGCGCGGAATGGCTCTGACGGATATGACCCAGAACATGCCAAAATCCCAGGCTCCGGGTTTCAGTTATATTTCTCTGGAAGCAAGTCCGGAGCAGGCCGGTATCGGCTACACCGGAGACAGTAAATTTATGCTGCTTTTTGCGGCGGGAAATTCCGCTGGCGAATCCACTATGCCGTACTCTTCGGAAATCGGCGTGGTGCTTGGCGATCCGACGGTCCGTCTCAATAATAAAATCAATGTTTCAAAAACCGGCTACACCAAAGATGTCGGTCAGGAAATTTATTTCGGCAGCGAAAATATTCAGGACATTACCCCGATGGATTACAACGGTGACGGACTCACGGATCTGCTCGTCGCTTATACGGACGGAAGAGTCAGGCTGCTCCAGAATAACAAAGCCAATCCGCGTTTTGTAGATAAAGGAATTCTGCTGGATTTTCCGAACGGCATCATCAGCATGACGACGGGTGACTTCAATCATGACGGACTGCAGGATCTGGTCGTCGCGACGAAGGACAGCTGTCGACAGGGCGAAGTATGTATCAACGAATATGAAAATCATCACGGAAATTTTGTTTTGAAATATCTGCCGCTCCAGCCGTTCACGGATAAAAACCAAATTTCCATGATACGTTCTGCAGACCTGAACGGAGACGGATATGATGATCTGATAACTTCGGATGATACGGGAGCGATCCGCGCGTTCTACAACAAGCACGGCGAATTTGATACGAACGGCCAGTTTATCGGATCACTCGGACTTCATATTGATAACACCAAAAATCTGAAGACAGAAGTTCTGGTCGCCTACGACGGCATGCCCGTGAACGATCCGAATAAAACTGACGATGATCAATATTTTGTTGATCTTCAAGTCACCAAAAATCAATCCGATCTTACCGCTGCCGACAAAGCGAATCTGGGAACCGACAGCAACGGAAATTCTCAGATTTTAAGTCCAGGCGACGCTGCCGGCCTTGCCGGGCTTCAAGGCGGTCCAGCGAAGATCACGCTGCCTCCTGCAACCGTTCAGGTGCCCGAACCTTTTGTTTATCTTGATGCCGATCTTGATGTTTCCCATTCGCTCATCACTTCGGAAAAACGCGCAAAAGACGCAACAGAGCCTTACAATGTTCTGGCCGACAATGATACGGTCCAGTACAGCGTTATATTAAAAAATACTTCATCGCATGATCTGAACAATTTCATGTTCAGCGATATTGCTCCATCGAACATGACGCTGGACCAGACGACGATGCAATGCAGCGATTGCGGAAAATCAGACAATCTGAAATTTGATGCCACCGGCGAAAGCATGCGTCCTTATATCGTTTCAGGATTTTCAATCCCTGCAGGTCAGACCAGAACATTTACCTACAGCGGAGTTGTGGGCAGCACGCCTCGCGTAAAAATCTTTACCGGCAAAAATCTGACGAAGAGTTTGCCAAGCAATGCGTTGCCGATGATCGGCGCTTCACCGGACAGAAATACCAGCGGACGCATGACCTACTATTATGCGACGTCCGTTGATCCTGTAACGCAATACGTCAATTACAGTTCCTTCACGACTCCTCCGTCTTCGCCGGCGCCGATCACTCCAGGCAATCCGCAGTTCCCGAATTTCCCAACCAGCAACGGCGACCTGGGATCAGTAAACAGCGACGGCGTTCCGAACAGCGTTGCCGGGTTTGAACAAGGCTTGATGAATAACGACAGTGACGGCGACGGTTTGCCGAATCTTTATGATGATTTGAACGGAGGTTTAAATTCCATCGCAAACGCGACCCAAGGAATTCTTGCAGCATTATCCTGTTCTCAAGGATGTATCCCGATGCCGCTTAACTTCGCGTTCCTGGCGCCGGGAGTCATTAATGCGCTTGGCATTCCTGTGGGTTTTGATCCCGGAACACCCATTTTCTGCTGGGGCGTACCTCCGCTGCTCTTTATCGGCGCGGGACCGATTTGTTACGGCTCATTAGCCGGAAGACTTTATCTGTCACCAACTTTAACGGCGAGTCTTGGCATGGGAATCTGTCTCGGTCCATATCTGGCCGGACAATGTTTTGCCTTTAAATTACCGATCGACATGATTCCGTCAGGAATATGCGATGCCATCCAGTCGGGCATTGATAATGCGATGTCATCTGCCAGCAGTGCCATTAATTCAGCCGGCAATTCAGGCATGATTCAAAGCGGCCAAAGCGCGGATTCAACCGGGCGAAGTACCACAGGAGGCATGTCCGGCAGCACCAATTTAGGTAATTATTCTTACAGTGCAAGCGTGGGAACGAACTTTAGGATACCCAGCTTCCCCGCGGTTATTACGAAGTGGCTTGAAGATCAGTCCAGTGAAATCGTGAATAAACTCACCGATCTTCCTGATTTCTATTTCATTTATCCGGATGTGAATTCAATCGCCGGAGCTTTTGTACCTCAAAAAGGCGCCAACCAGGGCGGCGGACAACCTCAGGCCGGTGTCCTGCAGTCACTGAATCCTACCGGACCAAGTCAGGGCGGCAATCAGGTTCCGAGTTTCAGTTCAAATCCGCTCGCGAGTGACCCGGCCAAGAGCGTCTTCAGAACCGTGCTCTCATCTCCGAGTAAAATTTTGAGTTATCTGAACAGCATTCCGCTCATTCAAATTCAGTCGCAGGAAGTGGCCATTAAGATTCCTGCTTTAACCGCGGCGGAAATCGCCAAACTGAAAGCTGATGCGCAGCAGTGGGTTGAAGATGAACGCAATGAAGTGAACCGCGCACTGCAGGTATGGAGTTGCGGTTATGAGCAGCTTGATCAAAACTGGACGCCTCAAAAATCCGGAACAAACGGAACTCCAGGCGCTTCGGCTTCTCCATATCAAACGATGTGCGACAAACTGATCGTGGATATGAGCGCGCTTCGCAACAGCGTTGAAAAAAATCTTGATGCTTTGCAAAAATATCTGGAACTTCCGCGCAAGATTCTGGCATGGAAAAATATCGCCGCGAAATATTTGTACCAGATCATCTGTTATCTGGATACAATCATGCAGTACACCGGCGGTTATATCAAAAAACAAACCGTGCGCGTGCTGACGTGGATCGGCATGATCAAGAAAATCCGGCAGCTGCTGGAAACCTGGAAGCTGATCATCAGTCTTATCGTGGATTATCAGGCATCGTGTGACCGCTGCAGTTCATCGCGCTTTACGTTGCTTCAGCTGATTTTGCAGCTGTTTGCCGCCATACCGTCGCCGCCGATCATACCGTTCCCCAAACTGCCGGATATTTATCTGGACGTTTCTCAAATTCAAATCGGTCTGCATATTTTGTGGCCTGACATCAAATTTATTCCGGAACGGATTCTGCTTCCAAAGATTCCGCGGATCACTTTGCCGGATCTTCCGACGCTTACGTTGCATCTGCCGGCAATTCCGATTCTTCCAGATCCGCCTAATCTGCCGGAACTTCCTGATCTTCCGCCGTTACCGCTTCCGACCCTGCCGGATATTCCTCCTGCGCCCGCTGTTCCCGGACTTCCGGATCAAATCAAAGCGGTGATCGAAATTTTGAAAACTATCATTAAAATTATTTGTCTGATCCGCAAAGGTTTGATTCCGATTCCGGAATTGAATCTTAAATCTCAGATTGAACAGCTAACCGAGCGTCCGCTTACTCCGCTTATTCCGCTGGATCTTGCGGCAATGCTGCAAATTCCGCCGATCAAATATCAGTACGTCGACCATATAGAAATCAAAGCGATTTTAAATCTGCAGCTGGATTTCAGTCCTGTTTACGACTTTGTTCAGGGCATCGCCAACGTGTGGAACAATCTTTCGACGGATCTTGTGGAGAAACTGAACAAGTCGCTGCAAGATGCCGCTGCCGCTGCAAGTTCGGTCACTTCCGCTGCTACGGCGGGCGGAAATGCCGTGACCGGAGGCGGAGGAAATATTAACGTCGGAGGCAAATCCAGTGCAGTAATGCAATTACTCGCCCAGGTTCAATCGGCACAAACACAAGCAGGTCAAACGACCATCAGCCAGGATGAAATTACCAAACTGTTCGCCGATAATTCACAGGCGCTTGTTGATGTGGCAAGCCTGGACGTTAACAAAGTTCCTCCGGCAAACCTCAACAAAATGCTCGCGGATCTTGAGAAGAACGATCCGATGCTCGGACATTATTTAGCCGAGTATCAACAGGCCGGAAAAGATCTTCAAAAGACCGTGGCCCAGTATGCCCAGCAAAATACGACGATTCAAAAAGATATTCATTTGGCCGCAACACAGCGTTATTTGAGCAAAGATGATCCTCTGCTCAACCAGCCGATCGACCAGATCAAGGCACGCATTTCGACTGAAGATAAACCTGAATATGACGGCCAGAAACAAGTTGCCCAGCTGCGCGATGCACTCATCGCATACACCGACGACAGCAGCCATCTGATGGATCAATTGGGAAATACTTCCGATCTGAATCAGACCGTAAGCATTCTCGCCCAGGCTCACAGTCTCAATGATTATCTGCCTCAGCCGGGACAGGACAACAGCGGACCATTTTATGCTTCAGCTGCACAGAGTGATACAGCTGCGAACACTCCGGCTGTTGCAATGGCGAGTCTCGTGAACGATACGTTCCAGTCTTTTGCTGACGGCGTGAAGAAAGATTTAAATGATGAGCTGCCTTTGCTTGCTGATTCAGGTTTGCCTCCGGTTCCAACGACACCTGGTTCAAACGGACTTACCGAACAGCCGAAAGGCATTTATATCTACAATGCTGATCTGGGCGTCAACGAGCGCCTGATTGAATACACTGACGAGGCCGATAGTCCGTCTCAACTTTTATTCATGGATGTTTATAACAACGGCGTACAGGATGCCATCTACAGTTTTGGCGGAAATATTTACATGAAAGAAAACTATAACGCTCCGCGTACGAAAGTTTATTACGGCGGAGTTCCGCAAACAAAAAATCTCATCGACTTAATTCCGGCAGCGCCGTCAGTGAACAGCTTCGTTTCAAATTATGTTAATAACAAGAGCGTTGATCTGAGCTGGAAAGCTCCGACCCAAAGCGATGTTTCCGGATACCAGATTATTTACAAACTGATGCCGGATGCTTTTGTGGAGAACATCAGTCCGATCACTCACAAAATTGCCGTGATCGTTCAAGCAGCGGCTGCCACAGCAACACCTGCAACAGTTGTCGTGAACCAGGGAACGTATATGCTTGACGGCCAGAGTCCTCCAGATAACAAAGCGCCGTCGGGATCTTCCATTAATACGCAGGCAGGCAGTCAGATCACTCTTGATTACGGAGCTTCAGGAAAAATTACCGTTCCTGAAAATACGACTGTAAAAATTCCGGATATCACTTCTCCATATAACACTGCGCAAGACGTCAACGGAGATTTGTACTTTGACGGCACCAAGCGCACGATTGTTGTTCCAAACGCCAGCGGATTCAGCGTAACTCCAGGTGAAATCATTCACACCCTTAATCCTGCCAAGTTTACACTCAACGTGGCGGGTACTGCACAAGGGGAATACGATCTGCCGGTGAACACAGAATTTACCATTCCGACAGATATTCAAGATGCCATAAGCGTTTCTGTTTCTGACGGCGACATTGAAGTGATCGATCCTCAAACCATCGTCCAGCATCAAAAACTCATGAGCGGCCTGATGCTTGATTTTGATACGCCGATTACATCCGAAGGTGGCAGCGCGCGCGTCATGTTCGGCGACGGATCTTACGATTATATTGCCCAGGGCGAAGATCTGATGCTCAAGAAACTTGATACGCCGGATAAACCACAAGTTCATCTGGATATCACCAACGGTTTCTATTATGCGAAAATTCAATCGTTCGACCACCTGGGTTCATTAAGCACAAGCTCGGAAATGCAGCTGCTGGCTCCGTCGATCTGCGCCGATAAAGAACCGCCACTTCCGAACGGCGGACCTTCAGACCGCACAACGTACATCTTCAAGGCTCTGACGATCGATGCTTCAAAATCTTTTGATACCAACGGCAAAATTATTTCCTACTACATTGATACTGATCCGACCACAGACAGCGATCACGACGGCGATCCGACGGATGATAAGAATGTGTGCCACGACGCCGATGTAAACACCGACACCGACGGTGACGGGATTCCGAACAATGATTGCAGCGATCCGGTCTTTAAACTCGGTCCGTATCAGGATCTTAATGACCGCAAAGTAGTGCTCAACGTGGTTGATGAATCTTTGAACCGGTCCCAGCAGCCGATCACCATTCATGTGGTGGTTCCGGGAATTTCACTTGATCAGGATGCCGCAACTTCAGGTGTGGCATCGGGCAATCTTGATGTCCAGGAAAGCGATATTCCGGTCGGCCTGATCCGTGACCGAGGCGGTGTTCTTACTCCGATTGCGACGAAGAGCGCCAATGACAAAGGCAAATATTTCACCGACGATCAGGGGAAATTTAAAGTCGGCGATATGAATTTGACCGACACGATCGTGATTAAAAACAGCAAAGGCGACATCATCGGTGAAATCGATCCGAAAACCGGCCGCATCATTTTGAAAGATCCTAATTACGAAATCGATGTTCTTCCGGCTGAAGCGCCGCTGCTGCCGACACGCGTAGTGGTCAAACAAAAGAGCGACGGAACAATTATTACCGCTCTCTTCCTGGTTCCGGATGTTAATACTGATACGACCATTGATGATCCAAACTTACCGTACAACAAAAATACCACCGCCTTGTTTAAAGGCGCCCATATTAAAGATGATAATGGTTTTGACCAGTTCCAATTCAATAAGATCCCGACTAATGATCCAAGCTTCCCGGGTGGAACAGAAATTATTGATACAACAACTAAACAGAGAGCAGCTGTTCTTGATACCGGCGGCAATTTCTATCCTTATGACAGCCATTTGAGCCTTCAGCTTCAAGATACTTCCGACTTGAGTGATCCGCTCGTTATCGAAATACTTTATACAAAAGATGCTTCAACGCCTCCGGCAATTATCGGCGAGTTCAATATTGCCGTTCACAGCAATAAAGGCGTACAGATTTTATCTTCGGATAAATTCCAGACGTACACGGCACAAAATTCCCAACCGCTGCCTCAGCCGCCGAAGGTGCAGACGATAGCGCCGGTTCCTGCGCTGCCTCAGCCGGCTCCGTTTAATGACGTGAACCCGACTACTCCGGATTACCAAAGCATCTTAAATCTTTACCAGAGACATGTCCTTGATGATCTGCTGGGATCATCGGCCAATAAAGCTGCATTCGGCCCTGATGTTCCTCTGCTCCGTTCTGAATTTGCGGACATCATGCTGAAAATTTTCTGTATCGTTCCGAGAACGGAAGCTTACCAGTCGCCTCCTGCATTTACCGATATTCCATATGTTCAGGGAAACTTGCCTTGGTATTATGCCGTGACAAAAGAAGCTTATTTCCGCGGATTTATTACAGGATATAAAGCTGAAATTGATCCTACCACCGGTAAAACACCGTTCAAACCTGATGCAAATATCAGCAGAGCGGAAGCTGTCAAAATCATTCTTGAAGCTTTGCAGAAACAGGGCGTGATTGATATGGGACAAGTTCCGGTCGTTGCTCCTTACTATGCTCCGTATATCCAGATTGCCCAGGATCTTACGCCTTACCTTAAAGAAAAGAGCCTTGTCAGCCAGCCTTATATTATTACGGCGGACGAAGCAACGAAGCCTGATGAGATTCTTACAAGAAGCGAATTTATCGCCATGGCGGACCGTGTCCTCAAAGCTTACGACTGTTATACGGGCGGCAGCTCTTTCATCAACAGCATAACGCCGAATGTCGGACCAAGTTCCGGCGGAACTGCAGTTACCATCAGCGGCGCTAATTTTTCACCGAATTCCACACTGACTTTCAACGGCGTTCCTGCCGATAATGTAAAAATTATAAACTCAACAACAATCCAGGCTGATTCTCCTGCTCAATCCGGCCCCGGACCTGCGGATGTCGTTGTCACCAATCCAAATTCTGCGTCAACGGTGTTAAAAAATGGTTTCACGTATCAAGGTTGCAGTCCAAAAGTGAGCAGTATAACTCCGAATTCCGGACCGATGCCGGGAGGTACCGTCATAACCGTTAAGGGCTCCTGTTTCAATGATCAAACGGCACTTGATCTTCAATCAAAAGGTAATGGCTTACCTGCTCATGTGACGAAAGTTGTTGTTTTGAACAGTACGACGATCGTCGCAGAAACACCGCCTGATGTCACAGCTGGTCCGGCTGATCTGATTGCTACAAATCCTAACTTCCCGCCAGATACGTTTAACAATGGTTACACCTATACAACACCTCCGGCTGAAAATAATGTTGATCCTCGGCAAAACCTTGGCGAAGGCATCTATGTCATACAGCCGCAATGTAATGTATGTCCTTGTCCTTCAACCATCGATCACACCGCGGACATTATTCCAGGCGACAAACTTTTTGCGGTAATTTCCAATGACGACAATTCTCAAATCTTCAGCAAGAGTAACGTCGTTGAAATTACCGCCATTCCCGAAACCCCTCCAGTAACCGCCGAATAATTCCGCAAAATATGCTATAATAAAAAGATATGAAAAAGCTGATCCCACAATTCAAATTTAAGCCTCTCACCATGACGGTGATCCTGGCTATGGTGCTGTTTTTCGGAAACTCGCTCCGTCCGACCGAGGCTCAGGTTGCCGCACCTCCGGTTCCATATCCTGTTGCTCCGGCGGTTGGCGATACAACCGCAGCAAACAACGCCTGCGCTCCGGCAATGGCTGATTTTTCATCAAAACTGCTTGCTGATTTCCGGACATTTTTGGATACGAATTTCCAGAATAAAGCATCCACCTCGTCGTTGCTTGGAGTTGCCATGGCCAAATACACCCAGATGCGCGATCAACTCTATACGGCCTGGGGCCAATACTTTCCGAATCAGGGCGTTCCACTCGCCACCAGCGGCGTTCAGCCGGGACAATGTTTACAGATTGTGAACCAGACTCTTTCCGATGCCCAGATTCTTTTAAGAGACCACGCAGTTCGGACTTCGGGTGTGAAAAAATCCACGGCGCTGCTGGAAAAATATCAGCAGATTAACGCCGAGCTCGCCAATTTATACCAACAGTTTGTTTATATGCAGGGATATTTGAATAGTTTTTCCAATAAACTGCCCTGCTACGTCAAAAAGAATTGCGTCAAAGGTTAATATGAAAAAATATCTTCCTACAATCAGTCTGTTTGTTCTGGGAATACTCCTCGTCTCGATGAGTGCGATGGTGTTTACCTCTAAAGCACAACAAGCGAATCTGAAAAACCCCTATGATTCAGGAACTTTAGGCGTGGACGATATTATCGATACCTATAACAACAACATCAACAAGGCGTTCAACAACTACATCAAACTGATGATGACGAATATGCAGACGAATCCCGATGATCCGAACGGCAAGCCTTTTCATGCCGACGGAACTCCATTCAGTGTTTCCGACTGCTTTAACAGTCCTCAGAACTACAGCACGTTTTGCGTGGCCGCTAATTTGCTGGGAGGCAATTCGGATGATTGCCCAGCTGTAACGAAGGATAAAACGACTCCGCTTTCCGAAGGCATGGACGCCTTCTGCCAACTCGGCGGTAATGCTCTGCCTTTGCAGGGATATATGAATTTCATCGCGGCTTTAAAAAAGCGCACACAAAATATTTTCGATACGCAGGCTGATCAGCAGTGCTTTATTTCAAAGGTTCCGGTCGCCGGTCCGGTTGTCGGAAAATCTTTGTGTTCCACATCAGCATTTTTTGGTTCAATTCCTCTCATCAATCAAATCGTAAAAAGAAAAACCGATATCAATCAGGCCATGGATACTGCAAAAAAAGCTCTGGACCAGACTCTTTCCGCGTATGATCAATTGAAAATCGCATGGCCCATTCATTTGAAGTACATAAAAATTTATGCCGATCTGGAAAAATACCGCGACAAGATTGTGGACATCCGCCACCAGACGGACATCTTCCCGAAGAAATTTATCGATCTTACCACCACGGCCTGCACCTAAACCTATGATGAAAAAATTTCTCTACACGATAGGCTTTCTGATGTTTTCCTCTGCACTGTTCAGTCCACTGATCAGCGGTACGGCTTTGGGCCAAAGTACGGGAAATGCCGGGAAGGGTGTCGTTGATAATTCCACCTGGGTTGCACCGGCCCTCCAGCTTAATATTCCCGATAAAGACTGGTCGGCAACTTTCGGTGAAACCGATCCGACACAGGTCGGGCAGGATCTTTATACAATGGTTTACAACAAAATGAACGTTGCTCCGTCTCAAAAGGCTTTTAAAGACACGACCGGCGCTTATGGAGCGACGCAGTCTGACATGGTGCGGCTTCTGAATAATGATTTTAGTCCGATTCTGGCCAAAAGTCCTTATCTGACCCAGGCTCAGGCCATCAAAAAAATGCAGGAAATTCAGCAGCACTATCAGCAGGACATGGCTGTGCAGTCCGTTCAGGCCGATATTGATGCCGAAGTCACTCCCAATGAAATTTTCGAGAACGGCGATACGTCCGATTCGGGTTTTGATCTGATTAACGATCTCAATAATATTGAAAATATTCTTTTCAAAAAAATGGACCCGATCGATGTCGGCGGGAATTTCAACGGCAGCTCCAGCGGCGGCAGCGGAACAACCGGCGGCGGTGCGAACAATTCAAGCACAAACGGCCCGGCCTCGACCTCTTCCGGATCTACGTCTGGCGGCGGCACCACCACCGGTTCAACATCAAGTCCTCTGACCGGGAGCGGAAGTCAGCAAGTGACCGGCACTCAACCCGGTGGAACTCAGGAAGTTTCAACTTCCGGAATAGGACCCGCACCAAGTGCAGCCGATAATCCAAATATCTGTTTCGGCAACCAGCAGCTTAATCAAGCTCTTGATGCTTTTAACACTCAGCAGTCTTCTGATCCCCGTTTTAAAGAAACGCCGACGGTAACTCCGCCAGCGCCGGCGCCTGCGCCTGCACCGGCACCATCGCCGTCACCATCACCAAGTCCGGGTCCATCACCGTCACCGACTCCTTCACCAAGTCCGAGTCCGACGCCACAACCTGCTCCTACTCCGCCTCCTCCATTTACCTATAATCCCCCATCTACTCCGGCGGTTCAACCGGCCCCTGCAGCCAACTGGCTGCAAGCGCCTCCTTGCGGCCAGGTCATGTGCATACAGGTAAATTTTGTTATGACAACCGCTTCGGCCTACACCGATTCGGACAACTGCATCGCCTGCCATATTGAAAAAATCAACGAAAAACTCAAAGCGACCATTAACCACAGTCTGATTCCCGGCAAAGCAACGGGAAATCTGATCGAACCCGGAATCTGTAAATCAGCTACCGCAGATCTGATCGGATCACTGAATATGCGTTTCTTTGCGATTTCCAAACCTGTAAAAACGCCGATCAACGATGATCTCATTTACGGCACCAACACCGTCGATGAATGGAATAAATTCCTCACGACCTATAAACCTTTCCCTTTTTACTCGATGAATGTTCCTGATCCAAAGAACAAAACCCAGGATACATTCATTCCAACGGTTCCGGACAGTGCGGCGAAAGCGGCCGTTATGTATTCAACTCCTGACACCACTCTTGGACAAATCAGTGCCGGCATCCAACAGCAGATTACGGCTACGGCGAATCATGTCGCACAGGCGGCCACGGTTTATGACGCTTCGATCAAAACGGATTCCGACAGCAGTTTCCTCCAGTCCATCCAGAAGGAACTTGACCAAATGAACTACTACTTTGACAGTTTCCAGAATATTCTCGCAAGCATTAACTCGACCTCCAGCGATAACCCCGGAGCCTGCCAAACCCTTGCCACTAAAAATGATTGCTCATAATATATGAAACACTTACGAAACCTTACAATTGGGATGATGATTGCGGTCATGACAGTGACCCAGGTAGCTTTTGCCCAAACCGGAGATGCTTCCGGCAACGGCGGCGCAGTCGTTTGCCGCAACGGCGCCAGAGATTATGGCACTTTCCTTTCCTCGGTCATCAGCTACAACGGCTTTACCGAGTACTGGAAAGACATTATCGTCCGCTATAATCACAATATGTGTCTGTTTCTGGACATTGATAATCTTCTGAACCGGATTGATAAAACGCGTCAGCAGATCCGCAATGCCTTTTATACCTGCGACGCCAGCGCTCCGAAACTGCGTACTTTATATTATCAGCTTGAGGCCGAGCTTTTCTTTTTGCGCGATTATGTGGATTTTGATGATGACGGCAACATTATTTTCAAATCGCAAAACGTTATCACGTCGGATTTCACCGATTACACCGTCAGTAAGATGAATTTCTTTTCCCCGGCAGATGCGCAAACTCTTTTGCAGACGCTCTTTGGCAAATATAACGCAAAAAAGGATGCGTACTTGAATTGCGCTGATCCGACGTGGGGCAATTTGATCCAGAAATGGAATGAGTTCAAGTCATCACTTGGCGGATTCACCGCGATTCAAGATGCCGCCGAAACGATCAGTAAACGCTGGGACGATGCGGTCAATACGCCTTTCAAGCGCACAGGAGGTTTGTTCGGAGGATTGCTCGATACCAAAATCAACGGGCTTGATCCTGCAACGGCCTGGGGCGACATTTCCGCTGAACTCCAGAGAAATGCCATTTCTACGGTCCCGGTTTCTTCGGGTCAGATTGCAGCAGCAACTCAACAGGGCACATTAGGTTTTTCTTACGATAAATTTTTGCAAACTGCGGCTTCAGACGCCAGTCTTCATGATCAGGAACTTGAACGCACCCAATTTTTAGCTCAGTACGGTCAAACTTACCAGCAAAGCTCCGCCAATATCGCACAAGCGATCATCGACAAAGTGAATGCCCTTGATACATCAATCCAGGCTACTTTCCCATTAATTACTCAAACTTCCCAATGCGCCAAAACTGTTAACGGCAGGGTTTGCTAGCAATTTTCATTTTCAGAGAGATTAAAAAAATCCCCAACGCAACGGTTGGGGATTTTTTGTGCTTTTCTAGGGCCATAGGTGAGGTTTCTTCTGGAGCATTGATGTATAGCTCCATAGTTCCGCAATCGGAACGGCTGAATCATCAGCGGAGAACGAATGAGAAGATGGTTCCTTTGGTTCGTTCTTTTAATTGAGTCTTCTCTTTATTGTTAATGGAAACATGAGACCTTCCTTCCATTATTTCAATAATCTCGGCGTTCGAAGTCCGGCAGTACATGCAGTTCGGACGTCTGCTGGAGATTGAGATACCGCAATTTGTGCAGTTAAATATCATGTGAGATTGCTAGTCGAGGATGTAATGATCCATTTCGTCGGTGCGACTTTGATTAGGGGT
This sequence comes from Candidatus Peregrinibacteria bacterium, assembly GCA_003153355.1. Lineage (GTDB taxonomy): Bacteria > Patescibacteriota > Gracilibacteria > UBA1369 > UBA1369 > PALSA-1335. Next base: position 80,580 of record PLYH01000003.1, read on the forward strand.
TCCTTGTTGTTCTTTTTTTTTGCTTATAATAGATGGAACGAAACTTTCTTTTTCAGGTTCTGGAATGGTTTCTTCTGCCTCCAGGAGATTTTCATCTGTCACTCCGGCTTCCTTTACCTTTTTTGATCCTTTCTTTGGTATCTTTGATGATTTTAATTCGGTTGGTGGTGCCAAGTGATTCTTGTCCGGTGCGTTTGGCATATCTGCTTCCTTAGGAGTAGTCCTATTCGACTTACTCACAGCAGCAGCCTCCTGCTCGTCCAGGAATTTGTTGACGTCACTTTCGCGAATTCTGTATACCCTTCCAAGCCTGCTTGCCCTCAATTTGCCTTGTTTTATAAACTTCAAGACAGTGAAGGGGTGTACCTGCAGAATTTGTGCAACTTGGTCAGGTGTAAGGATCTTTTCGTCCATTTCTTTAAACTTTAAATAAGGTTTTTTTGATTTTTTATACCTTATCTAAGTTTAGCATATTTTCAAACAACGAACAATGATGTATACCTCTGTTTATTTATTTTTATCTATCGGGAATGTTATATCATAAAAAAGAACACTTTTCAATAATTCTAGCAACTTCATTTTATTCTATTAAATTCTATTAAACTTTATCTAAACATGTTTTAAACATTGCTAAATTCTCTATTTTATTATACTTTATTAAATTTTAGGCAATTTTAGGCAATTTAATTAAATCTTTTATGAGTTTTTCGTAAAATCGTCAACTTTGCACCGCAAAAGACTGTTCAAAACTTTTCCTGTCAATTTTTGAAAATTTTTGTCCGATTTTTGTTGTTCTACAGCGATAAATCCGTCTTCACCTTAAAATTTGACGTTAAAATGGGAGAAATTACAAAAAAGGCCGATGAGTACCATCGGCCTGATAAAATCGACGATTACTTATTTTTGTTCCTCTTTTTCAAGACACTGTAAGAGCTTTTTACTGCATTGATAATCTAGAGCAGGCATATATGCTATAAGACCTCTGTCAAATTCTTGTCTGGATTTGTCTCCTTTATCCGAATCCAACCCTATTTTCATTGATAGGAGGCGACTTTCCTCTGTACATTGTCTTACTTCGGGAGTTTGGACACATTCATCATGGACAGCATCTCCAACACGTTCAGTAATTTGGTGAATTTTATCAGTTGCTTCTATAAATTCCGAATCAGCGTACTGAGTGGGAACTTTTGGTTCCTGAGAACAACCATTTATTCCTGAAACTAAACCAGCAATGACTATTGCTTTAGAAAGAGAGTTGTTCATATATTTAGAACTTAATTAATGGAGCTTATTTATATCATATTTTATCAATTTTGTCAAGTCTTCCGTATCAATAATCCATTCAATGATGAGCGAATCCAATAACAAACCTAAATTTGCTTGAGGATATTGCGGATATTTTCAATGAGAGCCTGATCTTCCATTTTTTGGGCTAAATCCAGCATTTTGCGATAGTCGTTGCGATGTGACCGCATGACTGAAAGTTCTCTTAATCCGGCAACACGCGCCTGGATCTCGTTGTACTCTTTGCCGTAGGTGGCTTTGACCATTTGCTGGTTGCCGGTTCGCAAAAATATTTCCCGGGCTTTTAACCAGGAGTTATTATTATAGAAAAAGAGACCTTCCTGTTCGTCTACATATTTTTTGAGAGTCTGGTCATCGCTCAGTTCTGCGTAATAGCGGGCTTTGCGGAAATCACGCTTCTTGCTGTAATAAATGGTGGCATTATTAAGGATATTTGCCTCGAGTTTCCGGTCTTCATCGGTATCGATGCCGGCTGTCTTCAAAAAGAAAAGGGCCGTTTCGTAATCATTATCTTTCATGACCGACAGGGCGACATTGTGATAACCGATTTTTAAATTTTTGGTGACGAGTTCACGTTCGGAAGATAGGTTGTTCGCCAGTTGAGCCGCTTTCAAAAATTCCCGGGGCTGCAGCTTGATCTGCTTATCCCGGAAGTCGGATACATCGAGCAGGTTGGTTGAGATCAGTTCCACGATGGGCAGCAGCTGCAAATACTCCTTATAATTGGCAAAACCGCCGGCTGTGGCTTCAATATCGATGCCTTTAAAGTGCAGACAGACGTGCTGCGGCAGCATTTTGATCTGAAGATCTTTGATGTCGTACTTCAGGGAAAACAGGAAGGTGTAGAAGGTCACGATCTGGTTGCAGTCGCCGATCATTTTCTGGTTTTTTTCAAGATTGACGAGGAGTTTTCCGAAAGAAGCCCCTTCAAGATATTGGAATCGCCCGGCTTCGGGGCGCAAAAAAAGCATCATCGCGACCAGAAAACGCAGTTTTTCATTATCAGCAGGTACTTCCGGGCTGGAAAGCCCCAAATCCTTAAGATTCTGGTTTATGGCAGCAGCATCTATGTTTTGCTGAGCGGCAAATTCCAAAAAAATCCGGCCGATCTCCTGGCTGTTTCTGTACATTCTTTTGCGGTTGGAACGCGTGAGGTATTTGTAGCCTTTAAATCTGGCTTCAAGCCATAGATCCAGAATAACGAGGTTTGCTTCCATCATATCCTCGATTTTCCGCTGGGCTTCAAAAATTCCAAGGAAGGCGACCTTTTTTAAAATTTTGTCGATCCGCTTCTCCAGTTTGTCCGCGTACCGCGAGAAGGGGTTCCAAACAGGCTTGAGCATTATTTGGTTTTCATGGTTTTTTTAAGCCAGAGACCGGTGTAGGAGTTTTTCACTTTGGCAACCTCTTCAGGGGTGCCCACGGCAACAATTTCGCCGCCGCCTTCACCGCCGTCCGGACCGAGGTCAATAATGTAGTCCACGGATTTAATGACATCAAGGTTGTGCTCAATGGTAAGCACTGTGTTGCCTTTTTCCACGAGTTTTTGGAGCACACCGAGAAGTTTTTCGACATCGGCAAAGTGCAGACCTGTGGTCGGTTCGTCCAAAACATAGAGTGTCTGGCCGGTTGAACGCTTGGAAAGTTCTGTAGCGAGTTTAATACGCTGGGCTTCACCTCCTGAAAGTGTTGTTGCTGACTGGCCCAAGCTGACGTAGGAAAGGCCTACTTCGTATAATGTCTCAAGTTTGATCTTAATATTCGGGATGTTCGTGAAAAATTCCAAAGCCTCGGCGATGGTCATATCCAGAACGTCAGCGATGTTTTTGCCGCGGTAGGTAATTTCCAAAGCTTCTCTATTATAGCGCCGGCCCTTACAAACTTCGCAGGGCACGTAGATATCAGGTAAAAAGTGCATTTCGATCTTCTTGATGCCGTCGCCGGCACAGGCTTCGCAACGCCCTCCTTTGACATTGAAGCTGAAACGGCCGCTTTTATAGCCTCTGAGTTTGGCTTCGGGTGTTCCTGCGAAAAGATCACGGATGTCCGTAAAAACACCGGTATATGTGGCCGGGTTTGAACGCGGCGTTCTGCCGATCGGAGACTGGTCGATATTGATGATTTTATCAAGATGCTCAATGCCTTCGATGCTTTCATGTTTTCCCGGATGATTTTTTGTACCGTAAATGGCATGAGAAACTCTTTTGACGAGAATATCGTTAATAAGGGTGGATTTTCCGGAACCGGAAACTCCCGTCACGCCGACAAATGTTCCGAGAGGAAAACTCACGGAAACTTTTTTAAGATTATGTTCAGACGCATTGATGATTTTGATTTCGTGGCCATTGCCCTTGCGACGCTTTTTTGGCACAGGAACCATCTTTTTCCCGCTCAGGTACTGGCCGGTGATGGAGTTCGGGTTCTTCATGATTTCGGCAGGAGTTCCTGCCGCAACCACACGCCCGCCGTCTTTGCCTGCTCCGGGGCCGATGTCTAAAATGTAGTCGGATGAAAGCATCGTATCCACGTCATGTTCAACCACAATGACCGTGTTGCCGAGATCGCGGAGCTGTATAAGCGTATTAATGAGTTTGGCGTTATCGTTCTGGTGCAAACCAATGGAAGGTTCATCCAACACGTACACGACGCCGGAAAGTCTTGAGCCGATTTGCGTGGCCAGACGAATACGCTGTGCTTCGCCGCCGGATAAAGTATTCGCCGCGCGGTCCAGTGTTAAATAGGAAAGCCCCACATCCTGCAGAAAGCGCAGGCGGTTGCAGATTTCCTTTAAAATAAGCCGCGCGATCTGTTCTTCCATGTCGCTTAATTTCAGGCTGTTGAAGAAATCGATGGCGCGTTTGGCAGAAAATTCAGTGACTTCAATAATATTCTTATCTTCAATGCGGACAGCCAATGCTTCGGGACGCAAACGGTTGCCGTTACAGGCCGGGCATTTCAAAATGCGCATGAATTTTTCGATCTTTTTGCGGATATAATCTGAATCTGTTTCCAGATAGCGGCGTTCAAGATTCGGAATAACTCCTTCAAAGGTTGTGCTGTAATTGCCGCTAAAGCCGGCTTCACGGTCCTCTTTTCCTACTTTGACGCTGTATTTGGTGTCGCTTGTTCCATAGAGCACAATCGTGAGTGCTTCCTTGCTCAATTTTTTCACCGGGTCGCTCATGCTGAAGCCGCTTGCTTTGGCGACTTGTTCAAGAATGCGGTTATACCAGGTTAAATGCGAAGTCGTGGCGGACCAAGGCATGATCGCGCCTTCGCCAAGGGTTAAACTTTCGTTGGGGATGACGAGTTTGGGGTCGATTTCTAGTTTGGTGCCAAGGCCGTGACAGACCGGGCATGCGCCGTGCGGACTGTTAAAAGAGAAACTGCGCGGGCTGATTTCCGGAATGCTGATGCCGCAGTTAATGCAGGCAAAATGTTCCGAGAAAATTTCGTCTTTGCCGGTATCCACATCGTTGATGACCATAATCCCCTCGCCAAATTTGAGGGCGGTTTCAATGGAATCCGCCAGACGGGTGCGGTCAGGATTCGGGAGTTCGATCTCATCGCCGGAAGAAAGTTTCTGCACTTTCTTTTTGAAATCTTTGACCACGAGACGGTCAACGACGATTTCGATGGTATGTTTCTTGTTTTCGTCGAGTTCCGGAATGTTCAAAATGCTCATGATTTCCCCATCAACGCGGACGCGGACAAATCCGTCTTTTTTGATCTTTTCAAAAACTTTCACGTGACTGCCTTTGCGGTCGCGGATGACCGGAGACATCAGCATGATCTTTCTGCCTTCAGGCATGGTTCCGACGTTGTCCACAATCTGGCTGGCGGTTTGCCGGCTGATTTTTTTGCCGCATTTCGGACAATAAGGATGTCCGACTTTGGCAAACATCAAACGTAAGTAATCGTAAATTTCCGTCACGGTTCCCACGGTTGAACGCGGGTTGCGGCTGGCGGTTTTCTGATCGATGGAAATGGCTGGAGAAAGCCCGTCGATGGAATCGACATCAGGTTTTTCCATCAATTGCAAAAACTGGCGGGCGTAGGTGGAAAGACTTTCCACATAGCGGCGCTGGCCTTCGGCATAAATGGTATCAAACGCGAGCGATGATTTTCCGGAACCGGAAAGTCCGGTCATAACGGTAAGCTGCCCTCTTGGAATTTCCACATTGATGTTTTTGAGATTGTGGATGCGGGCTCCTTTGACTACGATTTGTTCAGCGGACATAACAAAAAATTACTTTTTAAAATAAAGTTAGTATTTCACCCTAGAGTACCACGCTAGCACAGTTTTTGCCGACTAGCAAGGGTCTGGGAGAAACTGTGTACAAAAAAGTGGCGGGATAAAATGGCTGCAATATAATAGAGCCTAATCCCGCCACGCCGTAATTTACCAAACGATAAAATTTTTGCAAGGATTTTTTATGAGCTCGGCTGAGCTGACTCTGCAGCCGGCTCTTCCAATAAAAGTCCGTAGGTTTTGTGATCCTCCTTTTTTTCCAAAAGATAGTTCAGGAGAATGTAGCCGCCGGTTAAATAGGGAACGATCAGGAAGGTCCAGTTCATTTCCAGGAAAATATTGAAGAGCGCATGAAGGCCGATGGCGATTAAAAGCCCCTGCGCGATTTTTTCCTGCTTAAAGCTGATCTCTTTTTTGAAGGGAAGCATTGCAGCTATTTTGTTGAAAATCGGCCAGCGGTTCTTGAGATTCTGGTCCTGAAGAATTGGACCCGCAAAATGAGCGAGACCGTAATAATAGCCCAGCATGCCTGAAAACATGATGTGAGCGAAGGTTGAAAAGAGCGAACGGAAAACGAAAGGATAGAGAATATTTTCCGGACCGCGATCTGCCATAATGTTGTAGAAATAGATAATGTTTTCCACAAACGCAAAGCCAAGGGCTGCCGTAATAAACATTTCAATTGCATCGTCGATGGATGTGATGTTTTCTTCGGCGCCGCTCATGCGGACCGCCATAAATTTGGTGACCTCTTCGATCACGCCCACGATCAAAAAAGTAAAAAGCACATCCAGCGGAACCGCCGTGATGTTGCTGAAACCGATAAAATCGTCTTTAAACTGGTTGGTATAGGCAAAAGCGTTCAGCCACGGAAAAAATTGCCAGAGATATTTATATGCCAAAAGCGGAGCCACGAAGACCGCGCCGCCTATAAAAATCCGCAGGGACATACTTTTTTTATGGACCTGTTTTTTATAAAAAATGTACCCCCAGGCTGCAGCCGGGACAATAGAAAGCAGCAAGGCGAGTCCTGATTTGAGTATCTCTTCTGGCATCATAAGCTGATTTTGTTTTTATTTTGGGCTTCATGTTATTATAACATATTTTTGATGATTTTTCCATAGAGCTCGGCTTTGGATTTTGTCAGACTGTGGCCGGCCATTTTTGGCATATCGATAAGGATATTCGTTCCTCCCTTCATAATGGGCTCGTAGGTTTCGGCCGAGGTTTGTGTTGATAAACGGACCTGCAGTTCATTGCTCAAAAGTTTCTTCGCATCAGGAGGCACGATGCTGTCTTTTGCGGTTCCGATGGTCAGGATCTTTGATGAAGGAAGATCCCTCAGCGCATCTTCACATTCCTGGGCGATACGGAAGCGTTCGCGGTAATGTTTGAAAAAAAGAAAATGGGCAATTTTTGCAGGTTTTACTTCAACATCCGAACGCAGCGGACCGTCGATGAGCACGAGTTTAAAAATATCCAAAAGCCGCCTGCGGCAGGCAATAATCAACGCGATGAGCGCGCCATAACTGTGACCGATGAGCAGCACATTTTCAGAAGGTATGGCATCGAGCTCTTTGGAAACATTAGCAATAATCGTTTCAGGATCCTCAAGAGCTTTGTTCCACGGAGTTCCTGAAATAATGCGGCTGGAATTGAGCTGGAGATGCTTATCGAGATCGGCTTTGAGTTCTCCGATTCCTTTATCGCCGAATCCTGTGACAATGGCGAGATCCAGCGGCTTACTGCTTAGCTGTTCGTAATTATGCGGTCGGTTCATGAATGATTCCTTGGCTTACTTCTAAATATTTACCGGGTCTTACGTTGAGATTGCGGTGGGTTCTCATTGGGCCGCCGGTGGCCGCTTCGTCATTAAGATGCGTGGTAGTGATAATGGTCTGATGGCCTTCAATGGCTTGCAGAAGGAGATTCTGGCGTTTGGGATCGAGTTCGGAAAAAACATCGTCAAGCAAGAGGATAGGTTTCTGATTGCTGCGTTCTTCAAAGAATTTGAGTTCAATCAGTTTGAGCGCAAGGAGCAGCGAACGGTATTCGCCGCGCGATGCGCAAGCCGCAAGGTTCAGTCCGTCAAAGCTGAAATTCAGATCGTCGCGGTGCGGGCCGATGGTCGTGACCAAAGCCTGGAGATCGCGCGGGCGGGTGCGGTCGAGCTGTTCGCTAAAGTGCGCGCGCCAATTTTGGAGCGACAGCTCTTCGGGGTTTTCAATATCGTGAAGTGTGTGATGATAGATGATTTTTACATTTTCATCCCCTTCGGAAATTTTTTGGTACGTTGAGGCGAGCTGGTTTTGAAAATACTGAATTGTTTGCGCGCGTTCGAACATCAAATAACTGCCGTGTTCAACGAGCTGTTCGTCCCAGACATCTAATTCGCCCGGAGTCGCACGCTGGTCTTTGATGGCATGCAGCAGGGCGTTTCTTTGTTTTAGAACTTTCAGATAGGAACGGAGTGAGCTGAAATATTTACGGTTCACCTGAACGCTGATGACATTAAGATACGCGCGGCGCAAATCCGGTCCAAGATAAAGCATGTTCAAATCTTCAGGATGAAAAAAAACGACCTGACAGTTGCCGATAAAATTGGCGGCGCCGGTTTTTACCTGATTTTTCTTGAAAGATTTTTGCGGATTGGGCGGCTTCCCCAAAAAGGCTTCCAGTTCAAGGGATTGTGGACTTTCAGACCGCGCCTCTTCGTCCGCATCTTCTTCAAAAATTCCTTTCACGCGGGCGTATTCATATTCCCAGCCGATCATGTCCTGCTGTTTGGTGGTGCGGAAAGATTTGGTGAGCGCGAGCAGGTAAATGGATTCCAGAATGTTGGTTTTTCCCTGCGCGTTCGGACCCACGATGTAGGTCATCGGCTCCTGCGGATCAAAGCTGAGTTCCAGATTTTTATAATTGCGGAACTGTTCGAGAATGAGTTTCTGTAAGCGCATGAAATTGCTCTGAATGTGACTACAGAGTAGCGTAATTTTGAAGCTTTGCTCAAGCTATAATCCTAAGGCCTGCTCAAGGCTTTTATAGAATTTCTGTTTGGCATCGATGACTGCATTGATGCCGTTATAAATACCTTCTTTAAAGCTGGTGCGCGTTGACACATACTGGCTGAGCGCTGCAGCTAAATCAGTCGCATGAGATTTGGTGTCGTGCTGAATATGGTCATCCAAATATTGACGAACGCCCATGACTTTCGCGCGAACTTTTTCGATCATTTCTGCGGGAATTTCGTTTTCCTGAATCGTGAAAATTTCAGGGAAAATTTTATCCCTGCCTTCGGCGATTTTTCTGAACTCCATGGGAATCGAAAATTCCAAAGCAAAAATAACAGCGGCGATTTTGACATAATTCCTTTCTTCGATCAGGGCTTTTATGGCTTCGCAATAATCCTTAGTCCCCTTCAATGGTTCGGCGGTTTTGAGTTCATCTTCGGTAATACCCAGGGCTGTATAAAAATCTTTCCGCCACGTTTCGTGCGCCTGGTCAGGGTGTTTTTGACCGTGAGCGTCGATGCCCATTTCATCGTTCAAATTGGCCTGGAGTACTGCGGCGAGCTTTTTGTCGTTTGCTTTCGTTGCTGTTGCAATTCCGGCCGTGAGGAGTTCTTCAAAACTTTGCGCTGCCAGATTTCTTTGTAGGGCAAATTCGCGAAACTGTTCTTTGGTTACCGATCCGTTTGCGATGGCCTCAAGTACTTTAGTTTTTCCGACAATTTCTTTGGCGGCATGACCTCCAAGCTGGTAGACAATACTGAGCTCCTGAGAAATTTCTTCCGTGGATGTTTCAGCGGTTTTTGCTCTTTCCAGTGCCATTTTTTAGAGTTAATTTGCGTTTAAGGTATAACAATTTCTCGAGTACATGTCAACGTTTTGACTGAGGACGCGTTTGTCCGCTAAGATGCTTTCTGTTGCGCTGTGCGCTCAGAAATTTCCAATTTTGTTATTCATTCATATTTATGTCAAAGAAAGAACGCGTTGAAGTCGTAAAAAACGAGGACGAAGAGCTTCATGGCATGCGCCATTCCTGCGCACACATGCTGGCTCAGGCGGTTTTGGAAATGTTTCCCGAAGCTAAACTGGGCATCGGTCCGACCATTGAAAACGGCTTTTATTATGATTTTGAACTTCCGAGGACTTTGATTCCGGAAGATCTGGATATTCTGCAGAAAAAAATGGAGCATATCGCCAAGCAGCGTCAAACCTTTGTGCGCCGCGACGAACCGGTTGATGCGGCGATTGAACTTTATAAAAAAAGCGGACAGCTTTTTAAGATGGAGATTGCCAGTGATCTTAAAGATGAAGGAGAAACAACTGTTTCGTTTTATGAGAACAGACTGCCTTCCGGTGAACTGAAGTTCGTGGATTTGTGCCGCGGCGGTCACAGTGAAAATACGGGAAAAACCGGCGCGTTCAAATTAAATAAAATCGCGGGAGCGTACTGGCGCGGCGATGAAAAACGTCCAATGCTGCAACGCATTTATGGACTTTGCTTCGCGCAAAAAACCGAACTCGACGCCTACTTGAAAATGCTTGAGGAAGCCAAAAAACGTGATCACCGCAAAATCGGCCAGGAACTTGAGCTGTTTACGTTTCATGAAAACGTCGGTCCGGGTTTGCCATTATGGCTGCCGAACGGAACGGTGCTCATTGAAGAACTGGAAAAACTGGCGAAAGAGACTGAGTTTCACGCGGGGTACGTGCGCGTGCGAACACCGGCAATCACGAAAGGCATTTTGTATCATACTTCCGGACATCTTCCGTATTATAAAGCTTCGATGTACGCGCCGATGATGATCGACGGCGAGGAGTATTATTTGAAACCCATGAACTGTCCGCATCATCATATGTGTTATGCGGCGCATCCGAAGAGCTACCGCGATTTACCTTTGCGTTATGCGGAATACGGCACATGCTACCGCTATGAAGATTCAGGCGCTCTGTTCGGCTTGATGCGCGTCCGCAGCATGCAGATGAACGATGCTCACATTTACTGCACCGAAGAACAGTTTGAACAGGAGTTTATTTCCGTCGTGGAAATGTATCTGAAATATTTCAAACTTTTTGGGATCGAAAAATATGTCATGCGTCTTTCGCTCCACGATCCCGCTGAACTCGGCAAAAAATATGTGAACGAACCTGAACTGTGGATTAAAACCGAAGAGATGGTGCGCAATGCCATGAAAAAAGCCGGCGTTCCGACGGTTGAAGTACCAAACGAAGCGGCTTTCTATGGTCCAAAAATCGACGTTGAAGTCTGGAGTGCGATCGGCCGCGAGTTTACATTGGCAACCAATCAGATCGACTTTGCGGTGCCAAAAAGATTCGGATTAACCTATGCGGATGCAGACGGAAAAGACAAAACTCCTTTATGCATTCACCGCGCGCCACTGGGAACGCATGAACGTTTTATCGGCTTCCTGATTGAGCATTTCGGCGGTAATTTCCCGACATGGATGGCTCCGGTACAGGTAAAAGTTCTGCCGGTTTCCGATAAATTCAACGAATACGCGCAGGAAGTCGCGACGGAATTATTCAATAAAGGCGTGAGAGTAAAAGTGGATGACAGCAACGAAAGTCTTGGTAAAAAAATCCGCGCTGCGGAAATGTTAAAGACTCCTTACATGCTTATCGTCGGCGAAAAAGAGGTTGCTGAAAATAAAGTGAGCGTGCGCAACCGCAAAACCAAAGAACAAACTCCGATGGGCGTGGATGAGTTTGCGGTAAGTTTGTTTGAGGAAATTAAGGAACGGAAGCTGTAAAAATTTCAGATAAGGAAAAGGCCCTCCTCCGCTTGAACGCAGAGTGAGGGCCTTTTGGGTTCCGTTGCAACCGTTACAGTCATATCGAGAGGTGGTAGCGCATACCATCTTGAGATCGTAGCGCCGCTGCACGCCGGTCGGCAGCTGGATTCGTGACGCGCGCTGTTTCAAAGAAACCGTGAGGTTTCGATGAAGTGGCACGAGACGAATGGAGGGCAATTATTTTTAAGGAAGTTCGACCATCAAATTCACTTCAACGGGAATGCATGCTCTCCACGGGGCAGAGCATGTTCCGGACCGACTGCGGGCTTCGTTCCAACAGGGCGAAAACCTGTGCAGACTGAAGCTGTTCGGGAAGCGCCGGACGAAGCTTCGCAAGTTCCCTGCGGATCTCGCGGAGCTTGTCGAGGCACTGGTTGCTCCGCGTGTAGTCCACGAAGAGCACGGTAAGAGAGAACAGGTACTCTGGCCCTTCCGTGAGCGGGCCGGGCTTGGCCATGACGGTCTTGAACCTGGAATCTTCATGATTCTTCTTTGCCTGAGCGAGAAACTCGCGAAGCGCGGGAATGCGCTCGCGCGGGTACATGGAGAACTCCGCTGCCTGCTGCCAGACTACACCGAGAATTGGAAGCTTGGGGCTTTTCGTGTTCATGGTCTTCGTGCTCCTTCTTGGTTCGGTCGTTTGGTGAAATCTGAGTTGATGAATATTGGAATGGTCGAAACCACACCCGGACGGAGACACGACAGTGACGGTCGCCTCCCTGTCCGGATGTGGTTTTGATTTTCGAATTTTCAAGGAACAAATTGAACGCGTTCAATAACCTCTTGGCTTCGAGAGGTTAGATTTTGCATCTGCAATTATTTCTAGAACCTCTTGGGCGGTATGCGGAGTGTAATGACGCAAAGCACATCAAAACAGATGACCTGGCTGTTCCAAATCATCATTTGAGAGGTGAATTTGTTGAGAGTTTGCGACATTGCAGAACGATAAGAGATTGTTTTGAAAAAATTTATGTGGTTGAAGGATAACTGAAGCGGGCGGCGATTCGAGACAACTCTGTGAAGAGTGTCCGAATCGCGCGCCCGCAAGTCCATAACAGGATGGGGTACGACTGCGCAGCTTTATAGCGGCGACCGACGAGACACGCGGTGGTCCTGTGGAGTTCCTAAGAAATCTATGTATCCGCTGAAGCATTCAGTCTTCTTCGGCAGCTTCGGTCTTGTTGAGCGCATCATTGCGGATCTTACGAACGATCGGAAGGTGATTTGCCTTCTTCTTTTCGGCGATCCTGAGGATGAGCTGCTTGAGTGCCTCCATGCGCTCCGTGCGCATGCTGATCTGGGAGCCCGAGCCTCCCTCGTACTCGTGGAGGAGACGGACGGTCGCAAACAGGCGATCGTCGAGCTCATCATCGGTCCAATCCGCGTCATCGATGATCGTGTAGTACTGTCCCTTCATCTGCGCAGCCTTCGTTTTGATAGACTGACGCATCCTTCGCACGTATTCGGACGAGAGCTTGATGCCCAGGTCTTCAGCGGCTTCGACTTCAGCCGGAACGAAGAGTGTGTCTACTGATGATGCACGCTTTCCCATCGCACTTCCTTTTCTGCTCTTGAGAGCGGTCAGCTGGGTTTCTTAGGTGTCAACCACACCCCTGATTTGTTCGCACCAACGTGATGCGAACAGGAAAAGGGTGTAATAAACGTTGAATTGTGAAGGATCGGGTGTGCAATACTGAAAGAAGCCCCTTGCATGTGCGGAGAGGCTTCTTGGTAAGTTTCAATATTTTCTGAAAACGTTACGCTGACCTCTCGACACAAAACTTCGGGTTAAGCACACAGAGCTTAATCCAAGAGCATGTCATGACAAGGTTGTGGCGAGAAATTGTTTTCATAAATTGGAGATATTTGGCGTCAGTTTAGAAAATTTTCTTTCCACTGTCAATATCCAGGATTATTCGTCATCGGATTCTTCGGCATCCAGATCGGGAAGAGATACCGGCGGAATGGTGCTTTCTTTCTTTGCAAACTTTTCAAAATTCAGAATTACGTTTTCGGCCTGAAGCGCCATTTTATTGATTGAAGAAGGAGCTATTCCTCCATGCGCTGACGATTCTCCAATTGACTGCTGGGCTCTTTTTCTCCATCCTTCGTATTTTCTTGGAGCCTTGCCGCGGGCTTTGCGTTCATCCATTTTGATCCTGAGATTGTTGATGTGTTTTGCTTCATAGGTTTTGTATTTTTCGATGACATCCTTAATTTTCTGCCATTGATGATTGTCCTGCTGGAGTTCAGAGATCGTTCTTCCATTCAATAAAACCCCTTCGTTGTCGCAGCGGGTTAAAACCCTGAATAAGATTCTTGCCAGTTTTTCATCGACCGGATATTCAATGGTTTCTTTACTCACTTTATTTTCATCGAGGAATTCATAATCGTTGAGAAGAGCATCGCAAATGTCAGTTATGAATTCCGTGAACGTCACGTTCATGCCGGCTACATGCGTTATTTTCCGGTCTTTTTTCTGTTTATAATCAAGGTGATCCTTTAATTTTTCTTCACTGTTCATATATTTCCTGATCTGCACTTCAACCGAAACGGTTCTGACTTTATCCGTTTCCCATTTGTTTTTTCCGTTGGATTTGCACTGGTAACGATAACGGAACGTAAAATGGAAAGCCTGATGTTTTCCTGTGCTGTTGCCGTTGGTTACACCGCTGTCGAATGTATAGCGGAGTCGTCCCTGAGAAATATCGGTACCGAAAATCGCATAAAGAATCCCCAATGTTTTTTTAGTGGCTTTTTCCATTTTTTCCGGAGATTCCGAATCTTCTTTGGTGAGCATGACTGCAAAACGGATCATGTCGTGAATGGCATTTACGTCAAAATCACGCGTGTTTTCAGCGTCTTTATCCATAAATTTACGGGCGATGGCCTCAAGACTTTTTTCTTCCGGAACATCAACGGATTCACAGACCACCGCGTCTTCTTCGTTTTCATCTCCGGCGTTGAGGATAGTTTTACCGTCAAAAGTTTTTCTGATGTATAAATCAAGAATTTTCTTGATGTGTTCGCGGATGACGTGCATCTGATCCAGATCAACCTGGCTTTTAATGGTTTCGGCAAGATGCATCATGTTAATTTTTGCCATGGCGCTGACGAGCATTTTTAAACGATTTTCATCCGAAGGAACGGTATGGGCCACAACGTTGCAGAGCCCTTTTCTTTGCGGACTGTCGGAATCTATTTCCCGTTGTTCGCACTCTTCGTCCGTCAAATCGTTCAGATAATTTTTCGCTTTGATGTCGGGGTGCAAACCTCCGGCGTCTTTGAAAAAAACATCCGTCCATTCGTTGGCCTGTCTTGCGGATTCCGTGATGCTTTTATGCTCTCTGGTCGATTCTTCTTTGCTATAAGCCGGTGATCTTTCCCTCCAAATTGAAGGCAGATCGAGAAGACGGATATCGTCGACGTCGTGAATCAGCTTTTCCAGATAAATTTTAATCGGTTTTTTGGCATGCAGAATTGAAATCAACTCATCAAAAAAATCGCCGTTTTCTTCAGTGATTTTTTTTGCGTTGAAATAAGGAAAATCATGCTGCTCAAGATCGTGCTGCTTTTTCTTGAAAACATTGATGATATCCAGGATTTTGATGTCTTTGATCTTCATAAGTTCTTCCGTTAATTCAGCGGCAATTTCAGGAAGAATCTCAGATAAAAAATGAGCATGCTGGTCTTTTTGAACATCACCAGGCAGGCCGATTTGGGCTCTGAGCATTTTATGGATGCAGTCGCAGACATTGCGTTCTTTTCTTGCGTCTTCTTTAAGTTTTTCTTCCGAGGAACGTTTGGCTTTGTTATAAAAACGCGCCGCAGCTTTATAATTCGGCGTTCTTTGAATTTTTTTAATATCACCTTCCTCGCAGGTGCATTGAGTTTTTCTGATTTCCCCCTCAGCATCGTCAGCTAAAATTTTCCCGACCTGCAGTTCATACTGATGGATTTGTTCTTCCAATTGCCGAATTCTTGGATCTTCGGCCTTTGTTTCAGGCGCCGTGGTGCCTTCTTTTTCTGAAATCAATTCTGATTCCGGATCTTCTTTGGTGGTTTCTGATCCCATATCAAAGATAAAATGACAGGTTATTATTTTAACATTTTATTTATATTTGTCAATTGTTAAAGCTGCCTACCTAAAAATGCCGAATTTTGTTTATATTCAGCGGTTTTTTGGAAATCAATTCCCGGTCTGTGTTTAACAAGCTGCCACTCAGGTCTTTCAGTTTCTGGGCAGAATCCTGAAGCGAGCTGTCTTTGGCTATAGCCTCATCTAAGTATATTAATTGACGGACCAATAAAAAAACGCCCAGACGGAGATAATATTTGGGTGTTGCTCAGTTCACATTACTTCCCGAATTTCTTTAGAGCGAATCGGCAAGGGTTTTGAGTTTGGCTGAGAGGTCCTGAAGGGAGCCGTCCTTGGCCACGGCCTGATCAGCGTCGGATTTGGCTTCGGCCGATAAAGCCTTGAGCTGCACCTGGTCGTTTTGCAACTTGGCCGCGGAGGCTTCGTAAAGTTTCTGGAAACCACGTGCGATCAGACTTGCTCCCTGGGTGATATTGGAGTTCGGGTCCTGGGTGAGGGCATTGTCGGTGTAAAAAACCGCTTCCTGGGCACGGGAGAGGGCGTCCTGTACGTTGCCCGCCTTGATGCTGATCATCGAGTCTACAAGTTTTGCTTCGGCCGTGCTTAAAAGTTCCTGGGTGACTCCACCGTTTTTCAGAATATACATTTTGTAGAGAATTTCAGAACATTCACCCCGCGTTAAAGATCTGGCCGGTTCAAGTTTGTCGTCGATAGTCGGAGCGATGATGTCCACCGATTTGGCATAGTTTAAATATGGCACAAACCAGTCGCCGATGTTTGTTACATCCGCAGCCAGCGGCGTCTGGACGTTTTTATAGTTATTCAGATCAACGACAAAAGCCTGGATGGACATTTTGAGAAATTCGACCTTGTTCACATTGCGGACCGGGGCAAAGGTGCCGTCGGGATTGCCGACGACGATGTGTAAATTTTGGGCGTTAAAAACATATCCGCTAAACCAGTCGCTTAATTTCACGTCGGGGAAACCGGTCTGGTATAAACCGGGATCCACTTTAATTTTTGCGGAAAGCAAAATCATTTTTAAGGCTTCGGCGCGGTTGACCAGCTGGTCGGGGCGGAAAGTGCCGTCGCCATAGCCCTTGACCACACCCAGATTTTTAAGGCTTTCCACAGCGACATAATAAGGATTGTCCGCGGGGACGTCGGTGAACGATGCGGCGAATAATGTGGGCGCGCCAAAGCAGAACATTGTTAAAACCAGGACGAGCTTCGTCACAAAATCCAGGCGGTTGCGCACAGGGTGATTTTTCATGGTTGCGAATGCTATTTTGCCGGTGTGGTTGCAGCAGTTGTAGCCGGCGCGGACAATTGAGTCAAAATCTCGTTGGCGCTGTCCTTAACGTGTTTGGCGATCGGCTGAATGGCGTTGTTGGCCTGCCACGCTTCCGTGGCTTTGGCTATGGCCTGGTTGGCCCAGGTTGTGGCATCAGCGGTATTTTTTGCCACGGCGCTGATGTAAGAATTGACAAGGTAGTCATAGGCGCGCGCGACTTTTGCGGCACCCAGCACCACGTTGTTTGTAGGCATGTTTTTTAGCGCCTGCTGCGTAGTATCGACTGCGAACTGGGATGCGGCTTTTGCGGCCTGTAATTCATTGGAGGCAACATAAATGTCGATCTCGTCGATCTGGGCCTGGGCCTGATCCAGGAGAAACTGGCTGTCGCTGCCGTTGCGTATGACGGCCAGGATGTAGAGGATCTGGGCAACCTGGCCGCGTGAAAGTTCTTTGTTTGGATAGACATTGTTTTGGGCGTCCTTGGTGATGAGTCCGGACTGTCCGGCGTAGTTCAGATATGGCGTGAACCAGGCATTTGCCGGAACGTCCGCGAAGACCTGTTTTCCCCCCCAGCTGTCGGGTTTAAACCCGTTGGCCATCAGCATCATTTTAAGATATTCGGATTCAGCCACGTTACGGTTCGGGGCGAAAGTTCCGTCCGGATTTCCGTTCACAATCCCGAGTTCCTTGGCTTTCATGATGTATACGGCGAACCAATCGGTGACATTTACATCCTTGAAACTTGATGTTGCGGCCGTGGCCGGGACCTGGACGCCGGCGCCCTCCAGGATAACTTTGAGAGCTTCGGCGCGATTGACCAGCTGGTCGGGCTTGAAGGTACCGTCTGCATAACCGCCAACAATGCCATGGGCGGCCAGATATCTGATTGCCACATAGCTGGGATTGGCCTGAGTGACGTCCGCAAAGCTCGGCACCTGCTGCGTTTGCTGGGTTTCGGCCTGTGTCTGCGCCATTGCAAAAGAGGGCATCATAAAAATCACTGCAATCGCAATGATGGATTTCTTGTTCATAATTTTTATATTATTGATTTATTAATTTGTCATACAATAGCAAAATTTAGGCAAAAATACAAATACCCGCTCTACCGGAGTGTCCTGAATGACGGGTTAGGATCAAGCTGAAATAATAACCTCTTTTTCACAACCACTTGCGGGATTTTCTTTTTCTGCCGTTTTTCCTGAAAATGATATGAATATCACCCGATAAAATAAGATAGACGACAAAAGCGAAAATCATAGCCATCACCAGTACGATAAACTGGAGAAAACCAGTCCAGCCCTGATTGGAACCCGCATTCCCGTTCGAGGATCCCTGCAGACCGTTATTTATTCCGTTAAGCGGATAAATTGCGGCGGGATGATATAAAATTTTTTGTGTCATTGTGCCCGTGCCGGAAATCGTTTCGCCCGCTGCTGGATTCAGAGTGGTCATTACTCCGGAGGCGGTACCTGTTATTGCATTGTTTGGACTTTGACTTGAAGCAACAATAAATTCCCGATGTGTCGTATTCCCCCAGCCGCTGGCATTTCTGAGTCTGATGTGGAAATACCACACGCCATCTGCAACGTTGTGGTAGGTGTAAGAGGTAAACAGGCCGTTCGACGTTTCACCTAATTGGGTATCTGGATTGTGATCGGCGTAAATTTTCACCCCGGTAATGTCCTTGGTAATTTTCCATTGAAAAGTAGGGTTATTGTTTGAGTATGCCGTATTCTGATCGGGATGGGTCGGCGAACTGACAACCGGCCTCTCCGGTAAAGATTTTGAAGGAGACTGCGTCTGGCCGGCTGCAGAATGAAGAACTCCAGCCTGGGCGGACGTAGTCGCGGGCGCACCATTCGTCGCGGATATTTGCCCCGATGCCTGTCCTGAAGTTTGCCCCGAAGCCGAAGTCGGAGTCGTGGTCACAGTTTGCTGTGAGGAAGAAGAATTTGGGGCTGTCGCATTAGTTTGCTGCGTAGAAGAAGTTTGTGAAGTCGTGTTCGTGGTCTCACCCTGCTGTGTGAAAACAACTACCGGAGACGGCAGGCCCTTGTTGAGGGTGTATGTGCCGCTGCCGGCACCAGTCAGGATATTCGTTCCGTCTTTGTCGTTTGCCAAGATGGCCGCTTCCGTAAACCATACTACCGCAACTCCGACGCTCTTGGGTTTAAAAGTTACTGTTAATACTTTTCCGCTTGTTCCCTGGAAGGGAGTTCCCGTCATCAATCCTTCAAAAGAAACGACCCCGTCGGTATTGGAAATAGTCGGTGGCGTAATCCATGTATCGGCCACCGAACCGGCTGTGGAGATGGAAACCGCCTCCAATTTATCCGTTGGAAAATTGATTGAGCCCGAGACACTGTTTGTCGTCTGATCCGGGCTGGAAATCATTATGTTCACTTGGAATTCCTTATTATACGTGCCGGCATTGGGCGAAAAAAACAGGCTCGCCGATCTGGCGGCAAAAGCGTTCGAAGCAAACGTAAACATTGCTAACAGCGCGATACCAACCGCGGAAAGCCTGATTTTTAGCGGTGAATTATTCATATGTTGAGTTGGGCCTTAACTAATTTGCTGTAGAAAGCTGTGTACATTTGTCTGTCAAGAATCGTCTTCAGCAATAATGCAAACGCGTCCGACCGCTTGATTGTGGCCTGTGTCTGCAAGTTAATGCTTATTCCCAGCGGATTGGCCAATATTCCTTCACTGGCGGCCTTAGAATAATATTTCAGGTACCATTGTTCTCCGGCATTGGTCATTCTATTGGTCTCCCTGGAAATAATTCCTTTGGCCTCACCGGTGCGCACCAACATTTTTACCGCCTCGGCAACCGTAATCGATCTGGCTGGTTCAGCATTCGTTTCCTGATTACCGTCCAGAATTTCGTAATATTCAGCTGAATACATTACATCAACATACCAATCATTGGTGACATCTCCAGTATGTTTCGCCGGGAGATCTTTGAATTCATACATCGGATCGCCGAAAATTGTACTCTTTGGCAGTTGGCTGATAACCATAATTGGCAAACAGTGGGACGTCATCAATGTTTTCGCCCATTCAAGCCTGGTCATGGCACGATTCAAATCAACTATTCTGTGACCTGCATCATTTGAAAATGAGGTGTAACCGCTCAAAACAAACTGCTGCGCCCCCTTGTAGCCCTCACCGACCAGGAAGGTTCCCTTAAGAATGTTGGCAACATCCTGGGATAACGGGGGAAGATTTGAGATATCATCAAACACAAGATTGCGATCATTGGTGTAGGCGAGACAGCCTGGAACTACTTCCTGGGTCTGTTCCTGGGTCTGTTCCTGGGTTTGTGGCGGCGCTGGCGGCGTCGGTGGTGTCGGTGGTGTTGGAGGTGTTGGAGGTGTTGGCGGTGTTGGTGGCGTTGGTCCGCAATCTGTACAGCGAAGTCTTCCAGCTCCGACAATGACGTCAGCTGAAGCACTGTTGTTCGCTGCGTTCGTATCAATCTGGTCCAATTGGAACAGTAGTGCGGTATTGGTGATGGTTGTACCTGCCGTACCGGCATTTATCGTTGCATCCATCTGGAGTGTTTCTGACTGTCCAACCGGCAAACTGCCGACCTGCCAAATTCCACTCGTCGCGTCGTAGGTACCCTTTGACGGTATACTGGAGACGTATGTTTCGGTTGCAGGCAGCACATCAACCAACGCTACATTTGTCGCATCAATCGGTCCGTTATTCGTTACGGTTACGGTGTAAGTCACCTGGGCCCCCTCGGTTGGCGTAGGATTCGAAACAATTTTCGTAACTCCCAAATCGGTATCCTTTTCAACGGTCAAAGGTACGCTGCCTTGATCGTCCTCGGAAGGATTATCATTGCCCGGAGTCGAATTAGGATCCGGCTGGTCGGAAGTTTGCACCTGCGCCGTATTCGTAATGGTGGTTCCGGCAGTTCCCGCGTTGACAGTTGCGCTGATCGCCAGAGTTTTGCTGTCGCCTTTGGCAATAGCTCCAATCGTCCAGAGGCCGGCAGCGGCATTATACGTTCCCTGGCTTGGCGTTGAAGAAACATAGGTCAAACCGGAAGGCAAGGAGTCCGCTACCGTTACATTGGTTGCGTCGCTTGGGCCGCTGTTTGTCACGGTGACCGTATAACCGATGGTATCACCTTCATGCGGTTTTGAATTATCTAAAGATTTAAATAAAGACAGATCAGCTTCGAGAGGATTCGTACTAATATAAGGATTTATATCTACGGATGCCTGATCGTCTTCAGTCGGAATACTATTGCCCGGAGTCGAATCTGGATCCGTTTGATCGGAAGTTTGTACCTGCGCCATATTCGTAATGGTGGTTCCGGAGGTCCCGGTATTCACACTGGCATTAATTTGTAAAGTTTTGCTCGCACCGTTGACGACAGTTCCAACCGTCCAGGTTCCGGTAGCGGCACTATACGTCCCCTGACTTGGCGTTGAAGAAACATAGGTCACACCCGCAGGTAAGGCGTCAGCAACGGTCACATTGGTGGCGTCATCCGGGCCGCTGTTTGTCAACGTAACCGTATAAACAATCAAACCGCCTTCCTGAGGCGTAGAATTATTGACAGTTTTCGTTAAAGACAAATCAGCTATGGCGGGAGGAGTTAAAGGTACGGATGCCTGCGGACCATTCGGCTGTACCTTGGCTGTATTGATAATTGTGGTTCCGGCGGTTCCGGTGTTCACAGTTGCAGTAATACCCAGAGTTTTACTGGCGCCATTGGCGATAGTTCCAATCGTCCAGGTTCCGCCGCTGTATGTTCCCTGGCTCGGTGTTGAAGAAACATAAGTCAAACCGGAAGGCAATGTGTCCGTTACGGTTACATTGGTTGCGTCAGCCGGACCGCTGTTTGAAACGGTAACCAAATAATTGATTGTGCCTCCTTCGTTAGGCGTAGCGTTATCGACAGTTTTCGTGATCGACAAACTTGATGTAATCGGATTGATATCCACCGATGCCTGCTGGCCGGTAGATTGTATCTGAGCAGTATTTGTGATGGTGGTTCCGGAGGTTCCCGTATTCACCGTCGCGTTGATAACCAAAGTTTGGTTCGCGCCGTGAGCAATCGTACCGATGTTCCACACACCTCCGCTGTAAGTTCCCTGGCTTGGTGTTGAGGAAACATAGGTCACGCCCGCTGGTAGGGCGTCAGCAACGGTCACCCCGGTAACGTCATTCGCCCCGCTGTTTGTGACTTTAACGGTATAAGTAACGGTGTCTCCTTCCTTAGGCGTTGGATTATTGACCGTTTTTGTTATGGCAAGAGGTGCAACCGGAACGTTCACGCTAATGCAGGACTCACCGGCGTCACCACCGCTTTTATTTTGATCGCCATCGTGGACAAAAAATTGAAAACGGTATTTATGACCGCTTACCAAACCAAGACCGTTAAAATTCCATCGAACTTCAGCGCCGTAGCCTTGATTGGTCAAACCTGAAGGTGCGGCATCACCCGTATCAAGATTCCAGTTATTTTTTACCGGATCGATACCGGGTGTCATGCTGACCACCGCAGGTGAATGGGTCTGATCAATCAATTTTGTAGCAGATTTCCATGAACCAAAAACAGCATCGGGACTGACGGGAGTTCCGCCAAATTGCCAATCGCCGGTTTTTGCACTTGCATTCGAAGTAATGTCCGTAACATATAATGCCGGCCAAATTGGTCTTCCGCTTGTATCATTTCCAGCCTGATCACCTGTTAGAATCTTGGTCCCCACCGACGGGTTCAGGGCGGTCCCCGGATCAGTAGTTAATGGCGAAATCGGATAATTTGTCGTTGTCGTGCCGGAAGAAGTTTTTACATTTACCGCTGAAACGCCCAATGTCATGGCATGTTCATCGTTAAACCAAACCTTCAAAGTCTCACCGGGCGTGAGCTGTCCTGCCGATGCCGGGCTAAATCCTCGCAAAACTTCACTTTCACTAAATGTTGTATTTGTTAAAGAATTTCCGCTGCTATACGGGTATCCGCAACTATCTCCAGTCCCGGCCAGGCCAGGAACGATAGCTAATGACTCTTGATCATCTTCCGGTGTAGGATCCGATTGATCTGAAGTTTGGATTGAAGCGGTATTCGTAATAGTGGTTCCGGCCGTTCCTTTATTCACTTTCGCCTTGATTTGCAAAGTTTCGTTCACTCCATTCGCGATAGAACCTATGGTCCAAGTACCATGACCGTGGTCGTATGTTCCCACACTCGGCGTTGATGAAACATAAGTCAAACCTGCAGGCAACGTATCCGCAACAGCGACACCGGTAGCGTTACTTGGGCCGTTGTTTGTTACGTCTACAGTGTAAACTATCGTATCGCCTTCATTCGGAGCTGAATTATCGATAGTTTTGCTTAATGACAAATCCGCTTCACCCAATCCGGCAGGCGTAACGGCAACAGTCCCACTAAGGCTTCCGGTGTAATTGGAACCGCCACCGCCTTTGGCACCGCCGGTAACGAAGGACTTATAATTTTCAGGAGTTCCTGCAAGGTCAGAATTGGTTGTCAAATGGTTGTCGTCGACCGGTTTTACTCCTAACGATCCGTAGGTTGTACCGAACTGGGTATAAACGGCAGCCGCCCATTGCCACTGGACAGTGACTCCGGGGGTATCGCTTGCAAAATCCGCGGTCCACGTCACAGGATTAATACCTCCGGCGAGGTTGGCCGGAACATCATAGGCGAGAGCGCTCATAAACGCGTTGCCCGAAAAAGTTTTGGGAACACTGGTGACCCAGGTTCCATTCGTTGTGTCATAGGTTGTACTTACCGTTGTCGCGGAAGGGTTGATGGTGATTTGTGCGTCCGGAACGGGAAGGTCATAGAGTGAACTCCCGGAAGTAAACTTGATACTCGCATTTTTCATATAGATATTGACCGGTGTCGTTCCGATCCCCTGGAACTTGGCGACACTGGTAAACCAGATGGTTTTGCCGCTGCTGATGGCGGTTCCGTTGAAGTTCGAAGCGTTCGAAAATGTTCCAACGTTTGCCATGGTGATCTGGGCCCCGACTAACATACTCACCAATATGGTTGCTATGGTTGAGGCTCCGATGAATTTCTCCAGTTTTTTGTTTTTGTTTTTCATAGGTTTTTTGTTTTGATAATTTATTATTTTTATTTTTGAATTTAATCTATTCCCAATATTATAACATATGACAACCATAGGGTCAATATTTAAAAGGGCTCTCAGGATTGAGGGCTCTTTGGGTTTGATGGGCTTCTCTCAGACTGCAAAAAAACTATTTTTATTTTGTACCTGTTGATTTGGCCGGTGCGGTTGTTGTAGCAGAAACTTCGGAAGGAGCAACTATTTGAATCCCGCCGGCTTTGATGATGATATTTGTTTCAGGATCAAAAATTATGGCCGTATCCGGATATATGATCAGCCGCTCGCCGTTTTTGGCATTGGCGAAAAAAGCGGGCTGTTGCTTTTTCAAAACGTCCACATCGGTGATGATCGCCATGGTGGGAGTGATGTTGTCGGGCAGCAGCATGATTTTTTTTAGCTGGTCCAAAACTTTTTTGTCTTCCGCGGCCTGCTGAGTGGGATTGTTCAGATTTGCCTGTAAAGCCGTGTTGGGATCTGCACTCACGGAAAAATATAAAACTGCCGCAAACACCAGCAGAACAACAATAATGGTAATATTTTTACCATTATTGTTTCCTGTCGGTTCCTGGGTGAGTTGCGTTTCCATGAAATTATCGTAGCGATCTTTTCATGTTATTTCAACTCTTGTTAATCACACTCAAACGCTACTTTAATAAATTTGCCCGGCGGTGCGGCAGTGGTCGTTGTTGCTACATCCCAAAGGTCGCCTGCCGCAAAGGCGACAGAATTCGTTGTGTCAGAGCATGTAGTCGGGCCAACAGTATTGATTGTGCACGTTACTGCCGTATCGGCACTATTTTTTCTGATAGTGAAGGTCAAATTTTTACCCGAGGGAAAGGCAACTTCCACACTGGCTTGAAGATTCTTTGCGGTGCAGGCGTAGGGTATTGGCGTATTTACTTGGGCTTCAGTGTTGCTGTTCCCAGCCGGACCGATAAAGGTGGCTGCAGCGTTAGCATCCGTGCCACCGGACAGAATTGCGTGGCCGGTGCCGCCGGCGGAAACATTCGTCCAGGTATTGGTGGCAGTACAGACGCGATCGGTATTGCTGGTCGTATTATAAAATTGTTGCCCCACCGTACAGGTTGCCGGATCGGTGGTGCCCTTTGGTAAAGTAAAACTGGTGGCATTGCTGAAATCAATCGTGGAAGTGATCGAAGGCACTCCTGATCCGTTGGTTAAGAGGACGCCGTTGTTGGCCGTGGCCAGGCCCGTTATGGTATTCGCGTCATTGGAATAAAGGAGATTGCTTGCCGTGTAGGTATCGGCAAATGTTGAAGTAGAATAAACGTTATTCGTTCCGTCGGAACGCAAGATTTTTCCAGCCGAACCGGAGCCGGAAGGATATGTCGGCGTGCTCCAGGTTGGAGCCGCGCTGGCTCCGGATTGGAGTACTTTTCCGGCCGTCGCATTGCCTGCGAGAATATTTAATTTGGATGCATCAGAATAAACGACTCCTCCATTGCTGGCGGTCAGACTGTTATTGGTACCGCCGTTGGTTAGGCCCAAGGTGCCACCCATAGTTATCGTCCCTGAGCTGGTGATCGGTCCGCCAGTGAAGGTTAAGCCTGTCGAGTCTCCTGAAACGTCCACGCTCGTGACCGTGCCGGAAGTTGGTGATATCCATTTGAGACCGCTGGTCTGCGTTGAATCTGCGCTTAATACCTGGCCGTTTGTGCCAACGCCCAGTCTGATATTGTTTGTTGCATCTCGGGTAAGGATATCTCCTTTGGTTGTGAGCGGCGACAAGGCGTTAAAGCCTGTGATTGCCGTGGTTTGTCCCGTGCCGCCGTTGGCGATCGGAACTGCGCCGCTTAATGTGCTTGTACCAAAATTGAGAGTAAAACCTGCGCCGGTTGCTCCTGATGTGAGGGTGCCTGTCCCTGTGATATTCCCTTGTACGGCTGACGGTAAGGTTGAACTGATTGACGGAACTCCTGCTCCGCTTGTTATTAAAATCCCATTGTTCGCTGTAGTAATATTCGAAAGAGTATCTGCCGCCGTGGTAAAGAGAATGGTGTTCGTCCCACCAAAGGTGGTGAGACCAGTTCCACCCGCTGCAACACCAAGTGTGCCGAATGTCATCGGGCTTCCTACGCCGCCACCGGAAAGCAACGGTTGTCCGCTCGTTCCCGCAGTTGTCGGCAAGTTGAAGTTATAAGTTCCCGCAGCTGCCTGGGGTTTAATGGCAATTGTTCCCGAGGTGTTTCCGGAAAGTGACAATGTTCCAAGTGTAGTCCCAGCTACTCCGAGTGTCGGCGTTGCGGTAAATGATGGATCTGTACTGGCACCTTGACCGGAAAGAAGTGTTCCTGCCGCTGCTGCCGCCAGCTGTGTTACCGCCGAGGTTCCAGCTCCGACGAGTACTCCGTGATTTGTAAGGGTCGTGTCGCCGGTTCCGCCGTTGGCCACACCCAAAGTTCCGCCCAAGGTTAACGTGCCGGAACTGGTGATCGGTCCGCCGGTTAAGGTCAGACCGGTTGTTCCGCCTGAACCCGATACGCTGGTGACCGTTCCGGCATTTGGCGTGATCCATTTGATGCCGGCGGTCTGTGTTGAATCAACACTTAACATCTGTCCATTCGTTCCGCCAACCGGCAGTCTGATGTTATTGGTTCCATCATAAACGATCAGATCTCCTTTGGTCGTTAATGGTGATAGTGCATTGAAGGCTGTAGTTTGAGTTGTTTGCCCCGTGCCGCCCTGGGCGATAGCTACTGTTCCGGTTGATGTTAAATTTTTAGATGCATCGGTAAAGACGACCTTTGAAGCCGTCAGTCCGGGAAGATTGACTGCACCGGTGGCGCTGCCGATGTTGGTTGTCCCCGTGCCGGTGGCATTGATATTGATTGGACTGCCGACCAAAGCCAAACTATTACTACCGGTACTGATTGAACTTGCGCCAAGACCGGCAAGCGAAAGAGCGCCGCTGGTAGAGGTAAGGTTCAAAGCCCCTGTGGTTAAGGTCAGGCCATTGGATGCCGTTAAAGTTTGTGTTGAAGTCAGTGAACCGTTATTTGTAGTCGTGACGCCGGTGCTGCCAATATTAACGGCGTTTGAACCTGCCGTTCCCAGGTTTAGGGCGGCCGGTGTGGTGGTGCCGGAATTGATGGTTAAGGCTCCGGCTGTGGTTGAAAAGGTTGATGCTGCGCCGCCGGTCAAAGTCAAAGCTCCGCCGGAAGTGAAGCTGGATGCGCCGGTTGGAGTTAAATTGACCGAACCAGCGCCGGAGGCGGTGAGTTGGTCAGTACCGTTTAAAGTGAAAGCAAGATTTGAGCCGCTGGTGGAAATTGCATTGCCGGCGTTGTAAGCCGCCTGCAAGGTCGTTGAAGAAGCAGCGGTTTGTCCGCAATCCTTCCATCCACCGGCTTCAAAACAGCGGAAACGATCACGGGCGTCGTTATAATACATGTCGCCATTACCACCGGCCACCGGATCTCCCGTGCCGCTTGCAACATTCTTTTGATCCAGAGACAAAATGTCCGGTGTGGCTGAAGGAGTATCGTCGGCTCCGATATTAACATCGCCGCTCGCCGAACTATTCGCATGCAAAGTCAAATCTCCTGAAGTTGTCCCCCAGTCTGAAGTTGCTCCGCCGGTCAAAGTCAACGCTCCGCCGGAAGTGAATTGTGATGCTGCCGTCGGCGTTAAATTCACCGCGCCCGCTCCTGTGGCGTTAAAGTCGCCGCTGGTTAGATTAAACTGGATTGGCGTGCTGCTGCCGGTGGTGATGGAATTGCCGGCATTATATGAAGATTGCAAAGTGGCCGTGCCGCCGGTGGTATCGCAATCCCCCCAGGAACCATTGATGTAGCAGCGGAATTTGTTGGAGAAAGCATTATAGTACATTTCGCCGTTTGCACCTGCCGGATCGCCCGTGGTTGATTTTACATCGAGACCAAGCAGGTCCGGAGTTGTTGACCCGGCTCCGCCGGCGCCGACTTGGACATTCCCTGTTGTGCCCGTACCGCCCGGTTGAAGTGTAATGTTTGAATTGCCGGTCGTTAAGGTTGAACTCCCGCTTTGGAGGGTAACTGTTGAGGCACTTTGAGCGCTGATAGCACCTGCCAAACTGTTACCGAGGGATAAAGTCCCGGTTGAAGTGCCTGTGTTGATGTTGGTGTTGTTGTTACTGCTGGCGTTCAGATTTGCAACACCGCCGGTGATCGTTAATCCTGTATTTCCGGTTAACAAACCATCGGAAGTGATTGTGCCGCCTCCGCTCGTTGTAACGCTGTCACCGGCTGTTAAAGGGGAAAGCACCGTGCCAACTCTTTGCCAATAACCCCCCGGGTCGGACCATGATAAAACACCGGCGCCGTTCGTTGATAACCTCTGGTCCGATAAACCATCAGTGCTCGGCAAAGTATACGTTGTTGTACCTGAGACTGCCGGCGCGATAAATCCTACGTAACCAGATGTAGTGCCGGAAAGCCGCAAATCACCTTTCACATCCAGCTTGGAACCCGGAGTAGTGGTGTTGATGCCGACGTTGCCGGTGCCGTCAATTCTCATGCGTTCATTTGCCGTCAGTGCTCCACCGGTGGCAAATTTGATCGGTGCTCCCGTGTTTCCAGTATCAATTATAAGATCATTGCCATGACTTATCAAAAATCCGTCATCGGGACCGGCCAGCGTAAAAGTCGGACTGCTGAATCCGGAAGATGTCATACCTGTTGCCGTTGTATCGGCAGTGCCGACGCTGTTATCGGCGTCCGCCCTGAATTCTGTTTTCGCAAGGGTTCCGGAGTTTCTGTTGAGGAGCGTATTATAGAGATTGGCGTTGATATCTCCAGAGGAGGTAATAACGTTGGTCTGACCGGCTCCAGCTTCGACTTTCAGTTTTTCCGGGTCGCCCGCGGTTTGGGTGTTTGTGCCGATTAAGGTATCCCCGTCACTTTGAATAATAAAAGGGGTCGTGTCGCTGGGTTCGTCATTGACCTGGAAGCTGTCACCGCTTCCCAAATTGGTAATTTGCACCGGATGGTCGACGTTAAACTGCCGCGCTGAAATATCAAATTGAATATTGCCGTTCTGTGCCGCAGAACCGTCCGCGCCGAACTGAATGGCCGTGCTGCGCGCGCCCGAGTCGTTGGAACCGATCATGATGGCATCGGATTCAATGGTGGCGAATGTATCGTCCTGGAAAAGGATTGCGGCATGCACAGGTGCCGCCATGCCCACAATTGAGCAGACCACCGTGAGGAGAGCGAAATATTTTCTCCGGCTTTGCCGGACAGATGTGAATTTTAGGCCTTTGCTGCTGAACATTTTTCCGGGAATAATGTATTAAAAGTATTTTTATTGCGCCATCAGACTCGTGCCGAGCTGATTGATTTGATCGGCGAGTGATTGCAGAGAGCTGTCGTGAGTGACGGCGTCATTGGCATCACTATTTGCTTCATCAACCAGTGACTGGGCCAGATCAGGATTTGATTGAGACTTGGCGTGGTAGGCCGTGACCAGTTGCCGGAAACCTAAAGCGATATCATTTGTTCCGGTCACACTATGAGAGTTAGGTTGTAGTCCAAGGGCCAATCCATTGTAGAAGACGGCATCATTTGCTTCATTAAAAGCCGTCACCAGATTGTTGGCGTTGAGTTCTGCCGGAACATCAGCCAGATTTTTTTCGGCAATGCCGAGCATTTGTTCAATATCACCGCCATTTTTAAGGATATAGTATTTATAGAGCAGCACGGCGCATTCCATCCTGGTCAGAGAATGATTCGGTTCGAGCTGATTGTTCAAATCCGGAGTGATCAGACCGTCCATTTTGGCGAAAGCAAAATAGGGATAAAACCAGTCAGACCAGGTAACATCAACGGCGATGGTTTGCTGTAACGCGGTAAAATCATAGTTATCAATATTTTCATTAAAGGCCTTCAGCAGCATTTTTATGAATTCGGCCTTGTTGACGTTTGCGTCAGGGCCGAAAGTGCCGTCGGGATTGCCCGAAATAATACCCATATCCTTGCCCTCCATGGCGTAACCGGCAAACCAGGAATCAAGAGGAACGTCGCTGAAACTTGTTTGCACATCCCCAGCGGGTTCCGGCTTTCCGGATGTTTTTAAGATCATTTTGAGCGCTTCGGCACGGCTGACTTGCAGATCCGGCTGAAAGGTGCCGTCCGGATAACCGCTGATAACACCGATGGTTTTGAGGTTTTCCAGCATCGTGTAATCCGAACTTGATTCAGAAATGTCGCTGAAGGAACCGGCCATGGCCGTGCCAACCTGCCCACACATAAGCAGCAGGGTTATCACACATGATGTTGTTATGACTTTTTTCATAGATTAGTTGGTATATGTAAGATTTGTTTGGCCGACTTGGGCCGCAGCATTGGCCGTATTGTCAGCGTAGAATGTGACGTCGCCTGCAATGACATCGCCAGCAGCCAAAGCATTTCCACCGCTACAGCCTGCATTGAGGGTTGCCGCCGAGATGGCTACGCTCGTCCAGGTGTTGGCGGTGCCGGAAAAGTTCGTCAGGCTTGAACCGCAAGTCGTGTTGGCCTTGGTAACATCCCTGACCGTGAAATCCAGTTTATTATGGGTGCTTGCATTCAGACCCGTGCGGAAATTAAAGGTGAAGGAGTCACCGTTTGCTGTACTCAAACTCTTGAAGTCTGTTGGCAACGGGAAGCGGAATCTTACATCCATGTTTTGCAATGTGGCTTGATTTGAAGTCCAACCGTAGTACTGTACTTTGTTGGTGCTGTCAAAATCATCAATCAAGGTACCTTGATTGTTTGCTCCGCTGCGGGAGATGACATAATTTGGATACTGGGGGTTGAAGGTCAATGTATCAACCTTTTTGGCATTGGAACCGATCTGGCTGTCAATGGAAGCCAAAGCTGCCTGGACATCACTTCCGGTGATGTTGGTCAGGCCGGAGGCTACTCCAACGTTACTTGCGCCGGAACCGGCTGCGGTTGAAGTGAAGGAATTCAAGGCGTCCAAAATACCTGCGCCTGCAGGGAAGGTCGCGTTCAAAGCAGTTGCAGTGTTGCTGAACTTGATCGGGGTGGTGACGTTGGCATCGGCGAACGTGACTGAATTACCTGCCCCTGTAGCTGTTAATGCAACGTTACCCGATGTTGTGGTTTGTAAATTTAAGTTCCCGCTTGTGACATTAATTGTGGAATTGCCTGTCGCATTCTGTGTGAGAGCACCTGTGGAACTGAAGTCCAAAGCGGAGCCCGGACCGGAAAAGTTTAACCCGCCCGTTCCCCATGTGCCGGTGATTCCACCTGCGGCATTGGAAGCGTTTAAGTCAATGGCGGTTGAAGAAGCCGCACCCGCATTGAGAGTGGTTGCACCTGTTGATGTTGTGTTTAAAGTTGTTTCGTTCAGGTTCACAGTACCTGCCCCGGCAGCGATGGTGAAATTACCCCCGCCAGTGGTCAAGGTTTTGTCGGCATCGTATGCGTATATATCCTCAAAATTCTGAGGACCTGCAACTGTAAAGACATTGGTGGCCGTACAGACCTCCAATTGGTTCGTCGTTGTGTTATAGAAAAGATCACTGACCGAACAGGTTAGAGGATTGGTGAGACCAGAAGGAATTGTAGTTGTAGGAGCTGACCAAATGGCGGCGCCTGCGGCACCGGTCGTAGTACAAACTTCCATGCGGTTGGTCGTGGTATTGACGATCACTTCACCAAGGGCGGAACAAGCCGCATTGGTATTCGGAGCGGAATCTTTACGTAACACATTTCTGGATGAGGCCGGTGAATTTCCGGTCAATCCGTTGGTGCCGCCGATATCAACGGCATTGTTCGATGTTAAACCACCGGTGACATCAACCGGATGATCAACGCTGAAACGGTTCGTGGAAATATTCCAGTTGATGATGCCGTTTTCGGAAGCGGTCGGATCGTTACCGAACTGAACGGCGGTGTTTCTGACGCCAGCGTCGTTGGAACCGATCATGATGGCATCGGATTCAATCGTAGCGAAGGTGTCATCCTGGAAAAGGATGGCCGCGGACGCGGTTTGTGCAACCATACCGAGCAGCACGGTCCCCAACGCGATGGAGCTGAGAAGTCTCAATGTATTTTTAGTGAATAATTTTTTCATATTTACAGTGGGGTTATTAGTTATTTTTGTGAAGAAAGGATTATCGGCCGTTGTAATTCAGTTTCAAGAGGCCGGCATCGGCGGATCCGGTGCTGGTGGCGCTTAATTTTATTTTTATGGTAAAAGGCTGTCCGGGCGTAAAAGTCGGCGAGCCGCTAAAGGTCATATTGCTTGTGGTAAATGTTGTTGAAGTTAAACCTGTTCCTCCCGTGAGCGTCACCGGGCTTCCGGCCGTGTCCGTCATGGAAACGTCCAGGGTGTTATCGGCCGAAGCCGCCGTGCCTGTTCTATAGGTTAATTGAACCGGCGTTGACTGCCATGCAACAAATCCTTCAGGGACCGTTGCTTTCACTACCAAGAAAATGTCCTGGAGTGTTCCCTGGTTCGTTGTCCAATGATAATAGTTTATTTTATCCGGAGTACTGAAGAAATCCTGGAGCGTTCCTTCGTTTCCGCCGACGTTCGCCGTATCTGGCTGGATCACTCCGCCTTTATAGTCAGGATCAAAGGTAAGGCTTTGATTGTAAGGACCGACGGTTGACGAATTAATCGTTATGCCGTTGATGGTTCCGGTCGTCGTTAAATTTCCCGTAATGTTGACGTTATCGTTAAAATTGAAATATCCCGCGGTCGGATTGTATTCAAGAAATTTATTAAGTGTGCCGCCGAATTGAAGCTGGATGTTTCCGGGGGCGTTATTGTTGCTGTCCAAAATAAACGTATCGGCGTTTGTTCCGCCGGGAATGACTGGAACCGGCAAAAGACCGCCGCCGTCCAGGAAAGGAATTTGTCCGGGAGCGCAGGTGGAAATTGTCGTGCAGGCATCATGATTGTCGAGCGTGTCGGCATTAATGGCGAACGCCGCAGAATCCAAAGGAAAACGGTCGTTGGTATCTGCAATTGTTCCTGTAGGATCCAATACTTCATAACTGGTGTCCGGTGAACCCGTAGGTTTCACATCAACCTGAAGATACACGTCCGTGGAAGAATTAAAGTTCGGCACCGGATTGGTGCTGCCGAGACGAACCGTGAAAAGCCCGTTACTATCAGGAGTTACCGTGAAGGTTTCTTGCCAACCTGAAAAACCCGGAGCGGCGGGATCAATTGCTCCTGATCCCAATAAATCCGCAGGAGTAAAATCCGCGTTGTCCCATATGCTGAAGCGAACGTCCTGAGTAGTTGTCACCGGTGCTCCTCCCGCATTTGTTAAGCGTGCGCTGTAGGAAACCGTGTACGGTGCTGTTGTAATTCCCGGAGGGCGGGCAGCCAAAACAGTTTGGGCGAATCCAGCGAAAGCCAACGCAATAATAAACGCGCCGGAGATTTTTTTAATTGTAAAAATTTGCTTCATTTGGTTTTTGTTTTTTTGTTTTGAGTTTTTTTATTTCTAGATATTCTAACATATTTTGAAGATTTTGTGATGAGATGATTGTCAGTTTTGCGTCACTCTTGCTTGATTTATTTAAAAAATATTTTATTGCAGTATTTTGGTTGTTTGGGATTGTTTCTGGTAAGGTGGATTCATGCAAAAAAATGAATCTTTTTCATCTTCAATTTCCGGGCCGCAGCGTGTTGTTGATTTTTTACTTGAAACCGCTTGGCTGATCACTATTTTTGCTCTTCCTCTTGTCTTTTTCCCAAATATTTTTACGACGTTTGAACTTGCGAAAGCTGCTGTTTTTCAAGGTTCCGTTACGTTGATGTTTCTGCTGTGGGTTTTGAAATATTTTCTTCAAGGAACCAGTCCGTCAGTTCTTATAAAATCGCGGAAATATATCCGGACGGCTCTCGCATTATTTTTAGGATTTTACATTTTGGCGACGGTGTTTTCTGTTGCGCCTGAGATGAGCGTTTTTGGCTGGTATCCACGTTTTCAGGGGCTTTTTACTTTGGCCGGATATTGTATTTTTGGTCTGATTGTTTTTTTTGAACTGAGAACCGAACAGCAAAAAAAACGTCTGATGCTGATGATGATGGCGAGCTTTTTGTTGGTGTGTGCCGTTGCGCTGGCACAGAAATTTTTGCCGGGATTTCTGCAATGGTGGAACGATGCGGCATTCAACGGCAGGATTTACGGAACGATGGCCAATCCTAACTATCTGGCGGCCTATATCGTGATGATGCTTCCATTATTTGTTGGAAATTTTTTCACGAAAAAGTTGCGGATTTTTTCCGGAGTAAGTCTGATGCTGGGGATTTTTGCCCTGGCGCTGACACTCTCGCGCGAGGGCTTTCTTGCCGCATTTTTAAGTCTTTTGTTTTTCTTTGTCGTCGTGGCCGTATGGAAACGTGCAAAGAAAACTTTGGCGTTTTTATGCATTCTTCCTTTCATATTCGGCGGCTTTGTCTGGTATCTCATCAGCCATCAGCAGGAATCGTGGGTCCAAAATAATCCAGTGCTGGAGCGGCTTACCACGAGCCAGGACAATATCTCTTCGGCGCAGTCGCGGCTGGAGATCTGGCCGGCGGCGCTCCATGAAATTTTGTCGAGCCCGTTTATCGGATACGGTCCGGAAACTTTTGCCGTCACTTTTCCTTCGTTCGCGCCGCCCACAGTGAACACGCGGGAAGATCAGGGTGAAATCGTAGACCACGCCCATAATGAACTTCTGGATATTGCCGCACAGATCGGAATTCCCGGCATGATCGCTTATCTTTGTTTTATTTTCGGCTTGATTGTTGCGGGAACGCGGCGGTTTTTGAAACCGGATGCCGTGAATGGAGATCAGGATTCGTGGCTTCTGCTCAGCCTTTGCTCTGGCGTTCTCGGACTTTTTATCGCCAATGAGTTCGGGTTTTCAGTCACGGTGCACTGGGTTTTGCTTGTAGTCTTTGCGGCCATCATTCTGAACACGCTTCATCAGAAAGATTTCAAAACCGTTCATTACCAACTGCATCCGGCCTGGAAAATATTATTTTTCGTTCTTGTCGGAGTTTTGAGCATCGGGATGTTCTGGCTCCACGATGTCAGCATGGTTTTGGCCGATGTCCATATGCGCCAGGGCTATGACGCAATTGTGGGCGGCGATTTCCCTACAACTGTTACCGAATACCGGACTGCATCGCAGCTTGCACCGGTTGAAGCTTTCTATTCGCTCAATTTCGCCTACGCGGAACTCCAGCGGTATTATGACGGACAAAAACTTTCGGCGGTGGAGTCCGTGGAAGCTTTTGAGCGGTCATTGCACGCCGCGCGGCTGCGCGGGTATGACAGTTTTTCCCTTTCTGTAGCAAAAGAGCTGCAAAATACTTTTTAATTTTTTGGGGGGATTGACTTTTTGAAATCTCTTCTTAAAATGGGTGGTTGACTTGTTCCTATCGCAACTATGGGTATTTCGGATCTCGAAATTCATCTCGCTCCCAAAACTGTTTTCCAGTTTAACATCGGTTCGTGGGTCATTCCGGTGACCAATACGATCATCACGATGTGGGTTGTCATGGCCATTTTGATCAGTCTGGCTTTGATCGCCCGGGCATCAATGAAATATCTTCCGAAAGGTTTTCAGAATTTTGCGGAATGGGCGCTCGGCGGCATGTACAACTTTATGAAAGAGATCGGCGGCGAAGCGGCGCAAAAACATTTCGCGATTTTTATCACGTTCTTCCTGACGATTCTTTTTTCGAACTGGCTGGGTATAGTAATGGGGCTTATCGCCGAACAATCTGGCTTCTTACGCGCTCCGACCAGTGACCTTAATTCAACCGCCGCTTTTGCGATCGTGGCTTTTATTTATTTTGAATATCAGGGCTTGAAGGCCCATGGAGTTTTGGGACACCTGGGACATTTTGTAAATCTTAAAGCTCTTTTTACCGGAGGTCCGATGGGCGTTATTGATTTCTTCATAGGACTTTTGCATATCATTTCCGAACTTGTTAGGCCTTTAGCATTGGCGCTTCGTCTTTTCGGAAATATTTTCGGCGGTGAAATCGTGCTGACGGTCGCCTTTTTACTGATCGCTCCGGCTTTTCCGCTTCCGTTTATGATGCTGGAGTTCCTGATCGGCCTGATCCAGGCGTTTGTTTTTTCCGTCCTTTTCCTGACCTTTACCGCTTTGAACACCGCGCATGAAGAAGAACACGAAGTCATCGCACCGACGAAAAATGAAACTCCTCCGGTGGTGCACGCCATGGTCGGATAGAAACTGATGATAGGCGCCAAAGGATGCGGCGTCTGCCATGAGAGTCTATCTCACAATTTATTTCTTAATTCATATTTTTATGAATACACTCGCTGCCGCCATCGCCATCGGATTAGGCGTTTTCATGCCAGCATTAGCCATTGGTCTCATCGGTTCCAAGGCCGTTGAATCCATCGCGCGCCAACCGGAGGCTACTTCAAAAATTCAGCTCAACATGATTCTTGCTGCTGCGTTTGCTGAAGGTCTCGGCATTTTCTCATTCGTAATTGCTATTCTTATTCTGAACAAGTAAGAATTTTGAATCTCTCAAAATTTTTACGCCGTCACAGGCGATTTTAACGCAAACTTATGAATCTATTTATTCCAGCGGCTCATGCCGCTGAAACAACATCGACAACTGTGACCACAACCGCCACGCCTCAGGGACTTTCCATTGATCCTACGGTTATAGGGTTTCAGGCACTCAATTTTATTATTTTGATTGCCGTGCTCAACGCGATTCTCTATAAACCTTTGACGAAACTGCTCAGCGAACGTGAACAGAAAATCAAAGAAGGCGTGGAGAATGCTGAAAGGGCCGAAGGTTCATTGCGGGAAGCCCGTTCGATCCGCGAGGATATGATGAAGAGCGCCAAGGTTGAAAGTCAGGCACTGATGGACAGAGCCAAAAAAGACGGCGAAGGTCTTAAAAACAGCATCGTTACGGAAGCACAGGACCAGGCCAAAAAAATTATCGACAACGGTCATCAGGTGCTCACTCTGGAAAAAGCCAAGACCATGGAAGAGCTTAAAGCTCATGCCGTCGGCCTTATCATCAAGACTTCCGAAAAAATCATCCGTGAAAAAATGGATTCCGGCAAAGACGCCAAAATGATTGAAGAAAGCCTTAACAGTTATGCAGCATGATCTCTGGAAATTTTTACATCAAGGTAGGGCAGTCGCTTCTGCGCACTGCAACGGCCAATAAAGCCGAAGATAAAGTTGCCGCAGACATGGAAGGTTTGATGAATCTGATGAAGGACAAACATTTTAAGGTTTTGTTCCAAAGCATTTCTTATCTGCCTCCCGAGGCAGCTCAAAAAGTTCTGCACAACACTTTCCACGGCAAGATTCAGGAATTGACGCTGAATCTTCTGATCGCGCTTGCCGCGCAGAAAGCACTGAAATACACAGGAAAAATTGGCGAGGTTTACCGCAAAAATTATAACGAAGCCAAGGGCATCAAAGAGATCACCATCAGGACCGCCCGCGAGTTTTCGCCACAGGAGCAGCTTGCTTTTATGCAGAAGCTTCAGGCGAAAAAGAAACATACGCTCACCGTAAAATTCGAGATTGATCCCAGCCTGGTGGCTGGTGCGCAAATTTATGAAAACAGCTATCTGACTGACTATTCCGTTAAAAATTATTTGGAAACACTGCAAAAACATTTAACAAGCCAACAACTTTAATATTTACAACCTATGCAACTCAACGCGAACCAAATTACCCAATTTCTTGAAGAGCAGCTTAAAAGTATGGATTTTAAACCGAACACGGTCGGTGTGGGAACTATCGTGTCCATCGGTGACGGTGTTAGCCAGGTAAGCGGCCTCAATGACGTAAAAATGGGGGAAATGGTTGAATTCCCGGGCGATACGTACGGCATGGCCATTAACCTTGCTCAGGACACCGTTGGTTGTATTCTTTTCAGTCAGGGTAAACATTTAAAAGAAGGTGATACCGTCAAAAGCACGGGCCGCATCATGGAAGTTCCGGTCGGACCTGAACTGACCGGCCGCGTGGTCAACGCATTGGGCCAACCGATTGACGGCAAAGGGCCAATCACATCCAAAAAATTCCGCCCGATTGAAAATAAAGCCGAAGGTGTTATTTACCGCAAATCCGTCGGCGTTCCTTTGCAGACCGGCATTAAAGCGATCGATGCGATGATCCCGGTGGGCCGCGGTCAACGCGAACTTATCATCGGCGACCGCCAGCTTGGGAAGACCGCGATTGCGATTGATACGATCATCAACCAGAAAGGCAAAAACGTTCATTGTTTTTACGTGGCGATCGGGCAGAAGCAATCAACGGTTGCAGGTGTTGTCCGCAAACTTGAACAGACCGGGGCCATGGAATATACGACCGTGGTTTCGACTTCGGCTTCCGACCCGGCTTCTTTGAACTTTATTGCCCCTTATACCGGATGCGCAATGGCCGAAGAGGTCATGTACAACGGCGAAGATGCGCTGATTGTTTATGACGATCTTTCCAAACATGCGTGGGCATACCGTGAAGTTGCCTTGCTTCTGCGCCGTCCGCCGGGCCGCGAAGCTTATCCGGGAGACATTTTTTATTTGCATTCACGTTTATTGGAACGCGCCTCCCGCCTTGCCGAATCTTTGGGCGGTGGTTCCATGACCGCGCTTCCGATTATTGAAACTCAGGCGAACGATGTGTCTGCATACATTCCTACCAACGTCATTTCCATTACCGACGGTCAGATTTATCTGGAATCAGAACTTTTCTATTCAGGTAAGCGTCCTGCGGTAAATCCGGGTATTTCCGTTTCCCGCGTAGGAGGTTCCGCCCAATTACCGGTGATGAAAAAAGTATCAGGCCGTTTGCGTTTGGATTACGCGCAGTTCCGTACTCTGGAAAGTTTTGCGCAGATCGGTTCAGACCTTGATCCCCAAACCAAAGCCGCAATTGACCGCGGGCAGCGCGTGACTGAAGTACTCAAACAACCTCAATACCGACCGCTTTCAGCGGCTCAGCAGATTGAGATTATTTATGCTTTGAACAACGGTATGCTCGATAACATTGCGGTTGCCGACGTTCAAAATTTTGAAGCGAAACTCCACGACTTTATGAAAGCAAAATACAAGAACCTTGAAGAGGCTTTGACTGTTGCGAGCAAGTTTACTGAAGAATTAGAAAATCAGCTGAAGAACGCGATTACGGAATTTAAGGAAGGATTTAAGCAATAATCATTTCCCATGGCATCACTCAGAGATATTAAAATTCGGATTAAGTCGGTTCAGTCGACGAAAAAGATCACGAAGGCGATGGAGATGATCGAAGCGTCGAAGATGAGACGTGCTCAGTTGGCTGCGATCAAGGGCCGTCCTTATCTGCGGAAACTGGAAGAGGTGATCGGGAATCTCGTGAATTACAGCGACCCGGTTTTGTCTCATCCTTTTCTTAAGAAACGCGACAAAGTAAAAAATGTCGGTTATATCTTTATGACGTCGAACCGCGGTTTTTGCGGAGGTTTCAACAGCAACATTATCCGCAAGATGGTTGAAATTCTCCGTGAGGAAAAAGATAAAAAAGAGCTTATCCTGACGGTCGGTAAAAAAGGACGCCAGGCAATGGAACGGATCGGCAAAGGCGTGCTCGCCGATTTTGAAAAGGTTCCGGAACGCGCCACGTTCCTGGATACTGTCGGCATCAGCCGCGTGATCGCTGATGATTTTCTGAGCGGAAAACTTGATGAGGTCTATATTGTCTATAACCATTTTTATTCATCCTTAAGCCAGAAACCGGTGGTGAAAAAACTGCTGCCGATTGAACCGGGCAGTACAGACGGGTTGGGCATGATCGGCGCAAAGGCCATGAAGCACGATTATATTTTTGAACAGGACCGTGAAAAACTTCTGAATGAACTCATGCACCGGTACATTGAAACCATCGTCTTCCAGACCGTGCTTGAATCTTTTGCTTCCGAACACAGCGCGCGCATGATGGCGATGCGACAGGCTTCCGACAACGCCTCAGACATCATCACGAACCTTACGCTGCATTACAATAAAGCGCGCCAGGCGAAAATCACCAAAGAAATTCTGGAAATCGTGTCGGGGTCGTCAGCGTAATTTACACTTACTAATAATTAAATCTTTATCACAACATACTATGGCAAAAGGAAAAATTACTCAGGTGATCGGTCCGGTTGTGGACTTTGAATTCCCTTCGGAAAATCTTCCAAAGATTCTGGAAACCGTGGAGATTATGATGGGCGAAAAAAGGCTTGTGGTTGAAGTCCAGCAGCAGCTCGGCGACAGCCAGGTGCGCGGCGTGGCTATGGATTCTACCGACGGTCTGGTGCGCGGACAGGAAGCTGTTTCCACCGGAAAATCCATTACGGTTCCGGTCGGCGAAAAAGCTTTGGGCCGCATCTTGAACGTACTGGGCGATCCGATCGACGGCTTGGGTGAAATCACGGATGCTCCACGCTGGGAAATCCACCGTCCGACTCCGAACTTCGTTGATCAATCTTCACAGACGGAAGTTTTTGAAACCGGATTGAAAGTGGTTGATCTGATTTGTCCTTTTGCGAAAGGCGGAAAGACCGGTCTGTTTGGAGGAGCCGGTGTGGGAAAAACCGTACTGATTCAGGAATTGATCCGCAACATTGCTACTGAACACGGCGGTTTTTCCGTGTTCGCGGGCGTGGGTGAACGTACGCGTGAAGGTAACGATCTCTGGATTGAAATGAAAGAGTCCGGCGTTATTAAAAAGACCGCGCTGGTCTTCGGCCAGATGAACGAACCACCTGGAGCTCGTCTCCGCGTGGCTCTTACGGGTTTAACGATTGCAGAATATTTCCGCGATGTTGAAAAACGCGACGTGCTTTTGTTCATCGATAATATTTTCCGCTTCTCACAGGCGGGTTCTGAAGTATCCGCTTTGCTCGGACGTATGCCGTCCGCCGTGGGTTATCAACCAAACCTTGCCTCAGAAATGGGTGCGCTTCAGGAACGTATTACTTCAACAAAAGATGGTTCCATTACTTCCGTACAAGCGGTGTACGTACCTGCGGATGATACGACTGATCCGGCTCCTGCGACCACCTTTGCTCATTTGGATTCCACAGTGGTGTTGAGCCGTGCTTTGACTGAACAGGGTATTTATCCGGCCGTGGATCCTTTGGATTCCACATCGCGCCAGCTGGATTTGAACGTTGTGGGTGAAGAGCATTATTACGTTGCCCGTGAAGTTCAGCGTTTGCTCCAGCGCTATAAAGATCTGCAGGATATTATTGCGATCCTGGGTATGGATGAACTTTCCGAAGATGATAAAAAATTGGTTGCCCGCGCACGCAAGATCCAGAGATTTTTCTCACAGCCGTTCTTCGTGGCTGAGCAGTTTACGAACACACCGGGCCAGTACGTAAAATTGAAGGATACGGTCCGCGGCTTTAAAGAGATTATTGACGGTAAGCATGACGATCTGAGCGAATCAGATTTCTACATGGTCGGTACGATTGAACAGGCCCGCGAAAAACATGAAAAAGCTATGGCGAGTGCGAAGAAATAATTTAATCATCACCAATGTTTCACTTAAGTATTGTTACAGCTGAAGGTTCGGTCTACGAGGGCGACATTGAAATGCTCGTGGCTCCTGCAGTGGACGGAGAGCTTGGTATTTTGACCAATCACCACCCAATGGTGACAAAGCTGGGTCCAGGCGCCATGCGCGCGTTAAAACCCGATAAAACCGAACAGATACTGTTTGTAAACGGCGGTTATCTGGAGGTGCTGAACAACAAAGTCACCATCCTTGCCGACACGGCGGAAAACATTGACGCCATCCAGATTGAACAGGCGCGCGCCGCACGCGCAAGCGCAGCCAGCATGCTCAAAAACGCCAAGGACGACGTTGACCGCGAAAAACTTGAAGAAGAACTGCGCACCCAGATGATCCGCGAACGCCTGGCTGAAGTGAATCAATATAAGAAAAAGCCCTCCGTTTAAGAAGGGCTTTTTCTACCTTTCATATCAATCAAAATCATCGGGCACCGGAGTCGGTTCCTCTTTTTTTGCGGGTTTTTTATTTAATTCTTTGGCCGCCTCAGGATCTCTTATGGCCGTGAGACGGGTGATTTCACTGGTCAATACTTTTTTGTCATCTGGACGTGGTGTATATGTTTTGCTTTCATAATCGTCGATGATTTCTGTGGCACGCTTCTCGTTTTCCAGCCGTACTTGTTCCTTGGTTCTTGTTTCCGTGGGCTGAGCCAGGGCTTCTTTGGCAGCCTTGTATTTTTCGATAAGACCTTCGAGTTCGGGATCGCTGTAGGTTTGCAGACGTCGATCCGGAGGAAGTTCTTTAAACTCTTTCTTTTCACCAGACGATACACCGCGGCCTGTTACATGCTTATATCCGGCGGCTTCAAAAATTTTCAAAGCTGCAGTCGGGTCATCCCCTTCTTTTGTTCGTTTGGCGATTTCTCCTTCCAGTCTTTTCGTGAACTCTTTGATGAAACCATCCTGTTTTGATGCGATATCGGCCCCAACCTTTCCGGGATATTCCTTATAGACTTCGTGATATTCGTGCATCATTCCAAACTCTTTCGCTAAATTTTCGATGAAGGTTTGAACCTCACGGAAATGCTGTTTCACGGTTTTTGAATTTGCGTCACCGTCATTAAGCGCCTTCAGTCTTTGTTCGGAAGGACCCAATCTTGAAAGATTGTTATTGTTTGCGTCAAAACGGCCGTCGCAAATAGCCTGGTAACGGATTTGGGATTTGAGCATATCCGTAATGTGGCGGAGATCTTTTGATGCTTCTTCTTTATCACCATCCTTCAAATGCTCCTGAAGCATCTTAAATTTGATGTGGAGAGCATCATTGAAACCCATCGCGGCGTTTAAAAGACCCGGGGTCGATACCTGCTGACGGGCGCTGCCGGCATAACGGCAGATCTTATCAACCTGGTCTTCACTCAAATGCGGAGCAAAAAAGTCCATATCGTCATGATCCCAGTTGGTGGCGTCTCTGGATGCTTTATTTAAACGGATTAAGGTTGAATCGCTCCACATCATCACTTCGGACACAAACTTTTTAAAACGCGGCCCAGGACCTATACATTCTATGATATCGTGAGGAAGATCTTTCATTTGGCTCATGGAGTTGATGGATGCGTGTCCTTTTGCCGAGAGCTGGTCATTGAGATCGGCGAGGAGCATGTCATTAATCCAGTGCTTGAAATTGCCGATGTTGGCTTTTTTTCTTGTTTCACCTGGAATCGGGTGGCCATGATTGTCGTACGCAGGCATTTCCTGGGAAGTGAAATAATCAAGCACCGGGAATTTATTGAGGAGTTCACTTTCAATCGCTCCAACGCGATCCAGATGCATGAGCGGCATTCCGTGGCCATGTTCGTCGTAGGGTTCTGCCCCCACACCCATAATCAGGTAGTAGAGTTTATCTTCAAAACCCATTTTGCCGTTATCAATGGCAAAGTGGATGTACTCTTCATATTCAGCCGGATTTACGTACTCCCCGGAAAGGTATTGCCAGGTGAGTGACTTGAGTTTATTGCGGAGACCGCCCGGATCGGATTCCAAACGCTGCGCGTTATCTTTGAAGCTGTTTCTGGCGCTGTTGTACTGTGAATCCTGATTATTCTTAAACTCAAGATAGGTGTTTTGTCCCCACCAGTAATCGAAGACCGCCTGAATATCTTCGAGATGATTTTTTCTAGTGATAAATCTTGGGATGCCGTTGGAAAGACGATTGACACAAGCCCAAAAAGCCTCATCGTCCCAGCGCATCTGACCTTTTTTACAGAGTGCTGTAACTGCGGCTTTTAAAATATCGGTGTTCGGAGCTTTGTGGAGTTCATGTTTGACGGTTTCAATACCCATTGTTTCGTAATGCTGAACATGATGATTCACTTCTTCATTTTCGGCGTGCTGTGCAACGCCTTTAAACTCAGCACCAAGTTCGGTAGCAAACGCTTCGCCAATGCCGCCGATGCTGCTGAACGGCTTGCCGATTGTTTTAAAGACCTGTTCACCAAAACGGCCGACGCGGCCATGCTGCCAGCGCTTGAGTTTACGTTTTATAAACTCAATGATGGTGTGTCCGAACTCCCACATATCGCCCAAAGAAAGGAGTTCCGTATCGCCCCACAGACGGCGTAAATAACTTGCGGGCGGATTGCTCGGTTCATCGGAATGAGGCAGGCCTTTGGCATGTTCGGGATCTTTGGCCTGGTCTTTGTGATCTTCGATCTGCTCTTCTGCGCGTTTCTTGGCTTTTTCAAAATCATCCTTTTTTTCCTTTCCTTCCTGATGATTCTGGACCGTGCGCTTGGCTTCTGCTTCGGGATCACGGCGTTCCACCATATTTCTTTTGACCCAGCGCAGGAAAGCGGCGAGGGTGAATTTTTCGCCGTTATCGAACTCTACGCCTTTGTCGCTGATTTTTTTGATGACGAACATGCGGCCCGAATCGTCGTCGTAGGAAAGCGCTTCGCCTTCAATGCCTTTAATCGGAGGATAATGTCCTGGCGGACGTTTATGAACAGTGTTCATCGCCTCGTTGTAGATGATGAGTTCATTGCGCAGTTTTTTCAAATTTTCAATAGGGCGGAGCACTTCGGAGCGTTTGAACCATTTGGCAAAATCGCCGAAGGAAAGTTTCTTCTCTTTTTTCCCGCCGATTTTCACTCTTTCGTCGAGTTCAATTTCGTTCAGGACCTCGTCGATTCTTTTTATTTTGACGGTCTGGTCTTCTGATGAAAACTTTCCGGTTTCCGGTTCCATCAGTTCGCGGTATTCAAAAACATCGCCGGCCTTCACTTTTTCGCCGATGGATTTGTGAAGTTCATTCAGGCTCTGGATGTCTTCGGTCACGCCGATTTCATCGACCCATTTATAGAGCTGTCCCGCGGTCATCTGATCCTGCTCGATTTTATTGGTGATGGGATTCTGCGATTCAACCGTGACGACCGGGCTAT
This sequence comes from Candidatus Peregrinibacteria bacterium, assembly GCA_003153355.1. Taxonomy (GTDB): domain Bacteria; phylum Patescibacteriota; class Gracilibacteria; order UBA1369; family UBA1369; genus PALSA-1335. Next base: position 125,418 of record PLYH01000003.1, read on the forward strand.
TCGTTTTGATTTTTTTGATGACTTTGCCATCGTCATCTTCAATTTCGATTTCTTCAAAATCGATTTTCTTAATCTCATAATACTTTTTACTTTTCACGAGCTCTTTGGTTTTCGGGTCTTCATGCAGGCCTAAAGCCACGAGCTTTTGCTGCGGATCGATGGGCAAACCCGACATGCTGCTGAGCATCTTCAATGCTCTCTGACGCTGGGCTTCGTTCATGACATCGTCGCGCATTTCTCTGGAAATTTCCTGAAACTCTTTCACGACTTTTGCATACTCTTCCTCAAGTTTTTTTGATTTTTCCGCCTCTTCTTTCTTAAGTTCCTTGATGCGTTCAACGGCCACTGGCGCATTTTTTTTGAGATCCGGAACCGCAGCGATCAGGCTGCTCCATTTATCTTCAAAATCCCCTTCCGTCGGATCCATATCCATAATTTCCTGCGCTTTTTCTTTGGAAATTTTTCCTTCGGAAATTAATTTGTCGAGTTGTGACTTTATGACTTCCTGATTTTCGGCATCTTCTTTATTAAGCTTTTTGAGCTTCCCGCCGATGCCTTTCATTTTTTCGGTCGTTTCGCGGTGCTTTTCATTCTTGCTCGCGCCGTAGGTTCGTTCGATCTTCGACGAGGTCTGTAAAATTTTCTCGGTTTTTTGGGCCACGCGGCGCTGCGTGATATCAACTTCGCCCGTTGCCGCTTCTTTATTTTTTTCGGCATCTTCTTTTTTCTTATCCTCTTCTTCCTTTTCTTTTTTCTTTTTTTCTTCTTCATCTTTCTTTTTTTCACTTTCACTTTTTTCGTCTTCTCCGCCGGCCGACCCGGACGAGCTTTTTGTAGCATAAATCAGTCTTTTTTGGGAAAAAAGTGCGGGTTTGATTGAAGCCAGGTTGTGCAGATAAGCATGTGTCATCATAGTGATCCTTTAAAAGGGATATATGTGCTCCGTGCGCCTCGGTTTGAGGACGACACGTCGCATAAGCTCCGGCTGCGAACATGGCTTTGATAGCCATGAATGCCCACTGAGCGTGTACGGCCTTGTGGCGGCCGTCTGACCATTGCTTTGATTTTCTGGTTTTGTACTTTTCGAATTGTACGTGAGATTTGACTCCGGCTGAGCGGAGATGATCCAGGCGCGGCTGTTCTTTCGTAACCTGAGGAGCCGGCCGCTTCGGTTGCGCTTTCAATGAAGCGCGGTTGAAGCTTGTTGTAGGATCTTGATTGTTCTCGTGCTAATTTTATCATCGTTTTGATTTTTGTCAATATTTGCCATTATTTCACCTTATATTTTTTACTATCAATATAAACAATCGCTCCAGATGCCGGATTACCATAATCTTTCAGGCGAGGATCACTTGCAGCTATTTCTTCTATTACCTCAGGGAGCTGAGGAAGTTTTGCTGCCGGGGACCCTACTTTTGCTGTCGCCGGTGTTACAACTGGTACAGCAGGCCCCGTAGGAGTTACCTGACTGACAAGGCTTCCATCAGCGCTGGCACCGCCTGAAGTCATGATGATGTCTTTTTGCTGCTGACTCATGTTTTGGCCGGCTGTCTTGAGCACCTGCTCTTTTGCGTTTGCTTTTATTGCATCGGTCACAGGTCCAGTGCCTGCCATTTTTTTTGCGAGAAAATTAATTTCGGTCATTAAATCCCCTTCCAATGAATCAAAAGTGACTTTAGTTTTTGCTTTAGCAGCATCTCCAATTAACCCACCGACACGTACTCCGATGCCCGGAGAGTTCGCCTCTGCGTCTCCTGCGGCCTTTTCAGCAGTTTTCGCTTTCTCATCAAGCTCTTGAATTTTTTTGATTGCTGCGGCCCGCTTATCTTTGGAAGGCTGGTCTGTCTTCCCTTCAGTTGTCGTCATGTCTTTCTGAGCCTGATCAAGAGCTTTTATATCATCGTCACTCAATAATTTGTTCTTTTCGATATTCGTGCGTCTGTCACTCTTTGGATTGATGAGCGCCTTTTGATTACCATCAAGGTCTCCTTGTTGTTTCTTAGCGAAGGCTGCGGCATCTTTTGGTTTTGCTTCAAGTCCGCTCGCCATTTCAAGACCGCTCTGTTTCATAAACAAAGCCATGTCCTGCTCACTGACTTCGTTGTTTTTCAAATCTGCTAAGAACTTATCGACGCCTTCTTTCCCTCCCTGATATTTTGCGGAAGTGTTGGCCAACCATTTTGGCATATCGTTCGGCAGATGCGATTTCCCATTTCCTTCGAAGAAGCTGGCGTAACCTTTTTGGACATTCGCATTCTGGAGCATACCCCTGGAAACATTATCCTTGGTATATTTCTTGAGGGCAGACAAATCTTTTTGCTGGCCAAGATTTCCGCCGACTTCATTACTTCTATCCACAAGTCCAAACTTTCTGGCCTCTTGTCTAAACTTATCATCCATTTGAGCGCGTACTCCCTGCAAGCCGACTTGGGCTGCACCAAGAGTGATATTTCCCTTTGAAGTCGGGAAGAGCGGAATACTTTTGACGGCAAATCCGCCGATGGCTTTTCCGGCACCTTCCACGGAACCCTTAATGGCTTCCACAGCTCCGTCGGCGAATGTTCCTTTCATAGCTTCAAAGACGCCGATCCAGATGAAGGCGGCGGCACCGAATGCTGCAACAAGCTGCTGGAGCGTACTGATTCCTGAAGTATAAAGTCCGATATTTAATGTTGGATTATTTTGGAGATTTAATCCTGGACCCACTGATTTAGCAGCATTGACTCCATTGATCATAATAATGCCAACGGACATTACCAGGGCCACCGGAATCGGAATGATGGCTGTCTGGATAAATTTATCAACCTCTCCTCCACCCAATTTTCCTTTAAATTTTTCGGGAAGAAACGGCGGCAAGACCATTAACGGTGATACGGCGATACCGACCCATAAAACGACCAATCTTATCAACAGGACGACGAGCAGCGCCACATAGGCCGTTCCATACACAATAAAAAGAATGACGCTAAACAGCGTATCCACGACCAGATTTGATGTTGTCACGGCGGCAGGATTTACCTTAACCGTATCAAGAAGACCGGCATTTTGTAACTGGATGGCCATAACGAGTGCGGCATTTTGGGAACTGGTGCTGCCGAAGAAATTCTGAAGTGCCTGACTTGGATTTAAGTATGAGCCGTTTCCATCTGGCTTGAGTTCACACATGCTCGTTTTATCATCGTAGGGAGGGCTTCCAGGGTTAACCGCAGTCAAATTTTTCTGATAGTCTGAACCTGGATCGGTAGGATCTCCCCCAAACATTGCCCCGCAAAATTCGTTGATTTGATCAACGGTGAAGGAACCGATTTTGGGTGCTGGACTGCCACTACTGCTGCTGTTGAAACCGAGCTTCGGACAGATCGTTGAGCTGCTCGGATCCAAAGTACACTGGACACTGTCGGGAAGCGCAAAGATTGCCGTGGAAAGTACATTGACGGAATCCAGAATAACTTTTGCTCCGATAAACGTGAAATTTACTGCAATGAGCGCGATGACGAATTTCGGCAGAATGGTTTTGAGGTGATAATTTTCGCCGGCGCCGAGAACGTTATATAAAGCAATGCCCAGCAAAATAAGGACGAAAAGAATGTTCACCACGTTGCGGACATTGACCCAGATGGCGGAAAGACGGTCTTCCATGCCTGCGCCAAAAAGGATGTCGTTCTGCATTAATCCTCCAATCATTAAAAGTACCGGCCAGAAAATGCGCTTGAGCAGGTCGATGATTTTGCTCACGCCCGCGAGGAGGCCCGATGAGCCGTCGTCAGGAGCAGTGCCGCCGGATGGAGGAGGTGGCGACGGACTTTGCGCATGAACAATATGCGGATAAATAAATACGACCGCCAGCAGGAATGCTGCGAGAAGAATTATTTTGCGGTGCTTCAGCCAGAAGTTTTGTAATGTATTAACCATAGGTTTGGGTGTTTATTTTTATATATAGGCGAGAGAATGTCGCTTAACCAAAAAGACGGGGAAGATAATGGTTCAAAGCGATGACAAAAGTTTTGATGATGTTCATTGCGGTCGTTGCTGAAGCGCTTGTCGGGCTTCCTGGGGTTAACAAAAAACTGCTGCTGATGGCGGCAAATGCGCTGCCGCCGATGCTCCCTCCTACGATTGCTGCAACATTGCTTTTTTTAGGTGGGGCTGACGGAACGCTCAAAGATTCTTCTCTTCTGCGGCCACGTGCAAATGGCAAACCTTGTTCTCCTGCTGCCGCAAGCGCCGGTTCGCCTTCCAGTTTCTGCTGTTCGAGTTTAGCTTTATTATACATAGGGCTCCCGATGGGAAATCCGCCAACCATTTTGGTTTCATACACGCCTCCTCCTTTTGCCATTTCACCGCTTCCTTTTAGCGGCTCTGGAGGTTTTATGCCTTTTGGAAGCTGTGGGCCGCCTGCTGCATCAGGTCCTGGGCCTGGCCCGGTCATTTGTCCCGGGAAGCCTGTTTTTATTCCCGGAGGGAAAGGTGTTGTCTGTCCTGTCGGCAATTTATATGACAACCCAGTCGGTCCAGTCACTCCTGAAATTGGAGCTTTCGGGTAAGGAATTTTTGAAAGTGGAGGCGCTATAGCCGGTGCCTGCTGCAGGGGGGCGTCCTTCTGGATGCCGAGACTTTTGCAAAGTTCAGCATCGTTATAGATTTCGCGAGCCGAACGCTTGTCGGTACCGCCTTTTTTAAAAGCCTGATCAAGTTTGTTTTCATCAACCGTAAAATTTTTCCCGGCAAGTTTGTCTCCTGCGCCGTTGCCCTGGAACGTGAAAGTAAATTTGAGATCCTGGTCGAAAGGCAGGCGCGTATCCACTGAAATAAGCATCGGATCTTTTTTGCCTGCGACATCAAGATTTAAAGTTTCTCCTCCGGGTGATATTGCTTTTACCATGGCATGGCCGTTCGTATCAAAGGTCACAGGGCCGATGTTGGTAAATCCTAAATCTTTTAATTTATTGACGATGGCTTTTCCGCGTTTTTGCTGGAAACTCTTCGTAATTTGGTCACTGGTGCTTCCTTGGTCGGGAACAGCTGCTGAAACTTTTGGCGGAACTGGGAAACTGCTTCCCTTAACAACCGTCTGAGGGCTGACTGAACCAGTCAATGACTCAAAAGGTTTCGGACTTGTTTTTCCTTTGGCGATCTCAGTAAGGTCTGTAATCGACGGGACGGCAAAACCTTTCTCCATGAATTTTTTCATCTCGTCGCTCGGCGGGGGCAGAAATTGAACTGCTGTTTCGCCGGGTTTCGGCGCATCGGTTGCGCGGATATATTTATATTCGCCGGTGGCTTTATCTTTCACAAGCATCAGTAAGCCTTTTTCGAGGAGGTCATTGTCGGCTTTTGCCTGCTCAACGTCTTCTGTTTTTCCGGGCGAACCTTTTGCTATAATAAGTTCTTTAATCTGGTCGTGTTCAAAACCTTCGCCGATATGATAACTCATTAAAAACAGGTTGCGTTTAACGTCCGCAGGCCACATCACTTGAGGTTCTTCTTTTCCAGGACCCACAGAATTCGGATCAACGACCGGCAAAAAAGCCCTGATGCGGTTTTGAGGATCTGAACCGGCTTGGTCCCGCATGTATTCAGCAAAATATTTCAGTAATTTTTCACGGTCTTTCAGTTCTTCCGGACCGGCGAAAGGAACTCCGCTTGCTGCTGCGCTGGCTGTGAAATATGTTCCCACTAAATCATTTTTATCAGCGTCGGTAAGAACTCCGGTTGAAAAAAGGTTGAACAAATATGGCTTCTGCAATGTTGCCGTATCTTTTAACATTGTCTCCAGAAGAGGCATTAGGTGGTCATTGATGAATTGTGGTCCGAACTGTTGCATGGTTTTATTTCAAATTTTTTTAGGATATTACCTGAATTGGCGCTGCGGATGACCCTGCCATTGCTGCCGGGCCGCCGCCCAAACCCTGGGCATCTTTAATGAACTTGAGCTTTCCATTGAAATCACTTTGATTTTCTATTTTCAAAACGGTCATCGTTGTAGCGATCATGTTAATTTGCATGGAAGTTTTTTGAGGTAAATTTCGCTGCGTTGCCTCCAGTCTTGCTTGCTGATCTTTGTCGGTTTCCGAATTCCGGAGTTCCTCAAAAGTGATCATCAGGTCTTTGCCGTGTTTTCCCTGGGCTGATTTTGCCTTCAGGATGGTCAGAATTCTTTCTGCGCCCCCGTTTTCCAGATATGATCCAAAATCGGGGTAGTTCAGATAAATATCGCCGATGACGGCAAAAGCTCTTTGTCCAACTTCATTTTTTGCGCCTTCTTTTTCGGATAATTTTTCCAGAGCGCGGCTCATAATTCCTGAACCGAGTCCGAACTCTCCCGCACCTTTTTTCATGCCGCCGCTCGTTATTTCCAGCGCTAAAGTGCCTTCTCCGACTGCGGCCCACATATAGGGATTTTTCAATAAACTTTTAAAATTTCCGCCGGAAGCAAGGACGTTCGTCAGAATCCAAAAAACCGAATGGAGGAGCATGCCCATTCCCAGCAGCGGAGTTCCCACCACGCGGTTCATAATATTTTCTCCGTACTTGCTCTTCATTTTTTTAATTTCCTCATTCATGCCGTCTCTCATTTTTTGGACTTCATCAACATAGAACCCCTGGCTCAGACGGTTTTTGTAGGTCGTCTCGAACTCCGCTTCAGTGATAACTTTTTTCTGGATTGCCTCATTGAAAAGCGCTTCGCCCTGGGCAACGGTCAAAATTCCCGTTCTCAAAAAACCATCAATGACCTCGGCGGTCTGTTCGCGTTTTGGAGAATCCATAAGGTCCTCAACAAGTTTAAAACGCTGAGCCGGACTCATAAAACCGATTAAAATACCGGCGGTGGTTATTTCAAAATTTTCGCGAGGCTTTGCATCTCTGGCCGTGAGATCAAAAGGGTTGATCATCGATACAACCCGGGCATAATCTTCATTGCTGAGCTCTTTATGATCCTGGAGTTTGAGCAGCATTTCCTGGGTTTGAATATCTTTCACCGAAATTTTTTCAATCCCCACAAGCGTACGCTTAAGCGCGGCAGCTTCTTCTTCCGTGATGTAATCGCCCTTCACAAGCATGTTTAAGGTCATCTGGATGTTCTGAATACGAAAATCAACGGCGTTTTGAGCTTGCTCAAGCAGCTGGGTCGCGAGCTCGTCGCGCTGGGATTTATTTTCTTCGGATTTGTCCTGATACTGTTGTTTAAAATTTTCAAACGTTTCCTTCACAGCCTTTTTTTGCTGCTCTTTCATGCCGCGGACCTCGTTGAGTCCCACCTCGGCCATCTTGGAACCGGAAATCTTTTTTTCAAACATTTCTTCAACTTTTTTGACGTTCTCAGCTTCTTTTTCATCAAACTTTCCAAGCACGGTGCGCGTCTGATCGTCCAGCGGCTTCTGCTCTTTTTGCCGAGCCTGTTTTTCTGGGTTGTTTTTTGTTTCAACCATTGGTTTTAGAGTTTGAGGAGACGTAAAACAGTATCGCTGAACCGTTCATTTTTCCCTTCCCATTCCGGAATTTGTCCGCACAAATATTCGCGGACCGGCACTGGGTCTTCATGATTGAGCTGAATGATGATGTCAGAGAAAAAATGCTCTTTGACCCGCAGATTGAGCGTCGTAACGTGTGGAGGATTATAAATAATCCAGAAGGCCTGAATGCTGCTGAAGGGGAAAACCATATTGCCCACCTTCACGCCCATCCGTGAAATCGTGACCTTGATATCTTTTGGAGGATGGTGCGAATGAATGTACAAATACACGCTGGCAAGGACAATAAATGCCAGGGCCATCGTCAAGTCGTTGGTCAGCGCGGCTCCTACGACAAAAACCGCCACAACGACGGCTGCTGCCATATACCAGCCTTTGCCTTTCGGATGCTGAATGTATTCCGGAGCAATCCATGTAAAAACGGCTTTGTCGTACAAAGCAGCCTCTTGGGGAGTTTTTGGTCCGTCAGGCATAACTTTGAACCGGTCTTTGAGAGATTTGGATGTTTTTTCTTCGCGGTTTTGAGCATCGCGAAGTTTTTGTTCTGTAGCGTTTTTTGTTTTGGACATAGTTTTTTGGTTATATTTATCTTGTTATTTTACCATAAAAAGACCTTTCCAACAATTCAGGAAAGGCTGCAACAAGCCATAAAAGCTTGACTCATATTTATAATGTTTTATTTTAACTTTTCACGGAGCCCGTTCAGCCATCGTTCACAGGCTTTTTTAAGGTCCAGATTGATGAGGTTTTTGGTGCCGTTTTTGAAGATGAGTTTTGATACCGACGTGGTCTTGCCTATTTCGTATGGAACGAGCTGATATTTTTTGCAGAGCGCCTCGAACTGTTTGCTTTTGGATGCGGGAATTTCGCAGACAAACCCGCCGGTTTCACTGAAAAGTTTTTGATCGTTGCGCAGACTTGCTTCGTCGCAATTTTTGACATCAATGTCTGCCCCGATTTTTCCTTCACCCCATCCGCCAAACGCCATTTCGCAAACGCTCACCGCGACTCCGCCTTCGCTGATGTCGTGGGCTGCGGAAATGAGGCCGGCTGCGACTCCGTCGACCATAACGTTGATCTCTTTCTGGACCTCGCTAAAATCCGCTTCAGGAACATTCGCTCCCTGTTCACCGTGAAGACGGTAATACTCCGATCCGCCGAGTTCATTTTTTCTTTTACCCAAGAGGTAAATTTTACTTCCTGCTTTTTTAAACTGCATGGTGATCGCTTTGTTGTAGTCATCGATTTTTCCGATGCAGCAAATGATCGCCGCGGGGGCGATGTGACCGTTTTTGCTTTCGTTATACAAACTTACGTTTCCGGAAATGACCGGTGTCGGGAATTCCGGATGGTTCTTCAGTTTGACCCCGTGGCAAGCATCGCGGATGCCTTCAATACCTTGCTTAAGTTCCCACATCTGTTCCGGTTTTTCCGGATTTCCGTAGTTCAGACAGTCTGTAATGGCTTGCGGATAGGCTCCAACCGCCGCAACATTGCGCATGGATTCAACTACCGCGTTTGCGGCACCGTGATACGGACTGATCAGACTGTGACGCGGATTGCTGTCTGTTGAAAAAGCCATGCCCACCTTTTTAGTTTTCGCATCAACGTCTTCATCCAAAAGCGGAGCAAGTATACCTGCATCCGCGAGTCCCGCTTCCAGAACCACAAAACCCTGAACCTGTTTATCGTAACGTTCGTACACCGGCTTGCGCGAAGCGATATTTTCGGAAGCCAAAAGAGCGAGCAGCTCTTTATTATAATCTTTTGGTTCAGGAAGATCCGGTTCTTCAAAACTTTTTTTCGGATCGAGTGAGAGACGGTTATAAATCAACCCTTCGGTAATATCGTTAGATTTTGCGTTCACAACTTTTTCTCCTTTGAATTTGAGAATATAGTTTCCTTCTTTCACTTTTCCGATCAAAGAAGCTCTGGCGTTTTCCGCGACCGAAGGAAGATTCCATTTCTTATTATAATGATCGAGAATCATTTTGGTCAGGCTGGGATGGCACATCCAGGTGAACCTTTCCTGTGTTTCCGAGCATGCGATCACTGAAGGCGGGAGATTTTTCACTCCGACATGGACTTTTTCCAGATCAATTTCCGCGCCGAGTCCTACTTTGGCTACCTGTTCAACGGTGGAGCAACTGATGCCGCCCGCCCCCATGTCTTTGTAACTCACTTTACCGATAAGTTTTTTCTTCTGGAGTTCTGCGAAAAGATCGTAAGTGGAAACGAGCAGATGGCGTTTTAAAAATGGATTCGGTTCCTGGACCGCGCCTTTATTTTTCTCTTTTTCGGATTCCTTCAAAATTCCCGATGCAAAAGCCGCTCCGCCCATCCCGCTAAAATCGGTAGGTTTTCCCACAATAATAATGTCCCATTTTTCTTTGGCCGCGTTTTTGGAAACGAAAGAGTGGATGAGATGCGATTCGCGGACCAAGCCCAGTGCCACCACATTCACCAAACAGTTGTCATTATAAGAAGGGTCAAAATACACATCGCCTCCCAGATTTGGAATGCCCAACGGGTTACCGTATCCGCCGATGCCGCTGACAACTCCCGAAGCAATCTGGCGGGCGGTGTTATTTTTTACTTCCCCAAAGCGCAGCGGGTCCATGACTCCGATGACTTTTGCTCCCATGCAGGCGACGTCGCGGACGCAGCCGCCGACGCCTGTTGCCGCTCCTTCGAAGGGAACAATCTGCGACGGATGGTTATGGCTTTCGTGGCTTACTACTAAACCAAAACGATCGCCTTTATACTTGGTGATTTCCACCACTCCCGAATCTTCGCCTACGCCCAAAACCACGTTCGGGGCATCGATCGGCAGAAGTTTTAAATAAGGTTTACTGCTTTTGTAGGAACAATGTTCTGATCCTTGAATTCCCCAAAGCACCGCTTCGGTTATGGTCGGGGAGCGTCCTAAAATATCCTCAATCTTCCTTGCTTCCTCCACGGTCAGACCGATTTTGTTCTTGGCGAGGGCCTTAAGAACCTCATCATCGGTCATCTTAGAGAAAGCTAAGGTTTTTTCCATGGAAGGAAGATCGGGTTAAAGCTTTGGAATTGATTGAACCTTGTGACTATCTTACAAAAGGCATGAGAGCCATGAAGCGTGCATTCTTCACTGCGCGGGCCAACTGTTTCTGATATTTCAACGAGGTTCCGGTGTAGTAACGCGGAGTAATCTTATTGTATTGTGAAACGTATTTTTTTAAAAGTTTCACATTCTTATAGTCAATATACGTGATGTTATTGACCGTAAAGAAACAAGGTTTGTTGTATTTATTCTTTGCCATAGTGATTGAAAATTTAGAATATATATAAGAGTTGTGACGACTTTCTGTTACGCCGCATCGTCCATCGGCATGTCTGACATTTGGTCCATGTCCCCATCCGAGGATCCCTGACCCATATCTTCGGCACCCGTGTGTTCTCCGGCCGGCATGTCGCCGCTGGCGCGTTTATCAAGCATAATAAGGTCATTCACTACTATTTCCGTGCGGAATTTTTTCACGCCTTCCGGAGTATCCCAGCTGCGGGTCTTTAAGTAGCCTTCAATATAGACGAGTTTGCCTTTGTGGATATATTTACTGCAAATGTCGGCAAGTTTGGACCAGGCAACCACTTCGTGGAATTCGCTGGAAGTATGATGTTCACCATTTTTCGTCATCCAGTCGCGGTTTGTCGCGATGCCAAAGGTGGCAATAGGCTGGCCGCTGATCGTCTGTTTAATTTCCGGGTCGCGGGTGACGTTTCCAATAACGATGACTTTATTAATACTTCTCATAGGCTTTAGAAGTTAATGTCTGGATTGGAAAGAATGCTGTCGAGCTTAGCATCGATGTCTTCAAGCTCTTTCTTGCTTTCTTCTTTCTTTTTCGCAGGCTTCTTCGTTTCAGCCTTGGTTTCTTCAGCTACTTCTTTTTTAACGGTTTTTTCAGGGGCAGATTTTTCTGCCTTCACTTCCTCTTTTGGCGCTTCCACTTTCATGACTGGAACATGCCGTACAGATTTTTTATCTTTCTTCTCTTCTTTTTTCAGTTCTTCCTCTTTATCTGCTGCAGCTGCTTCAGCTTCCATATCAGCTAAAGTTTTCGGCTGGTAAGCGGTCGGGAGCTTCATAAGAAGGTGACGCAGAACTTCCGGTTCGAGGCGGAGCATACGGTCGAGTTCCTTGATGCTGCCCGGACCCAGGTTCACGTCCAATACTATATAGTATCCCTGTTCACGTTTTTTTATGTCGTACGCCAAATCACGAAGACCCCAGTCGTCTTCAAAGAAAACCTCACCGCCAAAATCGGCGATGGATTTTTTAATGGCTTCCAAACGTTTTTTGATGGCTGTCTCGCCAATATCAGGCGCGACAATCACCATAAGTTCATACCTTACGGTATCATTGAGCGTGCTCATCTTTACTATGGATTAAGGAATAAAGTTTCTTAAGAAGAGTCGATGCACCTTCATCAGGCGTCCACTCTCCAGAAAAGAAGAAGCATGAGGACTCTAACAAAAACTTTTAGCTCCTGCAAGGCGGTTTTTTTATACGCTCCAGCGGCGGCAAAGCCGCACGCTTTCGCCCTCGGCCCGTGGCCTCGGTTTGGCCACTTTTGCTAAAAAACAATAGTCCGCCGGGAATGCTAAATCTCGATAAAATACCTTTTTCGTCAATGCTTTACTTGCTTTTTATAAAATTTATTTTATTTTGATAGTTTATTTTTCGTTTTTTGGCTTATATCAATCAGAATCAAGTACTTCATCTTACCCTTTACAAATCCTTTTGGTCACTATATATTCCCTGACCGGTCAATGGTAATGGTTAGCAAGAGTTTTGAAACCGGTGTAAGCTGAGTTAATGAAAGGCAAAAAAAGTGTTCTATAAGCTGATAAGTCAACATAAGTAAGTTCTCCGTCCAAGTAAATCCCAGGGATGGTCACACCCAAAAAGTTATTATGAGCCAAACGCCTATTAGTACTACAACCGAACAATTCGAGGTTAACACCGGCGCTCGCCGAGCCCGCCATGTAAAGGTTTTCGCAAAGTCGACCTTTCTGCGCTGGCCAAGCTTCTCGCTTTCATCACTTTTTGCTCCGGCTAAAAGTTCAGGCTCTCTTAAGGGAAGCGTTCTTGGTAAAATCGCTCCTTTCCTTCACAGAGGCCATGTAGAAGCCCATCATTATACTTCTCCGGTTCAGCGGCTTTTCACCCGCTACGGAGCTGCTGTGGCTTTGCTTTTTTTTATTGGATCAATCACTCCGTCGAACGCCTATTCCGACGGTTTTGCTTCAGGCTATGTGGCTTTGGACGGCTCATGGGATCAGACCGCAACCAATTCTCCACTCATGGCAGATCAGGAAGGTTATCTCACTAAAGTAAATCCTCAGACAGATGCCGGCGACCGTAACAGCGTGAACGACTCTTTTGAACACACCGTTGCTTCCGGCGACACCATCTCCACGATTGCAGCCCAATACGGACTTAAACAAAACACTATTCTTTGGGCAAACAATTTAACTGCTGATTCCACACTTAAAGTAGATCAAAAATTACTCATCCCACCGGTTGACGGCGTTTATCATCAAGTCAGCAAAGATGATACCGTTGTTAAGATTGCCAGCGCTTACAGCGTGAGCAGCGACAGCATTGTGAAACAGAACGCCCTCACCGCAGACGCAGCGCTGACGACAGGCGATGAGATTTTTGTTCCGGGAGGCAAACCGCTCGTGACCGAAGCCCCTGTAGATACGACCAAAATTCAAGATATTTCGCGCGAAACGCCTGCACGTATCGCTTCAGCTGATCGTATAAATGCCAGCTCCATACCTATTGCCAGAGGAGCTTCAGGAACGATTCTTTCAAATACCGACGCCACTCCAGCAGGAGGTAAACCTTTTATTTTCCCGACCCGCGGTATTATTACTCAAGGCTTCCACCCCGGTCATTACGCATTTGATATCGCCAATCCAGACCGTCCGGCCATTTGGGCTGCAGGAACAGGCACTGTTGTTCTGGTGGTCAGCGGATGCGCTGATGTTTCTTACCGTTGCGGAGGAGGTTATGGTAACCATGTGATTATTGATCACGGTAACGGAGTCGAAACACTTTATGGACATATGACCTATCCAACGGTAGTCGTTGGCCAGCATGTTACTCAGGGAGAAGTGATCGGCAAGATGGGCCGTTCAGGAAACGTCCGCGGCATCACCGGCATTCACTGTCACTTTGAGGTCCGTATCAACGGCGTGAAGATGTTGCCTTCGAACTATTATTAAGATTTCTTCCCTTGAACCTTGAACTTTCAAATCCCGCAGCACGCGGGATTTTTTGTTGCCCCCGCTCCGTCGGGGTCTTCGGCCTTGACCTTGGAGTGTGGTTTGCTAAACTGCCTACGGCCTAAAAGCTCTGTATGTGGAAAAAGCTTAAAGAACTTCCCAGAAAACCGGTGCTTGCGCTCATCAAGGCCTACCAGATGACACTTTCCCCGGATCACGGTTTTTTTAAGGCCATCTTCCCTTACGGATACTGCAAATATAAGCCTACGTGCTCCGAATACGGCTACGAAGTCATTAAGAAGTATGGGCTCGTTAGAGGTGTGCCCATGACTGTATGGAGAATCTTGCGATGCAATCCCTGCAGCAGGGGCGGACACGATCCGGTAAAATAATTAGCCATTCATCATTATTGAATCATGATCAAGCGAGCTCTCATCAGCGTGACGGACAAGACGGGAATTGTTGAATTCGCCAAGGCTCTGGCTCATAAAGGAATTGAGATTCTTTCCACCGGCGGCACGGCAAAAGTCCTTAAAGATGCCGGAATGAAAGTGACGGAAGTTTCTGATTACACCGGCTTTCCGGAAATGATGGACGGCCGCGTCAAAACTTTGAATCCAAAAATTCATGGCGGGCTTCTGGCTGTACGCAGCAAAAAAGAACACATGGAGGCTTTGGATAAAATGGGCGTTGGTACGATTGATCTGGTCGTCGTGAATTTGTACAAGTTTGAGGAAACGGTCGAAAAAGAAGGAGTCAGCGAAGAAGAAGCTGTTGAAAATATCGATATCGGCGGCCCAAGCATGATCCGTTCGGCAGCCAAAAACTTTGCTTCGGTTACAGTCGTGACGGATCCGGATGACTACGACCGGGTTATGGCTGAAATTGAAAAAAACGGTGATACGATTCCGGAGACCCGCAAACATCTGGCCTGGAAAGCTTTCAACAAAACCTATAAATATGATGAAGCGATTGAACATTATTTCCGGAAAATTCTGGGCGAAGCCGAACTGATGGATCTTCACTACGAAAAAGTGATGAGTTTACGCTACGGCGAAAATCCTCATCAGAAAGCGGCTTTCTTCCGTAATCCGGAAAATCATGATGCGAACATCACCAACGCAAAAGTTCTCCACGGCAAGCAGCTTTCATTCAACAATCTTGTGGACGGAGATTCTGCACTGGAGCTCGTGAAAGAGTTTCAACGGCCGACGGTGACGATCATTAAACACAACAATCCATGCGGCGTGGCTTCTGCGGATACGATTGAAGAGGCCATGGAACGCGCATACCTCGTGGATTCGATGTCCGCTTTCGGCGGGGTGATGGCCGCAAACCGGCCGGTGACGAAAGCGATGACTGATTCGATCAACAAAAAGAAATGGTTTCTGGAGATCATCATTGCGCCGAAGTTTGAGGATGATGCGATGAAAGAGCTCATGAAGAAGCCAAATTTACGCTTACTGGAAACCGGACCATTAAAACTTGATGTGAACCGACGCGACATTAAAAAAGTTGCCGGAGGCATTTTGATCCAGAGCGAAGACACTTATGAAGTCTCGGAGAAAGATATCAAAGTGGTGAGCAAAAAACAGCCGACCAAGGACCAGATCAAGGCGATGATCTTTGCGACCAAGGTCTGCAAGCGTGTAAAATCCAACGCGATTGTTTTGGCCAAAGGCGAAGAGGTCATGGGAATCGGCGCCGGCCAGATGTCACGCGTGGATGCGGTGCATTTGGCTTGTTACAAGGCCGGCGACCGCGCCAAAGATTCCGTGATGGCGAGCGATGCGTTCTTTCCTTTTTCCGACGGCATTGAAATGGCTGCCGAAAACGGCGTCGTCGCAATCATTTCACCGGGCGGCTCGATCCGCGACGATGAAGTCATCAAGCGCGCCGATGAACTCGGGCTGGTGATGGTGTTTACCGGCATCAGATTGTTCAGGCATTAACATTCCTTCGGTTAAAACCTTTTATTGCCACGCGACATTCGTATCGTCGAATGGAGTTTTGAATGTAACGAAGACAAGCGGAGAGGTTGTGCCGCCGAGGTTCTGGAAAGCCTGGGTTGTTCCGGCAGGAATGATCACGATCATGCCGCTGCTGACTTTCTGCTTTTTACCGCCGATGGTGAACTCGCCGCTGCCGGATACGATGTAAATCATTTGGGTGGTGTTGGCGTAGGTGTGGGAGCCGATGTTGTTTTTAAGTTTGTAGAGCTCAAGGCTGCCGGCGTTATTTCTTTGCAGCACGCTGTCTTCGAAGTTACCTTTTTTATCCGTCAGACCCACCGCGATCATCTTATTCAGGTCAAAAGTGGCCAGAGTGAAGCCGGCAGGATTTGAAGGGGCAGGAGCGACTGCTGTTGGCTGGGATGGAGGTGTGGCACCCGGTGTTGCCGGATTTGCGCCCGCCGGAGGAGTTGCTGTGTTTGAGGTTGTTCCCGTTGCCACCGTGGTATTCATGACCGTTACGACCGGGCTGCCGATTGGAAGATTGAGTTTTCCCGGATCCCATAAGAGATAAATTTTGCTGTAGTTATTGGACATGCTTGTCGCCACATTCGTAAACTGATCGGCGTCCAGTTCAGGCATCGCAGTCATCGTGGTTTGCATCAGGTCTTTTGTCGGCATCCATAATTTTTTCTCATCCTGGGTAAAGGTGTTGTACATTTGCGGACTCACGATACTTTCCACTCCCACAAGACGAGAATCGCCCTCGTTGCCGTCATAAATCTGGCACTCCATCATGTCGCCCACGACGCTCTTACAATATTTATTCACGGTCATGTCCGGATTGCCCGGGAAAAGTTTTTTGGCGGTCATGTGAAGAGTCCAGCCATCGGGAGGAAGTGTAGTCGCTGTTTGCTGGGATTGTTGTGTTTGTGCGGTGGTATCCGTTGTTGTCGTGTCGGAACTTTGATCCTGGGAAGGTTGGTTTCCGCTGCATCCAGCAAGCAATAATGCCACCAGTGAAATTCCGATAAATTGGGCTTTGTGAAGATTTTTCATATCTTTGGGTAAGAAAAATTAAATCGTTTGGCATTATAACCTGAAACATCTAAAAATCGACTGGACAAAATCTGTAAATATCCATAGAATAGTGGAAAATCTCTTGGGCGATTTGGAGCTCACAAAAGCCTCATTCGCCATCTTCACATCACAATTTTATGGCCAATATCAAGGATTACGCCATCGTGACTCTCGGCAGTCACACCGCTTTGCAAATATTGAAAGGAGCCAAGGACGAAGGCTTCAAAACCATCTGCGTGTGCGTGAAAGGAAAAGAACGTCCATATAAAAGTTACGGGGTTGCGGACGAATTTATTTTTGTCGATTCTTTCAAAAACTTTTTCGAAATTGAACAACAGCTGATCGACCGCAACGCGATCATGATTCCGCACGGATCTTTCGTGAGCTACCTTGGATGGAAAAAAGTGCAGGACATTAAGATGATGCATTACGGCACGAAAGGAATTCTGGAATGGGAATCGGACCGCAACAAGGAGAGAATCTGGCTTGGCGATGCGGGACTTAAGCAGCCGAGAATTTTTGCGACTCCCGAAGAGATCAACTGTCCGGTCATCATTAAATTCCACGGAGCCAAAGGCGGGTTCGGTTATTTCATCGCGAACTCTACCGCGGAATTTTATGAACGCATCCAGAACTATCCGGGCGACGAAGGTTACGTCATTCAGGAATATATCGTGGGCGTTCCGGTCTACTCTCATTATTTTTATTCACCGGTTACCAAAGAACTGGAAGTGATGGGGTTTGATAAACGCTATGAATCCAATGCTGATTCCATCGGGCGCATTGCGGCAAAAGATCAGCTGGATGCCGGAATTCGCACATCGTATACCATCACCGGCAATATGCCGCTGGTCATCCGTGAATCCATCCTGCCACAGGTTTTCGAGATGGGCGAAAGAGTGATTGAAGAGTCACGAAAACTTATCGACTATAAATCAGGACAACCTCTTACCAAAGGTCTTTACGGTCCTTTCTGTCTTGAAGCGATTCTGGATCCGGATTTGAACTTTTATGTTTTTGAAATTTCTGCCAGAATTGTCGCCGGTACGAATCCTTACATCAATGGCTCACCGTACACCTGGCTGCGCTACAACGAGCCGATGAGCACCGGACGCCGCGTTGCCCGCGACATCAAACAAGCGATTGAACAAGACAGGCTGGAAGAGATATTAGGTTAATTCATTTTCATTTCCCGTGATCACACAAAAAGATATTGCAGAAGTTCTGAAGAGTTACGATCCAAAAAATATTACCATCGGCGTTCTGGGCGGACACAGCGGCTTGGACGTTTGTCATGGCGCGAAAAAATATGGTTTTAAAACGGTCGCGGTTTGCCAGAAAGGCCGCGAAAAAACTTTTGATAAATATTATAAAACACGTTCCGGCGGCGAAGATTTGCTGAACCCAGCAGATGGCTTCCAGAAGAGCAAAGGCTGCGTCGATGAAGTTATTCTCGTGGATAAATTCGGCGACATCGTGAATCCGGAAGTTCAGGACAAATTGCGCGCCATGAACACGATTTTCATCCACAACCGTTATTTCTGGGTGTATTGCGATTTTGATCAGATCGAAAAAGATTTCCGCGTTCCGATCTTTGGCACGCGTGAAATGCTTAAACTGGAAGAACGCGACATTGAACAGAATCAGTATTATTTACTTCAGCAGGCAGGCATCCGCATTCCAAAAATCTACAGTTCCCCTGAAGAGATCGATCGGCTGGTTCTGGTGAAAGTGAATGAAGAGCTCCGCGGCTATGAACGGGCTTTTTTCATGGCTTCCGACGTCAACGATTACACCAAAAAATCCAACGAACTTCTGTCTTCAAAAATTATCAGCGAAGAAAATCTGAAACGCGCGGTGATTGAAGAGTTTGTGGTTGGAGCGCCGGTGAACCTGAACTATTTTTATTCTCCGCTGACTGATGAGGTTGAACTGATGGGAACGGACATGCGGAGACAAACGAATCTGGATGGACTGCTGCGTTTACCTGCAATCGAACAGATGGAGGTTTTGAAATATACGAAACCGCGTCTGATTGAAACCGGCCACGTTGCGGTTACGATGAAAGAGTCGCTCGTGGAAAAAGCTTTTGAGATCGGTGAGAAATTCATTGAGCTCACGAAACGGGAAGTTCCTCCGGGATTGATCGGTCCGTTTGCTTTGCAAGGAGCCGTCGCGGCCGAAGAAGGCAGAGAAGAGTTTGTGATTTTTGACGTAAGCATGCGTATTCCTGGTTCACCCGGCACAAGATTTACGCCTTACAGCGGCTATTTGTACGGCGAAAGCCTGAGCTATGGCGAAAGGATCGCGATGGAAATCAAAGCTGCCGCGAATCAGGGGAAACTTGCGATGCTTTTGACCTAAATTGAGCTGAGGAACGGCTCAATTTTCAACAAACGTTCGCTGGCTTTTAGGCCTATCCTCAACTACTATATTTGCGCTACAATACTGGCGTTTTTATCGTATACATATGAAGGTTATTGTTTTAGCGGCCGGGCGGAGTAAAAGGCTCAAACCGATTGAAGATAAAAATTTTCTGGAGTTTCTGGGAAAACCGCTCATTCAATTGCAGCTGGAACAGATGGCTGCTGCCGGCCTGAAAGATTTTATCGTGGTAGGCGGAGCGCATAATCTGAATAAGCTGAAAAAACTGGCTCGTACTATGAAGCCGGCGTTTCAAGTTGTTGAACAGAAGAATCTGGATGAAGGCATGGCGGGCGCCGTCATGAGCGTGGAGAGGCTCGTCAAAAAAGATTCGATGATGATCGTGAGCGCCAATGACGTCGTGGATGGTGAGGCTTATCAAAACGTTTTAAAAGCGAGCAAAGATAAGGGGTTCGACAGTTTTTTGATCGGGAAAAAAGTGAAAGAGTATTTCCCGGGAGGGTATTTGAAAGTGCGATCGAACGGACAAATTACGGGAATCGTTGAAAAGCCGGGCAAGGGCAATGAACCCAGCAAAATGGTGAATTTAGTTATTCATTTTCATAGGAGCAGCGAAATGCTTTTCAAAGCTTTAAAGGCCGTAAAAACGCACAAGGACGACAAGTATGAAGTTGCGCTGGATGAACTGATGCGCGGCGGAGTAAAAATGAAAGCCATTCCTTATGAAGGGTTCTGGCAGGCGGTGAAATATCCGTGGCATGTGCTGGATTTGATGGACTATTTCCTCGCGCAGATTCCAAAAAAATTCCCGCGGGGACGTATTGGTGGGGCAAAAGCGGAAGTCGCGAAAACCGCGACGATCCGCGGCGATGTGTACCTGGATGAAGGCGTGCGCGTTTTTGAAAACGCGGTGATCGTTGGGCCGGCATACATCGGCAAAAATACGATCGTTGCCACGAATGCTCTGGTCCGCGGTTCAAACATCGGCGCGAACTGCATTGTCGGTTTCGGCACGGAAGCGGCCCGCAGCTTTTGGGGCCACGACGTCTGGACCCACAGCAATTACATCGGCGACAGCGTTTTGGGAAATGACGTATCTTTCGGTTCAGGAACTGTGACCGGCAATCTGCGGCTGGATGAACGGAATATTCTCGTGAACATTCAGGATGAAAAAATCGATTCCGGCAGAAATAAATTTGGCCTGCTGACCGGCGATCACGTCCGCTGCGGCATCAATACCAGCTTTATGCCGGGCATAAAAATCGGTAATAATACTTTTGTAGGCGCGGGAATTACGGTGGCGCAGGATGTTCCGGACAATATGTTTGTCTATGGAAAAACGGAACTGGTGATGAAAGAAAACAAAGCAACGACAGACATCAAAAGCCGTGAAGCCATGAAGAAAAAGCTGAAATAATATGTAATGAGTTTTCAATGAAGCTTTCCGTCATCATCGTCAATTATAATCATAAATATTTTCCCCGCCTGGCGGTTGAGGCTTTGGAAAAGAGCAAAACGGATTTCCCGTTTGAGATTATCGTTGTTGATAACGCCTCGCATGATGAAGAAAGCATGGGCTTTCTGGAAAAAGCCCACAATGAAAAAAGGATTCTGCTTATAAGATCCGAGCAGAACGTCGGCTTTGGCCGCGGCAATAATAAGGGTGTTCAATACGCCAAAGGAAAATATATTTTTTTCCATAATCCTGACGTGACGGTTCAGGAAGACAGCCTGCAGAAGATGGTGGATTATTTTGACCAGCATCATGATATCGGCATTCTGGGGCCAAAATTGATGTATTCGAGCGGAAAAATCCAGGAGTCCTGCCGCCGCAACATGACCTGGGGCGACCTTGTTTTTAAGCGAACATTTTTGGGGAAAATGCCGATTTTCAAGAAGCGCGTGCAAAAATATCTGATGCAGGATTTTGATCACAACAAAATTCAGGAGGTTGATTTGATCACCGGTGCGGCCATCATGATGCCGCGGTCCGTGTACGATCAAGTGGGCGGTTTTGATCCGCGCTACTTTTTGTTCATGGAAGATTTCGATCTTTGCCGCATGGTGAAAAAAGCCGGTTTCCGGGTTGTTTACTACCCTGATTCGACCATGATGCATTACCATAAACGCTTAAGCGGAGGGAATTTCTTTCAAATCATGATCAAAAAAGTTTTCTGGCTCCATGTGAGCAGCGCTCTGAAATATTTCTGGAAATGGAAAAGCGGATGACCTCTCCTGGACGAGGCTTGACGGAGCGATGAATATGGTGAAAAATCCATGACCATATATGGGTGTTCTTTGACAATTAAACAGGGAGTTACTTGCTTACCGCGTAAAATGTTTTCGCTCACGAAAGGATATAAAAGCGTGAAACATTTTTCGGCAGGCGGATATACTCTCTGTTTTGCATACTCAAATGGTGGGACACCAGGGCGACGGCGAGAAAGGGCGTGACCGATGACGATGACCAAAGCCGAACTGTGGGCGAAAAAGAAGGCAAATTCGGAGGAGCGAAGGAATCTTCTCACGAGGCTCATGGAGCTGGAGGAAGAGGACGCAACCCTCTTCGAGGAGCTCGACAAGGCCAATGACGGCGACAAAGAGACTGCAGGCGGAACCGCAGCGACCGGAAACGGTGGCGGAGGTGACGCAGGCGCGAATCAGGGCGGCGGTGGCGACGAAGGGAGCGGTAAACCCGCACCCGAAGGCGAGACTGCTGTTCCGGCGGGCGATGGAGACACCAAAGACAAGGCTCCCGCGGCTTCCACCGAGGAAGCCGGCTCAGGAACCCCTGCGACTGCGGTCGTGGTGGTTGAAGCGGAAACTGCTGTTCCGGCTGCAGGTAGCAGTTCCGATGAGGAAGTGACTCCTGCAGCCCCTGTCACCGACAAGGACGACAAGGGCCACGCTGAAACGGCGACCAAAGCGACGGCTGATGAAGCTGTTGCTCCGGTCGGCACAGGTCAGGAAGGTGGTTCTCCGGCTGCGGCATCTGCTGCGGAAGGTGAAGCTCCTCCTGCCAGCGACGAGGCAACCGGTGACGACAAGGAGAAGTCCAAGAAGGAAGCCGAAGGCGAGCCTGCCCAGGGTGAAGCTGCTGCAGTTGCAGCCGCATCCCCCGAGGGCGACAAGCCCAAGGCCGAGTAGCGCAAGACAGAGGACGGGTGGGCATACACATGTATGCCCACCCTCTCTTTTAATATACAAAAAATTATTTTATTTTCCCTTCAGCAAACTCAAGAATCACCTGAGGATAAGCCTTTTTTTCCAATTCTTGGACCTTTGCCTTTAGAGTATCCGGCGTGTCATCCGGATCAACGGCAACTTTTTTTTGAAGAATAATTTCACCGGTATCCACGCCTTCATCAACAAAGTGAATAGTGCAGCCGGTTTCTTTTTCTCCGGCTTTTAAGACCTCTTCATGAACGTTGGCTCCAAAAAAACCCGGACCGCTGAATTTGGGCATCAGTGCCGGGTGCACATTGATAATTTTCCGTGGAAATTCGCGGACAAATGCTGAGGTAAGAATGCGCATGTAGCCAATCAAACAGACCAAATCCACTTTGTTTTCTTTCATGACTTTGACGAGTTCTTCATCGTACTGTTCTCGGGTTTTGTCTTTAGGATCTATAAAGACCGTCTTATAACCCTGCGATGCGGCCCGCTCCAAAGCGTACGCGTTTTTTTTATTGCTCACGACCACCGCGAGTTCAACTCCGGGCATTTTTTCCACTTTCATTTCATCAATGATGGCTTGAAGATCGGTTCCTTTGGTTGAAGCTAAAACGCCGATTCGAAACATAATTTTTGAAAAAGTGCACCCAGTGTATCACGAAATTTTGCCTTTGTAGAGCGGAGCATAAAGGCAATCCCTTGCATCCATCACCAAATCGCGAGGTTCTGTTTTTTTGTCGGAGAACGTAACTGGCGCACTACTGATGATGGCAAAAGGCGTTTGTTCATTTCCCTGCCCCATCACTAAATTTGCAATTGCAGCCAGATTATCCGCCACAGCTTCCTGGGTAAACTGAAGGCTGTTGTCGAATAAATCTTTGTTGCCGCGCTTGTCTTCAACGCCTAAAAAACCGCTGTAACCCAGAGTGATTCCACTTACTCCTTTGCGGAGCGGCACGCAAAATGAATCTACGATAATAACCCCGCACTTATTGAGCCGGTAGTTTTTTTTTAGCCATATCTCGATTTGCCGGGCAACTTTATTTGACCCTTCCGGCCATAATACCGCGGTTCCCTTTTTGGTATTCGAGCGATCGATGCCGGCCCAAGGTGTAAAAATACCGTTTTTGAGCGTCAGGATGACATCTTTCCCGCCAATAACGTCGCCCGCTTCTTGTTGAACAAGGGCTTTGAACTCTTTCTCATTGGCAATTTTCATAACTCTCCCCTGAGTGACAGCAACGACTTTTGAGGTCACGGCCAAAATATCTCCATTCTTTGGCCTTGAAGTATCAAGAGCTCCTTTTATTGTTTCAAATAGATCGTCCTCCCCTGTAATGATTCTTGATTTTATGGCTCTTATACTTAGCTTTTTCATACTTTGCATTCTATGAGTAATATTGTTTTATAACAATTCTATTCATTCGTCCATTACAGTTTGTTGACCCAGAACTTGGCATTTGTTATCATGATCTGAACATTGAAGATAAGGTAAGTAGTTTGAGATCATGTCATCCCCGAATCGATTTTCAGACGGGAGGTACCAAGACTCACCAAATCGCTCCTTAACAACCAGACTATAGCAGAACCGAGAGAGTCGAGCGACTCACCACTTCCTTTTTAGGAACGAGTCCCTCCACCTTCTCTGCTCTGTGATGGCCCCCACTGACCAACCGGGCCGAACCTACCGCTGCCTGGTGACTTCTGTCAACCTTCGGGTTCTTACAGTCACACCCACAGGCGATCTTTGGCAAGATTGAAAACTTACGCCAAAGCAAAGCAGGATTAAAAGACTTTCTGGTCAACCGTCTACAAACACAAACAAATTCCACCAAAACAAATATTCTCGAGCCGTGAACTTATATACTTTATTTTACGGCCGCTAGATATAGGAATTTTCCCCCCGAACCCAGTTCGGGGTTTTTTTATTTGTACGCTCCGGCGGTGGCAGAGCCACATGCCTACACCCGACCATCCTTTGGATGGTGCCCGGTAAGCGATTCCTTCGGAACCGCCCTCGCGTCTCCTCGCCATAGAATCAATGTGCCGCCTTAGCGGCAGCTGTGCGCTCGGTGTTGAAAATTTTCCCGTGTATGGAAGTTTTAACTTTGCGGATTCTGCTGATTTTCTCCAATCGGCACCTGGACATCAGGCAGCGGCATGGCCACGGTTGAAGCTGCAGCTTGCGGATGTTCAACGTCCGTTGCGGCCACGATCGGCATGGCGACGGATGGAGTTGAGTCTTGTTGCGGCTGTTGATTTTGCATTGGAAAATTTTGCGCAGGCTGCTGGCTTTGGACATTTTTTACTTCCGGACCGATTTCGATATTTTGAACGTAAGCTTGAGGCATTTGATTTTGAGCCACATCAGCGGTCTGCGGTTGAAGGTTTTGATTTGCCGCTTGCTGAAGCCATACCGGGGTTTCCATCTGAGCTCCGCCCATACCGATTTGCTGGGCCTGAGGCATTGGATTCTGCACGGGATTTTGTTCCTGCTGCGCCAGAACATTCTGCTGCTGCTGGACTATGCCGGATGCTTTTTTAAGGGCGCTCTTATGGCTTTCAATATAATTTTTGGCGCGGTCAGGAATATTCGGAGCCACATCTTTATCAAAATAAAGATGATTGACCTGATATGGGAACGCCCAGCCTTTGCGATAAAAATCTTTGTGGATCTGACGGATCAGGGCGCTGATCGGTCTTAAAATACCTTTTTTGGAAACAACCCACGCGCGGATTCTGATGCTGTTATAGTAAGGTCCCGGTGCCTGAACGATGATGCTCGGCTTTGGGTGCTTCAAAATTTTGTCGCATTTGTCGATTGATTCATAAAGCTGGTCAATCACCTCTTTAAGATCCATATATAAATCTACCGCAATGTCCACGGTGAAACGGCGTTCCGGGTTAGTGGTGAGACTGTTGACCTGGTTATTAAAAAGATCGGCGTTGGGAACAACCACATTGGTTCCGTCAAATTTCTTGATGATGGTAAAGCGGGACTGGATTTCTTTGATGATGCCTTCGGTTCCGTTCACTTTGACCCAGTCGCCGATGGTGAACTGTTTTTGCAGCAAAATAATGATTCCGGAAACGAAATTCATAATAAAGTTTTGCATCGCAAAACCTACTCCAAATGCCGCTGCAGCGATGATCGAAGTTAAATCCAGGCCCATGATTTTAAGACCCGCCGTAATACCTATAAGCAAAACCGCAACGTTGACGGTGCGGCCCACGACAAGCTGCACTTCGCGGTGCTCTTCTTCTATACCGGCTTCAGCCATCCTGTTTTCAACTGTTGCTTTCACGATTCTGGCAATAATGAACGAAAGGATGATCACGACGAATCCAGTGACCCAATAAGGGAATGACTGGATGATGGTATCGGCAAGGTTTGTGACCTGATTTCCGGTTGCCGAACCCGCACTTGAACCACTGCCGCTTGCCTGGGCAAGAGCGGTTTGGATGTTCAAAATGTAATTAAGAATTCGGTTCATGTTTATTGCTGAGGATTATTTTGATCGGTTGGTTCATTCGGGAGAGGTGCCGGATTTTGTACTAACGGATTTTGCTGAAATTGGGATTGATCCGGAACCGGCTGTTCATTGGTTTGAACGATTGCCTGAACAGGCTGGAACTGCTGCGCGTTTGAAGTTTGAACCGGGACGCCCTGTTGAACCGGCTGTGAGGACTGCTGGCTCACTGATGGGAGCGGCATGGTGGAAATTTTGAGGAACGTTGCTCCGCTTTGATCAAGTTTTTTTACATCTTCAGTTGAAAGAAAATGCGGCTTGATGAGTTCTTCCCGGCGTTTGTTAAACTCTTCCGTATCTTTCTGGCGCATCTTAAGAATATTATTCACTTCTTCTCCGTCCAAAGTTCTTGTTTTCAGGAACACTTCATCATCATCGGTATCAAAGGTAAGAGCATTGGTTGGATATGGAGAATCAATTCCAGCTTCAACCAACTTATCCTGGATTTCCATGAACACTCGCGACGAAATGCGGCGCCACATGCTTCTGGAATCAACCCAAAAACGGACCTCAAGGGCAATGTAGTAGTCGCCCATCTCGGTCACCACGACATTCGGTTTTGGCTGAAGAAGAATGTCGGTGCGTGACTTTACAGTATTCAAACAAATCGCAAACGCCTGCTGCATATCGATGTTGTAACGCGTGTAAGCGGGCACTTTCATACGGCGCATCGGGTTGCTGGTATAACTTAACACCTGGCTTTTATAGAGCTGTGAATTCGGTACGATCAGGCGCTCACCGTCATAAGTGGTCAGATATGTTGCGCGGACGCGGATCTGCGTTACTTTTCCTTTTTTGCCGTTTACCGCAATCCAGTCGCCGATGGTGAAAGGACGCGAAGCTAGCAACGCAATACCTGCCACAAAATTGGCAATAGTATCCTGTAAGCCGAAGGAAACACCGAAACCTATTGCCGCAACAAGGTTCGTGACGTTGATGCCGGCAACGGCCAAAGAGATTGTTCCGCCGATGACCGCCATGCCCACAAAAGTTAAGCGTCCGGAAATAATTAAAATTTCCTGATGTTCCTCGGTGATATCCTTGGCGAGCCGGTTTTCGACAATATTTTTAAGAATCAGACCAAGTACCATCGAGAGCACAAAAACCACGATAGCGGTAATCCACAAGGGCAGATTGTCCAGGACAAATGTGACGACATTAAACGTACTGCTGCTGGTTTTATCCGCAGTCGATGTTTGAGCCAACGCCGTTGGAATGCCTAAAATGAGATTGAGAAAATCCACCATTGTTTTTGTTTTTTATTTTTGCGCTTAGTTTTCTTATTAGTATACCAAAAAAAGCCTTTTTCCTCAAGGCTGTTAGAGAAGGTTTCTATGGAAATGCAACTGTTCTTATTGGCGTAAGAAGTTGCCCCCTTCGGTGTCTTCGTGCCGTGGCTCTTCTTCCTCTTCTTCGCTTTCGTCAGGGATGCCGTAATCAGACCCGTAATTTGTGCTTGTAGCCAAAAAATCCACACCGTAATTTTGGTAGATCCAGTAATAAAACATCGCGACTGCTCCCTGGAAAAAACCGATGAGTGCCCAAATAAGCGGTAAAACGGCAAAGAGCAGTAAGGTCGTTCCTCCGCCGCCGATGCCGGCATAAAGGAAAAAGCTGACAGCCGATGCCACTAAAACGCCTAAAATTGTTGTATAGACGCTGATAAGCGAATAACGATAGTCATGGATCAATTCCATGATGAGCGCTGCCGCTGTGGAACTTAAAAGAATCTGCAGGCCTGCCGCTGCTGCGGTTAAGGTGAGATTTGCGGTTGAGGTCGTAAGGTAAATCGGAGCGACAAAGGCAAAAATGACGATATTGATGATGAAAATTTGCGAGAGCGCAGTGGTAACGCGGGTGTAGCGTTCACGTTCCGTGTAAGAAATGAGCAATGGAGCCACTAAACTTGAAACGACCGATGTGGCGAAAATCATCGCCATCAGGACGAAAATAAAGAGCGGGCTGACTTCCTGAGCCTGTGCTTCCGCCGGAGAAAGTACCGGCTGGAGAATTGAAGACGTCAGAAGGAAAATGATGAGTAACACCAATGTTCCGGCAACACCTCCGGCAAGTCCGGCAAAAGTTTTTAAGACGAGCGTAAAAAAGGACATTTTGCGGGGTCCGTATTCAGGTTCAGCCTGTTGCATTTGCTGCATCGGCATTTGCCCCATTGATGGATCCATTGGCAACTGTCCCGGCGACATCTGCTGATACTGGCCCTGATCTTGCGGCATCTGTTCGCCGCCTTGGCCTTGTTGCATTTGATTTTCTTGCATGGTTTTTGTATTAAAACCTGCTTCAGGTTCGACTATCTCTATGTATTCTACCATAAAAAATCAAAATCAGGAAGATGCTTACGGTTAAAAGGGCATCGGCCAGATTAAAAACCGGGAAAGTACCGACTGCGATAAAATCGATGACGAAGCCGCGGCTGAGGCGGTCGAAGAGGTTCCCCAACGCTCCGCCGATCAGCATGCTCAGGAAAAATTGTGAATCTTTGCGGCGGAGATCAATGTGCTGGCTGATGTACAGCGGCAAAACGATCAGCAACAAAACGTTGAAAATACTGAGCCAGGGCTGTGGAATAAAAATACTCCAGGCAATGCCCACGTTTTGTTCGTATTTGAGCGTAAACCAATCGGTCAGCATCACCGGCGTGCGGAGATATCCCAACGCCCACCATTTTGAAACCTGATCTGCGATAAAAAAGAGAAGCGCCGGAATTCCTACTCTGAAGTAGCTTTTTTTCATGATAGTATGATGCCCTGCCGCGGATTGCATTTCAAGTTCGGTTTTGTTAGGATAGAAACCACGGTATCGTTCGTTTTGCTTTTAAATATGAGGAAAAATCACGGTGATAGGGTGCTTTTTGCCATGGTACTGATCCTGATGTGTTTCGGACTCGTGATGATCACAAGTATCGGTGTTCCAAAATCCATTCAGCTTTCAGCGCCGAACATTTTGTATCCGAACTGCAGCGATCCGAAGGTGGATTGTTATCTGCTCTTCAAGAATCAGCTTTTGCGCATGGCGATCGGCGCGGTCTGTTTGTTCATCGCCATAAAAATCCCGATGAAATTCTGGAAAAAGATTTCGGTGTTTTTCTTTGGAGCGATGGTCGTTTTGCTTTTCCTGCTGCTTATTTTAGGCTCAAAATATACAACGTTCGCCAAAAGCTGGCTGGTGCTTTTTAACACTTCGATCCAGCCGATTGAGTTTGCCAAACTTGCACTCATTTTATATCTGGCGAACTGGATGGAGAAAAAAAGCGGGCAGATCGATACGTTCGAATACGGTTTTTTGCCTTTCTGTATCGTAACCGGCGTGATGATTTTGCCTATTCTACTGCAGCCGGATCTTGGAGGTACGATGGTTGTGGTTTTTATTGCCGTTGCAATGTTTTTTGCCGCTGGCGCAAAGATTCGCCACTTGCTGCTTGGCGGGTTTGTGACGGTTCTGATAGGCATTGTGCTCGTCTCAAGCATTGCGCACGTTCGTGACCGTTTCTCTGCGTTCTTTAATGTCGACAAAAACTGCAGCCAGGATTACTGCTGGCAATCCGAACAGGCGAACATCGCAGTGGGAAGCGGAGGTTTCTGGGGCAAAGGTCTGACCCAGGGCGTACAGAAATCTTACTGGCTTCCTCAGGCTTCCGATGACTTTATTTTCGCGGCTTCCGCGGAAGAGCTGGGATTTGTCCGCATTGCGCTGCTTGTTCTTATTTATGCTGTCATTGCTTACCGCGGATATAAAATTGCGGCCGCCAGTTCCAATAAATTTACGCAGCTTACGGCTGTGGGCCTTGCCACATGGATTACGGTTCAGGCTTTCGTGAATATAGCGGTGAATATTGATCTGATGCCGGTGACGGGCATTACGCTTCCGTTTGTCAGCTATGGCGGATCATCCCTGATTTCGGTTATGATTGCAGCAGGCATTCTGCTTCATATTTCTCAACAGCATTCCGATTATGCGCCTAGTACTGACAGGCGGGGGAACAGGAGGTCACATCTTTCCCAATATCGCCCTTATTGATGAACTCCGCGACCGCTTTCCTGAGGCGGGAGCTTCGGAAAACCTTTCCGGCGGTGCCACGGCGGACGGCTCACCTTCCGCAACGCTTGAGCTTTTATATATAGGAAGCCGCAACGGCATGGAGGCTGACATGATTGAAGAGGTCGGAGTCCGCTTCGTCGGAATTACTTGCGGCAAACTGCGCAGATATTTTTCGTTCAAAAATTTTTCGGACCTCTTCCGCATACCTATAGGCATTCTGCAGGCTTTCGCAGTGCTTTTAAAATTCCGCCCTGACGTTATTTTCTGCAAGGGAGGCTATGTTTCTTTTCCGGTCGCGGTCGCGGGATGGGTGCTTCATATCCCTGTTATTCTGCACGAATCCGATGTTTCTCCGGGGCTGGCGAACCGTCTTTGCGCACGTTTTGCTTCCGTGATCTGCACTTCTTTTGAAGAGAGCAAAAAATATTTTAAAGATAAAAAAGTTGTTTTCACGGGAAATCCGGTGCGCCGAGAACTTGCTTACGCATCGCAAGAAGGAGGATTTGAATTTCTTCATTTCACTCCTGCCCTGCCGCTGGTTTTAGTCATGGGCGGCAGTTCCGGAGCCGAATTCATTAATCAGCTGACCTGGCGGAATCTGGAATATCTGCTTCCCCATTATCAGATTGCTCACATCTGCGGGCGCGGCAATGTTCAGGATTCGACCGAGCTGTTAAAACACCTCAAAACGGAACATCAAAAATATCTTTCGAGGTACCGGGCTTTTGAGTTTCTCCAGCATGAATTAAAAGACGTCTATGCCGCCACGGATGTGATCGTGAGCCGTGCCGGCGCGATTTCACTTGCGGAAATCGATTTCTTTGAAAAGCCGACGGTTCTTATTCCTCTGGGCAAAGCGGCCAGCCGCGGCGACCAGATTCTGAACGCCGAAGTTTTTGCCCAGAACCATTTATGTAAAGTTCTTTACGAAGGCGAATTTTCTGACATGGAATTTCTGGAAGATGTTCAGGAGCTGCTCAAACACCGTAAGATCGCCCATGTGGGACACAAACATGACGATAAATTCAGCGCACTCGATAAAATTATCCGCTTACTTCAAAAGCATGAAGATCGGAGTTAACGGCCGTTTTTTGATGAAGCCTTATACGGGCATCGGCCAACATACCAAATACCTTTTTGGGGCTATGGCGAGCCTTTATCCTGATCTTCAGATTCTTATGGTGACTCCGGAACCCGTAGATGTCCCCATGCCTTCGAATGTCGAAATTACCGTGCTGCCTGAAAATTTTCCGGGAACCGGAGGCATGCGTAAAACGTATTGGGAACAGCGACAGGTTCCTCAATTTTTCAAAACCAAAGAGGTTGATCTTGTTCATTTTCCTTATCCGTGCAACCCATGGAACGGCTTCGGAAAGCCCGTTGTGGTGACCGTTCACGATGTCATTCCCTGGGAATCAGCAGCTTACCGCCGTTCAATGACCACACGTTTATATCAGGATTCCTGCCGTTTCGCGGTCAAAAAAGCCGATCATATTTTCAGCGTTTCGCTGGCATCGCGCGCTGATGTTGCGCGCATGTGCAAAGTTCCCGAATCAAAAATCTCTTTAAGCTATAATGCCCCTGCTCCCGATTTTTCCAATAAAATTTCAGAAGAAGAGCGTTTAAAAATCTTACAAAAGTACCATATTGACCCATCCAGAAGGTTTTTTCTGTACGTGGGCGGCTACGATCAGCGGAAAAACGTCGAGACTTTGGTCCGCGTTTTTAAGGCTTCTGTAGGACCGTTTTATGATGTCGACCTGGTGCTGGCCGGCGGGAAAAGCGTTGAGGATCCCTTGTACGCAAGCTTTGATCTGTTGACAAACCATAACAGGGAAGGTAGTTTGGGCTTACAGAAAGGCAAATTAGTTCCCACAGGTTTTGTTGCAGAAGAAGATCTTCCTGCTCTTTACCAATCCGCGTTTCTCTTTGTTCACCTTTCCACACAGGAAGGATGCAACCTGCCCTTATTGGAAGCTGCCGTCAGCGGTACGCCAATGATTGCCTCTGATATCGCGGTCCATCATGAAATGGTCGGAAAACTTGTTCAGTTTGTTCCTTCACACGACGAAAAAAAAATTGCCGAATGTTTCGCCGAATTCCTGAACGATTCAAATTTTTATCAACTTCAAAAACAAAAACTCTCAGCTTATGTTTGTCCTTTTACATGGAAAAAAACTGCCGGCGAGGTGTTTAAAACTTATCAACAACTGCTTTCCTAACCAATCAGCATATGGGAACAGTCGCGATTATCATTATCGGTATAGATATTTGCTCATTTTTGTTTTTAGCCGCTTATCTTAAGCGACTTTTTGCGTACGTCAAAAAATACCGCCTTCCGGAATCCGAATATACGCTCATGTTCGGATGGATGCATTTTTCCCATGTTATTTTTCTTTACATCCTCACGGTCGTTCTCTTCCTTGTGGCCACCGTAGCTTTCCTTATTTTTTCCTGATGACGCCGAATTCATCCAACAACAAGGATCTTCATTTTAAAGGCCAATATGCCGATGAGCATATCGTTGCCTTTTTCCGCGGCCACTGGATTACCCTGGTCCCGCACATTCTGGTTTACGGTTTTTTCCTGGCAGCGATCATCGCTGTTTTTTCTTTTTTTTCGGGCACGATCATTCCTTTTTTCGTATCACCGATCGGGCAGTTCCTGCTGCCTGTTTTCGTTTTACTGGTGACCTACGGGATTCATAATTTTTTCATTAAGCTGATCAACCACTTTCTGAGCATCGTCATTATTACGAATTTACGGATCATCGAAGTTCAGAAAATGATTTTCATCAAGGATCTCCAAAACTCTTTGGATATGGGCGTCATTCAGGATATTAAAAAAGAACAAAACGGCTTCTGGAAAAATATTCTGAATTTCGGAGAGCTTTTGATCATGCTGTCGTCTTCCGATATTCAGGCTATCAAATTTGTTCCGAATCCAAATTTTCATTTCAGGCTTATCAACCGTGCAAAAATCGAATGGCAGCAAAAACAGGCTCATCAAAACGCCAATCAGCAGCGCAATCATCAAGAGATCCTTCCTGAAAATACGACGATTGCTTCAACTCATGTCAGGCACCAACTTCAAGACCAGCACTTGCGTCAAAAGTGACGGCCGACTGCGCGCGTGATATAATAAAAAAGATTTTATTTCTCTATAATTATATGCCGCAGACTTCGAGCACATTGATTATCGGAATTTTCTCTTTTCTGATTCTTGCCGCAATCGCGCTGCTTTTTTTGTACCTTCATTTGAAGTCCGTACGCGATGAGATTAAGGCTTACTGGAAAACCATTTTAGACAAAATGAGAATCCGCGACGATATGGTTCCGAACCTGATTGAAACAGTGCGCAAATATACAAAAGATGAAGAGAAAATTTTAAATGAATTGACTGCATTGCGCGCAAAGAGCTGGCCGATGGAAAAAGCTGACGGCCAGAAGGTAAATGCTGAACTCAGCTTAACCGATGATCTTCGTGCGGTCTGGAAACTTCCCC
This sequence comes from Candidatus Peregrinibacteria bacterium, assembly GCA_003153355.1. Lineage (GTDB taxonomy): Bacteria > Patescibacteriota > Gracilibacteria > UBA1369 > UBA1369 > PALSA-1335. The sequence goes on from PLYH01000003.1 coordinate 158,847, forward strand.
AGAAAGTTCCTGCGCTGAATCTGGACACGAATTTTTTATCGCTGAAAAAAGATTTTCATGATCTTGGGAAAGAGATCGACGGTATGGTCGACGTTTATAATAAAAAAATCAGAAGCTTTAACGGCCAGGTCGGTTTTGCATTGATGGGGATGAATAAATTTCCGATCTTCGAGTTTGAACCTTAAATTTTTTACGCAAAAACCAGGTGAGTGATTCCGCACCATTGAGAAAAATTGGTATTATTTTTTTGTTTTACTTAAGGCAATAATAGACTTTTTCATAAAAAAGTCTTGACGGTGAGTATGTACTCACCTATACTTGAGGTGTCCTTCAATTTTATTATAACTTTATGTCCGAAGTTCTTACCGAAAAACAGGAAGCTCTTCTCCAGTTTATAGAAAGTTATCAATTGGAGTTCGGGCGGTCTCCGACGATTCGCGAGATGCGTGAACATTTTGGAGTAAGTTCTGACAACAGTATTCTCAAACTTCTCACCGCACTGAAAGAAAAAGGAGCAATTCAAAAAGATGACACTCCGCGCGGCATTAAACTTCTTTCCAGCGTGAAAGAAAAACTGTTTTCCACTGAACTGAAGCTGCCTTTGCTCGGTATGATTCCTGCGGGTGGCCCGGTGCTTTCCGAAGAGTATGTTGAGAGCTGGATGAAGGTCAGCGATGACATTGTTTATAAAGCAAAAGATTCGTATTTATTGAGGGTAAAAGGTGACAGTATGGTTGATGCAGGAATTTTTGAAGACGATATCCTGGTGGTCTGCGGATCTCTCGGGCCAAAAATTTATGATGTCGTTGTAGCATTGGTCGATAATCAGAACACCGTGAAACGATATATGAAAGATGCACAAGGACGTTTGTATTTGAAACCTGAAAATTCCCGTTACGATAACATCTACCCCGAAGGCGAACTTTGTATCCAAGGGGTGGTGACCGGACTTCTTCGCTTCTACAAGAAGTAAAATCACATTTCATTTTTTCAGTGCTTAAAAAGAACTTTTTGTTCGCTTATTTTGTAAAGCTCCAGCGGTGGCAAAGCCACACGCTTCCGCCTTCGCGCCGTGCGCTCAGTTTGTCTCAAAATTTATTATTTAATTTCAAATCATATGACCTTTCCTCGTTTTTTTTCTCCCACGGTGACTTCACGTCTCTTTGATCCCATGCCGCTTCCGCGGTCAATCCGGATTAAAAAAGCCGGCAGGACCAAAGCAAAGTTACCCCGTACTTCAACTTTCAAATCCGTGAGTTTCAGGATTAAAAAAATTCCGCTTAACCGTTAATCGTTACTACTGACCCGAGCTGCCTCGCTCCGGTGCCTTTGGCACCGCTTCTTTCTTACCAAAAACGTCATCCTTACAGTGCTATTCTTGCGCTCAGGTAGGTATTCGTCATCCCTACACTCGGTGCAATGAGTACGTCCGTTCCGTGCGAAAGCATGGTGCAGGCCGTTGGTTGCTGTGGCTGTGGTCTCCTACGAGAACCCTGTCTATGGCACTTCCGCTCACTACAAGGATGACTTTTTTGCATTCCTGGATTCTTGCTCTATAATGGGCGAGCGTAAAAACAGCAGGCCACTTTAGCTCAGCTGGTAGAGCAATGCTTTCGTAAAGCAGAGGTCTCGGGTTCGATTCCCGAAAGTGGCTCCATGCTCTTTTATGCGCTCCAGCGGTGGCGGCCCCTCCCACTCTATGGTCGGAATTCCGCCCTTAAGGCGGGAAGCCACACGCTTCCGCCCTCGCGTCTCCTTGCTATAGAATCGACGCGCCGTGCGCTCGGTTTTACATTCAAAAAAGCCCTGTCTTTATTTGGAAGTTTTCATTGATGGTGCTGGCTTTGTTTGACTCGGAACCTGTTGATTGCTTTGAGGGTTCGTTGTGATGTTGTAAATAACTGGCGGAGGGGCTTGATGTGTAGGAGCAGAAGGGCTCATAGTCATCGGTAAAATGCTGCTTTCATTTAAGCTCAGAGCAAGGGCAACGGCCATCACCACGATAAATGCAATAACGCCCAGGGCGATAGCATTATTTTCATTGAGAGTACTCATGTTTGTTTTGTTTTAAAAAATAGGTTTCTTAATATTATACCACAATTTATTTATTCTGTTTTGACTTTCATCTTTGAATGATTATAATCAAGCTCAAGTTCAGTTATTTTTCATGAACACATCAGCCATCAACAATCCGGGACAGGTCCAGATTTCACCAAACAACATAATGGCTATGATGATGCGTTCTTTTGATGTGCGGCGCGGCTGATGCTTACGGAACTTATCTCCCAGCAACTTCATCCCCGCCCACAAAGCAGGGATTTTTATTATCTTTATTCTTCACCCATGAAAATTCCGGAAACTCCTGCAACGCTGTTTGGCCCTTACGGTTCACGCCTTAAAGAGATGGAAGAAACTCACGGACAGAACGGCATAAGCAATCCTGCCGCGATTTTGAACGGCAGGGTTTTCCGTGAAGCTGTCCATCATGTTGCCCGAGAACATTTATCCGCGGGCACTGAGGTCGGTATGACCCATACGTTCGGGCTTCGTTCATTGCTGCATGCACCAGGCGAATTGCCGACATACCGCGAAGCCTTGCGGACACATTCGCGTATTTTGCGCGACGCAATGATTGAAACCGGAAGGAAAGTGAAAGAGGTTTTGTCATTTGGTCCGGCAAAAGATTGTTATAGACCTGATCCGAAATTTACGCCGCAAGAGTTCGCTGATTTTCACGGCGCTCAGGCTGCGGAAGCCAGGATTTTGAATGTTGATGCGGCCTGGTTTGAGACCGTCAATACCGCAAGCGAAGGCGTTGGCATTGCCCTGGCCGCAAAAAAATATAAGGTCCCGGCGATCATAAGTTTTGTTTTGAACCGAGAAGGAAAACTTTTGAGCGGAGAATCTGCCGGGGATGCAATCCGTGAAGTTGATGCAGCGAGCGGGCGCTATCCTTTAGGCTATTCGTTTAACTGCTGTCCGGTTGAAGCCCTTGAAACTGCTTTAAAAGACTGCAAACGACTGAATGGCCGGATTATTGGTGTTTATCCGAACGCTTCTTCGCGTAATCAGATTGAACTGGAAACAAGCAATGAAAGCGTTGGTTTGAAAGAACCGCTTCAAAATGCACGGTATCTGAATTATCTGGCGAAAAAATGGGGTCTGAAGATTGTCGGCGGATGCTGCGGTTATAATCACCGCGATGTGGCGTTGATTACGGCTGCGGTTCAACAGGATCTTCATGATATCCGGCTGCCGCAAACCGATCTTGTATAATAGGAAAAATATTTCGCTTTGGTATTTTCAAAGCGCAGCAGTTTGACTATGATGATGGCGCTTTGAAGCTCTTTTCTTAATTGTTCAGCCATGGATTCCCGTTTGGTAAAAATTGCGGTTTTTGCGCCGGCTACTCACGGTGATGTTGTCCGCAAAGCTTTGGCTGAAGCCGGAGCAGGACACATCGGAAATTACGATTTTTGTTCTTTTACGACGAGCGGCACAGGACGTTTTCGCGGACTTGATGGTTCAAAGCCTTTTATCGGCAAACCAGGAAACATTGAACAAGCCGATGAGGAACGGATTGAAGTTATTTGCTCCGCGGATATTCTCGAAAAAGTTTTAAAAGCTGTGCGCGCCGTGCATCCTTACGAAGAACCCGCGATTGACGTTTATCCTTTGTTGAACGAAGCATGAGTTCCAAAAGCATGACGCCGATGATGGCACAGTATCAAGAGATTAAAGCCAAATACCCTGACACGATTTTGTTTTACCGTCTGGGAGATTTTTACGAAATGTTTTTCGAGGACGCGGTTGAAGCTTCGGGATTATTACAGCTCACGCTCACTGCAAGGAACAAAGGAGATCACCAGGCTCCGATGTGCGGCATCCCTTATCATGCGGCACAGAACTATATTGCCAAACTTACGCGCCTTGGGAAAAAAGTTGCGATTTGTGAACAGCTTTCAGATCCGAATTTACCGGGGATTGTAAAGCGCGACGTTGTGCGCGTTATTACGCCTGGTACAACTTTAGATGACAACGTCCTTGAACAAAAATCCAACAATTTCGTTTCGGCGATCGTGGAACGTGACGGACGTTTTGGCCTTGCTTCAGCAGATATTTCAACAGGCCAATTCCAGGTTACCGAACTTGAGAATCTGAAAGATTTTTTGGTGGAGATTGAAAGACTTCATCCGGTTGAAGCGATTATTGAGGGTGGTTCGGGGTCTGTTGCTTTGATGAAAACCCTGGAAAGGCTTTCGATTTTCTTTTTTGAACACCACATTGAAAGTACCGAAAAAAACGCCGCAGGAGATCATGCCTCGGCTTTACTTTTAGATTACCTGCAACGCACACAGAAAACCGAACTCACGCATATGCAAACCGTTCAGCATTACAGTACGAACGATTTCATGGCTCTGGATGATGCCACGCTCAAAAACCTTGAACTGATTTCAACGCTGCGCGAAAACAACAAAGAAGGGTCCCTGCTGTGGGTGCTTGATGAAACCGTCACCTCGATGGGAGGTCGGCATTTGCGCTACGTTTTGACCCATCCGCTGCTCCAAAAATCCGCGATTGAAGAACGTCTGCAGGCCGTTGATGAACTGTCTCGCCAACCTACGGCGCTGGATGACGTGCGCTTGTCGCTCAAAAATATTCTCGATCTTGAGCGTCTGCTCGCGCGCCTGAGTCTGGGGCACGGCAATGCGCGTGATCTTTCGGCCCTTAAACAATCGCTGAAATCCGTACCGGCTACTCAGAAATTATTGGATAATTTTACTTCGCAGCTTCTGCGCGGCGTTGCGGAAAATCTTCACGGGTTACCGCACCTTGTGGAAATTCTGGAACGCGCGATTGTTGATGAACCTCCGCTCGCCATAAAAGAAGGAGGAATGATCCGTGAAGGTTTTAACGCCGAACTTGATGAGATAAAAAAAGTCAGTCGGGAAGGAAAATCTTTCATCCAGTCTCTTCAGGAAAAAGAGATTCAGCGCACGGGAATCAACTCACTCAAAATCCGTTACAATTCCGTTTTCGGTTATTATATCGAAATCAGCAAAGCCAATTTGCATGCGGCTCCGCAGGATTACATCCGCAAACAAACTTTAGTAAACGCCGAACGTTTCATCACCCCAGAATTGAAAGAGTATGAAGAAAAAGTTTTGGGAGCTGAGGAAAAAATAGTGGCAATGGAGTATGCCATTTTCAATACATTACGGGAAACCGTGGTCGGGGAAATCGATAATATCCAGAAGCTTGCACGTGCTATAGCGCAGCTGGATGTTTTTTGCGGATTCGCCAAAGTCGGCCTTACTCAGGGCTACTGCAAACCTGTTATTACTGAAAGTTTTTCGGTAATGATCAAAAATGGACGCCACCCAGTGGTGGAAAAAATGAGTTTTTCGAATAAATTTATTCCGAATGATATAAGTTTTGACGATTCACAAAAATTACTGCTCATTACCGGACCGAACATGGGAGGAAAATCGACGTATTTGCGCCAAACAGCTTTGATCGTTTTGATGGCGCATTTGGGATGTTTTGTGCCTGCTGAAGAGGCGACCATCGGACTGGTGGACCGCATTTTTACGCGCGTGGGAGCTTCAGATAATCTGGTGCGGGGGCAAAGCACTTTCATGGTGGAAATGCAGGAAACGGCTTTTATTCTGAATCATGCCACATCACGGAGTCTGATTATTCTGGATGAGGTCGGACGGGGAACATCAACGTATGACGGCATGAGCATCGCTTGGGCGATCGTGGAATTTTTGCATGACCGGATCGGCGCCAAAACGCTTTTCGCGACGCATTATCATGAACTTATTACGCTCGCGGAAAAACTTCCGCAAGCAGCGAACTATTCCGTGGCGGTGCGGGAGAATGAAAATGAAGGAGTTGTGTTTCTTTATAAAATCGTTCAAGGCGGAGTGGACCGCAGCTACGGAATCGAAGTCGCAAAACTTGCGGGACTTCCGGCGGAAGTCGTCAGTAAAGCGCGTCAGATTCTTGTTGATCTTGAAGAAGGTTCACATCAGACTGCAATTCAAGCAGAACTTGAGGACTCCACCAGGCGCATTCCGTCTGATCAGATGCCTTTATTTGAAAGACTGCAGCGTTCGCTTCAAGAGATCGACGTCAATTCACTGACCCCGATCGAAGCTTTGAACCGCATTGCCGAGCTCAAAAAGAAGAGCCAGCAATAAACTAGGATATGATCGGCCCCTGCTGTTTTGAAGGTGCCTTTGGCATTTCCGTATTCATTTGTCCGCCGTTTGCTTCAATGGCTTTTTTCATGAAGACGTAATTGAACAAGCCTGAAAAAGAGGCGACGAAAATCTGAGGAATAATGCCGGCATACGGTGATATACCGTTGATATACTGGATAGTTTGTAGGAGGGATCCTTGTGGTGCGGGAACAAAAGTTCCATAAAGTTGGATGATAAGCTGAGCTACGATTCCTCCCAACAACGCCGCCAATAAACTCAGCAGAAAGAGATTCCCAAAAATCCTTCCAGCTAATCCTTTGGAGATTTTTATACTTTGCGCCAAAGCTTCTTTACTGGAAACATCCGTAGAGAGCAAAATCGGAAAAGCGAAAAAAGCCCGGCACATTCTTGCAATAAAAAACACCATTGCTGCGATAAGCACCAGGGGCATCAATGTAAAAAATCCCGAGAGGGGCTGAATCATTGCGGAGACATCGTTGTTGCCTTTTGACGCCATGAAGCCTGCAAAAAATTGTACAATAAATACAAAAAATATTACAAAAAGCAGCCATCCTCCCGTGTAAAAGAAAAAACGGAAGCTTAAGCCGACCATTTTTCCAAGCCGTTGAAAAGACTCTTTCCAGGCCTGAGCAAAAGGGAATTTTTGCTGGGTTTCGCTTAAATATGCTCCCCGAATGATAGCTCCAGAGGCAATAACGTATACCAAAGAGAATACAAGAATTGCTAAAAAAAATCCTCCGCCAAAAAGCGCAAAATTCGCCGTGATGTCAGGCAATGAAATATTGACGGCTTGAGATGTTTGGCCCGTTTGCTGCATTCCGGCAAGTATATTGTACGCAAAAAAACCTGCGAAGATCACAGCTGCTGCAACATTTACGAGAATCGGAATGATATAAATTGCAGCATAGGCCAAAAAATGTTTGATGTACATTTTCCAGGTTTCTTTAAAAACCGAACCGAATCTGGTTGCGTCTGTATTTGCCATAAACGTAAGGTGGGTAAGGAGGAATTTAGCTCATTCTACAATAATAGCAATTCGGCTTCAACTGGTGGTTTCGCCCTTTCATTGCTGGAATATGAGGTAGGGGGTAGGGTTTGATTTGTCATTTGTCGCCTTCTTTTTTTGTTTCTATGGGTTCGATCAAACAGCTACCGGAACTGCTCATTAACCAGATTGCCGCCGGCGAAGTTGTGGAGCGGCCCGCCTCTGTGGTAAAGGAGCTTATTGAAAACGCCTTGGATGCCGGCTCAAAAAAAATTATCCTTGAGGTGAATGCCGGCGGAGACGGTTTTTTGCGCATTACCGATGATGGCAGCGGGATGGATTCAGCTGATGCCGTTCTGGCTTTCGAAAGGCATGCTACGAGCAAAATCGAAAACGCCGATGATCTTTTAAAAATTCATACCTTAGGTTTCCGCGGTGAAGCGATCGCCAGCATCGCTTCGGTTTCTTATATTACCCTCCAGACCAAAAAGCGCGGCGACCTTGAAGGAACGCTGGTCATAGCGGAAGGCGGCAAGATAACAAAAATCCAGCCTGTAGGAGTTCCTGAAGGCACACAGATTGAGATTCAAAATCTTTTTTATAATACTCCGGCACGCAAAAAATATCTCAAAAACGATTCAACGGAATACCAGCATATTATGGATACGGTGACCGGAATTGCACTTACGTTTCCTCATGTTTCTTTCCGCGTGGTTCATGACGGGAAACTTGTTTTTGATCTGCCGGCCGTTGATGATGAGTTCACGCGCATTCGTACGCTTTTCGGAAAAAATATCGCGGACGAACTTATCCCGGTTTTTTACGGACATTCGCAAATTCAGCTGAAAGGGTTCATCGGCAAACCGATCATTGCCCGCTCCAACAGAAATTTCCAGTATCTGTTCATCAATCATCGCGAGGTGAAATCGCACGTTCTCGGATATGCGGTGAAACAAAATTACGCTTCGCTTTTGCCAAAAGAAAAATACCCTGTGTTCTTTTTGTATTTTGAAATTGATCCGGAACTGGTTGACGTGAACGTTCATCCCAGAAAACTTGAAGTGCGGTTCCGTGATGAAAGGGGAATTTTCAGCGCGACGAGCCAGGCGTGCAAAAAGGCTTTGGAAACATACGTTTTGGCACCGAACATCAGTCATGATATTCCTACGAATTACTATGCTGAACGCAAAAGTCAGCCGCTGAAATTAAATGATTCCTCGCCCGCGCTTGCGGACGCAACTGTCGAAAAAGATATAGTCGTGGTTGAAGCGCCTGCTTATTTTAAACAGTCCGCACCCGATGCGGAGAAAATTTCTTATTTCAAACTGTCGGGATTTCAGGAGGAGATGGAGTTCGGCGAAGATTCGGGCAATGAAGAATCATCTTCAACAACGGAAGAATCCGCGGCCGATGAATTGCAGCACTCTTCAGCGCAGCCGCGTAAAACTCTTGAACCATTTATTGCTTTGGCCCAGCTCGACAACTCTTATATTCTTTGCCGGCAAGGCTCTTCCCTGGTGATTGTGGATCAGCATGCCGCTCATGAAAGGATCCGCTATACGGAAATTTTCAAAGAGTTTGCCGAGAAAAAACTGACTGCTCAAACTCTTGTTGCACCTTTGCAGCTTGAACTTTCGATGAAAGAAGCAGCTCTGCTTGAAGGGCACAAAGAAATGTTTCTGCAGCTTGGATTTGAGGTTGAGCCTTTCGGCGGAAAAACTTTTGCGATTCATGCCGTGCCTTCCCATCTTGCGCAAAAAGATCTTCAGAAAGTTTTTACGGGACTGCTGGATGAGTTTGTCGCCGGAAAAACAACGCCAATGGAAGAACAGACCCAGAAAGCTCTTACCTATCTGGCCTGCAGGTCTGCGGTGAAATTCGGTGATCCGCTGGGCCATGAAGAACAGCAGGCGCTCGTTGAAAAACTACAAACGCTCGATCAGCCTTATACGTGTCCTCACGGAAGGCCGACGATGATTGTGATGTCTTCAGACGAACTGAAAAAACGCTTCGGGCGCGATTATTCCATGATGTAGGTTATTGCTCAACGCCGACCATCGCAGACATATAGTCGTCGTTATGGAGCTGGGTTTGCTGAACGACTTCATTATCCTGCGCAGACGTAAGATTTTCAGGATAGTACTGGTAAATTTTCAAACCTTGCTCAACCACCAGATCTTTTTCCAGACTGCTCAGCACGATTCCCGGCTGACGCTGGGCAAAAAAGCGGTAAGTATCATCAATGGCGGTATTTAATTTCACGGGCAGTTGGTAACTTAATGTTACCGTTTGTTCCTGTCCTGCCGGGATATCCATCTCAAACATGAAATAGTTTTTCTGTATTTCATCATCGCTGTGGGTTTCAACTGATGTCTGGTCAATTCCGTTCGTTGCAGTGAGTGTTGCTCCCGCAGGTACATAAACCTTGATGAAAGATTTATTTTCTCCGCTCCCTAAAATCGATTGAATCGTGGGCGAAATGTCCGTATAGCCGAATGGCTTAAGAATGGCTTTCCAATTGGTTAATTCATCGGGCGTCCAGGTGTGTTTGCGTGTAATGGTGACTTCATCGTTTACTGTGCCATCCTTGGAGATGACTGTCGTATGCTTGATGGACTGCTGGATGTAAAGATCGCTTTTATTCCCGCCTATGGAGGTCGTAATAACCTGGAGAAAATCTTCATTCGGTTTGGTGCGGATCACGCGCCCGCTCACACCGAGCTGATCGAAAAGATTTTGGACATCTTCGTCTCGGGAATAAAGCATGATATTCCTGTCCTGAAGTCCCTGAATAATGACTTTGACGATTGCCCCCATATTTTTTGACCCCATGAGTTGTTTTTCAAAAGCAGGAATCAAGCTTCGCAGGATTTTTTTGGGATCGGCGTTGCCACTGGCCTTGGACTCGACCAGATAAGAAATGACCGTCTGGTAATTATCTTTTGTGAGCGGTGCTTTGAGGTCCGCGAGCTGGACCGGGCCGGTGAGATCGAAAAGGTTTGCGATGAAACTCTGGTTCAATGCGATGACACTGTCCACGCTCGGACCTTTTTCCTTCTGCAAAAACCATGCGGCTTTTTCCGCCGAAATCGCAAAATCAGGAGAGTAGTTTGAATCGCGCATGCGCCAGTTTTTGGTAATCTTGGCGATATCTTCAGGAGTCGGAATGTCTTCGTTCAGCTGGCCGTCGGTCTCGTAGATATCATGAAATTCCGTATTGATGATGTATCCGTCATTCACATCAACAATCAAATAACTTCCGATGAATCCTCCGGTCGGTCGGGCCTCGGCATCGTTCTGAAGAAGGATCAGATAGCGGTGCAACGTGCGCTGGCCCAACATCTTCATGATGACCGGAATTTTGTCTTGAGTTTCCTGAAGGATGCTTTGCAATTTCTGGACGGAGTCGCGCGCGCTGGCGAGTTTTGGTCTCATCTGTTCAGGTAAAACGTCGTCGCTCACCAGGCTCAGATTCTGACTTGCAGCATTCACTTTATCCGAAGCTTCGTTGAGGAAACTTAAATCTTCCTGCAGGGTTGATGTCAGTGAAACTTTCGGCGTGATGTTGTCTTCGTTCACCGGCTGGGTTTTGGTTTTGGTGAGATCGGCCGGGGGTTGGTTGTTTTGCAAAAACAGCGCCGGCAGATCGCGCAAGTGCTCAATGCCTTTGGCAAAATCCGTGCCGGCTTCGCTGATGTTTTTTCCGGCTTCCAAAAGATTCTGTACGGACTCCACCGTTGTTTGTTTGGTATAAAAAGCGTTCTGATTCGTTTCAAGAAATCTTAACGTGTTCAGCGCGTCATCGAAATCTCCGGTTGAGGCGTTGAAAGAGTTTGCGGCATCGCTGAATTGCGCCTGTTTTGACTCATTTCCGGCCTGCAGAAGATTGTCGTATCCGCTGGAAGCCGTAGCGATCAGGTCATTTTTAATCGTAATGCCGCGCTGATAAATGTTGACGATGTTAATGACGAAAAGGATTGCTGTTCCGGCTGCGGCCAGTTTCATCATTTCGATGAGACGCTCGGAATTCTTCGGCTTTTCGTTACTGCGTTCCACAAACATGAATTTCTCTTCTTTGCCTCCGGTGTTTTTCTTTTTGATGTCCAAAACTTTTTTGCTGCCGCTTGTTAAAACCGTTTTCCGCTCTTCGATCATGGAAAGATCCAGGCAATCACCCGGCCTTTGAACGATTTTTTTAGGCTCAGAAGTTTCCTCTCCGATAGCGATCGGAGAAAGATTCTTCTGCTTCTGCAGATCACGGAAAATTTTTGATTTTTTCATGCGTTATAAAACGTTGACGACGTAGATCGTGGAGATTCCGTCATCAAAGAAATTCTTGGACGTGGTCAGACTGTCAAAAGCTTCAACATAAGGTTTGACGAGCGGATTCTGGTCCAAACCCAGCACCGGAACAAGCGCTCCCAGCTTGATGCTGAAAATTTCATCCGCGGTGCGCATGAGCGGCAATGCCGATTTTGCAAAACCGTCAGATGTCCGGAGGTTTGTCTGAATTTTTCCTTCTTTGCGGTCGATGATATTTTTGAGCGTTCCCAGATCTGTGGAAACGGCAAGCGTGCTATCCATGACCGTATAATTGATGGCCCACGGCAAACTTCCCGGCTGCAGCGTTGTGACGTTGTAGCCGTCGTAATTGCTGTCGCTGCGGGTGATGTCTTCTGCTCCCGCAACGATTTCCTGGCCTTTAGTTCCGTCCGGAAGAGTTACATCCTGAACCTGCGGAGCAAAAATTCCACGGGTCTGGACAAACGCTGTCGCCAATTTTTCGATACGGTTCGTGTCGTTATTTTTATCGCTGAGTTCCATCATCACGGAAATAACCGGGGCGTCAAAATTGTTTTCAACCATAACAAGATATTCATTCTGAAGGAGAGGATAAACATCCGAGTCGAGCGAAATGTCTTTGCCGAAATACTTATCTTTCTGCGCTTCAATAATTCCGTTCAGAAGTGTTGAATCGATACTCGTTCCCGTACTGAAAATTTCGCCGATGCGCTGGATCTCTTTGTAAAGATCGTGTCCTCCGGCGTAAAGAATGGAGTTTTCGCTGGCGAGCTGGAGCAGGTTTCCCTGATATTTATCGCTGTAGGTCAAATAAGACTGGCCCTGAAGCTGGCTGCGGTCAATGGCTTCAAATTGCTGGATGGTCAGATTGTTATCGTTGGCGGCAAGCGTAAATCCTTCCGCTGCAAAAATTTTCATGAAGGGCTCGAGATCAAGAAGATCTTTCGTTCTTTGTCCCTGGAACAGCGGATTTTTCAGCATTGTATCAAAAAGCAATTGCATATTGATGTACCCAGATGCGAGTCCGCTTTGCGGCAAATTGTTGTACACTTTCTGGTACGTAGGATCATCCTGAAGTTTGTTGCTCTGGCTGCTTTGAGCATCGATAAGCTGCTGGAGCAACGCTTCGTTTCCGCCCAGGACCAGATAATTATTGATGAACACGAAATAATAATTCTGGCTGAGTTTGTAGTGGTAGATGGTGTAGTTCTGATAATTATCGGTCATCAGTTCATCGCCGGAATTGACCAGGGCGCGGCTCTTTAAGAACTCCAAAGCTTTTTCGGAACTCTTGTCTTCAACAAACAATACCAGTTTGACGCCGGTGTCGTCCTGGGTTTGTTTCATGAGCGCAACGCCGAGCGATCGTCCGATCCACGGCTGAAGATCGTTCTGATAATCAACAGGGAAGACCAGGTTCAAAAGTTTGACGAGATTTTCCGGCTGATAGACGGGGTATTTTGCAAAAAGCGTATTGAATTTTTTGACCTGGTCGGAGTCGCCGTCGATGTTCACCTCGGCATAACCGATAGTCGTATTCGCGGGAAGGAAATGCGCCAGCGATTGCGGTCTGAAAAGGCGAGTATAAAGAAAATAACTGACGAAACCGATCATAAAAACACCGACCAGCACCATAATGCCGCCTTTCATTTTTTGCTTTTGAGTGTCTGTAAAAACCGGCTTACGGGGCTTCTTCTCCTTTGGAGGACGGGGCTCGTGTTTTACAACTTCCTGTTTTACCGCCTCATGTTTAAAAACTCCTTGTTTTACCACTTCATGTTTCACCTCTTCCGCCACAGGTTTAGGCTGTTCCTTTTTCTTTTTCGCGCGGTTGAAAATTTTCTTAAGCAATTTTTTCTGCTCTTTCGCCTCCTTTTCCTCTTCTATTTGTTCAGGAGTCTTTACGAGTTTTTTTGTTGAGGCCACGGTTTTCTTTTTGCTTTTCTTTCCCATAAAAAATCAGAAAAAAAGATGCACAATCCAGTGAGCCACAGTATCTCAGAACAGGCTTGAAAGTTCAAGCTGATTGCTGCTAGAATACAGGCCCGAATGACGTAATTTTCCAGACACTCAAAACCCTTATGCAAGCAAAAGAACTCCGACGCAGATTTATTGATTTCTTTGTCAAAAAACACGGCCACTCAGAAATACCGAGCAGCTCTCTGGTTCCGGAAAATGATCCGACGGTTTTGTTTACGACCGCGGGCATGCATCCGCTGGTTCCGTATTTGATGGGCGAAGTTCATCCTGCAGGCAAGCGTCTGGTCGATGCCCAAAAATGTTTGCGCACCGACGATATTGATGAGGTCGGCGATGCCACGCACTGCACATTTTTTGAGATGCTCGGCAATTGGTCGCTCGGCGATTATTTTAAGAAAGAAGCCATCAACTGGAGTTATGAATTTTTAATGGGACCGTTGGAAGACGGCTGTCTTGGGCTGAATCCGGACCGTTTGATGGTGACCTGTTTTGCAGGTGACGCAGACGCTCCGCGCGATGACGAAGCCGCTTCGATCTGGGAAAGCATCGGATTTAAAAAATACACAGGTGCAGGATCAAAAGACCGCCGGCTTATTTTCTTTTACGAAAAAAAGAAGAACTGGTGGGGGCCGGCCGGCCACATCGGACCATGCGGTCCCGACACAGAAATGTTCTACGATCTTTATCCGGATTTGCCTTGGGATGAACATAAACCAGGGTCGTCGGAAACCTCACAAAAACGTTATCGGTTAGCTGATTTAAAAGGCAAATGCCATCCGAACTGCGAATGCGGACATTACGTGGAAATCTGGAATGACGTGTTCATGCAGTACAATAAAATGCCTGACGGAAAATATGAACCGCTCAAGCAGCAAAACGTTGATACGGGCATGGGCCTGGAACGCGTGGCCGCGATTTTGCAGGGAAAACCTTCTCATTACGAGACCGAACTTTTTGCTCCTCTGTTCGAAAAAATTGTTGAATTAGCTCAACCACCGAGTAAAGAAAATAGACAGGAATATGAAGATTTTGTTTTTAAAAGGGCTTTTAGAGGCGGAGAGCAACTCAATTTCCACGATATGGCTGCTGAACGTGATATTTCTAAAAGAATTATTGCCGATCACATCCGCGCCGCGACATTTATTATGGGTGATCCGTGGGGCGTTGCTCCGTCAAATAAAGATCAGGGATATGTTTTGCGTCGTCTGATCCGCCGTGCGATCCGTCATGCCAAAATGGTGGGCATCCAATGGAACTTTACGGATATTTTAGGACAGATGGTCGTGGATATTTACGGCGACGTTTATCCTGAATTGAGAGCCCGCAACGATCAGATCATTGATGAATTCAAACGCGAGGAAGCCAAATTCCAGAAGACGATCGAACAGGGTCTGCGCGAAATGCGCAAGATCTGGAACGACGACAACTGTAAAAAAGAACTGGCCGTTGAAAACGGAGACAAAGCATTTTTTGTTTATGAAACTTATGGATTTCCGATTGAAATGATCAAAGAGGAGCTTGTAAAACTCGGCTATTCAATTGATGAAAAAGCTTTCATGCAGCGCTTTGAAGATGCGCATAAAGCCCATCAGAATAAATCGCGCGCGGGTTCGGAAATGAAGTTTGCCGGAGGTCTGGCCGATCATTCATGGGAATGTACAATGCTCCATACCGCCACGCACTTATTGCACCAGGCGCTTCGCGACGTTTTAGGCGATGAGGTTTATCAGAAAGGTTCAAACATTACCGCTGAACGTCTGCGTTTTGATTTCAATTACAAGGAAAAAATGACGCCCGAACAGATCAGACAGGCTGAAGAAATCGTCAACAAACAGATCCAGCGCGACCTGCCGGTAAGTTTTGAAATCGTGACTGTTGATGAGGCGAAAAATAAAGGAGCGATCGGGGTTTTTCCCGAACGCTATGATGAAAAAGTGAAAGTCTACCGCATGGGTGATTACTCGTACGAAATCTGCGGAGGCCCGCATGTTCCGAATACCGGCTCGCTCAAAAAATTCAAAATCATCAAAGAGGAAGCCGTATCAGCCGGAATCCGCCGCATTAAAGCTGTGGTGGTCGGAGCAGGATTAAAAGAATAAGGAGCTTGTTTATTTTGCCTTTTGGTGGCATAATCGCTTTCCTGTCTTTCCAGATAGGAATCGCTCTTTGATCTAACCGATCTAACCCCAAACGGAAAGGTGAATTCATGCGAATTCAAGAACTCTTCGCAGCCCTGGTTGCCAAGGTGAAAGCCGTACGCATCAGGAATCTGCTCGCAGATCTGTTCGCCCGCATCATCTTCTCGTTCGTAACGGGGATGGTGATCGAAATGGTCATTTCGGGCATGAGTCTTCATCAGTCACTATTGTCGCGGGTAACCAACCTGCCCCTGGTGATGCTGATGGCTCGCCCTTACGGGATTTACCGCGACTGGACACTCAGAAAGGGTCAAGCGTCCGTCCGCAAAGAAAGACCCTACCGCTGGGTCATCCTGAACATGTTCACGTACGCGACGTTCTTCGTTCCGCAGTACGCGCTCGTGTTGTGGCTTGAAGGGGCTGCGCAGATGCAGATCCTGAAAGCGAGCGGTTCGGTTGCCCTCTTTTCGGTTTTGCTGGGAGCCGCTTACGGTTACTGGCTCGACTGGTGCCGACACGGACTCTTCCGCATCCGACGCGAGGGTTTACAATAACAGGACTCCGGCGCTGCTGCAAAGCACGCCGGGGTCTGTTTCCTTATTTATTATCGGTAATTTCCGGCGTTGCTTTCACGTCTGCCAGGATATCAAGATCGACCTGATTTCCTTTCAGGTGGAGCTTCTTTTTTTGTAACCAGTTGAAACCTTTTTCAGGGCTTACCACTACAATATCTATTGCACCGCCGACTCCCGGAGAAGATCCCGGAACAGCCCAGGTTCCGTCGGTAATTTTCTGGACGTATTCGGTAATTTTCATGGCGAGCTGGCAGAATTCCACGGCATCCTGAAGGGTCATGGTTCCCCAGTTGATGACGTATTCCTGGTCATCGATCATCCGTAATAATTCTTCTTTTTTCCCGGCGGGAAGATCCTGAATGATCTGGAAACGTTTGATTTCAGGGCTCCAGCCTCGGATGATTCTGATGAGCACATCAGTCTGGCCGATCCAGGTTGCGCCCGACTGGTCTTTGCTCAGCTTGAGAATAACTCCGTTTTTTTCTTTGGGATCGGGAATCGTAATTTTATAGACCATGTTGCTTTTGTTCATATCGTGTCCGGCGACTAAAAATTCCAGAATGGACTGGTAGAATTTTTGTTCCTGCTTCTGGCCTTTTTCATCTTTATAATCGAAGATCACGCATTCAAGTTCAAAACGGTACTGAACTTCTTTGCAGCCCTTATCTTCAAAACGCTTTTTCTGTCCTTCGGCATAGTTCGTTAAAAAACGGCTGTAAATATCTGCGAAGTAATCGTAAAGTTTATCAACAACGTCCGGGACGTCCATGTGCTCAAGGTCGTATTTATTTTTGAACTCGTGAATGTGCTGCTGGATATTTTTATTTTCCAAAAAAGAGATCCCGCAGGCCATTGCGCCGAGTCTTGAATTAAGCTGAAAAAGTTTCATGCGGGTTTCGGAACCCATGCGGATGTCTCCGATTGCGTTGCGGTATGTTTCCATGCTGTCCGCGGCCATGACATTCCCCTCGTTGGTAGTGACAACAATCGCTAAACTCATAAAAATTTGCTTTAGAATCTGGTGGCCCCGGCGGGAATTGAACCTGCATCTAAGCCTTAGGAGTGCCTTGTTCTATCCATTTGAACTACGGGACCACGTCGGCCTAAGCGTTTTGAGGATTCAAGATTAGGAATTCAGTTTTTTCCTGGGGAAGTTCGCTGCGGGTACTCACTGAAAACTTTTCAGCAGTTTTTGCTCCTGCTGCGCCGGTTTTTTTGAGGAACGCATCCAGATCTCCCGCTTCCTCTTTCAGACCGTCGGTTTTGTAGCCGACAGGGATAACCATTCTTGGTTCAATTTCTTCAATGGTTTTGTGCATCTCATCCAGATTGCCTTTCACCGGAACAACCAAAATATCCACGTCGCCGATATTTTCCATAAGGTCTTCGGCGATCGGAATGTCAAAATCGCTGATATAGCAGACTTTAAGTCCGTCAGCGTCAAAACTGTAAATCGTGGCTTTTTTAGGGCTTTTTTTACCATCTTTGTTGTCGGTAATCTCCACGGCTGTGATGGCGATGCCTGATACTTCATATTCGCCGGGCCATGTAAGAATTTCCGGATCATCGCTGACAGCTTCAGCGTTATTGGATTTATTTTCTTCGTCGCTCAAAATAACCACATTTGCTTTGATGTTCGGAAGCTTGAGTCCGACGTCGTTTTTATAAGGATCAACGACCAGAGCTCCTCCTTTGGTTTTGACTCCGAAACAGTTGTATCCGTACCAGGTGATTTCCATAGCAATAAGCGTAAAAAATATTCATGCTGTAAGCGGCATGGCAGACTTGCGGACGAACTATAAATGATTTTTTTGGGATTGTAAATTTTCAGCGCGTGGATTACCGTGAATGCGATATTTTTTCTTTGCCTTATGTCCAAAATAAAAGCTGTTCATGCGCGGGAAATCCTTGATTCCAGGGGAAATCCGACGGTTGAGGTAACCGTCACTACGGAAAATGCAATGGGAGTGGCGATGGTACCGAGCGGCGCTTCAACAGGAAGCCACGAAGCTTTGGAATTACGGGACGGCGATCCGAAACGGTATTTAGGCAAAGGCGTTTTGAAGGCTTGTGCGAATGTAAATAACGATCTGGCGGCTTTGGTGAACGGGCGCGAAGTGAGCGAACAGAAAGCTTTGGATGACGCCATGCTGGCTTTGGACGGCACTCCGACCAAAAGCAAACTGGGGGCGAATGCGATTTTGGGAGTTTCGCTGGCTTGCGCGCGCGCGGCTGCGGCGGAAAAAGGTACAGGTTTATATATGTCTTTGAATCCGGGATCAACCATTCTGCCGGTTCCGATGATGAACATTATGAACGGCGGCAAACACGCTGACAGCGGTTTGGATATTCAGGAATTTATGGTTTTGCCGGCGGGCGCGCCTTCTTTTAAGGAAGCGATCCGGATGGGCGCGGAAATTTTCCACAATCTGGGAAAACTTTTGAAAGCAAAAAATTATGCAACAAGCGTTGGTGACGAAGGAGGTTATGCGCCAAGTCTGCCCGATCAGGAAACGGCTTTCGAATTTATTTTTCAGGCGATTGAAGCTGCCGGTTATAAAGCCGGGCAGGACGTTTACATCGCTTTAGATCCAGCCGCTTCTGAATTTTATGACTCAACAAAAAAAGTCTACAATTTCAAAATCAAAGGAAAAAAAGAGGAGCTTACGAGCTCGCAGATGGTGGATTTCTGGACTGATCTTGTCGGTAAATATCCGATTATTTCCCTGGAAGATGGCCTGGCGGAAGACGATTGGGATGCCTGGAAAACGCTGACGGAAAAGGTTGGTAAAAAAGTTCAGATCGTCGGCGATGATCTGCTGGTGACGAATGTTCAGCGCCTGCAAAAAGGCATTGATATGAAAGCCGCCAATTCGATTCTCATTAAAGTGAATCAGATCGGTTCTCTGACGGAAACGATTGATGCGATTCAGCTCGCGCAAAAATCCGGATGGACTTCCGTGGTTTCCCACCGGAGCGGTGAGACGGAAGACACGACCATTTCCGACCTTGCCGTTGCCTTAAGCACCGGGCAGATTAAGACCGGTTCTTTGTGCCGCAGCGAGCGCATCGCCAAATATAACCGCCTGATGAAGATCGAAGAAGAGCTCGGTTCGAAAGCTCAATTTCTCGGCAAAAAAGTTTTTACGCAGCTTAGTTTCTAATTCCAGCGGCTCATGATTCCAGTCATTAAAGCCAGCGACGTCCGCAACGCTTATCCCAAACGCGCGCCGGATTCGCATAAGGGCATGAACGGCCGCATTCTGATCGTGGGCGGGAGTATCGACTACTACGGCGCGCCTTTGCTCTGCGGTTACGGTGCTTTGTACGGCGGCGCTGATCTTGCCTATATTTTTGTTCCAGAATGTAATTTTGAAGCGAGCCGGACATATTATCCTGATTTTATTGTCCGTAAATTTCCCGGTGAATATCTGGACATGAAGGGCGTGACGCCGATCCTGGAGTTCGCCAAAAAATGCGACGTGCTTTTAATGGGCCCGGGCATGGGCGACCGTCCCGAAACCGCTGAAGCCATGAAAAATATTATTGAAAACAGTCCGATTCCCATGCTGCTGGATTCATCTGCAATCCAGGTTCTGCAGAAGATCAAAAACTTTCCGCTCTCGCAAAAAATCGTCATCACTCCCCATCATAATGAGTTTGAACATCTTACGGGAAAGGACGTAAAAGTTTCCGGGTCGATGTCAGGGAAAGTCGTGCTTGCACGGACCATCGCCACTGATCTGAAAATTAATATTTTACTCAAGGGTCCTGAAAGCGTTGTTGCGGCTGAGGACGGAACGACAGCCATGAACTCAACCGGTAACGCCGGCATGACCGTGGGCGGGAGCGGGGACGTTTTGAGCGGCTACATCGCGGCCTTAATGGGACAGGGAGCGAACCCTTACGATGCCTGCCGCATCGGTTCCTATGTTTACGGTAAAACCGGCGATCAACTTTTCAAACAAAAAGGTTTTAATTATACGGCAAGCGATCTGGCGGCCGAACTGCCTTACGTGATCCGTCAATTTGCTCCGTAATGATCAAAAATTACCGGAAGGATTTACCAATTTTCCAGTTCCATTCTCTTCAGAAATTTTCTGATGAAGTTGATCATGCCGTACTTTCAAGGCTCGGCGGAGTGAGTAAAAAACCTTTCGACAGTCTGAACGTCAGCCTTACCGTTGATGACAGCGTTGAGGATGTTCTCCGCAACCGTTCAATTATTTGCGATGCCTTTGATCTGGAAGAAAACAATCTCGTAACGGCCAACCAAACTCACAGTAAAAATGTTTGTATCGTTGATGAGGACATGCTCGCGAAGTATCAGCCGCGCCGCGAAGTTGATGATGTCGACGCTTTTGTGACGAACGTTTCCGGCGTTGCGCTAATGACGAAAGTCGCCGACTGTCAGGGCATCGTGATGTTCGATCCTGTGCAGAAAGTTATAGCAGCCGTCCATGCGGGCTGGCGCGGGCTGATGCAGGACGTAGGCGGCGCGGCGATCGCCGTGATGAAAAAGAAATTTAAAGTGAAGCCCGAACATCTTATGATTGGCATCAGTCCTTCGCTCGGGCCATGCTGTTCCTTTTTCAGTGATCCAAAAAAAGAACTTTCGCCTGATTTCAAGCCATATATCAATATGAATAACACCGTTGATTTATGGCAATTCAGTCTGGATCAACTTTTAAGACATGGTGTCCAATCAGATCACATTGAACTGGCCCGCGTCTGCAGTATGTGCGGCGGAGGCGAGAAATTTTATTCGTTCAGGCGCGACCGCGGAGTCACCGGAAGATTTGGAACAATGATTGTTTTGCGCTGATTGGAACTAACCGTGCGTCAATTGATTGAACAAGGTTTGAGCATCCATATAGGCGGGATCGATTTGGACGACACTTTGTAAAGCCTGGACCGCAAGGTCTTTTTGTCCGATCTGCTGGAATATTTTAGCGGCCTGATATGCGTACAGCGGATTATTCGGACTCAAAGTGATGGCTTGCTGAAGATCATTAAGACCTTGCTGCACATAAACGTCGCTTTGCTCAAGCTGCCCTAGCCGGATTGAAGTGATTCCCATGTTGTAGTAAATGCTCGGATGGAAATTATTGATGATGCTGGCCTTTTGATAATTATCCAGGGCAAGCTGAAGATACTGTTCGTTATATTGCGCATCGACATCTGAAGCAGCAGCAGTTTTAAAAGCAAAATCGCCAAAAGCTTCGTAATATTCGTAACGGTAAGGCTGATTCTCAATCATGTTTTGATACCATGCCCGTGCATTTTCAACTCTGCCCAGACTTTCTTCTACCGTGGCATTTTTATAACTGTACTCAGCCATTGCTTCACGGGCCGTTGAAAACCCGCCCCATAGAATAAGCATCAAAAAAACACCCACCAGCAACTCTTTCAAAACCGGTTTAAGCCGGACCGCAGCCGTTTTTTCATCTAAAGAAGATAAGCTGATGCCGGCTCCAAGGAGCAAGAAAAAAACCGAGAGCGTATCCACGACGCCGAAATTTACGACTGCCTGAATGAGGTAGACCATGAGCGCTCCTTTGATGCCCAGAGTGATAAAAAATTGCTCGTCGGGTTTTTGATTCTGGAAAAGTTTTTTATCCATTGCCAAGAAGACGATGGAAGTCAGGGCCAGATAAATGATCAAACCCACCAGGCCTTCGGTGACAAGAATATCGATGTAATCGTCATGCGAAGATTCGGGAGTTATCTGATACTGCATATCGCCCGGCCCTGGAACGCGGTAATCGGTTCGTCGGTATTTATTGTAAATGTCGCTGAAGGTTGAAAGTCCTGCTCCAAAAACCGGATGATCTTTGAACATGGCGAAACTGCTTGCCCACCAGCTTAAGCGGTCAGGCGGGTAGCCTTGTCCGGCTGTTACAGCTCCCTGTTCGAGCCTTTGAATAACCGGCAGCTTATTTATCGGCTCTCTGAAAGCAAAAATAAGCCCTCCGATGACGACCAGTCCAATCGCAAAACTCCACCAAAATTTCTTAAGAAACTGTCTGAGGTTTTTACTGCGGATGGTAAGAACAACTCCGATCACAAGTAATGAAATTATCGTTGCTGCCAAGGCCGCGCGGCTTCCGGTCAGGAGGAGGACAATAAACGTAAGGTGCGCGCACAGAATCAAAAACCATTTGAGCGTTTTGTTTTTCAGGAACGGAATGACCCCGAAGCTCAATAAAATGCACATGCCGAGATATGCTCCAAAATGGTCGCTGTGGCCGAATGTTCCAAACACGCGGTCCTGGGGATTTTGGCTCCAGGCAAACTCTCCCGGTGCTACGCCGAAATGCTGCTGAAGGAATTTCAGGATGGCGTCGAACACTCCGTAATACTGGAAGAATCCGTAGATCATGAGCAGAACGATGCCGGTCACGCAGGCAACCGTGATGAACGTTTTCAGCTGTTTTTCTGCGGTAAGAAAATTATAGACAAACCAAGCGATAACCAGAAAATTGAGCTGTGTAAATATGCCAAGGAACCTTGTTTCCGTTCCAAAAAGACTGGAAAAAATATTGGAAGACGTAATGGTCGCAAGGATGAGCACCGCACCGTATAACAATAAAATCCATCCGAATTTTCCCCGGCGCCAGGTGATCCTTTCTTCGGCAAAACTTTTCCAGGTCCACAGTAAAAGAATCAACAATGTAACGTCGCGCAAAAATAAAAGTTTAGGCGCCGCAAAATTTGAATAAAAAGCCGTTGAAAAAAACAAAGGCACGCCGATTGCCAGACTATAGATGAGCCAAACAATGGCTCGGTCATACCACTTTTTTGTTTGATGTTTTGTATTTTTCGCAGTCATCAGGGGTGCGTTTGGGATTTTTAATAAGCGCCTTTTCCAGATATTACCACGGCAAAGGTTTTAAGGATAATTACAAAATCCAGCAGCAGCGACCGGTGCCGGATGTAATAAAAATCGAATTCCAGATTGTGGTGCAGCGGGAGATCTTTGCGTCCCATAATCTGCCAAAGGCCTGTCAAACCGGGCTTTACCAAAAGTCTTTTCTTTTCCATGGCCGTGTATTTTTCAACGATAAAAGGCATCTCGGGACGCGGGCCCACAAAGGACATATCTCCTTTCAGAATATTGATGAGCTGAGGAATTTCGTCCAGGCTGGTGCGGCGTAAAAATTTTCCGATCCTTGTAATCCGGTCGTCATGCGGAGTTTGAGGCGCGAGTTCCTGATCTTTGACTCCCTGATACATTGTGCGGAATTTATAGAGAGTGAAGGGCTTTCCATTCTTGCCGATTCTGGTGTGTTTGAAAAACGCTTTTCCGGGAGAATCAAGATGAATGACGATGACTATCAACAGCCAAAACGGCAAAAATATCATCAGTGCCGTAATTGAAAATACAACATCAAACAGCCGTTTTATCCCTTCATAAAGAGGTTTATGTGCATGAGCTTCAAGATCCGCAAAATGCTCATGCTTAAGTTCTATGAGGGAAGGAAATTTCATAAATTATTTCCCTGATAAAAGATATTCGGATTTTTTACCGCTGAGCCATTTTTCCATTTCACGCCAGCCGACGCGTTTATGTTTCATAATGTAACGCCGTTTTTTGAGGATGCCCGGAACCTGCTTCCACATGACGAACCACGCTTTGATTAAAAAAGGTTCGCGCAAAATCACGTAGAAAAAAATCAGGAGCTCTTTCCATGCCATCGGAAAAAAATCGTGAATGACGTTCATGAAAAGTTCGTTCTTCATCTGCATCAATCTCTGGTTTTTGAAAGAGTAATACTTCTGGAATTCATTGAGTTTGCTGCGGTTTTTATAGACTTCCCAATGGGTGAATCTTTTCAGAACTCCCGTTCCGCGGCCGTGATTTGCAACGGCCGATGGCAGGTAATAGGACTTCCAGCCGAAGAGTAAAAAACGCCAGGAAATATCAACGTCCTCCTTGTACATGAAAAAATCTTTGTCCAGATATTCTCTTGTATTCGCTCCGCTCCGCTCAAAACTGGCGGAGCCAGATTTTTCGCTATGCTGCGCCCTCGCGCCGTGCGTTCGTTGTTTGTTGTTCAACTCTTGGGGAATACTGACATCATCCAAAGCTTTTTTGCGGTAGATCGGACATGCTCCCGAAATGCCAAAAACCTGCTTGGGCGTATCGAACTGGCCTTCATCTTCAAGGCCCTGACCGTTATCAATGACTCTGCGGTTGCGATAGCAAAACAGTCCGGCGGTATCGATGAAGTTGGTTTTTTTGTGATTCTGAAAATCGTATTTATAAAGTTTTCCTGCGATCGCGGCGATTTTGTGATCTTCTTCCATTTTGACGATGCACTTTTCAATGTAATCTTTTTCAAAAAGAATATCGGGATTCAGCAGCATGATGTATTCGCCTTTGGCCATGCCTATGCCCTGATTCGCGCCTTCCGAATAACCCAGGTTTTTATCGTTGCAGACGGGAATAACTTTGTGATGATATTTTTTTACGTGTTCGCAGGAACCGTCCGTGGAAAGATTATCAATAAAAATAATTTCCAAGTGAGGGTACGTTTGTTCATTCAAGCTTTTCAGACAGCCGTCGAGCAGATGCTTGGTGTTGTAGTTGATAATGACGATGCTGACGAGAGGTTTGTTCATATTTCTTCGCGCTTTTACAGACGCGCAAACTGTAGTATAACCTATCTTTTTAAGTGAATCATGCTATAGTTGTTGCGCTTTTCTGAACTTGTGTATGCGTATTCTTGTCACCGGCGGCGCGGGATTTATCGGGAGCCACCTTTGCGAAAAATTGCTTTCAAACGGGCACGACCTGGTGGTCGTGGATAATTTTATCACCGGAAGTTCCAAAAATCTGGCGTCCTTCAAGGACAATCCTCATTTCAAACTCATTCAACACGACATCAACTTACCGCTGCCAGTTGAAATTGTAGGCACGACGAATATGGCTCCGGGCTACGGCGACCAGGATGCTTTAAAGTTTGATCAGATCTTCCACCTGGCCTGCCCTGCTTCTCCGGTAGATTACCGTGAAATTCCGCTGCAGACTTTGCTCGTCAATTCGGTCGGCACCAAGAATATCATTGAAATTGCGGTCAGGCATGGGGCTGCACTGCTTTTCGCATCATCGTCGGAAGTCTATGGCGATCCGCAGGAACATCCCCAAAAAGAGACTTACTGGGGCCATGTAAACCCCATCGGCGAACGGAGTTGTTACAGCGAAGGCAAAAGATTTGCCGAAAGTCTTGCAGTGAATTATTTCCGGCATTACGGTTTTCCTTTAAAAATCGTACGGATTTTTAATACCTACGGTCCAAGAATGCGCAAACATGACGGCCGGGTGATTCCGAGTTTTATCCAGTCCGCGCTCATGGACGAAACGTTGCGGATGCATGGAGACGGTTTACAAACCCGTTCTTTTTGTTATATTGATGATATGATTGAAGGGCTTATTTTAGCCATGAATCACCCGAAATATCTTGGGCCCGTCAACCTTGGACGTGAAGAGGAAACTTCGATTCATGAACTCGGCGAAAAAATCATCAAGCTTACAGGATCATCGAGTCTGCTTGTAAAAACCGACCCGGTCCACGATGATGACCCCCGGCAGCGAAAACCAGATCTGACTCTGGCCAGAATAAAGCTTGGCTATGAGCCTAAAATCGGGCTCGATGAGGGGCTGAAAAGAACCGTCGATTATTTTAAGTCTTAGTATTATTATAACTCCATGAAGCAATATCTGTTCACTTCCGAATCCGTCACAGAAGGCCATCCTGATAAAATTGCCGACCAAATTTCCGATGCCGTGCTTGACGGGATTTTGGCTCAGGATTCAAAAGGACGCGTAGCCTGTGAAACGATGGTTACCACCGGGCTGGTTTTAGTGGCCGGAGAAATTTCCACATCTTGCTATGTGGATATCCCTAAAATAGCCCGCAAAACGATTCTTGAGATCGGCTACGACAATGCGACGTTCGGCTTTGATTCGAAAGCCTGCGCTGTTTTAACGGCCATTGATGAACAGAGTCCGGATATCGCCATGGGCGTGGATACCGGCGGTGCCGGCGATCAAGGTATGATGTTCGGTTTTGCCGTGAATGAAACTCCTGAACTGATGCCTTTGCCGATCATGCTCGCCCACAGACTTTGCGAGAAATTGGCTTATTTAAGGAAAAAGAAGGTTCTCAACTATTTACGGCCAGACGGAAAATCCCAGGTGACGATTGAGTATGAAAATGATCAGCCGAAACGCGTTCACACTGTCGTTGTTTCGACCCAGCACGATCCGGGGGCAACAAAAAAAATGATTGAAAATGATGTCCTGGAGCACGTGATCCGTCCGGTTTGCGGAAAGCTTTTTGACAATAAAACCATCATTCATATTAATCCGACCGGTAAATTTATTATCGGCGGACCTCCGGGAGACTGCGGCGTGACCGGACGAAAAATCATGGTTGATACGTACGGCGGCATGGGACGCCACGGCGGCGGATGTTTTTCCGGGAAAGACCCATCCAAAGTCGACCGGAGTGCGGCTTATTTTGCCCGATACGTAGCCAAAAACGTCGTTGCCGCCAAACTGGCGGACCGTTGCGAGGTGCAGGTTTGCTACGCCATCGGCGTGGCTGAACCAGTCTCTTTGTATGTGAACACTTTCGGTACCGGAAAAGTCGACGACTTCAAGCTGTCAAAAATTCTTTTAAAACATTTTGATTTTACTCCAAAAGGGATGATTAAAACTCTTGATCTGCGCAGACCTATTTATAAAAAAACCGCTGCATACGGACACTTCGGCAGGCATGAGGCACAATTCACCTGGGAAAAGACCGACCGCGCCAAAGCTCTTCTGTCAGCTGTAAACCCTTAACCGACTATCCAAGCATGACCGACCGTGAACTTCAGGAACAAGGACAAAGAAATCTCGCACTTGCCGAACGCAATATGGGAGCGTTGATGAAACTCCGCGAACAGTTTTCTAAACAAAAATTATTTAAAGGCGTGCGCATCGCCATGGCGCTTCATGTCACCAAAGAGACCGGCATGCTGGTAAAAACCTTCATTGACGGCGGCGCGCAGGTCGCGATTACTTCATGTAATCCTCTCTCAACCCAGGACGATGTCGTTGCTGCCTTAAGCAAAGAAGGAGTCGAAGTTTACGGTTATAAGGGCGAATCCAAAACCGATTATTACAAATTCTTACGAAAAGTTTTAGCCATAAAACCCCATATTACCATTGATGACGGCTGTGATCTCGTCCAGCTTCTTCACAGTTCAGAAAAAAAGTACCTTTCAAATATTATCGGCGGCTGCGAAGAGACCACGACCGGGGTCATCCGTCTTCGCGCAATGGAGAAAGAAGGGGTTCTTCAATACCCGATCATTGCCGTCAATGACAACAAAACAAAGCATTTAATGGATAATTATTACGGAACCGGCCAATCCACCCTTGATGCCATCATGCGCGCTTCAAACACGCTTTTTGCAGGTAAAAACGTCGTTATAGCGGGCTACGGTGACTGCGGCAAGGGCGTTGCCTTGCGTTCAAAAGGATTGGGAGCCAATATCATTATTACAGAAATAAACCCCTTTAAAGCCCTGCAGGCAGGCATGGACGGGTTCAGAGTGATGCCAATGAATGAAGCTGCACACCTGGGCGATATTTTTATTACAGTGACGGGCAATTGCGAGGTCATCCGCCCCGAACATATGAAAGTGATGAAAGACGGCGTGATTCTTGCCAATTCCGGACATTTTGACGTTGAGATCGATGTTCCTGGTTTAACAAAGATTGCCTCCAAAAAGCGCCAAATGCGGCCTTATTTTGACGAATACACCCTTACCAACAAAGGCAAGAAGAAGCATATTTATCTGGTCGGAGAAGGCAGACTTGCCAACTTAGTGGCTGCGGAAGGCCATCCAAGCGAAGTCATGTCCATGTCTTTCTGCGGGCAGGCACTAGCCGTGGATTATCTTTTAAAACGGCGTGGTAAACTTAAACCCGGCGTTTATGATCTTCCGGAGAGTATTGATGAAAAAATTTCCCAACTCCAGATCGCTACGATGGATATCACTATTGACCGGCTCACACCCCGTCAAAAAAAATATCTGGCCAGCTGGCAGGAAGGGACGTAAACTTACAATATGAAGATTACGGTTTTCGGTTGCGGCTACGTGGGGTTAACAACGGCAGTGGGGCTCGCCGAAATGGGCAATACGGTCATTGGCATCGATGTTGACCCTCAAAAGGTTGCGATGCTTAAAGATGGGATCGTACCTTTTTATGAACCGGGGCTGCAGGAAATGCTCCTACGTCAGATCACCGAGGGGCGCCTGTCTTTTTACACTGATGCAAAGCTCGGCATTGAATCAAGCGAAATCGTTTTCAGCGCTGTGGGAACACCTCCATTGAAAGACCATTATGCAGATTTAAGCGCCGTATTGAATGTGGCGGAACAATTCAAGTTCTATGCCGAAGGGGAAAAGGTTTTTATCAATAAATCTACAGTTCCAATCGGAACAAGCGATAAAATTCTTGAAATCATTCAACCGAAAATATCTTTGAAAAACCGTTTTCAGGTTCTTTCCAATCCTGAATTTTTACGCGAAGGTACGGCTCTCAAAGATTTTTTTGAGCCTGACAGAATCATTATCGGTACATATGGTCATGATGCTGGCTTGCGTAAGCTTATGAAAAAGCTCTACCGTCCGATGATTGAACGCGGCGTCCCTCTTGTTTTTACGGATATCCGCAGCGCCGAGGTGATTAAGTATGCATCAAACGCTTACCTGGCCACGCGCCTTTCTTTCGTCAATGAACTGGCGAATTTTTGCGAAACAGCAGGCGCGGATATTCAAAGCGTCCGTAAAGGAGTTGGCCTGGATAAACGCATAGGAACTCACTTTTTCCAGCCTGGCATCGGATTTGGCGGATCCTGTCTCCCTAAAGATCTGAATGCGCTGATTGAAATGGGGAAACAATCGGGTTTTGATTTTAAAGTTCTGGATGCGGCCCAGAAGGTGAATTTGCAGCAGCCCTACCGTATCATCGAAGCAGTAAAAAATGTTTTTCCGAATCTCAATGGAATAACTTTTGCGATCTGGGGAGTTGCCTTTAAGCCCGGCACCGATGATTTGCGTGATGCTCCATCTTTGGCGATTATTCATGAACTTTTGAGGCAGGGAGCAAAACTTCAAGTCTATGACCCGGTGACGATTCCAAAACTCCGAAAGATTTTCGAGAAGAAACTCTCATATAGCCAGGATTATTACAGTCCGCTTCAGAACGCATCGGGTCTTTTAATTCTCACCGAATGGGAGGAGTTCAGGAATCCGGATTTTGGCCGTATGAAGAGCTTTATGAAAGAACATTACATTTTTGACGGACGTAATATTTTTGACAGGGAAGATGTTGAAAAAAACGATTTTTCCTATTACGGCATCGGAAGTTTATCAGTGCAGCGCAAACTGAAATCCAAACGTTCCCGGGTTAAATTAGGGTTGTAGTAAGGATCACCGCTTTGGATAAGTTCGGCGTATTTGTTCTGCATATAGCGGACTTCTTTCATGTCGACGTCGTAGCCGCGGCTTAAAGATTCGTGATGGTAGAGGGTGGCATAAGGTGTGTATACAACGAGGTATCCCTTTGCGCGCAACCGGAGGCAGAAATCCACGTCATTGAAGGCAACGGCGAGGTTTTGTTCATCCAAGCCGCCCATCTCGTCAAAAACGACCTTGCGGATCATGACGCAGGCTGCCGTTACGGCACTGTAGTTCCTGATCACGTCAACCTGGCCAAAATAACCGTGGTCAAGATTGTTGTGGCGGCTGAAAGCATGATTTGCTATTCCTGAAACGCCGATGAGTACCCCGGCATGCTGCAAAGTATTGTTAGGGTAAAGCAGCTTTGCACCTACAGCACCAACTTCCGGGCGCTGGGCATTTTCCAGCATTGCTTCAATCCAGTCCGGACTGATAACTTCGGTATCGTTGTTCAAAAGAATAAGCACTTCCCCTCGGGCTTTTTGTGCGGCGAAATTATTGATGGCCGCGTAATTAAACGGTTTATTAAATTGTAAAATCGTGACCTGAGGATTGCCGGAAATTTTCTTAAGATATTCCTGGGTTTCAAAAAGTTCGCTTTGATTATCCACCAGAATGATTTCGAAATTTTTATAGGTTGTCTTGCTGAAAATGCTTTCCAGGCAGGTCTGGAGAACGTCTTTTTTGTCCTTAAAAGGAATAATGATGCTGACGAGCGGCTGCGCAGTTAAGATCCGTTTTACGCGATATGAACCCAGCCACAACCCATCAGTGACTTCCCCTTCAATCCGGCGGCGTTTTAAAGCGTCGTTTAAAGCTTTTTTTGCTGAATCCATCGCATAGGGTTTATGTTGAATATTTTCAGCTGTGGATCCGGCGATTTTGCGCCAATGGTATAGAATCTTCGGGATATGCCTTATTTGAGGGGTTTTTTCAGTAACGCGAAGCACGAGGTCGTAATCCTGACTGCCATCAAAACCATCGCGGAACCCGTTGATTTCGTTTAAAAGTTTGCGGCGGTAGACGCCAAAATGAGAAACGTAATTAATGGAAAGCAAAAGATCGGGCGACCAGTCGGGCTTAAAGAAAGGCTCGCAGCGCGTTCCCTCCATATCCAGCTTGTCCTCATCGCTGTAGAGAAGATCGTATTTCTTTTCCTGAAGGGTTTTAACAACTTCGTAAAGGGCATCGGGAGTCAGTTCATCGTCATTATCCAGAAGGCCCACATATGCGCCCTGGGCGATTCTTAAGGCTTCATTTGAAGCTTTTACGATGCCGCCGTTTTTATTGCGGAAGACTACGCGGATGCGGGAATCCTCTTTGGCGTAACGTTCAAGCAGAGGCTTAATATATTCCATGGTGGAAGCATCATCGCAGATACAAAGTTCCCAGCGTGTATAGGTTTGCTGCTTCACAGAGGCAATCGCCTTGACCAGATACTCTTCAGGGACATTGTAAACCGGCATAACAATGCTGATCACCGGCTTATATTCAAACGTATCCTGTGCTTCGATCATTTTGCCCAGCTCCCTGGAGGTAATAGTATTTTTTTCGATGTACACCTGGTACTGCTCCGGAAGAACATTTTCGCTGTTGCCGGTTTTTACTTTACGATAGGTCCGTTTCCAGAACTCCTTCGGGCCGAGATTAAAGAGCACACCAAGGCCGTTTTTCGCCAGCTTCAGCGGCTTTGTCCAGATGACATTTTTTATTTTTCCATACAGAACAACCACTTTCCAGGCGCGGGATGTCATTACAGACTCGAGCGAAATTCTATATTCATGAAGTTTCTGGTTTGTTTCACTCAGTTTTCCCTCCTTTTCATGGAGAAGCTGCCTCTTTGTTTTTAAAGATTCTTCCTTGCTTTGGACATGCTTTCTGAGCATTTCGACGTCGGTCTCGATGGATTTTAGTTGTGTATCCTGAGTTTGGATCAGCGTTTTGGCGTTGTTGATTTCACTGGCGAGCATGGCGCGTTCAGCTTCCAGACTATTCAAACGGGAAGTTTTTTCGTGATAGTTGGCCTGCAAAAGATTTAAAGCCTGCTGGCGTTCCTGAAGAAGGCTGTAGAGTTCCGTATTCTGGCCCTTTATTTCCACCATTTTGTCGCGGGCGTTCAGCATGGCATCCGCAAGCGTATTGAGCTGTTTCTTGCGGCGGTTGAGTATTTTGCGGTCTTCGGTGAAGGCGATCTTCATGGCATAACAGAACGTCTTTACGACGAACTTGTTCATGTTGGCGATGCCTTCGACAATGGCGTTGCTCTTCAGCGTTTTTTCTTTGGAGATGCAGAAAATGGTACGGTACGTAGGCTCCTGGTAGTTGCCCAGTTCGTAAAGATTTTTGTTGAAGTATTCGTTGAATCCCGTAAATTCGTCGGCTCCTTTTTCCCCTTGTTTTGAGCCCATCGTAAACTGCTGCAGCGACCAGTTCACGATATTGCCTTCACCGACGGCCATATAGGCAAAAGCTTTTTCCTTCAGGTACGTTTCAACCTCTCTTTCATCGGGCAGCCCAAGCTGGCGGTGCTCATCAAGAAAAGGGTGCTTGATTCCGACATTTTCAAGGAATTGCTGAGCTACCATATTCTCAACATTCTCCACAAACTCTTTGCGAAACGGAGCGCCGACGATGACATAATTTTTGCTGACGCGGCAGAGTTCATCCAGAACTTTCAAACGGTCTTCCTTGCTTACGTGTTCAAGCAAATCCGAAGCGACGACCGCTTCAAAACTGTTGTCGGGAAAAGGCAGTTTGCGCGCATCACCCTGAATGTAGTTTTCGGCTTTTAAGCTTTCGTCAGCCAAATCTCTCGGCTTTTGGTCAAGCACTATAAGCTTATAATCTCCACCTAAAAACCATCCGAGTTTTCCACCAAAACCGCCGACATCAAGAATGTGTGTGGATTTTTCCAGACCAAAAGCTTCAATCAGGAATGCGATGGTTTTGTTGCGGGAGTAAAGGTCGGGGGAAATTTTCAGAAGAGCATTTTCTGCGCTGTTATTTTCAGCCATAGTGTCGCCAAGTAACGGGAAGTTCAATCAGTCCGAATTGATTTTCACGGTTTCTTTCAACGGAAAACGTGTATTTTTTGTCGTGGTAATCGTACGGACGAGTGCATGAGTAGTCAAAACAGGAAACCGTTAACTCATATCGTCCGCCCAAAAGCGTATTTGGATTGATGATACAGTCCAAATAGCCGTCTCGTTTGACTTCTTCAATTGGGTACTCAGAAGTCTTGGTGTTTGGGCCACTAATATGTACACCATCGTCCCTATGGATGGCAATACCAAATACCGGCTTTTTTACAGGGTTTTTTATCTTGTAAAAAATGCGCGCGGTGATGGAGTCTCCGGTCTTAAAGCTGTCTGTTTCCGCACCGTTATGGTTAAAGAAACGGACGTCGGTAATGTGGATATCCGAATCTATAAAATCCGGGTGAGTTTCCTGAGGCGAATTTTGTTCACTTTCAAGATGAATCCTGCGGTGATATTCATCGATGACAGTTTCAGCATCGCCGCTCGTGGCGATTTTTCCTTTTTCCAGGAGAATGGCTTTGGAACAAAACTGCGTAATGAATCCTGGATTGTGGCTCACCAGGATCAAAGTTTTTCCCTGCTTCTTCCATTGCTCAAAAACTTCGATGCATTTTTGCTGGAAGGCTTCATCCCCTACGGCAAACACTTCATCGCAAAGGTAAATGTCGGAGTCCGCTTCTTTGGCTATGGCAAAGGCTAATCTCGCCTGCATGCCCGAGGAATAATTTTTCATCTTCAGGTCCAGAAATTTCTCGACTTCCGCAAAACGGACAATCGCATCGAACTTTTGCGCGATCTCTTTTTTGGAAAGGCCGAGCAGCGTTGCATTCAATCTGATATTTTCGCGAGCCGTAAGTTCCGGCTGGAAGCCGATGCCAAGTTCAAGAAAAGGTGCGATGGTTCCGTCGATGTTCATTTTCCCGGTGTCCGGCTGATAAATTCCGGCAATGATTTTAAGCAGCGTGCTTTTGCCGCTGCCGTTTTTTCCTACGATCCCGATAAAATCACCTTTCTGCAGTGAAAGGCTGATGTTTTCCAGAGCTTTAAAGCGCTCATAGGTGCGCTTTTTTAGCAATCCCAAAAAACTTTCCTTTAAAGTGTCTCGCTTTTCGTGCGGAAGGATAAATGTTTTGGAAACGTTGCTGAGCGTAAGAATTTTTTCCATGTTGATCTTAAAGTTTTTCCGCCACTTTGGCGGCTTGAGATTTAAAAATAGTATACCCGAAAACAAAAATCACGACTGACATGGCCAGAAGCACGAGATTCAAACTGAGATCCGGAATGTGGTGGTTGATAAAAATATCTCGGGAATATTCGATGATGCGCGCGAGGGGATTCAAAAAAATGTAACGGTGATATTTAAACGGAACGATTGATACCGTATAAATGATTGGAGTAAGCCAAAATCCGATCTGCAGTAAAATTTCCCAGATGTGCTGCAAATCGCGGAAGTGCAAATAGAGTGAAGCAAGCAAGAAGGTTATTCCGGTTGCGACCATGTACAGTTCGATGATGTAAATGATGAAAAAGAAAGCTTCGGCGTGAAGAGGCAGTCCGCTCACGAGCATGAACACGAGGAAAATCACCAGGTTTAAAAGCAACGTGATGAGGCTTGAAAGCGTGCTGGCGAAAATGATGATGGATCGCGGAAAATAAATTTTCGTGATGAGGTCGCGTTTGGCGAGCAGGCTGTTCATTCCGATGAGCGTTGCTTCGGAAAAAAATGTCCATAAAATAATGCCCAACAGTAAATAGACCGGATAATTCGGGATGGGCGACTGCATGAACACCGAGAAAACCAGATAAATCACGCCGAAAAGCAGCAATGGTTTAATTAAGGTCCAGAAATAACCCAGAAACGAATTCTGATAACGCAGCTTAAACTCACTTTTGACGAGTTCGGCGAGGATGCGGAGATGGTGCTTTTGAAATTTCGGGAAAATTTTCCGAGTCATACCAGATAAGGAAAAGTGCGCTTACATTTGCGACAAGGTAGAGCAAGCATAGCGCAACTGCCAGCCAGATTGGAAGATGAAATCGGCTTGCGCCGGCGACTTGTTCTATGGCCTTATGCAAAGCAACCGTGCTTCTTACTTTCAGCACCGGCTGGCTTTGACTATTCAACCAATACGTAATGGAGTTGGCGGTTGTTCCATCAGGAGAAGTGAGCAAAAAACAGAGTTTCTGCACATCTGAAATTTTCGGAAAATTAATGGAAAAATAGTCATTATCTTTGACGTTCCTGGAAGAAAAATCTTCCTGAAAGAGTACATTTTTCTGGTTGTTTTGGATGGTGAAAATTTCAAAATGGTTCGTATTCGTGTTGATGCGGCCATACGTTGCCAGCAAAAGATCGATGCCCGTAACATTTTCAAAATTCTGATCGAAGCATTGCTGGAGCGGCGTGCCGGTCGTTACCGGGTCGGAAGCGCTTAATGTTCCGTCGTTCGGCTGTGTGTACAGGGTGTAAGGCACCGGCAAAAAAACATATAACAGAAGCGCTACCGCAAGGATAACGAAGCAGATCAGCATGGATTCTTTCCGGATTATTTTTGTGGTAGTCATCAGGAAAATTCAGATATAACACGATAAATAAGCGCAACAAAATCGTTCACGATAAAGAAGGTCATGATCAACATCAAGAAGACCGGGAGATTTTTTTTGGGGATGAGTTTTTCGATTCCTCGAATCAATAAATACATGAGCGCCATGAGTGCCGAGAACATGTAGCGGCCCTGCATCGCTCCTAAAAATCCGCGTTCGCGGTAAATCTGGAAAAGTTCATAGGTTACGCCGGCGGCGACCGCCAAAAAAGGCAACAGCATCGTCCAGCCTTTCCAGGTGAGCATTTTTTTGAAAAGATTTTTGATACTGTTTTTTTGTTGAAAGGCCTGAAAAGCCACCTTGATGTATCCGCATACGGAAGCCAAACTTATGACTGCAATAATAAGATACTGCCAGGAAAAAAGTCTGAAGAAAAACTGCCCGAATGCTCCCCAGATATTTTTATAGTATTCCCACAAAAATCCCTGGGTGATAAAAAAGTCCCACAGCGATGCCTGCGGCAGGGCTATGATCCCCGTACTTTCCGGGAACATCATCGGAAGATTCGGGAAAAGCTGGATGAGCGAAGGCTCGTGCGTTGCAAGAGAACCGATGTCCGGCAGGAACATTTTATACAGCACAAGATTGCGGACGTACCACCAGCCGGCGATCGCCAAAGCGCTCCCGAAAATAACGAACTGATGCTTCAAAAAACATTTCGGATAATTTTTTCCCTGGAGCTTTGCACGAAGATGCTTGATGACTTCCAGAATAAAAATCGAAAGAAACAACGGTAAAGATGTGGCTTTTGTAAGCGCTAAAAGCCCAAGCAGAATTCCCATCTGCAGGCTCCCCCGCGTGTCGTGATGGTCGAAATTTTTCACGGACAACCAGGTCAAAATACTCGCGAGCATAAAGACCAGATTATCGTTGTTCATCACGGCGCTGATCGACGAAAACATTGGCAGAAAGGCCATGGCGACCAGAACGGTCTTCTGAAGAAGTTCATTTTCTGGAATCAATATTTTAAGGGTTTTGCCTGCGAACCAGAGCGTGACGCAACCCAACAGCATTGAAATAAAACGCAAAATAAAAATACAGGTCACAGCGTCATCATGAGGCAAAAAGGCGTAGAGCGGCTGGAGCACGAGGTAATAGAGCGGCGGATGCTGGGCGATCCAGTTCAAATCCAGCGAGCCTTTGTAGTAATCGATCTGTTTGGACGGATCGACCGGGCCGATCGCCTGCACGCGTTCCGAAAGCAGGGTCTGGCCGAGCACCGGAAAAGTGTGTTCGTAAAAAAGGCTCTCCACGTAGCCGTAATGTGCGATTTCATCGGGAGCCTGCCATGGCGGGGTCAGGTACGACCACAACAGTTCTTTTGCAAAGAAGATTGCCAATAAAAGACATATCCATGAAATTTTTTGTATTTTCCGCGAAGGTGTTTTCATTATTCCTATTGTGCCACGACTGCGCTTCCGCTTCAAATTCCAATGAGTGTTGATTACAATGGCGTTATGAAACTTGCGATTTGCATTCCGGCTTACAATGAAGAAAAGACGATTGCACAAGTGATTGAGGCTGTTCCAAAGCACTTTGCCGGGGTCACCTCGATGAAAGTTTTTGTTATCAATGACGGATCGACGGATCAAACCGTTGATCGCGCGCTTGAAGCGGGGCGCAAGATTTTTCCGCATAGCGTTGATGTTATTGAGGTTCAGACGAACAAAGGTTTGGCCAATGCTTTTTTTACCGGCATCCAGAAAGCGCTTTCGTGGGACGCGGATTTTATCGTCAATATTGACGCGGACGGCCAGTACCGCAGCGAAGAGATTCCGGCTTTGCTTGATCCTCTTTTAAAAAATGAAGCGGATATGGTCATCGGCGACCGGCTGGTTGAAACGCTGCGGTTTATGTCATGGGCGAAAAAGTACGGCAATATGGCCGGGAGCTGGTTCCTGCGCAAACTTACCGGAATCAAAGTGCGTGACGCATCCAGCGGGTTCCGCGCTTACACGCGCAAGGCCGCGCAGAGCATCCAGGTTCATTCCAAACACACGTACACTCACGAAAACCTGATTCAGGCCCATTATGAAGGCCTGCGCATCGCCCAGGTGCCTGTGACGTTTATTGCGAGGACGGACGGAACCTCTTCCCGGTTAATCAGCGGGGTTTTAAAACACATTTTTAAGAGCTTACAGGGGATTTTTGCTGCTTGGCGAAGGTGGAGAAGATAGTCATAAGATGAGGCCGTTTTATAAAGGACTGTTTGCGTGACACATTATTTTGTGGTGTCCGGTATTTGTTTTGTTTGGGATAACAAAAAGCCCCCGCTTTTGAGGGCGGGGGCCAATTGTTTGCATTAGTTTTGAAGCATGATGCGAGGCTTTACGGGTTGAACCGTCATCAAGCTATTAGGTTGATGAGAGGGTTGGGCCGTTGATTGGCAAGCCTGGGATGAGAACTTCATCACCAGAAACATTGTCAGCAGCGACACCATCATCGTAGATGAAGTTGCCGGTTGTGTTGAGAATGCTTGCATTCATACTACTTGTCGTAGCACCAGCGCTTCCCATACCTGTCGTGTCGCAGTTCACTTCAAGTTTCTGTGAGCTTCCTGCATTGATGATCAATGAAGAAGTTGGAGCATTGCCGGCAATGTTTGCAGCGGCATTGAAGTTGTTGAACACTACAGTGTAGTTGAACGGAGTAGCAGCAACGAGACCTGCTCCACCTGTCCAGTCTGCCTTATCAGCAAAGACTACACTTGGATTGGCTGGGTCGCGGAGTTGGCAAGTGTATGGACCAGCACTTGAACCAGCTGGTTTACCTGAGAGATGAACGGTAATTGAGTTACCGGCATCAAAGATCACACGGTCTGCACCAGTAGCCGCAACTGTGAAGCGGAGAACCGGTGTTGCGCTGTTTGGAAGAGCACCAATTGTTTGTGGGAGGGTGTCTTGTGACAGAGCTGGAGCTGTCTTGCGGAGTACGCTGACATCACCGTGATCCGTGAAGCGCGCGATCAGAGTTAACTGAGCGTGAGCAGCCGGAGTTGTTCCGTACATACCGCGGAATACGCTCAAGGTTGTACCGGTAATACCAGTTACCAAGACATATTCCGGAGCTAAACCATCGCCAGTAGCTGCACTGTCTGTTAAGAGCAGTACGTCGCCGACCTTGTAGTTAGCAACACTGGATACAGTGATTGCCGGAGCAATAGCTGAGATTGGGAATGATGTAGCGCGGCAGATTCCGGATGCAACAATGTGAGTTGAAGCAACAGAACCGTTTGTTCCGCGATTTACCGTGATGTGGGTTGCATCTACGATACTTGTGACCGTAGCAGCTTCGGAATTTGCTCCCGGAGCAGCGCAAGTACCACTATTTACGAAGATGATTCCACCACCAACTGTATAGACACCGCTGGCAGCGACCGTGATGTTAGTGTCTGTAGCTGGAACAGGACCTGCACCGTATGTCGATGGAGCTGTACCTGCTGCTGGATCAGTTGCTGCCAATGTGGAAGCGGCTGGTGATGCAGCTGCACCGATGGAAGCAAGTGAAGATAAGTAGAGTTGAGCACCTGCTGCATGAGAAGCGGTTGTATTTGATGGAGGGAATACCGTTACACCTCTCATCAATGTTGCAGTAGCTGAACCACCACCTGCAAGAACAACCATTTGTTCCTGATCGATGATGACTACTGAACCGTTTGCAGGCCATACTGTGGCTCCTGCTCCCGTTGCTCCTGCTGCTGTGTTTGATACTGTAACACTAGGAGCAATACCTGTTACTGAGTAGCGAGCTACTCCACCAGGGAGACCTGCTCCGTTAAGAACAGTGTTAGCTACTGGAGTGCCAACGTATTGAGCGGCAACGTTTACACCTGAACTTGAATCAACTTCGTCAACACTCAAGAGAACGAGACCGACTTTGTCGCCTGAGTTTGCTCCACCTGGAGCAACAACGTTGGTCATAGCATGACCTTCGATGGTTACTGGAGTTGAATCCGGAATGGTGAGGTTCATGTCTTTGACGATCACCGTGCCGTTTGATTCAACAGGGTAGCCTGTCGGATCACCTACTGTTGTTCCGGTTGAAGCGTTTTTGAATGTAACGCGTGAGATTGAGTTTGGAGCAAATGAACCGAACACCATGTTGCGGAGATTTGCATTGTCGTTTGTGGATGAGAATGTCCAGCGGCCGACAATCTGATCGGTCATGCCGACGAGAAGTTTAGCCTTGGATTCTGCACCGGAGCTGTTTGCA
This sequence comes from Candidatus Peregrinibacteria bacterium, assembly GCA_003153355.1. GTDB lineage: Bacteria > Patescibacteriota > Gracilibacteria > UBA1369 > UBA1369 > PALSA-1335. The sequence goes on from PLYH01000003.1 coordinate 198,435, forward strand.
ACCGTACCCACACCACCTGCACTGATTGTCATGATGGTTTGAGGAGCAGCATTGACTGCAAGGTTGTTATTAGCACCGACTGTACTGATACTTCCCGTAGCAACTGTCTGTCCGTTACCGTCGATTGCGATGACATCGGTTGAGCTTGCAACAGCAAACTTCACGAGGTCATTCAATGCGCCGTAAGGAGCAGAGTTGTTGACGTTACCCATCAAAACGAGAGAGACCGTGGTGTTCTTAGCAACAGGGATTGTAACGTTGTTGAAGAGAACTTTACCACTTGTACTGTCAACGTTTTTGAGGTCAGAAACCAGTGTCCCGTTCATATAGAGACCCAGTGAGCTGACTTCGTCCTTGAGATTTGTAGGACCATCGCTGACATTTTCTGAAGCAGTGCCGAGTGGTGTGACTGCTGGAGAACCGCCAACGTAACCCTGGAGATTCAAACTCTTAATGGTGTTATCCAATGAAGAGCCTGAGCGTACTGTCAAACCAAGGAGAGGTACGTTCATTGCACCGCGAACGTAAGTTCTTGATGTTGGAGTCGAAGCAACACTGAAGGTCAATGCAGAAGCAGACAATGACATCTGGTTACCCGTAATGTTTGTAGACGGAGTAACGTCTGCTGCTGTTAATTGATCACCATTTGAATCGCGGATGGTATCACTGCCTGATGCAAGAGGATTATTTAAGGTACAAGTAATCTTGTCACCGTTCAGAGCAGCCTGTGAGCTGATATCAACCAACACAGCCACCTTGAGGCTTGATCCACCAGCAATGGTGTAATCACCAGAAAGAGTTGGGCTTTGAGCAATATCATTGCCAGTATTGACAGAAGTATCTGCGATCAATTCGTTTGGACCGAGAATTGAACCACCGACTGTTCCGTCAGCATTGATTTGAGCCAATCTGATGAGTGTGTAGTTTGGAACTGGCGTTGATCCGCTAGTGTCGATCAAACCGCCTGCTGCTGTTACAGCACCAGCTTCTTTAATGTTAACTACCCAGTTTCTGATATCAACATCACCGCCTGATGCGTTCGTGAGGGTGAGATCGAGACAATGAGCAGCTTTTTGACCTACAGCCATGTCTCCAGCGGTTGGACCGTTGAAGGCAATTGTGAATGTGCTTCCCTTGATCGTTGTGTAAGAGAAGAAATCATCAGCTGTACCGTCAATGCCGTCTACGTTACTGCCGTTGTATTTACCAACACCGCCGTTGTTACCGTCATCAACCTGAACACCAAAACCAAAGGTGTTTCCGACCATCAAAAGGTCGCTTGGCTGATCAAGGTAAACTTTCACGGTATCTGCGTTCCGGCCCTTTACGTCTGCCGTTACGTAGTAGATTTCACGTTGGCCGCGTTGAACAACATCTGGAGTAGCCAAAACGAAAGTGACAAGACCGTTTGGTCCTACTGAAGGTGTGGTTGCAATTGGTGCTCCACCGGTAGCTTTGTAGAGATTGAAGTTGCTCAAGTCTGTCGTGCGAACGGATCCGCGGACATAGAGAGCAACGCGCTGGAGGGATTGATCTTCACTGCCGTCCGTTTCAAGCTGGAATTGTGCAATGCGAGCTTGAGATTGACCAACTGTGATCTGATCGAGTGCTCCGTTTACTGTAACAGTTACTTTACCAACTGTACCACCTGCAACCGTCATCAAGTTACCAGTGAGGGGGAATGTTCCACCTACACTGCTAGCGTTGGTTGTGACTGAAGTAGCAGCAGTCAGTTCAAATGCGTGTTGAGCAGCACCTGCAGCAAGTGTGGTGAAATCACCAACCAAGCAGAGCTTAGCCATACCACCTGATGCAATGTCTACGTTGACGTTGTTGAACTCGACAGTTTGTGATGAAGAGTTAATCGAACGACCAGTCGTCAAACGAGCTGCATCATTGTAGAGATACACGTTATTGAAGTCCGTCTGTGAACCGGCACCTGTGCGGTGAACGGTCAAAGATTGAACAACAACAGGAGCTGATCCTGCCGTGAAATCCCAACATGTGAATACTACGCCAGTAGCACCCTTTGGTACTGACATAGATTTTGGAGTGTTGGCATCAAGAGCAACAGTCAATGGACCGCCAACGCCAAGTGGGTTGTAGCCATTGAAGCTTGCTGTTCCCTGATCAAGAGTTTTGCCTCCAACAGCTGTTACACCAGTAACGGTGAGAGCATATGGAGTGTTAGCTGTCTGAGAGCCGGTGGTCAGAGTGACCGTGTCAGCACTTACAGTAGCTGCAGTAACAGCAAGAGCGTTGCCGCTAGCATCTTTGATCATGAAGTTTCCAGGTACTGCACCAGTTGTCGGATCTACAGCCATGCTGAACATAACGTCAACAGAAGTTGCAGAAGCAGCGGATGCGCTTTCAACGTTGAATGCGCCGTTTGTGCCGCGTTTCACTGGGTTCATAGCACCGACAACCATCTTCGCGATTTCTGCGCGGTTGATGTCGTTGCCTGGTTTGAAGGAACCATCTGGGTAACCGTCAACTACTGACCAGTTGTAGAGAGTCTCTACAAAGCTGTATGACCAGCGATCTGAGCCTACATCTGGGAAGTGTGGGCCTCCGGTCGTGTCTGAAGTCAGGTTGAGAGCGCCTACAGCCATTTTCGCGAACTGTTCGCGAGTAACTGCATCGCCAGGACCAAACATGCCAGTAAGGTTACCAGCAGCGTCCTTATAACCACCTACTACACCATTTTTAGCGGCGGTTTCTACATATTGATAATACCAAGCGCCAGGAGCTACATCCTTGAAGGATGGACCGGCTGAAGTGTCGATTGTCAAACCTGCTGCTTCCACGAGGAGCTTTGCAGCTTCAGCGCGGTTAGCGTTATCGGCAGGTCTGTACATTGTCTGAGTGGTATCGAGGATACCAGCGGAGGCAAGTTGTTCTACGTATGTGTAGAACCATGCGTCTGTAGGCACGTCACTGTAAGTAGCCGCTTGTGCGACGTTTGACACCGCAAAACTTGCGAGCAAAGTCACCATGCTGAGGCTAGCTACAATTCGGCGTACTTTTTGCATGCCTGTAGCAATACCCATATTGGATAGTGAATTAAGGAATATAAAGATAGATAAACAGAGATAGATATCGAAGGAAGATTCTAAGGCCTTGCCCGAAGGCGTGAATAGTAGGCCTACTTAAATTTAAGTATAAATTTAACGAGAGAGCTTTTGGCTCTTACGAGTATATAAGGAGAGTATCCTTGACCATTTTCCGAGTTTTCAAAGATCGAATTGGTATATCAGATGTGGTATTTGTGGGGGAGTTCACTGCACTCTTATTCTGGCTTCTACTCTTGGCTTTAGGCTGGTTCAACACGTAAATCTGTACATCATTCAGCACAAGGCACAAAGGCCCCGTCTGAATAAGGTTCACGCGAAAATTTACCAAAACGGGCTGTTAAAGTCAACAAATCCCGAAGGAGCTTTTCCGCAAGAGGACAAGGTATTTTACTTGCGGTGCTTATGAGATTTTTGCCTTATCTTTCAAGAATCTTTTTCGCTGTGATTACGACTTGTAGAACTTAAAACGGGATATTTTGTTTCAAAAAACAACATGACATATTTCGTAAATATTTTATGGTTGAGTTTTTGGGGAAGCGGGTTTGAAAGATTAGCATCCCTGACTTGAAAGCACAATGGTGAGAGAGTATGATCTTTGAGCTTTTGGTCCTATCGTCTAGTGGTCTAGGACGCTACCCTCTCACGGTGGAAACACGGGTTCGACTCCCGTTAGGACTACCATGTCGCTTCCGCTCGCATTTTGCGGGGGCCCCAAGTTTTTGTTATCATAAAAGTATGGCTAGAGATTTATATGAAATATTAGGGGTTGCGAAAGGCGCTTCTGACCAGGAGATTAAAAAGGCTTACCGGAGGCTTGCTTTGCAGTATCATCCCGACAAAAACAAAGGGAATAAAGAGGCCGAAGATAAATTCAAAGAGATCAATCAGGCCTATGAAATTCTTTCAGACAAACAAAAACGCAGCCAATATGACCAGTTCGGCGCCGCAGGCGCTCAGGGATTCGGAGGCTTTGGAGGCGGAAACGCAGGCGCACAGGGTTTTGATCCGAATAATTTTGATTTTTCGCAATTCGGAGGAGATATGGGAGGCTTCGCGGATATTTTTGAAACATTTTTCGGGCAACAAACTGGCCGCGCGCGCGGGAAAAAACGCGGACCTACTTCCGGCGAACACATTGAATTCGAACTGAACATTTCTTTTGATGAAGCGGTTTTTGGTACAGAAAAGGAACTTCTGGTGGAAAAAACCATTGCCTGCGATCACTGCAAAGGAACGGGCGCCGAGCCCGGCAGCAAAACCATCAACTGTCCAACCTGCAAAGGTGTCGGGGAAATCCGCACAGTAAGACAAACCCTGTTCGGACAGATGGCGACTTCGCAAATTTGTCCTCAATGTTACGGAGAAGGACACATTCAGGAAAAAAAATGTACGTTATGTCAGGGATCAACGAGGATCCGCAGAAATGAAAAGGTTCGCGTTAAAATTCCTGCGGGCGTTGATACCGGTTCGACTATCCGCGTGACAGGTAAAGGCGAAGCCGGGATGTACGGAGGCCCTTCCGGAGATTTATACGTTCATATCCGCGTGGCGCCGAGCAGAAAATTCATGCGCAACGAATACGATATTCATACTACCCTCAACATTCATCTGATTCAGGCCATTTTGGGCGATGAAGTCGATGTTGAAACGATTCATGGCGCGATAAAACTCAAAATTCCTGCCGGCACGCAGAGCGGCAAAGTCTTTAAACTGAAAGAGTACGGGATTCAAAAATTAAAATCCGACGAAAAAGGCGATCATTATGTAAAAATCAACGTTGAAATTCCCTCAAAACTTTCACGCAAAGAAAAAGAGCTCTATGCCCAGCTTGCTCAGGAAGCAGGTCTGCACCCAAAAGGGGGCAAAGAAGGTTTGTTCAGTAAAATAATCGGTTAAAAACTTTTGCTTTTTTTGTACGCTCCGGCGGCGGCAAAGCCGCACGCCTACGCCCTCGCGCCGTGCGCTCGGAAATTTTTTCGGATACCAGCTTTTCAGTTCTTGAAAAGTCGAGTATAATTCGGGGCAACGATATTAGTTAGCTTTGATGAACGTGCAACTTTCATGGGACCTTTTCATTCTTGTTTTTTTTGCGGTTGTTATCGCCTACAGTTTTATAATAGGCAGAAATCAAACCCTGAAAGTTATTCTTGGAACGTACGTTGCGATTTTATGCGCTGACGGTCTGGGCAATCTTTTTGCGAAATATCTTGCGCCTTCCCAGGCTTTTTTTAAAATCATGAAACTTTTCTCGATCGGAAGCGAAGATCAGTCCATCATCTTTTTTAAGGTGCTGCTGTTTTTAGTTTTAATCGTACTGATCGCGATTAAAGGAATGTTCCAAGTTGAATCGCAGGAACACGGCTCCATGGGCATCCGCGTTGTTATTCTTTTTTTACTCGGACTGATGAGTGCGGGCCTGATGATGAGCGCTGTCCTGGTTTTTATTTCCGGCGCATCGCTGATCGGCACAAGCATTACCGGCAGCAACATCCTTGTTGATGTTTATAATGAATCGCGGCTTGTGCGCATCATGGTTGATTTTGCGAATATCTGGTTTTTCCTTCCCGGAATTGCGTTTATTGTTCTTGGCATTCTCCATAAAAAATCGGCTTGAAAAACCCCAGCGGCATCCGTAGAATGGTGAGGCTTTTTTGACATGAAGGTTCTGCGTGCGCATTTGCAGCGCGCAATGGTGCGGGTCAGTAGCTCAGTCGGTAGAGCAACTCCCTTTTAAGGAGATGGTCGGCAGTTCGATTCTGCCCTGACCCACCAGATTCCACTGAAAATTTCATTTTACTTCGTCGCCTGCGAAAAAAATCGTTTCGCCGTATTATTCATACGTCTCAACGATTTTTTTCTTGTCTCCTTGTAAAAGTAAAATTTTGAGTGGAACATTGCTTTAAAGATTTTTCAATAATTTAACTACGCGACCATACCTCACCTTAGGGAATCAAGGTGCTTTTTTGTGTATGCGCTTGATTACTCAAAGGGCACAACACTATAATGAATCATATTCTATTTCGTCACTTAAATTTTCATGGCCGAAACCCTTCTTACGATCCAGGAAGCCGCAGCCATAACAGGAAAATCGCTCCAGACGATCCGCCGCGCCGTTAAGGCCCGCAAAATCGAATCGAAGCGAAAAAAAACTCCGCAGGGGTTCAACTACATGGTTACTCAGGCGAGTGTCGCGTCATTCTACAAAGTCGACATGAAAGCTTTCAACAGAGATCGTGAACAGGGTTCAATCAACAGTAAAGAAAAGGGCGTGAGCAATGACGGCGTGTTTGCAACGCTGCATGATCTCCAGGCTCTGGAGCGCGAAGTAGCGGGCATGCTTGATGAATATAAAAATGAGAAAGAAAGTTTTATGCGTTTCATGAAAGCTTTCCAGGAACGGTTTGTGGTTCTGGAAAATCAGCTGAAACTTTTGGAAGAACCCAAGAAAAAATCCTGGTACAAGTTTTGGAAATAAAGAGAATACAGCGAATTAATGCGTATAAAAGAAAGACCTCACTTGAGGTCTTTTTGTTTGATTGCTATTTGATTAAGACTGCACGGGCCGGTGCGCCGTCCAGGCCTTTCATGTTGAGCGGCAGTCCGATGAAAAAATATTTTCCGGGTTTGATTTTGGAAAGGTCGAGGCCTTCAAAAATTGGAATCTTCTTTTTGAGAAGTTCCGTATGAGGCCGGTTATCTTCGCTTCCCTTTTGTTTGACCGAAAGATAATCGATCCCGAAAAGTTTGATGTTTTTTTGGGCAAGATATTCAGCGGCTTTCCCATCCAGATAAACATAATCGTTATAAAAATTTTTGAAACCGCGTTTGGAATTTCTGGTTTTGATTAAAATGCGTTCACCCGTTTTTACTTTGTATTTCTGAAGATCCTGAACCGTTACGGCTTTTGAAACTTTTGTCATATCCAGGACGCGGCAATCTCCAATGAGACTTTGGATATTCAATCCGTCTACGCCCGCGCCTTTTTTGAAGACGTGTTTTGGAGCATCCACGTGCGTTCCGGCGTGCGACCCCATGGTTATCTCGGAACTTACTGATGTTTTGCTGACAATGGGACGCGCCCTGAATTCCGTGTTATTCGGGTAAACGAGCATGCCCCGGTACAACGGCAGCGAAATATCGTAGACTTTGAAATCTTTTGGATTCATGCGGTTTTTTTAGCTTTAAGGATTTTTCTGGTTTCGATTTTATAGAGTTCAACATTGGGCTGATCAAAAGTATTCACATCCATGAGTTTTCCCAGATACATCATTTCAATCATTTTGAACTGAAGGTATTCGCCGAGCGCGAAAGCGGAAATTTCCGGCATGATAATTTCCATGAATGGAAGTTCTTTCTTTGCATATGCCAGTTTTGTTCCTTCCAAAATGGCTTCCATAAGTCCTTGTGCGCTGCTGTTCTGGAGGTTTTCCACCAAACCCGGCATCATAAGTTTTTTGGGAAGGGTGATCGGATCTTCCTGGTTTCTCGCCCAGATGAACGTCGTAAATTTATCGAGCGGCCCGCCCAGATAAAGCTGCCCGACGGAATGCAGATCAGTTGATCCAATGGAAACCGTTGGAGTTATTCCTGCATTGACCGTTTCATCGCGGAGATTTTTTTCTTTGCCAATACTTTCACCCATCAGCTGGCGGTACCATTTCCCCAAAGATTCCAGTTGCGGAGCAAAAAAGAAATTATCGTTGATTGTTTTTCCGGCTTTGGCATTAAGAAAAAGCAATGCCGCTGAAATCAATGCGGGGTTCAGTTCGAGTTCATTTTCTATGCAGTTTTTACGCATGGTAGCCGCGCCTTCGCAAAGAGATTCAATATCAATGCCGGTTGCAGCAAGCGGAAACAGTCCGACCGGAGACATCACTGAATATCTTCCGCCGACCTCTTTGGGAATTGGCAGAAGCGTAAGGTTTTTTAATTTGGCAACGTTCCAAAGTTTGGAATTTTCATCCGTCGTTACAACGATTCTTTCATCAATTTGTTCTTCGGAGAATTTTTTTCCCAGCGCTTCGATGATGATTTCCGCATTTGCCACCGTTTCGGTGGTAGTGCCCGATTTACTTATGATATTGAGGAGAATTTCTTCCGGCTTGCTGACTTCAAACTCTAAAAAGTTTTTAAAGCGGCGGAGATATTCAGGATCGACGGTCTCTAAAAAAATCAATCTGGGGAAACGTTTGCAATCAATGGCGTCGGTAAACCCGTAGACGGCATCATAAACGGCTTTGGTGCCGAGGCTTGACCCTCCGATTCCGATGACGACCATGTATTTAAGTTTTTTGGAAATTTTCTTTTTTTGAGTCTCCTTTACGAGACCGATAAGCTGCTGGTCAACCGGAAGATTAACGGAACATTCGGGAGCGTCGTAATCGTTTTTAGACAGCACGGTGTTGAGGTATTCGCGGTATTCATTGAGCTGCTGCACCGTTTCTTTGAGCGCGGATTCATCAATGCGTGCCGAATCTTTGTAGAGAAGTTCCATGATTCAATTATAGGGGGGAAATTATGCGACCAGCGCATTCCAGTCCTGGGAAAATTTTTCGATGCCTTTCGTAGTGAGTTCGTGGGAAATGTTGAAACCAGTCCAAGGTTCATTCAGATCAAGATTCGCAAAAGAGACCGGCCTGAGTCCATCGTGATTATAAAAATAATTTGCAGGAGGCAGTTCCATTCCTTTTTCGGCCCATTCCTTGAGCACTTTATATGGAGCCGTGATGATGTCAGATCCCAAATGAAGAGCGTACATGAAATGTTCCATGGAGCGGACGCTTGCGGTTAAAACTTCAACGTGGCCGTCCCCTTTCTGGTACATGTCCAAAATATTTTTGATGAGATCCATCCCGTTTTCTCCGATATCATCAAGGCGGCCGACGAAGGGGGAAACAAAAACCTGGCCTTTGGTCGCGCCTTTGGTTGCGGCATAGACCGCAGCCGCCTGGTCCTGGCTGAAGCACAGGGTCATGTTGACTCGCATGCCTGCTTTTATGGAATTTTCAGCTGCCTGAAGACCTGCCGATGTTGTTGGATATTTCACGTGCGCGTTGGGTATCCAGGCGAACATTTCCTTGCCCTGGCTGAACATGGCGTCGCCTGTCGTATTTGCGTCCGAGTAAACTTCGATGGAAATGGAACCCTGAGGAATGAGATTTGAAACTTCCGTCACGACATTTTTATAAAAGCCGTAAATCTCTTCTCTCGTGAATTTTTTACCTTCCTGGAGCCGTTTTTGAGCGTCAGGATTTTTCGAGATGAGTGTCGGGTTGGTCGTTTGTCCGTCCAAAAAACCCAGGAGTTGAATGATCTCTTTCGTTTCACCCGGATCGCCGCTGTCGAGAAAAATTTTTGTCGTCAGATTGCTTGGGCGCATTGATAATTAATTATCGGATATAATATGTTTCACTTTTGCGATGATGGCTTTTTTTGATATCTCTTCGTATTCCATCAGTTCTTCCGGTTTGCCGCTGTGCGGCATTTTTTTCACTGCGAGTGAATAGATCGGAGTATTATCAATTCCTTCCGAAAGGGCTGTTTTGACCGCTTCGCCCAGGCCTCCTTCGACGAAGTGATCTTCAACGGTGATAACGGCTTTGGTTCCCCTGATGGAGTTTTGCAGCATTTCAACGAGAATCGGTTTGACGCTATATAAATCTATTACACGAATGGAAATATTTTCTTTCATAAGTTCATCATAAGCTTCCAAAGCTTCAAACAGCGTCGCTCCGCCTCCGATCACGGTCACTGCATCGCTGGCGCTCTGTTTTAAAACTTTATGTCCGCCGATCGGAAACTCTTCATTGGGATCGTAAATAATCGGCGTGTCTTTGCGCGTCGTGCGGATATAAACGTTTCCAACATGTTTGGCCGCTTCCTCAATCAGTTTTTCTGCTGAAACCGCGTCAGAAGGGTAAAGCACCACACTGTTGAGCAAGGCCCTGAACATACCGATATCTTCAAGGGCCATCTGCGACGACCCGTCTTCTCCGATGGAAACCCCGCTGTGAGAGCCGACAAATTTGATGTTGGAGATTGAGTACTGACTCATGCGGATCTGGTCGAAAGCGCGCGTAAAAAAGGCGGCGAAGGTCGAAACGAAAGGAATTTTTTCACGGCGGGAAAATCCAAGAGCCATGCCCACCATATTTTGTTCTGCGATGTACATTTCAAAGAAATGGTCCGGATATTTTTTCTTAAAAATTTCCGCGTAGGTTGAGTTACTGACTTCAGCATCAAGCACAACGATGTTAGGATGGTCGGCAAAAATACGGGTGATCGCGTTGCCGTAAGCGCGGCGGGTCGCAACCGGCTTTGTGACGTCATAAAGAGTGAAGGGTATTTTTTCGCCTTTGGATTCTGCGGGTTTGAGGTTTTCTGACATGTCGATCTGGCCGCGGATTTTGGTATCAATGGGAGCGAGTTCGGCGAGAGCCTTCTGGAGATCTTCTGCTCCGAGCGCTTTACCGTGCCAGCCTTCTTTGTTTTCAAGAAAGGATACTCCTCTTCCTTTGAATGTTTTGGCAATGATCATGACCGGTTTGTCTTTGACGGTTTGCGCTTTTACATAGGCTTCGTAAACCTCTTTAAGGTTGTGTCCGTCAACGACGATTGTTTCCCATCCGAAGGCTTTGACGCGTTCTTCATAGACCGCGGTGTCGTGGCCGTACATCGTTTCGCCGCGCTGACCCAGAGCATTCACGTCAATGATACCGATGAGATTGTCCAGTTTATAAAATGCAGCAAGTTCCATAGCCTCCCATTGCGAACCTTCGGCCATTTCACTGTCTCCGATCAGAACGTAGGTTTTATACGGAAGTTTATCCAGATATTTGGCGTTCATAGCCATGCCCGCGCCAATGGAAAGGCCCTGGCCCAGTGATCCGGTCGCTGCTTCGGTATGAGAAAAAGCCGGAGTCGGATGACCTTCCAGACGGCTGCCGAATTTGCGCAATGTCAGAAGTTCTTCTTCACTGATGTCGCCCGCAGCCGCATATAACGAATAGAATAACGGCGAAGCATGACCTTTGGAAAAAATCAGACGGTCATTGTTGGGATGGTTGGGATTTTTTAAATCGTAGCGGTAGAACCCGGAGAAAAAAAGCACGGCCATCAGTTCGGTCGCGGACATGGAAGACGTTGGATGGCCGGACCCGGCCTTGGAAGTTGAAATCAGCGAATAGTAACGGATCAGCTTGGAGAGCTGTTCAAGTTTTGGCTGGTCGAAAGCGGGCATTGCGGTCGGAAAAAACAAAATAGAAGTACCCACAATGTAGCACTAAAGTTTGAGTTTCTCCAAGAATTTTTTATACGCTCAGAGTTTAATATCCGGGCCTAAAGTGCCCTTGCTGTAGATATGAAGTTTTGCTTTTTTCCAGGATTCAATGATCGGGGTGACAAATTGCCACGAAGCCAGAACTTCATCCGTACTCGTGAAAAAGGTCTGATCGCCTTTAATACAGTCAAACAGTACGCGCTCGTAGGCGTCGACGGTTTTTTCTTTGGTTTTGACGTCGTTATATAAGAAGGAGAGTTCGCGCGGCTCAAGGACAGAAACAAGGCCCGGTTTTTTAGCCCAGAAACGGATCGCGATTCCTTCTTCGGGCTGGATTTTGAAAGCGATGACGTTCTGGAAATCGCAGCCGCCTTCGTTCGGACATAAATAGGCACCGGACTCTTTCAGGTAGACCAAAATTTCCGCTTTGCTTTCTTTCATGGCTTTTCCGCTCTCCAGATAAAACGGAATGCCTTTCCAGCGTTTGTTGTTGATGAAGGCTTTGATTTTAAAATAAGTTTCCGTCGTGGAATTTTTATCAACCGAAGGTTCATTTCTGTATCCTTTATATTGCCCGCGCACCGTATATTTTTTAACGTCGGCGCCACGAATAGGTTGAAGTGATTTCATCACCTTATAACGTTCGGATCGCACAGCATTCGGATCAAGGGTGTGCGGATTCTCCATGGCGATGAGGGCGAGCATGCGCAGGATGTGGTTCTGTCCTACGTCGCGCAGAGCGCCGATGTTGTCGTAAAAAGCGCCTCGTCCTTCCACATCGATTTTTTCGTAAATTTTTATTTCAACTTTCTCAATGGACTGATTGTTCCAAATGGGTTCGAAGAGCATGTTCGAAAATCGGAACATCAAAATATTCTGGAGAGTTTCTTTGGCAAGATAATGATCGATGCGGAAAATCTGTTCTTCACGGAAAAGTTTGCCGAGCATGTGGTCAAGATTTTTGGCGGTTTCATCGTCGCGGCCGAAAGGTTTTTCGATGAGGATTCTGGTCCAACCGTCGCCGTCGCTGCAGGCAATGGTCAGTCCGTGGTATGAGAGATTTTTGAGAATGGGCTGATAAAGATCGGGAGGGACCGCCAGATAAAAAAGTTTGTTTGAGCATCGCTTGAATTCTTGATTGTCCATGCCGATGAGTTTCTTTTTGAGATTTTTATAGCTGACCGGATCGTCAAAAAGTCCTTGCTGATAGGAAACATTTTTTAGGAATTTTTTGAACTCAGGCCCCTGAAGCACCGGCAGTTTGCGGCGTTTTTGTTCGTCCTTCAAAAAAGCATAATAGCCCTTATCGCTCATCGGACGCCTTGAAAAAGCCACGATGCGAAAATTTTTTGGCAGCATACCCTTTTTATAGAGACCGAAGAACGACGGAATGAGTTTGCGGATGCAAAGGTCGCCGGTCGCTCCAAAAATCACAATAACGGTTGGCTTGGTCGGTGTATAATCTTTCATAAGTGCAATACAATTTTCAGCAGTTTGTTATATATATACGATTCTTTTGAAGAACACACAATGAAATTTTCCCGTCTGAAGACATTCAGGAAAAAACACCGCATCGCTTTTTACGTTCTGTGCGCGGTTGCGGCGATCTTGGCGACGGGTATCTGTTTTTTTCTTTATATCTCCTATGTTTTGCCGCTGCCTGATTCTTTAACGCAGGTCCAGACCCAGGGTTCGATTAAAATTTTCGACCGCAAAGGACAGCTTTTGTATGAAGTCATCCAGCCGGTGGGCGGTAAAAAAACTTTCATACCGCTCCAGCAGATTCCGCAAAATTTTGTAAATGCCACGCTCGCAGCAGAAGATATTCATTTTTATGAACATGGCGGCGTTGATCTTGGAGCGATTGCGCGCGCGATCTTTTTTAACGTGAGCGAAGGAAGAATTGTAAGCGGTGCGAGTACGATCACACAGCAGCTCGTCCGCAACCTTCTCGGGGACACGACCGAGCGCGGCTATTCGGAAAAAATTCTGGAAACGATCTATGCCATCCGCATGTCCAATCTTTATTCCAAAGATCAGATCCTGGAGCTTTATCTGAATACGATTTATTACGGAAATCTTTCCTACGGTTCCGAATCTGCGGCAGAAGATTACTTCGGCAAACATATTTACGATCTGGATCTGGCGGAGTCCACTTTGCTGGCCGGACTTCCCCAGGCGCCTTCGTACTACAATCCTTTTCTGTATCTGGACCGCGCAAAAAAACGTCAGCAATATGTTCTGGACCAGATGGTGAAAGACGAATTCATTGATCAAACCTCTGCGGACGGCGCGGCAAACGAGCCTTTAACATTGCGAAAAAATATTTTCGAAATGAAAGCGCCGCATTTTGTGCAATATGTTTTGAATCAACTGTCAGATCTTGTCGGCGAAAAAAAATTACAGGAAGGAGGATTCAGTGTGACCACGACGCTTGATTACGATATGGAACTTCAGGCTGAAAATATTATCAGTGAACAGATAAAAAAATTAAGCGACAAACATGTGACCAACGGAGCGCTCCTGGCGGTTGAACCTTCGACCGGAAAAGTTCTCACGTGGGTCGGCAGCGAAGATTACTATAATAACGCCATCGACGGGCAGGTTGATATGGTCACAGCTTTGCGCCAGCCCGGCTCTTCGATTAAACCTCTGACGTATTTGCTGGCGCTGGAAAAAGGTTTCACTCCAGCGACAATTCTGGAAGATATTCCCGTTGAGTTCCAAACTGAAACAGGACCGTACGCTCCAAAAAATTATGATCTGGATTTTCACGGCCCGGTCCGTTTGCGCGAAGCTTTGGCAAGTTCTTTTAACGTTCCAGCGGTCCAGACTCTGAACGTTTTGGGGCTGGAGCCTTTTCTCGCGTTCCTGCAAAAACTGGGCATTGATACGCTCGACAAGAATCCGAGTTTTTATGGATTGGCGTTAACTCTTGGAGGCGGTGAAGTAAGAATGACGGATATGGCGCGCGCGTTTAACGTCATCGCCAACTACGGCGAACTTTTTGATTTGAGTACTGTGGAAAAAATAACTGATCAAAACGGAACTGTTCTTTATGCGTGGAAACAGCCGGATAAAACTTATGTCCTGGGCTCTTACGGCAAAGAACACGCGTATCAGATCATCGATATTTTGAAAGATCCTTACGCGCGTCTGAAAGGGTTTGGCGAAGGAAGCGTGCTGGAACTTTCACATGAAGCTGCGGTGAAAACAGGAACCACCCGCAACTTCCGAGACAACTGGACGATCGGATTTACGCCGCAACTTTTGACAACGGTGTGGGTTGGAAACGCCGACGCTTCGGCGATGCACAATATCAGCGGAGTGGATGGCGCCGGACCGATCTGGCACGATTTTATGGAATCGGCGTTGCAGTTTGAACCTCAGGAAAAATTCTGGATACCGCCAAGACTTCATCAGGTTGAAATTTGCGCGCTCTCCGGAATGCTGCCGACGGATCTTTGCACGAACAAAATTTTTGACTGGTTCGTTTATGGCCAGGAGCCGAAACAACCGGACAATTATTATCAAAACTACTGGGTTTTGAAGTCGAACGGACACCTCATCAGGCCGGAGTGCGTGAACAGCTATCCTGAGGCTTTGCGTGAACAAAAAAACCTTATCACCTACCCAGTCGACTTCCAGCGCTGGGCAGAGAATAAAGGCCTTGCCCTAGCACCTTTTGAGCCATGCGCATTGTCAAAAACGTCTTCTTCCGCGTATTCAGATGCCTATTCAACTCAGGAAAAATCGCTTATTACTATGGACAGCCCGTCTAATCAGGATGATTTTATGGTTGATCAGGGGCTTCCATTGGATACGCAAAAAATTCCTTTCCGCGTGATTGCTTCCAGCGACGTTGAAAAAGTTACTTTTGTACTGGATCAGCAAAAAGTTACGACCGTTGATCAGTCTCCGTTCAATTATTTGTGGCTTCCTCAAAAAGGACAACACACTTTGAAAGCCGTAGCAGAACTTTTTGACGGTAGCACCCAGGAAAGTTCACCGGTGCAATTCAATGTCCAATAATTTTTGTAATACTTTTTCTCGCCGGACTGTTATGAAAAATGAAAAAGTTTTTTAGCAACGTTGATGTTCGATCTTTCATTGAATTTTAAGGCCATCAACACTACAATTCTTTTCAGTGTTCCGCCCTTACCCCGCATGGATCTTCAAGATCAGCAACAACTTGTAACCGAAGCTCAGCAAAACCCCGAAGGCTTCGGCAAACTCTACGATTACTACTTTCCAAAAGTGTACGCATTTATAGCATCCAAAGTGAACGATCGCGACGATGCCGAAGACATTACGAGTGAAGTCTTCATGAAAACCCTGGAAAATATTCACAGTTACGAGTGGCGCGGTATTCCTTTTACCGGATGGCTGTTTAAGATCGCGCGGAATACTCTCAATACTTATTACGTTCAGCACGCCAAACAAACCACCAAGGACATTGATGAAGTGTACGGCCTGGCAGAAGATGAAGAAAAAGTTTCTCCGCACAAAAATGCGGCGCGCAATGAACTCGCGGAAAAGGTGAAAGAAGTGATGAGTGAACTTCCGGAACGCGAACTTACCGTCGTTCAGCTGAAATTTTTCTCCCAACTCAACAACCGTGAAATCATGGATGTGACCGGCCTTTCCGAAAGTAATGTTGCCATCATTCTTTACCGTACGCTCAGAAAAATAAAACCGGAACTTACTTATTTTGCTTAACCACCGTTGCTTAATTATTTTTAATGCTTTTCTCCAGAAAAAAAATCCGGCAATTGAACCAGGATCTCGACTCGGGTAAAAAACCGCAGGACCTTCAACAGGTCACGAATGCGTTTGAAAACGCCGCGCCCGCCAACGCGCGCGCGCCTTTTCAGAAACAACTCCGCCAACAATTACTTCATAAATACCAATCTATGGCCGCCGCCTCAAAAGACAGCAAAGCTCAAAAGGTTGAAAGTGTTCATACTCCTTTTTACCGCAAAGGATGGGCGCTTGCGCTGGCTGTGCTGGTTATTTTGGTCATTGGAGGCGTGGCGAGTTATCCGCTGATTCCGGCCCCGGAAGTTCAGGGGTATTCGTTAAAAGACTCAGTCAGGAAAATTTCCTACAACGCCCCGATTGAAATTGTTTTCAGCCAGCCGATGGATCAGAGTTCTGCGGAAAAAGCTTTCACCATCGATCCGAAAGTAGACGGCAGCTTTACATGGAAAAACAATACACTCCAGTTCCAGCCGAAACAGCAATTTAAAGTCGGAGACAGCTTTAAGGTTTCCCTGGATCAGTCCGCTCGGAGCCTTTTGCAAAAACCTTTGAACTCTTATTATGAAGAGAATTTCGAAATCGTCGCGGCGCCGCAGGTGACGCTCTTTTCTCCGGCTCCCGATTCTGTTGATGTTCCGGTTGACGCTCAATTGACCGTTCATTTTGACCGTCCGATGGTAGCTTTGACGAGTTTGAATAATACTGCTGAACAGGCGATTAATTTTAAAGTTGATCCTCCTATTACTGGAAAAGCCAAATGGCTCGGCACTTCTTCCATGATGTTCATGCCGGACCGTCTTGCCTATGCGACTCATTATACCGTGACGATTCCACAAGGAACTTTTTCTGCCGAAGGCGGAACAACGGACAAAGATTTTGTTTATAGTTTTGATACGCTGAAGCCGGCTTTCGTAAGTTCGGTGCCGCCGGATCTGGATCCTTACAGCGGTCCGAATACCAAGATTGAACTCAGTTTCAATCAACCGATGAATGTAGGAAATGCGGGCAATTTTGTGAAGCTTTATAAATTCACCGGCGACAAAAATTTTGCGAAGAGCATTCAATGGACCGGCGACATTTATCAACAGCAAGGCGTGAAGGGCGTCCATCTTTTGACGACCGACGATGTGATGGGCAAATTTGACGCTTCGCAGTGGCAGGAGACCGGCGCGGCTTTTCATTCCTACACCGCCGATGAATATAAACAGGATTATTTGAAAGGCCAGCCGCAGGATGAGGCAAGCCAGACGCAGCAGGTTGATATTCCGGATGCGAGCGAACTGCAGAAAACTTTGATCTTAACTCCGGCCGCGCCGCTTGATGAAGACAGTATCTATCTGGTGAAGATGAGCAAAGATTTTAGCGGAGCCGAGGGAACATTTACGCTGGGCACGGACCAGGCGGTCTTGCTGAAAACCGTCGGAGCGTTGGATGTGGTGACCACTTCGCCTCAAGACAATCAAAAAGATTTCAATGATTCCGTGGTGACTCTTACCTTCAACCAGCCGATGGATGAAGCGAGTCTTCAAAATAAAGTTGTGATCACTCCCGGGGCTTTGGACGACAACAACAAACCTCAAGTTCCAGATGTTTCACTTTCAAATGATAACCTTGAACTGGACATTCATTATCCGTTCAATCCTTCCACGAATTATAAAGTAACGGTTCAGCAGGGTGGCAAAAGCGTCTACGAAAAAACGATGGATAAAGACATTGTTTTGAACTTTACGACTGCTGCGCTGGATCCTGCGTTCAGCCTGGTGAGCTCTCCGGACATCAGCGTTTTGGATGCGAACAAGCCGCGTATTTACTATGTAAAATCCACCAACGCCGACACGCTGCATTTTGATTTCAAGAAACTTTCGAACGACGAATTCAATTCCATTTACAGTCAGGGTTATGTGAATGACAGTTACCGTCCGAACGGTCCTTATCTTTCTTTCGACAAGAGCGTTGTCAAAAATTTCAATAAAAAAGTGACGACGACGATTGATTTTGAAAAAGAACTGGGACAACCTCTGGCGTCCGGCTATTACTATTTTGAAGTGACGAGTCCTCAGGTCTTTGACACCGATGATAACGGCAACAAGATTCCTCATCTTGAGAAGCAGGTTTTTGTGATCACGGGAAACGCGCTTGCAACGAAGCTGAGTCAAAAACAACTGCTGGCGTGGGCGACATCGATGAAAGACGGCGCTCCGGTTGAAGGTATGGATATTCAGGCAAAAAACACCAACGACGGCAGCGTTGTTACGGGAAAAACCGACAAAGACGGTCTGGCGGTCATGGATCTTCCTCAAAATGCCAACGCCGACCAGAATACCGCTCAATATATGGTCACCGGAACTTTGGGCGATGACACGACCATCACGCATACCACGTGGGCCGACGGCGTAAGTCCTTGGGACTTTAACATTGATTACAGCGCGACGACGGAAAAATATTTCGTGTACATGTACACCGACCGTCCGATTTACCGCCCGGGAGATACGGTTTATTTCAAGGGCTTGGTGCGCGTGAACAATGACATGAAGTACAGTCTGCCGGACCGTTCGACCGTTCATTTTTCCATTCATGATTCGAACGATCAGGAAGTTTACAAGCAGGACGTTGCCATCAATCAAAACGGAACGTTCAGCGGACAGATGCAGCTCGGCGATGCAGCGGCAACCGGTGATTTCCAGATGATCGCGTCGCTGGCCAACCCCACCGACCCGGCATATTCTCATACGTTTTATCAGAGTTTCAACGTTGCCGAATATCGCAAGCCGGACTACAAACTTACCGTCACGCCGGATAAAGATTCGTACGTGAACGGTGAAACTGCTCAAGTGAAAGTGAACAGCCAATATTTCTTCGGTGCGCCGCTGGCGAATGCTCCTGTGGATTGGACGGTAAAAAGCGAAGAGTATTATTTCTTCTTACCTTCAGACAGCAAGAGTCCTTTTGCTTCGCAATGGTTCAGCTTCAGCGATGAAGGATATACGTGTTTCTTCGGCTGCGTGGGCAATTCCCAGATCATCAGCCAGGGCAAAGGGACGACCGATGCCAACGGAAATTTCCCGGTGAATTTGCCGTTGAATATTAAAGATAAAAAAATCAGCCAGCTTTATACGATTGAAGCCACCGCTTATGATCTGAATCATCAAAGCGTTTCCAACCGCGCTTCGTTCGCGGTTCATCAGGGCCAATATTATGTCGGCATCATGAGCCAGGATTCCGTGGCGGCAAAAGGCAAAGCAACGAACTTCGACGTGATCACGGTTGATAAGGACGGCAATCCAGTCGCAGGAAAATCCGTGGATGTCTCTTTGTTCCAGCGTCAGTGGAATACGATTAAAAAGCAGCAGGTCGACAGCGGCTTTTATTATGACAACAACTACACCGATACTCTGCAGGAAAAGAAAACCGTAACCACGGACGATCAGGGTCATGCCACGGTAAGCTTTGTACCGAAAGACGGCGGTGACTATAAAGTGAGCACCGCTTCAACCGACAGTCTGGGCAATACGGTGACTTCCGCAACGGAGATTTATGTCACTTCCGGCGATGAGTTCATCAACTGGGGCCAGCAAAACAATGACCGCATTGAACTGGTTCCGGACAAACAGGAATATAAAGTCGGCGACACTGCACACATTTTGGTCAAATCGCCGTACCAGAATGTCTACGCGCTGGTGACGCATGAACGCGCGGACGTGGTGTTCAAACAGGTCATGAAAATCACTTCGAACTCACAAACGATCGATGTTCCGATTACCGAAGGATCGCTTCCGAACGAATTTGTTTCCGTGCTGCTGGTGAAGGGAGACAACACCGCGGCCGGGCTGCCAGACCCGGGAAAAGAGGTTGATGAACGCAATGTTGCAGCATTCAAACTTGGCTACACGACTTTGCAGGTCGATACTTCCGGACGAAAATTAGGTTTGGAAGTTACGACGGATAAACCGAAATATCATCCGGGCGACGAAGTGGATCTGCACGTGAAGTCTGTTGATCCAAGCGGAAAACCGGTGAAGGCTGAAGTTTCCGTAAGCGTGGTTGATGAAAGTGTTTTGTCTTTGACCGATAACGTGACTGCGGATCTTTTGACGGAGTTTTACCGCAAACGGTATTTGGGAGTAGAAACCGCGGAGACTTTGACCAAGGCTTTATCACGTTTGAATGTTCAGGTTGAATCCGGATTGAAAGGCGGAGGCGGTGGAGCGATTGCCAAACGCGGAACATTTAAGGATACCGCTTACTGGCAGGCAGTGGTGAATACGGATGCAAATGGCATGGGCGATGTGAAATTCAAACTTCCTGACAACTTAACGACATGGCAGGTCATGGCGATCGGCATTACGAACGATACGCTGGTGGGAAGTCAGAAGATGGATTTCCTGGTTACAAAAGATGTGCTGGCCCGTCCTGTGCTGCCAAGATTTATGATCGTGAACGACAACATGACGATCGGAACCGTTGTTCACAACTATCTTACCCAGGGCGTTGATCTGAACGTTGACGTCAAAGCGACCGGCATCAACGTGGATGGCACCAACAGCCAGAAAATCCATCTTGATCCAGGCCAGGAACAGCTCGTGAATTTTAATGTTGATGTTCAGGACCAGCAGCAAGCAGATATTACTTTTGAAGCGATTGATGCGAACGACAACACGGTCGGCGATATTGTTGAGACGAAGCTGCCGATTCATCCGTTCAGTTTCCCTGAAAATGTCGCGACCTCTTCGGTCATCAGCGACAACACCCAGGATGTTGAAAAAGTATGGCTACCGGTAGGGATCGATCCGAAATTCGGTTCGCTGAAAATTTCTGCGGCATCCACACTGGCAGGAACTTTTGCCCAGGGTCTTCAATATCTGGTGCAGTATCCTTACGGATGCGCTGAACAGGTAGCGTCTTCATTACTGCCGAATCTGGCGGTGAAAGAGATTGCAAAACTGCCCGGACTTGGCGCCGATAAACTTATCGACGAGAAACAACTTCAGACCAATGTTGAGACCGGCCTGCAGGCTTTGTATAAATATCAGCAAAGCAACGGAGGCTGGGGCTTGTGGGAAAATTCCGAACCTACGCCTTATTTGAGTTCTTACGTTCTTTACACTTTATATGAGGCGCAGAAAGCCGGATACAGCGTTGACCAGAACGTTATGAAACAGGGAACGGATTACGTCAAAGGAATGATGAAGAATTTGCCGCTCTCCAAAGACAACAAGTCGAATGCGGATAACCGTTCGTTCGCGCTGTTCGTTTTGGCTGAGATGCAGCAGGGTGACCTTGGACTCAGCAACAATCTTTACGATTTTAAAGGCAGTCTGAATTTATTCGGAAAAGCTTACCTGGTCATGACCTTTAACGATCTGATCAGCCAGCAGTCGCTTAACGGCAGCACGAAAGATGATGTTCTCAATAAAATGAATACTTTGAAGGGTGAGATTCTGAACGTTGCAAAAGAGACTCCTCGCGGCGTGCATTTTGAAGAAACGACTCCTGAGTATTCCATGTTCGACACCAATGACCGCACCACGGCTTTGGTCCTCCAGATGCTTGCACGGGTGGACAACGGCAACCCTCTCATCCCGAAAATTTTGCGGAATATGCTCATGGAGAAAAAGGACGGGCATTATGCTACGACCCAGGAAACCGCGGTCAGTTTGCTGGCGCTTGCCGAATACTTAAAAGCGAGCAAAGAGCTCGAACCGAACTATAACGGCGTTATCACCGTGAACAATGTTGAAAAACTCAATCAGTCTTTCACGCAAAGCAATCTCACAGATGTTCAGAATCTGGATATTCCTTTGACCGATCTTCTGCCGAACAATCAGGACAATGAGATTACGGCTGCACGCAGCGGTAACGGAAAAATGTATTTTGACATGAACCTTCAATACTATCTGCCGACCGATCAGGTGCAGGCCGAAGACCAGGGTATTTTCGTAGCACAGGAGTACTTCAAGATGGATGACAAGAACATGGAAACTCCGGTTCAAAGCGCCAAAATCGGTGACACGCTTGTCGGAAAAATGACAGTGATCGTTCCTGAGGACCGCTATTATGTGATGCTGGAAGATTATCTCCCGGCTGGTCTGGAAGGAGTAGACTTTAGTCTGCAGACTTCGCAGCAGTCACTTCAGGATCAAATGAACTCCAATGGCAACTCTACCGGCGTTGATGCGAACGGCAACCCTTGCACTGATCTCACCAGCTGGGATTGCTGGGATCAGACCTGGAGGTTCAATCATTCCGAAGTGCGCGACGACCGTATGATGTTCTTTGCCGATTACCTGCCGAAGGGCGTGTATGAATTGAAATATGTTGTCCAGGCCACGACGCCGGGTACGTTCCACGATCTGCCCGCACTGGCTCAGGAAACGTATTTCCCTGAAGTGTTCGGACGGTCAGCAGGCGGAATGTTTACGGTGACGCAATAAGACTTATGTGATCCTGCGGGTTGCTGTATAAAAGCATACCCGCAGGCTCTTCAAGATTTTTTAGAGTTTGTGCTATAATCTGCTTGCACATTTTCTGCGACGATGAACCAGAAATCACTCCGTAAAGAAATTTTACGAAAACTTTTTCACCTCATGGAGGTGCCGGTTCTTATTGGCTATACGATCGCCCGCAATTATTTTAATGAAAGGATTGCGACACTGCTGATCACCGTTCTTTTTTTGCTTTTACTGGAGATCGAATACGTCCGTCTGGAGTATCACCCCAAGCTTCCTGAAATTTTCAATGTGCTCCGTTACCGGGAACAAAATAATGTTACCGGAACGATTTTCTTTATCGCAGCGACCATTATCGTTTTTGCGGCGTTCGATTATCCGATTGCGGTCAGTGCTCTTGTTTTAACCGTTTTTGGTGATCTGGCTGCGGCGCTCATCGGAATAAAATTCGGCAGCACTTTTTTGTACAAAGATAAAACCCTGGAAGGAACACTGGCCGGTTTTACGATGAACTGCCTGATCGGTTATTTATTTTTGCCGGCGTATCCGATGATTTTCTTACCGATGGCTTTTGTCGCGAGCTTGGTGGAACTTCTTACCGGCAAGCTTGACGATAATCTTACGGTACCTCTGTTTTCCGCATTTACGGGACAAATCATGGTTTATTTACTCCATGCCCCCTTAACGACATTCCCAGGGCCGGTCGTCGGGTCAATTTTAAACTTGTTCGTCAATTTCCATTAACCAAAGAAAACTGATGCCACACGCACGCAACTCCGCTCCTCTCAAAAAGACAGAAAAAGGTTTTCGTTCGATTTACGCTTTTGACGAAGGCAATAAAGAGATGAACGATCTGCTGGGAGGCAAAGGCGCGAATCTGGCTGAAATGAGCATCTTAAAACTTCCGGTGCCGCCGGGTTTTACGATCACGACCAATGTCTGCCGTTATTATCTGGAACATAAAAAATATCCCAAAGGGTTTGAGGCGGATCTCCAAAAGCACATGAAAAAATTGGAAAAGCTGATCGGAAAAAAATTCGGCGACCGTGAAAATCCGCTGCTGGTTTCCGTGCGTTCAGGCGCTCCGGTTTCCATGCCGGGGATGATGGATACGATTTTGAATCTTGGTTTGAACGATGCCACTTTAAAAGCCCTACTTGCTAAAACCGGTAATGAACGTTTCTGCTACGATTCTTACCGGAGATTCGTGAACATGTTCGGCAATGTAGTTCTGGATATTCCTCATGAAGATTTTGAAGAGGAACTCGATGCGATCAAACATCACCGCGGCGCAACCGTTGATACGGAATTGACGACTGAAGATCTTCAGCTCGCCGTGAAAAAATTCAAGGAAGTGGTCCGCCGCAAGACCGGACATGAGTTTCCCGAAGATCCCGAGAAACAGCTTTTACTGGCCATTCATGCTGTGTTCAATTCCTGGAATAATGACCGTGCCATTACGTACCGCAGAATCCATAACTTCAGCGATAAAATTGGAACAGCGGTCAACGTGCAGGCCATGGTATTTGGAAATATGGGCAATACTTCTGGAACCGGCGTTGCTTTCACACGCAATCCTTCCAACGGAGAGAAGCGATTTTACGGAGAATTTATGATCAATGCCCAGGGTGAAGATGTGGTCGCGGGCATCCGCACTCCGCAAACTCTGGACGAAATGAAGGATGTGATGCCGGATGTTTTCGCAGACCTTGTCGAAGTGCGTGAGATTCTGGAAAAACACTACCGCGATATGCAGGACATTGAGTTCACGATTCAGGAAGGGAAATTGTACATGCTCCAAACCCGCAGCGGCAAGCGTACCGGGCGGGCCGCGGTAAAAATCGCCGTGGATATGGTCAATGAAAAACTCATTACCAAAAAAGAGGCGCTGGTGAGAATCGACGCTTCGTCGCTGAATCAATTATTGCATTCTGACATTGACCCGAAAGCTCCGAAACATGTTATCGCCAAAGGTCTGCCCGCTTCGCCGGGAGCCGCATGCGGCAAGGTTGTTTTCAGCGCGGATGATGCTTTTGACTGGGTGACCAACCGCAAAGAAAAAGTTATTCTGGTGCGCAAAGAAACGAGCCCCGAAGATATTCATGGCATGCATGTGGCTGAAGGAATTTTGACTTCCACAGGCGGTGCGACTTCCCATGCGGCCGTGGTATGCCGCGGCATGGGCAAGTGCTGCGTCGCAGGCTGTGCAGATATTATGGTTGATGCTAAAAACAAGCGCTTCATCGTGGGACACACGGTGGTGTATGAAGGAGATACGATCACTCTCAATGGAACAACCGGAGAGGTGATGCTTGGCTCGATGCCAATGGTAAAAGCGGGCATGAGTGAAGATTTTGAAACAGTATTGTCCTGGGCGGATCAGTTCAGAAAACTTACGGTTCGCACCAACGCCGACACACCTTATGATGCCGAGGTCGGAAGAAAATTCGGCGCGGAAGGGATCGGCCTTTGCCGCACCGAACATATGTTCTTTGAGGAAGCGCGCATTAAAGTGGTTCGCGAGATGATTTTGTCCAAAGATCTGGAAGGACGCCAGCGGGCCTTGAGAAAATTATTGCCGATGCAGCGTAAGGATTTTATCGGCATCTTCAAGGCAATGAACGGGCTACCTGTTACGATCCGTCTGCTCGATCCTCCTTTGCATGAGTTCTTGCCTCAGAAAGATTCACAATTAGAAGAACTGGCGCGCGATCTGATGATGGATATTGAAGAATTGAAACGTTTTAAAGACAGCCTGCATGAAGTGAACCCTATGCTCGGTCATCGTGGCTGCCGTCTGGGCATCACCTATCCCGAAATTTATGAGATGCAGGTGCAGGCCATTTTGGAAGCGGGAATTCAAGCCAGCCGCGCCGGCATCGAAGTTCTCCCGGAGATTGAAGTGCCTTTGGTCGGTCATGTGGAAGAGCTCCGCGCAGTGCGCCAAATGATCACGACGATGATCAACCATTATGCCGAAGACATTACCTTCAAATATAAAATCGGAACGATGATTGAATTGCCTCGCGCGTGCCTGACTGCCGATGAACTTGCTCCTGAAGCTGACTTTTTCTCCTTCGGCACCAATGATTTAACCCAGACGACTTTTGGATTGTCGCGCGACGATTCGGGAAAGTTCATGAACGAATATATTTCGCGGAACATCTGGGAACGCGATCCGGCAGCCGGCATTGATGAACACGGGGTCGGAAAACTCATGAAAATCTGCATTGAACTGGGCCGTTCCGTAAAGCCAAAACTGGAGATCGGCATCTGCGGCGAACAAGGCGGCGATCCTGCGTCAGTACAATTCTGCCACAAAATCGGCCTGGATTACGTGAGCTGTTCTCCTTACCGCGTGCCTATCGCGCGCGTGGCTGCAGCCCAGGCGGCAATTATGGATATGAAAAAATAGTTTTGTTAACTTAAAACTTTCTTTTTCTGAACGTCGCTGACTCTTGCGCCGAATCCTCTGGAGATCGCATTGACGGCGCGTTTTTCACGATCAGCATTGATGGGTTCTGCCATTCGTTCAAATTTTTGCAGTGCTGCTGGATTGTTGGCAATGAAAAGCGCCACCTCAACAAGTCTTTTTGAAGGCGGATGTGCGCCTGCCAAAAAAAACACCTGCTCTTCTTCTGTCGGAACCTCCGTTTCTTCAGGAAATTTTGCTTCAGCTTTTTTGACGAGATTCACGAGCGCTGTCGGCGGATGAGAAAAATGCTCAACCAGGGACATCCAAAGATGATGATCCATTTCGCATAATGCCGTGATGATATCTTTCGCCGATTCTTTGCTGATATCATCAAAAATCACATGCAAGTTAATGAGTGATTTTTCTTTTTCAGGCATAAATAAAAATTATTCTCCAAACTGTTCACCCCAGCGCAGCTTATCGCGAAGCATCTTATAATAGTTGCCTCCCTTAAGGCGGATGAGGTTGAAGTAACGGCTGGATTTGCGGATCTTAATTTCATCTCCATAATCAAGGCGGATGGTTTCCTGGCCATCCAGCGTGAGTCCTACGTTTTCTCCTTCGTTGCGGCGGCGGGTATTCAAAACGATTTTGAGCTGACGGTCATTGGGAATAACGATCGGACGGATGGAGAGCGTCGCGGGACAGATCGGCGTGAGAATAATTGCGGGAAGAGAAGGGTGAACAATCGGGCCGCCTGCGGAAAGCGAATGGCCTGTGGAACCTGTGGGAGAGCTGATAATCAGCCCGTCGGCGTGGAAGGTTATGACCTTGCGCTGATTGATGGAAACGTCCATTTCGATCAAACGGGCAAATGAGCCCTGGTTGAGTACGGCATCGTTTAACGCCAGAAAGGTGTCGAATTTTTTGCCGTGGCGGTAAATGGTGACGCGCAGAATCGAACGCTTATCAATCACATAGCGGTTATGTAAAACTTCGGTTAAATCGTTTTCAATATTTGCCGGCTTGGATTCCGTGAGTACGCCAAGATTTCCAAAATTAAAACCCATGACCAGCGTTGTTTTTTTGGCTACGCGGCGGGCTGTTTTTAAAAGCGTACCGTCTCCGCCCATGACCACCAGCAGATCGCATTTCTGCATAAGGTCGGTCTTTTTATAGCCTTCGCCCTGATTAAAATAAGGCGCGGAATTGGAATCGAAAAGAATTTTTTTATTATGTTTTTTCAGCACTCGAACAACCTCCCGGATATACGGAACATGCGCTTTGTTATTTTTCTTGGTGATGACGCCGACCGTCGAAATTTTTTTCTTAATTGGAGCGACGAGTGTCATAGAAGATTGAAAGGATGCACGGACAGTATAGAAGTTTCGGTCCGAGTTGCCAATTCTTTAGATTTTCTGCTGAGAACGCTGAGCCTGTGCGGATTTCCTGCGGCGGATAACCATAAAGATCGCTCCGGCAGCCAACACATAAACTCCTGGGCCGGGGTTCTGAACATCGCCCGGATTTGTTGAAACGATACATCCGGTATGATTCGGATGTTCAATATCCAACGGAATTTTTAAAGGTTCATCACCGACCTGCAGTTTGAATTGCTGGGTTCTGCCATCCTGGACAATCAACGCGTGGCCTTCAACAGGAGTGACTAAAGCGTAGTGCATCATCTGATCGGTGTTCGGATCTTTTTCAGGATTCAAAATTTTGACGATGACTCTTTGATTGGTTGCGATATGCAATGAAGCTTCGCCGATGACGAGGGCCTTTGTCTGTTCATTTCCAAGAGATTCATTTGGTGTTTGCTGAGTCTGGTCGAGCATCATCACGCACAACTTTCCGCTGTTCAAAGAAATCTGACCCGGTTTATTCATGGAACCTGAAATGTCTCCGCGGATTTTCATTGCCGCCTGGGGAGAAAATGTCGGCTGCACAAAACAGTCGCGGGGTAAGCCGTCGGAATCGATTAAAGTGTGGCCGATGATGTGCATCGTGCCGTCGGGATCGGTTTTAAATTCGCAAACTTGCTGGCCGGGTTTGGCCATGTCGTCAGCGGTGACATCCTGTGCGAAAGATTGCCTTCCGCAAAGATCTTCCTGTCCAATAGTCGGCTGGCCGGCATCCGGGCTTTGAGCATCCGTGCCGCTGTCTGCTTCCGGAATTCCGGAAACATCAGGTGCGCCTGAATCGTCCGGTGGTCCTGCAATACCGCCATCTGAAGGATTTCCGGCATCGTCCAAAGATCCTCCATCCGAACCGCCTTTTCCGCTTACAACGGGAGGCGTCCTTGGAGTTTTAGGGCCGTTTCTTTCAACTGTGACGGTTATTCCGACTGCGGCCATTGCCGCCGCCCCCATCAATGCCTTCAAAGCACTGGGACGGCTGCTCGTCCTTTTGGCAGTAGGAATTTCTTCAACTACTGGGGAAGCGGGAGTCTGATCTATTTCATGCGCTGCGTGGTCATCATGATGGTCATTTTCGGGATTTCCGATCGGCATAAATTCACTTTAAAGTTACGGCAAATTATTATAGCGTTTTAGGCTTGAAAATCAATGCTAAAAGTGCTACTTTGCAGATGGACATAACTTCATGTTTATGGGTCAATTACGAAACAATCCGTCAGTGGAAAATACTGATGCTCTTGAGCAGCAGCAAGGTTCGGAAGCGTCCGAATTGAGCTCAAAGCAAATTACCAGAGCTTTGAAGAAGATACATACGTATGTTGTAGGAGCAGTAATGGCTGTTTCTCCTCTGCTCGGTTCATGCCTTGAGACTGGTGGTCAAAACTCCGCGAATCAAACAGCAGAACAGGGCAATGTCGAAAGCGCCAATGTTGCTGATCGAACTGTTAACCTTTGGTACGATGGTAAAAACTGGAACTTTCAGGGCAAATACACTCAGGATTTCCGCCTGACTGTTGAAACAGACGGCAAACAGGTTTTTGATCAGCAGGTTGCAGTGAACAACGGAAATTTCAGCGTGAACGGATTAGCCGGCGAAACCGCCCATGACATTACCATCAAAGCTTACAAACCGGACGGAACTGAATTGCAATCTTTGGAAATCCCGATTGAACCCACTGAAAACAGCAAAGGGATGATCGGGAATCCTCATCTGCACAATCCGGAGTATAAGTAGAAAGGGTGTGTTTTAAAATGGAGTCTTATTTGGTGCCCATTTCAAAAGCGCCATTCCAATTTGCAGCGGGCGGAAAATCGCGCAAGACTTCACAGCGCTGTCGGTATTTTTTTGAAGGCTCGTCGTTTGGAGAAGCTTTCAGCAGGTCTTCAAATTTTTCCAGGGCTTCGGAAAATTTTCTTGAATAATAAAGTTTTAGAGCTTCGTTGTATTGCTGAAGCAGCTTAAACGCATCTTGAGGAAGCTCTCCTTTGGGCGCCCATGGTTCAAAAACTTTAATGATTTCGTTTTTTCCAATGACCTGAACCAGGCCAAGTTCACGGCCTTCAAATTGATCTTTGATCTTTTCCCAGGTTTTTTCACCGATCATGATATTCGTTCCAAACATTTTGTTGGCACCTTCAAGACGTGAAGCAAGATTGACGACATCGCCCAGGGCCGTGTAGTCAAACCTTTGGGATGAACCCATATTCCCCACAATGGCTTCACCTGAACTCAGACCGCAGCGGAAATCAATTTGGGGTTTCAGTTGACCGCCGGGAAGAGGCGGGTCGGTTTTCCATTTCTCCAGGAGTTTTGCAAGTTTGATGCGCATGTTAAGAGCCGCACGTGTGGCGCGGACAGCGTGGTCGGTTTGGGCGACCGGAGCTCCGAACAAAGCCATAATTCCGTCACCTTCAAATTTATCTACAGTGCCTCCCTCTTCCATGATAACCTGTGACATCGCCTCAAAATATTCACTCAGAATTGTGACAACGTTTTCCGCGCTTAATTTTTCTTCGATGGTCGTTGAGTGAGCAATGTCAGTAAACATAATTGTCAGGTTTCGGCTTTCGCCTCCGAGTTTCAAGGATTCAGGATGTTCGATAATCTCTTTCACCAAAGCCGGGTTCACATATTTGCCAAATGAGGTCTGAAGCTGCAATTTTTCCCTGAATTCCGTGACGTAACGATAAAGATATGTGGCAATGAAAACCGCAGCGATAGTGAGATACGGATGAACGAGATCCAGAATAATGCCATGATCAAATAGCGGTTTTGCCGAGAGTGAGTAAGCTGCCGGCACTCCGAAGAGGTACAGCAACGACCAGCGGATTTTCGTGAACATGAATGTGAACGCCGCCGTAAGGGCGAGGATCAAAATGAGGATTGCCTGTTCGGGGAAGGTCAGGTTGCGGAGAAATTTCTGATCGAGGATGGTTTGGAGGGCGTTGGCTTGCAGTTCGATTCCGGTCATTTTATCGGTGACGCTTACCGGCGTGACGTAAAGATCGTTGAAATAGTTTGCCTGAGGTCCGATCAAAACAATTTTATCTTTAAACAGCGCTTCAGGATTTATTTGATTCGCATCATAATTTTCATTATAAACATCAACAAAAGAGACATGAGAAAATGTTTTTTGTCCCGGCGTGGAGAAAAAATTTATAAGCATTTGGCCGTCTTCAAGCGGAATTTTTACTTTGCCGTTATCTTGAAGATTTATGTCATATTCATTTGCATTAGCAGCAGGTTCTTTCGGTAACTGCTCTCCGCCAAGGACTTTTCTTGCGACTGCAAAAGCTAAATTTTCATCGTACCGATTGAGACCCAGATCATCAATAATCGGCATCATTCTCCTGTTCACGGCGTCTGCATCCTTTAAGACATTCCCAAGGCACAAACTTATATTCTGCAAATCGCTGAATAAACTCAGCGGCAGTATGGTGGCTTTTTGATCTTGAGGATTTACGTAATAACCTTTTTTCTCATCATAAGTCTGAGGATTACCCGGGAACATAATGATGGGGTTTTTTGTTTGAGATAATGCATTTTTAAAATCATCATCGCTTTTTGCATCTTTAGCCGCCCTAAAGAAAAAATCGAAAGCCACGGCCTTCGGATTATATTTATTAATATTGTTGAGCACCTGGGCAAAATCGTCCCTGTTCCAGGTCGTGTATTCGCCCAAGCCATCCAAAGTTTTTTGATCCACATCCACAATTACGATTTGATTACTTGGATTTTCGCCTTTATAAAGGCCGTCCGCAAAATTAATTTGCCAACTTTTAAAAGCATTTGAATAGGCAAATCCTCCAATTACAACCGCGGAAATAATTGAAACAATTACTGCAATAAGAATTTTATTTTTCCAAAAAGGCATAGAGGAATGCTATTTATCTTTTTATTATAGCATTTTCCGGGATTTTATTCCAGTTTAAGCCTTCCTTAAGCCTTGTTCCTGTCTTTACGTCGGCGAACTATCAACCCAATGAAACCGGCAGCCGTAAAAAACTCCGCAAAGTGATTTGCGCTGTGATTTTGGATTTCTGAACAACTGCAGCCAGTAGGATCTTTAATAGGCGGAACCGATTGGAAATCGTTCGGATTATCAGAGACTTTTTTCGTGCGTAATTCTTTATAGAAAGTTACTCCCAACGGCACCTCTCCTTCCGGGTTTCCCGCAACCACAAATGGTTCCGGAGTACATTTTGTCAGATCTCTCCAATCACATCCAGAACCCAAATATTTTCTTTGTTTTGCGTCAGTAGTTTTTGAGGCAATAATATCAATTTGTCCCTGATTTTTGTTGGGATTTAATTCGTCCGGAACAGTATCTTCCCATCCGGTTCCTTCTGCCCCGGTAATATCCCCATACTGATCCTCCTTTAGCATCATTCCTGGATCGGTTTCATTTTCCTGAAATTTCTTTTCCACTCCCGGATCAAAATAAGCGTAACTTCCGGCTACAGTATAATTAAATCCCCCCGGCGTGTTAGGAACGATATTTGTTATAGTCCACGTCTTTTTCCCAATTGAATAAGTGGTCGGCCCCAAAAGTTTTGCCGATAACCCATTATTATCACAACTGCTCGTTTGAAAATTTTCTGGTTTTTGAGTTACTTGAACTATTGGACAATTAATTGGAGAGCCGCCGTCTCCGGTGCTTCCATCGGGGCCAGCGTCGGAACCACCTTCCATACCTGCACCGCCATCTGTTCCTGCGTCTGCGCCTCCACTTATTTTTGTTGACCAATAGATGTCGCCGTTGTCTACATACCACATATCTCCCACCGAGGTATCCACACGCATCGGCCCCTGATCTGTTGCTGTATTAAAGCTTCCATATGATCCAGCTATGACATTTAAGTTTGTGATGTTTGATGCGGTTTTTGTCC
>PLYH01000007.1 GCA_003153355.1 Candidatus Peregrinibacteria bacterium
CCCTCACGGTACTAGTTCACTATCGGTCATCAGGCGTATTTAGCCTTGGGAGGTGGTCCTCCCGGATTCAAGCCGGATTTCACGTGTCCGACCCTACTTGAGAAATCACCGCAACATGTAGATCTATTTTCACCGACGGGACTATTACCCTCTATGGTTGGCCTTTCCAGGCACATTTGGCTAATAGAAATACAAATTGCCACAACATACAGATTGTGGGTGGCGCTCTCGCAACCCCCTTTGAACAACGGCTGTAACCTATCACGTTCAAAAGGTTTAGGCTGATCCCATTTCGCTCGCCGCTACTTTGGGAATCTCTATTGATTTCTTTTCCCTGGGTACTAAGATGTTTCAATTCTCCAGGTAACTCTCCCCCTAATAAAAGGTGGGTCATCAGACATAACTCTGATGGGGTTTCCCCATTCGGAAATCACCGGGTCAAAGCTTACTTAACAGCTCACCGATGCTTATCGCAGTTAGTCACGTCCTTCGTCGAAGTTTGGTGTCAGGGCATCCACTTTATGCTCTTATGAGTAACTTAGTTTGATTTCATCCATTTAACTAGCTATGAGTAAAGACTCACAGCTCTTCCTATTATAGTATACTAATTTAACAAGATATAACTCTCAAATGAAATTACAGATTGTTTTCAATCTTTCTTTTTTTGAGGCCCAATTGTTAAAGAAC
Organism: Candidatus Peregrinibacteria bacterium; assembly: GCA_003153355.1. Classification (GTDB taxonomy): domain Bacteria; phylum Patescibacteriota; class Gracilibacteria; order UBA1369; family UBA1369; genus PALSA-1335. The sequence goes on from PLYH01000007.1 coordinate 688, forward strand.
AAAAAAAGGTGTGTTTTCGCACACACCCCTCAACCCAAAGTCCTGATATAATTCAGCACTTTAAGCTTAGGGATATGGACGAATTGTGGTGACAAAAACCATTCAGAAATCTCAATCCTCAAATTGAGGCCACTGCATTATAAGCAAGCACCCAAGTGAAGTCAAGAAATTCTTTTGAAAAAGCCCTTAAGAGATTTCAATGCTGTCCGACGCCAAAAATCGGACCTAACGCTCCGTTGAAAAGATCCTGAATCGTACCCAAAGCGTACATCAGAGAAACCATTGAAATGATAAGACCAATAATAACATAAAGATTATATGTTCCTCCGGATCCCAAATACTGTTCTGCCCACGGAATCGAACCCGTAAATTGCTTAATCTGGTAACGGTAGATCATAATAATGAATCCGAGCGGTATTCCAAAGATTCCGACAATGATGCGATCCATAGGATAAGGATAACAAAAAATTACTCTTTCAATTATAGCACAAAAAGGGCATCCGCTCCAGTAATTCAGGAAAGTGTAACGCCTTCATCACTAAAGCAATGAGCTCATTTATTCTTTAAGTTTTTTTCTTATGAAAAACTTTTCTAAAACATTTGCCGTCAGCGCGGTGGCCCTGGCTACATTGGCCTTAAATTCAGTTGCATTTGCTGATGATGCGACAACAACCGTCACGACGCCCCCGGCAACAACAGTGCAAACCGCAGCTCCGGTCCAACAATCTATTTTCCTTCGAATGGTGAAGGTAACCGCAATCAATGGAAACAGCATCACAGCAACTGACGCGACCGGGGGAACATTCAACATTGATGCCACCAGCGCGCAAATTATTCGTAAATACGGCGCCGCTTCTTCCATGCTCGAAATGTCCGTGGGAGACATGCTCCGCGTCTATGGGACTTACAGTCCGATCATTGTAGGAGGGACAGTAACCGCAACTCACATCCGCAACTATTCCGTTCATAAATATCTCAGTATCGTAACCGGATCCATTGCAACAATAACAAGTACCGGATTCACATTAACCTCTTATGGTCAGCCGGGTTATACGATCACCGTAAACAGCAGCACTCAATACAAAACGAACACCAATAACACCGTCAACGGATTGAGCGACCTGATGGTCGGCGACAGTGTCAGAACTTACGGACTCATTGATACAGCGGTAAAAACTGAAATTGCGTCCGCAGTACGTCTTTTGGGACGCACGACAGCTGCTCCTGCAACAACGACAACGACAACATCATCATAATTGTCATAAATAAAGATTCAAAAAAGCCCCGTCTCCTTGATGGGGCTTTTTATTTGTTATAAAAACTTTAAGATGGAATAATGATGCCCCTTGATTATAAAAGCCACGAAAACATGAAAGACCTCTCACTTTACATTCATATTCCGTTTTGCAAAACGATCTGCCTGTACTGCAATTTTTTAACGTTCGCCCACAAAAACAAATTCATTCCGCAATATGTTGAGGCTCTTACCAAAGAAATCAAAATCAAAAGTGCCTTATATAAAGACTATAGAATTGACACCATTTATTTCGGCGGCGGAACACCGAGCTTGATTGAAGCGGAATATATCCAAAAAATTCTCGAAACGATTGAGGAAAATTTCCGCGTTCATCCCCAAAAAGAGATTTCCATCGAATGCAATCCGGAAAGCATCGACGAAGCCAAACTCAAAAAATATGATGAGTACGGAGTGACACGCGTTTCACTGGGAATCCAAAATTTCGACAAAAAAATCCTTTTCAGAATCGCCAGGCCGCACGATGACAAAACTATTTTCAAAGCTTTAAGTGCGGTTCAGAACTCCCCCATCAAAAACTACGGTGCGGATTTTATCATCGGATTGCCCCATCAAACACTGGAACATTTCCAGCATCAGCTCCAAACCATTCTGGAACAAGATATTCCGCATCTCTCTTTTTATTTTCTTTCGTACGACACCAAAAGAATCGATCTTTTCAAAGCCGACTGCCCAAACGACGAAACGCAAATCGCCATGTATGAACATCTCACCAAAAAACTGCAGGCGGCCGGTTATATCCATTATGAAGTTTCCAATTACGCCAAACCGGGCTTTGAATGCAAACATAATTTAAGGTACTGGAGCCAAAAGGAATATCTGGGACTCGGACTGGGTGCGCATTCGTACTTGAACGGGAAATGTACTGAAAACGGCAGGGATTTCGATCAATACCTTACAGATCCGACACTTTTGCATGAAGAAGTTCTGATCGATGATGAACTCCATGAACTTGAATACATCATGCTGCACCTAAGAACCCGCCGGGGCATCGACATCAACGAATACGAACAAAAATTTTCAAACCTAAAGACGGATGCCGCCCCCAGCAAAAAAAGTTCGGAACTGTTGCAAAAAGCCGGACAGTATTTTGAAACCAAAAAACTCGTCTTTCAAGACGGGCGCATATGCCCGACCGATGAAGGATTCCTCATCATCGACAAAATTACCCACGATTTACTTTAGCGTTTCGTCTTAGCCTTAATGGCGAGAGATTTATCTCGAAGGTATTTGACCATTTCCAGCGCGACATCTTTTTTGGCGACTGTTTGGGCTCTCACAAAATTACAGGGGAAATTCACTTCAGAAACATAAGGCTTATTCTTATGAATCAAAATATCAACGCCGCTGAATTCCCAGCCCATGGCTTGAGTCGCACGCACTGCCAAATCTTCAAAATCTTTAGAATACTTTTTCGGTTTCACTTTTAAATTTTTTGCCGAGTTCGTCCTGAAATCGCGACCTGTTGCAACATACTCAAGCGAAGTAACAACCCGGTTGCCAAGAACAATAAAACGCGCCGAAGTTTTGACGGGCAAAAACTGTTTAAGCACAAAAAGTTTTCGCTGCCCCAGGAGAAAATCGGCCATACTGAGCAAAGCCGAAAGAGAATCGATTTTAATGACGCCCATGCCGTGAGTTCCGCCTAAAGCTTTAAGCACAATCGGAAATCCGCCAAGCTGTTTCACATAAGCCATTAATCGATCAGGGTCTTTAGTCACGCAAAAAACAGTCTTTGGAACAGGAATATTGTGCTTTTCAAGCAAAAAAGGATCAGGTTTGTGAAAAATTTCATTTGAATAAAAAGTTGCGCAACCGGGACGGATAATATAATCCTCAAAGAATCGTAAAAGTTTACCTCTGCTTAAACGGTAAACAATATCGCCTTTTTTGGCGGGTGAAGGTTTTGAAAAATCGAACGAAGCAGGATCAAGAGCTTTGAACGGAATATTCAATTTTTTGGAGGCTGCCCGAATCAGATCAAGCCTTTCTTCTTCCACTCCTGGAACATGAAGAGCGTAAAAAATCATGATCTAAAAAAATTAGGATAAAAACGGTTGGGAGTTTGTTTCATGTATTTTTCGTAATCGCCGATCACAACTTTTTTAAGATGAACTTCCTCTTTGGCAGCATACCAATTTCTTGCCAAAAGATTAATGAGAAAAACAGGAAAAAGAATAAGCTGGCCGGTATATAAAAGTGCTCCAAAAATAAACCACGGAAAAACGGCATACATGGGATGGCGGATAAATTTATAAACCCCCGTGGTTTTAAGATGAATACGCTCGCCTTTCAATAAAGGATAGAAAAAACGAACGCGTGCGGTAATCGATGCCTCAGCCAGGATGACAAACAAAGAACTGAAAACAAGAAGCAATAAGCCGATAATTTGAATCCAGGAAGGAAATGAATAGTACCAGTAAATCCAATAATGCTGAGAAAAATAAAATGCCGCAATTGTTCCTGCAAACAAGACGGCTGCCATGAAATAAAATAAACCAATGTGCTTCTTCCAAAAATCAAAAAACGTCCACAGCAAAAAAAACAAAACAGGCAAAACAATAACAGCCAACGTTCCATAAAGGATCATGTCATAGACGATCGTTACCAGGAGTTCAGCAGTCATAATGTAAATTTATCATGGTGGGCGGGGGAAGATTTGAACTTCCGACCTCGTCATTATCAGTGACGNNGACGCGCTCTAACCAACTGAGCTACTCGCCCACAAGCCTGGATTCAATTTGAGCGTTATTTTGAAGTAAAAAATTTATCAATTTTAGTTCATTGCAAGGAAGCAAGAAAAATTCGATTGAGCCGTATGAGAAATACGGCGATTGAGAATTTTTTGCGGCTGACGACGCAAGGAACAAAATTGTAAATTTTTGGTGGACCCTAAGGGAGTTGAACCCTTGACCTCCTCGGTGCAAACGAGGCGCTCTAGCCAACTGAGCTAAGGGCCCACATCTTTGCTCTGCAATAAGCCAATGAAGACTTACGGAACAACGACTGTCAAAACAGCTCGATCATTATAAAGAAAGCCGAAAATTTTGCAAATAAAAAAAGAGGGGGCTATCCTTGGATAACCCCCTCTTCTAAGTTGCATAAATATTGTTACGCAGCCATTGACTTGTTCTTTTCAAAACAAGCACGGCAGTAAACCGGACGGTCGCCTTTCGGTACGAACGGGACCTCCGTTTCCATCCCACAACCAGAACAAGTTACTTTCGTAAAAGATGGACGATGAGCGTCCTTCTTCTGACGGCGGCAATTTGCGCAGCGCTTTGGAGGCTGGAAGCCTTTTTCTGAAAAGAACTGTTGTTCTTCAGCAGTAAAATCGAAGGCATTGCCACAATCCTGGCAGGTGAGTTGTTGAGTTTCCATGTGTATAAGAGGGTTATAATGTGAAAATAAGGTTTTCTTCTGGTGTACCGAAACCTCAATGTTTTGACTCGACCTAGTTGAAACGATTGGAAGATTTCATTGTCCCCTTGAAGATTAAAAGGGTTCATCCTTTTAACACCCAAAATGTAGTAGAGAGAGATCTATTGTAGCTTCGCCGAAGCGAAGCTCGACCTTGGAAGTCATTGAACCGAAGTCCAATGTTTCCTGGTATTCTCCTAGAAAGGAGGTGATCCATCCGCAGGTTCTCCTACGGATACCTTGTTACGACTTAGTCCCAATCAATGGTTTTACCTTAGAGCCCCGCTTAATTAGCTAAGGGCGCTTCGGGCACTCCCATCTTTCATGACTTGACGGGCGGTGAGTACAAGACCCAGGAACATATTCAACGCGACATGGCTGATTCGCGTTTACTAGCGATTCCGGCTTCATGAGGGCGAGTTGCAGCCCTCAATCCGAACTGAGGCGTATTTTGGAGATTAGCTCTGAATTACTTCGTTGCATCCCGCTGTATACGCCATTGTAGCACCTGTGTCGCCCAAGACATAAGGGCCATGCTGATTTGACGTCATCCATACCTTCCTCCGACTTAGAGCCGGCAGTCTCATAAGAAAAATACAACTTATGACATGGGTTGCGCTCGTTTACGGACTTAACCGAACACCTCAAGGCACGAGCTGACGACAACCATGCAGCACCTGTCTCCGGGTTCCTTACGGCACATCCGCCTTTCGGCAGACTTCCCGGGATGTCAAGTCTTGGTGAGGTTCTTCGCTTATTGTCGAATTAAACCAGATGCTCCACCGCTTGTGTGGGTCCCCGTCTATTCCTTTGAGTTTT
>PLYH01000002.1 GCA_003153355.1 Candidatus Peregrinibacteria bacterium
CCCGTTCAGGTTTCAAATCTCACCGGCGTCACCGCTATTTCTGCAGGATATGGCCAATCATTGGCAATCGATGGCAGTAGAAACGCCTGGGCTTGGGGTGACAACTCCACGGGCGAACTCGGTGATGGAACAACCAATAATTCCTCTATTCCCGTTCAGGTTTCAAATCTCACAAACGTTATTTCTATTGCAACCGGAGAAAATTTTTCATTAGCAGTTGAAAACAATTCTACAGCCTGGGCTTGGGGCGATAACTCGGCAGGCACACTCGGCAACGGAAATAATACCAACAGCACCGTTCCAGTTGAAACAACCCCATTTGTTTGTATCAATCCAGTGAGCGGTCCATCAACAGGCCATACTCACGTCACGATCTCCGGCAGCAACTTCCAGGCCGGTACCATTGTAAAATTTGATACTTCAAATGCAACCAACATTGCTGTTTCCGGTGATGGAAAAACCATCACGGCGGATACACCTCCTCATGCCGCTGGAGCAGTGAATGTTTCAATTACAAATCCTGACAACCAATTAGCAACACTCACAAATGGATTTACATATCTGGCACCAGCACCGCAGCCTTGCGGATATATAACAATGGATGCCGGATACCACCACACATTGGCAGTGAAAAGCGATGGAACCGTCTGGGCATGGGGCTTTAACAATCACGGCGAACTTGGTGATGGAACGACCACCGGACGCGAATTCCCTGTTCAGGTTTCCGGACTTACAAACGTCATTGCCGTTGCAGCCAACACGGATATCAACGACGGCTTTTCATTGGCACTCAAGAGCGACGGAACGGTCTGGGCTTGGGGTGCAAATAGTCAGGGTGAACTTGGTGATGGAACCAACACGGAAAGACATACACCTGTACAGATTTCAAGCCTCAGCGGCATGACGGCTATCGTTGCAGGAGGATCACATTCCCTCGCAATCAAAAATGATGGAACAGTATGGGCTTGGGGTGGAAATCTCCATGGACCGCTCGGAGATGGAACCACCAATGACAGCAACGTGCCTGTCCAGGTTTCAGGTCTTACCAACGTTACAAAAATTGCAGCAGGTCTCACCTTCTCTCTTGCCGTAAAAAATGACGGAACGGCATGGGGCTGGGGCGTCAACGATGAAGGACAACTCGGCGACGGAACAAACACCGAAAGACTCACTCCGGTTCAGATAACAGCTCTTTCAGGAATAAATGATATTTCAGCAGGAACATCACATGGCTTGGCAGTTGATAACAGTGGAAACGTCTGGACTTGGGGACGTGGCCTTGACGGCGAACTCGGCAACGGATCAAGCGGTAACCTGACCACACCGACAGAAATCGGCCTGACGGGAGTAACCCAGATTGCCGGCGGCAGATATTTCTCCATGGCACTCATGAATGATGGAACCGTACAAGCATGGGGCGACGACAGCGCAGGACAGCTCGGTGACGGAACGACCAACAGCACAAACTCCCCTAACCCGGTTCCTGGACTTTCCGGTGTAACTGCAATCGATGCGGGACAATACTATTCATTGGCTCTTCTGCAAGACGGATCACTTCAAGTCTGGGGATCAAACGACCAGGGCCAGTTTGGAAACGGAACTCTTACCGACAGCAGCACGCCCACTCCTTCTTCGCTGGCTACTTGTATCAACCCTCCTCAAGGCTCAGCCTTAGGCGGAACAACTGTTGTCATCTCGGGAGAAAATTTCCAAAGCGGAGCGACCGTAACATTCGGTGGAACTCCTGCAACCGTAAATAGCGTAACTTCAACCAGTATTAATGTAACAACACAAGCACATCCGGCAGCATTGGTTGATGTTATCGTCACGAACCCCGACCTTCAATTCGTAAAATATACGAATGGATTTAGATATTTACCTGGACCTAATTACTGCCAGGCCACAGGATTTACAAAAGTGACCGGCGCAGGCGAATGGGGCGGCATTGGACTTAAATCCGATGGAACTGTCTGGGCTTTTGGTGGAGATAATAGCAGAACTGCGGTTCAAATTTCTGGCCTGAGTGGAATAACCGCTGTGAGCGGGGGTAACGTAGGATTTACATTGGCGCTTAAGAACGACGGAACGGTTTATGCGTGGGGAGTGAACTTTGACGGAACCCTCGGCAACGGAACAAACACCAACAGCAATACTCCGGTTCAGGTTTCAGGACTGACCGGAATAACAGCCATTGCCGCAGGTTATGACCATGCTCTTGCACTCAAGAATGACGGAACGGTTTATGCTTGGGGGAACGACACTTACGGCCAACTTGGCAATGGAACAACCGGCGGCAGCAGTAACGTCCCTGTTCAGATTTCAGGACTGACGGGAATAACAGCCATTGCCGCGGGCGGAAACGAATCTCTTGCATTCAACAGTAATGATGGAACCGTCTGGGGATGGGGTTATATCGAAACCAGCAACGTTCCGGTACAGGTTACGGGACTCAGCAATGTCACCGCTATTGCCGGAGGCGCAGGAACAAATGGATTCGCACTCGAGAGTGACGGAACCGTCTGGGCTTGGGGTGATAATACTCAAGAAGAACTCGGAAACGGAACCAACGGCTTCAGCTTAACGCCGGTTCAGGTTACTGATCCTTCGGACCCAAGCGGTTTTCTGCAAAATGTCGCCACGATTGCCGGAGGAAGCAATTTTGCTTCCCTTGCGATCAAAAATGACGGCACTGTTTGGTCATGGGGATATAACCAACATGGCGAACTTGGAAATGGATCAAACGGCAATAGTTATCATGCTGTTGAAGTTGTAGATCCTTCGGATCGAACAGGCTTCCTGCAAAATGTCAGCGCAATTGGCGGAGCTCAAGCTGATAGCTACGCCGTCAAAAACGACGGCTCTGTCTGGGCTTGGGGTGATAACGAACACTACGGACTTGGCGACGGAATAACCAACGGCAACGGGGCAAGCTTCATACCGGTTCCAGTTTCAGGAGGAAGTGCATGTATAGTTCCAACCCAAGGGCCGACAATCGGCGGAACTCACGTCACGATTTCAGGATCGAATTTCCAAACCGGAGCGAGTGTAAAATTTGATGGATTGGATGCTACCAATATCGTCGTCGCATCAGACCACAACAGCCTCACCGCTGACACTCCTCCTCATGCTGCAGGAACTGTCAATGTTGTAGTCACAAATCCCGACTTACAATCAGCAACTTTATACAATGGATTCACCTACACCAATAATCTGAACAGCGGAGGTTCAACCGTCGTTGCATTCCCGACATCTGTGCCGAACGATAATACAACAGCCAGCCGCATTACAGTAACTCTGCGCGATGCAACAAACAGTCCGATTCAGTCGGCAACCGTAACCGTGGCAAAAACTGCAGGTCAGGGTACACCGACAATTACACCTGTCGTCTGTCCTTCAGGCTCTGCTCCGGCAGGAACAACCAACCCTGTTGGTGAAGCATGCTTCGACGTTACCTCAGGAACCATCGGTCTCGATACCTTCCAGGCAACTGATGTTACCGACAGTACTGTCATACCTCAAACTGCAAACATCGAATTTACTTGTGCGAGCGGAACACCAGGCAGCAACGCAGGATCAAGCGGCGAACAGTGCGGGGTTATCGGCATCACGAACGGCGGATCATTAAGCATCACCAAAGTTCCTGATGATTTCACATTCCCTGCCACATTTGCTGGCGGCGATACGTTCAACAACGGCAGCGGTCCTGATAACGGCGACCGCGTAATCGTGAGTGACACGCGGAACACCGCCGGATTTACATTGCAACTCCAGGCTTCAACTCCATTTGCCGACACCAGCAATCCAGGCAGCACCATTCCTTTAACAAACCTTTACACCACGACTTCAACCGTCGGACAAAGCAACCGCGTATCATCAGGAGACAGCAATGCAACAGCCATTGCCTGCGACGGAATTGAATATCTTGGCGCCGCCTACACTTCGGCTTCAGATTGTTCAGGTGTTACAGCCGATATCAATGCCGCATTCACAATTTTAAGCGGCTTCAACAATGTCGCAAACTATACCGGTTTAAGCGGCAATACGGTCGATTCAGCAGTTGATTTAATGCAAACCTCTACAGCTCATAACGGAAGCTTCTCACAATTGGTGAACTACTACCTCCATGTTCCTTCAGACCAATCACCGGGAAATTACCAGGTAACACTGACCTTTACCGCACTCTAAAACAAAAACAAACTATGTGGACCATTGTAGGTTATCTCGCAGCTCTCTGCGGATCCGCCTCACTCATTCCGGAAGTCATTAAAGCCTCCAAGACTCACCATCTCAAAGATATTTCCTGGGCAATGCTTTTCCTGCTTATGGTAAGTTCCATGCTTTGGGGGAGCTACGGATTATATTTACAGGACATCCCTCTGGTTGCTTCAGCATTGATCAACCTCACGCTCCAGACCGCGCTGGTCGTCATGAAAAAACAATATGACATCACCGGGAAACCGTTCGAACATTTCTTCTTCAAAAAGAAAACGGCGGAAGAAAACCTTGAACCGGCATCGGAAACTGAATCAGTGCAAACGGAAAATACATCAACATTAAGTTAAAAAAACATCTTTAAGGTATAAAACAGCAAAGAGCAAGTTCCTCAATCGAACTTGCTCTTTTAGTTGCAGGAAACTATCATTGCCAGGCAATGGGGAGAGATGGCCGAGTGGTTGAAGNNGTTCGAATCTCACTCTCTCCGCCAATATTTTTTTTCGCGACATCGACAATGTCTTTCTTCGAAAAAATTTCACTCTCTCTTCAGATTCTGACGCTGGTGGCAGCCACATATATAGGAGTAACCCAAAACCAGATCAACACGCGACAGGCCCAGCTTCAGGATTATGTGGCGATTGCCGCATCACCGGATAACAGCGGCCAGAAGATAACATTGCTCAACACGGGCAAAGTAAATTTATACATCAACAAAATTATAATTGGAGATCAGACCTTATCGTATGACCGTCCCCGGCTTTTAGCCACTGGGACGCTTGAATCGTCCTATTACTGGGTAAATCCTCCGGATTCATTGCCTTTAGATAAAGATTTCGACCTGAAAGTTTATGTCACCGACGAATTCGGCACCAAATGGGTAAGCGAACACGGAGGCCAGGTTCACGAATACACCACAGAAGTTCAGGGCAAAAGCGTAGAAAATCGCACACTGAATATGTGGTCATATAAAACTGAACAGCAAAACTGGTCATAAAAAGTATTCACTAAGCAACCTCATATGGAAAATCTGATCGCAAAAGCCGGCATCACGATCAAAGCGCCAGCTTCAAAAGTCTGGGAAGCTCTTACCAAACCCGAACTGATCAAACAGTATTTATTCGGCACCGAAACGATTACGGACTGGAAAGTAGGCAGCCCTATTGCTTACAAAGGCGTTTGGGAAGGAAAATCGTACGAAGACAAAGGCAAGATCCTCCAATTTGAACCCGAAAAAATACTGGAAACAACATACTGGAGCAGCATGGGAGGACTTCAGGATGCGCCTGAAAATTACAATAAAGTCACTTACGAACTCTCTGCCGGTGATGGCCAAACGACACTCACCATCACGCAGGACAATTGCAAAAGTGAAGAAGGCCGCACTCATTCTGAAAAAAACTGGACGATGGTCCTCGGAAAAATCAAAGAAATCCTTGAAAAATAATATGCCTCAAAAAACAGTACTCATCACCGGATGTTCAAGTGGTATCGGCCTGAAAACTGCCAAGCTTTTTCAAGAGAAAGGATGGAATGTAGCGGCGACAATGCGCACACCGTCAAAAGAAAAATTCCCGGACACAGAAAAAAATGTACTGATCTTGGAACTCGACGTCACAAAACCGGAAACCATCAAAACGGCGATTGATGCGACCATAAAAAAATTCGGACGCATCGATGTCATCGTCAACAATGCCGGCTACGCGGTTACCGGCCCGTTTGAATTGGCAAGTGAAGAACAAATACAACGTCAGTTTGATACAAATGTCTACGGCCCGATGAGAGTGATTCAGGCGATATTGCCGCACTTCCGGGAAAAAAAATCAGGAACCATCATCAACATATCTTCGATGGGAGGACGGATGACCTTCCCTCTTTACAGTTTATACCATAGTACAAAATGGGCCATCGAAGGATTTACGGAAGGCCTTCAATATGAACTTGAAGAGTTTGGAATAACTCTTAAACTCATTGAACCGGAATCAATTCGGACAGACTTCTATACGCGTTCGGCAGATAAAATAGACGGAAAAAAACTTGGACCGTATAAAAACTTTTATGAAGGCACCATGCAGCAAATTATGACATCGGGGCAATACGGGCTAAAGCCTAAAAAGGTAGCGCAGGTTATTTTTAAAGCCGCCACGAGCCGCAGCAAAAAATTCCGTTATCAGGTCGGATTCCGCAGTTTTGCATTACTCTTTTTGAAACGGATTCTTCCTCATCGCCTATATTATATAATGGTAAGAGATGCCATGGTGATAAGAAAAAATAAAAAAACGTAATGAAAATCATCCTCGCATCACAATCCAAAGCGCGTAAAAAACTGATGGAAGAACTGAACATTCCTTTTGAATGCCACACGAGCGGCTATGAAGAAAACATGGAGGCTTACGAAAATTCCGCGCAGCTCGCCAAACATCTGGCCGAAGGCAAAGCTGTCTTTATTGCTCACAAATTTCCTGACAGCATTATCATTGGAGCAGACACTTTTATTACTATCGATAAAGAAAAAATCGGAAAACCCGCAACCGTAAAAGAAGCGGAAACAATCATTGAAAAAATGAGCGGGAAAACAATCGAAGTGCACAGCGGACTTGCGGTGATCAAAACTGACGCTCAAGGAAAAATCATCAAAAAAACGGTGGAACATGTGTTAACCAAACTGAAGATTAAAAGTATGTCGCTTGCAGAAATTCACTCACTCGCCCACCAGGAGGAAGCACTGCAAATCTCCGGCGCGTTCAGCATCGAAGGCGAAGGCGGCAAAATGGTTGAAAAAATTGACGGAGACTATAACAACGTCATCGGCCTACCGCTTTTCAAACTTCGGCAAATCCTTCAAAATTTTGGGCTCAAAATGAAGTAATCTTGCTAGGGCGCGCTCCATTCAGTATCTTATTTACGTATTTTCTTTAAGCGAACCACAAAAACATGCTTACTACTATCTCGAATCTCAAAGATCACGTCGGCAAGGAAGTCACCATCCGGGGCTGGATGTTCAACAAACGCGGCAACGGCAAACTGTACTTCCTCCAATTGCGCGACGGCAGCGGCATGACCCAAGGGGTTCTCGAAGCCGCAAAAGTCGACCCTCAAACCGCGGAAAACGCCGAAAAACTTACCGCTGAATCTTCGGTCAAAGTTACCGGAATAGTCAACAAACACCCCAAACAGGAAGGGGTGTACGAACTTGGTGTAACCAAAATAGAAATCGTTCACTTAACGACCGAAGAATATCCGATTTCCAAAAAAGACCACGGCATCGACTTTTTACTGGATCAGCGCCACCTCTGGCTGCGTTCGAGTAAACAGTGGGCTATCCAGCGCGTACGCAACACCATTATTAATGCCACGTACGAATATTTGAACGACAACGGATTCATCAAAATCGACGCGCCGATTTTGACGCCCAACGCCTGCGAAGGCACGACCGAACTTTTTGACATCGACTATTTTGACGAAGGAAAAGCTTATCTAAGTCAGTCCGGCCAGCTCTATATTGAAGCCGCAATTTTTTCCGTAGGAAAATGTTTCGACTTCGGTCCGGTCTTCCGGGCGGAAAAATCCAAAACACGCAGACATCTGACGGAATTCTGGATGATGGATGCGGAAGCTGCATTTGCCGAACACGACGACAACATCAAAACCCAGGAAGAACTCGTGTGTCACATCGTCAAAAAAGTTCTTGAAAAAAACATGCAGGAACTCACGATTTTGGAACGCAACATCGAGCCTTTAAAAAAAATCGAAGCGCCGTTCATCAGAAAAACCCACGAAGAAGTGGTGAAAGAGCTGCGCGAAATGGGTTCGGACATCCAGCCGAATCACGACCTCGGGGCAGACGACGAAACGATGCTCACCCAAAAATACGACAAACCGATTTTCGTGGAAAAATATCCTTCGGAAGTGAAAGCTTTCTACATGAAGCGCGATCCTAAAGATCCCACGCGCGTACTGTGCGCAGACCTGCTCGCGCCTGAAGGCTACGGCGAAATCATCGGGGGAAGCCAGCGCGAAGACGACTACGACACTCTCTTAAAACGCATCCAGGATCACAAACTCCCGGTCAAAGAGTTCCAATGGTATCTGGATCTCCGTAAATTCGGTTCAGTTCCGCACAGCGGATTCGGCTACGGACTTGAAAGACTAGTCACATGGATCTGCGGCCAGGAACACATCCGCACGAGCATTCCATTCCCAAGAACCATCTACAGACTGACGCCTTAGCCCACGAAGCCATGGCTCAAAAAGCTCAAAGCACCATGCTGGCCCAGAACAAAAAAGCCTTTGCGGACTACGAAGTCCAGGAAAAGCTCGAGGCCGGAATTGTTTTAAACGGAGCGGAAGTAAAATCCGTCCGGCTTGGTCATGCGAACTTGAAAGGCAGTTTCGTAGAAATCACCGACGGCGAAGTCTTCACGCGCAACGTGCATATTTCCGCGTACAAACAGGCACCGAATCCCGGTTACAATCCCGACCAGCGCCGCAAACTGCTCCTCTCTCGCAACCAGATCGTCAGTCTCCAGAAAGAGCTGGACACCAAGGGAACAACACTCATTCCTTTAGACCTGCATTTGAGTCACAATTATATTAAAATGACGATTGGAATATGCGTCACGAAAAAAAATTGGGACCGCCGCAACGAACTGAAAAAGAAAGCGCAAAATCTGGAAATCAACAGAGCGCTTAAAAGATATTAACCGCTATAAAAAATGGAAACAGAACAACTTCAAAATATTTACGACCAGCTCATCAGGGGCATCAAAAAATATTTCAAAAAAGCGGGCTATCACCGCGCGGTCATCGGCGTGAGCGGAGGCGTTGACTCCTCTCTCACGCTTAAATTAGGCGTGGACGCTTTAGACGCGGAAAACATCACGGCGATTTCCATGCCCGAACTCGGCGTGAGTTCCCAGGAAAATATCGATCACGCCAAGGCATTGTGCCACGCCCTGAACGTTAAATTTTTCTACCAGCCCCTGAATCAATTTCTCACGGATTTTCATCATCTTTCATGGGACCCGAACAAACTCGCGACACAAAACAGCAAGGCCCGCATGCGCGCGGTACTCCTCTACAACTACGCCAACACCGCTGAAGCACTGGTCCTGGGAACTTCCAATAAAAGCGAAACACTTCTGGGATACGGCACCAAATACGGCGACCTCGCTGCGGACATTGAAGTCATCGGCGATTTATATAAAGATGAAGTTTTTGCGCTTGCTGATTTCGTGGGACTTCCCCGTGAAATTATCGAAAAACCGCCGACTGCAGAACTCTATCAGGGCCAGACGGACGAGGGCGAACTTGGGGCAAGCTACAGCCAAATCGACCCTATCTTAAAACGTCTGAAACTCGGCGCCGATCAATTAATTGAACGCGGCATGAATCCGACGCTCGTTCACTCCGTCCTCAAACGCATCGAAAAAAACAAACACAAAACCGAAATGCCCCCGGTTCTCAAAATCAAGAAAGCGTAACCTCACTTACTATGGCAGGACTTTTTATCGGCAGGTTTCAACCTTTTCATCTGGGGCATCTTGATGCCGTCAATCAGGCGCTCAAAAAAACGGATATGCTTTATATCGCCATCGGAAGCACTAAAAACAATTACCGTCCGGGAAATCCTTTCACCGTGGGCGAACGGATTGAAATGATCAAAACCGCGATGGACGAAGCAAAAATTTCACCGCAAAAATATCTCATTGTTCCGGTTCCAAACATCAATAACTATGAACTCTGGCCGCATCACGTAGAACAGTATCTACCTCCGTTTGAAAAAATTTTTACATCTTCGGATATTGTAGAAATGCTGTTTAATAATGCGAACAAAAATAGAAAAAAACCTTACGACATTATCAAAATCCAAAAAAGAATCGACGTCTGCTCGACAGATGTCCGCAATGCAATCCTCAAAAATAAAAAATGGGAACGCATGGTGCCGAACTCCACTGCAAAATTGCTTAAAACCTGGAAAACCCAATTACGACTAAAATCCATACGGGAAGCGTAAAATAACTCACCTGTAAGCTAAAAAAATATCCCTGAAGGGCTATAAAAAAGGGCCTTTTTATGCTATAATAATAAGATTTAATAAATCTTATTTATGGCCAGGGACATTCAAAATCAGGTCAACCACCTCCAGGAACACACCATGCCGGAAGGAAAGGAGTTGGAGATCAGTCTTCTCGGCCCCAGTGTTGCTTCTAAATATAACGCAAAAAAAAGCCACTCCGGATTGGCTGAAGATGAAATTGAAGACATCACCGTCGCTGCCGGAATAGTTAAAAAAGAAATAAACGATCTTGAAAAAAAGGGAGAAGCAGCGGAAGAAAACAGTCATGAATTTAAATTCGACGGCATCACGACCCGTCCCGAAACACCTTATGTTTACGGTTTATTTACGGAACTTTGCAGACTGCTGGATTACGACGATCTTGATTCAAAAAACTTGCGCTATTACGACACTCTGGACACCATATTGGACAAGCGCTTTGGCACGGATTTTCTTCTGGAGATTGATCCCGCGGCTTTGCTGGAAAGTAAATTCGGCAAAGAGGTAAAAAATTTAAGTGGAAAAATGAACATCACCGTGGACATCACGAAAAATCTTTCAAAATCAATGCATAAAGCCGACATCGTCCTTCAATACGAAAACCTGCCAACCAATGAAGGCAAAGAAGAACGGATTGCATGGGGCAAGCAGGCCGCTCCAAGAATCCTCAAAATCCTTGTAGAAAAAATCCAGAAAAATTTCAGTTATAACTATAAACCTCCCATCCTGGAAGAAATAAAAAAAATGGAAGAAGCGGAAGAAATAAAAAAAATCCAGGACAGAGAAAAATCCAAACACAAAGGCACCGTCGAACAAATAAGGAAAGGCGTAGTAAAAAGAGTCAAAAACGCCAATCCAAATGTTTAGTTCATTCTATAGCGCTGCAAAAGGTTGAGCAATTTACCGAGCAGCAAATTTTTTTGCGGATCATCTGATTCCATGTCTTTAAGCATATAGAGGGTAATCGCAATCTCCCGTAAATCAGAAGGCCCTTTCGTGTTTGCCTCTTCGCTCGAAGGAATAAGTGAAAGCCGTTTGCCGGTTTCAAGTGCATGCTTAAAAATCGAAAAGTACTCGCCGGTCATCATATGAATCACCGACTGGATCATATGATCGATGCCCGCAAAATAATCGTAACCGGGAGCTTCGGTCATCGTAAGACCCAATAAAAATTTCCCCTGGTATGAGCCAAGCTGTTCAGCGCCTTCAAAAGCTTCTATCGCTTCATGGTAAGCTTCCATCTCAAAAAAAGTTTTCCCGCGGCTCAATAAAAGCATCCTATAGTAAGTGCCGTCCTCAAGATCAATTTTATCAGGCATGTGCTTTGCATCTGCCGAAGCTTCATTCTGGATAAAACCTTCAATGCTATCGATCAGTTTTTTTCCTGAATCTTTTTGTTCCGCATCAGGCTGATTTTCTGGTGCTTCTGTTTCCGGAATTTTAGGGGATTTTTCGCTCATAAAAAAACTTTTCAATCACAAATTGGACGGTACTATAACCCAAATACAGAAAAAGTCAAGAATTGCGCCATCGGCCCAGGCAACACAAACTTTTGCCTTTTTTAAAAATTCTGTTAGAATAGCACCGCCGATCTAAAAGGCGATTGGCATTTTTCGTTTTCAATTAGCCATTTCTGAACCATAATGACTGAACTCAATCCACACATTTTCCGCGCCTACGATATCCGCGGCATCGCTCAGCCAGAAAATCCGCAAGAGCAAGCCGATCTCACACCTGAAACCGTCAATTTAATAGGTAAAGGCATGGGAAGCTACATGAAGCGCACCTACGGCACCAAAAACATGATGGTCGGATGTGATAACCGTCTGCATTCCCCTGCTCTTCAAAAAGCTTTCATAGAAGGTGTGCTTTCAGCGGGCATCGATGTTGTTGATGTGGGACTTTCTACATCTCCTCTTCTTTATTATGCGGTTTGCAAATTCAACATGGACAGCGGCGTCAATATTACCGCAAGTCACAATCCCAAAGAGTACAATGGCGTAAAAATCGTCCGGGAAAACGCCCACTCGGTATGCGGCGATGAACTCCAGAAAATTTTAAAAATCATTCAGGGGCAGGACTTTGAAAAGGGTGAAGGAAAACTTTCCGCCAAAGATGATAATTTCGACGTTTATTTAAAAGACATTCAATCCAGAATCAAAATCGCCAAACCTTTAAAAGTCGTTGTTGATGCCGGAAACGGCGTGACGGGAAAATTTGCAGGCCAACTCTTAAGGGGCATCGGCTGTGAAGTGATCGAACTGTATTGTGAGCTGGACGGTAATTTTCCTCATCACGAAGCCAACCCCGAAGAAGAAAAAAATATGCTTGATCTGGCGAAACTAGTCCGGGAAAACAAGGCTGATCTGGGCATCGGTTTCGACGGCGACGGCGACCGCGTGGGTGTCGTTGATGAAAACGGCAAACACTATTCAGCGGACTATCTTTTGTTGATGCTTGCGCGCGAACTTTTAGCGGCAAAACCCGGCAGCCAGATTGTTTTTGACGTGAAAGTTTCCAAAATTCTGATTGATGAAATCACCAGACTCGGCGGAATTCCCGTGATGAACAAAGTCGGACACTCGTTCATCGAAGAAAAAATGCACGAAATCAACGCTCCGCTTGCGGGCGAAATCAGCGGGCACATGTTCTTCGGCAAAGATTTCTACAACTATTATGGCTTTGATGACGCGTTTTTAGGAGCATGCAAAATCATTGAAGTGCTTTCCAAATCCGACAAAACCATGTCGCATCAGTTCGACGGACTTCCCCAGATGGAAACAACGCCCGAATTTAAAGCGCATTGCCCTGACGACAAAAAATTCGAAATCGTCCGCGCCCTCACCGACCATTTCACCCGCAAACATAAATGCATAACCATCGACGGAGTACGCGTGAACTTTGGCGACACAGCCTGGGGCGCAGTCCGTTCCTCAAACACCAGCCCGAATCTGACGCTCCGCTTTGAAGCCCAGACCAAAGAAAAACTCAGCGAAATTCAGGCCGAAATGGTAGAACAGCTCAAAAAATACCCCGAAGTCGATCTTAGCTGGTATAAAGTTTAATAATGAATCAAGCAGAAGTTGCTCAAAATATCCAGCAACCGAATACTTCGCAGCTGATCTACAAGCACCCGCTTTGGCGCGTGCTCGAAATCGTGCCGGGAGCTCTGTCATGGACGGCGATTATTTTACCGATTGTTCTTTCGGCGTTTGTTCCGATTATCGCGGCAACCATCATGATCCTTTATACGGTCACGTGGCTTTTCCGTTCGGTGAAACTTTCCTTTAATCTTTACCGTTCCTCCATTCTCGTTAAAAAAGCCCTGAAAACCGACTGGAACAAAATGCTCAGCTTCAACGACTACCCCGAAAAAATCGATTATGAAATCGACCGCCTCCATGACGTCCAGAAAAAAAACGGCAAGGACGAAAAAATCAAACAGGAGATAAAAGAGCTCCAGCACCTCAAAAACAACATTCATCATCTTCAAAAAACCGGACAATATAAAAAATCCCGCGAAATCATTCACGCCATTATTTTCGTAACATACAAAGAATCTTACGAACTCATCCGCGAATCGCTCAAATCCTACACATCAAGCAAATATGATCCTTCCCGCATCATCATGGTGTTCGCAGGAGAAGAGTCGGATGAAAAAAACGCACGCCACATCAGTGAAAAAATCAGCAAAGAGTTCGGCAACAAATTCATGCATTATATCGCGACGATTCATCCGCAAAACGTTCCGGGAGAAATCAGAGGAAAAAGTTCCAACGCAACCTATGCGGCAAAACAGCTCAAGCATTACCTCGACGCACACCGCATCGATTACGAAAATGTCATCGTCTCAAATTTTGACGCGGACACGGTCGTTCATCCTTTTTATTTCAGCGAACTCACCTTTAAATATCTCACCGCGGACCGGCGGACCGAAAAAGGCTACCAGCCGACGCACATGTTCCACAACAACATCTGGGACGTCCCGATGGCAACGCGCATCGTGGCTTTAGGATGCACTTTCTGGCGCATGGCCGAAAGCATGGAGCAGAACAAATACAAAAGTTTCTCCAGCCGCTCGATCGGATTTAAAACGGTGGTTGAAGTGAACTATTGGGACCCGTCGATCATTCCCGAAGATTCAAGACAATACTGGACCGCCTACACCATCTACGACGGTCGCCACAGCCTGATTCCGATTTATTCTCCGGTCTACATGGATGCGGTGCTGTCCGACACCTACGTCAAAACTTTTCAAAGCCAGTACAGCCAATTGCGCCGATGGGCCTGGGGAGTATGCGACTTCCCTTTCATGGCGCTCAATCTTTGGTACAACAAAAAAATCAAAACTTCACAGAAAATTTATCTCATCGCCGACTTCCTCAAAAACAGTTTATTGTGGGCAACCGGTCCGATTTTAATTACGTTCATGGGTTTTCTGCCCGGAGCTTTGAACGTAGGATTTCGCGATACCGTACTCGCCTACAACCTTCCGCAGATCATGAGCAACATTTTAACGCTCGCATCCGGAGGCATCGTCATGTGCGCGATCATTAGTTTAAATCTGGTTCCCTACAATCCCAAGAAAGGCACGTTGGGGATGCTTTCACTGTGCGTACAATGGTTGTTTGTCCCGATAGTAAGCATTGTCTTAAGTTCCGTGCCCGCGCTCGACGCACAGACCCGCCTGATGTTCGGAAGATATCTTGAATATAAAGTGACGCACAAAGCGCGAAAATAAATCGCCAGTAAGAATCAAAAAAGCCCCGTCGCAATGACAGGGCTTTTTAAAATCGCAACGTTTAATTTTTATTGCGGCAACTGTGACTGCTGTCCTCCAGCACTACTGCTGAAACCCGGAAGTGTTGGTGATGGTGGATCAAAGTAAATGTAGGTCGCACCAAGATCAAGCTTTTTATCTAAAGTTCCGCTCTCATCGGTCTTATAGTTTGGCAACCCTTCCGCAACCGGCGACCACAAATAACCAGGCGTAGGCGAATCATAAGCGGTCCATGGTGTACCTGTGCCGTCTGTCCTGATTAACTGAATGGCAGCATCCGAAGGAGCCGGAATGTTGTTTCCGTTAACCGGAATGCCGGCCACAAGCTTTTCGTATCCCGTATAATAACGGAGATAATTCAAATCATACATGCGTGATTCCATAATTTTATCTTCACCGCCGATGCCCGGGGCAACCGCACCTGTTCCAATAATACCAAGAGAAGAACCTCCAGTAGTATTTTGGGAAGCCAAACTTCCTTCAATAAAGAGCTGGGTGTACTTAAGGGCTTGCTGTTGAGCAGTAACGCCAGAAGCAAATGTCGGTTCACCAAGAGAGTTGGTTGGAACGCTCGGCACGAATGCCGGAGTGACCGGAGCGGAAAAGATCGATCCGTCCGCAAAAATATTCGCCTGAATATTCGTGACTTTTGGATCGATATAAACATGGCCTTGTTTAGCTTGCGTGGCGGCATCAGCATTAAAATCTTTCAAAACAATTATGCCAAGTTTCGGTTTTGAGGAACCAGCATAAGAAGAAGGATCATTATAAAGATTTGCCGCAATTGAAACGCTTCCGCCAACAACAATAATTGTTCTTTCACCTTTCCAATTGACATCTGTGCTGGCTGAACTGTTCAGAACTAAATCGCCATAGTGGTAATACACCTTCGGCTCTTTAGCATCATCAGGTAAAAGTGCACTAAGATTTCCTGAAGTACTTGGATCAAGCTTGAACCCGCCGCTTCCGTCCGCAATGAGGGTAACCTGATGATTATCGCCCGGAGCAGGAACGCCGGCAATAATATTTGAAACATTTTTAAAGATGACATCACGAAGAATATTTGTACTGACATCACCAAGTGAACGGATCGCCTGACCGCTTCCTGAAGTAGTAGCGCTGGCCCCTGACGAATAAATATTTCCCCGCAAAACAGCGACTGGAACGATGTCTAAAGTTCCGATGGCCTTCGGCAATTTATTTGAATAATATTTTACGCTACCTTCCGTGACCGTCGAATATAAATACAAATCATTGAAAGCCTGTGGGGTTACACCGCCTGTTTTTACTCCTATTCCAGCCTGCAGCGGTGTCGACATCGGAAACATATTGATCGTTTGAGTCGAACTATCGCCGGGAGGAAAAGTGAGTATTCCGTCAGCAGGATTATTATCAAACTGGAAACCATAATCACTTGGTGCAGGAGTTTCATCAATACCTGCTGTCATAACAACCGAAGCACCGGCTGAGCCCGTCGTTATCGTCGTTGGGAAACTGCCGAGAGCATTGACGCCAACACTGCTTAAATCAATATGTTGATCGCCACCGCTCGGATCTTTTAACACGCTGACATTCGTTTGAGGAACAAATTTAAGATCAGACAAATACGAACCAGTAGGAGTTGGAACCAGCAGCTTTGGTGTGCAGGATGGAACCGGATAAATACAAGAAAAAGTATTGTTGTCGTAAACCGAAACATTTAAACCGGTAAGAATAAGCTGGTTGGTTTGAACAGGATTTGTTGCCAACGATTGAGGCATAACAAAATTATCGTATGGGAAATCAATATTACCGTCGCTATTTTTACTCCATCCATTCATGTCGGAAGTCGGCGCAATCGAAGTAATGTTGTCGGCATAATCTCCTGTTCCGCCTCCTAAAGAAGGCAAACTAGAAGGACCACATAGCTTTGTTACCGCAGCGTAAGGAGCAGCTGCAGGAGAGCACGTACTGTTATCGATGTGGCTCGGTGCCGAACCTGTGTCAGATTGGGTCTGATCCTTTTTAACAGTATCTTCGGCCCAAACCGGAGTCGCCGTTACAACATAGCGTCCGCCCGGATCAACCATCTGAGGAGGCGTGTCCGTAGTTTGAACATGCAATTTGAGAACATAAGGACTGGACCCATTGGCAACCGGAGCAGTGAGTGCATTTACGGTCGTAGGATCCGGCGTCAAACTGAGCGTCAAACTAGTATCATCAATTTTTTTGGCGATCGTATACCATGGCAAAATAATTCCATTAAAGTCGAACCATCCCACGTTATCACTCCAGGCAGTCGTCGTGTTATAACCAAACGTAACAGGATCGGTATGAACCGGACAAACATGTCCAGAGACTGTCAGATTCCCATGATAAACGTAGCCTTGGCATTGAGGATCTGTAAGTTCAGCCTGGACATTGTAGTTAATGCCTCCGCAGGAGGTTGGAGGGGTTGTCCCCTGATTGAAACCTCCGTTACAGCCAAAGCTTATCCAGCCTGCATTATCACTCCAGGCAAAACCGCTTAACTGGCCGGTGGTACGATCAATGGTAACCCCATAACCGCCAGGATAACTTCCTGAACAGTCCACACCCTCATTCTTCAGTCCTACTCCGCCACCCGGACAATAAAAACTGATCCATCCCAAATTATCGTCCCAAGCCCATCCTTCAACCTTGTAAGGCTTCAACTTGGCCACGGGATCAGGATCATACAAACAAGCCTGATAACTCAAAGCTGGAGTTGTATCCGTCATATCTCCTGAAGCTGCACCATGAAAATGGACCACCCCGGAATTGGCAACACCTCCCGGATTCGGTACCAAAACAGGTGTTCCCCTCTCCTGAATACCATAACAAGGTGCATCAGGATCTAAAGTATTAAGATCGGTTGCTCTGGTTGTTCCAATCTGCGAAAAACCAGCCGTTGATATCGTAAGCATCATCATGATAAGAACTCCGCCCGCATGGAGCTTTGTATTTTTGAAAGAAAAAACTTTTAACATAGATTTTTGTTTTATAAATTTATCTTTATATTTTAGCATTTTTTAGCCTAAAAGACAAAGGCTATGCAGCCCTTTTACCTCATCCGTCCCGGCTACTTGACAAAAAGGAGTAAATATGGTATTTTAAATACCTTATACACCATAAATTTTCTGATATGAAACTCTCCCAAACCTTCAAAGCAATGGCATTATCAGGCGCATTACTGGCAAGCCAGGAAGGCTGTACCGCAGCCGTTGTAGGCGAAAATCAGAACTGCGGCATTGAACCTGCCGACAAAAGCGGCGCCATCTTGGAAAACAATGAACAGGTAGCCGAGTTTTGCGGACAATACCGCAATGCCGTCATCACCTGCATGCAAACAAAAGACTCATGCGCGGTTTCCCCTCCATACACGACTCCCTGCTCCGATTACCAAAACAACCCGGCCATCCAGAATGCCGCGGTGATGGCCAAATACGGAGGTATCGAAAGCGTCACCTGTGTTGAAGGAGCAAGCGCTATTATTCATCAAAACTAAGGAAAAACTTCCTTAGCCTGATACTGCAGGCGCTCTTATTTTTCAGCGCCGCAGCTGTGGCAGACCTCTTTGTCTTTCTTTGAAACCATCAGCCCTCCGCATTTTTTACATATCTCGCCGGTCGGCTTATCCCAGGTCGCAAACTTGCATTTTGGAAACTTGTTGCAGCCGAAGAAAAGTTTCCCGCCTTTGCGGGTATGACG
Source organism: Candidatus Peregrinibacteria bacterium (assembly GCA_003153355.1). GTDB lineage: Bacteria > Patescibacteriota > Gracilibacteria > UBA1369 > UBA1369 > PALSA-1335. The sequence continues at coordinate 18,759 of PLYH01000002.1, forward strand.
TTCAATCAGCTGGCCTTCTTTACATTCCGGACATTTCACGCCGGTAAGTTTCACGATCGACTGAATATTTTTACATTCCGGATAACCTGAGCAGCCCAAAAACTCTCCAAAGCGGCCGTGCTTGATCTCCATCGGTTTGCCGCATTTCTCGCATTTCTTGCCGCTGAGTTTCTTTTCGAGTTCGAGTTCTTCCTTCGTTTTTTCAACGACCTGACCGCCTTTCATCGGCTTGGCGTTTTTACATTCAGGATAGTTTGAGCAGGACAAAAATTTACCAAATCTTCCGAGTTTTACGATCATCGGACTTCCGCATTTCTCGCATTTTTCGTCCGTTTTTTCCAGGTTAACGATATCTTCCTTTTTGAGAGTTTCATTTTTCACTTCGATAGTTTTATGGAATGGTTCATAGAAAGCGCGGATCACCGGTACCCATTTTTTCTTGCCTTCCGCAATGGAATCCAAGTCTTCTTCCATTTCCGCGGTGAATTTATAATCAACGATATGAGGAAAATTTTTCACAAGCATGTCAGTCACGACTTCCGCCAGATCGGTGGGTTTTAACTGTTTGGCTTCTTTTTCCACGTAGCCGCGGGCCATGATCGTCGTAATCGTCGGCGCATAAGTGGAAGGACGTCCGATCCCTTCTGATTCAAGTTTTTTGACCAGACTGGCTTCGGTATACCTTGCCGGTGGTTTGGTAAAATGCTGGTTCGGCATCAAGTCTTTCAAATCCAGTTCATCTTTTTCTTTCAAATCAGGCAGCAGTTTTTCCTGGTTCTGCAGACTTTCATCCGGATGATCAAAATCTTCCACGTACGCGCGCATAAAACCCGGAAACTCAATCGTCTGGCCGGTCGCGCGGAACGTATAATCCGTGGCTTTGCCTGATTGCATTGGAGTGATGTCTACGCCGAGCGCCTTAATTTTCGCCTCTTGCATCTGACAAGCCAGCGTACGCTTCCAGACCATTTCATAAAGTTTGAACTGGTCTTTGTCCAAATAAGTTTCTACGTCTGCCGGCATCAATGAAAGATCAACCGGGCGGATCGCTTCATGCGCTTCCTGAGCACCTTTGCGTCCTTTATAATAGCGCGGCTTATCCAGCGCGTACTCTTTGCCGAACTCTTTCGTAATGACCTCTTTCGCCTGCTTCAAGGCGACTTCAGACAAATTCACGGAATCGGTACGCATGTAGGTAATAAGACCCGTGGTGCCCTTGCCGTGTTCCACACCTTCATAAAGCTGCTGGGCAATAATCATGGTTCTTTTGACGCTGTAGCCCAGTTTGCGGGAAGCTTCCTGCTGCAGGGTTGAGGTAATGAACGGCGGAGCCGGAGAACGCTTGACGTCTTTTTCTTCAACTTTCGTAACTTCATAATCAGCGCCTTTCAAATCTTTCAAAACCTTATCGGCCTCTTCCTGTTTGCCGATCTTCATTTCTTTGCCTTTGAATTTCACCAAAGCTGCTTGGAAAACCTCTTTGTTTTTCAAAAATTCGGCGTCAATGCTCCAGTACTCTACGGTTTTAAAAGCGCGAATTTCACGTTCGCGTTCAACAATTAAACGCACAGCCACGCTCTGCACGCGACCAGCAGAAAGTCCGTAGCGGATTTTCTTCCACAATAATGGAGAAAGTTCATAACCGACCAGACGGTCCAAAATACGGCGCGCCTGCTGGGCATCAACCAAATCCTGATCAAGATCACGAGGATGTTTCAAAGCGTTCTTGATCGCGCCCTCGGTAATTTCATGAAACACAATGCGGTGAATTTCCGTTTTCTTGGGATTCACTTCAAGAGCCTGCAATAAATGCCAGCTGATGGATTCTCCTTCGCGGTCTTCATCAGTCGCCAGATAGAGCTTGGTGTCTTTTTTCAGAAGACCTTTCAGTTCCTTGATGACCTTTTTTTTGTCCATCGGGACCATATAGGTCGGATCAAAATCATGCTCCGTATCTATACCCATTTTGGACTTCGGAAGATCACGCACATGCCCCATGGAAGCGCGTACGTCATAGTTTTTTCCAAGAATTTTCGAGATGGTCTTCGCTTTCGCAGGGGACTCCACAATAACCAAATTTTCAGCCATACTTTTGGGATATATAAAGTTACGTCTACAGATTATGGGGCCTTTTTGCTCATCTGTCAAAGGTTTCTATGAATTTGGCTTACTACTCTCTCCTTATATATAAGGAGAGAGTAAAAGAATCAAAATTTGAAAAAAAGCTTGATTTTAGTATCTACAAGGGTAAAATGCCACGCTAAAATTTCTACAAACCACAATATAGCTTATATAGAAGCCAAAAAATGATAACTACAAAATTATTAAAAATAACGGTCAAGTCAAAAAAGCTCTGCTCTCTGCAGAATAACTTGCATTTCATTTTGATGGCAATATAATGGCCCTTGGTCTCACCTTATTTTTTTAACCAAATAAAGCAATGACCAAACAAGATCTCGTCAACGCTGCTGCTAACTCAGCTGGCGTTACAAAAAAGGCTGCTTCTGAGGTTCTTGATGCTATGCTCGAAAGCATCACCAAGTCTCTTAAGAAGGGTGAAAGCGTAACAGTAACAGGTTTCGGAACATTCCGCGTTTCAAAACGCGCTGCCCGCACCGGTGTTAACCCACGCAACCCAAGCCAAAAGATCAAGATCCCGGCTATGAAGCTCCCTGCTTTCAAGGCTGGCAAATCTCTTAAGGATGCTGTTCGTTAATTCGAAAAGCCTAGCTTAGACAATCAAAAGGTCCCGCCGTAAGGCCGGGCCTTTTTTGTTATTTATTTTCCGCCACTGGCCTTTGAGCTCAAAGTAGAGTATAATAGAAGGAAAGGTAGTAATTTTTAACCCTCTCACCTATGACAGGCTACTGCGTAAAATGTAAGGCTAAACGTGATTTCGCTGATGGAGCAACTGAAGTTGCTTTCGGCAAAAAAGGCCGCCGCGCCATGAAAGGCAAATGTTCAAAATGCGGAACAGGCATGTACAAAATTTTGCCTACAAAAAAATAGTTTCCATTAAGTTTGAATTACAAAAGCCCTTCCGTAAAAAGAAGGGCTTTTATTTTCACCGCTGAAGATCAAATCATCAAGCGGTCCGCTTAACTTTATGCGGTACTTTTACCGATGCATGAGCAGTCACGGCCGGAGTCTTCGTTCCCGCAAATTGTGGTGCATCAACTCCTATCGATGGATGAGATGGACGTTTAACGCCGGTGACTCTTATCGCAAGATTTGAAGGACCTGAAGCCACGGGTTCAAGTCTGACCTTGATGATGCTTGTGGCCGATTCGGCGCGCGTCATGAGATTTTCCGGTCTGCAATACACCGTGCTCGATCCCTGTGAACCTCCAAGGAAGCCTTTATTGAGCGCAAAATAGAAATACGGCGCATACCATGAGGTGCTGGCCACATCAGCACAGGTGCTGCTTTGAGGCGCCGCGTTAATATCATCTGGAGTGAACCATGCCAGCAAAATAATTTTGAGGGCCTCATCGCGGGTAATGGTCTGATTCGGTTTAAATGTGCCGTCGCTATAACCCTTGATGATGCCTAATTCAACGCCCTTTTGAATATACTGGGCAGCCCAATGGTTTGACGGAACATCAGGAAACGGAGCCTGAGACAAAGGAGGCAAAAGTCCTTCCTTGCATTTCATAAGCATGGTCAGAAGTTCAGCTCTCGTTAGCTGGTTATCAGGTTTAAACAGTCTCAAAAGATTCCCCTGCTGATCGGCATAACCCGCCACCTTGCAGGTGTTTAAAATTTCATCGATCTGCTGTTCGGCCCAATGGCCCGAGGTATCGAGGAAAAAATTATGAAGATCGGTGGTGTTTTGAGTGGAAGTTTCCGGAGCGGCCGAATGCAAGGAGGATGCTGGAGGCGGCGTTGGTGAAGCCGGTGGTGCTGGTGGAACGGGCGCAGGAGCTGGTGCGGGCGAAGATGATCCGCCGCCGGAAGATGATGAGCCGGCTGGTGGCCAAACAGTATATCCTCCTCCACCTGCGCCGCCGGTAACCGGAGGTACTGGAGGTGCCACAGTTTCGACTCCCATACCGTTCTGTGCGCCGGAAGGATAAAGAGACACAAAACTATTCCCGTTCATAACAAATCGAAAGCCTGGCGGATATGCGGCAAAAGTTCCATCCGAGGCCGTCGGCGATGTAACAAGACCAAAAGTTTCAGAAATAGGAAGAAAAGGAACAGCCGTAAGTTGCAGAGTTCCATCCAAGTGAACATGCCCGCTTGCGTGGAGCTGATCGTAATCTGTTCCAGGATTTATTCCGTTAATCTGAGCAATCAATGTGGAAGCCCCGTCAAAAGAAACGTTACCGGTATGAAATTGTGCCGTATTATTGCCTCCTGGAGAAACCGTTCCGCCGATTACCGTAAGATCGCCAACCGTACCTGTTCCGGCGAGTATGCCGCCTGTATTCACAGCAACCGCACTAGCTGATTGTGAGCCGTTCACAAAAAGTGTTCCGGCATTCACTCTTGTAGGACCTGTATAGTTATTGTTTCCAGTTAAAGTCAGCGTTCCTGACCCCTGTTTAACAAGACCGCCGGAACCGCCCAAAACACCGTTGAATGTTGTACTGGTGCTTCCATTGATTGTAAATACACTGGCTCCGAGTAATGTCACCCCTCCATTACCGGAAAGTGAATTGATGGTTTGGTTATAATCGTTAAGATTAAATAATGCACCGCTATCAATGACCAGGTCGCTGGCAACAGGAAGAGCATTGGAATTTTTTAGTTTGATATCTCCGGCATGAAGATTAGTCGGACCTGCATAGGTATTCACCCCGCTCAAACGTAATTCTCCGGGTCCTACTTTATTCAAAGCATGCAAACCGCTGACAACACCATTGAAGGCAAGTGAACCAGCCGCGTCATCGACATTGATGGTACTATCGGAACCCAAGGTAATCGGGCCTTCCCATGCATTGTCCACGGCCAGGCTGCCCCACAAAGCTCCGTTATCTGTATATCCCGGACCATTTAAAGTAAGTGCTTCATTAGCCATATCAAGAAAAGTAGCGCCGTTGATAAGCAATGTGCCTCCGCTGTTAACAACGGTTCCTGTGGCAGGAGTTCCATCGCCTGCTCCCAAACTTAAAGACGACTGTAGGGCTAAAGTACCGTTATTCACGGTCGTAATACCGTGATAGGTGTTTGGACCGTACATTGTAAATGTTCCGGTTCCTATTTTTGTAAGACCGCCGTTAGTGGTATCACTGATTATACCTGCAAAATTCGTATCCTGATTATTGCTGCCTACGGTCAATGTATTGTTTGAACCGAGAACAACATCTCCGGTTCCATGCAAAGAACCGATGGTGTCCCCGCCTCCGCTCAAGGATAAATCCAATGTCGCACCGGTATTAATGACGACGCCTGAATCGGTATTTTGAAAAACATAGTTTGGCCCGGCATTGTCGGAAATTTGTCCCTGATCAATATTCGTAATGCCGGAATACGTATTTGGACCAAGCAATTTTAAATCACCGGTCCCTTCCTTAATGAAACCGGCGGGACCACCGATAGAACCAGTAAGAAATAAATTCACCCCTGCTTCAATATCGATATTGCTGTCTAAGGCAAGAGTGATCGGACCTCCCCACGTATTCGTACCAAGATCACTGGAAAGAGCATTCGTACCTCCATTTAAAGTGAGTGATTCGTTTGCTATGTCCAGGCCATCGCCGTGAATATAGAGCGCAGCGCCATTTTCAATCGTGGTGCCGGAAGCGGATGTTCCCAAAGCGGTATTGGACTCTACATCCAGCGTACCTGCGGCAACATCTGTAAAACCGGTATAGGTATTGGCACCGGTTAATATCAAAGTACCATCATTAATTTTCGTAAATCCGCCTGATCCGCTCACAACCCCATTAATAGTTAATGAATCCGAAGGACCGACGAAATTAAAACTCGTATCTGATGCCAAAACAACATTGCCGTCCCAGATTGAAGATCCGCCTTCAATCGCAAAAGCGCCATTACTCGAGGGACCTTGACCATTAAGCGTGAGCAGTTCATTGCCGACATGAATACCGGGACCAACAATGGAAAGCATACCGCCACTATTGACCGTTGTGGCGGTAGCAGCTGTACCATCGGCAGTTCCGAGACCATTGTTCGTATCAATTTGCAAACTACTGTTATTATTAATGGTCGTTGTGCCGGCATAAGTATTATCATTATAAAATCCGACTTGTGCTGCATTAGTAATAATCACTCCGCCGGTTGGACTTACTGAAGTATCCTCAATTGCATGAATCATAGTAATATTGCCCGGTCCTTGAAAGGTAAGGGTGTGATTATTTAAATCAACACTTTTTGTTAAACCGTTGATCTGAAGTGTTTCTCCGGCATGATCAACGGAAAAATTTTGCGGACCAGCCAGCCTCATATCCATACTGATGATATTGGTACCGCCTGTAGCCTGATCATCGATACCTGCGGTAAGCGGTGTAAAAGCTCCGGGAAATCCCTGGTTGATGGTATAACCGGTTCCTAAAAATGTAATTGAATTGTAAGCCTGGCCGGCAGTGTCATTAAGGCTCGTGGGTTGCAGGGCTGAAGAAGGGAATACGATACTGTCTCCGGCTGCAATAGGACAACCTGCACCCAAATCCCAGTTGGCCGTTCTAGTCCATTTGTTATCAACTCCAGAACCAGTCCAGGTTCGTACAGTAGGACAAGCAGCTGATGCACGTTTTATATTGATTTGAAAACACCACACGAGCGCAAATGCAGCAATAAATAAACTGATAGTCGAACGGAAACTTTTTGTTTTTATCCAGGACGTTAGGGTGAATGTGTCCATATTGGCTTCAGGGTAAAGTTAAATGAATCTTTAAATTATAACATAAAAGTAAATATTTGTACATGGAGCTAACTTTCATGATGAATAAGAAAAGTTTCGCTTCTTTCTTGCCAAAAATAATGGAAAACTCTAGAGTAATACCTGCTTTGTAATGACCAAAAAACGAGACCATGAAGGAACTCCTTGAAAAAATTCACGCCGCCGGACTTGAGGAAATCAAGCAGGTAAAAAATCTTGAAGCACTGAAAGAGATTGAGGTGAAATACCTTGGCCGCAAGGGCGAACTCACCAATATTTTAAAAGGTCTAAAGGATCTGAGCGATGAAGAAAAACGCATCATCGGCCCGGCGACTAACGGCATCAAACTCGACCTCGAAGCGAAAATTAAAGACAAGCAATCGGATTTGGAAGCCGCAGAAATCGCCAAAAAACTTGCCGGTGAATTTTTTGACATCACAGCGCCAGGCACAATGACGGCGCACGAAATCGGTCACATCCATCCCCTGTCCCGGGTTCAACAGGAAGCTGAGAACATTTTCAGCGACATGGGTTTTACCGTTATGGACGGACCTGAAGTGGAATCCGAATACTACAATTTTGAAGGACTGAACATTCCCGCGGATCATCCCGCGCGCGACATGCAGGACACGTTCTTTTTGAAAGACAAAAGCGAACAAAAACACGGTCGGCTGGTTTTGCGCACGCACACCTCGCCCGTGCAGATACGCACGATGGAAAAATACGGAGCGCCGCTTCGGATAATTGTTCCAGGGCGCGTTTTCCGCTACGAAGCTACTGATGCTTCTCATGACACGACCTTTTACCAGGTGGAAGGCCTGGTCATTGATAAAAATATTTCACTCGCGGATTTGAAAGGCGTGATGGCTGAATTTTTGACGAGACTTTTCGGCAAAGAAGTAAAAGTAAGATTCCGGCCCGGATATTTTCCGTTTGTTGAGCCGGGACTTGAACTGGATTTCTCATGTCTGATCTGCAATGAAAAAGGCTGCAGCGTGTGCAAACACACCGGCTGGGTCGAATTCATGGGCGCGGGCATGGTGCATCCGAATGTATTGAAAGCCGGCGGCATCGACTCCACTAAATACCAGGGCTGGGCCTTTGGTTTCGGCCTGACCCGCCTGGTGATGATGCGTTACGGCATCAACGATATCCGGGTACTCCAGTCCGGAGATATACGATTTACCCAACAGTTCTAATATGAAAATCTCACTCAACTGGCTCCGTGAATTCGTCAATATTCCTGAAGACGTTGACGCAAAAAAACTTGCGATGCTTTTTACGATCCGCACGGCGGAAGTTGAAGGAGTCGAAAGTCAGGCGGCTGAGTTCGACAAAATTGTCGTGGGCCAGATTCTGGAAATTCATCCGCATCCCGACGCCGATAAACTGCGCGTGACCAAAACAAGCGTAGGCAAAGAAAACGTGCAAATCGTCTGCGGAGGATCAAACCTCAGCGAAGGCATGTACGTAGCCGTTGCGCTGCCGGGCTCGCGCGTACGCTGGCACGGTGAAGGCGACCTCATCACGCTCGAAAAAACCAAAATCCGCGGAGTGGAAAGCGTAGGCATGATCTGCGCGGGCGAAGAGATAGGTGTTGAACAACCGCCGGGCGGAGGCGACCGGGCAATTTTGGATCTTTCGCCGCTGAAGCCGGAAGCAGGAATGCCCTTAGCAAAACTGCTGGAAAAAGATGACACCATTTTAACTGTTGATAATAAATCGCTGACGCACCGCCCGGATTTATGGGGCCATTACGGCATCGCGCGCGAAGTCGCGGCCATAACCGGAGAAAAACTCAAACCGTATAAAACCGATGTGAAATTCCCTGCGAAAGGTGAAGCGTTTGATGTTCAAGTGAAAAATGCAGGTTTTTGTCAGCGCTATATCGGCATCCAAATTGAAGGCGTAAAGATTGAGCCTTCACCGGTATGGATGCAAAAAAAATTGCAGGCCATCGGCTACCGTCCGATCAACAACATCGTGGACATCACCAATTACGTAATGGCTGAACTTGGCCAGCCTCTGCACGCTTTTGATACGGCTAAACTTGAAAAAGGCATCATCGTCCGTGAGGCCAAAGACGGAGAAACGATCAAAACTCTGGACGGCGTTGAACGCAAACTTTCCAAAGACATGGCTGTGATCGCCGATCACAAAAAAGCCGTGGCCATTGCCGGAGTCATGGGCGGAGACAATTCCGAAATCGACAAAAGCACGACTTCAATTCTTCTTGAAGCGGCAACATTCCATCCTTCAAGCGTACGCAAAACATCGGTAAAACTGGGACTCCGCACGGAAGCCGTCCAGCGTTTTGAAAAATCACTCGATCCTAATTTAGCTGAAACAGCAGCCGACCGTGCAACTGAACTCATTCTTCAAATCTGCCCTTCGGCAAAAATAGCCGGCCCGAAAACCGATGTCAAAAATTTCAAAGAAAAAAACGTAACGGTGCAGGTGAATCTCTCGCGCGTGTTTTCAAAAATCGGCGTGGAGATTCCTGTCAAAAAAGTTATCGACATTCTCCAGAAACTTGAATTCAAAGTTTCCGAACTGCCCGAAAACCGCATCAAAGTTGAGGTGCCTTCTTTCCGCGCCACCAAAGACATCAGCATCGAAGACGACCTGGTGGAAGAGATCGCGCGCATGTACGGTTACGAAAACATCGAGCCGCGCCTCCCCGAACTGCCGATCAAACTGCCGATGGAAAACAAAGAGCGCGTCAAAAAACATTTCGCCCGTGAAATCTTGGCTGAAGGATTAGGATTTAATGAAGTCTACAACTACTCTTTTTACGGCGTCGCCGACATCAAAAAATCACTCCTGCCGGAAGAAGTTCACATTAAAGTGCAAAACTATTTATCGGAAGATCAGACGCATTTACGGGCAAGTTTGATGCCGAATCTGCTCAAAAACGTAGAGAGCAATTTGAAAAACTTTTCTGAATTTAAAATTTTTGAAGTGGGAAGAACCTACGAAGATCTGCAGGAATATTTCCCGAAAGAAGAGAAAAAAATCTGCGGAGTCATCGTGCGCGGCAAAAAATCCAAGGATGAAGTTTTCTACGAAGCCAAAGGCGCCCTGGAAGCTTTTCTGGAAACATTCCGCATTCCTGGAATGGAAATGCGCAAAGGAGAAAGCCTCTGCACCTATGCTCATCCGAACCGTTACGCCGGATACTATCTAAAGAAAAACGGCGAAGAAATCGCGCGTGTATTTGAACTGCATCCCCTGGTGGCCAAAAATTACGGGATCGACGGACCAAAAATCGGCGTGTTTGAAATCAACTTCACCAAACTCATGAGCGTCGAACCAAAGGAACTAAAATACAAACCCGTTCCGAAATTCCCGGGAATCACGATTGATATTTCCGTACTCATTGATAAAAACCGCGAAATTGGTTCGCTGCAGAAAGCCATCCAGAGTACTGACAAGCAGCTCATCAAAAACATTAAGCTTTTTGATGTCTACGAAGGCGGCAACATTCCTCAGGACAAAAAGGCCCTGGCCTTCAGCATTCTTTTCCAAAACGAAGACCGTACCCTCACGGACGAAGAATCCAAAAAAATCCTGGAAAAAATTGCAGCCGAACTCCAAAAGCTGGGCGGTGAAATCCGGGGATAAATAATACTCCAGCCGTTTAAAGCGACAAAACACAATAAAATTAATTATTGTCTATATTTTCGCTATTACAAAAAAAATCTAAATAAAACCATAAAAATATAAAAAAAATGCCCGAAAAATATATGAAAACACCCGATCCTGATAATTTAAATGAAAAATAAAAAATAAAATCGCCTTATGGAAGCCAAAATAAAATTTTCAGGGCATCTAAAATGTATCCCGCAAAAAACCTTAAAAATAACCCTGTTTTCTATAAACAGGTCTGGTTTGACATAAATGACCCCCGCCCCTAAATTTGAAATCAATATACGTTTAACTTTCCTTCCCACACTTTTCCTCATTTATGAATAGCCCTGCTGAAGCACTCGTCCACGAAAATGAACTGCAAAACGAACACGCCCAGGAACTGAATTTACCCATTATTTTAGCCGGTTACTCCGGCTCAGGAAAAGACACGGTTTCAAACTCGGCAACCAAAGTGGCTGATAGCATGGACTCACGACATAATTTTCATCATTCACGCTCACGGTATACCGATCGCGCAAGACGCCCCAGTGAAATCCAGGGAGTAAACGGTTTTTTTGTAAGCCCGGAGGAGTTTGATGCCCGCAAAGAAGGCGGAGAGTTCTTTTACGATTACCAAAAGCAAGCCTACGGCGGGGTTCGTTATGGCTTTTCCCGCTTCATTCTTAACCGTGAACTGCAAAACAGACATACCTTTGTGGTCGGCGGAGAAATCGACACGTCTCTTGAACTTAAGAATGCACTCGATGAAGTAGCGATGAAAGCGAGAGGAAAAATGGAAAAAACTCTTCATCCGCTGATTGTTTTTGTAAACCGCCCGATGGAAAAAATCGTCAACGGAATCAAAATGCGCGGAGCAAGTGAAGAAGAAAAAAAGAAAAGAATCGCCCACGTTGAGCAGCACTGGGAAAGATATCCGAAAGTACTCGAGCAGGCGGGAGACCAGGCCCGCATGATCTGGAACGTTGATCTTGATGTTGCCGCGCGCCAGGTTATCCAGTTCGTTGAAACGGAAGTGGCCCGCCAGATGCAGGAAATTTACGGCAGCAAAGCAGCGAAAAAAAAATAATAGTGTCCTCATGTTCACATGATTGACATGCAAACAGCGGATGCTAGAATGACGTCTCCTTTTTATAAACTATGTCCGTAGAAAACAACCATTCTTCCGTCATTCCGGAATCCCCGAACAATCTTCAGCTGAAAGAAGCCCTCATGGAAACATTGAAAAAAGCTTCAGATGCAGGAATCGATCTTTATCTGACCGGAGGAACCGCGGCTGCGGTCTATGCCGGCGAAACACGGCCTCTCTCGTTAGACCTGGATTTTTTCGTACATCCTGACGCCAAAGAAAAAATTCAGAGAGTTTTTGGAGGATCGTTCAAATATTTCGGCGAAAAAAAACTTTTCAAATCGGACAAACTCGTCGGAAAGGCTTCCAACGGGGTTGATCTGGATTTTATCGCCGAACAGAACATCGTTCCTGACGAAACGAGTCCCGAAGGCAAAATCACTTTATGTTTAAATGATTTTGCCAGAAGCAAATCCTGTGAAAACGAATTCATGGGAGAAAAAATCAAAGTGCTTCCTCCCGAACTCGTGGTCGTCGCCAAACTTTTCGCTGGTCGCGGAAAAGAGCTCGGCAAATATGACCTTGATGATAGTAAAGCCGTCATCGAAAGCGGCATTATCCGTCCGGAAATCTTCAAGCGCGCCGTCGCAAGTATTGTCGCAAACAATGAAAATATTGCTCCGCTGGTGTATTCCCGTTTAACGGCCGGACTTTCAAAACTGTCTTCTTCGGCAAAAGTGGAAGTCTTGATCAAAGCTTTAAGGGAACTGGGCGGAATTGAAGAAACTTTCCCGATCGACCAGATCACGCAAACCCTTCGCGACAGCATTCTTCCGGAAGGATAATAATCTTTTCATCAATGGAAATTCACGTTCTCATCGTGGGCACGCATGCCATGAAGGAAACTCCCGATGGAGTCGATGTTTATGATCATTATTCAACGGTGACGCTCATTCAAAGTGAAGGAAAAAACATGCTCGTGGATACGGCGGGCCGCGGAAAATTCCCGCTGATCAAAGAAAAACTGGCGGAATTTAGCCTCAGTCCCGAAGACATTCATTACGTTGTGCTGACGCATTTTCATCTGGACCATGCCTATAACGTCTCCTTTTTTCCCAATGCGCACGTCATCGGCTGGATTCATGAATGGAAGACGGGTTCGACGTTCCGTTTTGCGGATATTGAAAACATGGAGTTCATCAAAGGGATCAAAATTATCAAGACGCTTGGGCACGCGGAAGAACATTTATCCGTTGTTGCCACGCGCGATGACGGGAAAAAAGTAGTGATGGCAGGAGACGCCATCAATAAAAAATACGTCGATACGCGTGAACTCCATGCTATGGCTTATGACAAAAATCTCTATAAACAGAGCGCTGAAAAAATCATGGAGATCGCGGATTTCATCATTCCCGGTCACGGCGAAATGATTGAAATGAAAAAATAACCGATTAGAACAGTTTTTTCTTGGCGCGGCTCACGCGAAGGAATCCACCGCATGCAACGATCTCAACGCCTTTCTTTTCGGCTTCGTCCATCAGCAGATTCACACCCAGGCTGTCGCTGGCCATATGGCCGCAGATCAGCACGTTGATGTGATATTTTTCGGCGAGTTTGCGGTGTTCTTCCGGAATATGCATCGCCAAAATCGTTCCGACTCCCGCAGCAGCCATCTTTTCATACATATCCTTTGAACCGGAGGTTCCTCCAGTAAAACCGGAGAAAGAAATTTTTCCTACACGCGCTTTTTCATGGCCAACAAACATCATCGGACCGTTGCCCATTTTCTTGGCCATCTGGTACTCCGGCAATTCCATTAAAGCCTCCACGATATCACTGATATATTTCGGCTTCTTGGCGGTTATGTATTTCTTGATGAACCAATAGACATTATTGTCCGCAAACGTATGAAGACATGCCAAAGGAATATTCAAAAGCTTGGCTGCATTCGGAACCTGATAGTGATTCGCGGCATGCAGTCCCCGGTTCAAATCGCCGATGCGCGCATTCATTAATTTTTCAGCGACGTTCACCGGAACACCTTCCATCATCGCGATGTCTTCCTGAAGATCCATGACCTGGGTCAGATCAAGCAGCGAACGGCCTTCCGGATGGTGTGCGATCACGGCGTCGATTTTTTTACCGTTCTTGGTCAGTTCATTGGCAAGCAGCATTTCTCCGACTCCGATATCAATGCCCACCATAATACGTTTGAGCTGGGTCTTTGGATCGCCGAACTCGATGCGGCTGTCCAAAAAAGGGTTGGTTAAGCTCTCCTCGTCAAAATAAGCCTTCTTTTTTTCATCAAGTTTCTTGTGTTCTTCGCGGACACGCTTCAACTGGTCATCAACGTCCTTTTTCGTTCTTGGACCGCGTTCAATCGCGAGTTCCAAGCTTTTATCGTAAAGCTGTTTGAGCGTCATCATGGAGGAAAAATATAAAAAATGATTCACCCCAGATTCTAACAATCGCGGACAAGAATCACAACTGAACTCTCACTATTTTTGAGATAATTGACAAAAAAGGCAAAAAGTGGAATTATGCTTACCTTTTATCACAAGCATGGAAACGGAAAAAACCATTTCGGAACAGATCGACGCGCGGCTTGATGGGCTTGCAAAGATCGTGCGCTCTCCGTTGTTTGAATTCCATGTTGATGCGTTAAGACGCGACATCGCAGATATGATTAGCGGCGTGGTTGATGAGGAAACCGGCAGCCGATGGCAAAAACGGTTATCCGCTTTTGAAGTGGAAAAATATTTAATATTGGCCGAAAAAGAGTTCGAAGCGTTAATGACCACGGAACGGGTGGATAATGAGATGACGGAACTTGATATGGCAAGAAAAAGCCTCGATTTTGCCGAACAGGCCGGTGCCGATCCGGAAAGAGTTGAGCAATTACGCGAACGCATGGAAAAATCCATTCCCGACATTTTTGCAAAAAATATCGAAAAATATATCAATCTTTTAAAGAATGGCCAGTATTTTATCTATAGCGCGAACCCGATCAAAGATCTAAAAGAAATGATCTCCAACGCGTGCGCCTATGGTGTCCAAAAAGAAAAGCTTGCTGCTTTTGAAAAAGACAGAAAATCGCTTTCAGCTTTTGTAGCGCTGGCCATAGCCGAACGCTGGGTTGCGGTTTTAAAACAATGTTACGCCAAGGACAAAAAAAGACCGGGCAAACAACTTGAAAATATTTTTTACACCATTGAAGAAAATCTCGACATCGCTTCAGGACGTGATGATCTTGCGGGTAAAGCAGGACAAATCGGCGATGATTTCGATAAAATAAAGCCTGAGGTATTGGAGGTATATTTAGAAAAAAATATCAGGGAACCGAACGGCGATGGCGGCGTCTATTATATGAAACGTGAAAGAGAAGCGCAAAAACAGCGCGTTGATTTTGCGCGGAAGTATGGATTGAATGAAGAAAAAATCAAAGAAATAACCATCCGCTTTAAAGAATCCCAAAAAAAGAACTGGAAAATTGCCATCCCTCACGAACTGAAAAGTATCACTGAACGCCCGATCAAACCGATCACCCGCGACATTGATTACAGATACTACATCGCGACAAGAGCTTTAAAAGAAGCTCAAGATGACGGATTGGAAGAAGAGTCCTTAAGACTTCTCAAAAAGCAAATCGAAACAAGATTCCGCTCATTGGCTGTTTGCGACGCGGAACAAATGATCGCCTGCATGAAAATGTACGAAAAAACCGAGCCGCAGAGGCACATCGTCCTGAAAATATTCAAAAGAATAATTATGGCCGGCCACAACGGAGCGGATGAAAACGAAATTCTTGCACTCGAAACAGATTTCAGCACCATCGACCACGGCATACTGATGGATTTCATAAAAAACTCGCTCGTAGTTTTGGAAAAGCTTCTTTCCATGCCCCTCAAAGATGAATATACCGACGGAGAGAATGATGATGTAAATCCCTGGGTTTATATCGAAGAGCTCGAACTGGCATTCGGCCCGCTGCCTGAAACCCTTGAAAATACAGAAAAAAACGAAGATCTCCAGGAACTTTGGAGAAGATTTGAGAATCAGCAGGAAAAACTTCGGAAACTGTTCGGGAAATAAGAAGAACCGGGAAGCGTCCGCGGGTTGAATCTTGAGGGGATTTTTGTTATGATACAAACCCGAAAGAGCAGAAACGCGCAAAAAAACTTCGGACGTACTTTCTGGCGAAAACCAGTATGACTATCATGCAAAAGATTAAGGATTTTTTTCAGAAAAAATTCGGCAAACCCTCAGGCCATCCGGGTAGCTCCGCAAGCCACTCCCACAGAGGGTCATACCAGTTTGACGAACGCAAATTCGGCAAAAAAAAACTGGATGTCCGGCAGCTCATTTTCCGAGTGGCGCTTATCCTGTTCGGACTCTTTTTGCTGGGAGTGCTGTCCATTGGCCTGATGATCGCCTTTTTCAGCATCGGCCTTCCGGACGTTCACAATCTGGAAAGTTTGTCCGTGCCTCAGTCCACGACGATTTATGACCGCGAAGACAATGTCATTTACGTTGAACACGGCGAAGAAAACAGACAATACATTACCTATGACCAGATTTCCTCGCTGTTGGTTGACGCCACGGTTTCGATCGAAGACGCGACGTATTGGCAAAATCCTGGCTTTGATTTTACACGCATGCTTTCAGCTGGCGTACACGATGTTCTGCATTTGGGAGCCGTGCAGGGTGCTTCAACCATTACGCAGCAATATATTAAGAACGCTTTTTTGACCGATGAAAAATCCATCGGACGCAAAATCCAGGAACTTATTTTATCCGTCCAGCTGGAACAAACTTTTGATAAGAAAAAAATTCTTGAACTCTATCTGAACAAAATTCCGTACGGCAACAGCGCCTATGGAATTGAAAAAGCCGCCCAGCTGTATTTCAACAAACATGCCAAAGATCTTGATCTAGCCGAAAGCGCAACGCTTGCTTCAATCCCTCAGGCACCGAGTTACTACAACCCTTACGGCCCTCACGAATACTCAACGCTGACGAAAGAGTTTACGCCTGACGATCTGATCTTCAGAAATATTCAGAGCGAATCCGACCTCCATGACGACGAATTTTTACGCGGTCTGATCGGAGCAACGGTAAAAATCACCGATAAAAACTCCATCTATATTCAGGGTCGTAGCGATCTGGTACTCAAGAGCATGCTGAAGCTGGGCTACGTCAGTCAGACAGAAATGACGGCAGCGCTGGCCGAAATCCAGCAACCCGGATTTATTAAACCTTTCACTGAACCGTTCAAACACCAACATTTTGTTTTCTACATTCTTGATCAGCTCGAACAAAAATACGGCAAGGATGTCGTGGAAAACGGGGGCTTAAGCATTTATACAACCCTCGATCCGAAAATGCAGGACATTGCTGAAAAAGTGGTAAAAGACGGCGCCATGGCAAACGACAAAAAATATAACGCCAAGAACGCAGCGCTCGTTGCGATGGATCCGAAGACCGGTCAAATTTTAGCGATGGTGGGTTCGCGCGATTACAACGACACGACGATCGACGGAAACTTTAACGTTGCCACGAGCTATCGTCAGCCTGGTTCATCCTTCAAACCGTTCGTATACTCACAGCTTTTTTATAATCAATACGGACCTGGCACCACAGTATTTGATACGGCAATTAAAGTAGGACCGGACACGCCGAAAAACTTTGACGGCAAATTCTGGGGACCGATGACCATCCGAAGAGCCCTTGGTCAGTCCCGAAATATTCCGGCAATTAAAGCCTATTTCCTGGCCGGCGGACAGCAGCCGATCATCGCCCTTGCCCAAAAAATGGGCATTAATTTCCAGGAGCTTCAGACCGATCCGAACCACGCCTACAGTTATCCTCTGGCCATTGGAGCCGCCGGCGTGCGTTTACTGGACATGGTTTCCGCTTACGGCGTGTTTGCTGACGGAGGCATTCGTCATGAACCGACGGCCATCCTAAAAGTCCAGAACAGCAAAGGTGACATTCTTGAACAATGGCAGCAGGACGCAGGCCAGCCTGTTCTTGATCCGCAGGTCGCTTATCTGATTACAAGTATTCTTTCCGACCAATCCGTCCGTTTGAGCCAGAACATGACGATCCCCGGCCAGATCAATGCCGCAAAATCAGGAACAAGTAACGGTTTCACCACTAAAAACGGACAGAAGATTTATTTCCCGAACGATCTGTTGACCTTCGGTTACACCACAAGACTGGTCGCGGGCGTGTGGACAGGTAATAACAATACGCAAAAAGACGGCACGGTAAGCCTTGCCGCGGACGGGGTGACCACAGCCGCTCCGATCTGGAAAGCTTTCATGACCCAGGCATTGCAAGGCCAGCCGGCTGAAGATTTCCCGGTTCCGGACGGCATCAAGCAGGTCCAGATTTCCAAAGCTTCAGGACTATTACCAAGCCCGACCACTCCGCCGGATCAGATCACCACGGATATTTTTGCCAGCTTCTCGGTACCGACGACCGTCGACAGCACATACCAGCAGGTACAGCTCGATACGCTGTGCGGCGGACTTGCCAACGAGTTCACTCCTGAAGAAATGAAAAAAACCGTCACCTACGAAAATCTTCAGGACATCGCGCCGTATCCCGATTGGCAAAAAGGCGTTCAGGACTGGATCCAGCAGAATTTGGGCCAAACCGATCCGACGAATCCTTCCGTCGTCATCGGACCGCCGCCAACAACCAGCTGTCCGGGACGCAGCGCACAAAACTTTGCCAACAGCCCGACGATTTCAATTATCAGTCCTCCAACCGGCAGCAGCCAGATTTCAGGCAGCAAAATTCCCGTTCAGGTCAGCATCAGTGCTTCCTCGGGAGTTGACCACGTTGAATATTATTTGGACGACACGTTCAAATATAAAACCGTTCTTGCGCCGTACGACGGTTTGATCCGCCTACCTTACGGCGATCCGAACGGCACATCGCACACCATCACCGCGAAAATTTTCGATAAAGCCAGTTACGTTGGAACGTCCAGCATTACGATCACGATAAGTACGACCACCGGAACAACAACTCCACCAAACCCGTCCGCAGATAACGGCACAAACAACGCAAATACAACAGCCTACAATCCCGCTCCGTCAAACCCGCCCGCTCCCATCATCGGTATTCCAAGTTCAATTCTTCCGGTGAACGGACAATAAAAACCCTGAACAAAGCCGGCTGATCCCGTCCAAAAACCATTGGGAAGCCATCGCAAGATAATAACTGAAAATAAACAGCAAAACAAAAGCGGCCACGCCGGTTAAACTCCAGTCAGTCTTAAATCCCCAGCCCTGAAGAGTCCAGATAAAAGGCTGGTGCAGCAAAAAAATCAGATAACTTTGCGTAGCGATTTTATTCCAGATTTTCCAGTCCGGTATTTTTTTAGCGATCTGCCAGAACAACACGAACGCGCCGACACCAAAGAGACCGTCGGCAAAGGGGAATGTCCACGGCCAAAAATATCCAAGGCCAAAAAATATCGCCGGAATCCACCAGGAACTTAATTTCTTCCCTTCAATAAAACGTTTCGCCAACATCATGCCGAAACCGAACTCAAACAAACGTCCAATGCTTAATCCGTAGCCCAGGCTGGAAACGGCATCTTTCCAAAAAATATAATACAATGCGCGGAACAGGATCGAAACCGCGAGGAGTAAAATTAGAAACTTCTTCTCGCCGATTTTTTCGTAAAGCCAGACCAGCAAAGGAAAAAACAAATACAGTTGAATGATCAGGCCCAAAAACCAGGCTGCCCCGTCAATGGGAGGAAAAAACCATTGATTTGAAAAAAGGTTCAGGCCCGCCAGAAAAGGAAAAAAATTTACTGACAGGTCGTTAATTATCCAGTGATTCAAAAAAATCCCCTGAATCAGAAACAAAAAAACGATGGCAAAAATGGCGGGTGGCATTAAGCGCCAGATTCTTTTCGCAAAAAATTGTTTCAGATTCAGGGGCTTCGCGGATTTTAAATGCGAAAGATAAAGACCGAAACCGGAAGCGATCACAAAAAAATTCACGCCCACATATAAATAAGAGAACAAAAACCGCCCGAAATATGGAAAAATATTTGCTCCGCCGTTGGCAAAAGCTTGCTGCCAGTAATTTTCAAACCATCCTGGAGCTAAAACTTGAAGATGCCAATCCAGCTGTCCTGGAAAATAATGAAAAGCCGCTACGAAAATAATGGCGATCGTTTTGATGATATCGACCTGAAAGGAATAAAATTTCAACGGCTTTGCATGATCGGCCGGAACGGAAACAGCATGGCCTGAAGTCATTTTTGGGTGATGATTCGTCATGCTCGGGATTATACACAGGCCTTATCAAAAACTCCATGCACCCAAACTTTTACCTGATCCGTATTAATGGGCAGGTACGACAGTTTTTGGGGTAAGGAAGGGAAGGGCTCTTGCATAAAGAGCCCTTTTCTTTTGGGCGAGAAAAAGCTAAATTAATAAACCGTTTACATAAATAACCACAAATTTTGAAAAACTCAACCCGCTTCATCCTGCTCACCACGTTCCTGAACTTCCTCGGTTTCACCATTATTATTCCGGTCATACCTTTTCTGGTCCAACAATTTTCATCAGCAGCCAACGTGGCTTTCAATGTAGGCATGATTACCTCTTCTTATGCACTCTGCCAATTTTTGGCAGCACCGGGATTGGGTATGCTCAGCGACCGCTTCGGCCGACGCCCGATTCTTTTGATAAGCCTGGCCGGTTCGGTCGTGGGCTATATTATCTTTGGAATCGGCGGATCGTTATGGATGTTATTTTTAGGACGCATCATTGACGGACTCACCGGAGGAAATATCAGCACCATTTACGCCTACATCGCCGACGTCACTGAACCCAAAGACCGCGGTAAAATTTATGGACTCGCGGGAGCTGCGGGCGGCATCGGTTTTATGGTGGGACCGGCTATCGGCGGACTTGCCGCAAACATCAGCCTTTCCGCTCCCCTGTTCATTGCGGCGGGCGTTACGTTTCTGAACATTATCTGGGGTTACTTCGCGTTGCCGGAAAGCCTCAAGCCTAAAGACCGCATCAATGAGCTCAAACTCAGTCACTTAAATCCGTTCGGACAGTTGAAAGTAATTTTTTCCATCAAGCTTTTACAGACACTTTTCCTGGTAACTTTTCTGTTTTTCGTTGCAGCTACAGCCTTGCAAAGCAACGCCTCGCTCTACATGAAAGATATTTTGCAGTGGGGCCCAGGCCAGGTCGGCTTCATTCTTTTCATCGTCGGTGTGATCGACATCGTGGCGCAGGGTTATCTCACAGGAAAACTTCTCCCCATTTTCGGTGAGACCAAACTGGCCATCATCGGATTAATTTTAAACGGCCTGGGCTTTTTACTTTTTGGAAGCGTTGCTTTCTTTCCTTCCGCATTGCTGATGTATATAAGCACAATAGTTTTCGTCCTCGGCGACGGCCTGTTCGAACCGGCAATCAGCGGAATGATCGCCAACTCAGTGGAACCGAAAATGCAGGGACGCATCCAGGGCGCAAGCCAGGGCATCCAGTCCGTTGCCCGCATCATTGGCCCGCTGTATGCAGCGTGGCTTTATGGATATTCCGCCGGCCTGCCATATTTAACCAGCGCGATTATCATCGCGGTATGTCTACTCGTTGTCGGATTTTCTTTGTCCACGATCGCCAAACACAAATTTCATGCGTAAGCACAGGTGGAGAATACAACATCAAGCTTCGGCTAATCGTGAGGAATGGTTTCCGTAGCGGCCAATTCAACGGCCGTAGGTTTGTGAGGCTTCTTGATCATGTCGATGATTTCCGGCGTAATGGCTTTCGTCATAAAAAGCACGCCGATATAAATCAATCCGCCCAGCGGAATCAGAAGAAGAATATTCAGGTTATGAAGATGAAAAAGATTATAGGTCGGATCTCGCAAAAGATAGACGGCCGTACCCATCACCACCGCGGCGAAAATCGTTTTGAAAGTGTTTTTAAACGAAATCTTGAATTTTACGTACTTCTTGGCGATAAAATACGAAGCGCACGCGACGTAAAACTCGGCGACTACGTTATTAAAAGCCGCGCCGCGGACGCCGAAAATCGGAATCGCGATCAGATCAAGAACAATCGTGATTAAAGCGCCTACGGCATTGCGCGCCAACAGTTTATTCTGTTTGTTATCGGCCACGATGATGTAGCCGAAGAGCATGTTCACGAAAGAAAACATCGTGGCCACGATCAAAATCGAAAGCACGATGTCAGAACCCACGAACCCCTGCGAAAGATTACTGATATATTGAGGCTCACTCATTAGCAAAACCAAAGGCGTGGCCAGGGCTATTGTTCCGGCAACGATCGGCAGGCTTCCCATCACCAAAAAATCGAAGGCATACTGAACGATCCTTTGATGGCTTCCGTCTTTCCGCGCAATCGAACGCGTCAGACTCGGCAAAACCGCGTTCATCAAATACGCGGGAAGCACCCCGATATTATCCAAAATTCTCAGAGGCAGACCGTAAATACCGACCTCGGCTTTGGTTCTCATCAGTGAAAGCAGAACCGAACCGATGCGGAAATAAATCGTATTCAAAATCAGTGCGATTCCATAAGGAAGAGCGGCTAACAAAACCTCTTTCCAAAAAATTTTATCGATGCGGTAATGAAACTCGCTCAATTTTCGCGAATAATAATAATTGAGACCGAACATTGCGGCATCTCCGGCAACGCCGGCCCAGGCCAGCTGATAAAAACCTCCCGACGGATTGCCCGGATAAAGAACCCAGATAACCAAAACCAGATAACCGATGTTCACGACCTTCTCCATGATCGTGGCTATGGCGCTGTATTCCATTCTTAAATACACTTGCTGGACCGAACAGACCGTGGAAGCCAGCAGATTCAAAATCGCCGAAACGCCCGCGATCAAAATCGCGATCGGAATATGCGTGCCCTCGTACTGCGGAATAATAAACGCTATCGCCGCGGCGATCCCGATCATTAAAACTGCGACAATGGTACGGAAAGCCATAATATTGCCGATAATCATCGGAATTTTTTTCATGTCTTTGGACATTTCGCGCACGCCCACGGTATAAAGCCCCATGTCCGCAACCACGGCAAAAAACGACAGATACTCAAATGCGGTCGTATATTCGCCGTAAGGACCGGTATCCGGGCTGTTGCTGCCGAGATAATTCGTGATCAGTTTAATGATGACGATACTCAACAGCGCCGAAATAATCTTCCCGGCAAACTGCGCTGTCGTATTCCAAAAAATTCTACGGGCGACGGACATACAAAATATTTATCAAAAAACAAACGTCAAAACTCCGACCACGACGCAATAAATCCCAAAAGGCAAAAGACTGTTGATATCATTTTTCTTAAAATATTTCATGAGGAAATGCGTTGAAGCGAAAGCAAAAAGTCCCGCGACCACTCCGCCGAAAAGCGACGGCATAAGAATATCGTGGAATTCAGGTTTGAAGATTTTAGGAACTTCCAGCAGCGCCGCGGCCAGAATGATCGGTGTGGCCAAAAGAAACGACAGCCGGGCCGCAGCTTCATGACTCAATCCCGTCAGCAAACCGCCGATGAGCGAAACGCCCGAACGGGAAATACCCGGAAGAAGCGCGAGCGCCTGGGCAACTCCGATCAGAAATGCGTTACCGTATGTTAATTCGGCAAGCGTTTTCATCTGATGTTTTTTGCGGAGCTTTTCGCCCAAAAAAAGTAAAAATCCGTTGATGATAAGAAAAATCGCCACATATTTCACATCCGTGAACAGTGCAGCCAGCTTTTTTTCGAATAAAAGCCCCAGCAGTCCAGCCGGAATTGTGGCAACCACAATCAAACCCAGCAGTTTCTGTTCGCTTTTAAGCTGACGGTCGAAAAGACCCTTCAGCAGGTTCACCCAGTCCTTCCAAAAATAAACAATGAGCGCCAGAGCCGTGCCCAGATGCAGACAGGTCAAAAAAGGCAGCAGCCCTTCCGAACCCAGACTGAAATCGAAATGAAAAATATACGGAACAAGGATGGCGTGAGCAAGGCTGCTGATCGGAAACAGCTCAGTGATGCCCTGGATCGCCGCGATGATGAAAGCCTGGAAAATGCTGAGATTCATAGGAAGATCTAAAAAATGCCCACATCAAAGTATCCCCAATCAAAGGGTTTTAAACAAGTCTTTTTAGCGTTTTGGGCTGGAAATAAAAAGGTATTGACAATGCCCGCGGTATAATTACAATAACATTGCATTTAAAATGCATCATTATTGCATTATACCTCAGGCATATGAAAAAATTATTGTTCGCATCCATGGTTCTGATTCCGGTGATATTTTTTGCCTCATGTTCTGCCGGAACTGAAAACACTGCGTCATCTTCTGACTCGCAGCAAACATCCAAAACCGTTCAGGTGGTTGCAGCGGAAAATTTCTACGGAGACATCGCCAAACAACTCGGAGGAAATCACGTGAATGTCACCAGCATTCTTTCCGACCCGAATGTTGATCCGCACGAATATGAATCAACAGTCCAGGATGCGGTCAGGATAAGCGACGCGGATGTGGTCATTGAAAACGGCGCGGATTATGACACCTGGATGGATAAATTAATCACGGCATCGCCGAATCCGAACCGCAGCGAAATTATTGCCGCAAAAATTGCTCCGAATGTGTTGCCCGATAATCCTCACTTCTGGTATGGCATTGATAATATGCCCGCCATCAGCCAGTCAATCACTGACGATTTCAAAAAAGCGGACCCCTCGGACTCGGTTTCCTTCGATCAAAATCTTGCAACATTCAACGCCTCAATCCAAAATATCCAGCAAAAAATGAACGACATCAAAGCAAAATACAACGGAACTCCGGTCGCCCTGACCGAAACCATCGGTTTGTACCAGACGCAGGCAATGGGGTTAGTCGTTTTGACTCCTTTGGAATTCGAAAAAGCCATCGCCGAAGGGAACGATCCTCCGGCCGAAACGGTGCAAACCACCAACGATCAGATCAACAAAAAAATGGTGAAAGTTTTGATTTACAACGGCCAGACGGTTACTCCGATTACCAGCAACCTTTTGGATGCAGCAAAAAAACTGAATATTCCTGAAGTGTACGTGACCGAAACCATGCCGGCGGGCAAAACGTACCAGTCCTGGATGACGGATCAGCTGAATGCTCTTCAAAAAGCCCTTGAACAAGGGGTACAATAAACCCATGAAAAAAGAAACTGTCATTTCGGTCAACAATCTTGGGATACAGCTCGGAGGACGAACCATCCTTCAGAATGTGGACCTTGAAATTCATAAAGGCGAATTCATCGCCATTCTTGGACCGAACGGTTCCGGAAAAAGTACGCTGCTCAAACTGCTGCTCGGCCTGATCAAACCTTCAGTGGGAAATATTTCCGTGCTCGGAAAATCGCCGCACCGCGGCAACGACGCCATCGGGTATGCGCCCCAGCACCGCGTGCTGGAAACAGAACTGGCTTTGCGGGCGCGTGATGTGGTCGGATTCGGATTTGACGGCAACAAATGGGGTTTCGGATTTCCCAATAAAAAAAGAGAAGATCTTATTAATAAAGCGCTGAAAGAAGTGAACGCTTTGCATCTCGGCAACGCTCCGATCGGGCATCTGTCCGGAGGCGAACAGCAGCGCATGTTGATAGCCCAGGCGCTGATCACCAATCCCCAGATTCTACTTCTTGATGAGCCGCTTTCAAATCTTGATATTAACAACGGCCAGGAAATCGTGTCGCTTCTTGCCAGACTTTCCCGTGAAAAAAAAGTGACGATCATGCTGGTGTCCCATGACATAAATCCTCTGCTTCCGGTTGTAAACCGCGTACTGTTCATGGCGCGTGGACAAAGCGCCATCGGCACTCCAGACCAGGTTTTAACGAGTGCCACCCTGAGTAAACTTTACGACACCCACATTGAAATCGTCCGCGCGTTGAACCGCATTTTCGTTGTGGGCGCGGAAACATAGACGCATATTAACAGCCTCGCATGTTTGCTCTGCTTCATTACCAGTTCATCCAAAACGCCTTCATCGCCGGTTCCATGGTAGCGGTCGTTGCGGCACTGATCGGCTATTTTTTACTGACGCGCGGATTAACTTTTGCCGGACACGCGCTTTCTCATATCGGTTTTGCGGGAGCAGCCGGCGCACTTGTAGTCGGCGTTGATCCGATCTTCGGCCTGCTGGCTTTTACGATTGCTGCGGGGGTAGGCATCGGGTTACTTGGAAAAAAACTCAGCGAGCGCGACATCACCATCGGCATCATCATGACCCTGATGTTGGGACTTGGAGCACTGTTCATTTCTTTATATAGCGGCTATGCGGAACGGGCCTACAGCATTCTCTTTGGAACCATCCTGGGCATCAGCCAGACCGACGTTCTGGTGACGGCAATTTTCAGCGTGATAACTTTGATCGGGCTCGGGTTCATCTTCCGCCCGCTGCTCTTCAGTTCTTTTGATCCCGAAGTCGCGGAGGCGCGGGGCATTCCGGTGCGCGCACTGGCCGTTATTTTTCTGGTGCTGGTAGCTCTCACTGTGTCGATGTCCGTGCAAGTGGTCGGAGTTTTATTGATTTTTACGCTTCTGGTCGGACCCGCAGCAACGGCAACCAGGCTGGTGCACCAGCCTGTTGCAGCGATAATTCTTTCCGTATTTTTAAGTCTCACCTATACCTGGCTTGGCATATTTTTCGCCATTAACGGAACGTGGCCCGTCAGTTTTTACATCGCCGCGCTTTCGTTCGGAGTCTATCTTCCGGTGCGGCTGTTCTCACAAAAATTGCATATGCCTGCGGGCACCGATATTCATCATGTAAACCACTCGCATGCTTGAAATCTTTCACCAGGAGTTTGTGCAGAACGCTTTTCTGGCCGGAACGCTCATAGCCGTCATTTCCGCGATCATCGGGTATTTTGTGGTCCTGCGCGCTCAGGCTTTCGCGGCGCACGCGCTCTCGCACATCGGCTTTGCAGGAGCCACCGGAGCAGCCCTGTTTGGCGTGAGTTCACTGGCGGGCATGTTCGGCTTCACTTTACTGGCGGCGCTTGGCATCGGGGCTTTGGCAAAAAAAATCCAGGGCCGCGATGTTGAAATCGGCATGATCCTGTCGTTCGTCCTGGGCTTGGGCGTTTTATTCCTGCGTCTCTACACCAATGCAGCCAACGAAGCCGTGGGCGTGCTGTTCGGATCCATCCTCAGCGTTACCCAAAACGATGTTATACTCACATTCATTTTTGGATGTATTGTTTTGATTTCACTACTGGTTTTTTTCCGGCCTCTGCTTTTTGCTTCGATTGATCCTGAAGTCGCGGAAGCCCGCGGCGTTCCGGTCGAACTTCTTTCCATAATTTTCATGCTGCTCCTGGCAATCACTGTGGCCGAAGCCATTCAGGTCGTAGGAGTCTTACTGGTATTTTCGCTTCTTATTGCACCCGCTGCTTGCGCACAGCACATGACAAAAAAACCGGCCGGCGCCATCCTGCTCTCCATTCTCTTCGGGCTTGCATTCACCTGGGGAGGCCTGTTTTTGGCCTTTACCACGAAGTACCCGGTGAGCTTTTACATCGCCACTCTTGCAGCAGTAACATATTTCATCGTCATTAACCTCTGCCATTTCATGCGCCCGCACCATCTGCAAACCGTAAAGCATCCGAATAAAGAAGTCGCATAAAAACAAAAAATGTTGTATAATAGTAGGAAATAAACAAACACAAAAATGAAAAACAACGGAACACCGGCAAATTTAATCGAAATGTTGCAAAAAGCGGCGAGGGAAGTTCCCGATAAAATCGCCTATGAATTTTTGAGTTACGACAACAACAATAAAGAAAAAAAGAGAAAAGTCTCTTACCGCGAGCTGGAAGAATCAGCAAAAAAAGTGGCTGTTGATTTAAAAAAGCACGGACTCAAAATCGGAGACAGGGTATTAATTTTTTCCACGCATACGCCGGATAACGCCGCAGCGGTGTTCGGGGCAATTTATGCAGGCGTAGCTTTTACGGTCATTCCCCCGCCAATTGATGAAGGCAAAAAAATCCGCTTCCAGTCAGTGATAGAATCCGCAAAACCAAAACTCATCATGGCCAGCAGTGACATGACTGAAAAACTTGAAACAGCCATCTATCCAAAAAATCTTCCTAAATTCGTAGCCGCTGAACTCGTACACTTTTTGAAAGGTTTCAAAATTTATAATATTGATGAATGCATCTCCGGTTCAGACGTAAAAGCCGACGAATGGCACATGCCCAAGATAAACGACGAAACGCTCGTCTGTCTGCAATATTCATCCGGATCCACTTCAACGCCAAAAGGAGTCATGATCAGCCATGGAAATTACATGAGCAACCTTGAATATATCCGCAGCTTGACCCTGCCTCCAGAAAACCTTCGCTTCCTTGGATGGGTACCGTTCTTCCATAACATCGGCCTGACCGTACATATTTTCTATAGCATATATCTGCATGGAACGAATTTCGTCATGTCACCGCTGGCGTTTATTGGAAGCCCTCAGCGCTGGCTGAAAAACATTTCAAAATATAAAATCAATGCAACCTCCGGTCCGAATTCCGCATACGAATTTTGCACCCAGATCGTTAAAAACGAAGAAATCGAACATCTGAATTTATCGTCGCTTCAATACGCCGTCTGCGGATCGGAACCGATCAACTTTGACACGCTGAATCTCTTCAGCAAAAAAATGTCCGCCGCGAATTTAAGTAAAACGGCTCTTACTCCGGGATACGGACTGGCGGAATGCACCACGGTGGTGTCAGTAAAAAAAGCCGGCGAAACCCTTGAATATTTAAGCATAGATGAGAATGCGCTCAACAAAAACAAAATCGTATTACTCAAAAAAAATTCCCGCGATGCAAAAAAAATCGTGAGCTGCGGCGATCTGGGAGAAGGAATGCTGGCCAAAATCATCGACCCCGAAACGCTCCAGGAATGCAAACCCGACCGGATCGGTGAGCTTTGGATCCAAAGCAAAAGCGTCGCCCTGGGATACTGGAATATGCCCAAGGAAACGGAGGAAACTTTTAAGGCAACATTGAAAAATTATCCCGGACACTTTTTACGTACAGGTGATCTGGGCTTCATCAAAGAAAACAAACTCTACATTACGGGAAGATTCAAAGAGCTCATCATCATCAACGGCAAAAAATTCTTTTCAAACGACATAGAAGTTCACCTGAAAAAAACGATCCCGGAATTAAGATCCCTGTCCATCGTTTCGTTTTCCGCACTTATCGGCAATCGGGAAGAACTGATCATTTGCGCGGAATTGGGAAACCAGTCTCCGGTGAATTTTGAGCAAGTCACACAAAAAATCAGCTCCGAAATGACCAAAATCTACGGCTTCGGCCCGTATGACGTACTGTTCATTAAAGCAGGCAGTCTGCCGAGAACCGACAATAATAAGATCAAGATCGGAGCGTGTAAAAAACTTTATGACGTACATCAACTGCAGACCGTCCATCAGTTGAAAGGCTCATCGAAGGACAAAAAACTCTCCGCAGGAAAAGCGGCTATGCCAAAAACCAAAACTGAAAAGACCCTGTTGACCATTTTTTCAGAAACTCTGAATAACAACGGAATCGGCGTCACCGACAACTTCTTCAACATCGGCGGAAATTCACTGACCGTGACGCAGCTTATCACCAAAGTCGAAGAAAAATTCAAAGTGAAGATTCCGATGCGTACGTTTTTTGCCGAACCGACGATTCAAAAACTCGCCGCCCTAGTGGATTTCATCAAACAGCACGGTTCAGCCGAAAACATCGGCAAACACCAAACCGATCTTTCCAAAGAAATCTCGCTCCCCAAAGACATTCAACCCGAAGGAAAAAAAGTAACGGTCATCAAAAACGTTTTCCTCACGGGAGCCACGGGGTTTTTGGGAGCATATCTGATCCGGGAATATCTCGCGAACAAAAAACTCACCATGTATTGCCTCGTGCGCGCCAAAACTCCGCAGGAAGGCCTGGAACGCATCACCAAAAACATGAAACTCTACAAAGTCTGGCATGACAGTTACGCTCCCCGCATTATTCCGGTGCTGGGCGACATCGGCGAAAGCCGTCTGGGCCTCAAGCCGAAAGATTATCTGCAGCTGGCCAAAACCGTGGATATGGTGGTTCACAGCGCCGCGGATCTGAACTTCCTTTTCCCCTACGAATCCCTGAAAAAACTGAATGTTGAAGGTTCGGAAGAAGTGATGCGTCTGGCCTGCAAATACAAAACGAAACCATACCATCACATTTCCTCTTTCAGCGTCTACGACAACCCATCATATTTCGGAAAAACCGCTTATGAAAATGATCCGATGAACCACTGGAAAGGTTATTATCTTGGCTACAGCGAAAGCAAATGGGTCGGCGAGAAAAAAGCCATGATCGCGCGCGAACGCGGACTGCCCGTCACTATTTTCCGTCCCGGAGAAATTACCGGAAGTTCAAAATCCGGCATCTGGCAGATGAAAGACATGGTCTGCAGATTCATGGTCGCCTGCATCCAGATGGAAGCCATTCCGGATTTTGCGTTCAGTGTTCATATCACTGACGTGGATTATGTAGCCAAAGCCATGACGTACATTTCCTTGCAGCCGCAATCCAGAAACCAAAACTACAACCTTGTGAATAACAAACTCATGTCGCTGAAAGATATGGCGGTGATGGCCGGAAAATTCGGCTATGACGTCAAACTTCTCAGCTTCAACGCCTGGAGGAAAAAACTTACTCACGACATTGAAGGATCGAAGGATAATGCGCTGAAACTTTTGGCGCCGCTGTTTTTTGAAAAACGCGGCGGAAAAGAAAATTTCTCACGGCGTTACAACAAAGGAATCATCCCTAAATTCGACACGTCAAACACTGACAATATCCTGAAAGGAACCGGCATTGTTTGTCATCCGGTAGATGAAAAATTGATGCTGACCTACTTCATGTACTTCATTAAATCCGGCTACATCAAACTTCCCGAACACAAATTTAAGGCCGTCAGAGAATTCCTTATCGACCTCCTGTGATCAAAAACTTCGCCGTAGGAATCGACATCGTTGCGGTCAAAAAATTCAAAGACGCTAAAAGCAGCGATCCGTATTTAAAAAAAATCTTCACGAAAAAAGAACTGGAATACTGCTTTGCCAAAAAAACTTTCGCCGAATCCCTCGCAGCCAGATTCGCGGCCAAAGAAGCGGCCATTAAGAGTCTTTCAAAATTCAAAATCATTCCGGACTTTGCGGATATCGAAGTCGGGCACGACAAAAACCAACGGCCGTACGTCACCATAAAATCCGCAAAAATTCAGAAAATGTTTGCCTTTGACCTAAGCATTTCCCACGAAGACGACTTCGCGGTTGCGGTGATTTTGACCGAAAAAATTTAGGTCTGGTCCTTATATTGCGGAATGCCCTTCAGTTTTTTGATGATGCTCAGGGCGGCATTGCAGCCTTCTCCCACGCTTTTCGCGATCTGCGGATTGCCGCCGGTGGCAGCGCCCGCGGCCCATATACCCTCCATGTTGGTCTTTCCATCGCGGTCAATCTTCAAAAACCCGTCCTGCTGTTCAAGTCCGAGCTTATATGAAAATGTTACGGAGGAAGCCGCCCCCAGGGCTATAAAAATGCCGTCAAAAGGCTCTTCGGTTCCGTCGGAAAATACGGCTGCTTCAATCTTCGTTTCACCTTTCAAAGCTTTCATGCGGAGATCGCTCACGGTGATATTTTTTTGTTTGATCATTGCATCGAGCTCTTTGCTCCAGACCGGCGCAGCGCCCTGGGTAAAAATCGTAACCTTATCCGTAAACGTCAGAAGCTCAATGGCTTCCTGAACGGCATGGGAACCGCTGCCGATCACACCGATCTTTTTCCCTTTCACAAGCGGCCCGTCGCACGCCACGCAGGTGTGAACGCCATTGCCGAAAAATTTCTGCTCATTCAAAATGCCCGCCTTCACCAAAGACTGGCCGGTAGCTATGATCACCGCATCCGCGCTGAATTCCTGCTGCGATTCGGTAACAATTTTAAAAATGCCGCCGTCCTGAACCTGAAGATCAACAACCTCCTCCTTCAAAACGCGGACTCCATATTTTTTTAAATGTTCCACTCCGTTATCAAGCAGAATTGCGCCCGAAGGCTCATCCGCCGCGCCAAAAAAATTCCCGATGATTTTGCCGTAATAAAGATCGCTCTTTTCCGGAACGCCGATGACCAGAGTGCTCACGGAGGCGCGGCCCAAAAATAACCCGGACTGAAGACCCGCCGGCCCGGCCCCGATAATTACGCAAGAAAATTTTTCCATAAATATTAAAAAAATATTACGCTTCCGCCATTGTAGCACAAGATAAACCGCTCCCCTTTCATACGCTTGTTATGCTATGCTCCCGGAAGTATGGCATTTGCATCGCTTAAACAAAAAATACCGGTTAAATATTTCATGGCGGTTTATCTCGCCGCGATTTTTATCTATGCTTCGTTCGCATTCAATCCGCAAGCCGGACTCTCAACCTTGGTGAAAGGTTTTATCATCGTCATTCTCTATGCCTGTTTTGATCTTTTGTGGACATTCATCCGCGATAAAGTCTGGTATTTCCCTTTGTCGTCGTTCATTTCAGGATTTGTCATCGCTATTGTTTCCATCCCGAACCCTCCGCTGTATGTTCTGATTCTTCTGCCGTTACTGGCGGTTTTTTCCAAACAGCTGCTGCATTTCGGTAAAATGCGCCACGTATTCAACCCGGCTTCGTTCGCCATGGTCGTCATGAGTTTTTTTCTGCCCGCAGTTTCATGGTGGGGAACGTCATGGGATATCATCGGATTAGTCGTCATTTCGATTTTCGGACTTTTTATTTTATGGAGACAGGAACGCTGGCACGTCACCATTCCTTTTCTGTTTTCATACACCATCTGCCTGAGTCTTTTTTTACTGCTCACGGGAATAACTTCAGACCAGCTCCCGAATATTCTCAACGCCGAACTCGTCAACGGGACCGTGCTTTTTTTCTCAACGGTTATGCTGATTGAGCCCCTCACCTCAACCTTTCCCACGCACAAACAAAGGACGGTTTACGGAATTTTAGTGGGATTCTTTTCAGTGGCAGTAATGTATATTTTAAAACTCACCGGGTTACCTCATCAGGATCCGCTTGTCGTCGGTCTGCTTTTAGGAAATCTCACCGCCGGTTTGCTCTTTCTCCCGAACAGAAAAAAGGCTATGATCAAACCACCAATGACCGCAACAAATAACAATGAACTCCATGGCTGACACCAGTGACGTTCCTCAAAACAAAGGAAAAATCATCACGGTCGACGGGAACAACGTAGCGGTTTTTAACGACAAAGGAACATTCAAAGCTTTCTCCACGAGCTGCACCCATTTGGGCTGCGACATCGAATGGAACGATACTGAAAACACCTGGGATTGCCCCTGTCACGGCTCAAAATTCAACCCTGACGGCAGCGTAAAAAACGGCCCCGCCCAACGGGCTCTGGATCCGATCGCCATCAAAATCGAAAACAACCAAATAACCTTAAACCTTTAAACCGAAACGTATGCGGACATCACTCAAAACCATCACGGCAGTATTCGCCGTATCAATGCTTCTTGCAGGCTGCACTCAGCAGACTCCTGAACAAACGGCAACACAGCAGTCGCAAACTCCCACTCCAACAACAGCAAACCAGCAAATGGGACTTACTATTTCATCTCAGGAAACAACTTCCTCTGAGCAGACCGGCGCAGCCGTGACAGTAAGACCGCCGACATCCGATAACATCGTCGCATGTCCCGCAAACGAATATTCTTGTACGTGCGCCACCGGCAACTATTGTCTGGCAAGGGGTGCTATGTGCATAAGCCCGACTTCAGCATGTCCTGCGACATTATCAGCTCCATCACCAGCACCAACGCCAAGACCTGCCCCTACTCCAAGTCCGACACCAGCACCGCAGCCAAAACCGGCACCCGCTCCTACACCAGCCCCTGCTCCAAAAACGACCCATGAATTCGTCTCAATTTCCAGCTTTAGCTTTACGCCGGCAAACATCAGCGTAGCGGCCGGAGCAACCGTCACATGGACAAACCAGGATCCGATTCCTCACACTGTTACTTCTGATTCCGGAGCATTCGGTTCCGGAAATTTATCTCAAAATCAAAGCTACAGCTTCACCTTTTCAAAGGCAGGAACGTTCAGCTATCACTGCGCAATCCATCCAATGATGAAAGGAACGGTTACCGTAAAATAATATGAAAAAATTTCTTGATGAGTTCAAAAAATTCGCAGCAAAAGGCAACGTCATAGATATGGCTGTCGGTATCATGCTGGGCACCGCCTTCAACCAGATCGTACAGTCGCTCGTGAACGACCTGATTATGCCGCCGCTGGGTTTAATCATCGGCGGCATTAAATTTTCAGATTTCAAATTTGTACTTAAGGGTGCGGTCATTAACTCTTCCGGACAAACCGTCTCCGACGCGGTAACCATGAATTACGGGAATTTTATCCAGATTTTCATCAATTTCGTCATCATCGCGTTTTCTCTTTTTATGGCGATCAAATTTATCAACGTCATGAAGGAACGAGCATTAAAAAAAGCTAAAAAAGAAGAGGACGCGCCGACTCCGGCAGAAAGCAGAGAGGCCCTCCTGTTAACGGAAATAAGGGATCTCCTCAAACAAAAAAAGAGAAACTAATCATCTCGTATGAAAAAAATCTTCTTCGCACTTTTCACTTCAGTACTGATGATCGGAGGCTGCATGAACAGCCAGACGCAGATTTCCGATAATGTTGCTGTATCTTCTGCGAGTCAGCAAAATGCACAAAACGCTGCCTTGACCGTGACTTCCCGGCAAACACCCGGCCAGACCGCGCCGTCACAGCAACAGGCAGATCCGCCTCAAAAAACTCCTGCAACAAACGCACAACT
Source organism: Candidatus Peregrinibacteria bacterium (assembly GCA_003153355.1). Taxonomy (GTDB): domain Bacteria; phylum Patescibacteriota; class Gracilibacteria; order UBA1369; family UBA1369; genus PALSA-1335. Next base: position 53,252 of record PLYH01000002.1, read on the forward strand.
GGCGGAACCCATCAGCAATGCCCTCAGCAGAATCACCAAAAAAACCTTCGGCCTCAAGGTTTCTCCCGGACATTCGCCGGTTTCTCCAGAAAAATTTTCCGGATACCATACGGGCGTAGATTTTGAAACGACTCCGGACGAACAAAACATCGATGTTCCCATCTACGCCGCATGCGACGGCAAACTACTCATGAAAAAAATCGCCACCGGTTACGGCGGAGTCGCGGTGCAGTCATGCACTTTGAATGGCGCAGCAGTAACGATCATTTACGGTCATCTCAAATATACGAGCATCATTCCGTCCGTAGGACAAGCGCTTACTGCCGGCGAAAAAATCGCGGTGTTGGGAAAAGGCTACAGCTCGGAAACCTCCGGTGAACGCAAACATCTGCACTTCGGCGTGCACAAAGGCACGGGCATCAACATCCTCGGTTACGTCCAGGTTGCATCGCAACTCGGCAACTGGCTCGACGGAAGCAAATATATGCAATAAATACGATCAATGAGCGATCAGATGAACAAGTCAAAAATCAATCCTAAAGACATTTTATTCGAGCCGCTTCGTTTCCGGAATCTCACGGTAAAAAACCGCCTGATGCGATCGAATATCTCGGGACGCATTGATAATTATAACGGCTCAGGGTCCGAAGCCAGAATTTGCTGGGAAGAAAAATTCGCGCGCGGCGGAGCAGGTGTATTGATTTCATCACATGTTCCGATCAATGTCCGCGGCCGGATCCTTCCAAATTATGCGATGATCGATACCGACGAGCGCATCCCTTTTTGGCGCGAACTTGGAAAACGCATCCATCAATATGACTGTAAATATATTCTGCAGATCTCACATTCAGGCCGTCAGCAGGACATGGGCGGCATCGAAAATCAGGGGAAAATCGCGCTTTCTTCAACGAGCAAATCCGACTCTTTTCACGGATTCCGATGCAAAGCCATGAGCCGTAAAGAAATCAGGGAAGTTATCAAACAATTTGCGCAGGCGGCCCGTCGCGTGAAAGCTGCCGGACTTGATGGCATCGAATTGCATTCCGCAAACGGTTATCTTTTTACCCAATTTTTAAGTTCAGCGATTAATGACCGGAAAGATGAATACGGCGGCAATCTTAAAAACCGGGCGCGTTTCCTGCTTGAAGTCGTAGCGGCTGTCCGCAAAGAGGTTGGAAACAACTTTCATCTTCAGGCAAAAATCAGCGCAGTTGATTATAGTAACGATCTTTTTTTCTGGGAGAAAAAAGGCACGACGCTGGAAGAATCGATCCAGGTCTGTAAGTGGCTCGAACAATCCGGGGTCGACGCCCTCCATATTTCAACCGGAAACAGTTTCGGCCACCCCAAAAATCCCGGCGGCGATTTTCCTATGTATGAAGCCGCAAATAACTACGGAGTTATGCTGCCGAGCGGAATTCATACCAGCAGGAACATGCATTTTTTCCGCAATCCGTGGCTGCAGCCTCTTTTCAAATTTTTATGGTCCAGAAACAAGCCCCAGCCGATCGAAGGTTTCATTCTCCCGCATGCCAAAGCGATTAAAAAGCAGGTTCATATTCCCGTTATCTGCACGGGCGGTTTTCAAACGGCATCGGTGATCCGGAAAGCTATTGAGGACGGATCTTGCGATGCGGTTTCAATGGCAAGAACGCTTCTTGCGAATCCCGATCTTCCAAATATGTTTAAACGCGGAAATAATAAAGCGCCAAAACCTTGTACATACTGCAACAAGTGTCTGATCAATGTTCTGCAGCATCCTTTGGGCTGCTACGACGTCTCACGCTTTAACGGCGACGAAAAAAAGATGATGAAAGAAGTAATGGCATTTTATGATGAAGCGGAAAAAAGATCTTTCAAATAATATATCCGTTGTTACGGATGAAATTTTTCGCCCTTCGAAAGCATTTCCAGAATCATTTTCATGCGCTTCTGACGAGTCTCGGGTTTTTTAGCGGTTTGAAGTCTGTACACAATGGCATAAATATTCGCCTTGTTGAGTGTCCCGAAAAACATTTTCGCCTTTTTATTTTTATCGAGTTCCTGCAAAAAATCTTCAGGAACCGACGCGTTGCTTTGAGAATGGTACGCGCGTTCCCAGCGGCCGTCCTGCTTTGCAGCCTCAATCTGCAGCAGACCGGCCGGTTTCATTTTTCCCTCTTTGATGAGCCGTTCCACATGCTGCGTATTGATTTTTGACCATCCGCTTTTGGAACGGCGCGGCGTAAATTTTTGCAACCACGAATGTCCATCATAAGTATTTTTCTGACCGTCAATCCAACCGTAACAAAGGGCGACATCCAAAGCTTCAGCGTAATTCACTGATTTTTGTCCCGAACCTTTCTTGAAAATCTGCAGCCAAATCGCATTGGATTTCCCATGATTTTTGGCGAGCCACGCTTCCCATTTTTTTGAGGACTCAAAAGGTATGACCGGAATATTCTTTTCTAAGTTCATATTCCAGATTATATCAGAAGCGCCGCGACCCTTGCCACAAAGCACAAAATAACGTATAATTATATTCTATCAATAAACTTTTACCCTCAAAATATGAATACTCCAGGCTCCCCGGAATCCGAAAATTCTCATCTGGCTCAGAATCTCCTGCTGAAATTAAAAACCCAAACGGCAAATATCGCCGGAGCCGTGAAAGGGTTACTTGAAAGAGGCATTGAAGATGAAGCGGACAAAAAAGTCCTTGAGGAAGCAATGTCATTTATTGAAAACCCCACGGACAAACTTTCAGAAATCATGGAGCATGCTAGCAGAGTAGGAATGGTGAACAGCGGATATGAGATGCAGGGAATGGACGTTCCGGCAGAAATTGATAATATGCACCACTATATTCTGGCGCTTCAAGGTCTGAACCGGTTGAATTATATAGAAGAAGAGCTCGAAAAAGGTGCCCCTTCCGATGCTCAAAATATTCAGGAAGCCATGGCCTGGGCAGCATCCGCGGCCGACAATCTTTCAAGAGGCTACAAAGACAACACCCTGCTTGATGCGGTGACTGAACTGAAGGGAAGACTCTAGTTCAGCCATCAATAAGCTCAATTTTCTCGCTTCGCTTCAATTGTTTGAGTGCATATTCGCGCTGCATGGCTTTTTTGTGCGTACGATGCTTTTCCGTGTAGACCAGCTTCACCGGCCTGCGCGCGCGCGTATAACGCGCACCGGACTTTAGATGATTGTGTGCGTGCAGTCTTTTTTCAAGATCGTTCGTTGAACCCGTATAAAGAGTGCCGTCGCTGCACCTGAGGATGTAAACAAAATAAGCCATCGAAAGAATATAACCACAGTTCCGCCCATGGCGAAAGCCGCCTCTCTATTTTTATACAGAGAGCGCTTCCAGATGTGAATCATTCCGATCCTCCCAGTAGATGAACTGAACTCCGCATTCCAGGCATTGAGCCTGAATGCTCGTCCAGTCCTCGGTCTGAGGGTACTCTCGGGGCATGAACACACCGTGTAAACAGTGATTCATGTCTGTATTGTATCAAAAACAACTGCGATTGGCTAGTCCAAGCTCAATCCAAAATTCACTCCATGAGGCCCTGGATTTGTTGACGCACTGATTCGCCGACAAGATCTGAAGCCGCAATGACGGTAATATCCGGGGCTTCTTCACTATGGCCTCTGACTTTTATCTCACCCGTAAAAACAATGGATTTCAAAGTGGGCGAAGTATCATCAGGGTCATCTGTTCGCGTTGATGCTTCAATAAAAGGCTGCATTTGGGCGCGGTCAAAAACAAGTGTCACCTGGGAATCATCGCAATCCGGTTCTATTTCGATATTCGTTTCAGACATAGCAGAGATTCTAGCTGCAAAAACAAAAAACACAAGATAAAAAACGGGGGTCTTTGATTACTAAAAAACCGGATTTCTGCTATGATCTCAATGAAAAAATCATTCTTTCATTTTTATCGTATGAAATATTCAAAACTCATTGCTCTGGGGATTTGTTCAGTTGCCTTGATTGCTCTCGCCGGCTGCACTCCTCCTACAACAGTAACGACAAACTCCACGACTTCGACGACTCAATCGGGCATCATCCCGCCGATTTCAACGACCCCTTCAGCTTCAACAACAACGACAACCACTCCAACCACCACAACAACTTCATATTAGTACTTAAAATATTTCTTAATAATTATTTCTATGGATGAAGCAGCAAAAAGCGCGGCCAGGGAATCCATTGATCGAAAAACCGAATCCGATAAGGAAGCTATCGACACAAAAGCCCGCTCGGACAAAGAGGCCATTGATCGCCAGGCTGAAAGTCAAAAAGAACAGGTCGACCGCCAGGCGGAACACGATAAGGAAGCGATCGATCAGCAGGCGGAAAGACAAAAAGAAGCGCTTGTTTAAGAACGTCGCAATTGCGGCTTAAGTTTCCCGTTACAAGTATCTGCAGCCCATAAACCGAGTTTATTCACCTGAGCCTTCGCTTGCGCATCAATAAACTCGGTTTGATATTCGTATGGTTTATCGTAAGTATATTCAAAACCATAACCGTTCGCGATAAGCCATTCATCAAAATCCGTTCCGTCTGCAAGAAAAACGTAACGTAAAAGACGATGATATTTGTCGGTATTCCCCTGGCCCGGATCTGACTGAAGCTCAACCGAAGCGCCGCTGAGTTTTTGTCTGGCGATGGCGGAAGCTTGCGGCCCATAACACTGCACCGGCTTTTTGGGATCAACCGTTTCCGGAGTATTGACGCCCAAAAGACGGACTCGCTGTTTTTGACCATTGATGATGACATCAATGGTGTCGCCGTCGATAACTTTCACGACTGGATAAAACTGAACGGCGGCAACTTCACGGGCCTGTTGCAGGCCCGCAGGACTCTTGGGCGTTTCATGAAAAAACCCGGCACACAGAAAAAATCCCGCCAAAAAACCGCACAACAATTTAAATATTTGTTTCATAAATTTCAGACAGATTCTGCCTGAGTTTACGCCTCAAAGATGAACGGTAAATAAAGAAAAAATAAAACGCACTATTCCGGTCCTATCTTAATTTTATTCAGGAAAAAAATGAACTGTTCTATTTCACGCTGGTTGAATGCGCTGAATGCCGGACTCACTGATTTGTAATAACTTTTCTTGAAGGCTACAAACTTATCCTTTGCCTTTTTCGTAAGTTTAATTCTGAGGATGCGGCGGTCTTTGGAATCTTCTTCGCGGCTCACCAGTTTTTTTTCCGCAAGCGTATCGATGAATTGAGTGATCGCTCCGGACGTCACATTCAGAAACGCCGCCAGGTCCTTGGCCGACACTCCTTCTTTTTTTCTCGCGATAAAAAACAGGATCATCACCTGCGGCCTGCTTAATTTAAACTCGCCGAAAGGAAAACCGTGTCCCGCGTGGTGCATCCCTTTCATCACGTTAACCATCTTTTCAATCAGCGACCGCAAAAGTTCTTCTCTGACTTCTTTCATAATATAAGGTTGTTAACTTTTTCTTTTTCCGTGCAAAAGCAATTCCAATGCGTGTTCCATTGAGCCGGCAGGAGTAATTTCTCCAGCGTTGACGAAACAGATCTGATCGGCGTTGTTAATGGTATTCAAACGATGCGCAATAATAATTTTAGTGGTTTGCTTGGGCAGTTTATTCAAAATCTCATCAAGGAGCTGTTCCGTGACGGTATCGATGTTCGCGGTCGCTTCATCAAGGATCAGCATTTCTGGTTCGCGGATCACCGCGCGGATGAAAGCGATAAGCTGTTTCTGCCCAAGACTTATGGCGTCCCCGCTCGTCGCGATCTTGGTATCAAGCCCCTGTTCAAACCTGGCGAGAAGTTTTGAAAGACTGTGCTGCTCAAGTATTTCACGCAGCTCTTCATTGGTGTAATGAAGATATTTTGCGTTGCCGTAGAGAATATTTTCCCGAAGCGTTCCGGTAAACAGGAACGGCTCCTGAAGAATAAATCCGATTTTCTTTGCACGTTCCGCGGGATCATAGGAACGGATGTCTTTACCGTCGAGCACAACGGTCCCTTCGGTCGGATCATAAAGCCGCGCCATCAGGGAAGCGGTGGTCGTTTTTCCTCCGCCGGTAGGACCGACCAGCGCGTAGGTATGGCCCTTCTTGAATCCAAGCTCAATGTTTTTCAAAACTATTTTCCCGTTGGGATAACCAAAAGTAACATTTTTAAATTCCATCAGAAATTCGGACTTCACATGATGGGATGGAATCACCACCATGTTGGATTTGAGGGCAAGAACTTCGGAAATACGGTCGAGCGCGGCCAATGCAAGCTGCAGCGATGCCCATAACGAGCCGAGCTGGCGCAAAGGGTTGTAAAAACTGTTCACGTAGAGCAAAAATCCGATGAGTAAACCGATCGTAAAATTTCCCGCGGAAATCAGGTAAATTCCAAAGGAAAGGACGATCAGCTGGGCAATGTTCGAGGCCAGGCCGTAAATCGGAACAAAAATATTGCTGGCAACGCCCGCGCCCACGGACGCGGTATAATTTTTCTCATTGGCTTCATTGAATTTTTTCCTGAAATAATCGAGGCGGTTGAAAGCGACGATCACCTTAAAATTCTCAAGGCTTTCCTGGATTTCCGCGCTCATTCCGCCAAGACTTTGCAGACTTTCCAGGTTCTTACGTTTGACCCACGCGGAAAGAAGCTGCGTCGCGATCAGTACGCCGAGGGCAGGCAATAGGGCCGCCCCTCCAAGACGTATATTGAGCGTTAAAAGAAACATTCCCGCCCCGAGGATCAAAAAGAAATTCCCCACGAACTGCATGAGCGCCTGGGCAAAAAACTGGTTTAATTTGTCCGTATCGTTGTTGATTCTGGAAATCAGATCCCCTGCTTTGTTCTGATTGAAAAAAGCCACCGGAAGTTCCTGCAGTTTGGTGAAAACCGCATTTCTCAAATTAAAAAGAACTCTTCTTCCCACCCCGCCCATCGTGATGGTCTGGATGTAACTCGCGACCAATCCCGCAGCGTATATGCAGAGCAGCAAGGCCGAATACATAAGCACGCCGTTAAAATCCTTGGTCTGAATATAATGATCGACCGTAAAACCGATGATGATCGGACCAAGCAGGTTCGACGAGGAATTGACGATGATCGCGGTAAAAGCCACGATGACGTTTTTCTTCTCGCCGGCCAAAAACGGCACAAGCCTTTTCAGCGCCATGCCGAGCGTTACTTTTTCACCGCTGAGACCCGAACTGTTAAGAGTGTAGTTCATAGTTATTGGTGCTTTGCTGGGAATTGAAAATCTGGACATATTCCGGTGATTTTTGCATAAGCTCATGATGCGTTCCGATAGCCAAAATTTCTCCTTCCATCAAAAGAATGATCTGGTCATAGTGTTCGATCGAAGAAATTTTCTGCGTGACCGAAACCAGAGTGATGTCCGGATAGTTTTTCTGGACGTTCTTCAGAACTTTTTGTTCGGTCTGGGTATCAACGCGCGCGGTAAAATCATCGAGCAGCAAAATTTTTGGATTGAGCGCCAGAGCTCTGGCAAGCATGATGCGCTGCTTTTGTCCTCCGGAAAGGCTGGTTCCGCGTTCCGAAACCACGGTGTCCAGTTTTTGCGGAAACGCTTCGATAAAATCACGAAGCTCGGCCGTATCGATGGCCTTTTCAATATCTTTGTCTTTGACCGTGTTGCTGAAAGCGATATTTTCGCGGAGCGTCAGATTGAAAATAATACTGTCCTGGAACACAAACCCGACCTGCTGATGCAGCGACTGTTTAACGTATTGATCAATGGGTTTATGGTCATATTCCACGAGGCCCGAGGTTGGCTCAAGCAAGCCGGTCAACAAATACAGCAGCTGCGTTTTTCCCGCCGCCGTAGGGCCGATGATCGCAGTTTTCGTCTTCGCTTTCGCGGTAAAAGAAACATCCTTCAGTGCCATCTTTTCGCCGAAAGTTACAAAAACATTTTTGACTTCAATATCGCCGTGAAGTTTTGCCGTAAGATGACCGGTGTCTTTTCTGTGTTCAGCCTTGATCACTTCGAAAATACGCTGATAAGAAGCCTGCGCCTGCGCAATGACGTTGCTCATGAACCCGATGATCAGAATCGGAAAAATCAGAATCGCCAGATAGCTGTTGAAGGCCGTAAAATCACCGAGGCTCATGCTTCCAGTGATCACAAAATGGCCGCCGAGCGTCAGAATCGTGAGCGTCGCGAAGTTGGTGACAAAAGTTATCACCGGGATAAGGCTGGCAAAAAGACGCAAAATACTGAAGCCGATGTTTTTTGCTTCCGTATTGGCGGCAAGAAATTTCTGATATTCATACTGCTGAGAATTTAAAAGTCTGATGAGCGCCGAACCCAGGATGCTTTCGTTGATGACTTTATTCAGCCAGTCGATGGCTTCCTGCTGCTTTCTAAAAAGTTTCCGCACTTTCCCCAGAACGATGTAAAACACCGTGGCGATCAAGGGAACGGTAATAAGAACGGCAAGAGCGAGCCTCCAGTTGATCAAAAGCAAAAGCACGCTTGCCCCGATGATCAGAAAAGCCGAAGAAATAATCGAGGCAATGGCTTGAGCGACGAAGGATTTTATCGCATCCACGTCGGAGGTTAAATTCGTAAGAAGCTTCGCGGGATTCGCGCGCTGGATATAGGCGTAATCCTGGACGGAAATCTTGGCGGCCAAATCTGTGCGCAGATCTCTTGCAACGCGTTCTGAAGCGTAAGTCTGAACGATATTCTGTAAATAAGTGAAGATGAAAATACTGAGAGCCACGAGGAAAAACTCAATGATAACCGTGGTTAAAACAAAATTTCCTTTGGTAAAACTGTCGACCGCGCTCGCCACGATCTGCGGCACCGCAAGGTTCAACCCGTTGCTCAGGATCGTCATCAAAACCAGAAGGGAAATCAAAAAAGCATACGGCTTAAGCAGGCCAAAAAGGCTCGCTTCCGTGGGTTTGCCGGTTTTAGGATTTCTTGCTGCCATCAATGATTGTTGAGGAGGTCATTATCTTAGCAGCTAAACTATCTTGCGTCAAGCTTGACACTAAGACAAGCTAAGCCTTAATCTTTATATTAATTCCTTCCTCACCTCTTATGAAAAACAAAACACAGGCTCTCGGCATAGGTGCTGTAGTAATCATTGTCATCGGAGCGGTAGTCTATTTCATGCTGCCGAAAAATCTTTCGCTCCTGGGTGACGACATAACATTGACCGCCTACGCCGCAAACGGAACAATGAACGGCGAAGGGGCCGTGACCGTTCCATTCATCGCCCGCGATCCTGGCGTATTTTTTGTGAATGTGGCCATAGACGCAAACAACGATGGAACGTTCAGCAGCGACGAATGGGTCGTAAAAAATCTCCCGACCGGCGCGTATCCGAGCGAACCGAACCGTTTTACTTTCAATGAAAAAGACACTTCGATTTTTTCAAAAACCGACGTTCCCGTCAGAACGATCCTTTCCGCCGAAAAACTTACGTCTTTTGATCAGCCCGCCGGAAAATCAGAGACAAAAGACAAAAAACTGAATTTCAAAACGTACGATTTCGGAAAATTTATCAGCCTGGCCAAAGTCACCAAACCGAAAGAAGCAAATCTCGGCATTCCTTTTATACCGACCGCATTTGCGCAGAAAACAACCGAAAGGCCGGGTACGGGAACAAACCCTCCGGCAACACCTCCGCCATCCGGTGAAAACCCGGGCGCTACTCCCCCTGCTCCTGACCAGCAGCCGGCTCAACCAAATCAACCCGCGCCACCGACCGACGTCCACACCGAAGACGTTCCAGATTTCAAACAACAGCCCCAGGAATGCGTACCGACATCGGTGGCAAACAACCTCACGTCGCTCGTGAACAAAAACGGCAATGGGACAAACCCTCAGGATTCCAAAGCAATGATCGAAGAGCTGAAGACGGACATGTCATGGACCTTTGAAAATGGCGTACTCAACGGTGATGTTATTGCTGGCAAAGCCAAATACGCGATGGATCACAATCTTCCCATCAACACCGAATCTATGAGTTCGGCGAACGGGAACGCCTCCGTCGAAGAAATCGCCAACGCGTTAAATAACAAAAAAGCCGTTGAACTCAAAATCAATTTCGCGGAACTCGACGCCGAGGGAAACGCCACCATCGTCGGCGCGCACGTGGTCACGGTCATTGGCGTGCACATGGACCCGAACAGTTACACTTTGACGCTGCACGATCCTCTTTCCCAAAAAGGTTCCGACACCTACGAAATCGCCCAGAACGGCCAGGTCATCAACTATCCTTACCAGCCGGGTGACAACTTAGTAACCTACATGGGAACAGGATGGAGCCAGGCATGGACAAATCCTCCGCTAACCGGAAACGCAGGTACCATGGAACAACCGGAAATGCAGGGCTTGATCAATGAGTTCGGAAAATCGGGAAGCGTCCCTCGCATCCAGGTACTCACAAGCGGCGACCACCAGATTCCAATCGCACAGGTCTATCTTTCCGACCCGGGACAATGTCATGAAAAACACTGGCATTCCGTGAGCGGCGTGAGCGTAACCGATCTGAAAGGCAGCGCCATCCCGGACCACGAACCATGCGGCTACGGAACGCAAAGCCAGGACCCAGTTGAATGGATTCCCGATCCCAATTTCAAACCTAAACCTTAATCCCAACGAGTATGGCAGCGAACATCTTCATAAATAATTCATAATATTGGTTTATAACTCTTTGGGGTTAGGAAAAAAGGACTCTTGAATCAAGAGTCCTTTTTATTTACCGAATCGAACCGATTGGCTTTATTTTTGAACGGCAGGAGAGGCCTGATCTTTTTTAGTGATGGTTAAATAGATAACCATGCACAAAATCAGAGCGAGAAAGATGAAACTTGTATTGGTCGTACCTAAACCAAGGCCTCCGTCATCGGGAGACTGTGACAGATAGTCACCGATGGATGCGCCGAGCGGACGGGTCAAAATGTAAGCAAGCCAAAAAGCGAGTACCGCGTTCGTAGACTGGTATTTATGTCCTTTCGCCATGAGGCCTTTAACAACATAATGGCCGATGGTTATCACTGCGATAAGTCCTGCAAATATAAACAACGAATTCAAATAACCAAGGTTAAACTTTTCTGCGGAGAGGTCTCCGGCCGCCGTGCCCAAAGCGAACGTGAAGAGAATCGCGAGCCAATAGAAAGCCTCGCGGCGGGTGGTTAAAATAGAATGAATCGAAAGCGTTTTCTCCGTTGCGTACCACGCCGCAAATGTCAGCGCCAAAGCAATTGAAAATACGATAGTGGTCGTCGTCAAAGAAACCCCGAGGTTATCCGTCAAATTATCCGTAATCAATGTGCCCACAACGCTCAACAAAACGACTGCGAGCCAGTAAATTGAAGGAACGTATTTTTTTGCCCTGAATTGAAAAATGAGCACAACAATGAGCAAAGCCCCCATAACAAGTGATGTTCCGTTCAGCCCTAAATTCAGGGTCGTATTAAGGTAGTCAGCGGCAGTCTCGCCGATGGTCGTACATAAAATTTTGATGATCCAGAAATAGAGAGTTATTTCCGGAACTTTGTTCAGCATCTGGCTGAATTTTTGCGTATCGGCGTTTTTTTGCATATTAATGAATAAAAAAATTATGACGGTTTTTACAACTTTCGTAAGATAAAAGAAAGTTATGAAGAAATCATGAAGTTCCCGTAACCTTTAAATAAATTTACATGGAGCACGGCAGAATAATGTTTACCGTTGTACCTTTCCCAAGTTCGCTCAGGAGAGAAATTGTTCCTCCGTGGTCCTTGATGATTTCCCGGGCGATCGTCAGTCCCAATCCGGAACGTGCAACAAACTCATTTCTGGAATCTGATGTCTTGAAAAAACGGTCAAAAACAAAGGGCAAGTCGGCTTCGCTGATGCCGATGCCGCTATCGGCAATCGCAAGATGCATCTGGTCTTTTTCCTTGAAGACCGTGACGGAAATTTTGCCGTAATCGCGCGTATAATGAAGCGCATTCTGCAAAATATTGTACAAAGCGCGTTCCAAATCCGACGGAACACCCGAAATATTTCCCGTGTCCTTTTTGTGGATCGTTAAGCTGATATGCTTTGCACGGGCTTGTGCCTGAAATTTCTTGACGATTTTCTCAACAAAAACGCTGAACTCAAATTCCTGACTGGCTTGAGACGTTTTTTTACCTTCGAGCCTGGAAAGCAGAAGAAGGTTTTCAACAATGTCCGACATGTGTTTCACTTCCTCCAGATTGCTTTCGAGCGTTTTCCTATATTGTTCCGGAGTTTTATTTTTTTCGTTCAATGTGACCTCAATGTCCGTCCGCATGATCGCAAGCGGAGTCCTTAAATCATGCGATGCGTCAGCGCTGAACTGTTTCTGGGCGTCAAGCGCCTGCGCAATGGGCTTGAGCGTTTTTCCGGCAAGAATATAACTCAAGGAACTGATCAAAAGAAGAATGAAACCGTCCAAAGCGGCAATGGTGATTTTCAGCCGGTCAACGGTTTTTTCAATCGTTTCAATCTGAACATTTCTGTCGCTGACGTTTTCTTCGATGGAATCTTTGATATTTTTTTCAAGCGTTACATAGAGCATCGCGCTGAAGGTTCCGACAACAACGACCATCACGAAAATATAGTAAAGCGTGAGACGGATCCGCGCATCCTGAAAAACATTAGTTTTTAAGCCGGTAACCGACTCCGTGGACTGTTTCAATAAATGCTTCATGCTTATGGGTTTCTAATTTCTTGCGAAGGTTCTTAAGATGTACATCTACCACATTGCTGAGGGAATCAAAAGAAAAATCCCAGACATGACTCAAAATTTGATCGCGGGTAAGCACCTGATTGGGATTCCTCATGAAATATTCAAGAATCGAAAACTCCTTGAGGGTAAGGAGTATTTCCTTTTTTCCCTGGAACACTTTCCGCGTCACGGTATTCAGGGTAAGATCTTTTATTTTAAGTTCGCGCGTCAATGAACTCTGCGGTCTTCGAAGCAGCGCGCGCACGCGGGCCAGAAGCTCTTCAAACGAAAAAGGCTTGATCAGATAATCGTCCGCTCCCGCATCCAAACCCTGAATGCGATCCTCAACGGTATCTTTCGCCGTGAGCATCAGGATGGGAACGAATATGTTTTTCGCTCTGAGCGCTTTGCAAACGGTCATCCCGTCCATTTTCGGCAGCATCACATCAAGAATTACCAGATCATACTCGTCATGATGATGCTCCAGACGATTCAAAGCGGCCTCTCCGTCAAAAACGGTATCAGCGGCATAGCCATTTTGCCCCAGCCCCCGTTGAAGCGAGAGCGCCAGTTTTTTCTGATCTTCAACGATGATGATTCTCATAATATGACTATAGAGGAAATATTATGAAGTTTTTATGAAGAAATAACGTTTTATGAACTTGAACGTCAGCCACGTAAAAAATGCGGCAATGACCATGCTTCCAAGCACATCCTGAACGGAATGGACGCCGACATACACTCTGAAGGCCGCCACAAAAAAAGTAATGATCCATAAAAACGCGCCCCACCTGCGGTCATGGCAAAAAACAATCGCCGCAATCGCGGCTGAAAAAAGCGTATGGTCAGACGGAAAACCGTTATCGGTCGCCGAAGGAATGATCGGAATGAAACGGTTCGTTATGAACGGCCTTGGATCATAATAAAAATATCCCGCAATTTTCCCCATAAGGTAGACGAGTGGCAGCGCAATGAGGGCCAAGAGCAAAACCTGTTTCCGTTTGCCAGGTTTTTGTTTCAAGAGATAGATGAAAGCAAAAACCGGTATAAAAAGAAAAAGGTACTGCGCTCCAAAAATAAAAATTGCGTTCATTTTGAATTCTTACTAACTCTATGACCCCCAGACATATTACCTTCAAGAGAAATATTTGAGAAAGAATTAAAGAAAGATTTGTAAACAAAATATTCCAATGGTCGGAGTAGTGGGATTTGAACCCACGACCTCACCCACCCCATGGGTGCGCGCTACCAACTGCGCTATACTCCGGCGGCATTTGCCTGAACCGCTAAATAGAAAACTCTTTCAGCTCGGCTTCCGCCAGTTTATCACCGGCAACCGTAATTTCAACATAAGTCTTGGGTTTTTTCTGCCGGTCCGGAGTCAAAATATTGCGCTCCGTGCGCCAGCAGTCCACGAAAATATACCGCACGCCTTTTTGGCGCACGTCTTTTTTCACGTGAGCGTGCGAAAGCACAAACAGCTGTTTTTTACCGAACTTGCCGTCCAGTTCCTCGATATCCAAAAATCTGTCGTCATGCACGCCGTCAAAGCCGTGCTTCAATAAATGCTTCACCATACGCAGATACGGGACGCGGTACATTGGATCATGAAAATGCAGCAAAGGATCAACGAACAAAATCTTCACGCCGTTTTTGCGCATGATACGGGCCGCCTCCTTCCGGTAATCCGGATACTGTTTGAACACTTCCTGTTGCGGATACAACACTTCCTGCTGAGCAAATTTCGCCTTAAACCCCATGAGATATTGCGAAGCCAGATGCGCAGCGAACGGCAGATTCAAAATCTTTCTTCCTTTATATTCAATGATCGGTTTTTCATGATTGAAGCCAAAAAAAGGATCGATCAAATTCCCGTGCTGTACGTTAAAATGTTCTTCTTCAAATGCGTGCGTGAAAATAATTTTTTCGGGATGGCTTCCGAGAACTTTACACAATTTTTCCTGAATTTTAGGCCAGACTACGTCCGCGTCGTGATTACCGATCACAAAAACCAGTTTGGTATTCTTCAACCCCACAAACCGCTTCAAAGCTTCAAAAACCGCAGGGTGCGCTTCAAGAATACAGTCGAGTTTCCACAAAGAAATCTCTTCGGTGATGTATCGCGGATACTCTCCCTGATAATCCATCTTCAAAAAATCAAAAACATCGCCGTTCAAAACAAGCGTCACTTCTTCATCGCTGCCACTCTCATCCACCCGCACATCACCGACGTGTCCAATAAAACGCACGAGCGCATCATCATCATGGAAATCATCCATAATATCGCCCTTGCCCATTTCAATATCGCCGATCACGAAAAAACGTCTGTTCATAGACTTATATTAAAGCGGCTGAGTCCTTGGCACAACAATTACCGCGTTCTGGACATTGTTCATTTCCGGTAAATACTCACCGCCAACGACCAGCCCGGTGGAAGGTCCGCCGTCCAGATTAATCACTGAATGCAATCCAAGCGGCGCAAACAGAGGATTGGTTTTAAGGACGTGCGCAAACTGGTAAAGAGACAACGCGTTATCGGAATTCACAAGCGTCTGATGCAGAACAACCAGAATCACGTTGCTGTTTTGATCAATGCCCAGAGCCGTTCGCCCCGCGCCTTTTTCCGTATCTTTCTGCATAAGATTATTGCCCGCAGGATCAATCAGCGCCGGACCGTTCTGGATCATAAAAGCTGTTGGATCTTTAGGAGCATCCTTAAGCTGGAAAAGCTGGGCCAGTTGGGCTCCCGCTGGACCGGCGGCCTGAGTGTTCTGTTGAGTATCACTCTCCTGCGTGCCGTTTGCCGGAACATTGTTCGCAACCTCAAAAACCCCGTCCATTAATTCGGACTGAATAAGTTTATGATAAGTCGACGACGAATCCTGCAAGAGTCCCATCGCTTTAAACTTCGTGTCAAAAAAAGCTCCGTTAAAAGTCAGAACCGAACCCTGCTCGTCGTGAATCTCCTTCAAACTTTTCGCGCTCGATTGATCAGTATTGTTATAAATTTTGAACTCAAAAAGATGCGGATCGACTTTCACCACAAAAAACTCTCGGCTGCTGCCGTCATCCAAAGCCGCGATCGTGTCCGCATAAGCAAGACCGTCCTGAACAGGAATCCACCGCAATTGCGTCTGCTGCGAAGCATCATTGGAATACAAAACCTTGGCCTGATCGCCGGCCGCGCAACCACCCAGGACCGCCGCATTCAATCCCATAGCCAAGAAAAGACTCATGGCGACAAAATATTTCGGGGTTGTTTTCATGGGAGCAGTGTATAGTGAAGAACGCTTGAAAGGCAAACAAAATATAAGGATAATAAGGCGGATCAACCACCACTATATGCACAGCAAATCACAAACAAACCGGCTTTTAAACATCGTCTTCGCAAAAATCAACGGACTGCTCGTCTTTTTTGTCGTCTACATTGTTTATTTGCTCACGACCTTCCCGACCGTCCAGACCGAAGACTCCGGCGAACTCATCACCTCCGCAATCAAACTCGACATCGCTCATCCGCCGGGCTATCCGCTCTATGTTTTAATCGGAAAACTTTTTTCGATCCTGGTTCCTTTCGGCAACATGGCGTGGCGCATCAATATCATGTCCGCTCTTTTCGGCGCGCTCACGGCCCAGATCCTTTACGTCATCCTCAAAAAGAAAACGAAAAACGAACTCATTGCTTTCGGTGGATCGCTTTTTTACGCTTTCACCAACATTATCTGGGGTCAGTCCAACCGCGCCGAGGTCTACACGCTGAACACCTTCGCCCTCGCACTCATCATCTACCTGCTGATGCGCTGGAACGACGAAAAGCGCAGCGAGAAAAAAAACAAATGGCTCTATTTAACCGCGCTTGCTTACGGACTGGGCATCGGCGATCATCATCTTTTGCTGCTTGCAGCACCTGCTATGGGCCTTTTTGTTTTGATCAAAAACTGGAAGACCATCATTAATCCAAAAATCGTCATTGGATGCCTCGCGCTTTTAATGGTGGGTCTTTCCGTCTACGCGTACATACCTATCCGCACGTATGTCGCGCCTTACGACAACCCTGCTTTTATTGACCACACGGGTTTATATACCTGGGATAAATTCATCAATTTCGTAAACCGCAAAATTTACGGCGGAACCGTGGATATTCCTTCTGCCCAGGCCGCGACGCAGGAAGCAGGCGTCGAACATCTTCCCGCATGGGTGATGAGCGTTGAAAATTTCTTCTCCGATTACGGCACGCGCCTCATCAACAATAACGGCAACGGTTTCCTGCCGCTTATGAAAATTATCTTCAGCGAATATTTTTACATTCCGCTTTTTTTCTTTTTACCGGGAATGTATTTTCTTTTCAAAAAAGACTGGAAATGGGCCACTTTTATTCTGCTCCTGTTCATTTGCTACAGCGTCATCTTACTGATCTTCACGCCGATCGATGCGGATATCACCGATTACACCGCATTCAGCACGCAGCCCTTTATGATGCCCCTCATACTGATATTGGGAATCATTATCAGTGAAGGCTACGCGTGGCTGTACGAAAGTTTCACCAATAAAAATTTTGCGCTTGGATTCAGCGTTCTGTGTATTCTTCCGGGAGTTTTTGGTATGGGCAAAAATTTCGTTCCCAACAACGAAAGCACCAACTACATCGCCTACGATTTTAACAAACTGACGCTGGAAAGCATGCCGCCGAACGGTTACCTGATTTCTGACGGCAGGGACAACATGACTTTCCCTTTGTACTATTTAAGAGAAGTCGAAAACATCCGTCCGGACATTCATCTGGAAATCTATTACTCAACCTCGCCTGTGGATGAAGTGTTTTTGCAGAGCCGTGTTGCGGAAAACGGAGGCCTGCCCGTATTCATCGACCTGCTTCCGCAAAATTACGCCAGCATGGCCATAAAACCTTATAATTTTATTTACGAATACGGTGACGATCCATCCATTCCGCCTTCAACGCTGCAGAACCCGGTGATGCGCGGCATCCGCCAGAATCTGGATTTCCCGAACATGCGTCTGGCCATGCTCTACTATATTAAAACCGCCATTATCGAAAAAGACCCGGTCAAAAAACAGGCCGCTGTGAATGCCCTCATCAATGCGCCCGGCGACAACGCTTACTACCTGAACATCCTCGGTGATTACGCCTACACCGTCGGCGATTTTGACACCGCCAAAAAAGTTTACGAAAAATCCAACAACGCCTACGGCCTGCAAAAGATCGACGATAAAGTGAACAATCCCGATCACGTTGAAGACTGGAATGTTCAAAACGGCATGTCGTAAACCTAAAGCGGTGCTATTTTTTCTTGCGCTTGGATTTGGAATTGCGGATCAAATAAATGCCGCCGCCCACAACAACCAGCGCAATAACCGCCAGAATCAGCCAGAACAAAAAGCCCTGGTGCTGGGCAAAAGCAGTGACTGCACCGACCACACCCGAAGCCTGCTGTTCAGGCGCGCTCGGATTTAATTGAGGAGCTTGAAGGTTTGCAAGATTGATCGTAAACGGAACATGGATGTTTTTACTCAAAGCCCCGTCTTTCTGCCTAAGAGCCTGGACATACACCACGTGGTCGCCCAAAGGCAATTGGTCGGGAGCGCCAATGGTGAATTCACCGGTCGTGGTATCGGCGATCAGCGCTGAAGTGAGTACGATACTGCTCCAGGTTGCTGTTACCCTGTTGCCGAAATCCGTTTTCCCCACCAGCACCGGCTTCTGGTCATGAATTTCGATGTGCACATCTTTCAAAAGTACGTCCGGGGTAATATTCTGATCAGAAAGTTTCTTCGGAGCGGGCGGATTAACGTTCAGGGTGGTATCAATGATGATCGTAACCGGAGGAGATTCAAGAACGTTCTGCTGTTGAGGCAGAAGCGCCCTAGCCAGAATCAGATATTTGCCGTCGCGGATCGGCGTAGGAACCTGGAAAATAAACACTCCGTTATCCCCCGCCACGGCCTGTCCCAGAACTTTTTCATGACCGTAATCATTTCTTAAAACGATTTCCACGATCGCGCCGGCTGGAGCAATACCTTTCACGAGCGGCTGCGCATCGTCGATAAGCTGTCCTTCAATAAAACTGGTGATGCGGACGCCCAATTTTTGCAAAGTGGCAGGATCGCTCTTTGAACCCGGATCATCTGCATTGAGCGGATCAGTATGAAGAACCAAAACTTCTTCGCCGTCGGTAAAGCCGTCGCCGTCGGTATCGGCCTTCGTCGGATCGGTGCCGTACTGATATTCAAGACAATCGGACAGACCGTCATGATCAGTATCCTGACTGCAGTCCTGAACCGTAATATTATATTTCTGCTCCCAGCTTTGAGGAATACTGGTTGTTGTATTGACGTTGGTCGGGAAAGATTTCGGATCCAAAGGATCGGTACCGGCTGCAATTTCAGCGCCGTCGCTGTATCCGTCGCCATCCGTATCCAGTTTCAGAGGATCGGTATGGTATTTGAAAATTTCATCATAGTCGGAAATACCGTCGCCATCGGTATCTTTCAGGAACGGGCTGGTGTGATATTTGAAAAGTTCGTCGGAATCGGAAATGCCGTCGCCGTCCGTATCTTTATTATTCGGATCGGTTAAATAAACATTCTCTTCAAGATAGGTTGGAATGCCGTCGCCGTCCGGATCCGCATTCTCGATATTCTGAACATTATTGGTTTTGAAATAGTCCTGAAGATTAGTCGTCCAGGTATCAAAATCTGTTTTGGTCATGTAATCGTCAGGCGCAAAACCAGTGCCAGTTTTACAGCTGATGAGGCCGACCTCACAGGCTTTATTGATATAGCGCGGATACCACCACATATAACTGCGGTCCGGGAAAACATCGTTGAAAAGAGTTTTTTGATTTTTGACGCCATCAGGGCCTCCAAGAAGAGCCTCAAGTTCGGAATAATACTTCCATTTCAATAAATCCGTAGAATCCAGAAGAATCTTCAATGCTTCAATGCGTGTGACAATTCGGTCAGGCTTGAACGGGCTGCCGGGTTCTTCGTAATAACCGTTGACGACATCAAGCATCGTTCCCTTATTGATGGAATCAATAAAAGGCGTTCCAACCGGAACATCCGGATACAACTGGAAAGTTGACGCATCAATGGTTGAGACACCCAAAACGCCCGCTGCATGGGCAATATTCATAAACGCCTGAGCCACAAGGACCGGCTTCCACGCCTGGAGATTTTTGAGCAAATCCGGATAACTTGAATATGAAGCAAAAATGGAAAGACAGTCCGCCAGGTGAGTGCGGCAGCTGCTCAACAGCGTATATTTATTTTCTTCAACGTTGAATTTTTTCAAAATGCGGTCAACAATTTCGCCGCGGCTGAGACCGTCTTCCGGTGGAATAAACTGCGGACCCAAAGTGTTTTGAAGAGTGTAAGAAATAGGTTCAGGAGCGGCCTGCGTCGGAAGAGTATTGTTCACGGGATTCGTATCCGGAGTAAACGGTGGAACCGTAATGATCGGTGGAATTTCCGGAGGTGGCGTGGGTCCGGGGGTTGGAGTTGGACTTGGTGTCGGAGATGGCGTTGGTCCCGGCGGTGGTGTTGGACCCGGCGGTGGTGTCGGCGTCGGTGTCGGAGATGGCGTTGGTCCCGGCGGTGGTGTTGGCGTCGGCGTCGGCGTCGGTGATGGAGATGGGGTTGGACCCGGAGTTGGTGACGGGCTTGGGCCTGGACCTCCGCCTCCACCGCCGCCGCCTGTTGGCGGCACTGGAGGAACAGTAACAGTGACTGTTGAATTTCCTGAAACCGAATAATACGTGGCTGTAACAGTATCAGTTCCCTGAACATTGGCGGTAAGTAAACCGTTTCCATCTACAGAAGCAACCGTCGTATCGCTAACCGACCAGTTCGTGTTGGGATCGTTGGTAACGTCTGCGGTTGAACTGTCGCTGTAAGTTGCAACAGCTGTATATTGCTGCTGCTGTCCGGTAAGCAGAGATTTATTTTGCGGAGAAACGGCGACTGACGCCACCGTCACAATCGGAAAACCGATCGGCACCACCCCCGGCCCCAGGGCATGAACAAGCGGAGCAACAGACATGCTCGCCAAATAAACAAAGAGACTGAACAAAGCCTGAATGCGTACTGAAATCTTTTTGTTGCGAAACATCTCAACGTCAAAATAAATATTTCTATAAATTATAGAACATTTTTTAATTTTGGTAAAGCATTTCTGATACTATTTCGCCTCCTGCTGGAGCAACTTCTCAAAACTGGCGAATTTTGAGGCATCCTGAGCAAACATCCCCTTGAGCTGTTGATAATCTTGAAGGAACTGATTTTGATCTGATTTCACGAGGGTCACAAAGTACGGCACCGCACCCTGAGGATCACCGGTCATGATATGGCAAAGCAAAAGCTCAAAATTAATGGAATATTCATCGGGATAAAATCCGTGGGCCTTGTCCAAAAACGGCAGCGCCTGGGTAAACAGACTCCGTCTGACATCATAATTCCCGATCAGCTGGCTGAAAATATTGACGCTGTCCTGCGCCGTGGACACGGCCTTGTTAAAAAGATCCTGCTGTTTTTTATCATCGATGCCTCCGTACACCAGACCCAGATCAAGAAAATATCTGCCATGAAGATAGGTATTGAAATGATCCAGATTGAGAGCGTCAAACCCGCGGATCTTTACCGCTTCCAGAAGAGGCAAAAGGTCTTCCTGAACCGAAAGATTTTGTGACGGAACGATCTCGCTCACGGGCCCAAAATAGTTATAGGCCCCTCCCTGATAATCCGTGAAAGGAAAATCGGTAAAAACTCTTCTTCCCGGATTTTGCTGTTCCAGGCCATCAAGAGTCGTAAAAAAATTATAGACGTTGATCGGACTCGGAATATAAAAATTGATGTCCTGTCTTAACCCTTCGACTTTATTAAGATAGAGAATCGGAAAAAGAGTGTTGTCGCTGTTCTGGATAAAATAGACGGCATGCTGCGGAAGGATACTCAAAGCCAGGCGTGCCAGGTCATAAGCCACATAGTTACGGCTCTGATTTTCGGATTTAAAATGTGCGGAAACATTAAAAATCAAAAGGAGTGCCAGCAGTCCTCCGAAAATTTTCGGGATCGGAAGACTCTTTGAAAATGTTTTCGCGACATCATAAATGCCCAACAAACTGACAAAAAAGAGCACCGTCAAAACCGGGATGAAAAAAGGCCGGTCTTTAAAAAGTTCCACGGGAATTTTATCCGCCCATCCGAGCCCGATCAGATATGAAAAAACGAAACCGTAAAAAACAAAAAGCGAAAGGAACATCCAGAAATGAGCTTTGGATTTTTTCAACAGCCACCAGAAACCCGATGGAACAAAAAACAGCAAGCCCCAGAAGTAATCTTCTATAAAATGCTGCATCACATACAAAAACATCTGCCAGACGTGATAGCGCGCCACTTCGTCGAACCACCAGCTTGAAAAAAACGGCGGACCCTGCTGTTGGACTGCCGGCTGCAGATGAATCGAAGGATCAACCGCGCCGGAAGAGTAAAGTTTGCGCGTCACGTGATCCCAGAAATTCTGCCAGTTGGAAGGATTGCCCCAGTTGAGAGCCGGATTCATTGAAGCTCGGATCGGCAGATAAAGATAAACCGCCAGCCCGCAGGCAAAAAACACACAGGCTTTGAGCAAAAACTTCCAGTCCAGAAAAAATTTCGGGGCGGACAAAATCACAAAAAGCAGAAACGGAATCGCGGCCAAAAACATCATGTAATGATCACCCAGACTCAGCCCGTATAAAAAAGCGGCGAACCAAAGAAACCGTTGCGACTCTTTCTGCGAAAATTCATGAAGTTTTTCGCGCCATAATAAAAGAAGAAACAGAATCAGTAAAAACAACGCCGTGTTCAAAGTATAAACCTCCGCCCGGATCGCCTGACTCCAGAAAATCGTTCCCGCGGCAAACAGCACTGCTCCGGTTGCGGACAAAAAATCATTGCGGGTAAGCAGCTTAAAACACAGATACAGAAGCCCTGCCGCGAGTGCTCCGCAAAAAGCCGAAAAAAGATTTACTCTCCACGCAAAATTTCCGAAGGGAACGAGCAGCGTGAAAATTTTCCCCAAAATATTATACAAAGGATATCCCGGCGGATGTGAAATTCCCAGCGTCGCCACGGACGTTGAAAACTCTCCGCTGTCTTCGGTCGTGACCGTCGGATAAAGCGTCAGAATATAACAAAGATACGTGACGAAAAAAACCGCTAAGCTCCACCAGCGTTCCTGAAAACTTAAACGGCCGGGTTTTTTGAAAAAAGAAAAGGCTTCCACAAGATCAAAATAAAAACAAAAACATCATACTCGCACTTGATATGGTAACCAATGTTGACCAAAAAAGTAAAATAAGCTATAATTTATTGATCGTTTTGAATCAAAACCCATCCAAATAAAACAAAAAATGAAAAAACTGACAAAACTCCTTGCAGGATCATGGGTAATTTTAAGCCTTATGACGGCGTTTCCGGGCATTGTTAATGCGAGCGGAAATTTGACGATCGTGGTTAAAAATCCCAATCCGTACACCGGAAACCAGAGCTGGTTTACCTACCAGGAAAAGCCCGGAGCATCTGTTGACGACATTGCCACGGTCAAAAATTTAAGCAACCAGCCGGTCAAAGCGCACGTTTACGCGGTTGACGCTACGAGCAACGATTCTGGAAGTTTTATTCTGAAACTTGAAAACGAAGCCCGCAACGATGTGGGGAAATGGACAACGATCAGTGCGGCGGATACGGTGACGATTCCTCCGCAGCAAACCGTAGACTTCCCTTTCCACATCAAGGTTCCGCAGACCGCCACTCCGGGACAATATTTCGGCGGAATCGTTTTGGAAGAAGTAAGCGACAAGCCTCAGGTAGCACAGGTTTCGACCGCTTCGGCGAACACCGGTAAAACCGTCTGTTGCACAAACATTCTGGTGAAGACGCGCATCGGTCTGCGCATTTATCTTACGATCCCGGGAACAGTCAAAGACAGCATGGACTGGTCGGGATTCAGCACTGTTGAGAAAAACAAAATCACCAATTTCCAGTTCGAAATTAAAAATACCGGCAATGTCGCCCTTGAACCGATCGCCACTCTTCAGATTTACGACAGCATGGGCAACCAGGTCGATGAATTCCAGAAAAGTCTGGGGGAAAGTCTCCCGGGAACAAGCATCAATGCCGCAGTCCCCTGGGACAATCAGCCGCTCTTCGGAAATTTCCACGCAGTGGCAAAACTGGACTACACGGTGAAAAGCGATGCTGTAAATCCGGCTCTTCACGGCAGCGCGAACGTCGGAAGCAAAACCGTCAGTTTCAACGTGATGTCCTGGAATCTCGTAGGACTTATTTTCCTTTGTCTTCTGGCGGGCGCCATCGGCTACTTTATATACGCGCACAGCCAGAACCAGATCCGGATGGACTGGGAACCTTACGAAGTCCAGCCGAATGACAATATTATGAACATCGCAAAAAGCCATGGCATCGACTGGAAAAAACTTGTGCATGTAAACAAGCTCAAAGCTCCTTATATTATAAAGAACGGAGAAAAACTACGCGTGCCAAAAATAAAAACATCGCATCAGCCGTCGCTGTTTGATAAAAACAAACATGAATAATCTCATCAACAAATCGGCGGTCGCGAAGCGATTGCTAACGGGGCACCCGGCAAAGCTGGGTCGTGCGAAAAAAAATATTGCGACATTTTCCGTGGCGCTGCTCGCGCTGAGTTTGATTTTCCAGCAAACGGCAAATACGGCAAACGCTCTGGCTTACAAAGGTGATGAAAGAGATCTGCTTGCGTCAGACCTTGATCAGCACACGCTCATCTGCAACGGATCGCAAAATCAGTCCAAAAGCGATGTGGCTGTGGATGACAACCGTCTTCAAACTCTGGTATGGCAGGATGACAATTGTGACGGTTCGGGAAACGGAACAGGAATTTATATGCAGCGGCGGGATACGCAGCTGGGAGCGACTCCTTCTATAGGAGCACCCACAAGAGTCAATGACATTGTATCCGGCAATCAACAAAATCCTTCCATTGCCATGGACCACGAAGGAAATTATGTCATTGCATGGAGCGATGACGGCAGTGGAACAGGTGATACCGAAGGGATTTACGTCCGTACTTTTAACAGCAACGGAACTCCTTTAGGACCTTCCATGTTAGTGAACACGCATACCGGCGGCACACAGAATCATCCGAAAGTTGCGATTGAATTCGGCGAAAATCCTTCAGTGGACCATACCGGACATTTTGTCGTGGTCTGGCAGGGTGAAGGCGACACAGGTCCCGACGGAATTTACATGCAGCGTTACAACATCGATTTTAGCGCAAGTGTAAGCGGTACGCCTGTCGGATCAAATATTTCCGTCAACACCTATACGACCGGCGTCCAGGAAAATCCGGACGTTTCAATCAGCAATTCAATCGACGGTTTCCAACAGACTATAGTGACGTGGGACGGCCCGGGAACCGGTTTCCCTTCATCAAACGAAGTATGGATGCAGGCCTATGATGCAAACAACACTCCATTAGGCGGAACTCCGAACAACGTCCGCGTAAACTCAACGTCGCCGGCGACCAATCCTGCAATCGCCACCGATAAATCTTCGGAACCTTCCGGCAACGAAATTCCCGGAGGAAAATCCGTGATTGTTTATAAGGCAGGTTCAAACAACGAAATCGACGGAAAAACCATTGATCCTTGCACCGGCAGCGGCTGCACGCTTGGAGGAGTGGAACTGAACTTCAGCACTAAAACCAGCGACCTTCCGGACGTAGCCATGGATTACATGGGCAATTTCACCGTGACCTGGCAGCAGGACGACGGACCTTCCGCCGGCAATCTGAACATCCGCGGAATCAATTATGATTATTTGGGCCACCGCATCGACGCCGACTTCCGCGTCAACGAAAATGCTTACTTTGATGGAGATCAGGCACAGACAATGCCCGCCATCGCCAAAGACAAAGACGGCGAATACATTATTACATGGGCAAGCCAACAGTCAGCAAGCAATTCCGATATCCGCTACCGCCTTTTCGGAACTGACGTTTTCAAACAGGGGCAGGAAACTCAGGCCAACAATACGACCACATCAAACAGCGAATATTTCGAAACCACGGCAATCGCTCCGAACGGCAATCATGTGGTGGCATGGGTCGGAACAGACCAGGTCTCGGGCCAAAGCCGGATTTTTTACAGTCTCTATGACAGCAGCGGCAATCTCATCAGCAACGGCGGCGGACCGGTAAAAAATGTAGCCGCAGACACGGTCAACGATTCAAGCACTTACGGTCCGGCGGTTTCTTTCTTTAAAGACACTGCAGGAACGGATGTCGGAAGATTTATCATTGCCTGGATCGGAAACGATCCAAACAATGCCGGTGTTCACCCGGTTATGTATCGTGAATTCGATGCATCCGGAACTCCCGTGACCCCGACTGAACTGCCGTTAAGCGCCGTGCCTTCGGGCAGCGACTCTTTCTTCAACGTAAGAATAAGTGCCGGTTATTACAACAACAGCGGCAGCGCGGTCATTGACCGTTTCGCAGCGGTTTACTCCTTGTACCATTTTGGCATTGATACGCCGAGCAGCACCAGAAGCGAAACATCCGCATACCATACTGACAGTGGTTTTACGTACAACGATCTTCAGCCCGCAAGCAACAACTGTTATACCTACTGTAACGGACAGGGCGTAGATCTCTTTCCGGATATCAGCGGCAACGACCGCGAGATTTACACCTGGGATTACGTTAACGGATCACACAGCGGTATCTTTGCACAGGAAGCAAATGGAGCAGCCTTTTCGGGAAGTCCTTTCCAGGTGAATGATAACCCTACTGTCCCGGTGAATGAAGACTTGCCTGATGTGGCCTTCGTATCACCGACGCAATACGTTATCTCATGGCAAAAATGCGATGATGATTTCTGCACGTATCCATCAATTTACGCCAAACGGTATACAGGAGATTTTACAGGCAATGCTCCAACGGTAACCGATGACGATTTCGTCGTCTATCCGGGACTCACGCCGGAACATCTTTCGAACAATAATCCAAGAATTGCCGCGGACACAAGCAGCGGATCATTCCTCATAACTTGGAATAAAATATATAACGATACTCCAGCTCCAAATTACGAAATTGACGGCAAGTTCTTCGACTCTTCACCGGCCCTCAGTAACTTCGGCGTTGGATTCGTCATCAACACGACCCAGAACGGACAAGACTATTCACCTGATGTAAGCATGAATGACAGCGGCCTGGCCGTTGTAGCATGGGAAGGCGGACACCAGGACGCAACGGGAACGCTCATCGACAATGACGGTGCCATGTTCCAATTGTTGAATAACTTCCCGACGGTTGCCACGATTCCTGAACTGCCGACGGCCGCGCAATTAAGCATTGTCGCCAATGGAAAAACACTGGCAATCCCTTCACAAATTAATTTCCCGACCATCACGGCCAACTCCATGAACAATACGGATGTTGAACGCGAGGTTGATGAAAACCCCGCCACCGGACAGCCTCCCTATTTCCAGCTTGAAGATCTTGGCGGCAACTCCAACAATTGCACTTCGGGAACATGTTATTCCGTAAGCGTAAACTCTTCAGATTTCACGTACACCGACCCCGCAACTGAACAAACCTATTACATTCCGGCAGCAAACATTTCCGTAGAAAATTACGACGGAAATCACCCGGGCGTAGGCACCGGCGCATGCGGTACGGCAGGAGCTGAACTCTCTACCCTGTACGGAAATGCTTCTGATTTCTCACTCGACCCGAGCACATGCAGCTACACTCCGCTGGCCACGCTCATAAGTCCGCATAATCACGCCTATGACCTTCCTGATGAAACTTTCCAGGCTCTTACACTTGTAAACAAAGTGACAAACACGAGCGATACGGGAAAAATCCGCTGGTTCCCTAAATTCAAAATCACAGTTCCTCCGTTAACGCCTCCCGGGACATACACCGGAACCATCACGATCACTTCCGCATAATTATGAAAACAACCCTCAAAAACAAATTGGCATGTATCTCCTTGGCGCTTGGACTTTGCGTTGCCAACGCGGCGATCGTGCTGGCCCAGCCGGTGGAAATCGACGTGACCGGTGGAGGATTTACCATCCGCGGACCAAGCACTTTGATGTTCGCTCCGCAGCCTTTTTCGCTGACCGATGAGATCTCTGTGGTGAATTTTAAAGACGTTCAGGGAAGCAGCACGCTCCAGTACCTTGAAATCAGTGACCAGACGGGAGGACACGCTTTCAACGTAGCTTTGGGTGCCGAAGATCTTACGCCCGGCGGATCAGGAATATGCAGTCCCAACAAATGTATTCCAAAAGACCATCTCCTTATCCGCAACAACGACGGTTCAACCCAGGGAGACAGCGGAAGCGGAATTACGACCGTCAACGGACAGCTCTCATATGTTTCCCTTGATGGTTCGACGAATTTTTCAAACACCACCGCCACCCTCGATCAGCAAAGAGTTCTCCTAAACGGCACGGGATCAGGCCCGGGAACATGGAGAATCTATCCGCAGCTGCAGGAAACAACTCCCGGCAACACCGCGCAGGGTAACTACAGCGGCAATATCATCATTACCATAATGACTACCTAAACCACCGCGATGAAAAATTTACGCACAACAATTTTGGTTCTCGGAATTCTGACGATGTTCTCGGCAAACGTCAGCCGTGCCGCGTACCTGAATTTGGGAACGCTGGATGTGCGTCCGGTAGCGGGCGACAGCGCCAACGGCGAATGGTTTGTGGATTACGCGAACCGCGGCCAGAACCTGGTCCGTTATATCCAGATTGCCAACTTCAGTCCGGACCAGAAAGAGGTTGAACTTTATTCAAGCGACGGATCAAAAGATCTCAGCCAGAACTTCATCGTCAAAACAAAAGAAGAGCCTTCGGAAAAAATTGCGCCATGGATGACCATGCCTGCAGCATCGCTCATTCTGAAATCCGGTGAAACAAAAATCGTACCGGTAAAAATCTCCATTCCAGATAACGCCGGCGTGGGCCTGCATACGGGCGCCGTCATCGTCCGTGAAAAAACTTTGGCGGACGGCACGGAATTCCACATTGAAAAAGGCGTACGCTTTTATCTGAACATTACCGGAGACGCCATCGACAAAACCGCAGTCGCCGGAGGGCAGATCAACGCGACGTTCAACAACATCGCCCTGAATCTTGGATTGGCAAATCAGGGAACGACTGATTTCGACACCCCGCTTTCACTCCAGGTGCAAAATTTGAACGGCGACATGGTCACCGAACAAAAACTCGACGGCTATGCGCGTCCGGGTAAAAATACCACATTGAAATTCGACGTTGCAAAACCCGCATTCGGCATCTATCAGGTTGTTCTTAAATCAGACCAGGCCATCAACGGACAAACCAGTTTCAATGCCGGAACCATGGTAGTTGTGCCTTTCTGGGCGCTTCTCCTGCTTGCCGCATTGGCAATGTGCGGAGCATTCCTCCCTTCAAAAGAAAAAATGTCCGCCGCAATCCGTGAGGTCAAGGGTGCACCTGCATTGAATTTCGGAAATATTTTCCAGAGCATGGAGTTTAAAAAAGGCATGAGTTTTCTTGGAATTCTTGCGGTGAGCGGACTCATTTCTCTCCCGCTTATGACCATGAGTGCGTCGCATCCTTTCTTTGCGGATGTTCTGCAGGCCGGCAATCCTGACGTGTATCAGGTGACGGTGAAATGGGGAAATTTAAGAAAACTTATTTTCAACAGAAATACCAAAATGACCTGGCACGGCCAGATGAAATTCAGTGATGCCCAGGTCGTCATCGATAAAACGCTCAGTCTGGAATCCAACGACGCCATCAACCTTATCCATGACGGCACAGCCATCGATTTCAACCTGAACACCGATACGACCAACGACGGTGTCGTCCTTGATGTCACCCCTACGGGCACCGCCACGCCGCAGCTCGTCCTGGAAAATTACGCGACGAATTCGCAACTTACGCTCGATCTCAAAAAAATTGAAGGAGGCATGGTCGTTATTCCAAACGGACTTTCCGCCACAACGATTCTGGTCCAGGGCCTCACATCGGCCGAACTCCACGGAGCTCCGATCAATGAACAAAACGCAACCCCCGAAGCACAAGCCACTCCGGAAGCTCAGGCAACTCCTGAAGTCATCAACATTCCGGAACTGAAAAGAATTTTTGCGGACATTCCGGCAACTCCGGAAGTTCTTTCCGAATTCATTTTAACTTCTGATTACGTCAAAAGAATCAGCACCGAAAACGCTTCAACCAAAATCGAAGCCGATCCCGTACTCATCAGCGCCCTTGAAGCGACTCCCGAAATCATTCAGGAAATCACGGCAACGCCGAATCTGAACTTCACCTTTGTGCCGAGCGAAACGGTCACGTTCCCTGCACAGCAATTTTCGTTCAGCCAGGATAAAACGACCACGCAGGACCTGGGCACCATTATTTTTGTCCAGAACAAGGAAACTCCTTGGAACACCTACATCGGAACCACCAATTTTGTCGGCCTTTCGGGACGCGGAGTCATTCCTGCCAGCAACCTCACCGTAATTCCTGGTGACGCCACCGTGCTTAAACAGCAGGACGGCGCAGCGGTCACCGAAGGAACGAACCGCACGATGCAGGGCACCTTCGACAAATCCATCCTCGTAAATGTCCAGCCGGGGTCATCCGCGCTTGCAAGCAAAACCATCTTCGTGATGAATCCGAAACTGCAAATTAAAGTGACTCACGGAACGCCTCCTGGAAGATACAAAGGTTTGCTGACGATCACCAGTCTCTAAAAAACGGTCGCCGCTTCAAGCCAATTTAATCGCGTAGAGTAACCCGCTGCCCATCGGAAGCACCGCGGAACGGAACTCTGGATTTTGCTGTACAGAAGCCAAAAATCCAGCGACCTCACCGGCATGGGAAAGAACGTTGTCGGCGATCAGAAGTCCGCCGGTTTTCAGCAAAGGCATGACTGCAGCGAGGTAAGATTCATACTCTCCTTTTGTGGCGTCCAAAAAAATCAAATCAAAACGCAGCTTCCTTTTTATAAAATCTTCCTGAGAAAAAACTTCCGGCGCATGGCCCGAAATCTGTTCCACAAACTTTTCAACACCCGCCTCTCCAAAATGTTCCCGGGCCAGACCGAAGCGCTCCTTATGCGATTCAACCGTATACAATTTACCGCCGGTGTGTGATAATGCCTCCGCAAACCAGATCCCCGAATATCCGTTTGAAGTCCCGATTTCCAAAACGGTTTGTGCGCGGATCGACTGGACCATGATATTCAAAAAATTTCCGGTTTCACGTCCCACGTTCCAAAATTTTTCGCCGCTAATCGCGACCTGTTCCAATTTTTTCAAAACCGCCAAAATACGTTCATCCATAAATAAAAATAACCAAACGCCAAGAGCTTAAAACATTCTCGTATGGAGCACCAGGTCAAAAAAACTGCGGTCGCGGAGCGATTGCTTAACGGGGCACCCCCTAGGGGTCGTGCCGTTATCGTTCTTCCGACCTACAACGAGCAGGAAAATATCGGAAAACTGATCGAAACCCTGGAAAAAATTTTTCAAAAACTGCCCGACTGGCACATGCACATTCTGGTTGTCGATGATCAATCCCCTGACGGCACCGCAAAAACCGTCAGAGAGTTCCAGAAACATCTTCCCAACGTTCATCTTTTGGAGGGCAAGAAAAAAGGGCTTGGGGAAGCCTACAAACGCGGATTCATCTACGCCATCAAAAACCTCAGGCCGGACTACATTTTCCAGATGGACGCGGATTTCCAGCACGACCCCAGCGATATTCCCCACTTCCTCAAAGCCACCGAAAAAGGATACGAATTCATCATCGGTTCCCGGTACATTCCCGGCGGCGACTGCCCCAACTGGGAGTTTAAGCGCAAACTGTATTCGTGGCTGGCCAACGTGGGCGCCCGCCTGCTCGCGGGAATCAAAGGCATTAACGACTGCACCTCCGGCTACCGCTGTATCAAAGCGGATTTTCTCAAAAACCTCCACATCGAACAGCTCAAATCCAACGGCTACGCTTTCCAGCTGACCCTGCTCCACGCCGCGACCAAAAAAAAGCTCAGGATTCTTGAAATTCCCATCCTCTTCCATTCAAGGAAAAAGGGCATTTCCAAGCTGGGAAACAAAGACATCACCGAATTTATTTTCAACGCCGTCACCCTCCGCTTCCGCCGCTACCGCTAAGCCATTCACAAAAACGAAAAAATTTGCTATAATTGTGAATATGAAACTTTCGCGAAAGCTTACCCTCATCGCAACAGTCATCCTTGGCGTGAATCTCGCTTTTCCTCTTTTCGTATTGGCTCAAAGCGTCGCGCCGAGCTATCTTTTTCAATTCAACGGATCCCAGTTTAGAGATTTTCGAAACTCCATTGGCATTGGCGTCGATGCTGCAGGAAATGTTTATGTCGCTGATATCGCGGACAACAAAATTGAAAAATACAGCAGCACCGACGGCGGTACGACCTACAACTTTGCATCTTCATTCGGAAGCGCTGGATTTGGAGACGGCCAATTAAATAATCCGGCAGGAATAGCTTTTGATTCCACCGGAAATATTTATGTCGTCGATGGGTTAAATAACCGGATACAAAAATTCGATTCCACAGGGACCTATCTTTCCAAATTCGGAAGTTTTGGGGCTGGAGACGGCCAATTCAGAAATCCGACCGGAATAGTTATAGATAGTACAGGAAATATTTATATTACTGATTCCAATAATAACCGGGTTGAAAAATTTGATTCAACAGGGACCTATGTTTCCCAATTCGCAACCAATGTTGTACCAGGTGAAGGCACAGCGGCCTATCCTTCGGCATTAACTCTCGATGCTGCTGGGAATATTTATGTTGCTGATTTAGATTATCAATGGATTGAAAAGTTCGTCACTACCGATGGCGGAATTACCTATCACTATGATTCCGAATTCGGTGACGGACATCTTGGTAATCCCGTTGGGCTAGCTGCCGATTCCGCCGGAAATATTTATGTAACAAATGCCGGGGGATTCAATATATCAAAATTCGATTCCTCAGAAACCTTCCAAACCCA
Source organism: Candidatus Peregrinibacteria bacterium (assembly GCA_003153355.1). Classification (GTDB taxonomy): domain Bacteria; phylum Patescibacteriota; class Gracilibacteria; order UBA1369; family UBA1369; genus PALSA-1335. The sequence goes on from PLYH01000002.1 coordinate 86,066, forward strand.
AATCGGAAGTTTTGGATCGAGTAATGGGAGATTCTATCTTCCAACCGGAATAACCCAGGACGCATCGGGAAACTTTTTTGTCCTCGATTCCGGGAATGACCGGGTGCAAAAATTTGATCCCTCATTCAACTACCTCGCTCAATTCAGTAGCGCGCTCAGTAATAGTCATTTTAATTTTCCCGACGGAATAACTCTTGATGCCACGAAAAACGTTTACGTTGTTGATACTGCAAATAACCGCGTGGAAAAATTTGATCCAAACGGCAACTATCTCTCTGCGTTCGGCGATGCCGGAACTGGTAATGGCCAATTTAATAATCCGTCAGGAATAGCTATCGACTCCACGGGAAATATTTATGTCACGGATGTCCTGAATGACAGGGTGCAAAAATTCAATTCCTCCGGCGTATTCCAATCCCAATTCGGCAGCACTGGAACGGCTGAAGGTCAATTTTCAGATCCATACGGAATAACTTTTGATTCCACCGGCAATATTTATGTCACGGATGTGCAAAATAACCGTGTACAAAAATTCAGTCCCTCCGGCACTTTTATTTCAACCTTTGGATGGGGCGTGAGTGATGGAATTGATCAATTTGAAATATGTACGGCGCCATCATCATGCCAGGCCGGTCTCCAGGGAACAGGCGATGGCCAATTTACAGACCCCCGCGGAATAGCTATCGATTCCACCGGAAATATCTATGTTGTTGATAACACCAATAACCGTGTAGAAAAATTCAACTCCTCAGGCACCTTTGTCTCCCAATTCGGGACCACAGGATCAGCCAATGGACAATTGAATGACCCATTTTGGATCAGGATCGACAGCGCAGGGAATAGCTACATCTCCGATGTCGGAAACAACCGCGTGGACATCTTCGATCCAAGCGGCAATTACTCAACCCAATTCGGCGGTGCCGGAACAGGCAACGGCCAGTTTCAGAGTCCGGGAGGAATAGCTCTCGATCCCACCGGGAATATTTATGTCACTGATATCACCAACAACCGCGTCCAGGTTTTTGCACCCGGTTCAGCGTTGGCCAATGGGAACGCCTCTGCACAGGAAACCATCCAGCCGGGAGTTCTTGAATTAAGCGCCGTGCCTGCGAACTTCGGTTTTCCTGCGGTCAATATCACAAATTTCCAAACCTACAACACAGTCTATGCGAACGGCCAAAGCTCCGCGGAAAAACTCACCGCAAAAGATGAAAGATTTGCCGGAGGCTTTGAAGTCCAGGCAACAGCCACAGATTACTGTCCTGCGCCAAATGCAAATCCCCCGCCAAATACTTCGCCTTGCGATGGTCAACCCACCCTCCCGGTCAGCGACCTTGGCGTATCAACCCAAGTTCCGAACAGCACCGACAGCTATACACAGACAACCCAGCTTGCCAACCAATATTCAAACACCGAAGGCACTCTCGTCCCCGGGTCACAGCAATTCGGAGCCGTCATCAGCCAGACGCTTCCGTTTAATTTCACGATGTTCGGCAGAACGAGCAACAAAATTTACATCTGTACCACCGGTGTCATCTTCCAGGCCGCCGACTTGATCAGCATGCCGACAAGCGCTTTCGATTCGGAATGCAACGGCGGCGAACTGACCCCAGGAAACTACAATCAGATCCTTCCCTACTACATAAACAATTCGCAGGGTGTAGGCGATCATCTCACCACCATCGCCGCATTCCCTTACCCAATCAAGAACGGAGTTTACTTCCAACAGGTTTCAGACAGCGAAGTGCATATCCGTTATCAAGGAAACGTCAGCGGTATCGACAATCCGGCAGGCAGCATTGAATTCACAGTTTTCCTCTTTAAGGACGGCCGCATTGAATACCACTACGGCCCTATTACGGACACATTTTCTTACCCGGATATCGGAATTATCAAAGACCCCGGCCCATCACCAACGTTAATTCTCGCAAATCAATTTCCTTTCGGATCTGTCATCAGACCTACCGGCATTTCAAACGCCCAGATCCGTTTCACCCCGGTCAGCACCATCTTCAATGATGTAAGCAAACCCGGCACCCCTCCTGTTTTTGCCGTAACAAATTCGGATTCAACCGCCGGCGACCCGGCCAACTTCACCATGTTTACCGAAGACAACAGCAATCCCGGAAATTCCGTACCGGTATCAATAGTTGATGGAGCTGCCTGCACTTCACAAGGAAGACTTGGCAATTACACCGTCTACCCTTCATTCCTGCTGCAGGTCCCTCCAACCACCACTTCCAACACTTATCAGAACACCATCACCTTTACGATTCTTGATAACACCGTTGCGGACGGAAGTTCATTCTGTACCTCTGGCATTTTACCTCTCCCACCAGGTCCTTCACCGTAATCTCACGAAATTATCACTGACCCTTGACATATAGGAAATATATTGATAAACTTATGTGAAGCATTGAAAAATACTTCAAAAAAACATTTCATATTTATCCCTTAACCAAATACAAATATGAAAAAACATCAAATTGTAGCTGTAGTGGGTACCTTGGCCCTCGCAGCAAATCTTTTACTCCCAGGATTAGCGTTTGGTCAACAGAATGGACAAGTACAAATTAATTGTCCTTCATCTGCAGGTCCTACCGGAAATGTAAGTCTTGCTCGTGTTCCAAGAGACCTCTTCTTCACTGGTCAGAATTCTCCACTCACCGGCACCTTAAGTACTTTCGATCAAAATGCATCAAATGATGTGAGCACTACTCCACTTCCTGGAGGCAACGCGTCTGCAGGAGATATTAGCGCAACAGCTGTTGCGCATGATCACCTTCTTGGAGTTACAGACGTATCAAGTCAGGGTGTAAACGGATGCGGAGGACAAGACGGTTGGGATGTTACTGCAACAATCACAACCACATTTACAGGAACAGACCCAGTTACACACTCTCCTGTTACTGCTCAGCCGGCCCTCACAGGACCATCTGGTGATTATATCAATGCAAGCACAATCCACTTGGTTACAAGCCAAAAAGTTAGCACTGACAATATCAACGCTAACGACGCAAGTGGCCTGACCCCTTCTTCACTATCGGATGGAGTTATTTATAATGATTACACCCCAACAGGCAACCTTCATTTAGTAACCGCAGGCAGCCAGGCGGCAGGTAAAAATTTCCAAACCGAAGCTACTTTCGTTTCTGGATCAAACACCCTGGATAGTGCAGCGGTTCCTGTATTGTCACACCCATGCCAACTAACAGTAAATAAGGGTGAAAACACCGATGTTTACACCGGCATTGGTATGGACATTGACAATGGTATCCATGCTCTTCAGGCAAACGGAACATATAATGGAGTCATCCAATATACGTTCTCACAAGCACGTGCTTGCTCACTTGCTCCTTAGTCAAATATAATAATATAGATAGAAACATAAAAGCCCTTCAATATTGAAGGGCTTTTATTATTGAAAGAAATACTGTATAATAAGAGGAATATTAAATAAAAAATCAACTTATGCTGAATACGAAAAAACTCATGAGCGGCGGACTTTCAAATTTAAGAATAATTTTTATTGTACTGTGCCTACTCCCATCAATTGCCCATGCGGGAATTTCTGTCACCACCGCTAACTCTTCACCGAATGCATCGGTTTCATACAATTTTCACCTTCAGCCGGGAGAAAAAAAATCTGACAGTGTCATTATAACCAATATCGGCCAGGAAAACATAACGGTTAATTTATATGGGGCCGACGCGATTTCCACCGGACAAAACTCCTTTGCCGCAAAAGACTCCAGCAACGATCAATATACCATCGGCAAATGGATCACATTTGATAAAAACAGCATCACATTAAAACCCCAGGAAAAACAGACGGTGCCATTTACCATTGAAATTCCGCAAAAAACCACCCCCGGAATTTTTGCAGGTGCTATTGCAGCTTCAATCGTGAATCAACAAATAGCACAGGAAACCCCTATAGGTGTTATCACACACTCCAGAACGATTATTCCTGTATATGTTAATATCCCCGGACAAGAAATCTATTCCTACGACTGGCAGGATTTTTCCTATCTGCAAACGGCCCAGCCTCATTTTCACGTAACGGTGAAAAACACTGGTAACACCGTCATTGCAATCGACGGTTCAATTATTATTTCAAATGCAGGATCACCGGATCAAATTCTGCAAACAATCCCTGTTGAAACAACAAACATATATCAGGGCGATTCATCAACCATCAACGCATATTTTAATCAATCCCTCGCCTCAGGTATTACCAATAATTTAACGACGGAAGCAAAAATAAACATCAGTAAAATCGATGTCATAACCAATTCAAAAACGGATACAAAGGAGCTCACCAAAAGCATAAATTTTCAAATCAACCGGTTTTACCTCATCTATTTGCCGCTTTTAGTGTTGCTGGGAATCATAGGCGTTATTGTCATTCTTTTTATCCACAATAAAACGATCAAAAAAAACGCAGTGCGTTACAAAGTGGCAGCAAATGACACACTCGATTCGATCAGCAAAAAACAAAATGTAAACTGGAAAAAAATTGTACAAATCAATAAACTAAAACCGCCTTACGCATTAAAACTAGGCACTGAAATCCTTATTCCCCAAAACCATAAAAATAAATAACCTATGAAAAACATATCCTTAAAAACAGCGGTCATTGCCATGGGAGTGCTTTTCTTCAGCAGCATGGCCATGGCAGATTCAAAATCTCAGGACACTTTCATCATTTATCCGGCGCACCCGAATGCGACCAATCCGGAAACCATGATGTATGAACTCAAACCGGGTGACCAAACATCCGATGAAATAAACGTCAAAAATTTTTCTTCAGAAAAAAAAGACTTGACCTTTTATGTCACGGACGAATTTACCGCAAAAAACGGACTTGCTGCCTATAGAAATCCTGGCGACAACATAACCATGTCCAAACTGACAAAACTCAGCACGCCATCAATCACCCTCAACCCGGGAGAGACAAAAACAATAAATGTATCGATCAATATTCCTAAAAACCAACCTCTCGGCGATTATCTGGGCGGAATAGCGGCCGTCAATACTTTCCCAAGCGCAAACATGCCCTCCATAAAAATCGCCGTTCGATATATTCGGAATTTAGACATCAAAGTAACCAACACCCCAAAACATATTCCGTTATACGGCGAAACAAACATTTTCGGAGCGCAGCTCTATTTACCTTTTTCCATAGCTCTTTTCCTGGGCTGCATGGGTTATGTTTTCTGGGCAAAAAAGACAGAAAAGAAGAATGAAAATCTCGTCCCGGAAGATGGACAAAAAGACCAAAATGATGTATAATAAAAGGGAAATAAAAACAAACCCATGCCCCGGAAAAAACTCATTATCAGCGGCGTTTTAGCACTTACGCTCAACCTCTTGTTTGCGGGCGTAGTATTCGGGCAAAATCAGGTCAGCGATCAATCCAACGTCAACGTCGACCGCACAGGAAATCTGTCTTTTTTTGCGATTCCTGCGAATTTTAATTTTGGCGCAATGGCCATCCCAAACCAGCGGACAGCGGCATTCAGTGACGCCGGCCCTTCTTCTTTCGCCAATTTACCGGTGAGCAAAAAGCTGACGGTGGAAGACACCCGCGGCGCGGGGGGATTTACAGTGACCTTAAGCGCAGACGGTAATTTTTCTGATGGAGGAAGCAATACCATTCCCGTAAGCAATACTGCGCCGAATGACAACTTAAGGGTTGTGACCACCACCAATTTAAACAACTCCGACAATGTTCCTTTCCCAGGCGCGTCCAACGGCGTCATTTATGAATCCGGCTTCACGGGAGACCAAACAGTAAACGCACAGATCAACGCAAGCGGAACACTGTGGGGACAAACCAACACCTTCACGTCCGTTACCAATAACGTTTTGGATACAAGCACTCCGGTCAATGTTCTTGAAGGAACTTTAAGTTCAACACAGGGACGCATCGGCCATATGACCGTAGGCGTAACATCCATGCTCTACATCCCTCAATTCCAGGCTCCCGGACAATACATCACCACGCTGACCTGGACCCTTGCCGATTCAACGACCGGAGGAGGTGGAGGCGGCGGCGCCGGTTACTATTGGCAACCCGTCGGAGTTGCAGACTGCACCGGTCAGGACGAACCCGGCGGCACTACCCCCACCGACATTCCAGACAATACAAAATGCAACGCGGGCAATCTTAACAACGTAGCCGTTTGCTGGGATCAAACCACCCACTCGAACCCCGGTGTTACAGGAACTGCCTGCACTTACAAGTCAGTGGACCAGTACGCATGTATAGGAGGCTCCTACCCGGGCTACATGTACCAGTGCGCCCTGGCAACAATTATATCAAACGGCACTGGCGGGAGAAACTGGTCCGATGGCACATTCGCATCTTCATGCGACCAATACCTCAATCCGCCTTCCGGCTATTCGTACGGTGGTGACACCGGTGATGGTACATATACCGTCAAACCAACTTCAGATCCTGCATTCAACGTATATTGCGACATGACCACCGATGGCGGCGGCTGGACACGTGTTGTTGGTATTTCTGATGCTGATGCAAACCATGTAAATACCGCAGCGGTGAATGCCACAAATCTCACCACTTCAACGGCTCTTGGCAAATTCGATGATGCTACCATCAACGCACTCAAGTCCGGCACAGACCCGGGCTTCAGACTTATCTGTACCGGCGCAAGTACTTTCACAGGTTACTGGCAAAATTCATGTACGTTCGATGCTGCAAGTGACGCATCAGGCACTTGCGTTGCCATGTCTTCAACCTATCCTCCATCCAGCTATAACGGAACCACCTCACAAGGAAGCGTTGAAGGTGTGGCCGATGGCAATGATGGATTCAGTGAACGCCTCATTTACGGATACAATCAAGGGGGCATCAATGGTTGCGACACGCCAACCCAACACTGGGCCGGTAGTGGTGATTTATGGGTTCATTAACAAAATATGACCAAAAATAAAAAAACAATCAGTTTCTTTCTGGTAATCAGTACGCTTTTAGGCCTGAATCTTTTAATTCTGGGCAAAGCGTTTGCTGCATCGACACAAGGCATTTCATTAAACATTCAAGCAGGAAATCTCTCATTTGCCGTTCCTACTTCAGTAAATTTTCCAAAAACCATTGTCATTCCAGGACAGCCGTTGACGGCTGACACCGTGCTGGATCCCGACATCCAGGAACAGACCATTCGGATTATTGATCCGTGGAGCGGAAAACATTTCCAGCTGGATCTGAACCTGGATAATCTCACCGATCAAAATGCCGACGTCATCGCTTACACCAATTTTTGGGTCGTCCCCCTTCACGCCAACACCTCTTCCGATTCCATTGATGACAGTTCGGTCAATAAACCCGCGGGAGACAATAACGTTTCAAGTCCTTCAAGCTGCTATTACAGTCCGAACGTAACCGGCGGACCGGGCGCCCAGCCGCTGGATGACTGCAGCGCTTCTCTCACGCAATTCCCGAATGGCAACGTTTCGATTACACTGATGGAGCGCACGACCGATACGCCTTCCGCCGGAATCTATTCAATCGGCATGGGCCTCCGTGCTAATATAGATTCGAGCAGCCTCCCGGCTGCGGGAAACTACCAAGGAGAACTGACCTTTAGCTTGTATGTTTTGCCTTAATTTGAACCTATAAACCTAAAATCAAAATGAAAAAGTTTCTTTCAGCATTAACGTTATTCATCGCAGTTGCGAGTTTTGTACCCGTATCCCTAGCCGGATTCAGCATGGTGCCTTCCAACAGCACCACTCGCCGCCAGTTCAATTACGAACTCAAACCCGGTGACACCAAAACCGACTCCATTATCGTTGAAAACAACAACAATGCACCTTTGGCGCTGCTTCTCTACGGCGCTGACGCCACGCACAGCAACCAGGGCTCTTTTGCCTTGGTGAACCGCACCGCAACTCAGCGGACCGTGGGAAGCTGGGTAACATTTAAAGACAGCACCGTCACGCTCAAGCCCGGTGAAAAAAGAGAAATTCCTTTCACCATCACCATGCCGGCCAATATCACTCCGGGAAATTATGCCGGAGGAATCGCAGCGGAAACAACGGCCGTACAGGACCAGACCAAAAGCGGAACAAGCGGCGGCACCGGAGCAGGCGTCGTCATTTCATCCCGCCTTGTCGTCAAACTGTTCATTGCTGTTCCCGGAGAAAAAACCGTAAAATACAACTGGACGGATTTTAGCCGTATTGTGGCTCCGAACAACAAACAACGTTTTAACTTCAGCTACAGCAACGACGGCAACGCCGCCATCGCCGTTGAAGCAAAGATCGACTTTACCAGTCTTTTCGGCGACCCGGCCGAAGAAGTAAAAATTCCCGGAACAACGCTTTTACAAAACGAAAAAGTAACGATTCCATACGACTGGGACAAAGAACCGTTTTTTGGATACTACACCGCAACAGCAACCACGACCTTCTGGGAATACGATGTAGCAAATAACCAGAACATCAACCCGGTAAACATGACCAAAACCATCACGTTCTGGATCATTCCTTGGAACATTGCGGCGGTCGTCATTGCCATCATCGCGATTATTTTGATTTACGTCATTTCCAAAATGCTGATCATGGGTAGACTGAAAAAATCTTCAAAACTTTATGAAGTTCAGACGAACGACACGCTCGTAACCATTGCCGACAAAGCCGGAGTAAAATGGAAAAAACTCGCAAAGCTCAACAAATTAAAGGCTCCTTACAACGTCAAAAAAGGCGACAAACTCCAAGTTCCTTTTAAAAAGTAACATGCTAAAAAAAGTTTCTTTTCTACTCGTGGGTTTCTTTTGTTCTGGAATGCTGATGGCTCAAGTAGCCGGGGCGGCAACGATGCAGTCTGCAAACACGCAGCAAAACGGTGCAGCGATGACCCTGCAGGGTGCGACCCAACAGCGCCTGAACACCGACAGTTTCAACTTTGTCATTGCCAATCCCAACACGATCGATCCGAAAAGTTTTATGTTTGAAATAAAACCCGGCGATCAGTCCCAGGACTATATCTACCTCAAAAACAGCTCGGATATTCCTCTTCTCTTCAACCTTTACGGTGCCGACGGAACGCACACCACCCAGGGAAGTTTTGCCCTCATGACCAAAAACCAGACCATGCAGCAGTTAGGAAAATGGGTCGCCTTTGATAATCCACAAATCACGCTACAGCCGGGACAAACGGTCAAAGAAAGATTCACGGTCAATATTCCCGCAGGCACGCCCGAAGGAACATACAGCGGCGGCATCGCTGCGGAAAAAACGGCTCAGGACACGAAAAACCCGAACATTCTCATCGCGGTAAGAATCGGCCTCCGCGTAAACGTCAAAGTGACGTCAAATCCCCAGCCGGTTCCAAAACAATTCCCGGACGCGAATGTGGGCGGTACCTCTTTTTTCCAGGCCTATTTCTGGGTTTCACTGATACTCTTCATCATCAGCGTGGCGCTTTTGGGCTGGGCTTACTATAAAGACAAGAAACCCAAAAACCATCGCCATAAGTAAGAAAAAGCGCTAAGATAAGGCTGCATTGATTAAAGCGTTTTTTGTCATGTCCCAAACAACCGACCAGCCCGCAGGCGCACCCGCGCACACAACCAAAGTTACCATCCTCATTCCTTCGGCACCGTACCGTTCCGCTGATGAAGTGCTGATAAACCTGCAAAAAATAAAACCGCACGGCGTGGATCTGGAAATTTTCGTGATCAAAGGAACCTGGCTGCCGATCCAAAGAAACATGGGCATCAAAGCCGCAACCGGCGACTACATCTTCTTTTTTGACGACGACATCATAATTCCGCCGGGGATTATTGAACAAGCGCTTAAAACTTTTGAAAACAACCCTGACGTCCAAGTCGTGGGCGGCCCAAACATCACTCCTCCGGAAAACGATTACATCCAGCACTGTTTCGGCTTCGCGCACGCGTCGCCTTTCGTGGGCCTGGAAACCGCTGCCAGATACCGCCCGACGCGCGGCATCAAAAAAGTATCTGAGAAACATCTCATCACCTGCAACCTGGCCTTCCGCACCAAAACCCTCAAAGAAAATCTTTTCGATCCGCACATCTGCCCAAACGAAGAAAACGAACTGCTGGCCCGTCTTTCCAAAAAAGGCCATCTCCTGGCCTACAATCCGGATTTTTTCATTTACCACCACCGCAGAAAAAATGTGCAGGCGTACGTAAAACAGATTTTCAACTGGGGGCGCGGGCGCACGCTGCATTCCATTAAACGCCCCGGTCATTTTGATTTCACGTTTTTCGTACCGGTAGTTTTCTTGTTTTACCTGCTGAGTTTAGTGTGGATTCACATGCCCTGGTATTTTCTTCCGCTGGCGGCTTATTGTGCGCTTGATGTTATTTTTTCAGCAGGAACCGCTGCCGAATTCAAAAAAGTTTCTTCTTTTTTTGTGATGCTGGTGCTTTTTCCTTTGACGCATCTGACCTACGCTTTTGGCTTATTGGCAGGACTTTCAACGCTTTGGCGCCAGGACAAAACCCTGCCCGAAGAAAAAGATTTCCTGATCATTAAAATTGACCTGACATGAAGATTCTCCATTTCGATTTTGATGACCTGGAAAGCCCCACGGCCGGCGGTCAGGCCGTGCGAACCTTCGAAATCAACCGCCGCCTGGTGAAAAAAGGCCATCACGTAACCGTGGTGACGCTTACCTACCCCGGAGCAAAAAACAAAATCCGCGAAGGTATTCATTATATACGCTGCGGCACAAAACGTTACCCGCTGAATTTTATTTCATATTTTTTGTCAGTGCCCTTTCTTTTATGGCGGCACAAGTTTGATCTGATCATCGAAGAAAATATTCCGCCCGGTAGTTTTGGCTTAAGCCCAATATATACGCGCAAGCCCGTCATCTCACAAGTGCAGTCGTTATTCGGCAGACAGTCTTCAGAAAAACATCACATTCCGTTCTGGATTTTCGAAAAACACGCGGCAAAACTCTATAAAAATTTCATCGTGCTCACCGAAAGCGTCAAGGAACAGATTCGCGTCATGAACAAAAAAGCGCGCATAGAAATCATTCCCAACGGAATCACAAAAATATATCCTCAGCATCATGAGCATAAAAAACAGCTGCTGTTTTTGGGCAGAATTGATTACTACCACAAAGGCATAGACCGTCTCATCAATATTGCCAAGATGCTTCAAACCGGGCTTCCGGACTACAAAATCATCATCGCGGGTGACGGACGCGACCGCGAAAAAATGGAACAGCAAATCAAAGACGAACGATTAAGCAACGTGGAATATATTGGAAAAATTGACGGTGAAAAAAAAGAAGACCTGATCAAAAACAGCGCGCTGCTGCTGCTTCCGTCAAATTTTGAAACGCTCCCCTTTACCATGCTGGAAGGTGCCGCGCACGGCAAACCCACGGTCTTTTTTGACATCCCCAATCTGCATGAACTCATCAAAAAACACATCGGCGTGACAGTTCCCGCCTACGATGAAAAAAAATTTGCCGAAGCCGTCGTGCACGCCGTAAATAATCCCGCGCAATTAAAATTATTAAGTGATAACGCGCGCGCCTGGGCCCGCGATCATCTTTGGGATAAAATCGTCGACGAACAGGAAAAATTCTATCAGAGCTGTCTGCAAAACTAACCTCGCGCAAAACATATGGAAAAAAAACCGAAAATCAGCGTCATCATGCCCGTGTATAACGGCGAAAAATATCTACACACGGCCATGAAAAGCATCCTGGACCAGACCCTCGCGGATTTTGAATTTCTGATCATGGACGACGGCTCCACCGACCGCACCAGCCAGATTCTTGAAGCATACGCAAAAAAAGACCATCGCATCAAAATTTTCAGTCAAAAAAACAGCGGCATCGTAAAAAGTTTAAACGCTTTGGCGGTTCATGCCAAAGCGGATCTGATCGGCCGCATGGACGCTGACGACATTTCATATCCCAAACGTCTGCAGATGCAGTATGAATATCTCCAGAAAAATCCTGACACGGTGCTGCTGGGTGCGACCTGCGTTGTTTTCCGCGAAGACAAAACAAAAACCGGCATCAGCGACACGTTCGGCGAAGATTTTTTAAACCGCTGGTTTTTAACCTACAACTGTTCGTTCACGCACAGCCTGGTCGTGTACCGCAAAGAAACCTTCATCGCCTGCGGCGGTTACTGGCAAAGCGAATACCCGGCCGAAGATTACGGCTTATGGATACGCATGAAAAGGTACGGCCGCATCGAAAACCTCCAGCATCTTCTGGGAGAATACCGCTTTAACGTCGGAAGCATCAGCGGGAAAAATTTCCGCAAACAGATAAAAATCCGCAACCGCCTCAATGAAATAAACTTCGAAGACATTTACAAACACCATGAAATCCCGGACGTCCAAAAAGCAAAAGACGCGCTGCAAAACTATTTCATGGACCTGCACCGCCGCCAGATTTTCAGCAAACTGGCCTGCCTCACCGGCTGTTTCCTGGTTGAAAAAGGCGAAATCAAACGGGCCATCCCCTATTTTAAATGGAGCTTCCAATTAAGCAAAAAACGCCTGGACGCCCTGCTGAATCTTGTCTTCGCGCATTTCAAAAAAGCCGTGTATGTTTCGCTTGACGCTTACGTGCGCATAACCACGCTGCAGGCGCAAATCCGTTGGTTCAAAACCCATGACTGAAAATTACACAACTAAAATCACCAAAAACAGCGCATGGGCAACCATGAGTTTCATGATCGCCTCGCTTTGTAATTTCGGCATGTCCGTGGCCATCACGCGCTACTTCGGCAAAGACGTCTACGGCCAATACAGCTACTTTTTATGGCTTTCCAGTGTCCTGGGTCTATTGGCCGGCTTCGGCTTCCAGCAGACCGTGACCAAATTCATCCCGAAATATTTCTTCAAAGATAAAGAGAAAACCCACCTCGTTTTCCGCAAACTTCTGAAGATCCAGATCATCGGTTCAGCGGTTATCTGCGCGCTGTGTATTTTTGGCGTCCAGTTCTTTGAAAATTTCATCAATTTCGATCAGCCCCAAAAATATCTGTTATTGATGATTGTTTTCCTCTCGATGATTCCCGTGAGTCTCAATAATTTTCTCACGAGCAGCCTCACATCGATCCAGGAATTCAAAACACTTTCACGGACCTACATCTGCTCGAGCATTCTCAATTTGCTGTTGGTGATTGTCTTTGTGTTCAGCAAGCAAAGCATCGTCAACTTTTTATGGATGTATCTGATTTTAACGCTGCTCTACTCAGTTGTGCTTCTGATCCAATCCGGCAAACTCGCCAAAAAATACCCTCAGGAATCCAAATTCAGCGAAAAACTTTTCTCGTACAGTCTTTATGCCTACATCGGCATTTTGTGCACGCAGATCGTCTGGGAACGTTCCGAACTTTTCTTCCTTGGCATGTTCAGCGACACCGGCCAGATCGCGGTTTACACGCTCGCCTACTCGCTCGCGGTGCTTTTCATCAGCGTCTGGGGCCCGCTCAACGGAGTCATGAACGCCACGACCGCAGAAGTCCTTGTGACGGAAAAACAGGACAAACTCATGATGATCACGCAGCACGGCACAAAATACCTGGCCATGCTCATCCTGCCCCTTTCTTTATTGGCCAGCCTTTTTCTTGGAGACGTCGTCGGCCTGGTGTACGGAAAAGGGTTCGAAATGGTCGCGCTGCTTTTTCCTTTATTGGTAATTTCCCACGTCATCGCGGTCATCATCACGCCCGCAGGAAACATCCCAATGCTCAAACATGAAATCAAAAAAATGACAGTATTCAACATTGTCACGGCCATCATAAATATCATCCTGGATTTTTATCTCATCGCAAAATACCAGGCCGTGGGAGCCATGCTCGCCAACGTCATCAGCCAGTTTTTCTCCATCGGTCTGGCGCTCATCAACGCCAAAAAATACCGCCTCGGCATTTTCAATAAATACATGGTGCGGGTCTTTGTCATGAACATCATGCTTGCCGCTATCTTCTTCATGATCGCGCCGTACAATCTGCTCACCAGAATCATTATCGCCCTGACCGCTTCAGTAATTTACATAGCTGCCCTGCTCAAAACCGGCTTCAATCAAAACGACATCAATATTTTAAATAATCTCCGCGAAGCAATCCCCCGGCCGCTACGGAACATTTTCTCGCGCTGCATCAAAGTCATCGAAAAAAGCCACCGGGCTTCATAACTTCTTTCAACCTTCGTGAGCCTTTGCCAGCAGCCAGTCATGAATTTGCTTCATGGCTTTCCCGCGGTGGCTGACCGAATTTTTCTCGTGAACCGAAAGAGCCGAATAAACCTTATCAAATCCCGTCGGTTTAAAACACGCACTCAAAGGAAGCCCTTCATAAATCGGCGCTTCCAGCCCTTGAGTAATGAAGCCCGGCGTCTCGCCCCTAAAAAGATGCTCACCGTCCTGATCATCAATGAGCGCCGAACAGCAGACAAATTTCGCGCCCCGCTGCTGTTGAGGAACGCTTTCCATTCTCTTCAAAAAATATTCGATCCACTCCTGATCATTCGCTTTTTCACCCGCTCCCCAGCGCCGTGTTTTAATTCCCAATTCCCCCGCCAGCGCATCCACCAGAATTCCTGAATCCTCAGCCAGCGTCACCAGCCCCGATTTCTCCCTATAATAATGAGCCTTCAACAAAGCGTTGCCTTCAAAACTGTCAGCGTTTTCTTCACAATCGCCGGCAATGCCAAGATCGTCCAGTTTCAAAAATTCATAAGGCAGATCTCCCAAAACCTCCAACATTTCGCGGAATTTTCCTTTATTTGAAGTCGCGACCAGAATGCGCATAGAGTTTGCCATGAGGAGAACAAAAGGTAGAATACGAACGCCTGTCACATCAGCAAAGGCGCTTGCCTATTCTAAATCACAAGAAAGTGAACGCACAATCAAAAAAATTCGATTACGCTTCGTACCTTTATTGGACAGCCGCAGCAATAGTGGCTGTCGGCGTAGGCTACGGAATTGCAGCCAACGCGGTCTGGATGGTCGTCCTGCTCACGGCGCTCGTAATGATTCTCATCATCAGAAAAAAAATGCTGTGGGGAATCATGGCGGTTTTGTTTCTTCCCCTCATTGGTGAGCTCTATCGTTTACCCTTTGGCGGAGACAACGGCACGCTGATCAGCGATGTGGCCATCGCCGTGATCGTCGCGGTGTGGGGAATTGAAAAAATAAGACAAAAAAAGCCTCTGCTGCGCATAAAAAAACTCGGCTTCGTAAAATATATCTGGATATTTTGCGCCGTCGCAGTCTGTTCATTGCTCTTTGGACTTTCATTCTTGAAACCTGCGGAAGTCGGAGTCAGTTCGCTCTATTTGGTGCGCTTTCTGGAATACGCGATGCTCGGCATCATCACCTTCGACACCATTCAAACCTCCAAAGAAAGACAGCAAATATTCAACGCCATCATTATCTCTTCCATCCTCATCGCCATCGCGGGATTTATTCAGCTCATCATTTATCCAGACCTGGGCAATCTCCAGGAATACGGCTGGGATCCGCATCAAAACCGCCTGGTCTCAACCTGGCTGGACCCGAACTTCATCGGCGGATTTTTGAGCTACGTCATCGCGATTCTGACGGCAATCACGCTCTACACGAAAAGCATCGTCAAAAAAACCGGGCTGCTGCTCATCATCGCAACGCTCGCCGTCGCTCTTTTTCTCACCTATTCCCGTTCAGGCTATCTGGCCGCGGCTGCTGCATTGGGCGTCATCGGAATTCTTAAATCAAGAAAACTGCTCATCGGCAGCATTATTATTTTCATCATCGGACTGAATTTTCTTCCCCGCGCCCAGCAGCGCGTGGACGACCTTGTGAACAGCGCCGAATCTTTGATCTTCAACACCGACCAAAGTCCCGACCCCACAGCCCAACTTCGAATCATTTCCTGGAACCAGACCTGGCAGCTCATCTGGCAGCGGCCGTTGTTGGGAAGCGGCTACAACACGCTCAAATACGTGAAATTCGATCAAGGCTTCGTCGCCGACACAGCAGTCCATTCCGCGAGCGGTTCGGATTCAAGTCTGCTCACCATTCTAGCAACCACCGGCATATTGGGATTGATTCCGTTTGTTCTGATGTACTGGAATATCCTGAAGCTTTCCTGGAAAAATTGGAGGAACAAAAAACTCCCCAAGCAATGGCAGGGATACGGCCTCGGAATTTTTGCGGGAACCATCGGTCTTTTAGTTCATTCCGTGTTCGTGAACAGTCTGCTCTTTGCGCAGATGCTGATCTTTTTCTGGGTGAGCGTCGGCCTGCTGGCTACTGATTGACGCGGGTAATGTGCAAGGCCCCGTCGGCATCAATCTGATAATCGTAAAAGCGGACTGCGCCGTTGTGGAAATGCAATTCAATATGCGTGGTTGCCGCATCTTTTTGAGAAACCGTTGCGTAATCGGCATCTTTGCCTGTAACCAATCTTGGCAAAAGATTTTTCTCCAGAATCGTCTTTTCATCGCCGGAAAAATCACCTTTATAGTAAACGCCCATATCAAGATGTTCAGCCGGAAGAGCCGCGATCTCATTTAAACCTGGAATTGCGGTTTCCTTTGGAACAGATGGCTGAACGCTGACTTTAGCTTTCGGTTCAGAAACCGCTGCAGGCACTGGCGTAACTGTAACTGCCGGAGCCGTCACGGCTGCATTCGTTTCAGGAGCGACAACAGGCACAGGGGCTGTGACCAATGGTGTTTGTACATTCGAATCAATAACGGTTGTCACATTTTCCTGAGTTGGAACATTCGTATCAGTTCCGGCCTGAATTTGAGGTTCAGATGCAGAAACCGCTGAAGGAGCTTGGTTCATCTGATCAGTGGAAACCGACTGCATTGATCCGGACACCGAGGAGTCCGTAGAAGACGGCGAAACGCTTCCGGTATTATCAGGTGAATTTTGTACGCTCGGCACGCTGCCTGATACACTTGGCAATACGGGCGCGGAATTATCCGGTGAGGCCGGCGGGCTTATAAAAGTATTCAGGTTTTCCTGGGCAACATTTTGCTGGCCCGGAAATTGCTGGCCGGCACCTGAAGAAGCATTCTGGAAAGGCACATTTTGTCCAACCGTGACATTGGAAAAAGTCGGCGCATTCTGAAAATTTGTCTGTTCGTTATTTGGAGCCTGAACCTGCGCACCCGAAGATACTGAGGTTCCTGCCTGTGGATTAACAGACGGGGTTTCAACATTGGTTTCTAAAGATTGAGGCTGAAAAAACGGAGCTGCCGTTGAGGCCGTCTGCCCTCCCTGCATATAGCTCGAGGGTAAAACCAGACGTCCCGGAAAAGTTTTTAAACCGCTTCCGGTATATCCGGAAGTTTGTGTATTCAAAAGGGAACTCGTGCTCTCGGCAAGAGGAAGAATGGTGCCTCCGTTCTGTTGTGAAGGAGCGGAAAATGGAACAACCACATTGCTGTTAAACTGAATCGGCAGGCGGGAAATCCCGACCACCGCAACGATCACCAAAGCGAAAGCAGGGACAACGGCCAGATAACTCTTCAAAGGCAAAAGACGTTCAGACCAGTGAGCCTTTGGAGGTTTTACGGCAGCCGAAATCTTCATCATCAGCTGCTGGCGGAGCTGCAGCTTGAAATTGCCGTCTACGACGATCTGTTCTTTTTTCTTGGCATCTCGGATTTTAGTGATGACGGAAGCAAAATATCTTCCTGTTGGGCGTGCCATGACGATTGTACGGGTTAGGATTTAAGGAGTTGTTTAACTTTTTTGAGGGTCCGGTAGACTTTTACGCCAATATGATTTGCGCTGAGCCCCATGACTTCCGCGATCTCGATATTTGAAATTTCTTCAAAAAACTTTAAGCGGATGATTTCACGTTCTTCAGGTTCAAGCTGATCAATCACTTTCTGGACCTCAAGCTGTTTCTCTTTTCTTGAAGCATCGAGTTTTTGATCCGCGTTCAGGTCAGGCAGTTCATTGATATCGTCCAGGCTGACTTTTTGGCTTTTGCTTTGTTCGCGGTACCATTTCAGAACGTTGTTGTGGGCGATCTTATAAAGCCATGAGGAGAAGGGAAAACCCCGCCACTCAAAACTTTTGATGTGAGCAAGCGCGTCATAGAAAGTCTGGCTGACCAGATCCTGAACAGTGTCTTTATCGCTGACACGTCGGTAAACATAGCGATAAATCTGGTCAAAATACTTGTCGTACAAAACCGCGAACTTTTCGGGGTTCTGTTGAGCCTCCTGTACCAACTTTTGGTCTTGCTCTAGCACAATTATCGCCTTTTAAAGTCTAAGGTCGGAAATTATGCTTTATTTCCACCAATTTGTCAACTATTTCGCTTTGGTAAGAACCAACCTCCTGCATCCTGTCTAAGCCACTTTTACAGATAACATTACAAAAATAGACTTCTCCTAGCAATTTTGCTACAATTCTGGCGTTATTTTTGGCTTAAGTATGAGTAAAATCATTTCAAAACTTTCCGTAATCTTTCTGGGCGTTATCCTCACGGGTTGCGTCGTCATCATCAATAACGGCAAACCGACCAGTGACGAACAAACGCTGATGAATATTCAGGGACAAGCCAGCCAGGAAGTCAGCCAGATCAATCAAAAAATCCAGAGCGGCAACTATTCTTTAGGCCAGATCCAGGGATTAGTAGATGAAGCCAAAAAAGTCGTGGACGACAATCTCCAGAAAATCAACTCGCTCAACATCCCCCAAAGAACGCAAGATTTAGCGACTAAGACGAAAGAATACCTGCAGAAAGCACAACAAACATTTGCAGCCTTCCTGGAAATGTCCAACCAGGGCAATCAAAAACTGCAGGACCTCATGAGCAACCTTCAGACCATGTCCCAGCCTTTACTGAATATGGCTCAGCAGCTCGATGCCATGAAAAATCAGTTCATGACTCAACTTCAGCAGGCCGGAGCAGCAGCAAGTCAGCAAACCATGTAATAAACCGGACCGCGTTACGTTGTAATATAACAGTGAACGCGTTAGAATATTCCCCGGTTTCATACTTCTTATTAATTTTTTGAGCTCTCATTTATGTCGAAGCAAAGATTCGCTGTTTTACTGACTGTTCTTGTTCTTACTCTTACCGGAGTTCATTTTGCATCAGCTGCGGGAATGGAAATTATTCCTGCTCCGAACGACGTGCCCCCGGGCGCAATGAGCTACGGCAACCTTGCCAAAGGCACCGGCCTTGATCCCAACATCGTCGCTGCGCTGATTGGCGTGCTCGGTCTTCTGGTCGGCAGCTTTTTGACCATCGGCGGAACATATTTTCTGCGCTTTCTTGACGTAAAGCGCGAAGACCGCCGCGAAGAAGCTTTCATGGTCCGCGAACGCAAAGAAAAAGAGTTCCAGATTAAACAGGAAATTTACAAAAACTTCCTCACCGAATTGGGGCTGATGGAAGGATTTCTTCTGCATAAAGCGGAAAACTCCAGCATGAAAGATATTGAAAGCTTTAACGCTGAATGGACAAAAATGGAAATTAAAATGAACCTGGTCTGCTCCACAAAAATCCGCACGGACCTTGATGAAGTTCAGGAAGAACTTATCAACATCGCAAAAAAACGCTTTGAAGGCGGCAAGGCGGATCTCAACCACGAATACCTCGCCAAACGCGGTGAACTTCTGGACGCCATCCGTGAAGACATCGATCTTTTCCACACAAACTAAACCGATGAAAAAACTTACAGCAATTTTTGGAACTGTTCTCTTCGGAAGCCTGTTATTATTACAAACTCCGCTGAGCTATGCCCAGGTCATGACGAATGGCGTGCTCGGAGTCCCGGCGTCAGGACAACCTATGCCTCAATCTGGAGGCAGCGGAGCAACCACCGGCACCACAACAGGCACAACCGGAGGCACCCGCACAGGCGGCGGACAAACCGGAGGAACACGTACACCTCCGGGCGGCGTCAAAACAACCGGAACGACTTCAACCGTCCCGCCTGCAACAGATATTCCTTTCGTACCAATCGGAGTAACCCAGGAAACCGTTCCATCAACAACCCAGGACACAACCTTGGTCTGCGACCAGGATAAATGCGCAGCCACGGTCCAGCAAACCATGGGTAACGAAATTATTGCAATGACGGTTTTATTGATGGGATCCATGATCGGCGGCATCTTATGGATGCTCGGACTTTTAAGCATGAAAAAAGGCGTCGTTGAACGCGAAGGCCACCGCATGGAACGCCAGAACCGTTTCCATTTCAAAAAAATGCTGACCGAACAAAAAACCCAGGCTTATAACTCCTACATCGATACCGTCATGAACATCGTTGAAAAAATCCAGATGAAAAAAACCCTCGGCACTGAAGACTATCGGAATTTCCAGGAAAGTTCAGTGTTCATTAATATGCACGGCTCCAACCATCTGAGGAGCATGAACGACCACATCGCCAATCTCATCAACAGCGCGAAACCTTTGGCAACGAGCGATAAACTCCACCTGAAATCCGAGCTCAGCAAAACCATCAGGGCAGACCTGCTTACTTAAAGGTTATTCGGATCCATGAATCACGAAGACACCATCAAAATCATTGCAGAACAGCTGCAGGCCCGCCCGCACAATGCACGGGTTTCTTTGATCAGAAAAGGCATATCGCACAAAGTCCCCAATGCGCATCTTGAAGACGACAAAACCCACAAAATTTACGTCGGCGAACTCAACCGCATTCTGAAAATAGATCCACAGAACCGAACCTGCACTGCGGAATCAGGCGTGACCTTTTCCGATCTCGTCAAAGAAACGCTGAAGCACGGACTGGTTCCTTACACGGTTCCCGAACTCAAAACCATCACCATCGGCGGGGCGATTTCCGGATGCTCGGTGGAATCCATGTCTTACAAATACGGCGGATTCCACGACAGCTGTCTGGAATACGAACTGGTCACCGCGAAAGGCGAAATTCTTCAGTGCTCGCCTGAGAAAAATGCGGAAGTTTTTCAGATGCTTCACGGATCTTTCGGCACACTCGGCATCATCACAAAAATCACCTTCAAGCTGCATCCGGCCAAACCTTACGTAAAATTAACGCACGCCAGATACGAAAATTTCGCGGATTATCAGCAAGCGATCCAGAACGAGTACGACAAACCTCAGTACGATTTCATGGACGGCATCATCCATTCCCCCACCCATTTTACCTTATGCCTTGGCACTTTCGTGGATGAAGCTCCCTACACCAGCAATTACGAAGGCCAGAAAATTTATTACAAGAGCACACGCCAAAAAACGGAAGACTACATGAAAACCTACGACTATTTTTTCCGCTACGACGCCGAATGCCACTGGATCAGCAGGAACTACGGTCTGGAAAATCCTGTGGTGCGTTTTCTGTTCGGCCGGTGGTTTTTGTCATCCACGAACATGATCAAAACCGCCAAAAAGCTGCGCTTCATTTTCAAACATCTTAAACCGGAAGTGATCGTGGATATTTTCGTTGCCATGTCGCGCTTCAAAGCTTTCTACGAATTTTACGAAAAAGATTTCGACTATTTCCCGCTGTGGATCGTGCCCTACCGCATCGCCCGCCGCTACGACTGGATGAACGAAAAATTCATGGAAGGTGTGAATGACGAACTGTTCATCGATTGCGCAGTCTATGGTTTACGCCAAAAGAAAGGCCGCGATTATTATAAAATGATGGACGAAAAATTGTTGGAACTCAAAGGCGTCAAAACGCTCATTTCTCACAACAGCTACGAACCGGAAACCTTCTGGCAGATCTACAACAAGACAAAATACGATCACGCCAAAAAACTCACCGATCCTGAAAACATCTTCAAGGATCTCTATCAGAAAACGCACAATAAATAATCAGCCGGCTCGCATATCAATCCCCGCCGCGGTCCGAAAAATTCCCGCGGGCCTTTTTGATCTCGCTGCGTTTGTGTTTGTAATCAAGCATCTTTTCTTTGGCACGCTTTGATCGTTTCTGCTTTTGCTTTTTGAGTTTGAAAATTTTCTTGGCGCGTTCGGACTGGGCGCCTTTCACTTTGTCTTCGATCTTCAAGATCAAAAGTTTGTAGGCGGAAATGCGGTTATTGCTTTGCTCGCGGTGCTTCTGGCAGCGGACTTCGATGCCCGTCGGCAAATGCCTCAGCAAAACGGTGCTGGAAGTTTTATTGACCTTCTGCCCGCCCTTGCCGCTCCCGCGGACAAACTGCTCCGTGATGTCCCACGGGAAAATTTTCAGCTCCTCAGCCTTTTGCAAAAAATGCGGCGGCAACTCAATCGGAAAATTCATGCCATTATTGTATCATGCGCCCG
The DNA here is from genome assembly GCA_003153355.1 of Candidatus Peregrinibacteria bacterium. Taxonomy (GTDB): domain Bacteria; phylum Patescibacteriota; class Gracilibacteria; order UBA1369; family UBA1369; genus PALSA-1335. The sequence continues at coordinate 108,325 of PLYH01000002.1, forward strand.
AGCTTGTCAAAATGCCGCAGATCCATGATCAAAAAAGAGGCCAGTTCGCCCGTCACCACATGCGGAGGATATTCGGAAAGATCAGGCGGTCTGCACGGATCTTCCACATCAAGAACGACGGTTGCAATCATCGTACGCAAAACATTGAGCGCGCTCATGCCCATTTTACCCCGAAATCGAGCTTCCAAATCATCACACGCTTCCTCGCAAAGAGCACGCCTTTGATCCTGATCGGCATTTTGAGACATTGCAGGAAAAATCTGCAAATTGCTGGCCAACCGTGCCAATTCCTCACCCTCGGGCGGGGCCTGGTGCTCAAAAATATAACGGATCGCCAGCCTTGTCCCTAAGCAAAGCAGCGCCACAACTATATCACCCTGCTGGATCTGTTCAGGAGTGCACGGCATCGAACCTTCCAATAATGCTTCTGCGCTCGCTATTTCCGTAGTGACGAGTGATTTTTCGATTTGCACGGGGTTTTGTTGCTAAAAATAGGGAAAACTAATAACACACATTTTTGCCCGTTGCAAATCTGTGATACCATCCACTCCGATTTTTACGCCTCCCAATGTTAATCGCCAAAAACCTCTCCTACGAAAATTCCGACGGCAAACTGTTCGAAAATGTTGATATCTCTTTGGACAGCGCGGCCCAAAAACGCGTTGCCATCGTGGGCAAAAACGGCTGCGGCAAGACCACTCTGCTCAAGCTCCTTTTAGGCAAACTTGAACCGAACACCGGCACGGTCAGCGTCTCGCGCGAAGTCATCGCCTATTTGCAGCAGGACACGGAATTCCCGGACGAAAACCAGACCGTGGAACAATACCTCACCACCAAACTGGAAGAAGACTGGATGACCTACAAAATCACTATGGTTTTGGATGAGGTTGGCCTCGCCCCGGAAATCGCGAACGTTGAACTCAAAAACATCAGCGGAGGACAACGGGTAAGAATCGGATTGGCAGAAGTTCTCATGACCGAACCGACGATTTTGCTCCTGGATGAGCCCACCAACCACCTCGACAAAGAAAGCATCGAATGGCTCATCGGCTTCGTGAACGGATTCAAAGGTTCAGTGGCGTTCGTTTCCCACGACCGCCATTTCATCAACGAAGTCGCTGACCAGATCTGGGAAATCACCAACCATCACATCGAAGTCTACGGCTGCAAGTACGACGAATTTTTGATCGAACGCTACCAGCGTTACGAAAAAATGATGGCCGCTCACGAATTCAGCCAGCGTGAAGTCACCGAACTCGAAGCGTGGCTGGCCGAAAACGCCAACCACCCCAAATACAAATTCACCGCTACGGTGGCTCAAAAAAAGAAAGCCCTGGAACGCATGGAGAAAAAAGCCCCGCCCGAACCCATCCCCGACCCGCGCGTAAAAATGCACGACATCGCAGCAACGGAAAAAGGCACGGTCCTCTCTTTGAAAATCGACAAAAAAAGTTTCCCTTCAGATGACGGTGAACGGGAAATCCTCAAAGACGTTGAACTCAAAATCGACGCCCGCGACCGCATCCTCCTCAAAGGCCCGAACGGCTCAGGCAAAACCACACTCCTCAACATCATCGCCGGCGACGACAAAGATTTTGAAGGCAAACGCATCATGCGCGAAAACATCAAAGTCGGCTACCTGCGCCAATTCTCAAACCTGGATTCCGCAAACACCGTGCTCGACGAATTCGGCAAACAAACCGCCATCGAATACACCATGCGCCGCAACATTTTAGCGAAATACCTCTTCCCCGAAGAGTTCATGGAAACCACCATCAAAAACCTCAGCTTCGGCCAACAGCGCCGCCTGGAAATCGCCATCCTACTCACCAACAAACCCAGCCTCCTGCTCTTAGATGAGCCAACAAACCACCTCGACATTTTCCTGCGCGAAGACCTGGAAAGATTCCTGCTCGAACAAGACGTCGCCATGTGCATCATCTCCCACGATACCTACTTCATCGAAAAAATCGGCATCACAAGAACCGTTGAATTGAAATAATTTGGTGGAGATGCCGGGAATTGAACCCGGGTCCAAAAATGTCTGCAACAAACGCCTACAATCATAGTCCGGTTTGGAGTTTTCGGCGCGGTGAATAAAAATCAGACGAAAAGCTCATCGCACTTAACCTTTAAGATTTTCGTCCCTGCAGCAAGGTGAAGCAAGGCTTAGCCTACTAATGACATTCATTCCCCCTAATAGACATCAAAGGATGAATGACGTTGTCCTTAAAAAAGGAGAACGAATTTAAGCTAATACTGGGACAAGGTTGCCCATGCCGACAGACATAGCTTCGCGCAGACGAGCTGCAGCGAGTTTTGTAGAGTTTGCACTCTGGTGCGCTGGACGGATCTACGGGGAGACCAGCGCAATCCCCGGATTGCAGTTTGTGAAAGAACAATTTTTGTCGAAAGCCTTACATCCCCATGTGTTACCATTTGGACTACTATTATAAAACAGGACTGACTTATAGTCAATCCTGCCTTAACAATCAAAGTTAAAAACCTATTTCGCCACGCGTTCAACGTAATCGCCTGTTTCTGTATTCACGCGGATGACATCGCCTTCCTTAATAAAAAGCGGAGCGGAAACTTTCGCGCCGGTCTTGATAGTAACGTGTTTGGTGCCGCCGGTCGCAGTGTCGCCTTTTTCGCCCGGAGGAGAATCAATGACCTCAAACTCCATTTTTGGAGGAAGCTGGATTGAAAACGGAATTCCGTCAATGTACACGCAGGTCACTTCCGTGCCGTCCATCATGTAATCTTTCATATCGCCGATGTTGCTGGACGGAATGGAAATCTGTTCGAACGTCGTGTTGTCCATGAAGTAAAAATCTTTGCCGTCATTGTAAAGATACTGGCATTTGCGGTATTCAACTTCCGCGCTGTCGATGTTTTCACCGCTCTTAAAGGTCACTTCAATAACTTTCTGAGTCTTTGGATTTCTGATCTTCGTGCGGGTAAAAGCAGTTCCCTTCCCCGGATTCACGAACTGATAATCGACGACAACGTACGTATCGCCGTTGTATTTAATCGGTATCCCTTTTTTGAAATCTGATGTCAGCATGGTAAGAAAATAAATTTATAAGTCGCGATGTGGGAAGTACAGAATGTCACGGATGTCCGTGACACCTGTCAGGAGCATGACCAACCGGTCCACCCCAAGAGCAATGCCTCCCGAAGGCGGCATGCCGAATTCTAATGCACGGATAAAGCTTTGGTCAACGGGATAATCATCCTTTCCCAATTTCTGGCGTTCTTTCCGTTCCGCTTCCAGGCGCGCCTGCTGTTCTTTTGGATCGTTGAGTTCTGTGAATGCGTTACAGAGTTCCATGCCAGCGACGTACACCTCGAACCGTTCGGCATAGCGCGGATCGTGGTCACATTTTTTTGAGAGAGCCGCCATTTGCGTAGGATATTCGTACACGATGATTGGCTTTTTGAGGCCAAGATTTGGTTCGATCACATTCAAAAAAACCATAAAGAAAAGATCTTCGTACGGAGTTTTTGCGGTGACTTTATAGCCCTGCTGCTTAAGAGCCTTCCGGAATTTTTCAATGTCTTCAAAATCTTCATACTCTATATGCGCGTACTGTTTGAACAAATCCTTCACCTTCACGCGATCCCAAGGCGCCCCCACATCAACGCGGTGCCCCGCGAACGTAACATGATGATCATCGCGCAAATTTTTAGCCAGCGAACTCACAAGTTCTTCGGTGTCTTTCATGATCTCTTCATAAGAAGCAAAGGCCCGGTACCATTCCAGAATCGTAAATTCCGGATTATGAAGTGTGCTCTGATGTTCTTTATTGCGAAAACTTTTCGTGATCTGAAAAATCTTCTCATGTCCCGCGACCAGAAGTTTTTTCATCGCATACTCCGGGGAGGTGATCAAAAACATCTGTTCGCTTTTTGCCGGTTCTCCTTCAAAAGGAATCCCCGTGAACTGGGTTTTGAAAACGTCCAGATATGGCTCCATGCCGGGCAATTTGACCAATGAAGGCGTCTCGACTTCCAGAAAATCTTTGCTCCAGAAAAAATCCCTGATGCCTTTCACGATCTTGGCGCGCTCGTTCAAAAAATCTTTCAGCCGAAGATCAATGACCATCTTTACGTAATTCGGGTCTTCGCGTCGGATATAAAAATCACTCAAACATTCCACCAGCACCTGAACTTTTTTTGCCAAATAGACCGTTGCTGATTCGCGGCCTTTCACAAACCGCGTTTCAACCTTGACATCAACCTCAACAATATTCCCCACATTCAATTGATCACCGATAATATCCATCCTCCCGCTTTCATCCTGAAGCACAAATCCATCATCAAGGACGCCGACGATCCTTCCCGCAATCCAGCAATTTTTTAATAATCCGTCCTGTTCAAAAGTCTTAATCGCCTCAAGCACACTGTGATTCCGCCTGGTTCGTGAAGGATATTGTGCCAAAGTTTTCAACATTAAGGTTTCTTCGGAGTCGACTTTTCATCAACTTTTATACTTCCGGCTAACCATTGTAAACAACTTTTCAACATATCAACCCACTGACTGGTCAGATCTTCAATCTTAATCCGAAGCTTATTGCCGCTGATCATCCACTGAGGATTGTGCTCGAGCAGGTTCATGATGTTTTCAGGCTTCACTTTATTAGACATCAAAAGCACGATCTCTTTGCCTTTGCTTAAGTACACACTTTCGGCTTTCACCTGGGCGATTCCAGCCTTCTTCGCCAGGATTTTCAGCTCAATCACATGGAAAAGATTGGCGACTTCTTTTGGCAGTTTGCCGTATTCTTCAACGAGTTCATCGCGGATTTCTGCAAGATATTCCGTGTTGTCCACAGACGAAAGTTTCTGGTACACATTAATTTTCTCTTTGGCGCTGACGATGTAGGTATCAGGAATATAGGCCGTTAACGGCAGTTCAATCGTCACATCTTCCGGACCTTCTTCGCCATGGCGTTCAAGCTTCCCGGCCTTCAGATCTTCAACAGCCTTGTTGAGCATACGGATAAAATGGCTGACACCTACAACGTTAATAACGCCGTGCTGTTTTGCTCCGAGAATGTCGCCGGCTCCGCGGATCTCAAGATCTTTCATCGCAATCTGGAAACCGCTGCCCAATTCCGTGGCTTCAACAATGGCTCTTAAACGTTTCTTGGCGCTCAGCTTCAAACGCTGTCCGTGATACAAAAAGTACGCGTACGCCTGGGTCTTGCTGCGTCCAACGCGCCCGCGCAATTGGTAGAGCTGAGCCAAACCGAAGCGGTCTGCATTGTTGACGATCAGCGTGTTCGCATTCGCCAAATCGATTCCGTTTTCAATGATCGTTGAACTCACAAGGACATCAAACTGATGTTCCTTAAAAGCAATAATCCGGTCTTCCAGTTCCGAACTTCCCATTTTGCCGTGAGCTACACCGAAGCGGGCTTCCGGCACCAGAGAGCGCAATTTTTCAGCCATGCCGTCAATCGTCTGCACCCGGTTATGAAGGAAATAAATCTGCCCGCCCCGCTCAACTTCCCTCAAAATCGATTCGCGAATAATGCCATTGGAAAATCTGCGGACCTCAGTAATAACAGGCAAACGTCCCGGCGGCGGAGTGGTAATCGTACTGATGTCGCGGAGCTTATTCAAAGCAATATTCAGGGTTCTTGGAATTGGCGTCGCCGTCATCGTTAAGACATCGACTTCCGTACGGACCTGTTTCAAAGCCTCTTTTTGCTTCACCCCAAAACGCTGCTCCTCATCAATAATAATCAGCCCAAGGTTCTTGAACTTCACGTCCGGCTGAATCAAACGGTGCGTCCCGATAACGATATCAACCTCTCCCCGCTCAAGCTCCTTAAGAATTTTCTTCTGGTCGGACGCTGATTTAAAACGGCTTAACATCTCGATTCTCACATCAAACTCATCCATGCGTTTCTTGAATGAACGAAAATGCTGATCCGTCAAAATCGTGATCGGGGAAATAAGCGCAACCTGTTTCCCGCTCTGCACAGCCTTAAAGGCCGCACGCATCGCAACTTCTGTTTTCCCAAAACCCACATCTCCGCACACCAGACGGTCCATCGGGGTGTCTCTTTCCATATCGTGCTTCACGTCAGCGATGGCCTTCATCTGGCCCGGAGTTTCTTCATAAGGAAAGGTTTCTTCAAAACGGCGCTGCGCCGGAGTATCCGCTTTAAAAGCAAAACCCTTGGCGCTCTTTCTTTGCGCATATAAAGCCAGAAGCTCCTTGGCAATGACCTCGGTTTCCTTCCTGACTTTATGGGTAATCGTATTCCATTCTACTGATCCTAATCTCGTTAAATGGGGCACAACCTCATCCGCGCCGATAAATTTATTGACCTTATCCGCCTGATCGATCGGCACAAACAGCTTATCGTTTTCCGCATAGCCAAGCTTCAAATACTCGCGGGTAATGTCATCGATCGTCTTCTTTTCCAGTCCCAAGAATTTGGCGATACCATAATCGGAATGCACCACAAAATCGTTATTCTTAAGACTCGTCAAAAAATCGAGATACACTTTCTGGTTAAAAAACTTCTTCTTCTCTTCTTTGATCGTAGAGACTTCGCGGTCAGAAAGCAGCGCTAGTTTAAGTTCAGGGTTCTGAAACGCGTGAGGGAAAACATCCTCCTTATCAATCGCGATCAGATAAACATTCGGCGCGGCAACATTGTGAGCATGAAGATCAGTGGTGTAGGTGACCTTGTGTTCATCAAAAATATTTTTCATTTCCTGAACATCCTTGGTAAAGATGACCGTCCTCCAGCCGTCACGCTGCTTTTCGCGCAAATCGTTGCTCAAATCATAAGCCCCGCGGTACTTCATCACCGAAAGATAATGAAGATGCTGATGCTTCTCTTCATCGTCATTGAACGTTACAAAGCTCAGGTAGTGGATCTTGCCGTAAAGTTCGTCAAACACACTGTTCCAGGCGTCATAGTATTCATCCACGACATCAACCTCATCTTCAATCACCAGGCAGTGCGGACCCAAATGATCGCCCACACCCTTATAAGCGGACACCGTGCGCAGCGGATAGAGCTCAATATCCTTTAACTCTTCAAGTGTGTCCTTGCTCTCCTGATCATAGGTATAAATTTTTTCAATCTTATCAAAACCGATTTCAACCTTGACCGGATAATCAAAATTCACCGGAAAAATCGAAAGAATATCACCGCTGCGGTGATAGGTTCCCTTTTCCAAAAACAGATCGCCACAAACCTCATAACCTTTTTCAATAAGCTCTTCAAAAAACTGCATGGGGTTAATGTCCTGGCCCTTCTTGAGATGAAACTTCCCCGCAACCATCTCCTGATAATCCGGAAAATTTACCATTAGGCTGGTGTAGGTGGCAACGACGACTTTTTTCTCTTTGTTGTGAAGTTTTGCCACCATTTCGATCATCTTCATGCGGTTCTTCCGTTCGGCCTCGCGGACATTTCCGGCATTGGAAGACTCATGATCAAATGGGTAAACATCAATATCGCTCCATAACTTTAAAGAACGGACCGTATGTTCAAGCTCCGTATGATCGGTCACGATCCATAAAACCGTTTTAAACTCGGGAAGTTTACGGATAACGTCACTGAAAACAAACACTTTTGAGGAGTAGTTCCCTGCTCCAGAAAGCGTGGCGCTCTTCTGCCCATCCAAAAGATCCAAAACGCGGTTGTTTTGGGTAGTTGGGAAAAAACGGATCAGGTTTTTTAAAATTTCCATAAAATCCTGTGCTCTTCAGATTGGCTCTTAAAAGCCGAAAACTAAATTTTTAGTGGCATGATGATATACACGTAATCCTTGTTCTCCACCGGACGGATCACAGCCGGCGCAAGCTTGTCGTCAATTTCCAGAATAACTTTGTCCGCCTGGATAAAAGTTAAGACATCAAGCAGGTATTGTGCGTTGAGGGCGATCTTGTTGTTTTCGCCTTCAACCTTTACTGAAACTTCAGCTTTTTCTTCGCCGATCTTTGTTTCTTCAGTGGAAAGAATCAGTTTGCCGTCGTTCGTCGCCGCGACCTTGATGCTGTTATTGTTTTCGCGGGCGAACAAGCTAACACGCTTAACAACCAAAGACAAGTCTTCCGTGGATACGGTGACTTTTGTCTTGGTGGATTTAGGAATAATTTTTTCATAATCCGGAAACTTTCCTTCAATCAGCCGGGACATTAATTCAATACTCCCGATCGTAAATAAAACCTGGTTTTTCGTCAGATTGATCTCAAGAAACTCATCATTGGCTTTTGAAAGAATCTTACCGAGTTCAGAAATGGTTCGTGATGGAATAACTGACTGTAAAGAGATTGAAGTTTTATCTTTGAGGGTGATTTTTCTCTCGGCCAAACGGTAACTGTCGGTAGCCACAATTTTCAAAGCATCGCGGTCCAGATCAAAAAGCACACCCGAAAGGACCGGGCGGGAAGTGTTGGTGGATGCCGCAAAAACAGTTTGTGTAATGGCGCTGTTAAGGTCCTTACTGGAAACCTTGATGGTGTTTTCTTTTGGAACCTTTGGAATAACCGGAAACTCTTCAGCATTAATACCTTTAATTTTCGTCTGGGAAGATACTGAAGAAAGAGTAAGTGTATTTCCGTCACCAAGCGTTGCTTCAATTTTTTCGTCTTTTAATAAGGAAATATAACTCGTAATAAGCTTTGCAGGAACAGTAATAGCTCCCTCGGAACGAATATCCGCCGGAATGGAATGCTGAATAGCTATTTCAAGATTTGTTGCTGAAAAAAGAAGGTGTTTCCCTTCAGCTTTCAGGAGAATATTATTTAAAACCGGAAGGGTGGTATTGGGCGTGATAGCCTTATTTACAACATTCAGGGCCTCTTCGAGGTCTGCTTGAGCGCAAAAAAACTTCATAAAAATGAATAAAATATCGGGAAGGAAATTCTCACTTATTATATCGAACTTTCAAGGTCTGACAACCTGTATTTCTATAAGATATAAAATAAAGGATTTTCTTTCTATTAAGCAGTAGAGAGGTTTGTATAATAGATAGAATTGTGGTGTTGTATGTTGAAAACTTTAAGGTAAAAATAAATCAAAAAGGCTTTCTGATCTTAAATGAGGGTAAATAGGGGAAATAAAGCCCCCTTTTGTGAAGTGCAAAGATTGTTAATAGTCTGTGAAAAAGGGCATTTTTTTGGTATAATGATAAGAAAAATTAAATAAAAAATGTTCAAAAATAAAACTTATGAACAAAGATCAAAACGAAACAATTGAACAGCCCGATGTTCCGGATCAAAAAAGTGCGCCAAAATATCAACCCACGGATTTGGGTTATAAAAAATTTAATGCCGGTGAACACGGAAAAGATATCCAAAAAGCAAAAACACTCCAGGGGAAAGAAGATGAGGAAAGCCGCGAGCAGGCAAAACGCATGGAAGCGGTTCTTGCCGAAGCGCGCGAAAAGGATCAGAAAATCATGAGACCGGATCAGCTCCACGCGCTCGACAATCAAATCAAATTGACGAAGGAGGATAAAAACGCGCCTAAAAAGGCCGCCGAAACAAAAGAAAAACAATCCTTTATGCAGCTCGTCAAAAACCTTCAGGAAAACAACAAACTTCCCATCCAGTCGGATCAGGAAAGCCACATTTTTGAGTTCAGGGGATTAAGTAAGGACAACAAAGACGTAAAACCTGAAGAAGTTCAGAAAATGCTTGAACACATGGATAAAGGCGGCGAGCTTCCTCCAAATGTTGAGTTCCAGTTCCGCACCACGTTTAAAAAAGGGCGCGAACAGAACGAAATTGTTGATGTTGATTACCGCATCGGCCTCCACCAGATTATGCGCAGCGGCCTGGAATCGACATTGAGTTCTCTGTTGTCTTTGAGTTATGCGGCGGCCTCCAGTTATGACGCCAGAAAGGGAAAAATGAAAATGGATGATGGCGCTTCACACATCGAAGTCGGAAAACAGCGGGCCGAAAAAGTAGATGAAGCTCCGCTTCAAAACCTCAGAGCAATGCTCGCGAAAAAAAATCTACAAACTTCAACCATGCAGACCAACCAATGGAGTGGCATTGAAGTTTCTTTGCCCGAGAAGCAAAAACAGTTCTCGATTGTTTACGACGGGAATGTTTTCCAGATTACGGAAAAAAGAATCGATAAAACCACAGAGTCGGTCGCAAAAACTCCAAAGGAAGTTCTTGAATATATCGAAAAAGAAACAAACTAAACTATGGAAAATCAAATCAAACAACCAAGAATCGGCATAGCGCTGGGCGGAGGCGGAGCAAAGGGAATCTGCCACATCGGCGTTTTGAAAGTTTTTGAAAAATACGGCATTAAAATAAGCTCAATTGCGGGAGCGAGCGCGGGATCACTTTTTGGAGCAGGCTATGCCCTTGGGTACACCCCGGAAGAAATCATGAAGATGGGTGCCAGTATTACGAAAAACAAATTTTTAAAATTCAGCAATTTTCACCTTTTTCATGAAAGTCTTATTAAAAGTAAAGACATCGAAAAAGTAATCAAAGATATTGTTGGCGAAAAAACTTTTGACGATCTCAAAATTCCATTTACGGCCCTTGCGGTTGATCTTGAAACAGGCCATGAGGTCGAACTGAAAACAGGAAAACTCTGGGAAGCGATCAGGGCGTCTTCCGCGATCCCGGTTATTTTCAGTCCGTATTTTTTGGACGGCAGATATCTGGTGGATGGCGGGCTGGTCAACAATGTGCCGGTGAACCTGTTACACAGAGATGCCGTGGACATTATTATCGGCGTAGAGCTGGGTTCCTTGACTTCCAGGCAATACATTGCGGGAATGATCTGGGAAAAGTATTACCATAAACCCGAAGCGTTCAAGTTGTTCCCCGGCAAATTAGCGCGTCTGAAATTAAATTTCTTCCTGATGCTTCAGATTCTTTTGCGTTCAATCGATATTATCCGCGACGAGACCCAGCAGGACAGGTACAACGTCACCAAGCCGGATCTTATTATCCGCCCCGACGTTGAATCCATCGCCTTGCTTGAATTCGACCATTATAAAGAAGCAATCGCTGCCGGCGCCGAAGCGACAGAACGCGCCATGCCGGATCTTTTTGAAATCATCGCGCGCAAGAAAGAGGAGTTGAATAAATAAAGAGCTTATGATAGCCTCTTATAAGTGCAAGGCTCATAAATCTTTCAAAATGAAAAAATTCCTTATCCCATTCGTAGCCGGATCTTTTCTGGTGATTTCCGGATGTGCGCAAAACACCAACAGCATTTATCAGTACCCGTTTAATACCGCAAAAATTTCATACACCATCAGCGGAACGACCGAAGGAACTTCAACGGTAACGATTAAGGGAGACAAATCCGTACGCGAAGCCCACATTATTTTCCACAAACCAACAGGCGACGAGAAGCAGGACAACCTCTATATAGATGACGGGCAGTATGTCTACAGCGTGGACCTTGATAAAAAACAAGCAGCCGAAACTCCCAACCCGCTCTACGACATTTTGATGAAAGTCGATCCTTCGCAGCGCCAGGATTTCCTTAAAAAAATCGCCGTGGGAGAAGACCCGAACAACGCCGCAACCCAGCAATTACAGCAGCTCGGAACGCTGACCGTCGCAGGCCAGCAATGTCAGATGTACGACACCGGCGGATTCGGACAGGTCTGTTTATGGAACGGCATTCCTCTTAAAACGAGCATCAGTATTCCTGACCTGGGCTTGAACAACAGCACCGTGGCAACATCCGTCCAGACGGACATTGATGTTCCCGACAGCGCCTTTGATGTTCCGGCAGGCATTCCCGTTCAAAAAGCCGGTGTTGATCAGGGCTCAGTCCAGGGGATGACCCAGGCAGCCACCCAACAGGCATCATGATATATCTCGACCACGCAGCAGCTACGCCGGTAGACCCAAGGGTGCTTAAAGTCATGCTCCCCTATTTCAGCGAAAAATTTGCGAACCCGTCTGCCGTTTACCAGTTTGCGCTGCAAAACCGACAGGCTATCGATGGCGCAAGAAAACGCGTCGCGGATATTTTAAACTGCAAAGCGAACGAAATTTATTTTACCGGCAGCGGAACGGAATCAAATAACTGGGCTATTTTTGGTACAGCCGGAGCTGCGGCGACGTGCCGACATCAAACGGATTCAGCCGAATCCGCAGGGGCGCAAAAAGGCCGGTCCGGGCATCTCATCACTTCGGTGGTCGAACATCACTCGGTGCTCTATCCTTTCGAAGAACTCGAACGCCGCGGCTGGAAAGTCACGTATCTGAATGTCGACGAACACGGCCGTGTTTCACTTGAAAAATTAAAAAAAGCGCTGACCCCTGAAACCGCTTTGGTGAGCATTGCTTATGCCAACAATGAAATCGGAACCGTTGAAAACATTGCCGAAATCGGAAAATTTTTAAAAGAGTACCGTGAACAAAACGCGAACAGTGCCGGCAAAGGCGCGGGAACCCTTTTCCATACAGACGCCTGCCAAGCCGCGGGCGCACTTTCGATAAACGTAAAAGACCTGCATGTCGATTTGATGACCATCAACGGCGGCAAAATCTACGGAACAAAAGGCTCGGCGGTTTTATACATCCGAGACAAAGTAAAAATCGTTCCGCTGCTTTACGGAGGAGGCCAGGAACACCGCCAGCGCGCGGGCACGGAAAACGTCGCGGGGATTGTCGGCTTCGCCGAGGCTTTGGAAATTGCGGAAACCATGCGTGTCCACGAAGCCGCGCGCCTCACGCAACTCCGCGATAAACTTATTGCAGGTCTTCAAACCAAAATCCCAAAAACCAGGCTCAATGGCGATCCCGTGAATCGTTTGCCCAATAATATAAGTATAAGTTTTGAGGGCGTTGATGCTGAATCGTTACTGTTGCGCCTGGATATGGCGGGCGTGTGCGCCTCAGCGGGCTCGGCCTGCACATCGGGCGCACTTGAACCCTCACATGTTCTCATGGCCCTTGGAATCAAAACAAAATCGGACATAGCCCAAAGCACCATCCGCATGACCCTGGGCCGCGAAAATACGGACAAAGAGATCGAAAAACTCCTGAAAATCATTCCCCCGATCGTTGAAAGCCTGCGTACGCCCCGCGGCAATGCAAAGGCCCGCCCGTAAGCATGGACTTTGCGCTTATAGCCATTTGTGCTAGATTAAGCCCTCCTATATAATGTCAAAGCTATGAACGAACTTATGCAAATCATCGTTGCGCTTGGCGCCATCATTGTCGGGTTTGGCCTGGGATTTTTTGTTTTGAAATCCAGGAAAGATATCGATCTCGCCTCCTATCAAAAAAAATCCGCAGATGCCATAGCCAAAAGCACTCACGAAGCCGAAACCATTAAAACGAGCAATCACACACGCCTTGAAGAAATAAAAAATTACATGGTGGAGTTCGAAGAAAAGAACAAAATCCAGTGCGAAAAAATCGAAAAACTCATCGTCTCAAAAGAGGAACAGCTCCAGAATAAATCAGTGAAGGCGCAGGAAGTCCAGAAAGCCCTGGATGGAGAAGCCCAGCTCGTGGAAGCCCTCAACGCCAACATGAAGCAGCTCGAAAAAGATCTCCTCCAGAAACTTCTCACAAAAACCGGCAACAAACTCGATGACGTAAAAAGCGAAGTCATCAACGAACTCCAGCGCGATCTTGAACTGGAGCGTGAAGACAAACTCCGCAAGTACGAAGAGTACCTTAAGGAAGAAAAAGTGCGCATCGCCAAAGACCTGATTACGTCGGTCATCCAGCGTTATTCTGCCCCAACGTCCGTAGATAAAAAAAGCACGGCCATTGAAGTTGCCCGCGATGAAGCCAAGGGAAAAGTTCTGGGCCGCAACGCCTCCAACATCTTGCTCATCGAAGAACTCACCGGCACGGATATTATTTTCAACGACGCTCCAAACATGATCATCGTGTCCTGTTTCGATCTGGTTCGCAGGCACATCGCGCGTGAAACCATTTTGAAACTGCTCAAAGAAAAAGCCGTGACCACCGACGTCGTCCGCAAGAAGCATCAGGAATCAGAACAGGAAACCGAAAAAACGCTCATCAGAATCGGCAAAGAAACGGTCAAAATGCTTGGCCTGGATTCCCGCAACTACCCGGACGATTTCATGAGAATCATCGGACGCCTCAAGTTCCGCACCAGTTACGGCCAGAATATTTTGAAGCACTCTTTTGAAGTCGGATACTTCACGCTGATGCTCGGCGGCGAACTGAATCTGAATATGCTCACCTGCAAAATCGGCGGATTCTTCCACGATCTGGGCAAAGCCATTGATCAGGAAGTCGGCGGTTCTCACGATGTTCTTACCAAAGAGATTATGGAAAAATACAGCTTCAGCGAAGACGAAATCCACGCGGCCTGGGCTCATCATGACGCCATTCCTCAGCGGACGGCTGAAGCATTGCTCGTCAAAGCCGGCGACGCCATTTCCGCAGGACGACCGGGAGCCCGCCAGGAATCCATCGAAAAATATATCGAACGCATCCAGGCCATCGAAAAAATTTCCAGTTCCTACGAAGGCGTCAGTAAAACGTTCGCCATTTCCGCGGGCCGCGAAGTCCGTGTCATGGTCGAACCTCAGCAGATGAAGGACGGCCAGCTTTTACCGCTCGCCAAAAGCATCGCAAGTGATATCCAGGCCAACGTCGCTTATCCCGGCAAAATCAAAGTCAACGTGATCCGCAGAACCAAAAATATCGATTACGCCAAAAAAGAATTTACGAAATAATTATGGAAACGAACACCGAGCACACAGTGCGAGGGCGAAGGGAGCCGGCTGTGCCGGTTCCTGAGCGTACAATGAAGGATGTTGCGATTATTGGCTGTGGCCCGGGCGGTTTGAGCGCCGCGATTTACACGGCCAGAGCCCAGCTGAAAACGATCGTCTTCGGCGATTACAAAAAAAGTAACCTGTATAAATCACACATCATCGCCAACTATCTTGGATTCCCTGAACCGGTCACAGGCCCTTTTTTAGCGGAAAAAGGCGTAGAGCACGCCAAAAATTTCGGCTCGGAAATCGTACCGAACGAAATCGTCCACCTGGGCGTCAACGATGACGGAACATTCAGTTTAAAAGACGACTCAAAAAAACACTACACCGCCAAAACCGTCATCATCGCCACCGGGCAGAGCTACGCACTCAGCGGCATCAAAAACGAAAAAGAGCTCACCGGCAAAGGCGTTTCCTACTGCGTGGTCTGCGACGGATTTTTCTTCCGCGACAAAAACGTAGTCGTCATCGGGAACGGCAATTACGCCGGAGAAGAAGCTCTGCAACTCCTCAACTACACCAAAAATATAACGATCTTAAGCCACGGCAAAGAGTTCAGCTTTTCGGATGAAATCAAAAAAGATCTGGAAGCGAACAACATTACCCTCCAAAAAACTCCGCGCATCAAGGAAATAAGCGGCAACGGAAAAGCCGAAAAACTCATCCTCTCCGACGGCGGCGAAATCCAGACTCACGGCGTGTTCATGGCAGTCGGTGTCGCGGGCGCCACGGCGTTCGCAAAAAAACTCGGCCTGGAAATGGAGAACAACTACATCAGGGTGAACCACGACGGCAAAACCAATATCCCGGGCATTTTTGCCGCGGGCGATTGCACAGGCTCCCCCGCACAGATGGCCACCAGCGTGGGCAACGGTTGTAATGCGGCCCTAAGTGCGATAAAATTGTTAAGAGGTGCCAAGATGTACACTCAATATAACTAACAAACGCTTATGTTTGGCTTTGGAAAGAAGAAAAAAAAGGATCTCCCTGACAAAAAGAAGCACTCCAAACTCGACAAGCTCATCATGGGAGCGATCGTCGGCGGCGCGGTGGGTTCAGTGATCGGCATGAGCATCGCTCCTCAAAAAGGAAAAGAGACCCGTGAATTGATCGCCCAGAAAGGCAAAGAGCTCATTAAAAAAGGCCAGGACTCGCTGGATAAATTCTCCGACGCCAAAGAAAAAAAGCATGAAGAAGCCGCACAGGAAAGTCCGAAGCAAAAAAAGAAATTTTTCTCCCGCCTCAAAGACGGTCTTTTCGGCCGCAGCAAAAAGGTCAAAAAAGGCCTCATGAAGGAAGACAGCGACATGAGAAAAATTCCCAACGAAGTTGAGTAACAAGGCGAAATCCGCTACTCCACAACAATTCCCCGGTTCCATCAAACCCCTTAGCCATTTTCCTTGAATTCCTTGTGGAAGACGGGAAGATTTTTGTTTATAATCTAAATCCCGCATGTCATTCACGGGTTTTATGAGTAAGCAAAAAAAGCCCCCCCAGAAAGATCCGCAACAAAAGCCTAAAAAGGCTGCTAAGCCCCCGATGCTTGAAGAAAAGCAAAGTTTTTTCGCGAAACTTCAGAATCGCGGGAAAAAAATCATGTCCGGGAAAACGGCAGCCAGACTTCTTCCGCCGGGCGCTCAGCAGGTAAAAAATGACCTGATCGGGTTTGGTAAAATCGCAGTTTTTGTCGTTCCGGGTATCATCGTTCTTTCAGGCGCTCTCGTGGGAACGGACATGCTTTTGCACGGACGCATCATGCCGGGGACCTCCATGGCAGGCCAGCAGGTCGGGTTTCTCTACAACGGAGAAGCTTTCGATATTCTTCAGCAAACCGTTGATAAGTATTTAAAAACTCCTTTGACCGTCACCGTGAACGGAACACAGACGCAGATAACTCCGGCAGATCTCGGTGTCCAATTTTCTCTGCAGCAGACTCTGCTTTCAATCCCGACGTACGATCTCCGCAAAAACTCGCTGCTCACGCTGGCGTTTGCGGCAATCAGCCAGCATCAGGCAGCGCCTTTTATGACACTGGATTCCGATCAGGCCCAAGATGCCGTGGAGCAAAAACTCGGTCTCCAGAAATTCCGCGCGCAGGACGCACGCATAGGTCTGGACGATCAGAAAAATCCGACCGTCATCGCTGAATCGGACGGCGAAGTCATCGATAAAGATGAGCTCGTCAGCCAGCTCAAACTTAGCATGAAAAATCTTCAGCCCGTGGAAATAAAATTGAATCTCATTGCCGAAAAACCCTCAATCACGGCTCAGGATTTGCAGTCCCAAAAGGACGTTGCGGTGAATACGCTCAAAACACCCATTACCCTGATGTACAATGATCAGAAATGGAAATTCGATCCGTCCAAACATCTCGACGCCGTGGCATTTGTGCAGAACCCGACCGTAACGATTAAAAATATTCATCTCATTTTGCCGGTAGTTTTAAACGGCGATCAGTCTTTCCAGTCGAACGATAATGTTACGCTCAACAGCACGCCGGTGATGACCCTCGACGCGCAAAAAATAAAAGATTTTCTCCAGACCCAGATCATCGCCCAAATCGACCGGCCGACCTCCGACGTCAAGATTTACACCGACGCCAACAAAAAAATCGTCATCGACGGCAAAGGAGAAAACGGCATAAAGGTTTCTCCCGACGGACTCCTGGCCAGCCTGGATTTTGCCATCGGCAACAACATTCCCCGCCTGCAGGTTCCGGCCGAAGAAACAAAAGCCAACGTCACGGTTTCTCCTGATCTCCAAAATTTAGGGATTAAGAACCTCGTTTCAACCGGCCGCACTGTTTTTGCGGGATCTCATCCGGGAAGAATCGTAAACATTAATGTGGGCATGAGCAGGTATAACGGTTTACTGATAAAGCCGGGCGAAGTTTTTTCTTTCGACGACCACCTTGGCCCCGTTGATGGTCAGCACGGCTATGTCGAAGAACTTGTCATTAAGGGAAACCAGGGCACCGTTCCGGATTTCGGAGGCGGACTTTGTCAGGTATCTTCGACCATCTATCAGGCGGCGCTTCTTGCAGGGTTCCCAATCCTCGAAAGAGCGAACCATTCCTATGCTGTTTCCTATTATGCAAAACCTTTGGGCTACGGACTGGATGCCACCATTTATCCCGGAGTTCACGATGTAAAATTTAAAAACGACTCTCCCGCCGCAATCCTTATTCAATCGTATACCGAAAACGGCCAGGCGTATTTTAAATTCTACGGCACGGACGATGGCCGTAAAGTTTGGTTAGAGGGGCCATATCAGGGTAACTACCGCGCAGCGGCAGCTCCGCAGACCGTGACCACCAATACATTGGCTCCCGGCGTTAAAAAGCAGGTTGAAATCCCCCACACCGGCTTCGATGTCACCTGGTACCGGCACATCCTGCAAGACGGCAAAGAAACCAAAGAAAAACTTTTCACCCGCTACGACAATACCGGCGCCGAAATTTTAGTGGGCGCAGGAACCCCAAGCGGAACAGCCGATACAGCTTCGGTTCCAAAGACTTAAACTGCGCTTCCTCCTGAAGGATTTTCTTTTGTTGCCCGTTGCATCATCTCTTTGGCCATTTCATTGTCCGGATATGCCGCCAGAATTTGTCCGAGTAACGAACGCGCGTCATCCATCATATTCAAATCCATGGTCATCTCTGCCAGCGTGAGCAGGTAGTCCAGATTTTGCGGGTCCATTTCAACAGCCTTGCGGAAATGCGCGAGAGCATCCTGAACTTCGCCCATCTCTTTGAGAACTTGCGCCAGACTGAAAAATCTTCCCGCGCGCGAAGCATCAAGTTCGATCGCTTTTTTGTAGTGGGTTTTCGCTCCTTCAAGTTTTTTCTGCTGATACATGGCCACGGCCAGATTGCTGAAATACACCGGATCGTGCTGCGCGCTCAAAATCAGTTTGTGATACATATTTTCCGCTTTGCTGAACTGGCCCTGATGCAGATACAAAAGCCCCAGTTTGTGGTAGGCGTCGACGTTGCTTGGATCCAGTGACAGCCCCTGAATGAGGAACTGTTCGCCTTGTTTTAAATCGCCTTTTGCCATCGCGGCATCGGCTTTTTTAATCATCATTTCAGCTTTTGCGACTTTCTTGGCGTCAACTGTTGAACGTTCGGGAATCATCTCTTCAACCGTCACTTCAAAGGCTTCGGGATGTTTGTGAATATGCAGCAAATCCAGCACGCTCCTCTTCCGTCCAAAAAAAGAAAACGAAGCCTGACCTTTTTCCGCCGTCATGTAGCGTCGGATAAAGATTGATCCCAGGATCAAAATTCCTATGATAATAATCAGTAATTGAATCATGTCTGAAGCATTAAATGTTCAAAGAGAAGTCTGACGTTCACGTTGCGCTTTTGCAATCTTACGCTTTCCTGAGCCTGCAAAAGCACGCTGACCGTGCGCTGGAGCTTTTCCGAAGTCGCGGACTCCGCGCCGTTCAGTTCAGCTTCCTGGAGCATTGTATACCGTAATGCCAAAAGGAAAATATCAAAAAATTCGCTGAAAAGTTTTTCATCCTGGGTCACCTCCGCCACCAGAGCAAATTTTTCCACAATATCTCCGCGCTCCAGCACATTTCGCACCCGCTCGAAAAGCACCTGAACCTTTTCAAAATCCTCGGGATGTTCAACGAAAAAGATCGCGCGGCCGGCAAGTCCGAAAGAAAAATCAGTCACGGTTTTCAGTTTGTCTTCAGGTTCCAAAGGATGTTTCTCCTTCAAAAACTGCAGAATTTCCTCAGGTCCGTTGCTGTTGAATTTTACCAGCCTGATGCGTGAAAGCACCGTCTGCAAAACGTCCTCCAGGTGATTGGTCGTAAAAAGAAACACGACCTGCGACCCCGGCTCCTCCAAAGTTTTCAGCAACGCGTTTGCCGACTCCTGCGTCATGCGCTCAATATTTTCAATGAGCAGAATTTTGTATTTCGCCGGCGACGTCGTGGCCATTCTCGCCAGAGTGTTGCGCATGGTTTCGATCTTGATCGTTTCTCCGTTATCGGCAATTTCCAGAGTGTCGGCATGATAACTTTTTTCAATGTTGATGCACACGCCGCACGTGCCGCATCCGGGAGCTTGCCCCGCGCCCGCTTCACACTGCAGAATCTGCGCAAGCCTGCGCGCCAGCGTGTACTTGCCGATCTGCGACGGTCCCGCAAAAAGATAAGCATGCGGAAGATTTCCACCCGCTAAATCCTGTTCCAAAGCGCGGAGTTGTTTTTCGTGTCCTAAAATTTTCCAGTTGTAGTTTTGCTGACCCATCGCTTGGACGAAATAATTTATTGAATAGCTTTCCAGTGTTTTTCCTGCCGGGCCAAAAGTTCTTCAGCCTTTGACGGGTCGGCCATCAAGGCCATCACCAGCCTTTCCAGGCGCACCCGGTTTTGCGAACCCTTCACCAGAATAGTATCACCGGACTGCACAAATCCAGCCAAAAATTTAGCCGCATCGTCAGCTCCCTCATAATGATAAATATCCTGAACCGAAAAGCCCTCTTTCTGAGCTTCCTCACTGATAAAATGAGCCAAATCCCCCACGGTCACCAGCACATCCGCGCGCTTGCCCGCATAGCGCCCGAGCTCGCGGTGAAACTCTTCGGTCTTTTCGCCGAGCTCATTCATGTTTCCCAGCACCGCGATTTTTCTTGCGGGCGCAACTTCTCGCAAAAGATTCAACGCTTCTTTCATGGCTTCCGGCGAAGCATTATAGGTACTGTCCAGAATCGTGCTGTTCTGAATCCCCGGAATCATCGTCATTCTTCCCGGCGGCGGCGTAAAATCTTTTAAACCGCCCATGCACTCCTGCAGCGTAAATCCCTGCGTCAATCCGACGGTAATCGCCGGCAGCAGCACATACGCCTGAAACCCCCCGATCAAAGCAAAATTTCCCTGAGCCACCTCATCCTTGTATTGAATCGTACAGCTGATCCCCTGCAATGTGCTCTCGGCTTCCAGTATGCGCACGTCGGCAATTTCAGAGCCGCCGTACAACAGTTTTTTACAGAGAAGAGTATCCCTTAACTGCATAATGTAAGGGTCGTCAGCATTTAAAACAGCGATGCCTTTTTCGGGCAAAGCTTCAACGAGTTTTTTCTTTTCCAGAAAAATATCGTCCAAATCTTTAAACTGTCCTTCGCCAAGATGCACAGGCTTGATATTCGTCATCACAACAATCTGCGGTTTCACGAGCTTCAAAAGGTCAACCATGTCTCCGGGCTTATCCACCCCCATTTCCAGCACCATCATTTGCAGGTGTTTGCCTCCCACAAAAGCTTTCCAGAATCCTTTGAAAAGAATGGATGCCCAGTCCAGCGCCGAAGAAAATCCCGAAGGCTGCTCCAGAATCGCCAGGGGCAAACCGAATTCGCTGTTAAAACTTTTTTCATTGCGGACCACGTTGTAACGGGTGCGCAAAAGAGTGTAAATCGCGTCCTTGGTGCTGGTTTTACCCACCGACCCGGTTACGCCGATCACGAAAGGCCTCAAACGTTTTAAACGGACCTTTGCAAGGAACCTTAAAAAGCGCAACACGAGTTTCCGAAAAAAAGTCTTCATAAGCCTTGAAAACAGGCTTCAAACATAGCAAAATACTCTGGCAAAATCAATCAGCTTCAAATCATCCTTTAACGCTTAAAACCTATGAAAAAAGCCTTTGCCTTACTTCTTCTTCCAGCAATGGCAATGCTGACCGCCTGCACACCGGCAACCACGCCGGACCAGTCAGCTCAGTCGAGCCAGACGACGGCATCAATATCAATCCAGTCAAACCAGACCATGCAATCAAGCGACACCAATTCTTTAAGCCAAGCAACAACAATGGCAACCCCTCCTCCAGCCAATAATCCCGGCCAAGATCCTCAGCTCCTTCCGCCTCAACCTGCGGACACAGTGGCAATCATGGAAACAGATTTTGGAACTATCAAATTCCGCCTCTTTACGCAGGACGTTCCGACCCTTACAACGAATTTTATCCAGCTGGCACAGCAGAATAAATATAACGGCACTCCTTTCCACCGCGTGGTCAAAGATTTCATGATCCAGGGCGGAGATTTCGAGAACCGTGACGGCACCGGCGGTTACAGCTATAAAGGCCCCGGCACTTTCCTGGCGAACGAAATCAACCCGGCCTATCATCATTTATACGGAACGGTTTCCATGGCTAAAACCAGTGATCCGGTTTCCATCGGCAGTCAGTTTTTCATCGTGACCAACAAGGACGGCGTACCTTCGCTTGATGGAGGCTACTCCCCGATCGGCCAGGTATATTCAGGTATGGACGTCGCTGAAAAAATCCAGAACCTCCAGACTCCGGGGACAGAACAGCCGAGCCAATTGATCAGTCTTAAAAAAGTCATCATCACCACTTACGCCGATGATCAAGCTGGCAAGGTTAAAGGTTAGTGGACGGGTCCAGGGTATGTTTTACCGTGGCGAAGCTCAGATCCAAGCTCTCAAACTAGGCCTCAAAGGATACGCTCAAAACAACCGTGACGGTTCAGTCACGGTTGTTGCAGTTGGGGAAGAGTACGCTTTGCAGCAAATGATTGGATGGTGCTGGAAAGGTCCCGATGCAGCGCAGGCCGAGAATGTTGAAGTCACCTACGAAGAACTAAAACCTGACGAACAATTTACCGGGTTTGGAATCTACTGATAAATAAGCAGGCTCTTTTAATATGTTGGATAATAATTTAGGCAGCCACCTTCTTTTTTGGCATAGGGCCGGCTTCCTTTCTCGCGACATCCACAAACTTCTTGAACACTTCAGGATTTGAAACTGCAAGTTCAGCCAGAATCTTGCGGTCAACCTTCACCTTCGATTTCAAAAGCCCGTACATCAGACGGCTGTAGTTGATGTCTTCGGGACGGCAGGCTGCGTTGATGCGGGTGATCCAGAGGCTGCGCATATCGCGCTTGCGTGCCTTGCGTCCCACATAGCTGTTCTGACCGGCTTTGTTGGAAGCATTTTTAGCCCACTTCACAATGCGGCTGCGGAGATTGATATAACCCTTTGTAGATTTGAGGAGCTTCTTATGTCTTCGGCGTGAAGCTACACCACGTTTAATGCGAGTCATGTCGGATTAAAAAAGTGAATAATGATTAAGCGTAAGGAAGAAGCTTCTTGATGTTGGCTTCATCTTTTGCGAAAAGACCCATGCCGCTCTTGTGCAGTTTCTTCTGGCGCTTGGATTTATTGAAAAGCAAATGTTTCTTTCCGGCCTTGTTGGCAATGAGCTTGCCGGTACCGGTAACCTTAAAACGTTTTTTGCTTGAGCTGTGTGATTTGAGTTTCATAGAAAAATTATTTAAGTGGCACGAGAACCATGAACATAGAATTTCCAAGTTTTCTGGGAGCTTCTTCGACCTGGGCAATATCTTTCAGGGCGTCGATGAACATTTTCATTTTGTCTCTTCCGATGTCGGCGTGGGAAGCTTCTCTTCCCTTGAACATCAGAGTGACCTTGACGCTGTTGCGGTGCTTAAGGAATCCTTCAGCCTGGCGGATTTTCGTTTCCAGATCGTGTTTGTCGATGCTGTAGCTTAAGCGGATGCCTTTCATTTCACCCTGTTTCTGCATCTTTTTGTGCTTTTGCTCGATCTTGTTCTGGCGGTACAAATATTTTCCGTAATCCATGAGCTTGCACACCGGAGGAACCGCTTTTGGCGCAACCTCCACCAGATCAAGTCCATGCTCCGAAGCCAGCTGGAGCGCCTCTTCCAAAGTCTTTTCACCCAGCTGTTCATCATCTTCATCGATCAGTCGAACATTGGGAACGCGAATCTGTCTGTTAATCCTTAATTGTTTGCTAATACTTCGAAAGTTAAAAAATAGCAAAACGGCAAAATTGCTCCAGGATAATAGGGTAAAGTTGTTGGCAAGTCAACACGTAGAGCACAGCGTAAAAGCTGAAATCCCGGCGATGGGTGGACAAATTCAGCCAAATCACTATAATAAAAACTCGCAAAGTCAAGTACGTGAACAGCCTCATGCCCCAAGAACAAGCCGACAATTCAGCAGAAAAAGCACTCATCCAGGAAGCGCTCAACGGAGAAGAAGAAGCGTTCATCCAATTGTATTATCAGTACGTTTCTCCTTTATACCGCTTCATTTTCTCCAAAGTGAATAATCAACAGGATGCGGAAGATCTTGCTTCTGAAACTTTTTTCCAGGCGCTCAAAAACCTCCCGTCTTTTTCCGAAAAATCCTCTTTTAAAAACTGGCTCTACGGCATCGCGAAACATCTTGTTCTGGCCAAATACCGCGAACGCTACAACGCATCCACGGTGGAACTGGACGAAAACGCGGCTTTTGAAGAGCCGAAGACCAGCGAAGGCACCGAAGAACACGATCAGAAAATCCGCTTTCTGGATCATATTTTAAATCTTCTCCCCCCGAATTATCACGACGTACTGGAGCTCCGTTTCCTCAAAGGCTACAGCATTCTTGAAACCGCGGATGCACTCGGCATCACCGAAGAAAACGCAAAAGTCCTGCAGCACCGCGCACTCAAAAAAGCCAACCAGCTTTCCGCGGACGAAGGTTCTTATTTACTGTAACCTCTGGAACACTTAACAGTTGCTATGCAAAAACCATCTCAACAATTCGTCAGCAAGCTTGAAGAGCGCCTCCGTCTGGCTTACCGCGCGGAATATCAAAAAGCCGCGGCGCCAAGTCCGGCCCGGAGATTCTTCAGATTTTTTATCCCTGCGTTTTCAGGAGCCCTTGTGATAGTTCTGGTTCTGATGAATAGCGGAAACATTCTGAACCCGCCGCCGTTGCAAAATAATCAGCAGTCGAATGACGCAAGCGATCAGCACTTTGAAGCCTTCAATGAAGGAGATCAGGAAGCCCAGCTCGTTCAGGATTTCGACAATGACGAATTGAATCAGATCGATAACGGAGTGAAATTTGTAGCCTCAAGCAACTTTTAATCTATGAAAAAAACGAACACAATATTGACGATTATAACGGCCCTGATGGCTGGAAGCATGCTTCCAGGCTTTGCCTTCGCGCAGACCGTTTCATCTGATGCGGCAGCTCCGGTTGTGATGACCCAGCAGCAGCTGAATCTTGAAAAAGCAAAAACGATCCTTTCAAACTCCCTGGATCTTTTGGAAAAGCATTTTGAAACCACCCGCCAAAAAGCGGTGATGCTCCAGAACCTTTCCCAGATCACCGGCGCAGACATCGCCCAGACTCTTGATGAATACCTTGCGCAAATCCAGTCATTCAAGCAGGAAGTTGCAAACGACCAGACCTCGGCCGAACTTAAAGCTACGGCTCAAAAAATTCATCTGCTCATCCAGAATGCCAAACAGAACGTGAAAAAAAACGTCGGCAAACGGGTTTCAGTCCGCATCGCGCAATTTACACAGCGGGCTAAGAGCGGACAAGCTTTAATCCAGACAGCTCAAACCCGGCTCAATCTTGCCAAAAGTCACGGAAAGAATACCGATCAGGCCGCCAGTGACCTTCAATCCTGCCAGAATCTTATGAGTCAGGGCAATCAAACTCTCCAGACCGCACAGGGGAAATTTGATCAAATGCAGAACCTGACCTCTGACCAACAGGACCAGGTTTCACAGCTCATGACCGACGGTTTGGCTCTGGTCAAACAGGCCCGCGGCACCTACGAACAAGCCCGCCAAAGCTGCTCCGCGGCTATCCAGGAGCTCAGAACATTGCGGTAACAGCTGATAGCATCAAACATATTCCGCCCGCCCGTTCATGGCGCGTGAAAGCGTCAGTTCATCCGCGTAATCAAGATCGCCGCCCGCAGGCAGTCCGCGCGCGATGCGCGTAATCTTCACACCCAGAGGTTTCAAAAGACGCAGCAAATACATTGCAGTCGTCTCGCCCTCCAGGCTCGGATTCGTTGCCAGAATGATTTCGATCGTTGAGTTTTCGGGAGTAGTAGTTTCCGGCCGGTAATTTGTGCCGCCCCGTACTCTTTGCATCAGCGCGTCGATTTTCAGCTGGTCCGGTCCGACCCCGTCCACCGGCGAAAGCACGCCGTGAAGCACATGATACGTTCCGTGATATTCGGAAGTTTTTTCCAACGCCATCACGTCCAGAATATCCTCAACCACGCAAATCTGCTTTTGGTTTCTCATCGGATCGGAGCAGATTCTGCACCGTTCATCTTCGGCAATGTTCCAGCAGACCTGGCAGAACTGCAGACCTTTTTGAAGATCGCCGATCGCATTCGCCAGCGACTGTACGCGCATGTTGGGAGTCCGCAAAAGGTGCATCGCCAGACGCTGCGCGGATTTCGGTCCTACGCCGGGCAAACGTGAAAGCTCTTCAATCAGCTGCTCAATGGATTTTGGAAGAAATGCGGTCATAACAAACCCCATATTACCCTGCTCTCGGCCCGAATCAAAGTTTTCACGCAGAACCCAATCCGAGCGCACTAAAGAGCCTACTTCCCGACGTGCCTCAAAAACTCGTTGCGGGTATTCAGCTCCCGTTTGAATAAACCGAGCAGCGCGGAAGTCGTCACCTCGCTGTTCTGTTTTTCAACACCGCGCGCCATCATGCAGAAATGCTTGGCTTCAAGAATCACGCCCACGCCTTTCGGTTTTAAAATATCCTGCAGCCCGCGCGCGATCTGACTCGTTAACCGTTCCTGGTTCTGCAAACGGCGTGAATAAATCTCCACCAGGCGCGGCAGTTTGGAGAGTCCGATAATTTTGCCGTCGGGAATATACCCCACGTGCGCCCGCCCGAAAAAAGGCAGACAGTGATGCTCGCACATGCTGTAAAATTCGATGTCTTTGACCACGATCATCTCATCATAAAGCTCGTCGCCGAAAACCGTCAGAACGTCTTTCGGATTTTGTTTGTATCCTCCGAAAAGTTTTTCCCAGGCCGCGAGCATCCGTTTTGGAGTATCTTTTAAGCCTTCACGTTCGGGGTCTTCGCCGATGTGCTTAAAAAATTTCCGGATATTTTTTTGAAGGTCGTCGTCAGGCATGGCAAACGATAGAAAAAATGAAATCTTTTCTTGTATAGCATTATTTATGAAATTTTTAAACCCGCCAGCACCTGAAACAGCTGAACCTGCTGGGTTTCTCCAGCCGTTTCATTTTTAGCCAAAAAAGCCGGAGCTGCTGCGGAAAGATCGCTGATGGTGCATCGCTCCACTTTCCATGTCGTCACCGTCACGCCGGTTTTATAAACAAAAGATTTTCCGGAAAGCCAGGTCGATAAACGTTCAACCAGCAGAAGTTTTTGGGAAGCGGGTTTTCGTTCCTCGTCATCTTTAAGCTGGCGGAATTTGACGTAAAAATCTATGGCCGCGGTCGATTCAGCCATAGCGGCTTTTGCCGCGGTCATAAGTTCAAAAATAATCTCAACCCACTCTTTCCTGGCATTTTCGGGAAATTCTGCAATGCTGGCATCTTCCGAAAGCTGCATTTTTATAATTTTGTCGACAAACAAAGCCCCTGTATTGCGGCGGATCTCATTCACGCGGTCACCAAAATTATCCGCTGAAATAGGGCCGTCCGCTGGCGCGGTCGGGCGGATTCTTGAGTTGATGCCTGTGGTTTCAGGTTCAGACAGAGACCTTTCGTTCTCCGCCGGCAAACCCGGTTGGGATGTTTTTTTCATCACGCTGTTTATAACTTTATAATGGACTTTTTATTACAGTGGTTTGCTAAAATAACACAAATATTCAAAAAAAGCAGATAAATCCGTTTGTTCTGTGTCTGAAAGGTTACGCAATTACATTTCGCCGTATTCACCCCACTCCTTGATTTTGAGATCTTCGAGCTTATAACGCGACAATGCTTCGATTAAACTGTTGGCAAGCTGCAGGTTGGTGATGAGCGGAATGTTGAAATCAATAGCCTTTCTGCGGATTAAATAACCATCAGTGACCTCTTCGCGGCTGTAGCTTTTTGGAATGTTGATGACAAGATCGATAATTTTCTGCCCGAGCACATCGAGGAGATTAGGTTTCATATCGCTGCGGATTTTGTACAAAAACGTATTGGCGATGCCGTTTTCCGTGAGGAACCTTGAAGTGTTTTCCGTGGCGTAAAGCTCATAACTCATATTTACAAGCTGCTGCGCCGATTCCAAAAACGCCGCTTTGTCTTCGATTTTCCCGATGCTCAATAAAATTCGCTTCTTTGGAATTCTAAAGCCGGTCGAAATCATTGCTTTCAATAGAGCTTCGTACATGTCGTCGCCGAAGCACGCAACTTCGCCGGTGGAAGCCATTTCAACGCCCAGCACCGGATCGGCACCCTTGAGCCTTGAGAAAGAAAATTGGGAAGCTTTCACTCCCACATGATCAAGATCCAGAGTGTTGTAGTGTTGTTTTTTAAAGTATTCCAGCGGTTTCTTTTTGAGCATGGCCAGGGTCGCGATCTCGATGAAATTATACCCGGTCACTTTGGAAGAAAACGGGAACGAACGGCTGGCGCGCAGGTTGCACTCAATCACTTTCACCTGATTGTTTTTGGCGAGAAATTGAATATTGAAAGGCCCGGTGATTTTTAATTCCGCTGCGATTTTTTTTGTGATGTCTTTAATTCTGCGGATGGTTTCAATATATAATTTTTGAGGAGGAAGCACGATCGTGGCGTCTCCGGAATGAACGCCCGCGTTTTCAATGTGCTCGGCAATGGCGTAAATAAGGATGTTTCCGTTCATGGCCACCGCGTCGATTTCAACTTCCTTGGCGCCCATTTCAAATTTACTCACCACCACCGGCGCCTCCGTGGATATGAGCGTGGCTTTATCCAAAAACTGCATCAATGCTTCATCGTTGTGGGCAACACTCATCGCGGCGCCGGACAGCACGTACGAAGGACGCACCAAAAGCGGATATCCCACTTCCTCGGCGAATTTTCTGATCTGGTCAACCTTGGCGAGCTCTTTCCATTTCGGCTGGTCGATTTCCAGCTTGTCGAGCATCTGCGAAAATTTATGGCGGTCTTCAGCGCGGTCAATATTTTCCGCTTCGGTCCCAAGAATTTTCACGCCCGCTTTATGCAGTTTCAAAGCCAGATTATTGGAAACCTGGCCGCCGGTGGAAACGATCATGCCGTCAGGTTTTTCTTTTTCATAAATATCCAGAACGCGTTCCAGAGAAAGTTCGTCAAAATAAAGTTTGTCCGACATGTCGTAATCCGTGGAAACTGTTTCCGGATTGTAATTGATCATGATGGTTTCGTATCCGTATTTCCCCACCGTCGTCAGCGAATTCACGCTGCACCAGTCAAACTCCACCGACGTTCCGATGGCATAAGGACCGGACCCAAGCACCACCATCTTTTTTCTTGTGGCTTTCTTTGTATAATCAACGTCATCTTTTTCTCCGTGATAGGTCAGATAAAGATAGTTTGTTTTTGCCGGAAATTCAGCGGCCATGGTGTCGATCTGTTTTACCACCGGAACCACGCCGAGTTTTTTTCGAAGCGCCCGGATCACTTCTTCTTTTTTACCCGTGAGTTCGGCGAGCTGCTTGTCCGAAAATCCATGTTTTTTGGCTTTCCTCAACAAATCTTTGGGAAGGTCTTTATGCTTTAAAATTTCCTGTTCAGTGTCGACGATATTTTTGAGTTTGTCCAAAAACCACGCGTCGATTCCAGAAAGCCTCGAAATTTTTTCAACCTTCATCCCCTGACGCAAGGCTTCCGCGATGGCCAGAATTCTCCGCGGCGTCGGTACCTGAATTTCATGTTCCAGATTCTCCGGTTTAATTTGAGCTTTGCTGTTCGCGACAAAACCGTACAAGCCGATTTGCAGCATGCGCAGGCCTTTTTGTACAACCTCTTCAAACGAGCGTCCGAGCGCCATAATCTCGCCGACGGACTTCATTTCCGAACTGATCTCCTGCGAAACCATTCTGAATTTATCCAAATCCCATCGCGGAATTTTCATGGCGATGTAATCGAGCGCGGGTTCAAAACACGCGGTCGTCACTTTTGTAACCGCATTGCGCAATTCCGGCAGAGAATATCCGAGTGCCAATTTTGCCGCTACGTAAGCCAAAGGATAGCCGGTTGCCTTGCTTGCCAGCGCGGAACTTCTGCTCAGACGCGCATTCACTTCAATAATTCTATAGTCGTCGGATTTCGGATCAAGCGCGAACTGGATGTTGCATTCACCCACGATTCCAAGATGGCGGATTGCGATAATCGCCCGTTCTCTCAAACGGTGATACTCTTCATTATTCAGTGTCTGCGAAGGCGCGACCACGATGCTTTCGCCGGTGTGAATGCCCAGCGGATCAAAATTTTCCATGTTACAAACCACGATGCAGTTGTCAAAACGGTCGCGCACCACTTCATATTCAAGCTCCTTCCAGCCCTTCAAATTTTCTTCCACGAGCACCTGGTTGCTGTAGGCAAAAGCCGTATCCAGCAAATCCGCTAGTTCAGGCTCACTGTAGGCAAAACCCGATCCTTTTCCGCCCAGCGCAAACGCCGCGCGCACGATCACGGGATAGCCCACGCGCTTGGCCGCATCCATCGCTGAATCTTTGTCGTTGCAGGCAACGCTGCGCGGCACCTTCATTCCGATCGATAAAATTTCTTTGTTAAAAAGCGCACGGTCTTCAGTTTTTTCAATCGCGATCACTGGAGTTCCAAGAACTTCGACTTTATATTTTTTTAAAACCCCGCTCGCGTTCAGTTCAACGCCGCAGTTCAAAGCAGTCTGTCCTCCAAAGCTTAAAAGAATGCCATCAGGCCTTTCCTTGGCAATGACTTTTTCCACGAAATACGGATTCACCGGAAGAAAATAAATCTTGTCCGCCAGGCCTTTGCTTGTCTGATTCGTTGCAATGTTCGGATTCACCAGCACGGTAAAAATGCCCTCCTGCTTAAGAGCTTTAATGGCTTGTGAACCGGAATAATCAAATTCACCGGCTTCGCCGATTTTCAACGCCCCGGACCCAAGGATAATCACCTTTTTCATTTTCTTCGATCCTTTGGTGTTACGCAAAACCTTCATGGTTCAAAAAAATTTGGGCCGGATCAAAAAGAGTATAGCCGAAGCCTCAGGAGAATCAAACCAAAAATTTCTACTCCTCATCTTTATCGCCGCCGCCCAAAAGTCCGCCGGTCAGTTTGCTCAAAAGGCTGTTTCTTTTTCCGCGGGGTTTGCTTTCAGGTTTCTCTTCCGGATCGGTTTCGCTGCGTTGAGTCTCAGGGCCTGCTTCCGCCATCCTTTTTTTTGCAGCTTCGACTTCAGCGGCAACAATCGAGGCATCCATCCCTAATTGCGTAGGCATGGCGCTTCGCAAATGAGCCTTTACTTCACTCACGGCAACCTGGCGCGTAGGAAGATCTTTTTGCGGATCTTTTGCGGCTATTTCGTTTGTTACGGTAAGTTGTCTGAAAATTGCCGGTTCCTGACCCGGGTTAATTTCATGAAGGGTCGGACGTGAATGAACGTCTCCGCCTTCTGCATCTACATCTTCAAGCAAGGAATCCACGGCGGCGCCGATTGCCGTATCTTCAGGTGCGAACTCCGTTTGATTTGCTGCGGCAATGGTGCCAAAAGCAGCTGCTTCAGGGTCGATAGGTTTTCCTGCCAGTACGCGCTCTTTATCGATTTGAGGCTGGAGTAAGGTTCTGGCATCCACTCCAATCATCGTCGTCAATTTTCCTCTGCGCTGTGATCTTACGACTTCTGCGCGTCCCACTTCTTTTTGTCCGCAGGCAAAAAGCACTCTTGCCATAGATTCCAAAGAAGCATCAAATTTTTCAAGGTCTTCTTTCAATGAAGGAAACTTTTCCAGAAGATCGACAAAATAATTTTCCTGCCAATGAATATGCCCTGCCTCTTGAGGACTCGGGCCCTGCTTCATTTTTAGGGATACGGTTTTCAAAATGACTTCGCCCATACTCGAAAAAATCGTGCGGATGGCATCTTCAAGTTCCATATTCATCACGTCAGGCAACCGCAGTTTTTTCCGTACTGAGGAAACTTGTTCATTCTGAAAAACTCCGGCAACACCCACGGAGGCTTTTTCAACGACATCAGAAACCTCGGTCGTAGTTCCCGCTGACGCCGGGTTCAAACCCAGCTCCGCAGAGTTCATAAAATCTATGAAGGCCAGATACGTAGGGCTTAAATCTCCGCGGTCCTTGCGCACGACTTCAGCCATTTCTCTGAAAATTGCGCCCTGGCTTTTATCCTCGCGTTCTTTTTTCGCCACCGATTTAAATTTCGCTGAAAGAAAATCCACGCTCGCTTTCGGCAATGAGTGTTTTATTTTAACGTAAGAACGCATTTTTACGTTAAGATCATCGATTGAAAAAGTTCTTTCACTGCTTTCTGGAGGGACACTTAATGGTTTTGATTCCGGTCGTTCAGACATAATATATTCACAAAGCTTAGGACAGATAATTTACCACAGTTGGGTAAAAAGTCAACAATCTAATGAAAAATCTGCAACTTCATCTATAAATGGCATACCACCGAACCCTAAAATATGGCAAATTCACTTGGGATAACCTCTTCAATACTAATGAATACAGAATCTGCCAGCCAAAAAATTAAAGATTTCGCCAGATCCATCGGAGTTGATCTTGTCGGCATAGCCCGGGCCGAACCCGATGAACAAGGGCAGGAACATCTTGAAGAATTTCTGGCAAAAAACCGCCAGGGCAACATGCATTATCTGGAAGACGCTTTCAAGCGGACCCATCCGCAGGAGCTTCTTTCCAAAGCCCGGAGCGTGATTGTCATTGCCGTGAACTACTACCGCGATGTACCGGCCATTCCGGCTTCGCAGGGCCGTTTCGCACGCTATGCGTACGGACGCGACTACCACAAAGTCATCAAAAATCTGCTCAAACAGATCACCGCTTTTATTGCTGAAAACTGGCCGGAAGCTGTCTGCAAGCCATGTGTGGACTCGGTCCCGTTGCTTGAAAAATCTTACGCCGTCCAGGCCGGACTTGGATTTATCGGCAAAAATACCACCTTGATTACCCAGGAATTCGGCTCGTACGTTCTTTTGGGAGAACTCCTGACAACACTTGAACTCAATTACGATAAGCCAAAAGAAGGTACCTGCGGAACCTGTACCCGCTGCATGGAGGCCTGTCCGACCAAAGCCATCGTCGGTCCGAACCAGATGGACGCCACCCGCTGCATCTCATATCTGACCATCGAAAATAAAGGGCCTGTCCCGGAAGAGTTTCACGCCCAAATGGACAACTGGATTTTCGGTTGCGACATTTGCCAGGAGGTCTGTCCTTATAATAAAACTTTTGCCAAACCGCTCCAGCTCAAAGCTTTTACCGAGGTCAAAATTGCCGGACAGTCCCAGTCTCTTGAAGAGATTTTAGCCATTGGAAATGACGAAGATTTCACCAGACGCTTTGCCGGTTCACCCGTGATGCGCGCCAAAAGAGCGGGCTTGCAGCGCAACGCCCGCATCGCGGCGGAGAATGCAAAATTTAGAACTTTATGCGATAGGTAACAGCGTTTCCTCCGCAAGATGGAGCGGAAAGAATATAGCTGCTGGCGACGTTTGACGCATTGGCGCCGAACCAGCCGGATAAAGCGAGTTCAGTCTTAAGATCGTCCATTGTCGGCGGATTCGCAGATGTATGGGAAGAACAACGAGCCTGGAAGCTCAATGGATTTGGCACTGTCGTGAACATGCCGTTATTTTTAGTTTCTTGAACCCACAGTACATCAAGATCACCGCTGATCGGTGAATTGGCGCATGTTCCTGATTGGCAGGTTTTATCATTACTGGAAGATTCAGGAGGAGCTACAAAATTTGAACCCCTAAAGAGACCTTCTTTATAGCAGCCCATGGCTGAATCAAAAACAACTGTCCCGGTCGAACTGCAGGTAAGAGCGGCATCATTGGAATCAGCTGAATCATGAGCATCGGTTTCGGCATCCGCGGCATCGCCCGGAACAACACTGTCGGTTTGCGCATCGGCAGGGCCGGCGTCAGTTCCCGAATCATCGTCCGCTACCGGCCCGATGGTAAATTCAGCTCCTCCGCAGGCTTGTGAGGCTAGAGCCCCTTGAATGACAAGCGCAGCAATGGCTGTTCTGGCAATAATAGAACGCCGTGAAGCAATCGGTGAAGCTTCCCCGGTGTTTAATTTCGTCTCGCGTATCGAAGAAAGGTTTCCTAACTGGTCAATTTTTTGAGCCATAAAGTTGAGATAAAGGTCTATAAATTAAAACTCTAAAACGAATAAACAATTACAGGAGAATCATTAAAACACATTTAATTAAAAATGTCAACAGGTTAAGGCAGCCTCAGGAAGACTATTTTTCCTTTTTCCACGGTTCATCATCGACTCCTTCAAGCTTGTTGGCCAGGCGCGCCATCATAAAGAGCAGGTCGCTCAAACGGTTCACATATTTGACGACATTGCCGCCGATGTCTTCCTGTTTTTGCAAAGCGGTGATGCCTCGTTCAGCCCTGCGGCAGACCGTTCTGGCCATATGAAGCTGCGCCGCGGATAAACAGCCCCCGGGCAAAATAAAGTTCTGCAAAGGCGTAAGTTTTTCATCAATTCCGTCAATCCATTGCTCCAGGCGTATGATTTGCTTCTCAGTGACGCGCGGCACCTGAACTTTGGAATTCAAAGGTGTCGCAAGATCCGCGCCAAGATCAAAAAGTTCGAGCTGAAGTTCATGAAGCATGGCATCGATTTCCTGAGCAGCTTTCTGTGCCCGGCACACTCCCAAAACCGCATTGAGTTCGTCAATGTCGCCATAGGCACGGATACGCAAACTGTCCTTGCTTAAGCGCTTTCCGCCCATCAGTCCGGTTTCCCCCAGATCGCCGGTTTTGGTATAAATTTTGACCATAGTCAGCAGTCAGCGGACCTCATTACGGCAGAAGTTTTTTCACCACATTGTTGACCATGGTGCCGTCTGCCATTCCCTTAACTCTGGCCATGACCGTACCCATGACTTTGCCCAAGTCGGCTTTGGATTTTGCACCAAGCTCATCCACAACGGCAATGGCGATTTTCGTCACCTCTTCTTCACTCATTTGAGGCGGCATATATTCCAGCAGAACAGCAATCTCTTTTTCCTCTTTTTCTGCCATCTCAGGGCGGTTCCCTGCCTTGAACTGTTCAACCGAATCGCGTCGTGATTTAATTTCTTTACCGATAAGGCTCAGCACATCCTGGTCCGTAGCCTCCTTGCGTTCTCCGGAAACTTCAAATTTTAAAATAGCAGCTTTGAGCATGCGCAGTGCTGAAAGTTTTATTTCATCATGGGCCTTCATGGCATTCAACATATCTTGCTGGACCTGGTGTTTCAAAGCCATAGTTGTGGTTATAATAAAGTAAAAATTATTACGAGGTACGCGCTTATTGAGAAGCGCCTGTCATCTGGGTTGAGGCCTGTGTTGCGCTCATGACATTTTGAATTTGCTGGCTTGCAGTGAGATTCTGGAGTTGCTGCTGGCCCTGATTGCGTTCTTCCGGACCCGGACTGTAAAAATAGTACACTGCAAAAGTGATAATGTAGAAGAGCACGATAAAAACCAGCACGGTCCCGAGCGGACTCTTGAGAAAATCCTGAAAATTTTGTTTTGGCTGTTTCATAAAAGAAAGGCAAAATGTCGCAGAAGAAACTTTAGCAGTTCCCATGTTCCACCGCAAATCCGAAAAAATCGTGAGCAGCCGAACGTCAACGCTCAACGGCAAAAACTTCAGTTACAAACTGATCCAGAGTCCGAACGCCAGGACGGTCCGTTTGAAGGTGGGGATGCACAGCGGATTGGAAATCATCGTGCCAAGACGTTTTCATCTTGATCACGTTGAGGAAATTTTTGCCGAACACGAGCAGTGGATCATCAAGCAGATCGGCAAACTTGAGAACCGGAAAAAACTCCGCGAACAGCGCCAGCTCCAGGATGGCTCAATGCTGACGGTTTTAGGCTTTCATTGCAAAATAAAGATTATTGAAAATCCCCGAAAAAAACCATCCGTCAAAAAAGTGCAGAAACTTTTATTTACCGAAGAAAATGCCATTGTCGACGGCATGGAACTTCACGTTTCCTGCGACGGCACGATCAGGCAGGCGAAGGAAGCATTGGAAGATTATCTGCGCACCGTTGCCGAAAAATACTTCCTTAAACGAACGACGGACCTGGCGGAACAAATGGGCGTCACCTTTAACAACATCACCATAAGAGGCCAAAAAACACGCTGGGGCAGCTGCACGCGCGAGAAGAATCTGAACTTCAACTGGCGCCTGATTTTACTTCCCCTGGAGGTCGCCGAATCCGTGATTATCCATGAACTCGCCCACACCATTCACATGAACCATTCTAAGAGCTTTTACGGGCTCGTGGAGCGCTTCTGTCCCGATTACCGCAAACTCCAGAAACACCTCCATAACCCGCAGTTCCTGGTCTGAAAACAGGTCTAAAAAAGCGCCCTGGGTATACAGGACGCCTTTTCAATTTTTCAAAATTTTCTAAGCAGCTTTCGCCATCGGAGCTTCGGTAACTTCAATGATGTCTTCATCTTTGATTTCCGTTGCGACTTCGATGCCCGCGGCTGTATTCAGTTTATCTCTCCATTCCTCTTTGAGCGTCAGTTCGCGGCTGCCGTCGCTGTGCATTTTGTATCCCTCGATGAACGCGCCGTTGGAGCGGATCATTTCCTGGACTGCAACCAAAGATTTCTCTTTTGCCTCGTCGCTCAGTCTGCTCTCTTTAATCTGGCGTTCCAGAACAAACTTAATGCTCTTGTCGGCTGCCGCAACCTTATAAGTTTTTTGAATATCGATCGCCGGAGCTTTTGCGCGCTCGGCTTCCATCTGGCGGGTGCGTGCGAAAAGTTTTTCCATCTTGCCGTCCAGTTCCGCGCGGAGAGCCTGTTTCTTTTCAAGCGAAGCCTGAGCTTTTGCAGCTTCAGCCTGTTTGGCTTCCTCTTTCTGCTGGTCGAGTTTGGCCTGCAGGATGCGGATCTTTTTGATCGCAGCATCGGCGCCGTTTTCTGCAACAATTGATTGCGCTTTGGACTCTGAAGAAGTTACAGCGGCTGGAACAGCGGTGATCGCAGGTACGACGGCAGGAGCTTCGATCTTTTTTTCTGCCGCAGCCATAATTTCCGCGCGCTTTTGAAGTTCAGCGAGGCGTTCAGTTTCGGTCATAAAGTAACCGCGAATACCACCGCCGCCTTTTAAGCCTTGAGCTTTATCTTCAGGTGTTGTGCCGCTCCAGGCGTAACTTGCCGCATCAGCCAGTTTGGAGAAGAATCCGCGGCTTCTGCGGGCGGCTTCAAACTGAGCAACTTTGTGATCTTCTTCCGCAACATATTGCAGTGTTTCTTTCGTAACTTTGTAATCAACGGCAGTTTTTTGATCGGCTTCTTTGACTGAGCGGTCATTATTGAACGCCTTGAAAGCAGCATCGAGATCGTTTGATTCCAGAGAGACAGCCGAAGCATATCTCAACGGAACAACCGCATCACTTGGAGCAATTCCTGGAAGAGCGCCGAACGGATTATTGCTGTCAGGAGTAAATCCGTTGAATCCGCTCTTGCCGTTGTTGTCCCTACCGCCGTCTTTCTGAGGAGCGTCTTTTGGCTGAGGGGCCTTGCTTCCGCCGTTCTGTTGAACAGGAGCAGAAACTGGATCAGCTTTGAACATAACAGCTTTCGCGAATCTTTGTTCAGGAGCGTTCACTTTTGCGCCGACCGTTAATGTAACCAGCGTTTTGTCTTTTACGAGTCTTTCAGCATTCCCGCCGTAAAGGTCGAGGATGCGTTCCATTCCCAGTAGCTCATTGTAAACTCCTTTCGCACCGAACAGTTCATTGCTGCCGTAGTGATTTTCAAAACTTGCTTTAAATTTGAGCGGATTAAAGTTGGTCTGCGAAGCCAGATCACGGAGCATCTTTTCATGGCCTTTCACATACTCGGCAGTATCTTTATCAAGACGTGCCGGATCGATTTTCAGCAGAGTGTCCGCAGCTTTTTGCTGTGTTTCGTACCAGGTTGAACTCTTAAGCGTTGCAACAAAAGGTGTGGCATCAACGCCGCCTTCCACAGCAGAAGGAGTGACCGTTGAAGGCAAAGCTTTGGCACCGCTGGCATTACCCATGCCGTAAGAATAAGAACCGAGCACGGCTGCAACTTCAGGAGCTTTTGGCTGAACGTCAGGGGCCGCAGCTGCCGATGAACCTTTCAGGTCAACGGTAGGAACTTGAGTGACCGCAACAGGCGCACTCGTGCTCGCAGCAGGCGTTTCGCTTGCCGTTGGAGCAGCAGAAGCTGCGACGGAAGCAGTTGCCGTTGGCGTTTGAGCTACGGTTGAAGGAACAGCAGGCGCATCTTTTTGTTTGCCCACTTCCGAAGAGCCGGTTTTATTGTCAGTAGAATTATTCGCTTTGTAAGCTTGATAGCCTACACCGAGAGCTGTGATGCCAAGCGCTGCAGCTGCGGCATAAATGCTGCGTTTTGCCCATTTCATGAAGCCTCCTTTTTGAGCCAAAGCTTTTCTCTGGGCATCAGGCTGGGTAACTTCTTCATCTTTTTTGACAAGTTGAACATCCGGACGCGTAGGTCTGTTGCGGATTTGGGTAACCTCGTCGTCAGGTTTTGAAGCAGCGATGCGGCCTTTTGACGGCGGCATAGTCTTCACATTTCTTTGGCTCGATGCAGTGTCAGCCGGAGGCAATGCAATCTCTAAAACCGGAGAGGATTTTGGAAGATCAAAATCAGGTATGGTCGGCATTCTGTTTTGATCAACTCCAGTCTGAGGAACCGGTTGAACAGGCAGAGGCCGTGTCGGCATAACCGAAGGATCAATAATGATTGAAGGCTGTGAGTGCTCTGTCGTAACATGTTCAGGAGCAGGCACGGTTGTTCCGCTTCGCGTCTGGACAGCCCTTGCGGCCAATTGTTTTCTTAAAGTATCGACATCATGAACGCTTGCGCCTTCACCGCTTGATGCTTCATAGGCAGGGTTCTTTGGAGAAACGCCGGAAATTTCCGGAACTGGAGTTTTCGATGATAATTCAGCCTGCAAAGCTCCTTTTCCCTGGCGCAGCGTCGGACTGGTGTCATCAACATCTCCATCATCAACGCTACCCGGCTTATGGGACGCTGAAAAATATTGAGGATCGCCCTCAACGCGCATTTGAGCAAGCTTGAAAGAATCTTCGGCGCGTTTGTCATGGGTCAAATATGGTCCCCATTCCATTCTTGCCAAATAAACCAGGTTTTGGTGAAGCTCCGCAAGAACGATGGTATTGTGTTCTTTTTTATTATGGGGAATGTAATATCTAAGCGGCCTGTAACCTGCAAACTTGAGATCCTTACTCTTGAGTTTTGGCAAAATTCCTTTAGAAATTATTTCATTCGCAACATCAGCCGCAGTCTTCCCTTTAAGATTTTCTGGCTTAGGAAACAACTCTGTTGCAAGATCTTTAAAAGCAAATTCAGTCGCCTTGCGGGCATCTTGAAGCAATGATTCCTTAACCATCTGGCCAAGTTTTTCTTTCAAGATTTCCGTGCGTTTGGTGCGTGCATTTTCGTCCAGCGTAAAATTTTCAGCCATACCGAAATAGTTTGCAACCGGGCCTACATGTCCCATCATCACTTCATGCACGAAACGCATGCATCCTTCTAGAATTTTTGATTCGGAATCAAAACCGACCTCATCTGTAACGGTCTTGTACATGGTCACAAAACGTCGGTCGATCTGCTTGAAAGCAGCCTCTTTTTGTTCCTGGAAAGTCTGTTCTTTTGGATCCTCGCTGTGAGGAGAATCCTTTTCCCAGTCATTCATATATTTACTCAGTTCAACCTGAACACCGAAAATTTTCGCCACACCGTAAAAAAGTCCGATCAAAGCCCAGCGCGAAGACTGATAATCAGTATCTTTCGTCTTGAGTTTTGCGTCGGTCATTTTCCCCAGTGCGCGCAAAGTATTTAAGGAAATTTTTTTCAGTTCGGCAACAACCTCTTCTTTTGAAGCATATTTCCCGTCACGGATATTGTCGGAAAAGCGGTTGAACTCTCCGGGCAAATTGATGAAATCATTAAAACTGTAAATCAGACCTTTTAAGTCACGATTTTCGGTCATATCCGCAATGATCAACTGCAGATCGTCTATTTTCTTTTGATTGTCTGCTTCAGGCATTCCGCCGAGTGTTGGACCAGTCATCATATGCATGATGTAAATTACTAAGGATGAAGATTATAACAAATTTTTAACTTTTGTCAAGACTCTGTCGTGTAAACATATCGACAGCAAATATAACGTAAAACCGGCTGGAATATTACGCAGCTTTAAACCCAGGATCTTGGCGGAGCTCATGAACCGTCATAGCCAAGAAATTGCCGTTGTTTACAGGTTTACACATAACCGGATATCCCAACTCAACATACGTTTTGATATTTTCATCGTTAAATTGACCGGTGAGAGCAAGAAAACGAGGCCGTTTTGAAGCTTCAATGTTTTGAAGAGCCATGGCCAGCTTAGGTCCGTCCATGTGCGGCATATTGGTATCGCTGATAATCAAATCGGGAATTTCAACCCATTGGCCATCCTTATGCATATGTTCGAAAGCCTCCTGCCCGTCATTGAACGTTTGGATATTCGAAAACTTCTTCCCTCCCAAAATTCTTTTGAAAGCTCTCGAAACAGTCGGGTCATCATCGACCAGATAAATATGCGAATCCAAAAGCGGTTTTTCAACCATTTCATTTCCCTCACCTCGGACAATTTTTCCTGCAAACGGATTGTCAGCATCAATGGTACTTAAAAAAGTTCCCAGCTGATTTCGTACCTGGCTTATAGCTTTTCCTACTGCAGAATCCAAAGAAACATTTTTTTCTACTTCAGGCAAAGAAACTTCATAACCCGCAAAAGTATTCGGACCGCTGTTCATGATGTGTTGAAAAAAATTATGCCACGATGTTTTGGAGTTCTTCCAGATCGCGGAGAGCGATTTTGGCATAAATTTTCCCATCCGTCAACACTTCGTACTGTTCAAATGAACTCATACGGATTTTACCGATGCGTTGATGGAGACGATCCTGTTGTTCAGTCGTTGAACAATGTTGCATGAAGCCGTTTTCAAGGGCCGATAAAACTCCGCCGTCTTCAGGAACAACAACTTCGCCGCGTTCCAAAAGAGCCGTGCTGCGGTCATATTCAACAATTTCCGCAGGGTGGACATCCGAGTACTTCACTTCAATTTGCGGACTTTCTTTTTGAGCGCCGGTCTTGTTCACAGCATGCATTTCATCAATTGTGTCCCAACCGACATCGATCTGATCGAGTTCATAAGAAGCTTCAATTTTTTCTTTCAGACTGTTGATGGAAGCCATAGCTTTTGCATCTTCAATCTTTTTGGCTTCACGAGCCTTCCAGTCATCAAGGAACTTGGTGCGGACATTTTTGCTTGAACCCGGATAAACTTTTTGAGGAGCCCGTACATTTTCTTGAGGCTGAATCTGAGGAACGGCAAATGCGTAAGTACTTCCCTGCTGTGCTTGGAGAATATTTGTCGGAACAAATCCTATGTGGGTGTTGTCAGGATTGATCTGGTAACGATTGAATCCGCTCTTGCCTCCGTCCGGCTGATTTTGCTGAGGAAGATCTTTCGGCTGAGGAGATATATTGCCGTTGTTCTGCTGCGCCGGCGCGGAAACGGAAGAAGCTTTGAATTGTACGGCATTGGCAAAACGCTGTGCAGGAGCCTGGATTTTATTTCCGATCGTTAATTTGACGATGGCCGCATCCTTCAGAAGTTTTTCACTGTCGCCGCCGTAAAGATTGAGGACGCGCTGCACTCCCAGCAGTTCATTATAAACTCCGGTTGCTCCGAACAAATCCGATTTGCCGTAACTGTTTTCAAAATGAGCATGGAAAGTGAGCGGATTAAAATTCGTTTGTGAAGCCAGATCGCGGAGCATTTTTTCATGATCTTTCACGAATGCTGCTGTATTTTTTTCCAATCGCGCCGAATTGGAATCATAAATTTTCAGCAGAAGTTCGGCGGATTTTTGCTGACCCTGATACCACGCTGAAGACTTAAGTGAAGAATCAAAAGGAGTGGCATCAACGCCGCCTTCAACCAATGAAGCAGTGCCGGTGAAAGGAGCGGCGGCTCCGGCCGAAGAACCCAAAGCGTATGAATACGAAGCTAATATCGCTGCGACCTCAGGAGCTTTTTGCTGAACATCGGGCTGAGAAGAAACCTGAGGGGCTACACTTGCCACCTGAGGGCTGACGCGGGGAATCGGCGCTTCCTCAGTTGAAGCAACTGCCGACGCGGAAGAAGCAATCTGCTCACTCGGTTTAGGTGCGGTGTTGTTTGAAGCCGTCGCTGATACGGTTGGTGCTGTTTCATCAACAGTGCTTTTGGTTTGAGCCATGCTGTAAATGCCGAGCGCTGCTGCTGTCGCAAGCACCGCACCGCCGATCCATTTTTTTGCTTTTGAGAAAAATCCTGCTTTTTTTGGAACGGCAACGGCTGGAGGAGCAGCAGGTTTCTGAACCTGTTTCGAAATCTCAATGACTTGAGTAGGCGCTGTAGCGAATTTAGAGACAGGTTTTGGTTCATCAGTTTTTTGAACAAGAGGCTGAACTCGTGCTGGCTGAGGTGCTTCTGGAACTTCAACCGAGCCAGGCGCCGCTTCTGTTTTCGCAAGAGGTTTCTGTTGAATCTTAACGGGGTTATCGCCATAAATATCAGGCTCTTTTTTGTCCATCAGCCTTACGGTCCATGAAGGCATAGGAACGCGGCTCTTCGGAACAAGTTCTTCACTTTCAGCATTTGCCGCAGCCGCCTGCTGGGCCGATCCGGCCTGAATCAATTCAGCCGCGGTAGGATCCGCAGTAACAGGGTGAGTTTTTTCATTCTCATCTCCGCCGTCGGAAAAAAGATCAGGCAGTTGGTGTGGAGTTCTCAATCTTGCCGCCATTTCCGTCTCGGTGCCAGAATCTTCCATTGGAAATTGGACTGCCGGATGTGGAGCCGTGTCATCCGCGCCAAAAATTTCCGGACTGGAACCGCTGGCTTCCTGAAGGAGTGAATCTGTTGGTATGGAAGGAAGCGTCGGCGCTGAACGCATCGGTTCAGGAAAGCGCATCGTCTCAACGTGAGAATCGGTCGTCACTTTGGTGATTTCATCATCGCCGTTACCGGTATCATCTTCAATGGTAACCGCCGCGAGCATAGGCACGCTTGGGGAAACAAGCGAAATGCGTACGTCGTCCACGATGTCGGGAATTCCAGCAGACGGCTCATCGCCCGAATCATCACCCTCACC
The DNA here is from genome assembly GCA_003153355.1 of Candidatus Peregrinibacteria bacterium. Taxonomy (GTDB): domain Bacteria; phylum Patescibacteriota; class Gracilibacteria; order UBA1369; family UBA1369; genus PALSA-1335. The sequence goes on from PLYH01000002.1 coordinate 151,330, forward strand.
TGAAGGAACAAAATTCGGCGGCTGCATCGTTTTAATATTGCTTCCCGTTTTTGTTACGTCAATGGCAATAGGCGTCGCCGGCCGGTGAAGCCTGTAACTTGGTTTTTTGGTCTCTGTCCTTGGCGGAGCCAGAATTGATGCAGGGGAAGCGTGAACTCTTTTGAAATGGTCATCCACTTCTTTATAGATTCTTTTTTCCAGCCGCGCCCGCAATCTCTCTTTTCCCGGACTGAAAAAATAAACAAGAAGTTGCGAAATAAGTCTTTCTGGATGTCTCATCGCAAGATCCTGAAGACGGTCGTTAATCTTTGAATGGACAAGACTGACGACATTATCCAGTTTTTGATTTGGAATTCTGCGGATCAGCGCCTTTGAAGTTTTGCGGAGCTCCACTTCGGCAACTCGGCAAATTTCGGATATGAAAAAATTTTCGACATCTTTATCTTCCGGAAAAGTTTCCAATGTAAATTGCGCGCCGGCTTTGTTGATCAGCTCGCGGATCATCGCTTCTTTTTCAAAATCGATCGTCACGAGTTTTCCTCTCGGAGCCCCTGCCGATGAAGGCGGAACCTCAGGTCTTTTGGTTGAGGATTTTGGCTGAATGTCGAGCAGTGAATCAGGAGGAAGCGTTTTGGTTTTTGGGTTCGGGGACGCGCTCACGATATGATCGAGCGAAACCTTTCCCAGAAAATACTCTTCAGCCTGAAAATCCGAATCTTCGAACATTTTGGAGACCGCGACAAAAGCTCTCTGAAGCTGTGACATAAACTCTTCCTTTGAGATATGAGCATCTTCAAAAACGATATTGGTTTCTTTTCTAAGGACATAATCCCCCGTTGTACGGAAAACCCCCAACAGCATATCGATAACTTTTTCACCGTTTACAAATCCGTCCTCATCACGGGCACCGTCAAAAATCCTTTGAGCATCCAGCTGGTTATCAAGATGGATCAGCTTGGAGATAAAATCCTGGTTATTTTCGTTACGCTGAAAAAACGTATGCAATCCCGTCTGGTCATTGGCAAAGAGTTCCTCGATGATTGTCCTGAATTTTTCGACGCGGTCTGCTTCAAGGGACTGCAGATCCTCATGGCTTTTTTCGATAAAATCGCTCATAAGAAATGTTAACAGCTAAGAGGCTTTTTTAACATATTAACTTTTATCTGTCAAAGTTTTTCGGTAACTTTTAATCAATTTCTCATACTTATAAGCCGAAGGACGGACAGTTCTTACAAAATTTCCATAATGAATTTCAATCAGGCCGAACCGTGGATCATAGCCATCGGCCCATTCAAAATTATCGGTGAGCGACCAGTGCAGATAGCCGAAAACATCAACTCCTTCTTTTTTTACATTAAAGATATGTTCAAGAACGCTTTCTATATAATCACCGCGCAAACGGTCTTTGTGGTCTGCCACGCCGTTTTCGGTAATGATCAAAGGCTTATGGTAGCGCTTCCATAAATCACGCAGCAGGCCCGCGACCCCGCGCGGATAAACTTCCCAGCCCATATCCGTGACGTCGCAGGAATTGCAGGGATGAATAAAAAACTGGTCGATCATTTTGATGTCAAAACGCATGTTGCGGTGGAAATAGTAATTCAATCCGATAAAATCCTGGCACTTACTGATGCCGTCCAGAAAAAGATGATTCCACAAATACTTCAGAAGATGGACCAGAAACCAGTCAAAAATATTTCCGCGTCGGTCCGGAGAAAACGCCGGATTATTTTTGGCCACGCCGATTTTGAAATCAGGATTCACCTGTTTTAAGTTTTTATAAACTTCGCGGTGTGCCCGCATAAGATTGCTCAGAACTTTTACAAAGCTCACGAAACTTTTTTTCTGCGGAGGCCATTTCCCCGCAAGATAAGCGTAATACAAATAGACCATCGGTTCGTTGAGGGTGATGATGTACTCCATCTCATCCTTAAAAACTTCGGCGATTTTTTTGCAGTAGCGCACGTAATAAAAAATATTGTCACGTTTTTCAAACCCGCCTTTCTTTGCGAACCATTCCGGAAGAGAAAAGTGCCAGAGTGTCGTGAACGGCTTAAGGCCATGTTTTTTTAAGCTCTTGAAAACTTCGCGGTAATGATCCAGAACGTCCTGCTGGAATTTTCCTTCTTCAGGTTCGATCTTTGCCCATTCGATGGAAAAGCGGTGCGCGTCATGGCCGAGCTTTTCCGCCAGAGCAAAGTCATGGTCAAAAAGTTCATAGTGATTGGTGGCTTTGCCGGAAAGGAAATTTTTCTTGACCTGAACTTCCTGTTCGAACTTCCACCAATCACTGTGAATATTGTTGCCTTCAACCTGGTGCGCCGCCGTTGCGGCACCGAAGTAAAAATGTTGTGACTCTTTCGGTTCCAAGAAAATCAGAAGGTGAAAAAGGTAGTATCTTTATTATACCTCATTCTCTTAAGAATTTTGAGTCCCGGGCTGCTGGGTCTGTTGCGTTGATCCTGCTCCCGGACCTCCGAACATCTCACCTGCCGGACGGATCTGGATCATTTGTGCGCTCACGCTGCCGTCGCTGTTGGTTGTTCCGGTCGCGACCACATTGGTTCCGTTCGTAAGATCAACCGAAGTGCCGTTGGTGGATTTAAGAATCTGCGTTGACGGAGAAAAGAAAATAAACTGGGAACCTCCGCTGCGTAACTGGATGGTAATGCTCTTGTCGTCTTTCGCGATGACCGTCCCGTTGATCAGGTTGCCGCGACCAGCTGCTCCGCCTGTCCCTCCAAAACGGCGACCGCCCTGCTGTGATCCCGCTGAACCTCCGGGAACGTTCGTCTGAATAGTTGCCCCCTGGGCATATTTCATCCCCCCGTAAAAAGCCCCCGCGCCTACCACGAGCGCAACAATAATGGTAACGACGATATGATTTTTCATAGTGAAAAATTATGAAATAAATAATAAGTAAATTATTCGTAGCGCAAAGCTTCGATCGGATTCATTTTTGCTGCGCGCTGCGCGGGATAGTAGCCGAAAACAATGCCGATGCCGGACGAAACTCCAAAAGCCAGGCCCACGGAAAACCACGAAACGCTCGCGGGCGTGCCGATGACTTTGCTCACGACAAAAGCAATGAGCCAGCCAAGTAAAATTCCGATTGCTCCGCCAAAAAAAGTTAAGAGGACCGATTCGGCAAGAAACTGAATGCCGATATCGCTTTCGGTTGCCCCGATCGCTTTTCTTAAACCGATTTCGCGCGTTCGTTCAGTTACGATCGTCAGCATCATGTTCATAATGCCGATGCCTCCCACCAGTAAAGAAATACTTGCGATCGCGGCCAGAAGAACCGTAAAAGTTCCTGTGATCGAACTCGCCGTGGCGATAATATCGGCCTGATTCAAGGTCGTGAAATCAGCAGACGCAGGATCGGAAATTTTATGCCGCGACAGCAGCAGATTGGTCGTCGCCGTCTGAACATCGGCAAGCGATAACTGATCCTGTGCGGAAATATCGATTTCACTGAGGTAATTATTGCCGCTTAAAAAATGAAGCGCTGTCGTGAGCGGAACATAAATAACGTCGTCGGCATTGTTGAATCCGCTTCCGCCTTTTGAAAGCGTCACACCGATGACTCTGAAAATAATTTTATTGATGCGGATCTCTTTGCCCACGGCATCTGTTCCAGCTCCGAAAAGATCATCTCTTGTCGTCGGTCCGATCACCGCGACTTTGGATTGGGACAGAACCTGCTGGTCCGTAAAAAAGGAACCGGTATCCACCTGAATGTTGCGCACCGTCGGATAGGCCGGCGTTGTGCCGATAACAGAAGTGTTTGTGTTCGTACCCGGCGCCGTCACCTGGTAACGCCGCGAAACCACTCCCGCCACAGCCTGAATGTTCTCAACAGTTTTCCCGATGGCATCCGCGTCGTCCTGGGTCAGACTTTGCGCCGTGCCGCGGCCGGTGCTCACAACACTGCCCCGCTGCGCGCCCGGCATCACCAAAATCAAATTTGAACCGATGGACTGGATGCTCGACTGAATCGAAGCCTGTGCTCCCTGGCCGATGGCGACCATCGCGATCACCGAAGCGATGCCGATGACGATACCTAAAACCGTCAGGCCCGAACGGGCCTTGTTTACGGTAACGGCAGAATAGGTCTCAAAAATAAGATCAGACAGAATCATTTTTTTCTTGGTGATGATGAATAATTCTTTGCTTGTGGCTTTTATCGTCGCTCACAATAAGTCCGTCGCGGATATGAATGATGCGCTGTGCATGTTCGGCCACGTCGCGTTCATGCGTGATCAGGACGATCGTATGACCGAGCTCTTTATTTAATTGCTGAAAAGTTCCCATCACGAATTCTCCGGTTTTGGTATCAAGATTTCCCGTCGGTTCGTCGGCAAGAATCAGCGAGGGATTGTTCACGAGCGCGCGTGCAATGGCCACGCGCTGCATCTGACCTCCTGAAATCTGGTTGGAACGATAGTCCCAGCGGTCCTCTGGGAGGTTTGCTGAAGTAAGGGCTTTTTTTACCATCTCATCGCGCAGATGAACCGGAGTTTCCGCATAAATCAAAGGAAGCAAGACGTTCCTGTACACGGTGGACCTTGGCAAAAGATTGAACGCCTGGAACACGAATCCGATTTTATCTCTTCTGACGGCCGATAATTCATTTTGAGAAAATTCCGAAATATTTTTCCCGTCAAAATTATATTCTCCGCTCGTCGCCGTATCGAGCGCCCCCAAAATATGCATGAGCGTGGATTTTCCGGAACCGGACGGCCCCATGATCGCAACAAATTCACCGTCTTTGATGGTAAAGGAAACGCCTCTTAACACGGGAGTTTCCAGATCGCCGGTGATGTAGGTTTTCGTAATGTTTTTAATCTCAATCATCGTTTCAGATTATGAACAATTCATCAGCCTCCGGCTCTTCCTCCTCCGCCAAACCCGCCGCCTCCCAACCCCGGAATTCTTATTGCTCCGCCTCCGGCTCCTCCGCCCGCACCGGCTGTTGTTGTAGCTGCCGCAGCCGCTGCTGAAGCAGAGAATGTTTGCGTCACGACAAACTGACCTTCCTGAAGTCCGCCGGTGATTTCGGTATTCGTATCATTTGAAGTGCTGGTCTGCACGGACACTCTTTGCGGTGGTGCAAGAGAAACAACGGTGCCGGTCGTACTGTCTGTAGCAGAAGGGGTCACGAGCGAACTGTCAAAAGTCTGAACATACGAAGAACCTCCTCCTTGTGTTTTTACCGCACCGTTCGGAACGAGCAGAACATCCTGATCCACCTGCGTTATAATGGCCGCAGTCACGCTCATGCCCGGTTTGATCCTCGCATCCTGTGTATCAAAAGCGACCCGGGTGTTATACGTGACAACCCCCTGGGTCGACGTGCCGATCGTATCGATCTGCACGACCTTTCCGGTGATGCTCACATCCGGCACGGCATCAAAAGTCAGCGTGGCTTTATCATCAAGCACCACTTTGGCCGCATCGACTTCATTCAAAGAAACCTGCGCCAGCAGACCGCTGGAAATAAGCGTCGCAACATTCGTGCTCGAAGAAGAGTTCTGGCCGTTCAGGGCCGAACCACCGTTCACCGCCGTAACTTTGGCGACAATGCCGTCAAAAGGAGCGGTCACCGAATATTTCGCTAAATTCGCCTGGGCGTCGGTCAGAGCATTTTGTTTTTGCTGGACGGTCAGTTTTTGATTTTGAACATCAAGAGCATCGGCGCCCTGTTTTAATTTCTGTAAAGCCGCCAGTGCCTTTGCGACATTATCCTGCGCGTTGGAAACATCTTCGGCTTTCGGCCCCTGAAGAAGCTGCGCCAGATACTGCTGTTTTTCTTTGAGCGTTTCCTGTGCCGAAGATATGGCATCCAGGGATTTTTGCGTGTTGATCGGATCGTTTTCAGTCAGTGTCGTAAGATTGTCTTTTTCCGTTTGAAGATCGTTGAGATCTTTATTCACGGTCGTGATGTCGCTTTCGATTTTTGGTTTGAGCACATCGATCAACGAAGATAAATAAAGGGTGGAATAATCCACTCTGCTGGAAATTGCGTCAAAAATATCGCGCGCGTTTTCTAGTTCAATCGAAAGAGTTTTTTCCATCAATTGAGTATCATCGATGAGTTTAATGAGTGTGTCCGTGTTCGCGTCGCGGGACGTTGCCTTATATTCGGCAAAAGTTGAGTAGTACGTGTTGATGGTGTTGTCGTAAGCGTTCGCAAAATTGTCCACATACGGAGAGTTTTGACCAAGGACTGTCCGGTACGCGGAAAGATTGTCTGTTGAGTTATTCGTTGTTTTTACGGCTTCAAGATCAGTGATGGCCTGCGGAGCGTCAACGAAAGCGTTCGAAGCAGTGTTGTAGGCGGTATCAAGACTGTTTTGTAGTGTCTGGCTGTCGTTTGTCGTCTGCTGAGTGCTGCTGGTTTGAGCCTGTTGCAGATTTCTTTGCGCCGTATCAACGTCGTTTTGCGCCTGAGTTAAAGTGTAGGCATCGGGCGGATCGGTCAGAAGTTTAAGAGCTCTTTGCGCCGACGCATAATCGTTTTGCGCTTGTACCAGGGAAAGATTGTCGGGAGGTTCGGTAAGTTTTTTCAAAGCCACCTGGGCCGATGCTAAATTTAACTTGGCATCTCTCACGGCTTTATCCGCGTCGGTCGCATCAAGTTTCGCGATGACCTGGCCGGATTTCACCTGATCGCCCTCTTTCACCAAAACTGCAGTGATGGTTCCTGAAACTTTCGGATTGATATCAACCTGGCTCGACGCTAAAACCTGTCCGCTTCCGGACACCGTAACGATCAATGTCCCTTTTTGCGCCTGCGTAACACCGTAACGGACGGGAGTCGCGCTGGCGGTCAGTGCGCTGTAGCCGAAATAAACTCCTCCAAGCACGCCGCCCGCAATTAAAATGGAGAAAAATTTGTGATCTTGAATAAAATTCAAAACCTTATGTTTCAAACCGGAGTGTTCAGCCTTAACATGATCTGCCATAAAAACAGGAAATGAGGAAATCGGAAATTAATGAACGTACGAAAGAAAATGAGGAGGCAGCACCCTTACGAGTTTTGCCTGGATTTGGCCTGAATCATTCGGGGATCCAAAAATAACCACATGATCCCCCGTCTGCAGATCCGAAATTTTAATCATGTCGGGTCCGCGCTCGATGAGCGTATCACTCTGGATCAAAACATTTTTTTCAGCTTCATTGTCGCCTTTGACCACAATGGTAGTCTGGTCGATTTTGATGATTTCCCCGACGGCTCCATGATCGTTCATGTCGCCCGGTTCAATCTCCTGGGTTTGAGTCTGGTCCTCTGTTCCGTCAAACGGGAAAGGCATCGCGTGCTGTCCCGGGAAAAAATTCTGCGGATAATTTTTTGACCACATCATCGAAAATTTGGCTTTTTGCGCTCCGACGTAAACGCCGGCTTCGAAGGTGAAGAGAAGAATGGCCGCAATGCAAAGCCCGAAAAGGATACCCTTGAAAGTTTTAGATTGGAGAAAGGAGGGTTTTGGATCCATAAAATTAATAATGACGGTAAAAAAGTATTTTGAAATCACGGCTGATGAACCTGAGCGAAGTAAGCAGAAATGCCATCACTGCCAGAAAAATCGCGATGCCGAAAATCGGAAGAGATTCAAGCAGCGAAAACAGAAAATCCTGCCACGAAGATGCAACCTGCGAAAAATTCGAAAACATCAGGGAAATGAATTGATAAGTTCCGGACTGGGTCATCGAAGCATGAACATCCGCGACAACGGGAACCACCGATCCCAGCGTCACCAGAAACACCACTCCGGAAAAAACGAAACTCCACAGCGCCCGTCTCCGTTGTTTTGCGGCGATCTTGACCATGATTTTCCCGAAAAGGTCATGGGGAACCTCCTGGGTCTTCAGTCTTGAAAAATTTTCGGTGATGGATTTGGTCATGGTCATAAGTGATTTGCAACATTATATACGTATCGGACTGCGGTTTAGGTGCATATGTCTGGCACAGCGGGGTATGGCGCTAAGGCGGATCGGGCTTTTTAAAGATTTTTTTGAGCATCACCAAAGCTCTGCGGTGTCTGCTTTTTACGGTATTTGCCGATGTTTTGAAAATTTCCGCGATCTCCCGGAAATTAAATCCGTTTTGATAGTACAAAATCAGAACCTCACGGTACGGAATTGCCAGTTTGGACAGGGCCGCATCCATGGTTTTGCTCGAATCCGAAAGCTGCAGAATTTTATCAGGCAACGGTTCGGAATCCGGAATGTCGAACAGCTCACCCTCCTTTTCCAGAAAAGAAAAAGGAATATCTTTTTTCTTCCTCAGAAAATCATAAACCGAATTCTTGGCGATGGTGTAAATCCACACCTTGAAACTTTTTGAAGGGTCGTACCGTTTCAGATGCGTCCACACTTTAATGAAAACGTCCTGAGTGATGTCTTCCGCATGGTGCTTGTCGCGCACCGACGAAAAAACGAAATTATAAATCGGCGAAAGGTAACGCTTCACCAGCGTTTGAAAGGCCTCGTCGTTGCCTTCAAGATATTTTTGAATCAGCTCTTTGTCTTCCATGGGAAATTTTTATTGAACCCCTTGATTCCAAAATCGCCTGCAAATTCTGCACGCAAAACGAAAGAAAAACAAATGTTCCGGGAAATTTTTTATAATTTAGTGAGAATTGGCCGCCGCCTTCGCGGTTTTATTCAGCTCGCCTAAAATAATCTTTACGGATTCAAAAACGCCCGCATCCGTATACGTCAGGCCGAATTTTTGGCACAGCTCATGAATGTAAGGCGTGATAAGTTTGAGTTTATTTCGCGGGCAGTTCGGAAAAAGATGATGTTCAATCTGATAATGAAGTCCGAAATAAATAATGTCGGTCGCCAGGCTTGAGCGTACGTTCCTCGACGTCATGATCTGCTGTTCCAGAAATGAAACCTGCGCGTCATGCGCGAGTTCAGGCATACCTTTATGGTTCGGAGCAAAAATATTTGCCAGATAAAATCCCACGCCCACCGGCACGCAAATGATCAGGAAAATCGCTTTCACCGCCGGAAAAAGCAAAAACGGCAGAACATACCATACGAAAAGGAAAACCAGAAAAACCGCAATTTCAGGAATGAGCCCGGGCCGGAATCCCTTTTTGAATTCGTTGATGAAATATTTGATGTTCCCTTTAAACTGCATCGTGTAGGCCAGGAGACAGCTCATGGGCAGATGAAGCCAAGCCTGGTAACGCTGCACCATGGACTGGATTCCTTTTTTGGAATTATACCTTTTATGAGTAAAAGCAAAGAGCGGCAGTTCGATGTCCGGATCTTTTCCTTCCTGATTCGGATGGGCGTGATGGAAATTATGTTTGGTCGTCCAGGCCCGGTAATTTAAAAACAACACGCTCGCGCAGATGCTCCCCACGATGTCGTTCATGGTTTTGGTTTTGAAAATTGCGCGGTGTCCCGCGTCATGCATGAACCCGCCGATCTGTCCGACGAAAAAAGCAAAAGCCAGCCCGAAAACCGCCAGTAAAAAATAGTTTTTCGAGATAGAAATAAGATAACCGGTCGCAAGAATTCCGGCTAAAATAACGGCTCCGGCAAAAGCGTAATAGCCGTACGCTCTGTCCAGGATTTTCTTTTCGGTGACGACATTCCTTAATTTCCGGTACTCCTCCGCGCCCTGCGTAAGCGATAATTTTGTTTGATAATCAGCCTGAACGATTTCCGCCATAATTGAAAAATAAAAAGGAAGAAGATTTCTTTGAAATTCTACTCGCGCCGTCTCATTATTTCAACAGACACAAAAAAACCGGTGACCTTTCGATCGCCGGTTCTTAAGAATTCTCTAGATAATCGAACGACTATGCAGGAGTAACATTGGTCGCTTTAGGACCTTTTGGTGATTCACCCATTTCAAAGGTGACCATGTCGCCTTCGTGCAGGTTAGCGAATCCGCCGCCTGTAACATCGTTGGCATGGAAGAAAACATCCTTGCCTCCGTTGTCCGGAGTGATAAAACCGTAGCCCTTTTCATTGAGCTTTTTGATTGAACCTTTCATAAAAGAAAAGGTTAAGAAATAAATTCCTCTAAGCTTCGCTTCGGTAGGAATTTAATTACTAAACCTACAAAACTCTACCTATTGGTAATGTCAATATACATCATTAAGGAATAATAGCAAGCTTCCAATCCTAAATTAAAACTCATCCGGCCGTAGAATCTCTTGCAGCAGCCGTCTTCCCTTCGTCATTCTTTCTGAAATTGTTCCCATGGGAACGCCGGTCTCATCGGATATTTCACGCAATTTCATGTCGCGGAAATAGAAAGCATCAATCGCTTCGCGCTGGGAAACGGGTAATGTTTCCACCGCCTGCTGCACTCTCATCCGGACCTGCTTTCTTTCCAAAAGAAATTCAGGGTCTTTATTAAATCCGGTCTCTTCCAAAGATCTGTCGCGTTTAAAACTGACCTTTTCTTTTTGGGCAAACCCTTCAACATCCTCTTCGGGGTCGGCCTTTTCCGAAAGCCTTACGATGTCCGCAGCGTCAAATATAATCATTCTGCCGTTAAACTGTTTTCTGTTTCTGAGTTTTAAAAGAGCGGCATTGATGACGATGCGCATCATCCATGCTCCAAGTTCTCCTTCACTGTTGAAGTCATCGATATTTTTTACCGCGGACAAATAGGCTTCCTGCAGGCAATCTTCAACTTCCTGAATATTGTGCAGCATTCGGTAAAGTTTTATCCGGTAGATATGATTGGCGGTCCGGAAAAGATTTGAAATCTCTTTTCGAAGGTCGCCGTCATCGGTTTTTTCGCTGAGCTGCATCATCAAATTTATAAAGGAGGCCATCATAATCTGCATAAAAATATTGTCAACTCCGCTGAATTTGACAACCCCAAGCCAAAATGTTAACTTTGGCCGCCTTTGTTGTAAGGTAAAAATATGATCGACGTCATCAAAAAAATCGCTGACCTGCAGGAAGGTCCAAAGCCAAATCCGGAAAAAGGCATCGGCAGAGAATGCTATGCGTTTTCACAAACAGAAGACCGAGCCTTCGAACTTTTAAAAACTGAAGCCGAAAATCTTTTTCAGACTAACGGCCTGGATGCTTCGGCGTACGAAATTCAAACCGACGCCATCGGCAATCTTTTTGTCACGCTCCACGGAAAAGATCGCGAAAAAACCGTGATGTCGGGCTCGCACGTTGATAGCGTCTATAAAGGAGGGATGTACGACGGCGTTGCGGGAGTGCACAGCGCTTTCCGTTTTTTGGAAACACTCATCCGTGAAGGCAAAACCCCGGATCTCAATTACACCGTTGCAGTTTTCCGCGCGGAAGAAGCCAGTCCCAAAACCGGCAACACCTGCATCGGCAGCCGCGTGGCCACGGGCACGCTTAAGGAGGCCGATCTTTTAAAAATAAACTATCTGCTCGATGACGGAACACACGTTCCCTTCAGCAAATATTTTCAGGAAAAATACGGAACCGAACGCTGGCAGGAAGTCCTGGAGGAACTCAAAAATCCGCCGATCCGCCGCAGCAAAGTCGTTGCCTATGAAGAACTCCATATTGAACAAAGCGCGGTCTGCGATTTGAAAAACGTCGATGTCGGTATCGTGATTGACGGCATCGGCGGGGCAATCCGCCAGACCGTGGAAATTCCTTTTGAACTCAAATACCTTCATGAAATGGAAGTTTTGCGGAAATCTCATCTTCAATACACGCTGAAGTTTGAAGGCGAAGAAGCGCACACCGGCGGAACTCCGCCCAACCCCACCATGCTGCGCGAAGATAAAAATTCCACATGGTACCGCAGGGATGCGCTCGTTGCCGCCGCGCTTTTCGCCAACGCCCTTATCAAAAGCGAACTCGGCGGACACATCAAAATTTCGACTTTCACGATGCCGCAAAAAGTCGGCTTCACCACGGTGCCCAAAGAACAGACGCTGCAGTTCATGATTCCGGCAAATTTATGGAACGTGATGGAAAAATATCTCGGCGATATCGCCATCGAAGTGAAAAATTATCTCGATGTAAAATTGAAATACGAACATGACATGCTCCCTCCGGGAAGGGTTTCATATTTTGATCCGAAAGTTTTCAACGCCCTGCAGATTCCAATTTTTGTTGAACAGCAGGTCCGTGAAAAATGCCAGGAACAGATCCGGCAGTCAGGGTCGATTGTTGGCCGCGTCCGCGGAACGGTCACGGATTTTTGCATTTCGAATCCTGCAGCTGGCAGCGCCGAAAAACCTTCGGTCCAATGCAATCTGGATTTCCGCGAAGTCGATCCGATCGAAATTGAAGGCATCATCAACGCAGTCCACCGGCGCGTTCTGGAAATCGCCGCAGAACTGACTGGCCCCGAAGAATTAAAAGATCGGCGCAATACAATCGTCCGCACCGTTTCACGCAAACCCCACACGCCACTGGACGAAGAAGCCATCAAGGAAAAAACCCGCATCGCCGAAGAAAAAAGTTTCAACGTCATGAAAATGCCGTCGCTTCCCGGCCACGATGCCGCCAGCCTCGGCTACATCGGCATCCCCATCAGCATGACGTTTGTGCGTCACGACGGCCGCAGCCACACCGGTTTTGAAACCATGCCTGCGCACCACTATTTAAAAGCGGAACAGATCAGTCACGCCTTCCTCGCCAAAAAACTCGGCGTCTAAAAATGAATCCGCCCGCCCGCGTGCCCGCAACTCAGCCGCCTCGCGTTACTCTAGCCCAGGAACTTTATCCCATCTTTGCCAGAATTTTTTTGAGCATTTCGTCGTGATTTTCCAGATGTTCTATAATAACGCCGATCTCTTTTTCGGCTTTGACGTTCACGTCAAAATCCGCCTGCGATCGCAATTCGGAATGCTTCGCCTGCAAATTCTGACCGATCATAATCAGAGGCATCAGGAAAATCTGGATCATATTCGAGATGAAAAGCCAGAAAACAAAAGCCGGATATGGATCGAAACGTAAAGACTTCGGAGCAAAAACGTTCCAGCTCAGCCAGCAGACCGTCCATGTAAAAATAATCAGAAAAAATCCCATCGTTCCCACGTGTTCGGTGGTCCAGACAGCCATCCTTTCCAATGTGCTCAAACTGTTTTTATGTTCGACGTTCACATTTTTGATCGGTTTTCCGGCCGCGCGGAGTTCTTTTAAAGATGTTATGTTTTTTTCCATCTGAAGAAAAAAAGAAATTTTAATGTCGCTGTGATTGTATCGTCAGCCGAAGGTTTCACACAAACTTAAGTTTCTTATGTTTCAGAAGTTCCTGCCAGTCGATCTTCGCAAAAAGATAAACGGTCACGATCGTCAGCAGCTGGGAGACCAAAAAATACCAGCTGAAAAGATGGTTGAGTGAAAACGGGAAAAATGCGCGCACAATCCTCGTCGCCGAAAAAGCAAAAAAAGTATAACTGCACAGCCGCCCGAAAAAGAAAGGAATAACAATATAACGAAGCTTCATTTTTGTCAGTCCGTAAGCGATGAAAAGCTGACTCGACGGGAAAGGGCTGAAAGCGTAAAGAAGGACGACTCCCACAGTTAAAGTCTTTTTCCCTTCCAGCTGTTTTTTGATGACATCAATATTTTTTCTCGTTTTTTCGCTGATGATTTTTTCACGGATGATAGTTTGGGATAATTTTGCCAGCGTCGCTCTTCCCAAAGTCGCAAAAACCGCCCCGATAAAAGCCAGCGGCAAAACGGGAATACTGTAAGCTACGGCAATATACGACAGCACCGTCCACGTCGCCGGCATAAAAAACGGAATCACGTTCGTTGTAAAAACCAGAACTGCAATCAAAAAATAAGTGAGCATGCTAAGAATTGTACACCACACACGTCAATTTATAAAAAAGGACATGGCGAAATCGAAGGTAAGATTCCAAAACTTTTTTGGTCACAAAATTTAAATCTTGAGGTCAGCTTTCTTTAAAGCCTAAGCATTGACATTTATCTAAAATGTATTATTTTATTTTCTCATCCTGGCATAACCAAATTTCATTATGAGAGAAGTTATCCTCGACATTCCACATGGAGGTGAAGAAATGCCAAAAGAAGTAGCTTCTTATCTTCATCCGGATATAACTCATATTGATTTGCTGAATGAAGCGGATCTTTATTCCCGTGAATTTTATAGGCAACAGGGCGGAATTCCGGAGGCAAATAAATTTTTTTTTAATTATTGGAGAACAATCATTGATGCTAATAGGGATCTAACCGATTTTCGCCGTGACGGAATTATCAAAAGGAGCACAATCAGATTAAAACCGCTTTATCAAGATTCAACTGGATTGCCTCCAGAAATGGCGCGTTTACTGGTTGAAAAATATGCGAAACCGTATTACGGACAACTTGAGGAGTCAACAAGAAAACCCGAAACAAAACTCGTAGTTCTTGGACATACTATGGAGCCCATAGGTCCAACTGGTGGAATAAAATCTGGAGAAAAAAGACCGTTAATTAATTTAGCAAATGGCGGCGACCTTGAGGGTAACCCGAATAAATCCTATCAAGCACCACGCGATATTATGGAATATGTGAAAGATCACGTTGAGGCAAAGCTGCCTTCATTAAATTTGAACGGCCTGGTCTATAACGGACAAGCGGTAAGTTTTAATACTCCTTTCCCTGGTAAAAAATCCATTGCCAGAATTGGAGAAACAGCTCTACAAGGAAAGACTGCTCTTATGTTTGAAATTAACAAATCTCTTATTATTGATTCATCTGATACCGAAATCCACGAAGTGCGTCCGGAAAATATTGCCGTGATGAGAACAATAATTCACGATGTTCTTGAAGGGATATTAGGAAAAATCACAAGATAAAGTCTTACAGTTCAAGACTGCTAAGTTCGTTCAGGGGAAGGGACGATCCTGGAACTATTCTTTCTGAACAGAAATCTTTTTACCTGAATCTATGCCGTTTGCAGTAAAAACATCATCTTTCCCGATACTCTCTTTGAACCCTAAGACGACCATGCAGCGCCGAGCACTGCCTTCTCCGTCAACAATCACGGTGACGTAATCTTTCACCTCGACACATTTTGGTGTGCAACCAAGATCATCTCTTTGCTGCTTGGTTAAACCGATCAGATTTTTTTCATCCTCACCTTGATGATTTTTCATACTTTCGTGTCTGCAGGGACCGCTTACGGTTCCCTCCAGTTTTTCCTTCACCCCTTCTTTTATTTCACTTAAAGTCATCGGCTTTTTAACATCGGTGGAGGTGAAATCGATTGGTTTGGAAGGCTGTTGAGGTAAATCTTCTTTTGGAGTTTCAGCACCCATAATAGTAGTTATTAAATTTTATTATATTATTTTAACACAAAAATTACCTATTAGCAAGCATGGCGGAGCGGAGGGGACTCGAACCCCCGACCTCCACAGTGACAGTGTGGCGTTCTAACCAGCTGAACTACCGCTCCACGTGCCCGCCAGCCCAGTTTACAAAACCAATGTCACGTAAATCTGAGCACCTAAATGAAAATGTCACAAATTTGCCTGCCAATAATAATAAAGCGGGCGCCTTTTAGCAAGCCAATCTTTAATATGAATATGTTATAGTTATTCCGCTGAAGGCATTCATTCACTAAATTATGAAGATCGGCATCGATTGCAGAATGTATTCTTCCCGTTTTACCGGCATCGGCCGGTACGTTTACGAACTCACCGAAAATCTTTTCCGCACGGACTCGCAGAATGAATACGTCCTCTTTTTTAACGAACCCGAATTCGCGCATTTCTCTCCGCCCAACGAACGCGTGAAAAAAGTCCTGGTCAACGCGCCGCATTATTCGCTCGCCGAGCAGATAAAATTCCTTCACCTTTTGAATAAAGAAAAACTCGACCTCATGCATTTTACGCATTTCAACGCGCCGATTTTTTATAAAAAACCTTCCGTTGTCACCATTCATGACCTGACGCTTTCTTTTTATCCGGGCAAAAAAATGTCTTCGCCGATTTACCGTCTGGCCTACCAACTCACCATTAAATCTGCGGTCAAGAAAGCCAAAAAAATCATCGCGGTTTCATTGAACACCAAAAAAGATTTGCAGAACTTGTTTGAATCCGCGGACGACAAGATCAGCGTGATTTACGAAGGCGTTCATGAAAAATTCCAGCCGCTCCGCGATGAAAGCGACCAAAAAAAACTCAGCGAAGCCAAACAAAAATTCAAACTCGATAAACCATACTTATTATATACAGGCGTCTGGCGCAGCCACAAAAATCTCCCCAATCTTTTGCAGGCTTTTCACATCCTAAAAAACGATTACGGTTTTGATGGCTACCTCGTGATCACCGGCAGAAAAGATCCCGTGTATGCTCCGGAAATCGAACAAAAAGCTGTCACTCTCAAACTGGAGGACGACGTCATTTTTACCGGCCTGGTCGAAGAAAAAGATCTCGTACCTTTATACACGGGCGCGCTCGCGTACGTGTTCCCGTCTTTTTACGAAGGATTCGGCCTTCCGCCGCTTGAAGCCATGCAGTGCGGCGTTCCGGTCATCGCTTCAAACACCTCGTCCATCCCTGAAATTTGCGGGAAAGACAACGCTATATTTTTCGATCCCGAAGATCCTCAAAACATGGCAGAAAAAATTTTTGAAGTCACCAGTCAAAAATCCCTGCGCGAAAAACTCATTGCCAACGGCCTGCAAAGAGTGAAACAATTCTCCTGGAAAAAAATGACCGAAGCCACGCTGGAAGTATATAAAGAAGCACTCTCATAAATTTCAATCATGTTCGACGCATTCCAAAAATTCCTTCCCAAAGCCGCTGCTGAATATAATTTCACCAAGCAGCTTGAAGCCGTAAAAATCTGCCAGGAGTTCCGCAGCCTTTCCAAAGCCATGCTTTCTCCCGAAGCCATGGCTCAGATATTTCCCAAATCTTACGACGACCAGACCCTTACCATAGGTGTGCTCAATTCCGCGGCAGCCCAGCAGATCGCGATGCAGAAACATCAGATCCTTGAAGCCATCAATAAAAAATACGGCGCCAAAACGCTCCGCAACATCAAAATCGAAATGACAGACAAGCTCCCCGAAGATACGGCCACCTAGCAAAAAAACGGCTAGCCAAAGCTTGACATTCCTCATTCCTGCGCTAAACTTGAAGCGGTTTTTACGAAGACCGATCTCGCTCTGTGCAGAATCGGTCCCTCTGGCCTGCGAAAAACCTTCAAAGGCCGAGTCCTCCCTCATTCGAAAAAACTCATTATTTCATAACTCCGTTTCCAAAGTGTTAAGAATCAGACTGACCCGTACGGGCCGCACCAAACAAGAATCTTTCCGCATCGTGGTTGCAGAACATGCCCGCCCTGTGAAAGGAAAATTTATTGAAGTTGTCGGCAATTATCAGCCGGCAAAAATTCCGAAAGTTTTGAAGGTTGAAAAAGACCGCGTTGTATACTGGATGAGCAAAGGTGCTCAGCCATCAAGCAGCGTCGCGGCTTTATTGAAGAAAGACGGCATGCCGAATATGGAGAAATACATGGCAAAACGCCAATCGGACATCAAGAAAAAAGGCGAAGAAGCTAAGGGCGCAGCTGCGCCAAGTGCCCCTGCAGCTCCGCCTGCTCCAGCCGCGTAATAACGTATCTCAAAGTCACACATAATCCTTAATCCACACCTTTATGGATGCAACGAAAGACTTCTCTCAAGGATCTGACCGTGACTTTGTTGAGTACATTGTGAAACAAATCGTCCAAAATCCCGATGATGTCCAGGTTGAACGCACCGTTGACGAAATGGGCGTGCTCATCACCTTAAAAGTGAATAAAGACGACATGGGTAAAATCATCGGGAAAAGCGGACAAACCGCAAAATCTCTCCGCATTCTGCTCCGGGTTATCGGTTCAAAAAACAACGCCCGCGTAAATCTCAAAATCGTTGAACCGGACGGCACGGAAGTAAAAGCCGAGGAGTAAAACACTAATTCTTAATCTAAAAGAAACATGGCAGATACCGTTCCAGCAAACTCCATTCTTGGCGCTGCTCAGCGTTATGACATTGTTGAAATTATTAACAAAGGTTTGGCCTATGCGATCATCATCGCCGGTCTCCTTTCAGTCATTTTTATTTTCATCGGAGGCATTTCCTTCATCCTTTCCGGAGGCCAGGAAGATAAAATCAAGCAAGCTGTAAGCACGATCCGTTATGCCATCATCGGTTTGATTATTACGATTTTATCCGTAGTGATCGTTGGAACAGTAGGCCGCATCATCGGCTTGGACATCATCAAATACATCAACTTCAACGACATCATCAGTAACATCACCAGCCTCGGCAACAGCGCCAGCGGCGGCACCCAGACGTTGAATTAACGCACCTTCAGAATCCCGCGGATAATATGCTGCCAGTCGTATGGAAAGTGGTACGTTTCGCATGCGCGGACCAACGCGGCAAAAACGCCCCACGGATTTTTTTCGCTGAAAGTGAAACCGTTTCCAGTTTCTTCGTTGGGATGATAGTTCGCGATGAGCGGAGATTTTTCGTGACCGACCGGAACCACTCCCTTATCAAAAAGTGTGTGGAAGGTCGTTTGTTTTTCGTCGAACACCAGGGCCATGTCTGCCGCCAGAAGCCACTCATCAAGTTTCGGAGCCATGCGTCCGTTTTCAGGATTGAACCAGAAAATTTTTCCCGAAGGATGTTTGGCATGATCACCGGGCTCCTCTTCGCTCACCACTAGAATGCGCAAAGGCAAAACGAAAACTCCTTCAAGGAGTTTATAGACAAGTTCGTGATTGGATTTTTCTTTGGTCGTAAAAATGATCAGCAGCGGAAACTTAACGTCGGAGTCTGGCCAGCACTCATCAAAAAGATGTTTCTTAGCGCCCTTCTTTTGTTCCAGAAGTTTTTGCAGATCGCTACGTCCCATGGGGCAGGAATATAAGGAGTCGGGGGCACGAAAATAATCTTAATATTATAGCAAAAAAGCGGCTAAAATGCTATGCTCCGCCCGTATGAAAAAACTGCTTCTCATTGACGGAAATGCCATTTTCCATCGCGCTTTCCATGCCCTCCCCCTCTTTAAAACCAGTAAAGGAGAATACACAAATGCCGTTTATGGCTTCCTGAAGATGTTTATTGAGATAATGAAGCGTGAAAAGCCCGAATACGTCGCCGTGGCTTTTGACCGTGCGGCTCCAACCTTTCGCCATTTGGAATATAAGGAGTATAAAGCCACCCGTTCCGCACCCCCGGTGGAGCTCTATCCCCAGCTTCCGAGGCTTAAGGAAGTCCTCGGCACCTTCAACGTTGCCATGTTTGAAATGGACGGCTACGAAGCCGATGACATCATCGGAACCATCGCGGAAAAAGCCGAGGCCGATCCGGAAATTCATACGCTCATTCTGACCGGCGACCGCGACACGCTTCAATTGGTCACCACTAAAACCTATGTGGTCGCGCCGCTCAAAGGCGTGTCCGAAGTCATTGAATACACTCCGGCAATGGTGAAAGAAAAAACCGGCCTGCGGCCGGACCAGATCGTGGACTACAAATCACTGAAAGGCGACCCATCCGACAACATTAAAGGCGTGGGCGGCATCGGCGACAAAACCGCGGTTGAACTTCTCCAAAAATACGATCACCTCGAAAATATTTATGAACATCTGGACGAACTGACCCCGGCCCAGCGCAAAAAACTGGAAGAAGGCGAAAAAGATGCCGAGCTCAGCAAACGGCTTGCCACCATCCTCAGAGACGTTCCCATCGAGGTGCGCCTGGAAGAATGTCATTTCACACGCGCGCCTTTTGAAAAAGCAAAAAAACTTTTTGAAACGCTCGAATTTAAAACTCTCCTGAAAAATATCGACACGCTCAAAGAGTTGGTCGAACCCGAAGAAAAGGCTCAACAGAGCATGTTTTAAGCTCCAAATTCTGTTGTCAAAAGCCCAATTTTGATCTAAACTCCTCTTTGCAACGTCTCCAAGCGGAGGCGATTTTCCACTCAATTTTTAATTTGAACCAATGGCAAAAGCAAGAGTCATAGCAAGTCTCGACATTGGCAGCTCCAAGATCAGAACAGTCGTCGGAAACCTTGAAGAAAAATCTCAGACCCCTAACATCATCGGCGTCGGCATCGCACCTTCAACCGGAATGCGTAAAGGCGCGATCATTGATGTTGAAGAAACCATCAACTCTATTTCCGCGTCTTTGGAGGATGCCGAAAGAATGGCTGGAGAACCGATTAATCACGTCTTCCTGGGTATCGGCGGAACTCACATCGAGTCCATCAATTCCAAAGGAGTCATTGCGGTTTCACATGCCGGCAATGAAATTTCCGAAGACGATGTTGACCGCGTTTTGGAAGCAGCCCAGGCAGTTTCCATTCCGGGCAACCGCCGCATTCTGCGCATCATTCCAAAATCTTTCACCGTTGATGAACAGAAAGGGATTAAATATCCGGTAGGCATGACCGGCATCCGTCTGGAAGTTGACGCCCACATTATTACGGGCCTGGTTCCCGCGGTGAAAAACATTGAAAAATGCGTACTGCAGGCCGGCGTGGATATTGATGACATCATTCCGTCATGTTTAGCTAGTGCCGAAGCGGTCCTCTCCAAGCGCCAGAAAGAGCTCGGCGTGGTGGTTGTGGACATCGGTTCCGGCGGCACGTCGCTCTGCGTGTTTGAAGAAGGAACAACATTGCACACAGCGGTCCTTCCGGTCGGCGGCGAAAACGTCACGAACGATATCGCCATCGGCCTCCGCACATCCATTGATACTGCAGAAAAAATTAAGATCGAATACGGCACCTGTCTGCCCGGGGACGTCAGCGAACGCGAAGTCATTGACCTCTCCCTGATGAGCAAAATCGACACCCAGAAAGTGTCCAAAAAAATGATGGCGGAAATCATCGAAGCCCGCTATCACGAAATTTTCATATTAGTAAAAGACGAACTGGCCAAAATCCACCGCGATGGAATGCTGCCGGCAGGTGTGGTTTTGACTGGCGCAAGCGTCAAAATGCCTGGTACTATTGATCTGGCCCGCGAAACATTGAACCTCCCGGTTCAAATCGGCTTCCCTCAAAACTTTGACGGCGTGGTTGATAAAATCGATGATCCGGCTTACGCAACGGCTATCGGCCTCATTTTATGGGGCAGCAGGCTGGAAAACCGCACCTACGGATTCTCACTCAAGGGTTTAAACTTCCGCAAGGCCGCAAGTGGCATGAAAGACTGGTTTAAAGGACTTTTCCCATAAAAAACGGATTCACATAAACTGAAATTAGAATATTTTATTGACAATCAATCAAAAATCGTTTAACAATTGTACTCCGTTTTAAAAAGCATAACCTTTACTCCTCAATAATATGGCAAATCCCCAGCACCAGCACCAGCAAAAAGATAATCTGCGCAATCTGTTTTCAGGAGGAAATCAGTTGGGTAAGAAGACCCTCGAAGTTATTCCGGAAATGAACCCGGTGGCTTCCATTAAAGTGATTGGTGTGGGTGGAGGTGGCGGAAACGCTATTAACCGCATGATCAAGGCTAATCTTCGTGGCATTGAATTTATTGCCGTGAACACGGACGCCCAGGCTCTTTACCATTCAGAGGCTCCTATTAAGATCAATGTCGGTAAAGCAACGACCCGCGGTTTGGGTGCAGGAAGCAACCCTGACGTTGGACGCCAGGCTGCCGAAGAAAATGCTGAAGAAATCCGCCAGGCGCTTGAAGGTGCCGACATGGTTTTCATCACCTGTGGTATGGGTGGAGGAACCGGTACGGGTGGAGCTCCGGTCATTGCTGAAATTGCCAAAGAAATGGGCATTCTGACGGTTGCCGTAGTAACTCGTCCGTTCTCATTTGAAGGTCACCGCCGCCGCCAACAGGCCGACGATGGTCTCGAAAACCTCAAGAGCAAGGTTGATACGCTCATTACCATTCCAAACGACAAAATCCTTTCAATCATCGACAAAAAAACTCCGATTACGGAAGCCTTCACGGTAGTAGACGACGTTCTCCGCCAGGGTGTTCAGGGCATCGCTGATCTTATTACCGTTCACGGTATGATCAACGTGGATTTCGCGGACGTGAANNCCTGCTATTGAATCACCTCTTCTTGAGCTCTCTATTGATGGCGCCAAAGGCGTACTCTTCAACGTTACGGGTGGAAATGATCTTTCCATGTTCGAGGTTGATGAAGCTGCAAGAATTATTACCGAAGCCGCAGATCCCGAAGCAAACATCATCTTCGGTGCTGTTATTAACGATTCATACACCGGTGAAGTAAAAATCACCGTGGTTGCAACCGGCTTTGACGACAGCCCTCGTGAACGTCCAAGCATCCTGCGCCAGCACGTATCGCTCGGCAGCCAGTCCAACGGCAGCGTCTCCGCAACCCCAAACAGCAGCGGCCACGCCATCAAATCCACCGACAACGAACTCGACATCCCGGCATTCATCAGAAAGAAGATGAACTAGGCGAGCACGCAATTAATATGAATTTTAAAAGAGACCCAAGCCGGGTCTCTTTTTTTGATTTTATTGAACCGATAGAAGCTAAGCCTTTACTTCAGGCTTTTCTTTTTTAGCCGCTTCAACAGCGAGAGCAAGGCGTTGAGAGGGCTCGACGTTAAATGCATCGTAAATATCACCATCGGTAAATTTCAACTGAGGATTATCTGCTACTAAAACTCTGTAATTGTTGTCGTCCACCCTCCTGAAAATTACTGGAAACCCACCAACATCCACTGTTCCCTTTTGGCCGACGTCAATTTTCAAATCTGTTTTTGCTGCCAAAACATCTTTTTGAGTAACGGGAGCAACAGCAGCCACTTCTTTTTTGGCGGCCGGTTTATTGAGGCCCGCCTGCCAATCCTTGGGTGTTAAAAGTTTGCTGACGACTAAACTGTGGATAGCATCAAGAGTTTCTTGATTTGGATTCTTATTATACATTTCCAGCATTTGAGGCTGCATGTCTCCAAGCGTTTTTGTAATGTATTTTTTATAATCTTCCTGCTTGTCTCCCAAATCTCCTGCGCTGCCCATTAAATTCATGACATACCCTCGTGTTCGTCCATCCTGGAACCACGTAACTTTATCATTGGTTGCCAAAGCTTTATCAACCCCGAATTCTTGGGCAATATCATTTACGCTTTGAGCAGAACCTCCAGCATCGATCTTCAGCTTTATTTTGCTGTAAGCCTCTTGCGCAGCTGTTTCACCCTTGGCGACATAGATTGATTCCAGCATGCCGCGGAGAGCGTTTTCGGCAATATGCGGTGTATCATACTGGTCTGAAAAAGCATAACGTTCAGATTTTCCGATATCGAGTTTGCTCGCCCATTCCTTTGCTTTTGTACGAGTTTCGACATCATCTGTAATTTTCTTCTCGCCTTCCTGCTTTATTTCATCTCCACTCTTTGGTGGCCATGGATTGTCTTTATCCGTCATTTTGCCGGCCTTCCCATACCATTTATCCATATATGCGCTGTAATCTTTTCTGTAAGCCTGCATCGCTTTTGCATAATCGGCATCCTTACCCTTGAAGCCTTCTTTTTTAGGTTCAGTCGGTCGCACGATATCCTTGTTGCTTCCATCATTAACTCCCATTTCTGTACTTGTTTTATCCCAGGCAGCGTAAAGTTTTGTTCTGTCTGTGATGGCACCTGTTTTTGGATCAAACGACCCTTCAGGCAAACCGGCCGTCGTACCTTTCAAACCATTGAGACTGTTAACGTACGTAGTTTGTTCCTGCCATTTTTTTAAGGCTGCTGTAGCATCATCATAAAGTTTTGGATTGTTGGCCACCAGCTGGTTCATGGTAAACGTCAGCGCTTTCTGATCGTCGGCGTTTGTCGCAGGTATTCTCAATTCAGGATTGAGTTTGAGCAGTTCGGCATTCAGTTTGGTCTGCAAATCACCGGATGCTCGCATGGTATCATCAAGGATCTTTTTTTCAGTATCTTTTTTATCCGTCAGATAATCCGCAGAAACCTTAATGCCGTCTTTATCCATAGTGGCGATCTTGGCATCAACGGCTTTCAGCTGGTCATCAATAAGCTTTTTAGACTTGTCGATTTCGGCCTTCTGTTTGTTTTTTTGATCTGGAGTTAAGATCGGATCAGCGTCAATTTGTGCGGTTAATTGAGCGTACTCGTCTTTCGCACCGACTAATTCTGTTCTCAAACTGTTTAAATCGGAAAAATAACTGTTGGCCAAACGGACTTTTTCATTCTCACCTTTATCTTTATATCCTTCGGCCAATTTAATCTCATCAATGCGGTTAAGTTTAAGCTGAGGGACCTCCTTTTCAACATTCTTACCGCCCTCTTTTACCATTTGTTTCACTTTGTCCAGTTTTATTCCCACCTTCCCGTCAATGGTGTCGCGTTTACCGGCGTAGTAAGGATCAGCCGCAGTCTTAATGGCGTCAATTTTTCTGCCGAGAGCGGCAATTTTTTCAGGAACACCTGTTGCATCCTGATCGGCTTTTTCCATACCGGCCGGAGCATTTAACCCCTCATACTTTTTTTTCAGAACAGGCATGGCATCGAGATCCTTTTTGAATTCGGCGGATTTTGAAGGATCATAGGTCATACCGTCTGCATATTTGTCTTTCATCGTATAATCCTTATCGATGAGTTCCACTTGCGCCTTATAGATCGCAACCTGTTTCATGAGCTCATACTGTTTTTCCAATGCTTCGATGGCATCGTTGGCTGCTTTTAAGTTTGCTTCAATTTCAGGAGGCAATTTATCTCCCTTTTTAAATTTATTCGCCTCGGCAATGTTGGCCAGTTTAGCATTTTCACCGGTGCCTTTGGGGTCGAGTTTTGTTAACTTGTCGCGTGAAGCGGAGTCGGTGCCGGCTTTATCGGCCACTTCCTTAATGTCTTTAAAAACTTCTTCAGGTTTTTTAAAGAGAGGTTCCGTAGGTTTGGTGGCAACCACCTGCTCTTTCGGCGCTCCTTCCGGTGGCTTTTCGAAAATGAACCTGTTGCCGCAAAAAATATTTTTGAACACCCTGATGCATTGTAAATTTTTCATAATTTTTTAATAAGATTATAAGTTATTAATTTCTGATAAAAGTTTTTCGCTCTCATCTTCGGACACCTTTTTTTCCTCTTCCTCTTCTTTCTTTCTTTCAACGGTCACGATGACTTTTGCATCTTTTTCGAACTGATCAATTATCTGGACGGTTGTGGTGACAAAATCTTTTTTGGCAGTCAGAATCCTGTTCTGTTCGTTCATAAAAATTTTTGCGTAAGCTTCCATATCCGCGCCTTCCGCAGTGAGGATTTTATTTTGCGTCTCCTGGTCCATTCTCTTGAACGCTTCGGAGCTCTGAACGAGTTGTATATATTCTTCCTTGGTCATTGTGAAATCTAAAAAATTCCAAATTTTTTCTTTTTTGCCTGCCGTGGTCCTACAACTTCATCAAGTTGCTTCAAAAGATCCGTACTGGTTTGTTGTGATTGGACGGCCTCTTCTTGTTCAAGCGCCGTTGCATAACTCCTTTTTAATTTCATGGAAGCATCGCGGACATTTACCGTAAGAGCCCGAACATGATCGGCTGCCATATTGAGATCTTTTTTTATAGCCGTCATGCGGTGCTGCTCATTTTGCAGAATCAAAATAGCCTGTTCCATTTGCAGTTCAGGTAATTCCAAAAGACGTGATTGCAGTTCGGCTCTTTTTTCAAAGGGCAGCGAAAGAATGCTGTCACAAGTGGTGAAAAGTACGTAGAGCGTTTTTTGAAGTTGTTGTTTATCCATAAATTCTTATTAAAAATTATGCAGTAGCTTTATTCTCAACCGTAAATTTATCAAAAGAAGCATACCGCTTATCGGAACCGGCTGTTTGTGGCACTGACCGGTCGGGTTCTACAACAGCAACTTCTTTTTTTGAAGGATCGTAACTGACGGTGACATTGAGCTCCTTCCAGGTGTATGACCAAGGGCCAGTCAGCAATTTCTGATTTTTCTGAATGTTAGCCGTAAGTTGTTCACGATAATTTTTATACAGCGCGCTATCCCTTCCGAAAATGATGCAGCGGGCCAAATTGCCGCCCAACTTATCAAGGCCGGCCTTTACTTCAGCAAGCTGCATATCTTGGTTTGCTTCAAGCGATACAGGATCTTTTTGGGTGTTCACCAGATCAATGGCTTTATCTGCATCATAAGGCGTAATGTTGCGCTCTTTCACTTTAGTGCTGTCTGTTTTTCCGTTGATAATTGGAGTTTCAAGGGTAGCCATGTAAAGCTTTCCGTCGCTGGCCTTTTTCACCACCATATTAACGACAAACTCATCATCTTTATTCGTGTCAAAATTTCTTCTCTTAATTTTTTCACTGCTCAAAAAAACCATTGAACCAATCGGGGTTTTGTCAGATTTGAGCCAATCAACCTGTTTTCCGAATTCGGTTTTGTTTGCTTCAAGATGGTTTTGATCCTTTTCCATTTCGGATGGCGTCTTGAACTGTTGGGCACCTTTATCTGGGCCAAGTGACTGAGTAGTAACAATAGAATACTCTTTCAGACCAGGCCGAATGCCTGGTGTGGCATCTTTTTTTTCTGTTTTTTGGATACGGACGGATTTCTTGTCCGTAGCAACATCAATGATAAAAAAAGTACCATCTTTTGCTTGGCCGTCATAACGTCCCTTTGGAATTTGAGTATCCAAAAAATTGAGGAGCACTTTAGCCTCTTCTTTGCTGAAATCAGAACCGTTATAGATTTTATCAAACGTACTTGCCGTTAAAGCAAGCTCCTGAGCTTCAGCTTGTCTTTTAATTTCTGAAGGTAAAATGATAGCAGTACGTTCAGTTCGAAGTGGAATATAGCGGTCTTCACCAATATCCGAACTCATTGGATCGTACAATGGAACCCCCTTAAGTTCGTTTTTTTCAGGATTTGCAAGAGATATAAAAACAGCATCAATCATTGCAAACGTGAGTTGGACGTAATCTTTTACCGCTTCCTGTTTGCCAGCCGTTAATTTTAAATAATCTCTTAAATCTTTAGCCGCATCGCGAAGCATCTTGTAGTTGTCTTTGACTTTGTCGAGAACCTTATTGTTTTTTGCTGCGTCATCAACTTGTTTGTCGGTGGCATTTTTTGGCAATTTAAATTTCTTTTCAATATTATCCATTTCACTCGTGGCGTCTTTCAATGCGCCTTCAGCCTCAGCCTTAAGATCCTCAAGAGTTTTTTCAGGCTGCTCTTTTGATCCTTCGGCTTGTTCCGGTTCACCTTTCGGTTTTTCATCAACAAAAACCATGCGCTTTGCCCTGAAAGAGTTGGTAAATACTTCAAATTGGAAACAAAGGGTTTTTTTCATAGAAGTTTTATTTTGAGCGATTATTATTTCATTTAATTATACTACAATTTGCTAATTTTGACAATGGGCGTCCGGCAATTACAGCTTAAAAGGAAAATGTATGGTAAAGTAGCTTCTGCTTGATGAAAACCAGCATGAAAATTATCCAATTTACAGAACAAAGCACACCGAAAGACCTCTCCAAATTTCACGAATTTGTAAAGAAGCAGCCGCTCGGTTCCATCCACCAGACTTTGGAATGGGGAAAATTTCAAACGACCCTGGCCGGCCGCGACAAATTCTGGTGTTTTGCCGTGGAGAACGAAGGCGGCCAAATTATGGCTTCTGCGATGGTGATCCGCCAGGCTCTTCCGCTGAAAAAATGCTGGCTCTATTGTCCGCGCGGGCCGCTCGCGGACTATCAACATCCTCAAGCGCTGCAAAAACTTTTGGAAAAAATCAGTGAACTCGCCAAAGAACAGAAAGCGGTTTTTTTTCGTTTCGATCCGTCGCTCTTGCATGACGAAAAAATTGAATGGAAAACCCTCAACGCCCGCACGGCCCACGCCCACTACCAGCCCGAAAATACGCTTATTCTGGACCTTGATCAGCCCGAAGAAGAACTTTTAAAACAGATGAAACCCAAGGGCCGCTACAACATCAAGGTTGCTCAAAAACACGGCGTCACCGTCCACGTCAGCGACAACAACCAAAAGGACATCGAAGCGTTTTACCGCCTGCTGCAAGAAACCACCGGCCGCGACGAATTTTCCGGCCACAACAAAAAATATTACGAAGACATGCTCAAAATTCTCGGCCAGGACCAGTGCAAACTCTATCTCGCCGAGTATCAGGGAAAAATTGTCGCGGGCATCATCGCCACGTTTTTTAACGACACTGCTATCTATTATTTCGGCGCGTCCGGCAACGAGCACCGCAACGTCATGGCTCCATATTTACTGCAATGGCAAGCCATTATTGACGCAAAGAATCTTGGCATGAAATATTACGATTTTCTCGGCATCGCTCCGGAAAATTCAAAAAATCATCCGTGGGCCGGTGTGACGGATTTCAAACTTAAATTCGGCGGCAGGCGCGTGGATTACCAGCCCGCGCAGGAAATTATTTACCAGCCGTTCTGGTACCGCCAGATCAAACTCGTCAAAAAAATCCGCGGCTAACTATCCTATGGATAACTGCCCGTGGGTAAATACCGCCGCCGCCGCGCTAAATATTTTTCTTCTCCAGTTTTTCCTTCAGAATTTCGGCTTTCTTTTCGAGTTTTTCATTGTCGAGGGTTTCCTGCTTTTTCTTGAGACTTAATTCGTCCGTCATTTGTAAAGCAAGTTCCAGCAATCGTGTTTGAGCCATAAGAAAAAATTAAGAAACGGGAGGAGTGAATGTTGAATCAACCACCACCACATTCATGCCGTAATAAGCCATGGCATGGGAAAGCGGCAAATGATGTTCCACCTTGGAATTCGGATACGCTTCGTGCAAAGCCCCGATCGTAAGAAATGAAACATCATCGGGAGAAGACTCAACGTAATCGGAAATATTGGAAGCGATAAATGCATTATGAGCATGCATCCGGTAAATGAAATCCGCTTTGTTGTCTAAAAGTTTCATTTTCAGTTCGTCAAAATCGTAGCCTTTTAATTGTAAAGCGCTGCCCAAAATTAATTTTGCCTGCAGTGATCCAGTCTGAAGGGCCTGGGCTAATTCCTCAGGGCCTTCTTTTTGGACTCTTGCGATAATTCCCGGGAGTTCCTCCTCAGTTATTTGAGGAATTTTCGGAAGTTCAAAACCTTTCGGCAGACCTTCCTCATAAACGCAGTGAATAAGCCCCGCGCGCGTGGCGGCAATGATGGAATCACGGATTTGTCCCTGCGAAGACTCCACAGAACGCAATCCCCGGTCCGGATGAAGAACAGCTTCTCCTATTGAATCGTTGCCGGAACTTTGTCCGACTTGAATCTTAGATTTATCGATCTTCGGCTCTGGATGAGTCTGCATGAAAAGCACCACGGTTTTTGCGTTTGGATTGGGACTTTCAACGACATAAGAAGGTTTGATGTTCAATCCCTGTAAACGTTCAACCGTGCGCAGCAGCGGCTGAGAACGGACCTCTCTCAGGTTATCCATGGAAATCTTTCGTACGCCCGCTCTGAGCATCTCCTGGCGCATCTCTTTGAGGATAGGCTCAAAAGCCTGATCCAGATCAGTTTCGCGGTGCTCAGTAAAATCCTTGCGGAGATCTTCGTACGCTTTTCCTAAAACGAAAATGTCCGGATCGTAAGGATATTTGGTTTTTAACGTTTCCAGCAAAGCCGCGGACTCGTCCAAAAGCTTTGAAACCGAATAACCCGAGGCTTCAAGCTTGGCGTCGTCCTCCGTCAACATCAGTAATTTTTTTTTTACATCGTCGGCGAGACGATTTCGATCTTCTTTTTGTTCGGCTGTTTCTTTGGGCCATTTCCCTCCGGGTTCGGCAAGCGAACTCGTAACGTCAGTCGCTATCACTTTGGTCTCAATAGGCACGGATGCTTTAGCCAAAGCCCCGGCTGGAGCTTCAGCAATTTTGCCTTTAATCTGTGCAATCACTCCAAGAAGTTCACCGATATTTCCGACATTGCCCTGCTGGGTGAAACCTCTCCCTTTGAAATTTACGATATAATTGATGCGTCCGGTTCGAGGATCAGCCCAGAAATTCAGCATCGGATTTTTCATAAAGTCTCTGGAAGCTCCTCCGCCCCAGTCCAGATACATCTGCACGGTTTCATTGTTGAAAATATCGAAAGAGACCGGTCTGCCAATCACCGCTTCCTGATCGTAAAAAAATCGCGGGTCGCTGATTTGAGAAAAGAAAAATTCACGGTTCACGGCCTGCTGCGTTAATTTTTTGTCGTCGCGGTTGGCTTCATAATTTTCAGACCAGTTTTTAGTGTGTCCGATCTGCTTCATGAAATCGTCAAAATTTGCCGCCATTCCGTCGCGCTGGTTTGATCCGTCGCCCGCTGCGTGATTACGGCGGATGCGGTAAGCGATCTGGCCATGAGGATAAGCCGTTGCCCACACCATCGCGTTGCCTTCGCCTTGTCCGGAACCTTTCCAGTTCAGTTCAAAATAAACTTCGCCGGGTTTTTCAGTTGGTTTTAAATCTTCTTTAAAACCATCAATCAAGTCTTCATAAGGCGCATAATAGTTCTTTGAAAGGAGTGCGCTCATCGTAATACCCTGAAGAACAGAGCCACTGTTGATCGCTTCCATCACTTGTCTCACATTCGCAAAAGCCGGTGAACCTCCGCCCTCCCACTTAATGACATAGAAATTTTGCGGAGTTTTTTCCAGACGGCACGGCAAGACACGTTTATTGAAATAAAGATCGAACAAAGCGCCGCCGGGTTTTTCACTGTCGCGCAGAACTCTTTCCAGCGCATCGCGGTATTCGTTGTTCACCTTACCCAGGAACGCAAGGTCAGGATTTTCCCGCGGACCGTTTTGAACCTCAACTTGAGGAAAAACCTGCGGTTGTTCAGGAACCCGTTTCGAAGCCTCATTTCTTTCCAGAAAATTCGCGGCTCCGTAATAAGCTCTTCCCTGGTAATTCACTTTCACATATTTATTGCCGTCAACTTCCCAGGCGCCGCCGTTCGGTTCAGCAAGCGTAAGTTCGTTTGTTTTAGCGCCGGTTCTAGGATCCAGCTGGATCGCTCTCATGTGAGAAACGTCGTCGCGCAGATAAAATCCCTGGACGTTTTTAACTTGCAGCCCACCTGCAAAACCTCGCAAATCCTCAGGCATCGGTACATTTTTGCCGTTATTCCAGTGGTCCAAAATGGCATCCGCGTTGGTATCGACGTTGTCCGTTGGATTATCTTTGCCGATGTTGCCGAGAAAGCCTCCGCCCACAACTCCTGAAGGAGTTTCGCTTGTCGTCTGCCCGCCCAAACCTCCGCTTCCGCCGAAACTGCCGACGGTTGCCGCAGGAGCAGTATCAAGATCCTTTGCGGCTTTTTCCCATGCTGGAACGAATTTTTCGGTATAAGCTTTTTGAAGCTCATCAGGCGACGGTAGGTGGTCAAAACTGAAGGTTGAGTCCTGTTTTGCCTGGGCGATGAGACGTTCAACGACGTCCTTTTTGCCGGGCAGCATTGCCTTCGCCTTGTCTCCGAAAATTTTCTGGGCGTCCGAATTTTTAAACTCCAGGCTCACGTTTTTTCCTTCGGTTTTTAATCCGTCTTCATTGAGGGCGAGCACAGCGCCCGCGCCGTCGCGTTTTTCAGCCAGACATTTCTCATCCAGAAATTTCAGGATAAGCGGCTCTTTTTCCTGAACGTCTTTGATTTTTTTCTCCGTATCTTCAAGTTTTGCTTTCATCAGATTATTCGCGTCGCGGGCCTGTTGAAGCCTGGAAGATTTTGCGGTGAGTTCTTCAAAACCAGTATTTGGAGGGATAATCACCGCATCCAGATCTTTGCCCAGCTGGTCCATGGCGCCGTCGATGGCCTTCCAGTCGTCGTCGCTTATCGGGCCGTATTTCAAAGCCTTGTTTGAATCTTTCAGCGTGGAAACTTTTTTCTTGTTGTCGTCGATTTCACCACCGATGTCCTGTTTCTTTTTCTGCACATAGCCCCAGAACTCTTTCGCAGCCTGGTCGCGAGCAGCATCCAAAGCAGCTTTATCCTGAAAACTGAATGTGTCCGGAGTCTTGCTTAAAATTTGCGTGATTGCCGCGTCCTGAAATTTAAAATCAGGATAAGCGTTCACGATACCGTCGCAGGATTTTTTAAAGGTATCAAAAGAAGCGCGCAATGACGCGAGCTGCTCCTGCCATTCTTTGGCCGTGAGCAAAGCTTCAAAAGCGTTCAATTGAAGGGTGGCTTTGCTGTCATCAATGTCCAGTTTGTCCTGATCCGGTTTTGGTTGATAAGTGAGAGAGCCGCTGGCGTTGAGTTTCCCGACTTCGCTGACAAGATACGTTTTATACGCTTCGCGTTCAGCGGGGTTTTGCAGAGAGGATTCGCTGATTTTCATATAGCCCCCCAAAAGTCCCTTACATTCGTTGGATAAGTCGAACTGCAAAAACTGATCCAGATAAAACTGACCGATCAGTTCGCGGATTTTTTGATCGCTCAAATATTTATCAACGTTCCAGATTCCTTCATCGGATTTTTCATAAATTTCCCGGGCTTTGGCAAAAACGCTCGAAGCCATCTTGGGATCATGGAACTGGAGCGCAACCATATAGCCCGCCAGCATAGTGCGGCCTGGGCCCATTTTGTCATCCTTGCCCGTGCCTTCGTAATCGGGAAGACCGGTGTCATCGGAGCCCGGCGCATCCGGATCGGTTTTTGACCATCCATACGAGCGCGCGGCTAAATACTTAGTATTGCGTTCCGCGTTTTTGGTCACGTCAATGACCTCGGTTTTCTTTTGTTCCAGTGTCACGCCCAAAGCTGCAACGCGTTCGAGCTGCTTGTCGCGCAACTGCTTGGCACCGTCAAGAAAATCTTTTTGATCCTGCTCAAACTTTTCGTTCGAACCGCCGCCGGCAATATATTCCTTCAAACGATTTTCACGCGTCTGCGTATAGGCATCGGAAACTTCAGAAACCGTCACCTTTTCATTTTTCTGAAATCTCTGCTCAAGTTTTTCTTGAAGATTCTCTGCCATGGCAAGCTATAAAATCATTCTTATACGGGATATCCCGGCGGCCGGTCATGGATCGCATCCAACTTTAAGGCCGGGAAATCGCCAGCGGCATAGGTAACTTTTTTATCTTTAATCGTAAGGACGAAATTGTGTCCATTCAATACGACTGTTTGAAAGCCATCGGCAATCTCTTTGCCATTGAGCGCACTCGAAATGAGTTGAATCGCGGCATTGTTGAATGTTGCCTGATCCTCACCCGAATGTGCAATAAGCGTTGGATACTGGCTCTTCAAATAAGCGTTGGCGGCAGCAATATTGGTGTCCGTTTCGGTTTTTTTCTGGGCTCTTTCAATCACGCCCCTGGCCCACATGCTCGCAGGACTCAAAGTCACATTGAAATTCCCTTTTTCATACATGAAGGAGAATCCTCCGGACAGAGGGTATGTTTTGCTTAAGGTTAAATCTTTCGAAAGCGCCAATCCCATGACGGCTGCCGGAACCTCTTGGCTGATCTTCGCATTAAGAGCCTCAACGGTTCCCACGCCGTTTTTTTGCAGATTCTCGAAACTCATGGCGTCATATTTTGAGAGAACACCCTTCGCTGCAGCATCTGCTGCCTGAGCAGCGGCATTTTCATCGGCAATTTCAGCAGGACCTTCTTTGGCCTTCATATTTTTTTCGACCCATGCTTCAACTCCGGAATAAGAACTAAAAGTCGTATAGGAATCTCCAATACTTTTACTTGGTCCCGAACTTGTCGTGACCCCTTCAACAGTTGCAGTAAAGTTTTTTCCGACAATATTTTTTAAATTAGATCCTCGCGCAGCACTGTCGATTGCGCTATCAAGTGCTCCTTTAATCTTTGTAGAGGTTGCCGCTGGATTAAATTCAATAGACTGCGTTTTATAAGAAGCCAGAATATTCGTCAAACTTTGCGTAAGAATTCCGATATAACCTTTTTCGTCCATCATCGGCTTTTCTTTGGTTTCCGGAGTTGAACCCGGCGTTTCACCGGGACGTCTGCGTGAGCCGCCACCGCCACCCATGCCGCCTCCTCCGCCGGAAGGAGTTCCACCACCCATTCCACCTCCGCCGCCACTTCCTGCTTTTTTAGCGGGCTTTTTTGCCTGTGCCTGTTTATTTTTTTCGGCGGCATCTCTGTAATCGTCAAAATCAGTTTTTTCAAAAGCAAGGTCACCCTTTTTATCAGCAGGAGCAACTTTAAGAATTGCTTCAATCTGCGCGGCGATGATAGCGGCTCTTTCATCAGGGCTTGCAGCTTTAACTTTATCAAGGGCATCTTTCAAAGTGCCGGTTTTTTCGTCGAGGCCCATCGCCTTTCCCATCTTCGTTACATAATCCACGGATTCCTTTTGATTCCCTGACACTTCAAGGATTCTTGCAGTGGTAATGTACCGGTTGGATCCATCCAGGTAACGGTGGTCCTTTTCATCCAACGTTCCTGCATAATCTTGAGCTTTCGCCAAAATTTGCAGATACGCATTGCCGAGATCCTTGCCCTTTTTGGTCTTAAGAGCATCAACCTCCGCAAGAAGAGCGGTTTTCTTTGCAGCAATAGCATCTTTATTTGCATCCGCTTTGTCTTTTGGAATCGCACTCAAAATAGTATTGATTGCTCCACGCGCGCTGTCATCCGTCAATTTTTCAGGAGCGTAGTCGCTCAAAAATTTCTTATTTTCTTCCAGAAGCTTTTTACGGTCCTCGACGTCCTTTACATCAAAATCTTTCTTGAAAGTATCCGGCCAGCCCATGGCATTCCAGCTGCCCAAATAAAGAGGTGATTGAAGTTTTGCGATAGTTGTAAGTATGTTTTTTCTTGTTTCCGAGTCAGTCGTATTTTTAAGCAGAGACTGTTGTCTTTTAAGTTCTGCAACCTTTTCCTGGGTGTCCTCATCTTTGCCGAGGGTGTCCATCTTGCCTTTAAGATACTCCTTATATGAAGCCAGAATTTTGTCTTTATTCGGATCATCTTTAAATTTTTGTTCGGCTGCATAGATCAAACCGACGGCAAGACCTTTGGACATGTCATCCATTTTTTTGCCGTTATCGGTCAAATCTCTGCGTGCATCGACAAACTTTTTGAAATTTTTATCATAGTCTGCTTCACCCAGCTTCGTTGGATCTACGCCGAGTTCTTTCAGCGCTGCGTTCGCTGCGTCCTTCATTTTTTGAGGATCAGTTTCACGCCCGACCGCTGCGATCAAAATGCCCCGCAAATAATCGTGTTCCTTTGTTTTTTCGGCCGGGAGTGAATCCACAAGATAATTGACATATTTTTCTTGTTTTACATATGCTTCCGAAACCCCCGTGTATCTCTCTTTTTCTTTAGCCTTGAAATCTTCAAAAAATTGATTGGGAGTTTTGATTCCTGCTTTGGCTTCATTTAAGAAACCATAGAGAGCATCGCGTTTTACCTGGTTAAACAAATCGGTCTGCTGGAGAACCGGCCCCATTTTCGTTGTGATATCGGCCATCTTGGAATCAGGACCGGTGGAAGAACTCACACGCTTAATATAGTCGCGGTATTCACTTCGGACTCTGTCGCTGTAATCATAATCTCCGTCTTTAAACTCTTTACCGTCAGATGCAACTTCCAGCCCTGACAGATAGCCCTGTAATCGGTCTTTCACCATATTAATTGCTTTATTTGCTTCTTTGTCATCGCCTTTGAGGCCGTCCAATTTATCAGGGGCGTCTCCGTAAACATTTGCGTTCTTCTCTTTCAAAAGTTTTTCAAGTTCTTCAGGTTTAAGTTTCGCCAAAGCATCGGCGTCGGCTATGCCCAGTTTGCCCAAAAAATCCTGAAACATCAGATTTTGCTTGCCCTGGTCACTCTCGGCATCCTGAATAGCCGTCCAAATGCCATTCAGTTTATTTTTGGATTTTGTATCCCCAATGCTTAATATAAGCTCACTCACATTTGCAGTAGCATTTTCTTTATAACCTTTTAAGGCCTCTTTATTATTTTTCATAGCCCATTCTGTAGGAGTCATGAGTCCGTCCACCGCACTCGCCTGGTCTTTTGTTTTTGATTTATTGACGGCAACCACGGCGTCATGAACATATTGAGTATAATCAGCCAGCCCTTTTTTGCCGGCTTCATTATCTCCGAAAGCGGCGTTTGCTGCATAAGCCAGGCCCCAGATGCGTCCGACCTGTTTTTGGTCAAATTCAGCCGCATCGCCGAGCATTTCATTATCACCGGCATAGGTTAATGCGTTAACTCCGTTAACATTAAGAATCTGGCCCAGTTCGCTCATGCCGACTCTGTTGCCAAAACCTGTCGAAGCCTTAATCATTTCATCAACTTTTGCATCAGCAGCATCTTTACCTTGTTCTTTATAAATAACTTTCAATGCTTCAGTAACTGCTTTGTCCAAATTACCGCTCTGCCACCGTTCAGTTTTATTTTCTCCATTAACCCTGTATGAAATCTTTGGGCCGCTTACGGCAGTGCCTAATGCAAAATCAACCTTGCCGATTTTTTGATGCAGCCAGCCTTCATCAACTTCCGTTGTGCTGAATTTCGGACCGATGAGAGGAATAATGCCGGTACCATGCCACTTGGTTTTCTCTTCGGCAAAAGCGCCTTTGTCTTCGGTTTCTTTCGCGCGCGCAGCGATAACCATACTTTTCGTTTGAGCAAAAGCTTTGCTGTTTTCCTCACGCTTGGCATTGGCAGCGGTCCAGGCATCATCAATTTTTTTCAGTGCGTTCGCCTTTGCTGTTTCCAGTGCGTTTGAAAATTCTTCATCGGTAGGGAAATTTTTCCTGTCCTTTTCTTCAGTTTTTTCTCTCGTCTTTTTGAGGAGAGCTTTTTGCCCATCGATATATTTATCAATTTGCCCCGCAACACCGTTATGCACGGCGCTTTGATCGTCCATGTCCTTGCCTTCTCCGTCGCCCTTTTTTTTCAAAGCATCCATTTTAGATGCAAGATCCACGGTTGTTTCCATGGGTTCCTGCTGTTCGCCGGCTGAGTATTGATAAACCAGACGTTTTGCCTGTAAAAGTTCCTTTGAACGTAAGAAACTGAAACAAATAAGTTTTTTCATATTTTTTTTGGTGTTAATTTTTATATATAAAATTTATTTAAGGTTTTTCAAAAGCGCTTCAGCATGTTTCTGTTCGTTCTTCTCGGTTGTTGCAACTTTCTTCTTCAAAGGCGCCTGGAGCATCTTATTTTCAATACTCTTTGATTCAGCCATAAAATCATCGAGAATGCGGTTCTTGGTCATCACAAAATCGCGGATAATCTGTTCGTCGTTCGCTTGTTCCTCGAGCAGGATTTCATAAAGTTTACCCAGCAGCATTACGTCTTTTTCTTCCATGGCTGCTCGAACCTGTTCAATCTCCATGTCGGACATATACTTGCGTGATTTTGAATTGTTAAACGCCTTTTTAAAATTTTGGATGGAAAAAGGTTGTATCGAAGTGGCCATAAGTTTTTGTTTTAGTTTTTAAAATATCACATAATAATAGCATAAAAAGACAAATAAGACAACGCCGATTGCACAGCTTGAATTCAGCCTAAACCCCGCTCCGGCTTTCTGATCGAAAATTCTGATGAAATTAATCCCTTTCCTTTTGTTGAAGTTTTTTGAGTCGGAGCGTCGCCTCGTCCATCAAATGATCGATGTAAAGATGACCCTCAATGTGGTCGACTTCATGCTGGACGATTCGTGCATTCAAATTGCGCAATTTTAAAATATTTTCGCGTCCTCTTCCGTCCAGATATTTCACGGTAAGTGATGCATGCCGCGCGATGGAATCATATTTTCCGGGCAGGCTTAAACAGCCTTCCTCAGCCAAAATCATGTCTTCGGATTTTCTCGTGATCACCGGATTGATCATCGGAATAATCATCTCTTGAGGAGTGTCATGGTTGAATTTGCACACGACCACGCGGTCGTTCACGCCCACCTGCGGTGCGGCAAGTCCGACGCCTTTTTCATGGTCCATCGTCACCTTCATGTCTTCGATGAATTTGAGAAGTTTTTTGTTGATTTTTTGAATGGGCTTGGAGATCGCACGCAAAATGGGATTATCTTTGCCGCGTTCCATGGTTAAGAGAGCCATAAACAAACAAAATGATGATGACAACGGGACTATACCACATTTTAAAATTTTTTTAGAAACCCTTCATTTTTCCGTCATCTTGTTTTGATACAGTGGCTGCGTCATGACACATGGGGTGCCGTGACGTCCCTTCGCGGGACGCGCCGAAAGGCGTTTGAAATAAACACAATGCAATGAGGTGTACGATGAATACTTTTTGCCGCGGCAGGCTGCTGATGCTCTGCTGCTTCAGTTTGATGTCCGGCTGCGCTCTGCCGGGCGGGGAATCTTCTGAATCCGACGAGTCCGCCGCAGTCGACGGATGGATCGGACAGACCTCGCAGGCCGTGACGCAGTCCGACATTAGCTGGTGGAAGAACCTTTGGCAGCCGAACCGCAACGCAGCAATCCTGTACCGCGCCGATCAGGACTACGCCAACCCGCCCAAGTACGTGGGGCTCAACTGCAAAGACTGGGCCCGCAAGGTGGTGAGCGACGCTTCACACGGCGTCGTGAATCTGCCTTCGACGCGTACCGACGGCATCGACTGGCAATGGTCCGGTTCGAACTACGTGCAGAACCAAGGGAGCATCTCCGCTGCTGCTCCCGGTGACATCGTCCAGATGCACCGCAACAGCACCGGGATTCACACCGCGATCGTGATGGGCAACGACGGAACGAACATCATCTGGATCGACAGCAACTGGAGCACTCCCGAAGACGAAAAGGTGCGCGTCCGGACCGAATCCATCGCGGGCTTCATTGCCGCAGTCACGGCGAAGGGAGTTCAGAAGTACACGGTTTACCGCATCACCGGGGGCTGATCACCTGCTGGTGAAAGAAAGAATCACGCAACCCCAAAATAACTTATACTTTGGGTGTCAAAAGGCCTTTGACACCCTCTCTCTAATACATTAATCAACATTCATGCCGCTCTATTATATTTTTTACATTCTTTTCAGTCTTCTGGTGACGGGTCCGGCAAGCTCGCCCGCACAAAACACACCTGCACAATTCGCGCCACGAGTCGTATACGATTCCTCTTATCAACAATACAAAGTGAATATCGAAAAAACGCCGTTCACTTCAGTCGACCAGAATTTAAATTATGATGAGGCAAATATATTCCAGGACACCCAAAATTATAAACTGAAAAATCCGCTGCAAATAAAAATATTAAAGCGCGAAGAACAGAATGGCCTCAATTTTGTCATCACGACCTATCCCTTTGAAGTAGGAGACGACCACACGGACCTCACTAAAATTATTTATGAACAGCGCCTCGTCACCGAATTTATTGCCGACGGCCAGCTTTATTCAATTTTCGGGCCCGTCCTTAAAAACAAAGAACCCATCCAGCAAGATTACCAGAACTTCATCAACAGCTTTCACTTTCTTCAATGAATTATTCCTTCACGCCTTTAAGTTCCGCTTCAATAAATCCGTCGATATCTCCGTCAAGAATCGCCTGAACATTGTGTTCCTCGTGATCGTTGCGGTGATCTTTCACCATCGTGTACGGATGCAGAACATAAGACCGTATCTGATTGCCCCACGCGATCTCCACGCGTTCGCCTTTTAATTCGTTCAGTTCCGCGACCTGCTGTTTTTCCATCAGATCCACGAGTTTGGCATACAAAATTTTCATCGCGCGTTCCTTATTCTGAAGCTGGCTGCGTTCGTCCTGGCACGTCACCACAATCCCAGTCGGCAAATGCGTAATGCGCACGGCCGAAGAAGTTTTATTCACGTTCTGTCCGCCCGCCCCGCCGCTGCGGTACGTATCGATTCTCAAATCTTCTTTCCTGATTTCCGGCAATTGTTCTTCTGGAATTTCCGGCAAAATTTCCACGAACGCAAACGAAGTTTCACGGCTGTGCTTCGAATTAAACGGCGACTGCCTTACCAGTCTGTGCACGCCGCGTTCTCCCTTTAAATATCCATACGCCAGGTGCCCGTTGATAAAAATCGTCGCGCTTTTAATGCCCACCTCTTCTCCCAAAGATTTTTCATACATCTGGACTTCAAACCCCTGGCGTTCGGCCCAGCGCACGTACATGCGCAGCAGCATTTCCGCCCAGTCCTGCGCATCCTTCCCGCCCGTGCCCGCATGAATATTCATGATCACATTGCACGCGTCGTACTTGCCGTTCAAAAAAGTTTTCACTTCAAGTTTATGCCACTGCGCTTCGAGCGCATCAACCATCTGTACAAATTCATCGGCGCTTTTCTGGTCTTCGTCCGGTTTGATCGTCGGCAAAAGGCTCAAAAGCTCCTGACAGTCGTTCTGCATTTTTTCCCACGAAGCGATCTCTTTCTGCAGATCGTTCAGTTCTTTGGTCACGCGCTGCGCCTCCTCCGGATGCTGCCAGAAATCAGGCTTTTGCGTGGCTTCCGTCAGCTGCGCGACCTTTTCGCGAAGCCCATACAGATTTACTTTTTGTATAGCGCGGTCAACCTCGTTTTTGATGGTTTCCAGTTTTTGCTTGGATTCGTGCATACGGATATTATAACATGAACTTATGTCACACTCAGCAGAGCATTCCGCCAGCGACTCGCATCCGCAGGATGCCGATATGACCACCGCCCGCAAAATTTTGTGGAACACGGTTTCACAGATCATCGGCAAAGGCGTCATCGCGGTTCTTGGAATCGTCATCATCAAAGTCATCACCAACTATCTGGGCACGTCCGGCTACGGCGAATACGTGGCCTCTTTCGATTACCTCGCACTCTTCACCATCATCGCGGACTTGGGTTTGTACACCATCGGCATCCGCGAGATGGCCAAAGACGAAAAAGAGATTCCCAAAATCATGGGAAACATTTTAACGATCCGCACGGCCTTCGCCATCTTCGTCATCTGCATCGCCGGCTTCGTAGCATTCTTCATCCCGCAATACCGCGGCACGCACATTCCTCTGGCCGTCTGGCTCGCCGGCATCGCCGCATTCTTCAACCTTCTCACCAGCATTATTTCCGCAGTGCTCCAGGTGAATTTAAAAATGGAATACAACTCGCTGGCCTCCGTGATCGGCAAGATCGTCAACATGTCCTATATCGTTTTCGTCGTCTATATTTTAAAACCCGCGAGCGTCGACACCGGTTTTTATCATCTCGTATTTGCCGGCATCATCGGCAACGCCGCTATGTTTTTCGTCACCTGGCTCTACGCAAAAAAATTCAGCCCGATAAAGTTTCGCTTCGATAAAGATTTTGTGAAAGATGTGGTCATCAAGGCACTCCCGTACGGAATTGCGCTCGTGCTCAACACCATTTATTTCCGCATCGGATCTTTTTCATTGTCCCTCCTCCGCACGGAAGCCGAGGTCGGCATCTATGGAGTTCCGCTGAGAATTCTCGAAGCCATCGGCATCATTCCTTTATATTTTATGAACGCGGTCCTACCCGTGCTCACCCGCGCCATCCAGCGCAAAGACGGCAGCCACCAAAAAATCATCCAGTACTCTTTTGATTTTTTGGTGATGGGCAGCATGCCGATCGTGGCCGGAGCTTGGGCTTTGTCGTACCCGATCATCGGCATGGTCAGCAGCCCGGATTTCCTTTCCAACGCCGCCAATAATTTCACCGGCTCGGACACAGTCCTTCCGATTTTGATTTTCGCACTGGCCTTTTCTTTCATCAGCAGCCTCTTCGGATTCATCCTCGTGGCCGACAACCACCAGATGAAAATTCTCACGCGCAACGTCATCGGCGCGGGCCTGACGGTCATTCTGGATTTCACGCTCGTCCCGCATTTTGGCGTGCGCGCGGCCGCGTTCGACAACGTTCTCACCGAATGTTACGTCGCCGTTTCTTCGTACTTCATCGCCAAACATTACATCAAATTCAAACTCAGTTTCAAAAATACGTTCAAGATGGCCCTCTGCGCCGTCGTCATGGCCACGCCCATCTCTTTCCTTGAACCGCTGACCTACAAATACCTCCAGGAAAAATGCGTCTTCATCCTCATCCCGATCGGCATCATCATTTACGTCGGGATGCTTTTCATTACCAAAACCATCACTCCGGAAATGCTCGCGCTCATCAAAAAATCAAAACCGCTGCCTGCAGCGGAACAAAAAGAGATGCCGGATCACGACGGACTGGAAACATAAAATTATTCCGCAGGCACCGTCCCTTGCAGAATATCCGTCAGCGTCCTTGCCAGACGGTCCCGGAGCGTCTGTTGAGTGACGCCCACCGTAATCGCACCCAGCTCTTTCCCCTGAAGCATGACCTGTTTTGGTCCATCGGGATTTTCCTGTTTTGATTTGAAAAATTTCGTGTGAGCCCATTGCTCGTCAAACACCAAAAGCGGGATGACTCTTTCCTGAAGGCGGTTGTGGCGATCCATCAGACGCACGCCGTCGCGTAAAGCATGAATGCTCGTATGGGGAACCATCACGGTCGTGGCCTCAATGATTGCGAGAATAATGTCATCCGTCCGGTGAGCAAGATCGGCTAAAAATGTCCGGAAAGATTCGCCGTCTTCATAAAGCGGCTTCCGCGCATGAGGAAGCAAATCGCTCACAACTTCGGCATATGCTTTATTGTCTGCATATGGACCGCTCCGTAAAAACATCGCCGTATGCTGGATGCTTTTCTGGGGAACTTTTGTGATCACCCTTTGAGGATTCCATTTATCTTTAGAAATTTCCGCCATGCCGTTGAGAAAGAATACCGGCGCGAGAAATTACATCTAAAGCCACATGCCGTCAAATAAATGATTGTGCGA
Organism: Candidatus Peregrinibacteria bacterium; assembly: GCA_003153355.1. Lineage (GTDB taxonomy): Bacteria > Patescibacteriota > Gracilibacteria > UBA1369 > UBA1369 > PALSA-1335. The sequence goes on from PLYH01000002.1 coordinate 194,045, forward strand.
GCTGTTTAAATTTATCTCCCCGCTCCTTATAATTTTTGAACATGTCAAAGCTCGCAGCCGCTGGTGAAAGAATAACAACATCACCCGGCACAGCTTTATCGTGAGCCGCTTTCACGGCGTCTTCAAACGTTGAGCAATGAACGATTTCCAGCGGAGTATGCCGGCCCTGTCCGCCGATTTTTGCGTCGCCTCCGACTCCCAGCCCACGTGAATTCAAAGTTGTCTCCGCGCTCATGAGTGCTTTATGCATTCTTTCTGCCATCGCGCCCGGACCTTTTCCGCACAACACTACGCACTTTAAATTTTGCGCTTGCTGCAAGGCAATTCCCCAGTCCGTATAGTCGGCGCCCTTTTCGCTTCCGCCGGCAATCAAAATGACGGGTTTTTCAAACGCTCTCACCGCGGCGATGGAAGTTTCTGGCGTGGTTGAAATTGAATCATCAAAATATCGCACATCATTCACGACCGCAACTTCCTCAAGTCTGTGCGGCAACCCTTTGAACGTTGTTAAAACTTTCTGAATCTGCGGAATTGCAACTTCAAAATGCCGTGCCACCGCAACAGCCGGTAAAATATTTTCAAAATGATGTTTGCCAATGATCGCAACCTTGGAAGAGTTCAGAATAAGTTCGCATTTCACGCCCGCGCAGTTCACGATCATCGGCCCGGACAAATGCACGCCATCCCCTCCGCCTTCAACCGTACTTACAAAAATTTTCTTGGCCGGCGTCTGTTTTTCATAATATTCAGAAGACTCATAATCATGATTCAAAATCACCAGGTCTTCCGGTTTCTGATGTTTCACGATCGCGGCTTTCGCTTCCCAATACTCATCCATGTCATTGTGATAGTCCAGATGATCCGTCGTTACTCCCAACAAAACCGCGACCTGCGGACTGCGGTCGCAATCCTGCAATTGGAAACTGGAAAGTTCCAAAACCACCAGAGAATCTTTTTTCAAAACATCCAGAAATTTCACAGCAGGTTCGCCGATGTTCCCGCCCAGATAAACATCTTTGCCAGCCTCTTTGAGCATCAGATAAATCAAAGTTGAAGTCGTCCCTTTTCCTTTTGTTCCGGTCACGCCGATGACGGGACACGGACACATTTCCAAAAAATATCGCGTTGCGCTCGTTAATTTCGATTTCAAAGCGCCAAGTTTTTTCACATCAATGCCCGGACTCCTGAAAATAATTTCGCACTCGTTCGCGCGCGACAAATAATCCGCTCCAAAAAAGTTTTTCACACCCACGGGCACTTCAATCTTCAATTCAGCATTCTGGTCATAGAGAGTCACGTCGCTGAATCCGTGCGCAGCCAAATACTTCACGGTTTCCATTCCTTCAACGCCCGCGCCCAGCACACCGATCTTTGTTGTCTTATCCATATCTTCTGGCTTATATGCCTGAAAATGATATACTCAACCTACTGAATTGAAAAGCGCTCATACACGAACCCGGCTTCAAAAATGACCCAGAGTGTGTTATACTGATGTGATCATTAAATATTCGCAAGGTGGCGTCCTGCGGATAAATAATAAAACAATATTACTTAAATTTTTCGTTAAATGAACGATGAACAACAAGGGCAAACCCCTGGTGGGGATAAGCTGGATCAATGGATCGAGCAGAACCTCCATACGGATGCGAATAAAGCGCAGCCTGCTCCTGCTCAGGAGCAAAAACCAAAAACAGAGCAAACTCAAAAACCTGCCGGAGCACAACCTGCTTCCGCCGGAACTACTCAAGCCGCAAGCGCACCTGCCACAGGTGCGCAAAGCGCCCACGCGGGCCATACGCCGCCCGCCGCGAATACACCTCAGGCAGGAGCACCTGTAACCGGCACAGCCGGAGCACAGCAAGCGCCAAAAACCCATAAGCCCGCGCAAGCGAACACGCACACTCCAGGCTCACGTCCTGCGCACCACCGCCCCGCGTACCGCCCGAACAACACGCGCAGGCCTTTTAACGGTAACCAAAAAATGGCCGCGCCAGGCCAAAAAAACGTTGCTCCTAAAAGCCCGCACGCCACTGGGGCAGCAGGTACGCATCCGTCTCATGCTCCGCATGCAGCCAGTGCGCACGCTACAAACACTCACGCCGCATCGCAGCCGATCCAACCCAAAAAGAAATTCCTGGGAATTTTCGGAGGGCGCGATAAAAACACCGGCCACAGTTCGCACCCAACCACACAGGTAAAAACTATCCCGGCAGTCTCGCCCTTTGCGGCAAGACCTGCTATTAAAGGCAACTACCGCGGCAAACTGCGTCTCATCCCGGTCGGCGGACTCGATGAAGTCGGCAAGAACTGCATGATTTTGGAATACGACAAAGATATCATCCTCATCGATCTGGGTTTCCAGTTCCCCGAAGAGGATATGCTCGGTGTTGATTATGTGATTCCTGATCTCAGCTACCTCGACGACAAAATCGACCGCATTAAAGGTATCGTCATTACGCACGGACATCTGGATCACGTCGGTGGACTTCCTTATGTTCTGCCGAAACTCAAATTCCCTCCGATTTTCGCGACCAAACTTACGAATGGTCTCGTGGAAAAACGTCTGGAAGAGTTCGGACAGATGGGCCAGGCCAAGCTCCGCAACATCACCAAAGACGACGTCATTCAGCTCGGACAGTTTAACGTCAGCTTTTTCCACGTGAACCACAGCATCCCTGATGCCGTGGGCATCGTGGTGAAAACTCCTGCCGGCAACATCGTCCACACCGGTGATTTCAAATTCGATTTCACCCCTTCAGGCGATCAGGCTCCTCCGGATTTCGCGCGCATCGCCACGCTCGCGAACCAGGACATCGCCGCGCTCTTCATCGATTCCACCAACGCACTCAAGCCGGGCTACACCATCTCCGAAAAAAAGGTGGGAGCATCGCTTGAGAACGTCATCAAGAACACCGAAGGAAGAGTCGTGATTGCGTCTTTCTCAAGCCAGATCGGCCGCATCCAGCAAATCGTCAATTACGCCAAAAAATACGGCCGCACTGTTTTTATCAGCGGACGAAGTTTGGCGGACAATATTTTTATATCTTCCAAACTCGGATACCTCAAAGTCCCTCAGGGACTCGTTCAGGATATCCGTAAAATGGGAAAAATTCCCGAAAACAAAGTCATCATTCTGACCACCGGAAGCCAGGGCGAACCAACCTCAGCGCTCACGCGCATCGCTTTGGAAGACCATCCGAACGTGAAGGTGAAAAAAGGCGACACCATCGTGCTTTCATCTTCGCCGATTCCGGGCAACGAACGCGCGGTAACTTCCGTGACGAACAATCTCTGCAAACTCGGCGCGCACATCATTAACAATCAGATTATGGATGTGCATACTTCAGGTCATGCCCAGCAGGAAGATCTCAAACTCATGATGAACCTGGTAAAAGCCAAAAACGTCGTGCCGGTGCATGGTGAATATTACATGCGCTACGGGAACAAAGAAGTAGCCATGTCTATCGGATATCCCGAAAAAAACGCCATCATGGTTGAAAACGGCGGCGTCATCGAAGTCGAAAACGGCGAAGCCAAAGCCACCGGAGAAACCGTTGAAACGAAATACATTTTAATTGACGGTCTCGGCGTCGGCGATATTGGCGCACAGGTCATTATGGACCGCCAGACTCTGGCCGAAAACGGCGTACTGATCCTGGTCGTGAGCATCGACGAAAAAACCCGCAAAGTCAAAAAGGACGTCGACATTATTTCACGCGGCTTTATCTACATGAAAGAGTCGGAAGAGCTCGTGAAATCTATCAGTGATTTGGCCCGCGACTCCTACAACAAAGTGCTCGATAAACGCGGTGGCGACACCAAACGCGGCGACATTAAAAAGTACATCAAGGAAACCGTGGACAAGTTCGTTCACCAGAAAATTGAACGCCATCCGCTGGTCCTGCCGATCATTATTGAGCAGTAATCCACTGTAATAATTCTTCAAAAACTGCTCAAGGCTAAGGCCGGATGCAGTTTTAAGCAAAAACTGCCTTTACCCTAGCGGAAGGGCAGTTTTTAAAATGCCCCCAAAAGAAAATAGCGATAAGCCTATTGACAAAACATATTTAAGTGTTAAACTAACGGACCAACGTTTTAATAAGGGTACATTATGGTTCCAGAAAACGACGATCAATTAGAGCAAAACAATGGTGGAAGTGTTGAACAAAATATTGCTCAACCAAGCCAAAATCCGGATAAGCCGGCTTCTTTGTCGTTACATGAAATGAACGCGGAGATGTTTCAGACAGAGTCCGTGAAAAGACTTTTTCTCGTCGCAAAAGCCATCGGCGATTTGGGAGCTGATAACTCTATTCCCGATGATGAATTTAGCGCGCGGGAGCTTATGGAAAAAATTAAGCACGATTCAGGCACCCACAGAAAATGCGGAACGATGGTAGAAATGCTTTTGAACGGAATTCTCAGCGGGAAATTTAAGGAAGAGGAAGTAGAGTACACCGAAAGAAATGCCGATGACTCAATTATATTTTCGCTGAACTTTCATCTCCAGTTCGGAAAATCCAAAGAGTTGCTGAGAAAAGCCGTTCGGGCAGTCATTGAAAATAAAATTCTTCATAATGATCCGAATAAAACCATCGACCACCTGACCTGCGCCGCTTATTCGCCTGAAATGAAAAATATCATTGAATTGGAGGGCGAAGATTTCAGGGCATCTCTTAATGAAGAAGCAAAAAAGCAAAGAAAAGAAGAAGAAGAAAGCGGTAAAGCAAAATTTGCCCAGGAGTTTATTGGAGAAGACTCGGCAGCCGTAACGGCAGCAGCTCAGCAGCCTAGGGCAGCCGATGCTTCGGAAGCGCCGGAAGCGAAAGAGCAAGAGCATAAAATCATCAGGGCCACATTAAGCGTGCACCGCTGGAACAGCGACGAGGAATTCCAGGACGGGGTCATGCTCAAGTTCGGAAACGACGATCCGGAAATTTTACCCGGTAAATCTTTTTCGATTCCGGATGAAAATAATTTTGCCAATGTCTGCGCAGAAATTGAAATCGTTGAAGATAAAATCGTTCTGGTCACGAATGTTCAAAGTCAGAGCAAGGTGATCGATTTAGAAAATGGCGTTCCTATCCACACTCTTGAAATAAAGGAAGGAAACAAGACGGAAATTCAGGTTGGGAATCAGAAATACCGTATCAATATCGTGAACGTTGAAAGAACTCACCCAGCTGCTCGGCAGGCCTTTCAGGAGGAAGCTCAGACCCAGACCATTGAAATCCCTACGCCTCTTGTGCCGATCCCTGAGGTTATGTTGACTCCCGTTGCTCCCGCTCCGCTGGTGACGCCGGTTGCGCCTCCGAGTGACCGCGACTTGGACGCCGCAAAAGAGCTGAGCCGTCCGAGCATCGAAACCAGAGAAGCTTTTGTTTATAATCTTTCAGCGGTGTTCATCATGGACGCCGATGATAATATTATTGCAGTTTATCCGTGTCTTGACCAGAAATTTCCGAACATGGTAACCGTCGGAACCGATCCATCCAACGACATCATGCTTCCGGAAGACAAAAATTTTAAACCTTTCAATGCCGAAATAAAATTTCTCGCTGGAGAGAAAATTTTCGTCAACGGAGGAAAAGATGCTTTTGTTCGCTTCAAAGGCCGTGACGGATTTATTGCCACCCAGCCGGTTCGTTTCACCACAGAAGACACCCTCATGGTCGGCGAGAAGGATAAAGCCCTCTATTTCAAGGCTGAAGTAAAGCATCCTTTCACCGAACCGGAAATTTTCACCAATTTAAGCGACCGTCTCATCGAACTTGAAAAATGGTTTTCCAAAAATGAAAGTCAGCAGGACGCCGCTCTGAAAGAAAAAACCATTCATGACATTGAAAAACACCTCAAGAATTTCAATGCCACGCTGGAAATTTATAAAGACAAATTAAATATTATTTTAATCACCGATGCATTAGCCATACTTGAACAAAGAATCGATGATGCCAAGCAGGATATGCTTGTAAATCACCAGGTTGAGCAGGAAGCAAAAATGTCTACCAGACGCCATTTTGACGCTGATGGAGGAGAAACGAGCGAGACGCCTCGCCCGTTCAAATACGCGGTGCTGTTCGACAATAATCAGAAAGACAAAGGAATTCTTCACATTATTTTTCCTCCCGCAATCACCGTAGGGTCCGACAAAGTGAATACCTTTGAAGTGCCGAATGAAACCGAACGCGGTTCAAAATACGAGATCCAGCCATTTGAATGCACCTTCATCGTTGAAGACGAAAAAACCGTCCGTATGGTCATCGATCCGCGGACTTCAAAACAGACCAGGATCTATGTCGACGACCAGATGCCGGGAACTGTTGACGGAAAAACCCACGAACTTGATATGCTCCGCCCGCCGCTGACCGACGGTAAAAAAATCCAGATTGAAACGCGCCACTACACCCTGGAAACAAGCCATGAATTCACAGAAAACGCCATTAAACCTTACGTAGCGGCCTACCTTTCCGAAATCATGGAGGCGCTGATTCTTTATGAAGATCACGGCGACAAAGGCGATAAAAGAAACGCCCGTGAAACTCTCGACTATTTTAAAGAAGCCGGTCTGGTGACCGAACAACAGGTCAGTGAGCAGGAAGCAATCTTTTTAAATGAAAAACTTGCGCGCCAGAATACCGGATCAACCCGTGAATGGTTGAAAAAAATCCGCGGAGAAAATGAAGGGCTTGATCTTTTCCAGCAGCAAAAAGAAGGAGGAGAAACAGCTCTTCCTTACGATGTAAATATTTTTAATGCCGCGCTGGAAATTATTGAAGAGCCTTCGGTCCGCTGGGAAGAAACCGGCTGGACCAAAGAAGAGTGCCTGAAAGAACTTTCCAACAGCGCCAAAATCCGTTTGAAAGCTTACGATAAACAGCTGCTTCGCATCCGTTTAAGGATGCAGGCTGTGAACGTGATGGACAAAGTAAAAGCATTCTTTAGCAAAGAAGCTGAAGAAGATTTAAATCAACAGCAGATCGCGCTCAAGCGCGGTTTCAAGAACATTGTTATTGAAATGATTTCATTAGTGAACCTCGATGTTCCGGGACCGGAATACAAAGTAAGCTTCCTGAATAATCGCATGACGGCGGAAGAGTACCAGGAAGCGGAAAAGATTTTCTTCGCTCAAAATGTCATCAAGCAGCTCGATAACTGGGTCCGTCCGTCCAAGGAAGATCTTCAGAAATTGATGGACATAGCGCAGGACAAAACCTACGGAGACTTTTTTAACGCCGGAGCAGGCCTCACCACAGACACGGAAGCTGACGCATTGGCCAAAGAAAAAATGCAGCAAATTCCGATGCAGGATTTTGTTCTCGCCAAAATTAAAGCTCTCGGTACCGCATTATTGGAAGACGCGCGCGAAATGAAAAATGTGAGCGAAAATCTTGCCGATATCGAATATTTGATTGAAGCCGGATTTTTAAACTATCAAGCCATCAACTCAAGCGAACATCAGTTTAAAGATTTGCGCCACGACGAAGAGTTTTTCAAGAAACAGCAGGCTGGCGAAAAAGCACTGGCCGAACTCACGGCTCATGCCGAACCTGATCTGGAAGAAATCCTCGATTTTGACAGACGCTTGTCCAATGAAGATTTTTCACTGAGTGATGAAAAAGAAGAAGAGTACAAACAATATTGCCGCGGAGCTTTGGAAAAAGCCGTGCAGGAAGCACGCGTCGGCAATATGACCTTATATTTCGGCATCCTCACCAAGGCTGCGATCCGCAGGGGCATTGTAAAAACCCAGGAAATCGGGACCACCGCGGATGAACTCGAAAATTTACACGAAACAGCCGAAAATATGGCGGAAGTTGCAGGCATGATGAGTCTGATCGAAGAAGTTCATGAGGCTGACGTTCACAATCTGCATCCGCTCCTCAAACTCAAAGAATATATTGAAAAACACGAAGCGCAATCGCTTATTCACAAAGGCAAAACCGGCGAAGAAATTCTTGAAAAACTGGTAACTCAAAAAATCGAGAATATGTTTGAGAAAGTCTTTGAAGGGAAAAATCCGGGACTCATTCAGATGATCGTTGACGATATGCGCCAGTTCGGACTTGAACCCATGATGAAAAAATGTGTGGCCGAAAGCGTTTCAGAAGCCATCAACGCCCTTTGGGACGGTACAAAAACCGTGAACGATGTCCGTCCGTTTTTTGCAACACTGCGCCTTATTAATTTAGGGGAAATTCTGGACGCTGTCCGCATCGACGTCGTTGACGAATTTCTGACGCAATCGTTTAACGACCTGCCTCCGGATTTTGACGAGCGCAGCAAAAAGTTCACCGAAGAGTTGGAAACCCTCGGCCTCTACAATTAAACTAAAACAATCTAAAATCCGCCGAGATCAGTCGATTTATAGACAGGTTTAATTCCCTCAGCTTCGAGGAATTCGCTGAATGGCTTCAAGTTTTCCGCTTCATAGCGCAATTTGAAATTTTTGATATCCTCTTGTTTATGAATTGCAGGATCCAGCACAAGCATTTCTACAGGAATAGGCCTCTCTTTTGATATTTTCGCATCTATCAGCACAGTATAGCCCGCTTTCCGGTCATTTTCTGCACGGTCAAAAATATCCTTTAAATCCTCGATTTTTCTCGCCGTGTAAGATTTCGCTCCCATTGCCTCAGCGACTTTCGCGTAATCTACGTCCATAAACTCCACTCCCAGGAACCCTGTATTTGTATCTTCCTGCTCATCTTTGATGAAACCGAATTGTGCGTTGGCGAAAACAACATTTACAATCGGAAGTTTATATTGAACCTGGGTAGCCAGATCTTGCATGACCATTTGAAAAGCACCATCACCTGAAAGTGACCAGACTTGGCGATCAGGAAAATCAAGTTTTGCCGTAATTGCCCCTGGCAGGCCAATCCCCATGGTCGCAAAAAGATTTGACGTACGCCACATTTGCTTCGGGTTCAAATGCAGATGACGAATTGATGTCTCAGTGACGTCACCAACATCAATTGAGAAAATCGCGTCCGTTTCAGCACGTTCATTAATGGCATTATAAATCTGATAGAGCTCTAAATCTCCTGAAGTTTTTGTTTCAAGATTTCTCACATACTCACGCCAATTCTTTATATTGTTAACGTTTGCTCTCCACCACGCAGTCTCCGCTTTCTCCTCCACCATTTTTGTAAGTTCTCTCACGGCATCACCGGCATCGGCTAAAATGGTCACATCATTCGGATGTCGCTTCCCCAGGTTCGCTATATTGTTATCAATTTGAATGAAGTTTTTAACATTTTCAAAAATATTCGTCAGTTCAGCGAACGGATAATTATTTCCGACAAAAACTACGGTATCTGCGTTTGGGAATGCTTCATTCGCCGGTTTTGTCGCGACGCGGTTGGCCGAACCCAGCAACGCTTCATAATCATGCGGAAAACTGTCAAAATTAATACCAGTCACGGCAATCGGCGCTTTAATTTTTTGTGAAAGTTTTATGACATCCTCGCCTGCTCCCCGTGTGCCAATACCTGCATAGATAATAGTTTTTTCGGATTGGTTAAGGATTTTCGCCGCCGCTTCAAGATCAGCCGAATTCATTGAAGGATTTGGATATTGTCTATGGGCATTCGCACTGGAGTAAAATTTCCTTGCCGGAATATCTTTCCAGCCCAGATCCACCGGCAATTCCACGACCGCGACTCCTTTTTTTGCGTATGCCTGTCGGATCGCTTCATCAATCACATGGGGCAACTGTTCAGCGGTCATGACGGTGCGGTTGTAAACTGAGACGTCGGCATAAATCGGGTTTTCGTTCATTTCCTGAAAAGCATCCATATTCATGCCTGCCGTTGAGAACTGTCCGATAATAGCCAGTACCGGCATATGATCTTCGCGCGCATCATATAAACCATTCAGCAAATGCGTCCCTCCCGGCCCGGCGCTCCCAAAACAAACTCCCAGGTGTCCGGTAAATTTTGCATGCATGCTCGCCGCCATCGCCCCGACTTCTTCATGCCGCACCTGTATATAGCTGATTTTGTCTTTCTCAGCTAAAAGGGCATCCATGAGAGTATTTATTGAGCCGCCTGGAATACCATAAATATGTTTTACTCCCCACTCTTCCAGTACTTTTACTGCTGCAATACCAGATTTAATTGTGTCCTCCATAAAATAGAAAAATGGTGGGCAGAGAAGGATTCGAACCTTCGTAGGCGTGAGCCAGCAGATTTACAGTCTGCCCTCGTTGGCCGCTTGAGTATCTGCCCAAAAGCTTTGCAAGTATAGAGTATGCTTTTTAAAAAATCCAGAGGTCCGGACCGCTGACAGCCCGCGACTTTTCCAATTACTTCCCGGCCTTTTTGTCGACGTCTTTTTTTGAATCGATAAGTTTTTCCATATCGCCGATGTGCTGGGAAAGTTTATCAATCCACTGATGAATAATCCCGAACGGTGTCGGATCTTTTTCCGGCGCGCGAGTGAATAAGCGTTTTATCACGCTCGTTGAACGTTCTTCATCTGCCGTTTGAGCCTGCCTTTTTGCAGATTTTTGTCCTTCAAGTTTTTTCCGTTCAAGATGAATTTCGCGGAGCGCCTTGCGGATTTCATCCATGTCCAATTCACCGAGCATCCAGCGGATATTTTCTCCGTACAGCGCATGGGCTCGCACCACTGCCTCTGCAAAAACAAGTTCAATTTCCGAAAGAAGTCCGTGCCAGGTGCCGGTCGTTTCATCATCATGCGGCATCTCAAAAACTTCGGCTGCTTCGGCCTGATCGTGCATTGCGTCCGTGGCGCCTTGAAGGTGATGAATCTGCTGCGAAGTGTGATAAACCGTTGAAGCAAGTCCGATGCCGGTCGTTTGAATAACCGCTTTCAGGTAAGCGTCGACAATCTCAAAAACCTGAATGACGTTTCTCGGCTCTTCCAAAAACCGCGGTTCGTTACCGATGCGGTCAAACAAGCCCATCATTTCATGATTTGGAGCCAGAACGGCAGGTTGCTTTTCAGCAGAAGATTCGGATTTTGGTAAAAAACGCATTTCATCCCTGGCAGCGGAAAGTTTGGTCCTAAGCATTTGAGTATTGGTGGTATTGAGCGCCGGCAGACCCGTGGCATTGTCCATATGCATGGGCACGACAAACGAACGGATGATCGATTTAAGTCTGGACAGCAATTCCCTAAAAACGCGATTTAATGCTCCTATATCGTGAAGAATAGCGCGCTGGTGCAAGGCATCGTTCACGCCTCGGTGAAGATCGCTCTCGCGGAATACATGAAGAATTTGAGAGATTTGATAATTCGCCCACTGAACATCCTGGGCCATGTCGGCATATTGAGCCCCGATTTCTGCTTCCGCCCCGCCCCGGACCGCAAGATGATAATCACCTTTATCAACAACCACGGGCTGTTCGCGGACAAGAATACCTTGAGGTTCATCTTTCGGCTCATTTTCGTTCGGCATGCTTCAAAAATAATAAATACGGCGGCGGTCATTCTACGAATCCTGCATTGGATAATCAAGAGCATTTCTATTGCTTTTTTAAGCCAAAATGGACTACAATAAACTCCAATAACAAGCACGATTATGAACAGACCAAGTGTTCCGCCATTCTATGGAGAAGAATCATCTCCCGGTGTGCCGGTACGACGCCCGTCAGTTCCTCCGCGAAGTCCCTCAATTCCGCCTGCACCAAGCTCATCAGTACGCGCAGCTCCGATCCGCGGGACAGAAATTGTTGTGCAAAGAGCCAAGGAAGATCCTGTTCTCGCTCAAAGGGTGAGTGCATTTTTGCACGGATTTGATCAGCTTCCAAAAGAAGAAAAAACCGCGAAAATTCAGGCCCTCAGACAGACAGACCCTGCTCTTTTTACGGCAGTTCAGGGTTATTTTACGCGCAAAAACACCCAGGAGGCCCGCGACCGCATTGAAGCTTCACAGGCTTCACGCGACAGCGCGAGAGAGATTGATGCCAAATTAACAGGCACTCAGGGAAAAATTGCCAATGAAGTAAAGACCGCTTTGGATCCTCATGTGAACATTCCCCGCAAGTCCGCCTAAATTTCATTCACGCAAAATGGAGCCGCCTGTCGGATTTGAACCGACGACCCACAGTTTACAAAACTGTTGCTCTACCAGCTGAGCTAAGGCGGCTGATTTTTTTTGCTGGAGACTAAAAATGCCCAAATTAAGGCAGGGAGATGATATGGGAAGAAGCTTTCACTGTCAAATTTGGGACTGAAAAGGCGGTCATGGTATTCTTATGTCATCATGAATTCTGCTTATCAACGGCTCATCGCCGCATTTCCGGAAACTGAACAAGATAAACCGCTCGCGCCGTTTGTTACTTTTGGCATCGGCGGACCGGCAGATCTGTTTTACAAACTCACGGATACCTCAAAATTTGAACCGCTCATCAAAACCGCAAAAGAACTCGGTATTCCTTTTTTTGTGCTTGGAGGAGGCAGCAACACGATTTTTGCCGATGAAGGGTTTCGCGGACTGGTCATTCACATGGCCGCAAAAAGTATGGCATTGGAAACTTCGGACTCCGAAGCCCGCACGATTGTCTCCGATTCCGGCGTCTTGCTTTCGCAGGTCATCCAGTTCTCGCTCAAACATAAACTTTCCGGCATGGAAAAAATGATGGGGCTCCCGGGTACTATTGGGGGCGCAGTGAGAGGCAACGCCGGCGCATTTGGCATCGAAATCGCCGATGTTTTCCACAAAGCCCTGATGTATTCGCCTCAAAAAGGTTTGTACGAAGCCGGTAAAGCCTCGATGGAGTTCGGCTACCGCACCTCAAAAGTCAAAAAAGACCAGGCAGCTGCCGGAATATCAGCCGAAATCGTTCTAAAAGTCTGGCTCAAGCTCACTCTAGCTGACCCCGCAACCGCCAAAGCCGCGCAAGAAGAAGCCCTGGATATCGTTAAAAACCGCATCAGCAAGCAACCCAAAGGCAAATGTTCCGGTTCATTTTTCAAAAACCCCGTCACACCCGACTATAATAAGCCTCAGCCGCAGGAGACCAAAGCAGGCTACCTCCTTGAGCAAATCGACGCCAAAGGACTCAAAGTAGGCGGAGTCCAGGTTTCGGCCCAGCATGCCAACTGGTTGATGAATATAGGAAATGGTACCCAAAAAGACGTTCTTGAGATCAGTAAGGTCCTTCAAACCAAGGTCAAAGAGCGCTTCGGTGTGCAGCTGGAACGGGAAGTTCAGCTCGTTTCACCTGAGGGCTTCCTTATTTAAGCTCAAGGCCTGTTGCTTTTTTTATGAAAATTTGGTAGAATAGAAGGAAGTTTAAACAAAATACAAATTTAACCCCATCAAAATATGTCAAAAAAATCCCTCAAACACATTGCCGTTGGCTTTGTGACAAGTATGGCACTCATGATGTCAACCATGATCCCAGCGGTTCATGCTCAAGGCTTCATTAGTCCTACGGACAATCCATCAGCTGTATCTACAGCTACACAGGGTCAAGGTAGTTTCCGCCAGTTGGCTCTCACCATTGTGAACTTCTTCCTGACGTTCCTTGGTTTGATCGCAGTGGTCATGTTGATTTACGGAGGTTTCCTTTACATCAGTGCTGCAGGTAACCAGGAACATATCGAAAAAGCTAAGAAAATCATTTTGTATGCAGTTGTAGGTATTATCGTGATCTTGCTCTCATTTGCTATCGTCAACACCGTTCTCTCGGCCGGTAGTGGTGCAGCAACGACCTAATCGAAAAAGACTATCAAAAGCCCCGGCTAAACCCCGGGGCTTTTTTGTTCCGCTTCAAGACTCATGCTAAAATTCCAAAGAAAGCCGGGCAATGAAAATCTAACCCCTACAAAATTATGTCAAAAAAATCCCTCAAACACATTGCCGTCGGTTTTGTAACGAGCATTGCATTGATGATGTCATCAGTGATCCCGGCAGTTCACGCTCAGGCTGTCAGTACAGCTCCGCTTACCGATGGAAGTTCCCCGCAATTTTATCTGACCTTGATAAATTTTGTCCTCATTTTCCTCGCGGTGATTGCAATGGTTATGATCATTTACGGAGGGTTTCTCTATCTTTCGGGCAAAGGAAGCAGGGAAAAGATCGTATCTTCAAAAAAGATCATCTTCTACGCCGTCATCGGCATCATTGTGATTCTGCTCATATTCGCGCTCGCCAACACGCTGCTTGCGAATGCATATCATGTGGTCAACTACTAATAAAATGACGTCCAGCAAAGATTACCCAGAGCCCCCGTCCATTTGAACGGGGCTTTTTTGTTGCCCTTTAGAGCAATCAATCCTATGCTGAACTCATGAAACTCATTGTCCAGCCAGCAAAAAATTTTGAAGGCGAAGCTACGCCGCCCAGTTCCAAATCTCATTCTGTGCGCGCGCTCATCCTGGCAACGCTCGCACAAGGAACGTCCTACCTCTACAATCTTCTGGATGCCGATGACGGCCACGCCGCCATTGAAGTCTGCAAAGATTTGGGCGCGACAATTACTTTCAAGAAAAACGCCACGGGCGGTCTGGATGTGATCGTCAAAAGTGAAGGCGTGCCGCTGAACACACTGACGACCGATCTTTTTTCTTCCAATTCCGGCATCACGACCACGTTCGTCATTCCGCTCATCGGTCTGCGCAAAAACACGGACATCTCTTTGACGCTTTCCTGCGGCGAACAGATGCAGAAACGTCCGCTCAAAAGCATCATTCAGGCCGTGAAAAATCTTGGTATGGACGTGAAATGTTTTGATAATAACGACAACTGCCCTCTGGGTTTGAGTGGAAATTTGATCGGCGGTTACTGCGCGGTGGACGGAACAAATTCGCAGTACGTTTCAGCCCTGCTCCTTAGCCTGCCTGCGGCGCAAAAAAATTCGGTGATTAAGGTGAGAAATTTACAGGAGCGTCCTTACGTGGACATGACTTTAGCATGGCTGGCTGAGCAGAATATCCGCATCGGCCATTCTAAAAGAACCGAAGGCGCTGATACCGTGGACACCTTCAAAATTTTTGGAAATCAGGAATACCAGCCGTTCACAAAAACCATGCCCGGCGATTTTTCTTCGGCTTCGTACCTGATAGCGGCAGCGGTTTTACTGCCGGGAGAAGTCATTTTTCACGGACTCGACATGGAAGATCCGCAAGGTGATAAAAGAATTATTTCCATCCTTCAGGAGATGGGCGCGGATATTCAGATTGAAAAAACGGCGCGCGATAATACGATAAAAATTACGGGAGGCAGATCCTTAAAAGGCATGACCATCGACTGCGGCGACATGCCGGATATGCTGCCGACGCTTGCCGTTATTGGGACTCAGGCGCAGGGAAGCACGACACTGTTGAATGTTGCCAATGCCCGCATCAAGGAAACCGACCGCATCAAATCCATGGCTGCGGAACTGACAAAAATGGGTGCCCGTGTCGAAGAAAAAAAATCCTCTCTCACGATTTTCCAGAGCAAATTGCACCACGCCAAACTCCACGGATATTCCGATCACCGCACCATCATGGCTCTCGCCCTTGCGGGAATGCTTGCAGACGGAACAACGACCATCGACACGGCTGAAAACATCAACAAAACATTCCCAAGCTTCGCGGACATGATGAACCGTTTAGGCGCAAATATGGAGCTCGCAACGTAAAATTATGAAACACATCATCCTGATCGGTTTTAAAAACGCCGGAAAGTCGACCATCGGAAAAGAGCTTGCAAAAGAGCTTAAAAGGCCATTTGTTGATTTGGACGAAAAAATTGAAGAAGCGTACGGACAAAAAGTGCGCATGCAGCCCGGTCGCGGCGGGAAAATTCTCTCATGCCGCGCCATCATGGAACAGCACGGCGAACCATATTTCCGCGAACTGGAACAAAAAGTTTTAAGCGAAGTCCTTCAAAATCCGGAATCCTTGGTGCTTGCCGTTGGCGGTGGAACACCAATGTCGGCGGCGAACGGGGGTCTTTTGAGTTTGCATATCATCGTGGAAGTTTCCGCTCCACAAGACGTTGTTTTTAAGCGTATTATGATCAAGGGAAAGCCTGCCTTTTTCCCGGAAAATGAAGAGCCGGAAGATGGCTTCCAAAAGCTATGGAATGAACGGAATCCGGTGTTTAAAAAACTCGCGAACGTCGCCGTGGAAAATAACGGTTCGGTTGAATCCGCCGTTTCCGAGCTTATGCAAAAACTCAAAAATTTATAACCAACTTTTTATGAATATCATTTTGCTGATTCACGGGCCCAACCTCAATTTTCTGGGACGCCGCGACCCCAAACACTACGGCGATATCACGCTGCCGAAACTTGAAATGCTTGTAAAAAAAGAAGCGAAAAAATACGGATGCGTCGTGAAATGCTTCCAGTCGAACCATGAAGGCGAACTGATCGATTATATCCAGAAAAATGCTCCGAGCGCCAAAGGAATCATCATCAACCCCGGCGCATTTACGCACTACAGTTTTGCCCTTCATGATGCGCTTCTTGACGCCGAAATGGCCGCCGTTGAAGTGCATCTTTCCAGCATCTCCAAACGCGAATCGTGGCGAAAAACTTCCGTCACTGCGCCAGCCTGCATCGGACAAATCAGCGGGAAAAAGGAAAAAAGTTATCTCGAAGCGCTCGCTCTTCTGGCCAAAAAAATCAAGTTATGATCAACGCGCAAACAATGCTCAATGCCGTTACGGGGTATCCTCTCGGGCACACCTTGAGTCCGCAGCTTCATCAAATCATTTACCGGAATTTAAAAATCAACGCGGTCATGCTTGCATTCCCGAATCAGGATATCGGCGAAATGATGACGGTCATGCGCACGCTGCCTGTTCATCTTTTGGCAGTGACGATTCCGCATAAAAAAGCCGTCATTGGCCATCTCGATTTCGTTGATGAAACCGCTAAAAAAATCGGCGCGGTCAATACGGTCATCAATAAAAATGGAAAACTTCATGGCTATAACACCGATGTCATCGGCATTCAAAATGCCCTCAAGTCCGTAAATCTCAGCAATAAAAATGTGTTGATCCTTGGAGCAGGAGGAGCGGCAAGACCGTTATGTTTTTTTCTTCGTCAGGAACGCGCCAATATTTTCTGCCATAACCGCACGATGGAAAAAGCCGAAGAACTCATGAACGAATTCGGAGGGAAACCTATTCAAGAAAATGAGCTTGAGAAAGCCAAAATCGACGTCATCATCAACGCAACGCCTGTCGGCATGAAACCTGAGCCCGGTGAATCTCCTTTTCCGAAAAATCTGCTGCATGCTGGTCAGACGGTTTTTGATTGTGTGTATAATCCTATCGAAACGCAGCTGTTGAAAGATGCAAAACAGGCCGGAGCCGCAACAATTTCCGGCATCGACATGCTGATGGGCCAGGCGATAGCCCAGGTGGAATTATGGCAAGGGAAAGCGCCGAATTACGATGACATCGCTTCACAATTTCTTCAATTGGTAAACGTATGAAACTCACGGTCATCAAGCAGCTCCCGAACACGGAAGAAATCATCCAGGCTTTTCCACTTTCGGAAAAAGCGTACGAAAAAATTTCCAGAGACCAGCAGGAAGTGAAAGATATTCTTTCGGGCAAAGATCAGCGCATGCTGATGATTGTAGGGCCGTGCTCCGCATGGCCGCACCAAGCCACGATTCAGTACGCTGAAAAATTGAAAAAACTTGAAGAAAAATTACGCGACAAACTCAAAATCGTGATGCGGGTATATATCCAGAAACCGAGAACAACCAAAGGCTGGACAGGCCCGGTCAACCAGCCCGACCCTTTTACCGAACCGGATATCGGCGAGGGAATCCGTTACGCGCGCAGCCTGATGGTAAAAATTATTGAAATGGGTTTGCCGATCGCCGACGAAGCCGTTTTTACGCATAACGCCAAAGGATTCATCGAACTGCTTTCATGGGTTGCGATCGGCGCGCGCAGCACCGAAGACCAGGAACACCGCATTTTTGCTTCCGCGATCGAATGTCCCGTGGGCATGAAAAACCCGACGAGCGGTTCTCTGGAGATTGGAGTAAACAGCATCATAGCTGCGCAAAACGGCCACACGGCGGTCTTTCACGGAGCCCAGGTCGAAACCCACGGCAACCCGTTCGCGCATCTGGTTTTGCGCGGCGGCATGGACCGTCCGAATTATCACCTCGAAGACATTTACCAGGCCAGAAAATTTCTGGAAGCGGCGCAGGTCAGTAATCCCGCCATCGTCATCGACACCAGCCACGACAACTGCAAAATCGACGGCATCAAAGACCCGACCCAGCAGCTCAATGTAGCCAACGAAGTGCTCGCAGCCCTGAAGCTTTATCCAGATCTCCGAAAAGTTGTGAAAGGGTTTATGTTCGAAAGTTTTCTCAAAGCAGGAGCGCAAAAAATTGAAAAACTTACGACGGAAACAGTTGATCGTGAAGGTCTTTCCATCACCGATCCTTGTCTAAGCTGGGACCAAACCGAAGAACTTTTTAACAATATTGCCTCACAATTATGAAAACTCTCGCCATCAAACTGCTACCGCCGCCGCCGAAACAGTATAGTATTTTCATGGCTCAGGGACTGCTGAAATCCCTGCCGAAGATTTTAAAGCAACTCAAACCCGCGGCGCGTTACGTAATTATTACCGACAATATCGTCAAAAAAATTCTCGGCGACCCTTTGGTCAAGTCACTCAAAAAATCAGGACTGACAGTCGACCTCATCAGTTTTCCGGCCGGTGAAAAAAACAAAAATGAAAAAACGCACAGCAAACTTACGCAGCAGATGCTCGCCAAAAAATGCGGCCGCGACGCCATGATTTTAGCACTTGGCGGAGGTGTTGTCGGCGACACGGCCGGTTACGTGGCGGCTACATACATGCGAGGGATTCCGTACGTTCAAATCCCCACGTCTTTTTTGGCGATGGTCGACAGTTCCATCGGCGGAAAAGTCGGAGTAGATACGCCGCAGGGAAAAAATCTCATCGGAGCATTTTGGCATCCGGAAGCTATTATTGTCGACATCGATTGCTTAAAAAATCTTCCGCGTGAGCAGCTTATAAACGGCCTGATGGAATCAGTAAAAATTTTTCTCACCTATGATAAATCTTTTTTTGAATTCACGAAAAAAAACTGGAAACGCGTCCTTGCCAAAAATCCGCAACTGCTGGGGAAAATCATCGCGCGCGCCATTGAACTGAAAATCGGCGTAGTCGTTCGGGACGAGCACGATCTCAATGAACGCATGGTCGTAAATTGGGGTCACACTATCGGCCATGCGGTTGAACATCTGAGTAATTACAAATTATTACACGGGTACAGCGTTGCCCTCGGCATCCTCGTTGAAAGTAAAATCTCGCAGCTGCTCGGTATTCTCAGCGAGAAAGATTTTCAGATTATCCGCGACACTATGGTCCAATTCGACATCGATGAAAAGGACTTACAAAAGTTTAAGATCAGCGATATCGTGAAGCTGACGCTCATGGACAAAAAATCCGGCAACGGAAAAGTGAAATACGTGCTTCTGGAAAAAATCGGCAAAGCCAAAAAAGATGCACGAGGAATGTTCGGCCACGAAGTCGATCAAAAAACTGTCATCAGCGCTATCAAATTTTTTATAAAATAGCATGCCAGGTAACTCATTCGGACATCTTTTCAAAATCACAACCTTCGGCGAATCGCACGGCAAAGCCATTGGCGTGGTTATTGATGGCTGCCCCGCGGGCCTTGAAATCACGGAAGAAGAAATTCAGAAGGAACTCGACCGCCGCCGCCCCGGAACCAGCCACCTTACCACCACTCGCCAGGAAAAAGATGAAGTGGAAATTTTATCCGGCATGTTTGAAGACAAAACCACGGGCACGCCGATCGCGCTGCTCGTTCATAATAAAGATCACATTTCCAAACCGTACGAAAAGATCAAAGATCTTTACCGTCCGGGCCACGCAGACTTCACCTATGACGCCAAATACGGCTTCCGCGACTGGCGCGGGGGCGGACGTGCATCCGCGCGCGAAACGATCGCACGCGTGGCCGCAGGAGCATTCGCAAAAAAATTATTGAAACACGCGGGCGTGGAAATTTTCGGCTACGTCACGCAAATCGGCACCATTAAAATCACAAAAGTAGACACGGCAACCATAGAATCAAATCCTCTGCGCTGCCCGGACTCAAGCGTTTTGGACGCGATGATTAAAGAAATCGAAACCGCCCGCAAAGATCTTGATTCCATCGGCGGCATCGTAGAAATCATCGCCAAAAACGTTCCGGCAGGCCTTGGTGAACCAGTCTTCAACAAACTCTCAGCGGATCTTGCCCAAGGCATTATGAGCATCCCTGCTGTGAAGGGATTTGAAATCGGTGGTGGATTCGCGTGCGCGAGCAAACGCGCTTCCGAAAACAACGACGCCTGGGTCAAAAAAGAAGAACACATCGGAACGCAAACCAACCACGCCGGCGGCATGCTCGGCGGCATCAGCAACGGCGAAGACATCGTCCTCAGATTCGCGCTCAAACCCGCCAGCAGCATCGCTCAAAAACAGCAGACAGTCAACAAAAACGGCGATCCAGCCGAAATTGAAGTCCACGGCCGCCACGATCCATGCGTCGCGCCCCGCGCGGTACCCATCGGCGAAGCGATGGTCGCACTTGTTCTCGCTGATCATTATTTGTTGAATAAAACCAGCCGCCTATGAATCGCAAAAAAATTTCCATCGCGGTCTCCGGCGACGCGGGTTCTTTTTCCGAACAAGCGGGCCTCGATTACGCCAAAGAACAAAATTTTGAACCTGACATTCAATATGCCATTCACATGGAAGGCGTATTTGAATCTTTCAAAAAAAACGAAGCCGAATTCGGAATTTTACCCATCCACAACTCCATCACCGGCCCGGTTAAAGCTTCATTTCAAGCTATGGGAAGGCACAATTTCGCTGTCGTTGATTTTTTCGGCATGCAGATTCAGCAGTGCTTGCTCGCCAAATCTTCCGCAACAAAAAAAGACATCAAAAAAATTGTCAGCTATTCCGTAGCCATCAATCAGTGCAAAAAATATCTTCAGAAAAATTTCCCCGATGCACAAATAATTGAATACGAAGACACGGCAAAAGCCGCCAAGGATCTCGCGGCAGGCATTCTCGGCGAAGACACCGCAGTCATCGCATCACAACGCTCCGCGGAAATTCACGGTCTTGCTATCGTGGCCAAAAACATTCAAGATCAAAAAGAAAATCTTACGACCTTCATCATCATCAAAAATGAAAAAGCCTAAAAAGCAGCTTACTGCCACGCAAACTCCCGCCTGGATCGCGCAGGAAAAAATCAAAAATCTGCGCATGATGATCGACCAGCTCGACGACATGATGATCCAGACAGTCGTGCAGCGCATGACGGTTTCCCGCACCATCGGAAAAATCAAAAAACAGCACGCCATGAAAGTGAAAGACGCCAAACGCGAAAAAGATCTGCAAAAGTTCCACCGCAATCTCGCCAAAAAATACGGTATCACGTACCCGACACTGCAGAAAATCTTCGCGCTCGTCATGCAAGAATCCAAGCGCATTCAAAAATAATAAATCTCATGCTAGAGTTCAATCAACCCGCATGAATTTTTATGAAAGACATCTTCTCCTCCAAAGTCCACATCCCGCCTTCCGCTACGGTTACGATCAATTCGATCGCGCAGCAGAAGAAAAAAGCGGGCCAGCGCGTGTATAACCTCAGCGCGGGCGAACCGATCATGAACACCGCTCAGTACCTCAAGGAAACCGTGGATTGGGCCATGGAGCACGGCGAAACATTGTATCCGCCGGTTGCCGGCATCGATGAACTCCGCAACCGCGCATCCCTGTGGATGAACGACCTCTACCAGACCAATTATCAGGTCAAAAACACGCTCATCACCTGCGGCGGCAAGTTCGGCATTTATCTGCTTTTGCAATCGCTGCTCAATGACGGCGATGAAGTCATTGTGATAAGCCCTTATTGGGTTTCCTATCCGCCGATGGTTTCTCTTTTTGGGGGACGGCCGGTTATCGTGCAGACGGAAGAAAAAGACGGCTGGAAAGTCCGGCCCGAGCAAATCGCTGCAGCGTGCAGCGAAAAAACCAAGTTACTTATTTTCAATAATGGTTCCAATCCCACGGGCGTTTTGTACGAAGAGCAGGAGCTGCGGGACATTCTCAAAGTCTGCAAAGAAAAAAATATTCTCATCATGTCCGACGAAGTTTACAGCGGCCTGACCTACGACAAAAAAGATTATGTTTCCTGCGGAGCTTTTTGGGATCACTCCGACTCCGTCGTCGTGATCCAGAGCTGTTCTAAAAACTTCGGCATGACAGGCTGGCGCGTCGGCATCGTGTTTGCGCCTGAAGAAATCACGAAAAAACTCATCACCGTTCAGGGCCAGAGCATCACGGGAACGAGCATCATCAGCCAGTGGGCCGCAGTCGCAGCCATCGAAAAAGCTCACAAAATTACTCCGGAAATCAACAAGGAAATGAAACACCGCCGCGACGTTTTCACCGACACTTTCAACGAACTTTTCCCTGGCGCAAATTTACAGGCGCCGCACTCCGCCTTCTACAGTTTCATTCCGCTCAAAGCTTTCGGCACCTATCACGACGACGACGTAAAATTCTGCGAACGGGCACTGGAAGATGGCAATGTTGCAATGGTTCCGGGTTCCGCATTCGGAAAACCCGGCTACGTCCGCACATCATTCGGCGCCAAACCGGAAGAATTGATCGATGCCATAAAAGCGCTTGCAGACTACGCAAACAAGCACGCAAAGAAATAATTTTACTCCGCTTCCCCGCACCAAGTCATTCAATTTAAGTTGACAGGTTTATAAAAATGCCTTGATTATCCTCCGCGTTTTCGGTTTAATAGCCGTTGCGTGTTTTTTCACGCATGCTGATCTTTCACAACAATGTAGTTTTTTACTTGAGACATGTCTCCCGCAAGGGACGGCATGAAAATATTTCCAAATTCCGATGGTGCGAAATTGGAGACAAACCCGGTGCTTTATGCAAAGGGTCTATAGATTTGTCTTCAGTTTCGCACTATCGGATCGATCTGATAGTGTACGGCATACTAGGAGGGGGGTTCCCGTCCTGTACTCCGTTTCAACGCAAACGCAGTTCTATTGGAATCTGGTGACATCATGAACCCGAAGAAGAACATCATCAAGTCCGACGTCCACAACGTCTGCACGACCGTCTCGCAGGAGGCGGTGTTCAAGGGCACGTTCGACACCATCGAGCGCAACGACCCGAAGACGTTCCGTCGGTATCTCGGTTTCGTCGCGATGGCGATTGTCGCGGGCTACGATAGCCCCGCAATCAAGGCCGTTCGCAGCGAGATCAAGGGCACGGAAGAAGGCCACCGCGTTGACGCGGCGGTCGAGTACATCGAGCAGCGCGGCATCGCGCTCTCGCCGGTCGGCAAGGCGTGGGGGATTCTCCACAACTGCCTTTCCGCCGCCGTCGCTCCGCACCAGCTCGACAACGAGCAGGAGCAGATCTTCGGCAGCAACGCCAGCCAGAAGCACAAGCCGCTCATCGACACGTCGGGCCATCTCGCATGGTTCCAGGCGCAGAACCTCGCCGCGTTCGAAGTCAGCGGTTCGGAAGGTCGCACTGCCGCGGAGCTCAATTACGAGCACCTCAGCCAGTACGGCACTCCGGACAACAACGCGTACGCGACGATGCTGGCGCTCTCCATGAAGGAGGCGCTCGACGTCCGCACGCTCAACGAGACGTTCCCGCGCATTCGCCGCGAGAACGCAAACGTTCCGGAGCTTCCGCAGAACGTCGTCCAGACGGCCCGCGACTTCGTCGTCGCTGGCCAGCACCGCAACGGGAACGGCCAGAGCCGCACCCACCAGCCCCGCGTCTAGTTCGCAAGAACGACGCACAGGGAGGGGATCTCAGAAAAAACCACAGTGAAACAGCATGGTCCCGCGCGTTCAATTCGAACGCGCCGGGACCATACTCTATTCCAAATCCATTTCCACATTATTCAAAACCCACCGATAAACTTCGGCGGTTGTTTTTCGTAATATCAGGTTCAATTTTATTCGTTCATCTGTTTTGCCGCGTTCTCTCCCGCAAGCCTTCCCGTGGCCCAGGAAGCCTGTAAATTGAATCCGCCGGTAAATCCGTCGATGTCCAGAATCTCACCCGCAAAATACAAGCCCGGGCATATTTTTGATTCCATAGTGTTCGTATTTACCTCATCCAGAAGCACTCCGCCGGCTGTCACAAATTCGTCGCCCGCGCCGCGCCCGACCACTGAAAGCTTAAAATTCTGCATAAGATCCAGTATTTTTTCGCGTATTTCCCGGTCCATTTTTCCCACGGAAAGTTCGGAATCAGCCTTCAGAATTTCCACGAAAACTCCGCACAGTGATTTCGGCAAAAACATATCCAGAAAATTCACGAGAAATTTTTTCCCATTCTTATCCGCCATATCCATAAAACGTTTTTTCAAAGTTTCCGCATTTTCATCAGGGAAAAAATTCACACTGAGTTCCATCGGTTTATTGCGGTCGTAAGTTTCAAAGGAAGCCGCTGCGGACATGGCAAAAACCGCTGGACCGCTCACACCGTGATGCGTAAAAACTCCCGGCCCTGTGCGTTTATATTCGCGCTCGCCGTCAAAACTTTTCAAGCGCAGTTCGGTTTTTTCAAAAGAAACCCCGGCCAAAGATTTGATCCATTGATCGCTCACCACAAACGAATTCAATGAAGGCGAAAGAGGCGTAACGGTATGTCCGAAATATTTGGCGAAAGCATAGCCGTCTCCCGTTGAACCAGTGTGGCGGTACGCATTGCCGCCGGTGGTAATAATCACCGCGTCAGTCTCAAAAGTTCGCTCGTCTTTTAACTTCAATAAAAATTTTTGAGCGGAAGCGGCTTGCTCTCCACCCGCCGAATCTCCTTTCATGCTGACCAGTTCAATCACATTCGCGTTCGTAAAAATTTGCACTCCGAGCCTGCGCAGCTCATTCTCAAGCGCTCCCACAACATCCTTTCCATTGTTAGAAACCGGAAAAATTCTCAAGTCCTCCTCAATTTTAAGAGGAACTCCGTGCGACTCAAACCACTCCTTCACTTTTTCCGGAGGGAATCTGAACATCGCGGACATCAAAAATTTCGCGCCTCTCGGATAGTTTTCCAGAAGCTTCCGTACGTCAAAAATCCCGGTGGTCACGTTGCATCGCCCGCCGCCGCTGATCAAAACCTTCGCGCCCAGATAGGTATTTTTCTCAAACAGCAAAACATCGGTGCCATTTTCTTCTTCAGCACTTCGCGATTTCGCACCTTCTTCAGCGGCCGCTACGGCAGCCATCATTCCGGCCGCGCCTCCGCCCAAAATAGCAATCGTACGTTTCATGCGAACAGCATACCACTTAATCCTTTATCCGATCACCCAGATAGCCTCTCCCGCTGTTTTTAGAATCATACTGCGGATATTTCATTTCAACCTCCGGCAGTTTGGTTCCGGAATTATCGACAAATTCTCTCGAAATTTTATGGAGCTCTTCGCGATGCTCATCATAGAGTCTTTTTTCCTGCTCAAAAATGATGATTGCGCGCTGTGCAACCTGATCGGCAGCCAGGTCTTTCGGAATAGGTTTATGCCCTGTTTTTAGGCCTTCCCTGGGGTTTTTTCTAAGCTTGGCATCAGGATGATTCGAAAAATTTTCCGTAGCAACTTCGTCCATTACTTTCAAACCGTTTGCGCGCCAGTAAAATCTCAATTTTTGCAGCATCCAGGGATGGATTTCCTTCAAATTCAAAAAATGTCCCTGAAGACTCCAGCGCACTTCATCGTCACTGTCGGCCATTTCGCCATCCATAAGTTTTAAGAGTTCCAGCTGGTTGCGCAAAGCCATATATTTCCCCGGTGAGATTTTTGCGGCGCTGCGTAAAAATTGAAAGATTTTTTGACGGATCTGTTCTTCATCTTTTTCGTTGAACTGGGCATCAAAACCTTCTTTCACAAAAAGATCGCGCAGATTTGCCAGCAGCCCGGGATCAAGAATTACGGCATCCTCCAATGCTTTCTTTGCTTCTTCAACAATTCCGGGATCGCTGTCCGCCTCATCTTTATCCTTAAAAAATCCAAGTTTCAGGAGGTGATTTCTGGCCCTGAAATACATTTCAGGATGTTCACCGAACAATTTTCTTAAAGGTTCACGGAAAGCATTTTTCACTTCGGGCGCCTGGAAAATTTCTGCTGGAACATCCAGAAGATCCTCAGATTCAAACAATTTGATTGCCCCTGCGTATATAAAACATTCCGCGATTTTTTCCGGTTCTTTACTCATGAGAGCATTCTCAAAAGCAAGCTCCGCCTCGGTTTTAATGATGGTAAAAAAGGCTTCACGGTAAGCGCCCTCGCCGTTGTAGGGTTTATAATGATCACGGAACCCAAGCATGATTTTTCTCCATTTTCGGAACTCGCCTTGTTCCAGCAAGTGGCGGTATTTGCCGGCAACATATTTTGCGTACTCTTCAACGGCAATCAGACCGTTATTTTCATCAAGTTTCTCAGCGGTCGATTCAGGCTTCTCTAAAAAGGCACGAAGATCTTCACCTTTCATTGCAGCCTTCTTGGCACCGCGCAGGCGCCGGTCATTTTCTTCTTCTTTGATGTCATGCATCGTTACCGGTGGAATATGTTCCATACCCAAAAAATCAGAGAGCCACTTATGGCGTTCCGCGAAGTTTCTGAAATCATTGCGCATAATTCTCCGGAGGGCATGAATGTTTTGAACGGAAATTCTTTTATCAACAAACTCCGCAAGTTCTTCAGGACTTTTCACCCCGAACGCTCCGGCTTCGTCTTCTTCACGCACACTCGCTAAACGGTGGACACCAGAATCCGCTTCATCACCATAGAGTGAATCTTCGTTTAGGACTTTTCCTTTATGTTCATCTTTTTCATCCGACATACCGAAAAATAAAAATTGGAAGGAGCAATACTATAATATCAAAGTGCAATTTAATCAAGGGTCTGCCTCGGCCATCAAATGAGGTCAATCTTGAGCATCTTGATAAATCGCCCAGTCTCCTTTCCAGTTTTTGAAGCGGATAACCGGCCAGCCGTTTTGGTCTTGTTCATAAATAAAATCAGGAGTTCCTTCTTCGGATTCAGGCACGGTTTTTTTGCCGCTGTGAGCTGTAATAATATATTCAGGCATCGCCGTGTTGGATATCCGCCGTTTTAAACTGTTCCAGAGTTTCAGTCCGCGCTTCACGCTCGTCCGCTGATGTGCTGCGGCAGGAATATTCGGCATGTTGTGACTTAAATAGTAAGGTTTGACGCCACTGGTATAGAGTTCCATGAACAGCTCGCGCAAAACCTCCGCCGAATCGTTCACGCCCTTAATGAGCGGCGTATCCGTCAGCAGCAAAGTTTTCGCACCGCCTGCGCGCACGCGCTCCACGGCATCAACAAAATCTTTCGTAATTTCCTGCGGATGAATCATATGAACCCCCATCTCTGTCACTTCATATTTTTTTAATAATCCGCAAAAATTTTCATCGATGCGGTAAGGATTATGCAGCCACGCGCGGGTATGAATGCGAATCGCCTTCACATGAGGAATCCCTCGCAAATCTTTCAGCATTTCTTCAACATTCGCGTTATCAAACAGCAATGGATCGCCACCGCTTAAAATAACTTCTTCAACTGAAGGCCGCTGCCTGATGGCCCCAATCGTTTGCGCCCAGTGCGGTCTTCCGCCGTGCCTTTCTTCCTGGGCATTGGATTGCAGCGAACGGAAACAGTACGTGCAGTAACCAAGGCACGCGTCGGCCGTCATCACCAAAACTCTATTATCATATTTATGCTGGGCGATGGGCGAAATCATCTCTTCATCAATCTCCCAATTTTCATCAGCTTTTGAATATTCATCGGGCCGCGCATTATCGCTAAAATCTTTAAACATCGGGAAAACCTGCCTCCACACCGGCTCATTTTCCAGGGGATTTTCCTGCTCATCTTTCGTAACCAGCGCCGCAACGTAAGGCGTAATCAAAAAACGGAAGCCTTTTGATTCCCATGCTTCAGCCATTTTAAGCCATTCATCCGGAAACGACGGAAAAACTTTTTTCAATCCGAAACGGTTCCGCACGGCATTTTGCTGCTGCCAGATCCAGCTGTTCCATTGCGTTTCCGCAACGTCACGAAAGCATGCCGGCCGGTGTTGATACGCCTGAAAGGTTTTCATCTCGGCCAAAATAACCTTGAACCTGCTCCAGGGCAATGCATTCTGCAATGATTTTCCCCACCGCTTTTTCGGCGTCTTCTTTGCTTTCAGCCATCGGTTTCAGAGTTTTGATTTTTTCTTCGACCTCACCGCGCATATCCGCAATGTCGTCATCTTCCTCAGCCAGATGTTCATAAGTTTTTTGCAGCATCAAGGCTTCGGACAAATGCCGCAGCCTGGAAGTAAACAAAGAAACATTATTCATATTGAACGCCTCGGCGAGCGAAGCTCCGGTCATCTTCATGCAAAGTTCATCAAGCTTTTCCGCCGCAGGAATCTCGCGGTCCGCATAGCCGCTTTTCGTTGAAAAACCATTTTCTTCCACGGTCAGAAGATCGGTAAAGCCTTCCACCCAGTCCACGCCTTCAAGATCAACCTGCATGGTCCGCAGTTCATCTTTCAGCACATTGAACTGGTCTTCGAATACCGTAATTTTTTTATCGCCAAGCTGCATAAAATTTCTGGTCTGTTTGTGTTTCAGTTCGTGTTTTGCCGCATGCATAGCCCAGTCAAGGTGATCCAACGAATGCGCCGCCATAAAAGTTTTCAGCTCTCCGGTGGTGATAAACGCACCAATATGCGGATCGGCTTTTTGGAAAACATCAAACTTCAGTCCGGTCGCTGATTCGACTTTTTTCAGATTTTCAGATCGCAAAACGTCCACCTCCAAAGAACGCTTCTGATTTTGATCCAAAGCTTTCCCGTGCAGCCGTAAGATGTCTTTCGCCTGCTCCCCCGCTTCCCGGTAATGTTGTGATTCGATCACTTCCATCGCGGTGAGGATAATGAATTGTCCTTTGTCACCTTAGTTATCCGCCCAAAAATCGTTGAAGTCAACGCCAAAAAAGCCCCGCAAGCTCACGCAGCAGGGCTTTTCATCTTCTTTAATTTTATTAAGCAACCCAAACGGCCAGAATCGCTCCAAAAATGAGCAGGCTGACCAGGTAGTATCCACAGTCAATCATCCAAAGCTGTAATTTTTTTCCGGTGAACATGGCATTGCCCAATGTTGCTGGAAGAATAAAACCAAGCCAAGCCCAAAAACCGGTAGCTGCACCGTCAATAGCGGTTTTAGCCATTGCGTAACCAATGAAGTGCGAAAGAATATACGCCATGACCAGACTGCAGATAAACATCACGATGTAAGCCGGGCCGGCCTTTTTTTGCATCTCTTTCATTTTGTGTTTGTCGCTCATGTCTATGCCCATCATCTTGGACCATTGTTTCCCGAAAATTGGGCCATACCAAAGAAAACCCAGGGCCATATTGATGATGCCGCAAACAATAATCGCAGCATAATTAACGGTTGCTACTGGCATAAAAAAATTTTAAGGAGTAAACGAAACAATTATCTCTTAAAAAATCATTCAATGCAAAGCAGTGTTTGTAATACTTTTTTCTGCTATTTGTTTGGAACAGTGTTAGAATTTCACTGAACTATTTTTTTTACAAAAACTATGCCTAAACGTTTAGCTCTTTCGGCAGCCATTATATCGCTCGTATTCAGCGGTTGTACGCCTGCGGTACAAACTCCAATAGGACAAACGACAACCACAACTTCAATGACCCAGACAACTTCCGTCGGTCTCACGGTGAATCCGCCTGCCCAGACGCCGGTAACGCAGCAAATAACATCACCTCCTGCCGTAAATCCCCCGGTTACTCAGCAAACGGGATTTAAAACTTATACAAACGCCAATTACGGTTTTGAATTTACCTATCCGGAAAATCTTACGCCGCTCAACACATTCAACGCATATAACCATTTAGGTTCCACCTGGAGATTCCAGGCTCCCGACACTTCCAAAGGTATTCCGGTGGTCAGCATTCTCGCGTATCGCGTTGAAAATATTCCCAATTATCCGCGATATTTTGATACGGAAATGCGCATCGGCGTAAGCAAAGATCCTGCGGATGTCAGAGATTGCCTGCTTCCTGATCCGGATAACACCATCACCCCGACGCAGCAGACCATCAACGGCGTGACAGTTTCCGTCATTCCAATCGAAGATTCGGGCATGATGCAATATCTGGAAGGGACAAGCTACAGAGTCGTCCACAATGGCATGTGTTTCGCGATTGAGCAGCTCAAAAACGGCAGTGATTACCGTGACACTCCAAGCCCTAAAGACATTTCCGATTCAGTGCTTGACGGCTATACCAACCAGGTCGCCGACATGGTCCAGAGTTTCAAATTTACGAACAAAAAAAATCCAAACGCCCGCAGACTTTTCTATGATGAAAACCTGCGGGTTTTTGTGATTGCAAAAAACCGGTGTTCAGGCAATAATCGGAACCTTTATGCATCATAATGAAAAAAATACCAGCGCCTGAGCAACGGGAAATCACAACTGTACAAAGCGCCCGCCCGTTATCGGATTTACGCCCTCAATCTTCAAACGCCGCCCGCACAATTACAACACTCACGCGCGCGTCCGCGGTCATCGCGCTTTCGGGCATTATGGGGATCGGCAACAATGGCTGCTCTCGCTTTCCGAATAATTTTTACGCCTTTTCTCCGGACGCATTTTCAGATCCTGAACAAGCCGATCTTCCGCCGCCAAGCTTCATGATCCATGAGCTTGAGGAAGCCTTTAACGGACATAATGAAAACAACGGTGAAGTCAGGGTCAAACAGTATCTGCAGCGTCAGCGTTTACGTGCAAAGAACGCGGCTCCAAACCTCACTGAAAATCCTCAGCTCACCACAAAGCTCGAAGGACTTGATGCTTTTAAAATTAAGATTCCTGCGCAGGAACTCCAGCCGGTATTTTCAAAATTTCTCCGTGAAGGATTTCCGCAAACCTGGTCTTCACGCCAAAATCTCAAAGTCGTTCATTTTGAACCGCATGAAGTGAAATGCCAATATCCCGGTTTGCGCGAAATAACGGTTCCAACTTTTACTCACATCCCTGAAGACGGAATGGCCGTAAATATTGAAATGGTTTCCAGGGATATTCCAAAAAATCCCGAAATGGAAATGATGCGCACTTTGGAGTACATCGCGCACGAGCTGTCTCACGCCAACGACTGGAGTTCTTCGCCGGATTTATCGCCTCAACATGCGCTGGAGCTCATGTATCGGGCCTACAAGCTTTCTACTGCACCGGATCGTCCCAAATTTAATTATCCGGAATCCATCAAAAGCGACGACATCAGTGAACGCGACGAAGTGAACATGTACCGTATGACCGAATATTTCGCCGATCTCGCCGGAAAAGGATTAAACATTGAGGTGAAAGACGGCGATACGTGGGAAGATTGGGAGAAAAAATTTGCAGAAAAACTGACGGGAGAATTCAACGCCACCGAAGATGCCGCCAAGAAAAATGTACATTTTGTCCGCAGATTTTTCCATATCACCAATCCGGACTTTAACATCGTTTCGGCCTTCCAAAAGCGCCAAAAAGCCATCGATGAATTCATGGCCGTAGTCCGCTACTATACCTACAAAAAAAGCGTCGCTGAAATTACGGATGCGCATTTTAAAGAAATTGCAGTAAAAGCATTGAACCTCCCGCGGGAGGCATTCAATCTCCCCGAAGAAGAAGCCGCCAAACGCCGCGCGGAACTTGAAAAAATCAA
The DNA here is from genome assembly GCA_003153355.1 of Candidatus Peregrinibacteria bacterium. Classification (GTDB taxonomy): domain Bacteria; phylum Patescibacteriota; class Gracilibacteria; order UBA1369; family UBA1369; genus PALSA-1335. Next base: position 225,834 of record PLYH01000002.1, read on the forward strand.
ACCCGAAATCATTTTGGCACAGCCCAAAGGCATGACCCCGGAACAACAAAACGTCTTCCATTTGTGGGGCGAATTCTTCGGACAAAACCTGATTGTCCGCCAGGATTATCTGGAAAAAACCGGCCACGCCCATTACAGCGGCATCCCAAAAGACCAGTTCGACCGCGTCATGGAAGAACTCAAAAAACTCCCCGCAGCCGAGCACCCCAAAATGCGCACCCTAATGCTTGAATGGGCCCGCAAAGCTTTATGATTCTAAATGGTCGGGCGGTTGCGAAGCAATTGCTTACCGGGCACCATGACGAAGTCATGGTCGGGGTGATAGGATTCGAACCTACGACCTCCTGGTCCCAAACCAGGCGCGCTAGCCAACTACGCTACACCCCGAAGTACTGAGGCGCTGCTTTACCTGAGCGCCAAACCCGACTGAAAGCGAAAAAACTATAGGTGAAGCGTTCCTGAAAGTCAATAAAAGCATGTTCTAAACATCGGAAGCTTTTGGTAAACTGAAAATATGGACCGCTACTATTCACAAACAATCGGCTCCGCAGTTCTTACGACCACAGGAATCCCTGTAGCCCGGATTGTTGAGATCGTCATTGATACCGATACCGGCAAAGTGGCGGGATTTTTGCTTTCACCCCGGGGACAATATGTTCTGGCGACAAACGACATTCTTTTTTGGGATCAGCATATTTTTGTTCATGACGAGGAAGATATTCTGGAAACAGACGAAATCATCAAAGTCCAGGATATTCTTAAAAAAAACATCTCGATTCTCCGCAAAAAAGTTTTTACCAAAAACGGCAGATATCTGGGCAAAGTTTATGATATAGGTATCAACCCCAAGCTCTTCGTGCTCACGAAATTGGCCGTTGCCAAAAACGTTTTAGGGCTGTTCCCCTTTGACGAAAAAATCATAGCGCACAAAAATATCCTGGAAATCAAAAATGACCGCATCATCGTCAAAGACGTTGACGCGAAAGAACGCGTCCCGGAAAAAGCCCGATCCGCTAAAGAAAATTTCCAGATCGACATCGCGCCGAGCACTTTCAAAGACCTTTAATATTCTTCCTCGGCTTCCGCGTCGGCAATCTTCCGCCAGCTTTTATTTCCGATAATTTTGTCCTGCAGATCGAACATGAGGACGCGTTCGGATTTTTTGATGTGATCAAAGCCGAAGACATGCAATAGACCATGTAAAAATAAAAATTGCAGCTCCTCATTAAGTGTTTTTCCATGGTCCTTGGCTTGTTTTTTGGCGGTGGGAACCGAAATCAAAATTTCACCGACAACATCTCCTTCCGGGAACTGTTCGCCGCCAAAATAGCTGAAGGAAAGGACATCAGTAGGTTTATCAACGCCGCGGTATTCTCGATTTAAAGCGTGAATTTCCTTGTCCGTAGTAAGTATGAGCGCAATGGTTCCGTTCAATCTGTTTTTTTGAAATTTCGGAAATTTGAACAAAACTTTTTGCGTCTTCTCAAGATTCGTCAAAAAAATCTTTTCCGTTCCACGGAAATTTTTCAGCCGGTTTTGAAACTCAAGTTTAAGCATGTTTCTGGAATCTATATGAAATTTCATAAGCAGCAATACCAAAAGCCGTGGCAACATTCAATGAGTTCGCGCGCCCGAGCATGGGAATATCAATCGCAAAATCCACAAACGGCATGGCCTCTTCGTTGATGCCTTCAACCTCATTTCCAACAATCAAAGCCAAGGGGAACTCATATTTTGCCTCACGATAATGCATACTCTGTTTTGTAAGTTCTAGAGCCCCGATTTTGACCCCGTTTTCTTTGAGTTTTACGAGTGCTTCAGTCAAAGTTGGACTGTATTCCCATGGAACCGTTTCAGCCGCGCCTAACGCGACCTTATCGATGTCCTTTCTTGGGGGATGTCCGGTGATACCGCACAAAATTATTTTTTGCGCCAAAACCGCATCGCAGGTTCTGAACATCGCGCCGACATTATAAATACTCCGGATATTATCCAATACAACATACAACGGCATGCGCTTCATTCGTTGAACCTCTTCAATTGAGGGTTTGCTGGCTTGAATTTCCTGATGGCTGATCTTGTGGAACATTGGAAGTTTCAGACTTCTTTAAAGCTTTTTGAAGCATATCATTGTACTCCTGAACCGTAATAGGTTCATCCGGACGGAAGTATTGTCCTGCATCAACGATACCGCTATCAAGAGCAAAATTCACATAGCGCGGATACCACCAGCTGTCGTCGCGCATGGCTGTCACATCAGAAAAAGGCGATGTCTGGGTGCGCAAAGCATCCTCATTGCCAAGATCGCGCACCAGTTCAAATTTTTCGCGCCAGTCAATGAGCCCCGCTGCTCCCAAAATGACTTTGAGTGCATGGATCCGGCTCATATAAGCCCTGGGATTAAAGGGGCTTTTTTTAACCTCAATATTGCCGTGAACCAAACCGAGCATCGTCGCCAGGTTAATGTCATCGGCATACATGTAAGCTTCCGGAACGTCGGGATAAAGCTGCATCGGTCCGCTCAGGCTTATCTGATCATAGCGGGTCATTGAGGTAAAAACGAAAAAACATTCGTCAAGATGCGTGAGGCATTGGCCTATAAATTTAGCGTTTTTATTTTTTAAATCAAATGTTTGAACAACATCATGAATGGCTTCCCCGCGAGTAATAAAAGGTGCATTTTGTTCAACGGAATTATCCGCATGAACAAGGGGAGTACCACTCAACACCAGCGTTAAAGAAAGCAGAAAAATTTGTATTTTTTTCATCACGGCCATAATTGAAATTATAACGAAAATAGAAAAAAAGTAAACTCATCCACCGTACGTTTTTTATATTGCTTCCTTATCGGATTTTTTAATTTTTTTTTTGTGTCCAGTTCATGTCTATAGACCCGTCCATAGACAAAATGTAGACACGACGAACTCATGTCTACAATCAAAAATGGCGTGCGGACGCGGATTCGAAATATTTAGACAAGGTAAGTCTGGACTAATGTCTACTTTTGGCTTAAAATCCGTGTCGATACTGTCTACCCCATGTCAACAGCATGTCTATGGACAAGCTGCGGACATACCTAAAAATGACGATATGTATGATATAGATAGAAAAACAGCAAGCAGACTTTTAAAAATATCTGTCCGCACAGTAGACAGATATATCTCCGGTCAAAAACTTTCTCATGAAAGGCGGGATGGAAGGATTTGGCTTGATAAAAAAGAAGTTATGCAGCTTAAGTCCCAACGCAGAGTGGACATTGCGGTGGACATGTCGACATCTAAAATGTCTATGGACAAGATAGATCTTATCCCCGTAGACATGTCGATAGACAATGAGGGGAATACCTTCCATGCGGTTGAAAATGAGGATGGGACGATTGAGGTTAAGGAATACACAAAAAGAGGTTCTCCTCGCCCGCGGCCCAGGTCAGAAGAAGATGATGTTGAAGTCTACAAAAAGCTCTACGAGCAGCTCCAGCAGGATCTGAAGGAAAAGGAACAGCGCCTGGAAATGGCGAATTACCGTGTGGGCCAATTAGAGGCCAGTATAAAGGAGACAGTCCCTCTTTTGGACTACAAGCGCGACCTTGCAACCCAGCAGGCTGAAAAAGACCGTTTACGCAAAGATTTGGATGCCCACATCATGGAGCTCGAGGTCAATATGAACAATTACCGCGAAGAACGTTTTAACAAAAGAATTTATCTCATTCTGTTATTCATTCTTTTGCTTCTGCAGCCGCTTTGGTTTTTATTCCCTGTGAAATAATACCGAAGCATTAAAAATCTATAAAACCTTGTCGATCTGAATAAGGTCTTTTTGATCAAGAGTTATATCGGCATTTTGAACGCTGTCTTTGATTCTTTGGACAATTCCTCCCGTTTGGGTTAAGGCTTCGCTTAAAGTTTTTTTATCGCCTATTGCGTCGAAATGGTAAGGTGCTGTCAAAATCACTCCATTTAAGGAAATTTGGCCGTTGGGCAGGGTGTCAAAACCGACAGTAGCATTAGTAAGACGGATATTATTTACGCTCACCGCCTCTGCTCCCGCCGACCACATTTCATTCACGATGTCCGTAAACCAGATTCCCGTAAGGCTGTTTTTCACTGTCAGTTCAACACCCGGACCCTGGACGTCAACCTCGCCCGCAATAATTTTATCGTTTTTGATTTCATCCTGGATCGCGTTTAAAGCCTGTTCCTGATCTGAAGCTTTGGCCAGCTGACCTTCAAGATCAGTAATCTCATCACCCAGGTTTTCATTGGTGGTTTTCAAAATCTGGATTTCCTGAAAAACGTTGGCCTGGCTGTCGCGGGCAATTCTGTCCTGAACGTCGCCGAACGACCGTGCCTGAAGCACGACAAGAAATCCAAGCAGAATGCCGGTGATGATAATCGTAAGGTCGCGATATTTCACCTTGTACTTCATGACGGCGTATTGTTAGCGGCTTGGACGTATTTCAAAAGAAAATCTCCGTTAAATACAGGCACGACCAGATTTGCCAGCGGCTGGAAACTGAATTCGATCTTTTGGTTTTTGACGCGCTTTTCAAGATCAGGAAGAGAGGTCGGATCATTCAGTCTCTGAAGCAAAAGTCCCTGGTCGCCTATAACGCTGATTGTAAATGGCGGAAGCACGTGGGTATTATTGACCAGAATAGTATTTCCTACCGAACTGATCGGCGTGGATGCAATGACCCGCTGGTCATTAATGGCTACGGCCTGAGCCTGCGCACTGAACATCAAATTCACCACGTCGCGTAAATCAGCTGCCTGAACGAGAAACTGATCATTGCCCAGATTGTCGGCGCGTTGGGCAAAAGGACTATCATTGAGGGTGATGTTAGCGCCGCTTCCGTTTGTACTGGCAAGCCCTATTTCCTGTTTGAGTTGCTCAAGGGCATCCAGATTATTTTTTTGGATGGAAGCCCCGGACTGTTTTTGTTTGTCATCGATCTGTTTGCGCAGATTCAAAATTTTATTCTTCAAAACAGCCTGATCATCGGTATAACTTTTAATGAGATCCTGCTGGATTTTGTATTCGTCGTAAGGATAAGAGCTCGCCGGAATGGCGCTTCTGAACTGCGCTGTTACGAGCAGTCCGACCAGAACGCCGGTGACCACGAACGTCAATTGAACTTTCCAGCTGTATCCTTCTTTTTCCATAAACAAAAAAACACACTGGCACCAGTGTACAAAAATCCGTACAATAAGCCAAGTAAAACCTTTTATCTTTTCCAGTGATCGGCGTTTTTGATTCAGGCTACGGCGGACTCACCATTTTAAAAGATTTTTTGAAGGAGCTCCCGGAATATGACTACATGTATCTGGGCGATAATGCGCGGGCGCCTTACGGAAACCGCAGCACGGAAACACTCATCGAATTCGGCGAACAGACCGTTGAGTACCTTTTTGAGCAAGGCTGCACACTCATTATTATCGCCTGCAACACGGCGTCGTCCAATGTTTTGCGCCATCTCCAGGAAAAATATTTAAGAAAACCGAAAGTAACCAGCCGGAAAATATTGGGAGTGATTATGCCGCAAGTGGAAGCCGCAATCAAACTTTCCAGAGATGGAAGAATCGGTGTGGTCGGAACGCGCAGCACCATCGAAAGCGGAAGTTTTGATATTGAATTAAAAAAATTGCGGACCGGTGTAAAAATTGCCAAACAGGCCTGTCCGCTGCTGGTTCCTCTTGTTGAAGAACATTGGCACGACAAGCCCGAAGCCAAAATGATTCTCAAAAAATATCTTCACGGACTGAAAACATATAATCTTGATACACTCATTTTAGCCTGCACGCATTACCCTTTTTTGTATAATGATTTTTGCCGCATCATGGGCAAAAACGTGGATGTCATTAATCCCGGTCCGGTCGTTGCTGCAAGCCTTAAGGATTATCTGAGCCGCCATCCTGAAATCAAAAAGGAACTCACCAAAAAGGGCGGGCGCATTTATTTCACCACCGGTGATCCGGAAAAATTTCAAGCTATGGGCAGCGAATTTTTGGGCTATCAATTAAAAGATGTCCGCCCCGTTGATTTGAACAAAGTAAAAATTTCTTCTTAGCCACAATGATCGCCTTTATCCGCCGATATTTTGTAAAACCGATCTTTACCGCCAAAGAAAAATGGTATTTCGCGGCAGCTATCCTTGCCTTGTTCGGAGCGTTTTTTGTTGACGATGCGGTGCTCAAAGCGGTCGGAAGTTTACGCGTGTACCCCCTGGATTCTTTCATGCTTTTCATGACGGATTTCGGGATGCTTTACTGCGTTCTTATACTGCTTTTGTATCTTATTACTCATAAAAAATTCCAGGATTTTTTACTGGTGGCCTTAACGGGAGGATCGGCTTTGGAAATAAGTTATCTGGCAAAAGTCATTTTCCAGACGCCGCGTCCTTACGCCGCAGCAGTGGTTGCAACCATCCCTTTGACCCAGGCGTCCGGCTATTCCATGCCGAGTCTCCACACGGCTTTTTGTTTCTCGCTTTGGCCGTTTTTACCGCGTATTTTTCCGACCAAAAATCTCCAGATCCTGGGGAAAATTATTATTATTACGATTGCTTTAAGCAGGTTGTATCTGGGAGTTCATTATTTAAGCGACCTTATTCTTGGCGGACTTATCGGTTACGCGGTCGCCAGATTTTGGATTTATCTGGAAGAGGAACATAAAATTTTGGAGTGGTTTATTTTTCACGTGAAAGACAAACTCGAACTCCGCCGTCAGGTTGCCCATTTGCTCACAGGAGTGACCATCGTACTTTTGCTTAAACTTCAGCTTCTGAACGAACAGCTGCTTTTTGGCATTTTGATGATAGGCGGAATGCTTTCCATTCTGGTCCGTTTCTACCGCATTCCGGTCATCGATAAAGTTTTGCTTTTCTTTGAACGCCCGGAAGATCTTAAAAAATTCCCCGGTAAAGGATCGTTTTTCTTTGTACTGGGATCCTTACTCGCGCTTCAGTTTTTTCAGCACGACATCGCGCTTGCGGCAATATCCATCATGGCCGTGGGCGACGCTATCACGACGGTGGTCGGAACGTATTTCGGGAAAATCAAAAATCCGCTCAATCCCAATAAACACCTTGAGGGAACTTTGATCGCCATTATCGTTTCAACCTTTGCCGCCTTCTTTTTCGTGAGTTTCCCGGTGGCTTTTTTCGGGAGCGTCGCGGGCATGATTTTTGAATCGATCACCGTCCGGTACATCAGTCAAATCATTGATGATAACGTGATTATTCCGCTTGTAGCAGGCTTAGTCATGACTTTGCTTACCTGAAATTTCATTCCAGCGCATTGACAGTCAAAAAAAGCCATGATTTACTGTGCGCCGAGAAATTTTCTTTTTCATTATGACTTCAATGGCCCTCGATCACGGAACTATGGATGAACCGCAAAGCGGAGAGTATATCAAACTCGAAGAACACCGGGCACCCCTGCAGGAAGTTTCTGAAGTTGAAATGGAATTGGATGAAAGCCGTGAGCTTTGGAAAAATAAAATTGAAGCCGCATTACAAAGCCTCAGGGCTGATGAACAGCGTGCACGCGAAAATATTGATCGGCATTGGAAACCGAATAGATTGTCGAACTGATTATTCCCACTCAATCGTCCCGGGAGGTTTATTCGTCACGTCATAGAATACGGCGGTAATGCCGGGAATTTCGAAAATCTGTTTGCACAAATCCTGAAGAAGTTTCTGGTCCATGCGGTAAAAGCTTGCGGTCATGGCCTCTTCCGAACTCACTGGCCGCAACACCACGCACTCGCCGCTTTCCCTGTTCACGCTGAGCGGTAAAAGCACTGTAGGAAACTGCCAGATCTCCCGCTGCAGATGATGTTTCACCAGAAATTCCGAAACCTTGGCATCCGCTTTCTGCAAAAGCTGAATTCTGTCCGGCGTTAAGTATTTCGTCTGCACTTTGAGGGTGTCTATTTTATTCGGAGCGATAGTCAAAATAACGCGGTTAATCTCCTTAAATTGATTCACCAGACGCGTGGCGATTTTATCAAGCGTATCAAAGTCACAGGTTTCCACAGCACCCATCAGCGCCAAAGGATGGCGGTATGTACGGTAGTCGCCCTGTACGCCAACGCTTTGAATCGGCAGGATCTTACCGGTGAGTTTATAAGGTTTTAAAAACGCATCAATCTTTTTTTCAACGAGCGTATGATGTTCGGGATATTTTTCTTCGTGTGCGCACAAACAACGGACCGCCAGTCCCGGACCCGGGAAAGGGTGGCGCCAGACCATGGCTTGAGGTAAGCCCAGTTTTTCGCCGACTTCGCGCACTTCATCTTTATATAATTGGGCGAGCGGTTCAATTATTCTGCCTTTTTTCATGAGCTCTTCAATCTGCGGGACGCGGTTATGATGGGTCTTAATTTTGGCAGCATGGCGGGTTCCGCCGGTTTCAATCGTGTCAGGATAAATCGTGCCCTGGCCGAGTAACCACTCATCGGGATTCAGTTTCAAATCATCTGCAACGTCCTGCTGCACCTCCAGAAACAGATCTCCGATGATCTTTCTTTTGGCTTCGGGATCATATTTCCCCTGAAGAGAATCGAAGTAGCGCTTGCTCTCGTCGCGGATATGCAGATTGGCGAATCCCAGATCTTTCAGCGCAGTTTTTACCTGCTCACGTTCGTTCAGGCGCAAAAATCCCGTATCAACAAACAGCCCGTACACCCGGTCCGGTCCAAGGGCTTTTTCCAGAAGAGCAAAAGCAACGGTCGAATCAACGCCGCCGCTCACCATCATGAAAACTTTTTTGTCGCCGACGGTTTTTTGGATAGCCGCAATTTCCTGGGCGATGTAATCATCAATCTTCCAGCTGAAATCGGCTCCGCAAAGATCCAGAAAGTTCTTCAGAATTTTCTGGCCGTGGACCGTATGAACAACCTCCACATGGAACTGGAAACCGTAAAAATTTTTGGAAAAATTAGCGATCGCCGCATGTTCGCCGGGAGTTTCACCGATGACCTCATAACCCGGAGGAAGTTGTTTCACCGAGTCTCCGTGGCTCATCCATACGGTCTCATTGGGGCCAAGCCCTTTAAAGACCCCTTCCGCTTTGAGCACCTTCATTTCGGTTAATCCGAATTCTCGCATGTGAGCAGGTTCCACTTTCGCGCCCTGCATGAAAGCCAAAAGCTGATGTCCGTAACAAATGCCCAGAATCGGTACGCCTAACTCTAAAATCTTGGGATCGCATTTGACCGAATCGTGCTCATAAACGCTTTGGGGACCTCCCGAAAAAATAATGCCTTTGTAGCCGTGCAGTTTTTCCGCCGGCGTTTCCCCGTCAAAAATTTCACTGTAAGCTCCAAGCCTGCGCACGCGGTTGGCAATAAGGTGCGCATACTGTCCTCCAAAATCTAAAACCGCTATTTTGTCCATCTGGGCTTGGGAAAGGGGAAAAGAGCAAGAAGATGGCACTATTGTAGTGGAACATGCATGAACTCACAAGCGGCAATGGATACGGTTCTCAGTCGTTTTCCGAATGATCTTCAGCTTTTTCTTTTTCGATAAAGTAATCAACCATTTCCAAGGCACTTTTGAGAGTAAAAGTAATATCCTGGAGTCTTCGCTGAAACTCTTCATACGAAATCGTCACGGGCACGCTTAATTCGTTAGGAACCTGGTCTCTCTTGTTCCAGTGCAGGATATCCAAAACAGTGGCCCGGAAACCTTTTCGGATAAATTGGGGGTATGGCTGGGCCTCAGGAAGAACCGCAAAAGGATCAAGGTCCCATCGCACCACGTGCTCTTCCCAAAGAGCTTTTTCATCGCGGTCGCCCCAGGTGTTCGGATAACGGCGGGTTTCATAAACCTGATCTTCGTCAAAACGGACAGGGCCGAAATTTGAAGTAAAAACATTCCCCCGCGGATTGATGAACAGCCCGTCATCAGGATGAATCAGTTTTGCCGACGAATACTGCGGAGCCGGATGTTTTTTCGTAAACTTCTGAGGTTCACAGTCAAAAAGAACCAGCGAACGGGGCGTACTCAGAATAAGCTGATCGTTGATGTCATCACAACGGTCGTTGCGGTGGCCTACAAAACATTCTTCATCGGAAATTTGACCGTTGAAAAGCAGATGCTGCATCTTGTCAAAAATTTTTCTTTCCCGCGGACTTTGATCCAGCTGATAATAAAAAACGTTCGTAAAAAAGTCTTTCATTTCCTCCATTTTTCTTTCAAGCCTTGAGAAAGCTGCGCGCGTTATTTCCGGAAGATACGGCGAAGTCATGGCGTTGGTGCGCGGCTTTTCTTCAAAGACGCAGAATATTCCGCTGTCGTCCGCATTGTCCGCAGAATTATTACTCATGGATATCCATTAAGACAAAATCAGGCGGCCATACTACATGCCAAAAAAACCTTTGACAATCCTAATTGCCCAGGCGCTGGATAACCGTAATGGTTTTAGGATTCGGATCAATAATGTTTCCGTGTTCATCGCTGAGGTTTTTCATGGTCACCTGATAGTGTTCTTCAGGCTGACTGGTCATATTTTTAGTGTAGAGAATGACCGTTTTTCCCTGGTGTTCAATGTGATCAAGCTGCAGGTAGTCAGTGGCTTCCGGGTGGCTTACATTCAAATCTTTAAGGTCATAATTCAAAGGATCCTCAGCCGATGAGTTGCTGACGTTTTCATTGAAGACGATCGTAATTTTATTCATAGCCTCGATCGCCTGGTAAATAACGTTCGGAGGAAGCTTATCCGGAAGAACATTCAAAGAAAGCCACGTGTCTCCAAGCAGCTCCTGCTGGTAAATGCCGGTATTTTCTTTTGGAGTAAAATTCGGACTGCTGATATTCAGACCTTCAGGAGCCTCAAAAATCACGGTGTAGTAATCCTGGTCTGTGCCAGACTGTTTTGGAATGAAAAGATTATACTGGTCGTTTTGCATCACGGTTGAGGGCAGCTGATACTTATAATAAAGCTCGGTGTGCTTGCCCGGACTCAGGCGGACGACATTGCCGAACACCGTATAAAGCCCGTCATCCTGAGTCCACAAACTCTTGGGATCATCACTTTGTGAGTCCAGCAATTTTGCGCCGCGCGGAACGTATGTTCTGAAAAATCCGGTATATTCGCCGTTCAAAGGAACGTCCTCCACGCCGTAGTGGTCAATATCAATAGTCACTTCGGCAATCAGATCTTTGCCGCCGGTTTCTGGATTATCCTGCTCGGTCACGTGATATTTGACCAGGCGCTGAATATAACGGTCCGATTTCATGCCGCCAAGATTTGCCTCCACGACAGCCAAAAAATCGCCGTTAAGAGTTTGAGGCCACTGGCCTGACCAGCCGTTATCCTGGGCCATTTTTTGAAGAGAACTGTTACCGAAATAGAGCTGAATCTCCTTGGTGGCCAGACTGTGCACGATCGTATCGCTGACTTTGCGGAGTTTCAAAGGACTCAGCACAATTTTTTTCAAAAGGCGCTCGGCAAAATCTTTTAAAATGCTCTTACGGTTTTGAAGATCCGCGACATTATGGCGGTCAATGTCGTTGACCTGATTTTCAATCATGCCGAAAAGCGAATCCTGGGTGAAGGTTTTTCCGTCCACGTCAATTGGCCCGACAGCCCCCAGAAGATCTTCCAAAAAGGAATAATTCACCGCAATCACACCGTCGATCTGAAGTTTAGGCTGGGTAATATGCAGCATCTGCATGAGCTCCTGAGCGCTTTTGGGGAAATCTGCCCAGTAGTTGGCGTCACGGAAGGTGAAGCCCTGATAAAACTGATTAGCCAGTAACTGCTTCATCGGATACGGCGGTTCAACGTAAGTATGATTATCCACGGCGCCGTAAACATCCTGAACATCGATGCCCGTAAAAAATCCGTTTTGAAATTTGGCGACTCCGAATGCTGAAACAAATCCGCCGGCCGGCCGGAGTTCATCGTTATTCTGAAAAACCACCAGATAGTTGCGTGAGCCGAAAGGAAAGCCCGTAAGTTCTCCGGCGTAAGGCAAAAAAGTGCGCAGGTTGCTCAGCGAAGAAAGAACGTACAACATCAAAAAAAGCACTACTGCTCCGATGCCCCACAGCCACGGATGTTTTTTATGCGGTTTATTCGGGTCGTGCCTGAAGATTTTTTGAAACTTCGCTTGAAGATTTTCCCAGAAATTTTTCATACAAACTCATTAACGGAGGCATTATAACACGACATATTGCGTGTACCCTTTTGACTTTTGGTAAGAAATTCCATATAAATGCAGAGTACTTTTCCTTACAGAATATGTCGAGCAACGCTGCTTCCGGTCGTGTCCTTGCCAAACTCCTCAACAATGTAGATCAATATTGGGCCGATACGCTAGCCGAAAAAGTTCTTGAAGCTTTCCCGAACGAAAAAATATACACTTGCGCCGCAGGCATAAGCCCTTCCGGAGTAGTGCACTTCGGCAATTTCCGCGACGTTATCACGTCTTTGGCCGTGGTGAAATCTCTTGAAAAGAAAGGCAAAAAAGCGCGGCTTTTATTTTCGTGGGACGATTTTGACAGATTCCGCAAAGTGCCGGTTGGGGTTGATCCTGCCTTTGCCGAACATATCGGGAAACCTTTGACGTCCGTGCCTGATCCCGAAGGAAAATACGAATCCTACGCCCGCCGTTTTCAGGTGGAGTTTGAAGAAGCCATGAAAGCACTGAATATTGAACTCGATTACCGCTACCAGACCAAAGAGTACACATCCGGCCGCTATGACCAGGAAATTTTTTATTGTCTGAAAAACCGCGCCGAAATCGCACAGGTCATTTTGAGTTTCATGTCGGACAAAGGCAAAGCCGAAAAAAACATCGATGAAAAAGAGTACCGCGAAACGTATTATCCGATTTCTTTGTATTCCCGCTTCACGGGAAAAGATAACACCGAAATTTTAGAGTACGACGGCAAAACGAGCGTCACTTATAAATGTTTAGATACCCAAAAAACCGAAACCGTCGATTTAAGCAAAGAACACATCGCCAAGCTGGCCTGGAAAATCGACTGGCCGATGCGCTGGAAAGCCGAAGGCGTCACGTTCGAACCCGGCGGCCACGATCACGCTTCGCCTGGCGGAAGTTACGACACCTCAAATGTTTTGTCCGAAAAAATCTTCAGCCGCCCCGGCCCGGTTTTTGTCGGATACGAATTTATCGGCATCCAGGGCCTGGGTTCAAAAATGTCAGGTTCAAAAGGCAACGCGGTTTCACCTGCCGACCTTTTGGAAGTCTATGAGCCCGAACTTTTAAAATGGCTTTATTTCAAAAAAAATCCACACCAGAAATTTCAATTGGCTTTTGACAGCGAAATCAACCGCCAGTATGAAGAGTTCGACCGCGAGTGCAAAGGCTATCACGAACAAAAACTTTCAGTGATTTCAAAAGCTGCTTTGGATTTGAGTTTTGATGATATGAAAAATATGTTTTCAAAGCCGATTCCATTCCGTCATGCCGTGGCGTTCGGCCAGATCGTCCAGTGGCAGCCGGATAAAGTCATGGAACTCCTGAAAGGCGTGGACATGGATTACGACGAACAGTCCGTCAAAATCCGCTTGAAAAAAGCCAAAAACTGGCTGGAAACCTACAACCCTCAGGAAATTATCAAACTCCGCGACAGCGTCAACAACGAGTATTTAAGCACCATGAATGATCAGTCCAAAGAATATATCCGGACACTCAACCAAAAACTTCAGGAAAAAATCGAATCAATTCACGACCTTGAACTGCTTGTGTACTCGATTCCCAAAGACACATCACTTTCGGACAAAGAAAACAGCCCGCGCCAGCGCGCATTCTTTAAAGACGTTTACAATTTGCTGATCGGAGCCGACACAGGCCCACGGCTATCCACCTTTTTATGGGCGGTTGACCGGAAAAAAGTTTTGGACCTGCTCAATATCTAGCTCAATTCTGACAAAATTTTGACATTCCGCCACCTCATGGGTATGGTGAAACCTTATTTTTGTGAAATGAAAATAATGGATGGTCTGCCAAAAAATGAAGGAGATTTGCCGAAAATCAATATCGCAGATTTCATCAATCAGACGACTGAGCTTGATTGTCATGCTGAAAAACCCGTCGGCACAAAGGGCAAAGAAGTAAAAAGCCGTGAATTTCATGGTCTGATTGACGGTTATGAAGATGACACAAACCGCTACATTCACCATATCATTAGCGTGACGTCAGGGGTGAAGTTATATACTCAGGCTGTCTTGGATCGAACCGATTTTGGAGAAAGAAGATTTCTGAATTCACCGGACCTGGTTGAATTTTATGAAATGTGGATTGCCCATTATGATGAAAAAGAAAAAATATTTTTGAACACGGTGAAACCGGAACTCGCCCTGGAAATTCACACAGGTTTTTTTGAAGACTTAATGAAAAGACAATCACTTCGTGAAACCACGGAATGGCTTCAGTTTCAAAGCAAATATGCCGCGATGAAAAGCGAAAAAGACGTGACAGTGGCTTTTGTGGATCACATGCCGGCGGCGGCGCGAAAAAAACTTCGCGGCATCAGATAAATCCGCAGTAAATAAACTAATCCATCATCTGCGCGAAGTTGGCGTCGCGGCGGTTTTTTTCAATAGTGAGAAAACGCATCTGCTCTTTCTTGAAGGCGAGTTCAATGTGCCCGGTCGGGCCGTTGCGGTGTTTACGGATGAAAATATCCGTGACACCCGGACGCTGGCTGTCCTCTTCGTAATAGTCTTCGCGGTACATCATCATCACCACGTCCGCATCCTGTTCAATCGCACCTGATTCACGTAGATCGGAAAGCTGAGGAATTTTGCTCGGACGGAGTTCGACGGCACGGGAAAGCTGGGACAAAGCCAAAATCGGAATACGCAGTTCGCGCGCCAGCGATTTTAACGAACGCGAGATTTCCGAAATTTCCTGTACGCGGTTGGTCTGGTTCATTCCGCCTTTGCCCGTGCTCATGAGCTGGAGATAATCAACGATCAAAAAATCCAGACCGTTTTCCATCTGGAGGCGGCGCGCTTTGGCGCGGAGTTCCGCGATGGAATTCCCCACGGAATCATCGATAAAAATTTTCATCTGGTAAAGTTCATCCATGACGCCGCCGATGCGCATAAAGTCAGCCTCAGTAAGTTTTCCGGTGCGCAGCTTCCAGGAATCAACGTTCAGAAGCGAACAGAACATGCGTTCAACTAATTGCTCTTTGGACATTTCCAAGGAGATCACTCCGCAGGAGTAGCCTTTTTTAGCGATATTCTGTGCGATGTTCAAAGCAAAGGCGGTTTTTCCCATCGAAGGACGCGCTGCCAATACGACCAGATCCGCGGGCTGAAAGCCCGAAAGCATGCCGTCCAGATCATGGAACCCCGTCGGAATGCCGCGGTATTTGTCTTTGGTCGCCGGGTCATGAAGCTCGGTGATCTTGTCGTAGGTCTGGTTGAGAATGTCTTTAATATGGACAAAGCGGTCTTTCAAAAAAGTTTGCGAAACGCCGAACAGATTTTTTTCCGCCTCTTCCAGAAGTTCTTCAATCGGTTCGTCCTGATTGTAACCGAGCGCCGCGATGGCGTTTCCTGCATTGATCATACGGCGTAAGGTGGCCTTTTGTTTGACGATCATCGCATACTGGAATACGTGCGTGGAAGTCGGAACTTCGTTGGTCAAAGCCGCCAGATACGAAGCGCCGCCGATCGCTTCCAGTTTTTTGCGGTCTTCCAAAATGCTCGTGATGGTCAGCAGATCTATCGGCGAACGTTTTTCAAAAAGATCGTTCATCGCGTTGTAAATCAGCGCGTGGCTTTCGTGGTAAAAATCCTCGGGCTTCAAAAAATCCGCCACTTTGGTGATGGCGTCCTTATCAATCAGCAGACTTCCGAGTGTGGATCTCTCGGCATCCATGCTGTGCGGCGGAACTTTAAAGAGCTGGTCGCTCATGAAATTGGGATAAAAAACTGGGATAGAAAAACCGAGCACACGGAGCTAAGGCGACGTGCCATCATCAAGAAGATGGGGCCAGTGCGAGGGCGAAGCAAACGAAGAATCTGGCTTCCCGCCTTAAGGGCGGGATTCCGACCATAGAATGGGAGGGGCCGCCAGTTCTGAGTGCAGCTGAGCGTACAAATCCAGTGTCGCAAAAATTTAGGATTTTTTCAAAACTATTTAATCTTTCTTTGCTATCATGTGATTTTGATTACCACAAACGAAATAGGTCGGGTTTTCAACACTCATTGAACATGAATAAGTCATGATTGATCAAACCTTTCAAGTCAAAAACACGACGGCAATCGGAAGATTTGGCGAAAAAATCGCCGAAAACTATCTCATAAACAAAGGCTACCGGCTCCTGAAAAGGAATTATTATATCCGGGGCGGAGAACTGGATCTTATTATGGAAAAAGATGGTATAATCTCGTTTGTTGAAGTCAAATTGCGGACAGGCAAGAGCTTCGGTCTGGGCAGTGAGGCGTTCAGTTCATCCAAAAAACAGAAACTCCTCCGCGCCATCTTCATTTTTTTAGAGACCCTCCAGAAGCCGCATGACTGGCAGCTGGATCTCGTGAACATTCTCTACGATAAAAAATTGCGAGTCGCTTCCGTTCAACACTTTTCCAATATTCTTGAACTATGATTGCTGAAGATGTCCAACGAAAATTATGGATTGGAGGCCTCGTGGGAGGCGTTATTTTAGGAGGGCTTTTTTTAATCTGGGCGGTATTTCTGAATAGAGGAACCATTATTATTCATTCCAAAGCTCCTTTTGCGTTTACCATCGAAGGTCTTCGTACCGAAAATTGTGCCAGCGATACTTGCACCACGGTCGTGGCTCCGGGCGACTACACCGTGACCGTTCAAAAAACAGGTTACAAATCTGAGAGTAAAAAAATCACGGTTCCTCTCGGCAGCCCATACGAAGACAATATCAGCCTTGAATTCATTCCGACGATTTCCCCGGGGGCTCAAACCAAGGACCAGATTTTTCCGTCAGATCCGGCCTTGACCAAAGACCAGCTCAATCATCTGGGCATCGGCTCTCAAATCCAGCTCTTCTATAACGATCAAAAAAACGTTTTTTGTTACATTGTGCGCAACCCCGATAATTTCCGTCAGACCCTGTTTATGGCAACGATTGATCCTTCAGGCCAGATAAGCACCCCGGAAGTCGTGACGTCGTTTCTCCGCGACATTCAAAGTTACGTTGTAGTTCCTGCCGATGACGGCAATAAAATCGCTGTGATCGACCGCGCAACGGACGGTGCGACGTTGTATGTCGTTGACCGTCAGGCAAAAAACCGCATCAGCCTTCTCACCTATCCCATGATCCGGGATATGCGCTGGATTCAGGGCACCAATGATTTTCTTTTCCAGGCCCGTGAACAGACCGACGGTCCTGAATCAGTTTATCTTTACCGCTCGAATGATGGAAAAGCCACCCAGCTCAGTTTAAGAACACCGCTCAGTGACGTGGCGATCGTTGATGACACGCGCATTTTGGCAGTGACTGACCAGGCCCTTCCGACCGGTACCTCTGTTGATGCTTTACAGGGGCAGCTCGTTCCGCTTGGTGAAAACCAAAGTACGGCGGAGGTAAATGCTGCAATTGCGCTGAGCGATCAAACCGTCAGTGACGCTTCAGCGGTGGCAGCAGAAATCACACCGGCGCCTGCTTCAACCAGCACAACTACCGTAACTCCCGAATATTCATTCATCGACTATTCACTTCTGCAAAACGAAGCAAGGCTCATTACGGTGCTCACCACGGATCCATTCCCAGCCCGGGTCAAACTCAGCGGGGATGCTAAATCATTGGATTTCCTCCAGGGCGACAAAGTTTTTGAACTGCGTTTTGAAGAATAATGAAAACACCATGGATGTGAACCGCATCGAGCAAACCCGCCGAGAACTTGAGAAACAAGGCAAAAAAATCATCAACCTCTCTTCGGGAAATCCCGGTGAATTCGGCGTTCGTTTTCCTCAGGAAATTCTGAGCCGGGCTTTCAGCAAATTTCAAACCGAACCGGTATACAGCCCCGACCCAAAAGGAAACGTCGAAGCCCGCAGGGCTGTTGTCCAATTTTATGAACAGCGCGGATTAAAAATTTCAGCAGAAAATATTCTTCTGACCTCGGGTACGAGCGAAAGTTATCTGCACCTTTTTAAGCTTCTGGCGAAACCCGGCGATGAGATTCTTTTCCCGAACCCCAGTTATCCGCTGTTTGATCACATCGCCAAGTTGGCTGATATTGAACTGAACCATTATGAATTAGACGCAAACACAGAAGGCTGGCAGATCGATCTTAAAAATCTGGAATCTAAAATATCGCCCAAAACCAAAGCCATTGTTTTGGTTTCGCCGAACAATCCAACAGGAGGGGTTCTTACCGGGCCGGTTCTGAGCAAGGTTCTGGCCATCGCGCAAAAACATAATCTTACAGTCATCAGCGATGAAGTATTCAGTGAATTTATTTTTGATGGCGAAATATTTCCCCGCGCGTGCGCACTCGCAGACTCCGCCGCTGCTCAAAACGTGAACATTTTTACCCTCAACGGAATTTCTAAAACCTATGCTCTTCCCGGCCTTAAATTAAGCTGGATCGTTGCCACCGGGCCGCGCGCCGCCGAATATCTTGAAGAGCTTGAACTCTCCGTGGACACCCTTTTAGCCTGCAACCAGATGAGCCAGGCCATGCTTCCCGACATCATCGTCCAAGGTGACGAATTCCTGCAAAATTACCGCGCCCGCGTCGAACAAAGCAGAAACACCGCCATGAAAATTTTAGGCAGTTCACAGAACATTACATTCAACAAACCATGCGGCGCTTTTTACATCTTCGCGCAAATCCGCAACTTCCCCGGCACCGACGAAGATTTCGTCATCGAAATCATGAAACGGACCGGCATCTTTGTTCACCCCGGCTATTTTTACGACTACGAAAAGACCGGCTCCAAAGGAGTTGTGCCCGGGTCACCATTCGAAGAATGGTCGGGCCTCCATGTGCTGATCAGCTTTCTCATGGAGGCCGGTGAACTTTCTTCAACGCTTGAACGTTTTGTTCAGGCCACGAATTTATTGTGTCATCGCGCTTAATCTTGCACTTGCAGCACTGCCGATTTTTGTTCCGGTTCTTAAAACTCCAGCACTTGCACGCATCGCATCAGCTGCACGGGCATTCGCAGGACGCTGTCGGACACGGACGTCATCCAGGCTGCGGTTCAGTTCCAGAATACCTTTATAATATTCCAGTTTTTTTTGAACCTGGGCAATCACCTTGTCCGGATCTTCACCGCGGACGGGTTCGTTCATATCCGCTTCGCTTCCATCCAGAAGTTGTTTAGTGGTTGGAATATCGATGGTGGTTCTCGTAACGGTTGTACTGCCCTTGGACGAAGCATAAGTTACCGTATTCACGGTTTTACCTGTTTGACTTTCAATTTCAGCGATCTTGTCTTTGGCATACTGAGTATTCAGAATATTCGCTGAGGCGATAGCAGCGGCGTATTGCTTCTCATAATCAACTTCAAGATTTTTAATGCGGCCTTGGACCGTTTCTATGAAAGCAATTGCATCCTGAAGATCTTTCGGAGTTTTGATACCTTCGATCATGATTTTCGCCTTTGCCAAAGCGTCGATAACGATTTTCTTGTTCTCGGCGTTCTGCTTCCAGAGGGGATTTGGAGATGCCTGATCATCTTTGAGTCCCTGCCCGGCCATAAAGGTCATCGGGGCTGCTTCGCGTTTATAAACATTCATGCTCACATATTCGGGACCGCTCTGAATCGGAGCGAAAATTTTCGCCAATAACGCTTCTTGTTCTTTTACTCTGTCTGCTAAACCAGTTTTGAATTTATCTGAACGGGTAGGGTCCAATAAACATTTAGCCATATCGCTGTCTTTCATTTTGGCATCGTCGGCGCACACTTTAAGTTCACCGGTTTTAGGTTCAAGTTTTTGAGGTGGAAGATGCTCCGTTTTAGGAATATTGCTCACCTTTGCCAACTTTGGAGCCGGTTTTTGCATTTGAGTCTTCTTTTCTTTGGATTCATCTTTATCAATTGGTGGAACGATCGGTTCAGGTTGGTTTGTCGCCACGGCGCTTGCGGTAGCAGTTGGTACAGCTGAAGGAACATCCGCAACCATTGTTGGAGCCGCACTCGCACTTGAACTTGAAGTTGTCGAAGCAACCGGACCGCTTTCGTGTCCCGGATGATTCCCGTTGCAGCCATCTCCGCAATTTGAGGATGCCATCACGACCGCCCCGCCGATAATTGCTGTAGCTGCTGCAACCTTTCCTAATGAACTTTTGCTCGGCATTAATTTTTTGAAGAATCCTCCGATGCTTGCCGCAACTTTCGAAGCTGCGCCTTTAACGTCATCAATCAATGAAGAGTTCAAAAGCTCCTTTGGAAGAGGTCCGCTGGATGGAACAGGTCCTTCGACCGGTTGAGGGTCAGGAAGATTTTTGATTTCTTGAGGATCAATACCCGCATGTTTCAAAAATGCATTTTGCTTTTCTGATTCGCTCATGAAGAATGCGCGAATGCCGCCTAAGCCCTGTTTTCCCTGGGCGCGTTCTTCAGGAGTCGTTGCGCTCCAGACGTAACTTGCCGCATCGGCCAGTTTGGTAAAAAATCCGCGGCTTTTACGCGTAAGTTCAAAATGAGCAAGTGAGCGGTTTTCTTCAAGGACATGGTCATCCACCTCTTTTTGAAGATCAGTCGTGTGCGCATCCAATGTTTTGAAAGCTTTATCCAGATCATCGGATTCCAATCTGGCATCCGTCGATGATTTCAAAAGTTTTGAAGTTCGTTCGGAAATTGCCTGACGCTGGGAATCAACCGGAACGCTTTCAGGAATTTCAACCGCAGGTTCAGCGATAACCGTATTGCGTGTGCTGAATGCTTCAACATCGTCTTTCTGGACATTATCCACAACGACCAGAGTCTGGCCGCTTTTTATGTCGCTTACAACCGGAAACTCTCCGCTGACCGGTCCTTCATTTGGAAGATCAATATTCATTTTCGATTGAGACATACTTTTCTTGATTAAAAATTAATTGGAATAAAAATTCGTTTCGACAGGTATAACGTAAATTGTTCCGGAATATTACAACTGGGGAAGTGTAATAATGGTTACATGAAGGCGGTGATTATAGGCTATTTCAGGTTATTTACAAGCTTTTTATAAGGAAAAAATTTATTATCTTTTCACAAAAATTTCATCAATGAACGCTACCATGAGTGAGTATTAAAAATTCATCCATGGCCACCAAAATTTTTTCCTGTTTCGTAGACGGACTTCAGACTCAACTCATTGAAGTTGAAGTGGATATTCTTCAGGGGCTTCCGGGCCTTTCGATTGTCGGACTGGGCGATGCCGCCGTTCAGGAAGCCAAAGAAAGGATCCGTTCCGCGATTAAAAATAGCGGCGCAACCTATCCGCAGCAAAAGAAAATCATTAATCTTGCGCCAGCGCACCTGCGTAAAAACGGAGCGTGCTTCGATGTTCCGATGGCTCTGGGTTTGCTCGAAGCCTCAGGGCAAATCAACATGCCTGCGCGTGCTCTTTTTGTGGGTGAACTCGCTTTGAACGGAGCGATCAGGTCGGTCAACGGAGCACTTTCTATTGCGATGTTCGCTCAAAAACACGGACTGAAGCTTTTTTTGCCTGAAGCCAATGCAACGGAAGCAAAACTTATTCATTACGAGCACATCTATCCAGTCGGCCATTTAACGGAAATCATCGAACATTGCCATGAAATAAAAATTGTACAGCCGCTGAGCGCTGACACGCTACAGACCGGCGCTCCCGCCCGGAAAAATTCAGACCGATCTGCAAATATGCCCGCCCCTGAGATCGACATGAATATGATTCAGGGACAAATCCAGGCAAAACGCGCACTGGAAATTTCAGCAGCGGGAGGGCACCATTTGCTCCTTTACGGTCCGCCGGGAACCGGCAAAACATTATTGGCACACGCGCTTCAGGGCATTTTGCCGCCGCTTTCCCGTAAAGAAATGCTTGAGGTCATGCAGATTTATTCTTCAGCCGGACTGCTGAAAGAACCTCAGGAACTTTTCAACCGTCGTCCATTCCGCCAGGTTCATCAAAGCTGTTCGCTCCCAGCGCTCATCGGAGGAGGCACCCAGGCGCACACGCGCCCCGGTGAAATTTCGCTCGCGCACAACGGAGTTTTATTTTTCGACGAAATAGCCGAAGCTCCGCGCTCGCTTCTGGAATCTTTGAGGCAGCCTTTGGAGCAGAGGCAAATTACGGTTTCAAGACTCCATCATCATGTGGTGTATCCGGCAAATTTTACTTTTGTTGCGGCTATGAACCCTTGCCCCTGCGGTTATTACGGATCAGCGGAGAAAAGCTGCAGTTGCACCAATAATGCCGTTGTCCAATATCATAAAAAACTTTCGGGACCCATCGTAGACCGTTTTGATCTTTTCGTTCACCTTCAGCGCGAGCCGGTAAAACTTCAATCCGCTTTGGAAGGAAAAAGTTCGCAGGAGTACCGTTCTGCGATTGCAGCTGCTCGTGAAAAACAACATCGGCGTTATAAAGAAACTTCAATATTGCTTAACAGCCAGATCAAAGCAGCGCAGATCAAAACTTTTTGCGTCATGGATCTTACGACCGAAAAACTGATCACTGACTACGCGAATAAAGCCAAAATTTCGGCGCGCAGTTTCCATAATATTTTGAAAATTTCCCGAACCATCGCTGATTTAAATGACCACGCAACTATTCAAAAAGAAGATGCGCTTGAAGCTTTCACATACAGGTTTCAGCCGACCTCGCCGCTTATTTAGAATTGCCGTGAACGATACTGATCACCGGTCCGCTCATTTCTCCATCAGAGGCCACGCTGAAATCATTACCGTCATTGTCTTCCGCCTGAATTCCCTGGTCTGCAACTTTTAAACGGAGACGGTCGCCGATTTCCGCCTGATCGCTTACTGCTGCGGTCACGCTGAAATTCATCAGCGTATTCGCCTCCATTTTGACCATCAGATTATCAAACGAGCCTTTGCCTTCAAAAAATGAAACCTCACCAAGCTGCTGACCGCCCAAAAAAAGTTTCAAACTTTTCAAATCGTACGGATGCGCCAGATCATCGAGCGTAAACATCATGGAATGAATAAAACCGTCGCTGGAAGGACTTAGGCTAAAATTCAGCAAAGGAGCATCCTCGCCGCCTGGAACCGCGTAATTCGCTGGGCTTTTTTCGGACGTGAAAATCATTCGCGCGCCAGCGCCCGCACCCAAAGGTGAACGAATTTGAAAAGAACTTTGTTGTGATGATTGAGGCGCGGAGCCATGAACATCCGCCCCTCCGATCCAATGAAACCGCAGATTCAAAAGTTCAAATAACGCCATGCAAAAAACCACCGCGAGCACAAAGCCCGCCGCCATCATGAGTACATCATGGTGCCATTGCCTCGATGACATTTGCCGGTTGTGATGGGAACGGCCAGTTTGAGCCATGTTTATAAGAAAGGTATCTTCCCATTATACCACTTTTCTTGGCTTCCTAAAAAGGCTATAATCCCAACCACCGCCCATTTTTTGCCATGAACAATCCCCTCCAAAAATTCATCGTCGAAGGACAGCACAAGCTTTCCGGCACCGTCACCGTGAGCGGTTCCAAAAACGCCGCGCTGCCGATTTTATGCGCCGCACTTTTAACCGATGACGTTTCAGAAATCGACAACGTCCCGGATATTGCCGACATCCACACGCTTTTTAAAATTTTTGAGGAACTGAACGTGAAGGTCGAATTTTCAAACCACAAAGCCAAAATCGACCCGTCAAAATTAAGTCTCTCCAAAATCACGGACAAATACATCAACAGCATGCGCGCTTCCTTTTTATTAATGGGCCCGCTGCTGCAAAGATTTCCCGAAGTTCACATTCCTTTTCCGGGAGGATGCGTATTGGGCAAACGTTCCGCGTTCGCGCACAGTTACGTTTTTAAAGCTTTTGGAGCGGAAGTTTTGGATGACACGCAGACACTTCATGTCCGCCGCAAAAAACTACAGGCCACGAACCTGACCATGCCGGAACTCAGCGTTACTGCGACCGAAAATTTAATCATGCTCGCGGCTTTGACTCCCGGCAAGACCGAAGTGCGTTTGGCAGCCATGGAGCCGCACGTGCAGGACCTTTGTAAGTTTTTGAACAGCATGGGGGCGAACATTCAAGGCATCGGTACGCACCACCTGGTGATTGAAGGAGCGGATGAATTGAAAGGAACAAAACACAACATCACCGGCGATTATCTGGAAGCGGGAACTTTCGCGATTGCCTCGCTGGTCACGCAGGGCGAAGTCACGGTCAAAGGTATCCAGACCGACCAGCTCGACAGCTTCTGGCAAAAATTGGAAGAGGTCGGAGCAAAATTCGAACTCGCTCCGCATGAAGTAAAGCTTCACCCAAGCCAAAATTTGCAAGCGGTTGAAATGCTCCGCACCGCGGTTTATCCAAGTTTTCCAACGGATTTGCAGGCACCTTTCGCGATTCTTTTAACGCAGGCCGATGGCACGAGCAAAATTTTCGAAACGCTTTTTGAAGGCCGTTTGAATTACCTTTTTGAACTCGAAAAAATGGGCGCGAACATCCAGATGCTCAATCCGCATCAGGCGAACATCACCGGACCGACACAGTTAAAAGGCGTACCAATAGCCAGCATCGACATCCGCGCCGGTGCAGCGATGGTGCTCGCCGCGTTATGTGCCAAAGGCACGACCGAAATTTCCAACATCAAATACATTGACCGCGGCTACGAACGGCTTGATGAAAAATTACAAAACCTCGGCGCAAAAATCCAGCGCGTTGAAGCGTAAAAAATCTCATGAATTTTTACCCCACGCTTTCACCCATAAACGATCGCCGTCGCTCACGGCTTCAATAATTCCATCCAAGTCTGTTCGGTATGTGGCAATATGCCGTTCCTGAAAATGCTGCAAAGTGATGGCATGAGGATGGCCGAATTTATTATTTACTCCGCAGGAAATTGCGGCATATTGTGGCTGGATTCTCTCAAGCAAAGGAACCGTATCACTTGTTCTGCTGCCATGGTGCGGAGCTTTTAAAAAATCCGCATGCAAATTCAGGTTTGAAGCCACAAGTTTTTCTTCGCCCTCCATTTCCAGGTCTCCGGGAAAATAAAAACTTTTTTTTCCATACAAAAGCCGGAACACGATCGATCCGTTGTTTTGATTTTCAAATGTCCGGCCCTGTTCGGAATCAAAAGGGAAAATCATATCCAGGATCACGGTGCCCAGGCGGTAATCCACGCCTCGTCCGTTGGAAAATTTCGCGCCGCCATACACAACCGGAAGATGCTGCTGCGTAACCTGTTCCAAAAATGCCGCATACCCTGAATAGTTGTAACTGACGCCCGTCATCATTACCGCGCCCACGCGGTAGCGCTTCAAGACTTCAACCAGGCCGTTCACATGGTCCAGATGCGGATGCGACAAAATCACCAGATCGATGTTTTTTTCATAGAACGGCATGACCTTTCCAAGTTCATTCAAAACCGAATTGTCCGGTCCTCCGTCAATCAGAATCCTTTCGTCAGTCGGCAGCTGAATCAGAATCGAATCGCCCTGCCCGATATCCAGAACAAACACATGGAGCTTTCCGTCAGGAAGTGAAAAAAGGCAAAGCCCCAATAAAAACGCCAGCATTGCCACTCCCGCCCACAAAATTTTTTGCGCAAGCTCCATAGAAGAAACATACGCCCCGAATATGAAAAAAATCTTTCCACATTCTAAATTTTCCCTAAAGCGCGACCCACCAAAAAGGGCCTTCCCGCGTCTCTAAGGTGCGGAAAGGCCTTCTTGGCTATCTATCTCTATCTCTCTAAAGGAGATACTTGGTTTGCCACGCAACCTTTTAAACCTTGCGTGCAGCGTAATTATTTGCGGTTTTTCTTGTTCTTCTTCCGGCCTTTCAATAATCCGCCGACACCGAATGAACCGAGGAGTAAGAATCCAAGTTCAGGGCCGGTCTTCGGCAGGGTGAAAGAAGTCATGACGCCCGCACTTGTATTCCCTGCTGCGTCCATTGCGACGAGTTTGAAGAAATACTTCATGCCCGGAACAATGTTGGTGACATCAAAATTGCTTGAAGTCGGGCCCACGTTAATGCCAGCGCCGAAAGTTTTTCCGTCAGTACTCATATAAAGAACATATTTCGCAAGATCACCTGCGCTGTTCAGGCTGCGGGTCCAGTTCAAGGTTACGATCAACTGTTTCACCATGGCTGCGGTGAAGTTGGTCGCATCTTCCGGAGGAGTCGTATCAAGAATAGCCTGCTGTGTTGATTGCTGGGTCATTTGCTGTGTAACAGCGGCTGAACCTGCCATACCCATAAATACCGTAGCGTTGTTTTCAACGCTCAAAGGATTTCCTTTTGTATCAATGACATCAACGGCGATCAGGTTGTAGCTGATGGCTTTCATCGGGTCAGTGCTAAGAACCGCCTGGGTACCGTCTGAACTCAATGTTACGCTGTTTACGTTCAAAGTGTTTTCAATGGTCTGCTGTTCAGTGATGATGAAGTTTTCAGAACCGTTCCCTTTCAAAACGACGGCCTTGTTGAATACCACTTGAACATGTGTTCCATCCATAGCCTGGACTGAAACAAGTTGAGGCCCCTGTGCGGTTTGCTGTGACTGACTCTGGAAAGAGCTGGTTGTTTGCTGGGTTGAAGCAAGAAGGTCAGTACCCGTAAACGCTGCGGTGTCTGAAGTTCCGCTCACGATCGGATTGCCGGCAAGATCTTTAATATCAATGCCTGCGGTCAAAATATAGGAAGCACCGGCCTGTTGGCTCGCAGTCTGTAAAAGCACGGATTTGCCGCTCGGGTCAGTCGCGTCCATCATGGCGCTTTGAACCGAAAGCTGAACGCTCGTGGTGTCGTTCTTAATGCTGAATGCGTTTTCAGCATGAGAAGACGGAAGCTGAACGGCTTCACTGAAAACTACTCGGACATGCTGCTTATCAACGGCAGATGCGCTGGCGACTTTTGGAGCCTGGGTATCTGCTGATCCGTGGAGCGGAGTTGCGCTTGCCTCAACGCTGTAGTTTTGACTTTCATTTCCAGCGGCATCGTAAGCGGTGGCCGCAAAATAGTATTTGGTGCCGTCGGTCAGGCCGTTGACGGTGTAGCTGATCTTGTTTCCCATATCAACCGGGCCTTTTTCATAACTGCCCCCGTCGTTGGTTACGGACTTGCTGCCGTAATAAAGTTTATAACCTTTGACGCCAACGTTGTCCGTGGCAACATCCCAGGTCAGGTTCACCGAAGCATCGCCGGCGGTAGCCTTGAGATTTGAAACATCGCTTGGAGCCGTGGTGTCGGCAACGGCAACATTCGAAGAGCTCTCCGGAATGATCGTCTGGGCATGGCTGACCGGGACCATATCGATGAGGAGTAAAACCACGAGTGGTGCAAGAGCGTACGCAATGCGCTTGCGAAGGGACATAGTGTTCATGTTTGTTTTGGTTTAAGTTTTATTATTTTTAAATCATACAATTATATCAGAAAATGAGTGTTTTTTGAAGTCCTGCAGCTAAAAAGGTCTTTAGTTTAAATTGACAAAAAATAAAATAATATTATAGTTTATAACAAAGGAAGTTGCTATGAAATGCAAAATTTTTAAAATCATGGGGTTGTCCGCAAAAGGTGCGTTCTCCGAGGACGAAAAAGAGATCGATGATTGGTTGGGTTCCATGAAGGGAGAAATCAAGATCGTCCAAACGGCTCCCTCAAGGCAAGACCTTGTCCCGGCGGCTTTCCACCTCATCATCTTCTACGAAGAAAGCAACAAGTTACCCCCAGGCCGGCATCACTGCCGTGCTCAAGGTACTCACCTCCTTATCTTAGCACCCCGTTGCGATTCATCGTTGCGGGGTGTTCCACTTATTTCAAGAATTGTTCTTTTCGTTCAGTTCAGTATACTTACGGAAGCAACTTACATTTCCGAACCGACATGAAAATCCGTTTAACTCCTGATCTGCTTCAAAAGATCCCGGGCATCCGCGTGGGCGTACTCGTGATCAAAAACGTCAAAAACATGCGCAAAAATTCTGTAGTTGCCGGGCTTCTGCGCGGTGTTTCCGCCGAAAAAAAGCGCGAAATGGCCAGAGAAGACCGCAAAGAAAAAATCGGCGCGCACCTCAAACAAACCATGGTGGATAACCAGGTGCTGGCCGAAACGCACTTGTTGGACAGTATGCTCCGCAAGATTCATCAGGGTAAAGAGATCAAAAGCGAAAACAACGCCCAGGACATTGCGCGCTATTTAAGTCTTAAATATCTTACTCCAGCGCTGGGCCGGGATTTAGACCAGACGGAAAAGGACATTGAAATAGGTTTTATTATCCCCAAAAAGGGCAAGAAAGCTCTGGATTTTGATTATCTGCCGGAAACTCTGCACATGGCGATGTGGTTTGTTGATATCGGCACCCAGGACAGGGAAATTTTTGAAAAACTGCCGCTGGAATTTTCAAAAACCATCACCAAATATTGCGGGGGAGCAATGGCGGAAAATTTTATCCTGACCGTGGATAACCCCGAAGTTGATTTGAATTACGTTTCAGAAAAAGAAACGCAGTACGCCATAGAAATGGCCCAGAAAAGGGAAGAGGAAGCCCGCCAGGCCGAAGAAGACGCTCGGATCGCGGCGGAAGAAACATCACTGAAAGCCAAAGAAGTCGCTGAAAAAGGCAGTTCAAATGCAGAAGGTCCGGCGCGTAAGCACGCCCCGGCAACCCCAAAACCTACCAGCTTTGAACCCACGATCAAGCAGAAACTTGAAGAAGAGCTTTCCAAAGCCGTCAAAGGCCTTTGCGAAAACCTGGGATTTTGCAGCAAACTTTTTTATGAACCCGTTAAAGTTGAAACTCCAAAAGACAAAACTCACGGCGATTACGCCACAAGCGTTGCATTAAAACTCGCCAAGTCCATCAGCAAAACCCCGCGCGAAATGATGGAAATGATCCAGAAAAATCTTCCGGCTCTACCTTATATAGAGAAGATCGAATTCGCTGAACCCGGTTTTATGAATTTTACCGTCAGCAAAAACTACCTCACCCAGGAGCTCGGGAAAATCCTGAAGCTCAGAGAGCACTACGGCAGCATCAACCTTGGCGAAGGCAAAAAGGCCATGGTCGAATTTTCTTCGCCGAACATCGCCAAGCCGCTCGGAGTTCATCATTTGCTTTCTACCCTCATCGGCCAGTCCATCGCCAACATCCTGACATTCTGTAATTACGACATTATTACCGCCAACTACCTCGGCGATTGGGGCACGCAGTTCGGAAAACTCATCTATGCTTTCAAAAACTGGGGCGACCGCGAAACAGTGGAAAAGGATCCGATCAATGAACTGCTCAAACTGTACGTCCGTTTCCACAACGAAGCGGAAGAAAATCCGGCTCTGGAAGACAAAGCCCGCGAAGAGTTCAAAAAACTTGAAGAAAAGGATGAACAGAACCGCAATTTATGGCAATGGATCCGCGAAGAAAGCATCAAGGATCTGGACCGACTCTACGCAAAATTCGGCGTTCATTTTCAGGAATATCTCGGTGAAAGCATGTACGAAGAAGGTTCGCAAAAAATATTGGAAGAGGGGAAACAGGAGGGAGTTTTTGTGGAAGGAGAAAAAGGCGCGTACGTTGTGAAGTTCGAAAACGAAGAGTTTCCGCCGTACGTGGTTCAGAAAGGGGACGGAACGACCTTGTATTCCACCCGCGATCTGGCATCGATGAAGGACCGTATTGAACGCCTGCATCCGGCAAAAATCATTTATGTGGTTGATGTGGCGCAGTCACTCCATTTTAATCAGCTCTTTGCCACTGCCAAAAAACTTGGCATCGGAACTGGAGAACACCAGGCCGAGCTCATCCATGTGGTTTTCGGCCGTATGAGTCTTCCCGAAGGCAATATGAGCACCCGCAAAGGCACAGTGATCCTTCTGGATGAACTCATCGATGAGGCAATGGAACGCGCCGGTAAAGTTGTTGGCGAAAAAAGCCAGGCCCTGACGGACGCGGAAAAAGATTTCATAGCCGAAGGAGTCGCGCTTGGTGCCATCAAATACCAGGTATTATGCCAGAACCGCGAAACCAATTTAACGTTCGACTGGGACCGCATGCTTTCTTTGGATGGAAACACCGCTCCTTATTTACAGTACAGCTACGCGCGCGCAGAAAGCATTTTACGCAAGGCTCAGGATGAAATGCCTGCAGCACGGGCACCACGCCCGGAAGAAGCGCCTGCGGAAGTCATCCAGCCAGGGCAGCATTCGGTCACACACCATGCCGTGGACGAATCCCAGACCGACCTTTTCACTCTCGTCGCCGAAAAAACCGAACAGATGATGAGTACGGAAAATGTCGATAAAAAATCAGAAGCCCAGCCCGGTGAACAGCTCAGCCACGCAACGGAAAAAGACCTGGCCCGCTTGCTCATGAAATTTCCGGAAATCATCGAAGCCGCGGCCGAAATGTACAAACCAAATTTGATCTCCAACTATCTCTTTGAACTTTCCCAGGCTTTTAACAGCTTCTATCAGGACGTTCAGGTTCTTTCAACCGCCGATGCCGAACTGCGTCAGGATCGCCTTAATTTAGTCGCAGCTTTTGGTCAGGTTCTCAAAAACGGGCTGCATCTTCTGGGAATTACTACGTTTGAGAAGATGTAAAAAGATTCATGATGGAGGCGGCGATCGGATTTGAACCGATGAATCGCGGTTTTGCAAACCGCTGTCTTAGGCCGCTTGACTACGCCGCCCCGTATTTTTTTTACGCTCCGGAACCGGCAAAGCCGGATTCCTTCGCCCTCGCGTCTCCCTGCTATGAGTCGACGTCCCGCCTTAGCGGGAGCCGTGCGCTCGGCCGCTGTGTTTTTCGCGCTGTGCGCTTTGTAATGGCGGAGAGGGAGAGATTCGAACTCTCGCTAGGGGTTTCCCCCTACTACAGGATTAGCAATCCCGCCCCTTCAGCCACTTGGGTACCTCTCCTTATTGGTACGCTCCGCTCGCTCAGAACCGGCGTAGCCGGATTCTTCGCTTGCTTCGCCCTCGCGCTGTGCGCTCGGTTTTTTAACCTGCACAAAATGCTCGGGTGGCTTGCCAAAAGATCATAAAGGGTCAGGCTCAAAAAATCAACGGACAATGAAGATTGCCGCGCTCCGGGCCGCGTGATTTATTTGCGTTTTTGATGCTCTTTGCCCCATTTGCACATAGAATTCAGAATCGGCTTCAGGGTTTTGCCGTATGCCGTGATCGAATACTCCACTTTGGGAGGAACTTCGGGATAAACTTTGCGTTTCACCAGTCCGTCCGCTTCCATTTCACGGAGCTGTTTGGTCAGCATTTTTTGGGTGATGCCTTGAAGATTTCTGCCGAGTTCGCTGAAGCGGCGCTCTTTTTCGTTCAGATAAAACAAAATGACGGGCTTCCATTTGCCGCCGATGACTTTGAGCGTCACGGCAACCGGACACAAATTATTCAGCTTTTTTTCCATAAAAAATTGATACTATCTTCAAGGAGAGTATAGGACAAAAAGAAAGGAACACAAGCTGCTGAGGATTATTTTTTCTTTTCAGGCATGAATTTCAGCGCTACGGAATTAATGCAGTAACGCTTGCCGGTGGGCGTCGGTCCATCGTCAAAAACGTGTCCAAGGTGCGATCCGCAGGTGTTGCAGATGACTTCAGTGCGCCGCATGCCGTGGCTGTCATCAGTTTCAAAGCCCACATTCTCCTTATTTGCCGCGTCGGAAAAACTCGGCCATCCTGTTCCGGAATTAAATTTTTCACCAGAAGAAAAAAGTTCTGACCCGCAAGCCACGCAAACGTACATGCCCGGCTCATGATTATCGTAAAGATCCCCGCTGAACGGAGCTTCAGTTCCCTTGAGGCGGCAAACATTAAACTGTTCTTCTGACAGCTTGTCCCTCCAGTATTTGTCGTCTTTCATGTCTTTTTTGTCTGTCATGGGAAACTAAAAAAATATTAAAGACGGTTTAAAACTTTTTGAGCGAGACTCTTTTCAGTATCGATGTGCTGCTGGGCATCGCTGTTGCCGGATCCTAAGCCAACATCAATCGTAAATTCGGTTTGTCTGGCTTTGTCCAATACATGCAGGCCCCCTCCAAGAGCAACGCCTGTACCGCCAAAATAAGCATCGTCACCCAGCCCCGGGACCGCCTGGGCATCTTTGAAAAGAGCTTTTCCATCCAGATAAAGCTTTTGAGCACTTTCTCCGTTGGCCATGACCTGAGGAGAAATTGCGGGAGTGCTTGTTACGGAAACCTGTACAAATTTGGCGTTATCCGTAGCTGCTGAATAAAAACAGATTTTTTGTCCCGTGATGCTCGCATCCGTGTCATGGTGAATGACGGTGATTGTTCCGTCAGGAAAAACCGCTTTCACGTCATCTTGAGTAATAAGATCGCAGGGATCGTAAATTCCGCTGGAAACAACTTGTGAAGACGAGGAAGCCGCATTGGAAGAAGCATTTTGAGTGTTTGTACTGTTTTGGCAACCCAATAAAAGGACACTGCCGGCTGCAAAACATATCATGAGCAGGGAAGATTTTTTCATAACGAAAGGGAAAGATGATTTGTTCCATTATCTCTGAAACGGCGCGGCTTTGGCAATACGTTCAGTCTATGCCTGAGCACCGAGGAATTTCTTTTCATGGTCCAGGAGCCATTCTTTACGCCACAGACCGCTGGAATAACCCACCAGTTTTTTATTTTTGCCGATGACGCGGTGGCACGGCACGATAATCCAGTGCGGATTTTTTCCGTTGGCCGCTCCCACGGCGCGCACAGCTTTGGCATTGCCGATTTTTTGCGCGACATCCAGATATGAAGAAGTTTTTCCGAAAGAAATTTTTTCAAGAGCCTTCCACACTTTTTGCTGAAAATCGGTGCCTTCTTGGCGTTCCAGCTTTACCGAAAAATGTTGCCGTTCACCGCGGAAATATTCATCAAGTTCCTGCATGCATTTTTTAAGGATCGGGACTTGGGCATCAGCAGATTGCAGACTTTTTTTTGGCGCGCGGTCAAGCACGTTCACACTCACAATAGCATCACCACTCGCGGTGATTTCGGCATATCCAATCGGGGATTTGTAGTAAGTTTTATGCATACGGTTTTTCATTTTCCAAGGATGGAGAATACTGGCCGAGTGAAGCGAGGCTGTTCATCTTTGCGCGGAAAGCCAAAGCAGCCTGGGCTTTTTCCACATCGTTCATGTTGGCAGCCCAGATTTTAAGAGCCGGTGCCTGGATGCCGCGTCCGTAAGAAAAACTCAAAGGCCATGGCATACCTCCGATTTTGTTCATCATATCGAGATGGATGGTCGAGTTTTCGTCGCTCTGTCCGCCGCTCAAAAATACCACTCCCGGCAGAGTCGCCGGAACGTTTTCTTTCAAACATTTTACTGTCATTTCAGCAACCTGTTCCGGCTGGGCCTGTTGAGCATAATCTTTACCGGCAAGCACCATGCTCACTTTCAGAATCGCGCCTTCAGTCACTACGCCCTGCTCGGTCATTTGCGCAAATAAAGCCTGTAAAGTTTTGGCCGTGACTTCATAACAGCGTTCGATGGTATGCGTACCGTCCATCAGAATTTCGGGTTCAACCATCGGAACCATGTCGGCTTCCTGCACGAGCGCGGCGTAGCGGGCAAGCGCGTGCGCATTCGCGGCGATGCATGCCTGTGAAGGCATGTCCGGTCCGATCGTAATGACCGCGCGCCATTTGGCGAACTGGGCTCCCAGTTTTACGTACTCAGCCAGGCGTTCCCGCAATCCATCCAAACCTTCCGTAACGACTTCATTCCCGTGCAGAGCCAGAGTCTTCGGCCCCATATCCACTTTAATGCCCGGAATAATACCCTTTTTGTTTAATACTTCTGAAAAAGCAACACCCGCGTCATCTTTTTGTCTGAGTGTTTCATCGTACAAAATCATTCCTGAAATATACTGTTCAATGCCCGGTGCGCTCACCAAAAGCTGGCGGTATTTGCGGCGGTTTTCTTCGGTGCAATCCACGCCCAGTGCGTCAAAACGTTTTTTACAGGTGCCGGAACTTTCATCAATTGCCAAAATACCTTTGCCCTTTGCGACCATCGCCTTGGCAATCGTGTTGAGTTTCTGTGCGTCCATACAATCAAATTAAGAAATGGTTCAAAAGCATCGTATAAGAAAAATATGGTATTCTGCAATCAAAAACTTTTCCATGAAACTTCTTTCAGTACCAAATCTGCGCCAGACACCAAGTTACTGCGGGCCGACGAGCCTTAAGGCCGTCCTTGCGTATTACGGTTTGAACAAGTCCGAAGCCGAACTCACTCGGCTTTCGGGAGCCACAAAATCAAAGGGCGTAGAAGCATCGGGCATCGTTCGCGCCGCACATAAACTTGGTTTTCACGCAGAAATCCGCGACGGATCAACCCTGAGCCAGTTGAGCAGACTCGTCCTTGATAAAAAAATCCCCGTGATCGTCGACTGGTTTTCAACCGATGAAGGCCACTATTCGGTTGTCGTCGGTTTAGATCAGAAAAAAATTCACCTCATGGACCCGGAACTTGGGGCAATCCGTACTTTACCCGTTAAAGATTTTGAACGCGTCTGGTTCGATTTTGCACCGCCTGTGATGCAATCGGCGAAAGATCTCATCCTGCGCCGAATGATTATCATTCAGAAATGAAGTGCAATGCCAAAAGATGGCCTTCGTAACTGATTGGAACCAAAATAACCGTTGTTGAAACCGAACCGCCGCCTTTCTTTTTCCAGGAAATCTTAACAGCTGAACCTTCAAATTTTTCGATGGCTTTTTGATAGGCGGAAGACAAATTATTTTGGCTTTCTTCGGTGACAAAGGAACCCAGGAAATCGCCTTTCATTTCCTCAACCTCTTTTGAAGAAGCATGCCCGATCAATGAAGCAAATTTCTTATTACACACAAAATGATTGTCATCCAGATAAACATAAATGGCCTGACCGGAAGATTCAAAAATATCTTTGTACTCTTTTGCTAAATTTTTAAGGAGTTCTCCGTGGTGTTCTTCATGAGACATAAAGCAGCATAAATGATTAATAGATGAAGTATACCTTGAAAATATTTATTTTGACCAGCATGCCGTTTTTTTAAAACAGGTAAGGAATGAGCGCCTTCACGCGCTTCATGTACTCTTCATACTGATGATGAAAATGTTTGAGCATCAGTTGTTCTTCCTGCCGGAGTTTGATCAAGAAACTCACGAACAAAACAAAAATGCCCAACAGTCCACCAAGGTGCCCGATCACGATCATGGAGCCCAGATACATCATCAAAAAAGCCGTATAAATCGGATGGCGCACGAACGCATAAGGCCCGCGCTGGATCAGTTCATGATTTTCTTTGAATGTTACGTCAGCGCTCCAATTCCCGGCGATCGTCACCCTTGCCCAGATCGCCAGCGCGAGCCCCAGGGCACAGACAATGCAGCCGATGATTCCGCTCAGCATCGATGACGGAAGAACCTGAATGGTCAAAGGATAAACCGGATATTGAAAGTCAAAATCGATGAGCAAAAACAGCGCCAGAATCATGAGCACCCGGTAAGCCAGTCCGCCTGCGGAAAATTCCCGCTCCACTGCTTTTTTCGTAAAGAAAGCGCTGATCAGCCAATAAGCAAAAAGCAAAATCCAGCATCCGGCAATAAAATTCCCGTAACTCATACCGCAAAATTTTAGGGACTATTTCTTTGCCTTGGCCTTCTTGACGGCGGATTTTTTCGCCGTCGATTTTTTGGAAACCTTTTTCAACATTTTTTTCGGTGTCGGTGCTGATTTATGCTTTGGATTTGCCAGCTTGGCTTTAATTTTATCCCAATAGTACGTCTTCCATCCGGTGTTGATATTTTTGTAATTTTTTTCCGGCACGCCTTCGTGCGTAAAGGTCAATTTGGTTCCTGTTTTATCTTTCTTGAGTTCAAAAACAACCTTGGACATGTGGCCTTCGGGAAAATCGCCGCCTCTCCATGATTGGACAATCATTTTGTCTTTCACGAGTTTTAAATTTTTCCCCTCAATATATCCGGCAGCTGCGATAAATTCGCCTCCTTCTTTGCGGCTCATCTTGGCTTCGTCGCCGGTATAAAAGCTGTGCTTCTTGCTGTCCATGATGATTTCGTAAAACTCATGCGGCGTGCAAGAAAAAATGACCGTTTGACGGATGGTTTTGGTTTTCATGGTTTTCATAAGTTCAAATGAGAAAAATAGAGCCCGCATCCATAAGAAATGAGGGCAACCATAAACGCAAGCGACATGGTGTAAGAATAAATATCACTTTGGGTTGGGATGAATGTCGCTCCGCTCCCTCCCGCAACCAAGATACCCAATAAACCAAAACTGGAAAAAATAATCCACCGGCGGTCCTTTATCATAACGGCGCGGATAATGAGCACCAACGCCCCCGCCAGCATCAAAATACCCAGAATAATATGAGCTGCAAGCGGTATCTGAGACCATGAAAACTCCCATAACTGGACCTCTTTGGCATTCTCCGGAAATTGCACAAACAGACTCGTCGTTATGCCGAGCACATACTCGACGACAAGCATAATAATCATTCCAATGGCATGTCCGTTGAGTTTTTTCGCAATTTTTTGATCCATATTTTTGAGTGAGGATGATCTCTCACAGCATACTCTAGATCACAACCAGCATCCACAGCAACGTACTGGTTCTAGAATGCTCCGTCCTGATTCGGGGAATCGTCCGGAATCGCCTGTCCGCAGTCCCACATTTCTACGATTTTTCCATCCTTGAAACGAAAAATATGCACCACAACCATCCCGGCATTATCAGGTTTTAGATTAAGATGTGAATGCACGGCCACCATGTCGCCGTCTCCGAGCACGTTCTTTATCGTGAATTGCTTATTCGGGAATTGGACGTCGTTTTCTTTCATCGCGTCACGCAAAACAGGGAATCCTGCAGCGAAA
Organism: Candidatus Peregrinibacteria bacterium; assembly: GCA_003153355.1. Lineage (GTDB taxonomy): Bacteria > Patescibacteriota > Gracilibacteria > UBA1369 > UBA1369 > PALSA-1335. Next base: position 262,825 of record PLYH01000002.1, read on the forward strand.
AATGTATTGTGGTGTTTCCCGCCGAGGTCCACATATTTTTCATAGGCTTCGTCAATCCGGCCTGCGATCACAAGCTTCAGAAATTCGACGGCTGTTTGTTTGTTATCTTCCATAGCGTTTTTTTAACTGGCGGAGCTGTCGGGTCTAGTACACCATCTTGCCTCTACTGCAATAGTATAGCGTTTCGGCTTCTGGGGCAATTTGTTAAATATTATTTATTAAATCTTACACCAGATTTTTCGGCATGAAATAAAAAAGAATGAAAGAAGCAAGAATTCCGATTATGCCGATTATGATGAAGGAATTTTCCAGGCCGAAAAATTGCGCCGAATAGCCGGCGATGATTGGGCCGATCGTGTCGCCTAAATTTACAAAAAGATCGTCGACGGTCTCGATTTCCTTATGCGAAACGGCGAGGTCTGCTATATGCTCCGTATAAGCCGTTTTGATCGTCGGGTCCGTAAGCGTCCAAAACAGGGCTACGAAAAATATTGCTATTATCGCAAACATTGGAGATTTAGTCAGGGCAATGGCTGTGATTAAAAGCGATCCGAAGAGAAGGGCGAAGAGAGCGGTATTTTTCTTGTCGAATTTTTTAGCCAATATTCCTACGATCCACCCTGATAAAAGAGGAGGAATCATATAGGCAATCATAAAGGCACCGCCGGCGAACCCTGGCGTGATTTTTTCTGAAAGGATCGGGCCGGTGGTCCAAACGCCGGCATCAACCGCATTTAACGTCAGAGTCAGAAAGAGAACCGGTAGAAGTCTGAGTCTGATTTTATCGAAAAATTTTTCTTCAGTGATAAGATTATAGAAGTTTTTGCGTTTCGCTCTTTTGGGAAAGATATTTTTACCCAGCTTAGAAAAAAATAAAAAGAATATGAAGGCAATTATCAGGAAGCTGTAAGACCAACCGGCAAGGGCGAAATTTGATACGACGACAAGAAGAAGGATTGATGCGATGAAAGGCGCAACTAAATATCCCAAGCCTTCGAAGACATTCAGAAAACCAAAAGTAGAGACCTGCTTTTCTTTGGGCACTTTTTCATCCACGTATGCAAGCAGGCCGATCTCGTAAAGATTGTAATAAAGGCCCCAGACCGCCATAGCGACAAGATAGACCGTGATGGTCGTCGCCCCAAAGAGAATCAGCGGAGTCGAAGAGGCGGCTAAAAAGCAATAAAGGAAAATCCGGCGATGATTGGCATTCTCAAGAACCCGGACAAGGAGAATGTCAAAAAACATTCCACCTACAGATGATAGCCCAATCACCAGCCCGATCGTGCCTAGCTGTATGTGCGATTGCTGCATCACTATCGGCGTGAGATACATGATGAGCCCATCGAAAATGATGAAGAAAAATATCATGGAGGCCAGAGTGAATAAATTCCATTTGGCGCCATGGTTGCCAATATGCTTTTTTAGATGAAACAAGTTGGGCATATTTTATTATTTTACTAAATTTTCCATTGATTATCGATGCACCCGGGTCATGCCGATAAAAAATTGTCCTGGCGGAGAGAGTGAGATTCGAACTCACGAGGAGCTTGCGCCCCTGACAGTTTTCAAGACTGTTGCCTTCAACCACTCGGCCATCTCTCCTCCTTTGTACGCTCCGCGGCGCTCAGAACCGGCATAGCCGGATTCTTCGCTTGCTGCGCCCTCGGCCCGTGGCCTCGGTTTTGCGCTCGGTTTCGCTTGTGTACTATACAAAATTTTTGCGTCTAGGCAAAGAGAAACGCAAAAAGAGGATGTCATGAAATTGTCTTAAAAAATTTAGATTAATTTTAAGAACATGTTAAAAAACCTTCATCGTTCATCTGCTATAACGGAATTCCTTTCCTTACCCCTTATTCTTTCATCATGGACGCAATCTCCAGCACCGCCACCGGCGGCGCAAACTCCGGCAGTACGCCGATCCGCCTGGGTGCCATCACACTTCACCCTCATGAGCACGAAGTGGAACGCAATGGCAAAATTATTAAACTCAGGAAAAAAGAGTATCAGCTTCTGGAATTTCTGGGCAAAAACAAAAACAGGGTGATGAACCGCAATACGCTCCTTGAATATGTCTGGAACTATAACGTCCAGACGATGACGAACACGCTGGAAGTTCATATTTCAAATCTCCGTCGCAAAATCGACGGAGATTACCCGTCAAAAATGCTGCAGACGATTTACGGGCTCGGCTACAAATTTTGCGATGCTCCAGAAACTCCCGGCCCGCATCAGATTCCAGCCGAAACAGTTCCTATTTAAGGCCCTGAATATACTTCATCGCCGCATCAAGTTGCGGATCCTTCTTTGCTTCCGCATCAGCTTCGGTCATCGGAACGACAATGTCAGGCGTGATGCCGACTTCACTGATGTTCTTGTCGTTCGGGGTGTACCATTTGGCAATTGTAATGCGCAGACTTGAACCGTCGTTGAGCTGATCAACCTCCTGCACGCTGCCTTTGCCAAAGGTCTGCTCGCCCATGATCTCGCCGCGTTTGTGATCCTGGATCGCGCCGGCAACAATTTCCGAAGCCGAAGCGGAACCCGCATTCACCAGCACCACTAATGGAACATTCGCCAGCGGCGCATTGCCGGTAACATACATTGTTTCATTATCTTTCGGATCGCGTTTTTTGATCGTTACCGCCACCTGATGACCCTGGAGGAAATCCGAAAGAATCGATACGGAACCGTCCAGATATCCGCCGCCGTTGTAGCGCAGATCCATGATGATTCCTTTTGGATTCTTGAGAAGAATTTTTTGAACGGCGTCATCAAATTCCGGCTGGGTGTTATCGCTGAACTGATTAATTGCGATGTAGAAAATGCCGTTACCTTTATCTTCCATGCTCACGCTTTCCACATTTACGTCATCGCGGGTGATCGCCACATCAAAGGGATCTTTTTTTCCTTTGCGTAAAATCGTTAAAGTCACTTTGGTGCCCTTCGTACCGCGGATCTTGGTGATGGCTTCAAATAAAGTCATGTCGCTCGTCAGGTTTCCGTCAATTTTATAGATGACATCTCCTGGCAGCAGGCCGGCTTTGTCAGCAGGGGAATCTTTGAGTGGAGAGATGATGACCAGCACTTGGTTTTTCACCGTAAGTTCAGCGCCGATGCCTTCAAGTGTACCGTTCAGGCTGTCATTGAAATCTTTGGTTTCATTCGGCGTCATGAAGACTGTATAAGGATCGCTCAGCGAAGCGACCATTCCCTTGATTGCGCCGTAAACCATGGTCTGCTTATCCAAAGCCGACTCGTCAACGTATGCATCGGAAACAATCCCCCAGACTTTCCAGAACAGCGTTAAGTCTGCAGGATGATCGGTATTATCGGTTGAAAGCAGCGAAGAAAAAGCTGCAACAGGAGAAGGAACCTCTTCCTGGGTTCCGTTCATTGCCGTCAAAGCTACCTTGGCGTGGTAATAACTCGCGGCCTCCCATCCGAACACAAATACGATGGCAAAAATGACAATGTACGAAACAACGCGCGTCGACTTTTTCATGAAATTATTCGATTATTATGTTTAAAGGTCCTCAAGATACTTCTGGATTTGTTCGACCGAAAGTGCTTTTTTGGTCTTTTCGTCGATTTCAATTTTGATGGCGTTGAACACAGTATCGCCTCCTGCAACCTCGTGCTTATGGGGAACCTGTGTAATGAAATTTTTAATGACACCGGATTTTTCCAGACCGATCACCGAGTCGATCGGGCCAGTAAATCCTACATCAGTTTGAAAAGCCGCGCCACCCGGAAGCACGCGCGCGTCAAAAGTTGGCACATGCGTATGCGTGCCGATGAGCGCGGAAATCCTCCCGTCCAGATAATGAGCCAGCGCCATTTTTTCTGAAGTCGTTTCGGCATGAAAATCCACAAAGATCGCGGAGAGCGTTTTATCACCCTCGAACTCTTTCAGAATTTTATCTGCTGCATGAAAAGGACAATCCAGCTGCGTCGGCATAAAAACCCGGCCCATCAGATTGATGACCAGAACTTTCCGGCCTTTGGAGTCTGCGACAATTTTATAGCCTTTGCCCGGAGCCTCCTCCGGATAATTTGCCGGTCTTATTAAAGGTAACTTCGGGTCATCGAGCTTCGGAATAATCTCACGTTCTTTCCAGATATGATTCCCTGAAGTAAAAAAATCGATGCCCGCAGCCTGCATTTCTTTTAATTGCTGCTCGCTCACTCCTTTGCCGTGATGCATATTTTCCGCATTCGCGATCACCAGGTGAATGTCGAGTTTTTTGCGGTATTCGGGCAATAATTTCTTGACCGTCTCGCGACCCGGTCTTCCAAAAATGTCACCGATAAAAAGAATATTCATACAAGTTCAAAAGCCATCATAGTGCAAGTAAACTATCATAACACGCTTGAACTGTCGATTTTTCCTTGGCGGGAATTTAAGAAAATTTTAGGCCGCATTTAAAGAATTTTTAAAACCGTGTGCTAATTTGATTCTGTTTAAAGCCATCTTCGCGCGATCGGCATAAAATCATCTTGACGGTGAGTATATACTCACCTATCATAAAGACAATCTATTTTTTAACTCAAACAAAAGATGACGAATCTCACTGAACGTCAGAAAGCGATCGAACTGGCGCTTTCTCAAATCGAACATGCCTTTGGTAAAGGAGCTATCATGAAAATGGGCGAAGCCCAGAAAATTGCCGTGGAAACTATTCCGACCGGCTCAATTTCTTTGGATATTGCATTGGGCGGCGGCGTACCCCGCGGACGCGTGGTTGAAATTTTCGGTCCTGAAAGTTCCGGAAAAACAACTTTAACGCTCCATATTATTGCGGAAGCGCAAAAACGCGGCGGCTCGGTGGCTTTCATCGATGCTGAGCATGCACTTGATCCTGAATATGCGCGGAAAATCGGCGTTGATGTCGATAACCTTCTTATTTCCCAGCCGGACAGCGGCGAACAGGNNGCAGGCCCGCTTGATGAGCCAGGCTCTGCGAAAACTCACCAGCGCTATCAGTAAATCCAAAACCACCGTCATCTTTATTAACCAGCTTCGTATGAAGATCGGGGTGATGTTTGGTAATCCGGAAACGACCACCGGCGGCCAGGCTCTTAAATTTTATTCTTCAGTCCGTATGGATATCCGCAGCATCGGCAAGATTGAAGACGGTACCGGTGATGACAAGAAAATCCTCGGTAACCGCGTCCGCGTGAAAATCGTGAAGAACAAAATCGCTCCGCCTTTCCGCACCGCTGAGTTTGATATTCTCTATAATAGAGGTATTTCTTACACTGGAGACCTGATTGATCTTGCTTCAAAACATGACATCGCTCATAAGTCCGGCGCGTTCTATACTTATAAAGATATTAAACTCGGCCAGGGCCGCGAAAATGCCAAAGGCTTCCTGGAGAGCAATCAGAAAATTCTCAAAGAACTTGAAAGAGACGTGAAAGAAGTTGTTGTTAAACTTCACAAAGAAGAGGCCCGCGGCTTGGATCAATCTCATGCCATAACACCGGCTCCGGTAAAGGTTGCAGCTAAAACCGCAATCCGCCCGGCTGCGACCAAAGAAGCCTAAAAAATTCCGGCCGCGTAGTGGAAATGAATAAATCCAACGTCCTATGAACGCAGAAAATTCCAATGCTCAGCCGAACAAAAAAATCTTTAACTACGCCTGCTGGCTCCTCGCCCGCAGGCGTTACACTGTCAGTGAATTCCGCAGTAAAATCGAAAAAAAATTTCCCGATCAGCCCGAAGCAACCACGGAAATTACCGAGCTTTTTTTGAAGAAAAACTATCTTGATGATACTGAATACACCAAACTTTATATCCGCGAACAGTTGAATCGCAAACCCCAGGGACTAAGACTCATCAAGCAAAAGTTAAGACACAAAGGAATTAACGAAACAACACTCAGCAGTGCTTTTAATGAACAGCTGATTGATGAAGATGAACTGATTCAACAGGCCATCGCGAAAAAATCAGGAACCTTAAAAGCTTCAAGCCCGATTCAGAAAAAGCAAAAACTTTTCCGGTTTTTGGCGTCACGGGGTTTCAACACTGATGCCATCATGAAAGCCGTTAGTCGCACGGCGCAGGAATAATCTAGCAAAAGCATCATCACGCTCCCTCAGGCATATTCTGAATTTCGTGGAGGTATTTATCGATACGCTTGGTCAAAAGCTCATAAAGCGATTCGTCTATTTTACCTTTTTTCAGTTTTTCTTCGATCAGGTCATGCAAACGATAAAGTTCAGCTTCGCAGCGTTTGGCTTTCCATTTGTATTCTGAAAACGTCGCATCGATCTCTCCCATATATTTTGAAATCGCTCGCTTCTTTTTATGCGAACTGATGCTGAAGCCAAAAATTGCAGCAATTCCGGAAATGATCGAAATAATAACCGCAATTGTATCCCATGGAATTTTTGTGACCGCAGCTGTTTGTGAAGGAATGACATCTTTATTCTTATTGGCATTCACGTCTTGTATAGCTCGAAGTGTAGTAGGAGAAAGCTGCACATTCGTATATCTCAAATTACTGCTCGTTTGGGCAAATGAGGTTTGAATAAAAACATTGAGCGTAAGGCTCAAACTTGCTCCTGTCATTACCAATAAGATGAAAAGTCTTTTCATAAACAAAATCATAAATTCGTAAATCAATTCTAAATGAGAAAATCTCCATGTCAACCCAACGCAGCCGTTCAAATCCATAGGAAGTCTTCCTTTACAAAAGCAAAAAATCAGTATACGATGACCGCGAAGCAGGATCTCATGATGAGCATCCTGGATTTTCCGTAAGCGCCTCCGCAGCCGGCTTATGCCTGTGCGCCGAATCACACACTAAAAATTTTTAATTTAACATTATGCAATCTCAATTCATCGCTGCCATCAATCAGCTTTGCGACGAAAAAGGTATTCCAAAAGATAAGATCATGGAAACCATTAAAGCCGCTTTGCGCGCCGCTTACCGTAAAGATTACGGCAACCGCGATCAGAACATCGACGTTGAACTCAACGACAAAACCGAATCGGCAACCGTCTATTTGGTAAAAAACGTCGTGAAGAAAGCCGAAAACAAGGATCTTGAAATGACCCTTGCCGAAGCCCGCAAATACAAGAAGGACGCCAAAGTCGGCGACGAAGTACGCATCGACGTGACCCCATTGGAATACGGCCGCATCGCAGCCCAGTCTGCAAAACAGGTCATCATCCAGCGCATTCAGGAAGCTGAACGCGAGGTCATGTATGACACATTCAAAGACCGTGAAAATGAACTCATCAACGCGCTCGTTCACCGCGTGGAAAATCAGAATGTCTACGTGAATCTGGACAATAAAATCACGACCATTCTCCCTCCGGACCAACAGATTCCTCGTGAAAGATATTACGGCGGCCAGCGCATCAAGCTCTATCTGGATAAAGTTATCAAGACCACGAAAGGTCCGCAGCTCCTCATTTCCCGCACTCATCCAAGTCTCGTAAAAAAATTGATGGAACTGGAAATTCCGGAAATCAAAAGCGGACTGGTGGAAATCAAAGCCATTGCCCGCGAACCTGGCGTCCGTTCCAAAGTTGCGGTAAGTTCAAACGATCCGAAAATTGATCCGATCGGTTCGTGCGTGGGCCAGAAAGGTGTCCGCGTTGCCAACGTGATGGATGAACTCAACGGCGAGCGCATCGATATTATTTTATGGAACGAAAACCCTGAAGAGTACATCAAGACCTCATTGTCTCCGGCCAAAGTTGCAATGATCCAATTGGATAAAGGGGCAAAGCGCGCCAAAGTCTATGTGAATCCGGATCAGCGTCCGCTGGCCATTGGTAAAAACGGCCAGAACGTAAGACTTGCTTCCAAACTCACGGGTTACGAACTCGACATCATGGACGTCGGAGAACTCGGTGGAGCAGCTGCCGGCGCAGAGCTGGAAAAGAAGAAAGTTGAAAACATCGCGGACCTTGAAGGAATTACCCCTGAAATCGTTGAAAAACTCGGCAAAGGTAACTTCTCACAGGTCAGCCAGCTCCACGGTCTCAGCATGCAGGATCTCATGGGCATTGAAGGCATCACTGAAGAAGAAGCAAATCTCATCGTAAATGCGGTGAAGAAGGTGGCGTAAAGAAATTTACGCAGATTTTGGAAGATTTTGTTCGCCCATCTTAAGAGCGGAAGATTCAATTTGACCAAGATATTGAATGAGTTCCGCCTGTTGTAAATCTTGGTTATCTTCAAAAGCCTGAGGGAAATTTTTCCTGATGAAATCAAGCGTTTTTGCCGCCGCATATTTTTTACCGATCGAATGCGGTGTCCGTTCCCGCTTGACCAAAATATTTTTGTAATTTTCAGTCGGGTACCATTCATCAAGCAAAAAGTACCGCGCCAGTATAGCCACAAAAAATTTCATGGCAGCCTCTGCATCACTGGGATGTTTTGATTGAGCTTCAGCCATAGATTGTGGAAGAATGACCTGGAACATTTCAACTCTTTCACGGTAGGTCGGATTGGATGCAAAAAGTGCAGCCAGTCTTTTGAGTTCTGATGCAATAAGCTCAAAATCCGCTGGGTTCTCGTTGGGGACATTTGAAAGTGACATAGATGTGAATAGTTTGTTAGTAATATATTATAACACTGAGTGCCAATTGAATTCAATGCGGTGCCGTGACGTTACAGCGTAGCATCTTTGGGAAGATTGGCGGCGGTTCACTTCATTTTGGGCGGTGGTTTTAACGGCGAAGAATTTTCTGTTTCTTGCAAATTTTTGTCGGTTTGAGTTCCGGCTGCCCGAACCCGTCTTACATCCGGGAGAGGAAGCTTAGGAGCAGCGACGGTGACCGTCGCATCCGTGTATAATGGCGCACCTTCATTTGGAACTGTTGACACCTGCCCACTCTTCTTGACCGATTTTGGAATCCGGATTGATCCGTCGGGCATCAGCCTAAGTGCCGGACTGCCGATGGAAGTAGTAGGAATCTCTGTAACCAAACCGGTTCCAACTTCCCCGATGTCTTTGGCGGCGTTGGTAGGTTTATGTTCCATAATCCATTGATCGACCAAATTTCTCATTGGTGTACCGGTCGTAATATTCGCATCAACAGTTTCGAAGAATTTTTTTGTAGCCTGGGCGATTTTTGATCGAATTTCAGCCATTTCGATGGCAGTAATCGGCCGGCCAGGACTATGCAGCAAGAAAGTCACGCCGGCTTTTCCCAACTGAATGCCCTTAGAAGCGCAGTATCCATCGAGCTCATTAGCGATATTCATCAGATAAGTGTCGCCGCCCACATGGCCGCCCACTTCATTAATCGCTTTGAATTGGAGCGGATCCAGTTCATAGAGATATGACTTAATGCCGGCATCTCTGGCTGTTTCAATTTCTGAAGCAATACCGGATTTGCTATAAACGCCCGTCAGGCGGTCGGTCGTCTGCATCATAAAGAGTTGTTCTCTTTTTGCTGCGAGAACAGACTCGGTTACATCATCGGGTAACCCCAGTTTTTTACAGTTGTCACGGATTTTGGTGACATTGAATTCAAGGTCCAAAATTATTTTTTCAACCGCACTTGTCCGGGCTTTTTTCGCACCTTCATTATCAGCCGGCAGGCCATCAAGTTGGTCGACAAGTTTTTTACCCGCAGGACGTTTTCCAAAATTGGTGAACTTCGCTTCGGCACCTGCAGCGAGCGGATCGTGAAGGCCCTGAAGATTGAGCGGCTGTTTTTCACCCAAGCCGCTTGCAGGCGTATGGTCGCGGATTCGTTCCGGAGTCATCGCAATGCCCGAATCATCGAGGTAGATAGCTCCTCTGCCTTTGTTAAGCTTGTTTCTTTCCATGATTCCGTCGGTAAACGTGTCCATATTCTCAACCATGGTTTTTGCATCAAACGGAGGCGGACCTTTGGTATTGATCGACGGGAATTCTTTAACGGCCATCGTCGAATCACCAATCTCCAGCGGTTTGTCTGGATCATGTTTATATTTACCTTTTTCGTCCAAAAGGGTTTCAAGCTGCCCCGGGTTACCTTTCTTGGAGAGCAGCCCCGGATCTGTTTTATCACAGACATCCTGGATCTGTTTTTTCATTCTTCCCCTCAACTCGTTCATGGCGGATTTCATAACGCCCTCAGGGATATCTGTGGCGATCACGACAAATTCCTCGCCGCCTTTGCGGATGGAAATAACGTTGCTGTTCGGATATTTCTTGCGTAATTCGGCAACGGTTTTTTGGAATTCAACCCCCATGGTCTTAATAATCTGATCGCCGAATTCGCTGCCTTTTACCAAATTAAACGCGCTGAAATAATCGCCGTCTACGCTGGCCTGCGTAATCTTTTTTCCTTCCTCAACCCATTTTTCGGCCTGCAAATAGCCGTTGCGGTTATACATGCCCGTCATCGGATCGAGGTTTGCGCGTTTCCATAATTCTTTTTCTGCGGGAGTGAGGCCTTCGGTCATCTTCTCGACTTCAGCGGCCTTAAAGGCTCGGACATCGTCGCCTAACTTCAGGCTGATATCATGGAGCTGGATGCGTTCCGTGAGCGTGAGTGGATAAAGCGGACGTCCGCGCGTAGGTTCAAAAGCTTCCGACAGACGGACATAATCGCGTTCAAGATTTTCATACTTTTTCACCCTGGCGTACCATTCCGGGTCCTTCGCCATTTTTTCAGCCATCATAGTCTTCAGTTTTTCAGTATCATCACCTGCTTTTGCCGCCATGGCTCTGAGGTCGGAGTAAGCATCGGCCACCGGCACCATTTCGTCATGGATTTTTTGCCTTTTGGCAACGCTTTCAATAGCATCATCAACTTTTTTATATTTATTCGCCTTTTCAACAAGATCCGGATGATCTTTGACGAATTTTTGGTAAACGGAGGGGTCCGCATCTGCTTTTGCGGCCTTCATTTTTTCATAAGCGGATTTATTTTCCGCGTTCAAATCCGGGCTCTTGATCATTTCGCTTTCATAGGCTTTTGCGGCCTCTGCATTTTTATCAATGATTTTTTTATAATCATGCGCTTTATCAAAAATATGCGGATCCTCCTTCAGTAATCTTTGAAATTCAGCCGTTTTTGCTTCTCCCTGTAAATCTTTTAATGCTTCTACTTTTTTATATGAGGCCATGCTTTCCGGGTTCAAAAGAGCATTCTGGGTTTTTGCCAGAGCCTTCGCCGCTTTCTGTTCTTCGGTCGTCTTCCAGGGAAGTTCTTTCACTATTCCCCTGGTTGCTTCAAGAGCCGTTGAAAGAATTTTTCCTTCACTTGCGATGGTTCCAAGTCTTTCACCTCCTCGTGCAATGGTTTGAAACAAATCACCGGTTCCCTTCAATATATTTCCCGGTAATTTGACCAGACCTTTTCCAAGTTTGGAAAAATCTTCGATAAAGACTCTTGCCGCTACTCTCAAACCTTCAAGAGCTGCTTCAGTCATAGTCATTCCACCTAATTTCACGCCGTTGACAGCCGCCTTTACACCCTGGCCCGCCGCCCCGCCGCCCGCAAGCAACAGGAAAACATCCAAAGCCATACGGCCGATGATCTTGCTCGTAGACTCCTCATGCCATTTATCCTTTTGAAGCAATGCATCAGTGAGCATGCTCGGATGGTTGACCAGAGCGATAAGTCCTTTCGCCGCCTCAACCGGATGCGCGACCATCATCCCGACTCCTTTGATCAAATCTTTGCCGCCCTCGACGATACCGGAAACGAACTCAATGATCGCTCCTGCACCACCACCACCGGCGATGAAAGTATCCAAAATAGCATCAATCGCTGGATTGCCGGTAGGATTGCCGATCGACATATGTTTGGAAGCTTCGCCCAGCCAGTCAAAGGCTTCCTGAAGATGAATTTTATCAGCCACCCATGCCAAAGCTTTACCAATGCCTTCGATCGCGAAACTCACTGTGTGAGTCCACACCCAATCCACGGCCTTAAACGCTCCTTCAACCATGTAGTAACCAACGGTTGCCACGGCCTCAATCCCTTTGGCAATTGCTCCGATAACCGGGATTTTTTTGATGCCTTCCCAGGCTGCCGAAAGTTTTTCACCCGCCCAGTCAGTTGCGGGTTTCAACGCCGCTCCAATCGTATCGATAACCCCGGGGCCTTTGGCGTCCAAGCCATAGAGCATTTTTTGATAACTTTCACCCTGAGTAATCATTTCAAAATTGGCGGTATCAACTTCAAGTACCGAATCAGCAATGTTTTGGTCCATTTTATCGAGCTGTTCCATTTCCATTTTTTCATTTTCATCAATTTTCAAAAGAGAATCATCCAGTTGTTTTGACATATCCTCGTAACTTTTATCATTGGTATCGCAAAGAGCTATGGCATCATCGATCTTTCCGATTTTGATCGACAAATTGCCGACCTGCAGCACGGCTGCATTTCCCCCGCCTTCCAGAGTCAACACTTGTTGCTGTGTAACTTCTTCACCTATTTGCAATTGCTGCTGGGATTTCTGGACATTTTGTTGTTGTTCAACAAACTTTTGCAGCTTATCAACCAACTCTGTTTTTTGCGGTTCTGGAGTTTGCTCGATCGTTTCCTGAAGTTTTTGGATAACTTGAGACAGGGCATTCTCATAGGTTCCTACCTGCTGGGCGTGCTGGTCAAAATCTTCCTGTCTTCCTTTAAGGATTCCCGCCTGTTTTTCCTTGGCCTCTTTTTGCTCCTCAACTTTCCCTTTTGTTCCAAAAGCTTCTTCCCGGGCCTTAATCATTTGTTCTTTGTTTTCCTTATTTTTGTCGCGCTGGCCGTTTACCTCATCCTTGCGTTGTTTTGTCCGGTCCCGGTAATCTTTATATTTATCCTTGGTTTTACCGCGTATTTTTTCAGGTCCTCCGTTCAGGTCCTTGCCTTTTGCCTGACGTTCCTTTTGCCTTTTTTTCATTTCGGCGAGTTTTGTCTGAAAATCCTTGATCGCCGCTTCTTTCGCCGCCTTGGCCTCCTTCACCTCCGGTGAATCATCAGTCCAAGGAATAAGACTTACTCCCCATTCTTTCAATGCGCCAAGGCCGGTAGCATGCGGTTTATTGGCATAATCCACTTTGCTCTTGGCACTTGAAAAAGTCCCCATGAGCTTGTTGAAGTTGTCACTCTCGGTTTTAAAATTTTCCTGATAGAGCACGAATGACGCATTGAGTTTTTCCAGAGAATCAACATCTTTCAGGTCGCCTTTAGCTTCCAATGATTTGGCCGCATCCAGGGATTTCTGCCTTTCCTGTGCTTCCTCGGCAGTTTCTTTCGTGGCCTTTGCCTCTTCGGTGCGTTCTTTTTTGATTTGAGCTAAACGGTCCAGAACATCCTTAACTTTTTTTGTAAGAGCTTCTTTGAAATCTTTATATTCATTCGCATCAATGCCTGACTTTTTGTCCTTGTCATAAGTGGCGACATTGGCATCAACCCACTGTTTAAAATCACCCTCCATATGATCTTTGAACTCTTTGGGCAATTTGCGGAAGTTGTAGGTGTTGTAGTCGCCGAGATCATAAATTTCCTGGATCTCCTTGTATGCCTGATTTTTACGTTCATCAACAGTTTGCCCCGTTGGGACTGGGGCTTCCTGATTCGCTTCCTTGGGATTTTCTCCTACAAAAACAAACCTTTTTTCCGTGAAAAGTTTCATCCGTGATTCTCTGGTTGAAAAACAGGAATGCAGCTTCATTGAATTTTTTTAAGAATTTCTTCGGCTTGTTCTTTTTTGCGCTCAGATTTTTCAACTTTTTTCTGATATTTACGGATCGTTGAAGCTTTAAACTGCTTCAGCCGAGTCAAAAAAGTATCGTCATGTTCCACCATTTTTTCTACGAGTTGATTCTGCTGTTTTTCAGCTTCGGTAAAAGCTTCTTCAATGACAGCGAGCTCCTCTGGGCCGGCAAGGTCAAGATCCGCAAGCAATTCATCCTTCAGCTTCCGGTCAAGAAACATGCTTCCCTGGATAAGTTCTCTCAGTTTTTGTTTTTTTTCGGAGGAGTCCACAGGTAAATTATGGTTTTTAAAATAATCTTAATATTATACCAGATTTTTGCCGATTTTATAAGGCAGAAAGCCAAAATTGACCCCGTGGAACAAATGTGGTCAAAAGCTATGTTGAGATTTAACTTTCCAGCTGTTTTATGCTAAAATATCTAGATATATTTGTATCTTTAGTCATGCCGGAAGAAACCAACAATCAGAATGTGCCTGCAGCAAGTGCGGTTTCGGTGTCGGGCATTCAACCTCAGCTGCAAGCTGCTCCTATGGCCACAACTGCAGCTGTTCAGCCGGTTGCCCAGCCTTCAGTTTCCTCCCCGCCGGTTTCTCAGCCTGCAACAGTTCAGCCTGTTCAAACTCAACACCCCGCGATGCCGGCTCCGCTTCCCGCACCCACACCAGCGCAACCAGAAACTTCCGCCGTATCGCAACCGGTCACTCCTGAACAGCCGGCAGCTTCAACAGAGCCTGCTGCCGCTGCTACGCAATCCAGCATGTCGACCTCAAAATCCGCGCCGAATCAGCAAAAAGCTCCGCAGTCCGTTGACCAGACCCTCGAAAAAATTAACCGCGGCTTTAAGGAACGCGCCACGATCGAAAGAGCCAAGCAGCTCAACATCCAGTACATCAATATCAGCGTGACGCCGATCAATCCGGATCTGCTCAAATTATTGCCTCCGGAAACCGTCAAGGCCGCGCTCGTGATGCCTTTTTTCAAAATCGGCAAAAAAGTCCGCGTGGCGGTGGCTGATCCGCAAAATCCGGTGACGAGAACGGCACTCCAGGAACTCATCAATAACGGCTTCGAACTCAACATCAATCTTGCTTCGGAAGACGGCATTTTGGAAGCTGCCCGCCTGTATGAAAGCGAACAGTACAAGGTCAAGAAAGCCATGGACACGAGTCTTTCAGAGGACAAAATTAAAGCATACGAAAAAGAAATCCAGCAGCTCTCGGAGCTCAAAACCAAACTCTCGAGCCTCAGTTCGGAAGAAGCGGTTTACCTCATCAGCGTGGGTGCTCTCAAAACCGGAGCATCGGATATGCATTTTGAACCTGAAGAAAAAACTGTGCGCGTCCGTTTTCGCATCGACGGTGTGCTTCACACCATTTTTGAAATCGAAAAAGGAACCTACAACAACATCGTCAATCAGATCAAATACCAGTGCAAAATGAAGCTGAACATCAACAACGAACCGCAGGACGGCCGTTATAGTTTTACGGTGAATGACCGCAAAGTTGATGTCCGCGTCTCTGATTTGCCAACTGAGTATGGAGAAACATTCGTTTGCCGTTTGCTTGATAGCGGGCGCAAAATCGTTGAGTTCGAAGAAATGGGTTTTTGGGGAGAAAACCTTCAACATATAGAGCATCTCACCAAAATTTCTCACGGGATGATTTTGATTACAGGTCCCACGGGTTCAGGTAAAACAACCACGCTTTATACATTGTTGGATAAATTCAACAAACCCGAAAGCAAAGTCATTACCCTTGAAGATCCGATTGAATATCATCTGGCGGGAATTTCACAAAGTCAGATCAACGAAAAACGGGGTTACGATTTTGCCGGAGGTTTGCGTGCGATTTTACGTCAGGATCCCGATGTTGTGATGCTTGGTGAAATCCGTGATCTTGAAACTGCCGAAACGGCTGCCCAGGCCGCGCTGACCGGTCACGTGCTCTTAAGTACTTTGCATACGAACAGCGCCATTGAATCCATTCCTCGTTTGATCAACATCGGCCTGCCGCCTTTCATGGTTGCTCCAGCTTTGAATACTATCATCGCGCAGCGTTTGGTTCGCCGCATTTGTCCGGCCTGCCAAAAACTTGAAGCCGTTACTAAAGCGGAACTTGATGAACTGAACAACATGATCGAGAGCATCAAAAAAATCCGTCCAACGCTAAGCGACCTCAGTGTTCCGGCAGAGCTTCCAAAAGCACCGGGCTGTGAAGTGTGCAGTCACACTGGATATAAAGGACGCATTTGTGTCGTTGAACTGGTGAATATCGATTTTGAAATGAAAGACCTTATTTTGAACAAAGCCAGCTCCACCAAAATGATTGAAGCCGCACGCCGCAAAGGCATGCTCACCATGCGCGAAGACGGAGTGCTGAAAGTTTTGAAAGGTATAACTACGCTGGAAGAAGTTCATCGCGTCACAGCGATTGCAGAATAGTCGAACTATTCAGCATTTTTTAATTTTCCCAGGACGCAGCGTTCAAGAAGATACCGACAATTGGCTTTGATCGTAATAAAACGGTCATATTCAAACTGTCCCTGAAAAACACCTTCGAAAGTTTTTTCCATGCATGGCATATCGTAACCCGCATTGGTCATGCAGGCTTTTCGCAAATTTGGGTGCAGTTGGTATGTGAGAGTAAAAAAAGACTCCAGTTCATTCTTTTCACATTGATGGTGCGGCTCTTCCATATAACATTGTGCCTGGATCGCGTCTTTGACCTCTTCGGAAATTTTTTCGTGAGCAGCGTCAGGTTTTTCCAAAGGAACGGCAGGTGAAGACGGCAAAGATGAAGTTACGGAAGGAATCTCAACCACGGTAACTGGAACAACATTTTCCGGAGGCTTTGGCGGTTCGCAGGCAGCTGCGATACTGACAGCTGCAAAACCGGCAACAAAAGAGTTTAAGTTTTTCATAAATTTCCTGAAGGTTTTCCATATTAGAAGGAAAAACCTGCATAATCAAGAGGAAAAAGCGACCTCCCATAACATCTGGTTGTTGCGGCGGATGGCCCCTTTAAATTCTAACTGCGTCAGGAGAATATTCATGGCTTGAATCGACATCAGCGTTTTTTCAAAAAGTTCATCCGTGGAACAGGCTTTATTTTCAAAAGCACTCACGAGTTTTTGTTCTTCATCGGATAAAATAAAAGTTTTCTTTTGAGAATTCAGCCCCCGGTCTTCAAGAAATTTTTGAATACTCACCAGCGGATGAGCTCCGTCATAAATCAACTGCAGACACCCCTGGGACTGTTCTTTGTTGATGTCGCCCGGCACCGCGTACACGTCAAGATTATAATCGTTGGCCTGCCGGGCCGTGACCAGAGCACCGGACCGTAGACCGGCTTCAATGACAATAACGGCTTCGCACAGGCCGGCAATAATCCGGTTGCGTTCCAGAAATCTGCGCGGATAAGCCGGATCATCGGGCGGGTATTCGGAAAGCAATGTTCCGCCGTGTTCAAGAATTTTTTCGGACAAACGGTGGTGTGCCGAAGGAGTAATATCGTAAAGTCCTGAGGCCAGAACTGCTACAGTAGGTTTTTGAATACTCACCACGGCAAAATGAGCAACGGCGTCAATGCCGAACGCCAGCCCGCTGACCACCGCCACGCCTTGTGCAGCCAGGGCTTCGGCGAGATCATAAGCGATATTTTCGCCGTACTTGGTTGAGCGTCGCGTTCCGACAATCGCCATCATTTTTTGGTGCGAACTTAAAGAGGCACCTTTGCGGTAAAGTAAAAAAGGCGCATCGGGAAGCTGCAAAAATTGTCTTGGGTATTCGCTGTGCTGGCGGCTCACGACCACAATATCCCTTTCCCAAAGTTTCGCGAATTCGGCATCAACATCAAACCTTTTGCGTAATTCACAAAGCCGTCCCGCAAACTTTTCTCCCACACCCGCCCGCGCAAAATCACCGGGCCGGGTCTCTTCCCAGACATAACGCCAGTTCCTGAAACTTTTCCAAAGCTTATCCAGAATTCGCCATTCGCAGCCGTGAACACTGTTGATAGCGTGTAAAAATTTTTCC
Organism: Candidatus Peregrinibacteria bacterium; assembly: GCA_003153355.1. Lineage (GTDB taxonomy): Bacteria > Patescibacteriota > Gracilibacteria > UBA1369 > UBA1369 > PALSA-1335. The sequence continues at coordinate 280,534 of PLYH01000002.1, forward strand.
ATAGAAAGAAAAAACGGTGTCGCCATCATGAGCGCACACCGTTAAAATTTCTCTAAAACAAAATTAAATTTTTCCTAAATCAATCGATATCACAGTCAAAGCCAACATGCGGGCCTCTGCTCAATGCGGGCTTGATAACCTCGATGGCTTCCTGATAGATCTGGTCGTTGATAAGCCCGTCTTGTTTTAATGAAGTTACCGTTTCAAGCAGATCACGGATCTCGCGGGGATCAATTTTTTCAAAGCGCAACTTGGCATCCAGTAAATTAATTTTTAAACGAAGTTGCTCTTCTATTTTTGCACGAACATCCATTTCAATCTGCGCAATTTCCTCACTGTTGGGACCTTCCGGAAGACATCCGTCATTGGCCCAAGATTCACGTTCAACTCTAAAAACAACTTTATGGTCGGGGCTCATCGGCTCATACTTCTGAGCTTTAGTTTTTGCCTCATCAGCTGGAATACCTTCACGGTGATTATCCGAATAGTCAGGTAATTGCATGGCCATAAATTGCAATATTAAAAATTTGGCTGATAATATAATCGAGCGCGCCAAAAAGTCAATATCCGCCGATTTTAGTCTTCAAAAATAAGCTGCTTTCCAGGCTTGAAAAAGCCCTGGCTTACCAAGCGCACGCCGCGCTCTTTGGTGACTTCGCCCATGATCCGGGCCTGAATGCCGTGCTCATCCATAACCTTTTCAATCTTGCTGAACTCATTGCTCACCAGGATCATGCCCGTGCCCATGTTCCAGACTTCATAAGCTTCTTTATCGGTCACTTTGCCCATTTCCTGAAGCTGCACCATCGGATCGTGCGGAGCCCAGATATTATCCAGATCCGCACCGTAATCTCCAAGGACACGCACAATATTTCCCGGAATCCCTCCGCCCGTCACATGCGCCAAAGCTTTGATTTCACACTTCCGTTTCTGTTTGTATCTGCCCAATAATTCCAGCAGAGCATTGGAATAAATGATCGAAGGCGTTAAGGCTATTTTCCCCCATGTGGTTTTTTTATCGTAAGCTTTGCTGTAACAATTTACGCCGTAAGTTTGTTCAAGCACGTGCCGAACCAGGCTGAAACCGTTGGAACGGAAACCGCGGCTCCGTAAACCGATAATTTTGTCTCCGGGCATAACGCTCTTGCCGTCAATAAATTTTTTCTTCTCCACGATGCCGACGGCACTGGCGTTCCAGGTATTTCCTGCAACCAAAGAAGGCATCTCCGCGATTTCGCCGCCGGGAACAACGACTTTTTGTTCCACGCAGGCTTTGCGCAAACCTTCCATCATCGGCCCGATCACTTTGCTTGTGACTTTGTTCGTATCAATGGTGTTGGTAATGGCAATCGTTTCCGCCCCCACGCACACCGCGTCATCCGCGACCATGGCCAGCAGATCGTAACCGAGCGTGTCATATTTTCCGACCGCATCAGCAATCGCGATTTTGGAACCGACTCCGTCACAATTTTGTACCAGAAAATAATCTCCGAAATCCAAAGCGCCTGTAAAACCGCCGTCCATCTGCACCGGTTCGCCGAACATACCTTTGCGTGAAGCAAAAGTCTTCTTTGCGGCTTCATAGGCCAGGGCCGAACACTTGTCGCCCATCGTAATGTCTACTCCGGATTTTTTGTAGAGTCCCGCCATTCAATTCAAGATTAATTCGTAATTATGAACCCGCGATTTCCATGTGATAACCGCTGTGCTGGCGGTCGCTGACCACTTTGCCGCCTTCTATTTTGACCACTCGTTTGCGGATATGGTCGACCAAAAGGGGATTGTGAGTTGTAAGAATTACAGTAATGCCATCTTTATTGATCTTCAGAAAAAGGTCAATGATTCCTTTCGCCGTGATCGGGTCCAGATTGCCAGTCGGCTCATCTGCAACGATCAAACTGGGATTGTGCACCAGCGCGCGGGCGATGGCCAGACGCTGTTTTTCACCTCCGGAAAGCTGATGTGGAAAATGACGGTGTTTGTCGTGGAGCCCCACGATTTCCAGAACTTCCGGTACGCGTTTTTTGATGTCCGCAGTTTCGTAACCGCAAACCTCGAGCGCAAAAGCCACATTTTCGTACGCGTTTTTCTGCGGCAATAATTTGTAATCCTGAAAAACCACGCCGATTCTGCGGCGGAAATATTGCAAAGCCCGGTCATTCATTTCATTAATCACATAACCGTCCACGCTGATTTTACCGTGCTGGATTTTTTCAGCGCCAATCAAAATATAAATAAGCGTGGATTTCCCCGCGCCCGAAGGTCCGATCACGGACACGAACTCGCCCCGCAAAATGTTCAGATTCAGCTTGTCCAGAACCGCGTTCCGTCCGTATCTTTTTGTAACATTCTCAAAAGCGATCATGCATTCAACAAAAATCTTAAGCATGCTAACTATAACAAATCTCCCGGCAATAAGCCAGTTCAGCCCTTAAAAAGCCGTTGATCAGTTTTGCTGATGTGCGCCGCTCATGAGCCGCTGAAGTTTTCGGAAAGCCTGGGTGTATTGAGGCTGTGTGAATTTCCCCCCATTTTTTTGATAATCTTCGTACACCCAACAGCGCCCCCACACCATAAAATCCAGGAAGAGCAAGTTTAAAGACCGTTCTTGATGAATAAACAAAAACTACTTATGAAACTTTTCGTGAACCTCCCGCAATCTTTTATTCGTCAGATGGGTATAAATTTGCGTAGTTGTAATGGAAGAATGTCCAAGCATCTCCTGCACGGAACGGATATCCGCTCCATTAACCAAAAGTTCAGTGGCAAAAGAATGTCGCAAAACGTGAGGCGTGACTTTTTTGATGATGCCCGCCCGCCGGGCATAATTACGTACGAGATACTCAACCATCACCGTACTCAGACGACGTTTTTCGCCGAGGGTAATATCGTCACCGCCCCGCGCTCGCCGGTAGTTCAAAAAAAGCGGATCAAAATTATCGTCGCGCATTTTCAAATAAGCCTGGATCGATGCAGCCGCGCGCTCGGACAAAAACACGATTCTTGGCTTGCGGCCTTTTCCCCGGACCATGAACTCTTTGCGTTGCAGATCAACCTGCGCGCGGTTGAGTGACACCAGTTCGCTCACCCGCAAGCCCGTGGAATAGAGCGTTTCCAGAATCGCGCAGTCGCGCGCCGAGCGCACATCGGCCTGAGCAAGCTTACTGCCGCTCCCGGCCCTTACCGCTTCAAAAAGTCTTTCCAGTTCTTCTCGGCTTAAATATTCAACGGTTCTTTCGGGGATTTTACTTAAATCAATTTTCTCTGGCGATAATGTCGGAACATCATTTTTGATCAGATATTTCAAAAAAGCCCGCAGGGCGATGACGTGGTAGTTCTGGGTTTTTATACTCAGGAGCTGCCCGCCTTTTTCATCTTCGAGTCTGTTCAAAAAAAGCCGGAATTTTTGGACGGTTTCCAGTGTAATATCTTTCGGAGATTTTTTTTCGCCAAACCAGTCCGTAAACCGTTTCAAATAATGCCGATAGTTTTCAACGGTTTTAGGCGATTGATTTTTGCCGACCTCGGCATGCTCCAGAAATTGAGTGACAAGTTCGCCGAGTTTCATAATATCATTAAAGCTCTACATTTATTGTAGCCCACAAATATGCTATAATGAAAGGAGTTCATAGAAGCTTTATGGGCATTTCTCAAAACAAAATCAAAGCACTCGGAGTTTTTATTCTGGCAATCGGAATAGGTATTGGCGTCCCGCTTTTTAGCAGACTGCAGCCGACGCAGGCGCAAACGTCGGTTCTTGGAAGTACCGGCAAAAGTTCGCTTGTAGCTATTGCGCCGCCGCCAACAATCAGTTGTTCGGGAGTTCAAACTCCGCCAAATGTCGGCGATACAACCGCAACCATAACCTGGACCTCTGTAATAAGTTGGGGCACGGTCGATATATATTATTGGATGGGCGACCAAACTTTTGGAAAAGGCGGTTCAACAATTCAAATCACTTATCCGCTGAGCGGGGGTTCAGCAAGCGTTACTCCATACGCTGCAGTAAAACCGGATCCGCCGGCAACTATTGATACTCAAGTTTCAGGAAGTCCTTGCACGGTAACTTTCCAAACTGCCTCAAGCGCACCGGCTGCCCCTTCAAATTTAACTCTTGGAACCGTAACGGCGGATGCAGCACAGTCGGGAACATACGATGCCACCTTGAACTGGAATACGGTAAGCGGCGCCACGAACTACATCGTAAAAACATCATTAACATCGGGCGGCCCGTATGTGCCTGTCCAGATGACGGCAAATCCTCCATTAACATTTCTCAAGGTCAATCCCGGAACATACTATGATGTCGTCACCGCAACCAAGGGTGGACCGGAAAGCGCAAATTCAAACGAAATCACAGCGGTAATTCCACCTGCAACACCAACTCCGCCGCCACCACCACCGGCGCCAAGTCCTACTCCAACGCCGCCGCCGGCTCCATCAGGCCCGGTCTGCGGCAACGGCATTTGTGAATCCGGAGAAGATGCGAACTCCTGCTCTCAAGATTGTCCGGTGACTTCCGGCGGTACAAGCGGTTCGGATCAAACAGGGTCAAGTCAAGATCTTACGCCTGCGCCGAACATTTTGACCTGCAAGGTTACCAATTCGAATATCATCATCAGTGAAAACCAGATCAGCGTCGTACGTTGCTCGTTGATTCCTCCGGGAATTATTACGGCCTGGATCATCAAAGGAGCCTACACACCGCCGAGCGAACCAGATCCGACGACTGTCGTATCAACGCTGTTGTATCAAAAATCCACCTTTGATCAAAACTTCAGTTTTAATTGGAACGGTATCGACAGTTATGATCAGCCGGCTCCTGATGGAAGTTACACTGCAGTCGTGTTCGCGCAGCAAAGTGCCGGAGCAAAACCAGATATTTCCATCCAAAATATCAATGTGATGTTCAATCCGCCTCCGCAAACTCAGCAGACTTCTGATCAAACACAACAACCAGGATTGAATCCAGCGGCACCAACTCCACCAGCGACTCCGCCTGCACCCCCGGCCGCTCCTCCAACCCCGCCACCTCCTCCGACTCCAAGCAAATGTCCCGGCGTAAATTATCCGAGCGATATCGGCGGTCACTGGGCGAAAGATTTCATTAGGCTGGCTTACGACTATTGTATTTTCCGTGGTTATGGTGACGGCACGTTCCATCCTGATCAAACCATCACGCGCGCCGAATCCGTGAAAGCTTCGCTCGTCGCTGCAGGTGTGCCTCCAAAACTTGGCTGTTACACAACGGATTGCGGAAGCCCTTTTAAAGATCTGATTCCATGGGAAAGCCAGTGGGTGCGTGCAGCATGGTCTGCAAAAATTGTTATTGGTGTCAGTAAAAATCTTTTTGCTCCGCAGCGTAACATCACCCGCGGCGAAGCCGTCGTATTAATAGCAAAAGCTTTCAAAATTGCTCCGCACCTGGGGTGCTTCACGGCAAACTGCGGCGCGGGATATCCCAACGATTTCTTTTTGGATGTAAGTGATAAAGTTTTAGGTTCATATCTTCGCGCACTTTGGGATATGAAAATTATTCAGGGAACCGGCCCGAATATTTTTGAACCGAACCGTTCCATGACCCGCGCTGAAATGGCGACGGTCATTATCAAAGTCGCGCAAGTTCTCGGAAAAGTGAACATCATTCCACCGCAGCAAACTCCTCCAAGCGCCCCACCACCTGCGACGGGATCTTCCCAGCAGCCGGGATCAACGCAACAATAAAAAATGATTTCCTGTAATTTTTGAGAGATTTGGATTATAATCAAAAAAAATATCCATAATCTTTTTTATCTATGGCAGTCCTCCCCAAAATTTCCAAAGGCGTTGGAAAATTTCTCATCGCCGCATTGGGCTTAGTTTTATTTGCACCACTTGCTTTAGCGGCAAATCCGCTCATCCAGAACGTCACCGTCAGCCCGACTCCGTTCTACAGCAATGTCCCGGGGCAGAATGCGATGTTGAATATTGATTACGATTACAACACCGGAGGTTATCCCACCGGCGCGGTTATTGAACAGATCATGGATTCCAGCGGAAATGTTGTTTATGAATTTGGAGCAGTAGGTGCAGACAACAAAGCCACAGGTCATTACCAGCTTCAATGGGACGGAAAATGTAACGTCACCTATAACGGCGCACCATGCACCAACGGCAGTTACGTTACTGACGCACAATACAAAGTGAACATTTCTTCCCAGACCGCAAGTCCTCCGGCGGCCCAATATCAAAGTGCACTTTTTAATGTTGCTCAAACCGCAGCATCGGTCATGACGTTAACTGCTCAGCCTGCAGCTGTTTACTATAAAGGAACAGGCAGCTACGCCGTCAATTACAATATTGTCAGAAATTCCGGGAGCGCCTGGAAAGTCGATTTAAAAATCCAGTCACTTGGAAGCCCTGACCAGATTGATGTCGGACAGGTCGTCACGAACGACGGGAATGCAACCATCAACTGGGACGGCAAAATCAACAACGCCGATGCTCAGGTCGGAAGCTACAGCTATGATCTTTGGGCAACCTCTTCGGTCAATGGCTACTCAGTTGAATCCAACCATCTTACCGGCAATGTAGCGGTTTCCAATCCCGGCGTTCCGGGTTCGACCGTCGGCGGTTTGACAGCAACTCCAAATCCGTACGATCCTGCGAACGGCTTAATCAATCTTGGCTACACTCTTTCTAATTCCAGCGGTCAGTCATCCATCAACGCAGCGGTCTATGCTCAAAATAACATGAACTCTGCGCTTAAAAGCTGGGCATTCAACAATCAATCCAACGGTGCCAATATGGTCACCTGGGATGGTAAAGATGCCGTTGGCAACAAAGTTCCTGATGGCGTATATGTTTTCCAGGTCGGAGGAGTTGACGGAAATTCCGTGATCACCAACCAGCAAAGCAATTTTACGGTCACCAGCCTTCCTCCGGCATCCAACTGCGCAGGTTTCAGTGACGTTCCTTCGGATGACGCAGATTGTCCGGCAATCACTTTTGTAAAAAGTATCGGAGCCATGACGGGCAACCCGGACGGAACATTTGCTCCGCAAAGTTTATTACAGCGCGATCAGATCATGAAGATCGTGTTGGTGAGTTTCAAACAGTTCGATCAGCAAACCGATTATTGTGCAGGAGTAAGGCCATTTCCGGATGTTGGAGAAACTGACTGGGCATACCAATATGTTTGCCGCGCCAAGGCGCTTGCGATAACAACCGGCTACCAGTCCGGTCCGGATAAAGGATTTTATCGCCCATCCCGTTCGGTGAACCGCATAGAGTTTTTGGCTTTGGTACTCCGCAATTTGTCTGGTCCGTTGCCGGCCAACACCGTCGCTTCATACGATGACGTTCCAACCGGACAGTGGTTCACCGGTTACGCCAAATATGCTTACGACAACGTGCTTTTCAACCACCCGAACCTTTTCCCTACGAATTTCATGGTTCGCGTTGAAGTAGCGCGCGTCCTGTTCAAACTTCATCAGATGGGGCAGCTGGCAGAATAACATCATCAATGCTCAAAACTCTTAAAGAACTTTTGGCGGACGAAAAACGCTCGCTCGCGCCCTACGCGATGCACAGCGCGCAAAGTCTGGGACGGTTCCATAAAGAACGCGCGGACAATACCCGCACGCCGTTCCAGCGCGACCGCGACCGGATTATCCACTCCAAAGCTTTTCGCAGACTGCAGGCAAAAACCCAGGTTTTTGTTTCCTATTACGGCGACCACTACCGTGACCGCCTCACTCACACCATTGAAGTCGCGCAAATTTCCCGCGACGTGTCGCGCACGCTCGGTCTGAACGAAGATTTGGCCGAAGCGATGGCGCTTGCCCATGACCTTGGGCACCCTCCTTTCGGCCACGGCGGAGAATACGCTTTGGATGACGTCATGCACGAATTCGGGGAACATTTTGAACACAACGAACAAAGCCGCCGCATTCTGGAAAAACTGGAAACCATGAATCCCAATTACGACGGATTAAATTTAACGATTGAAGTCCTCGACGGACTTCTGAAGCACGAACAGTCTCATCACCTCGCACATATCCAATTTGAAACATCCGCGCACCTGGAAAGCCAGGTCGTGGACATGGCAGACGAAATCGCCTACACCAACCATGACATCGACGACGGCCTCCGCTCCGGGCTCATCACGCTTCAAAACATGCGGAAATTCAAACTGTGGTGCAGAGCCGAAAAAGACATCAAGGAACAGTACGGCAAAAACATTGATCTCAAGCGCTTGCAGAGCCGAGTCATCAGCCGGATGATTTCTTTGATGATCCAGGACCTTTGCAAAACCTCCGAAGCAAACATCAAAAAATTCCGCCTTCGCAGTGTGGAAGATGTCCGCAGACACAAGGGAAAAATCATCGGTTTCAGCTCGTCGATCAAACCGGAAATGCGCGAGCTCCGCGAATTCCTCATGGAAAACTTCTATTACAACCCAAAGGTCGCACGTCAAATCGAACACGGCAAAAAACTTCTCAAAAAACTTTTTCTGTATTACATTAAGAAACCGCAGCAGCTTCCCGAGCCGTTCAGAACCAGCATTAAGCTTGGAGAAGCCAAAGAAACTGTGGTAAAAGATTATATAGCTGGCATGACCGACCATTACGCCGAAGAACAGGCCAAACTCATCAAATCACCCTCCAAAAAGTGATCTGTCCAAAATGCAAACACGAAGAAACGTCGGTACTGGACTCGCGCGACACCCATGAAAAACGCGAAATCCGCCGCCGCCGCGAATGCGAGAAATGCGAATACCGCTTCACGACTTTTGAACGTGTGGAAAGCACCAATTTCATCATCATCAAAAAAGACAACTCGCGTGAAAGCTACGACCGCCAGAAATTGGAACGCGGCCTTTGGAGAGCCTGCGAAAAAAGACCGGTCACAAAGGAACAGATCGAAAAACTCCTCAACGGCCTGGAAGAAGAGATGGCCAACATGGGCAAAGAGATCCACAGCCGCAATATCGGCGAAAGCATCATGGACAAACTCCGCAAAATCGACGAAGTAGCCTATATCCGCTTCGCATCTGTCTATAGACATTTCAAAGATTTGGAAACGTTCAAGAAAGAACTTTCCAAATTGATCGATTAGGCTTTCCTGCGGGCCTGTTCAACCTTGAACGCCAGATAAAAAGCGTGCATATAAACTGTCCACCAGATGATAGTCGGAACAATGAAAGCTGCACCAGAATCTGTAGCTCCAGCTAGTTGGATTTGCGTGTACAGTGAATAAACTTTTTCGAATGTCCATAAAAGCATCGAAGCGATCAAAGCCCAGCGATGACCTTTGGCCACAAAGAATGACAGCACCAAAAAAATCGCGGTATCAATAAACGCCGACTGGTCCATTCCAAGGAATAAAACAAACGCCGCAGTTGCCGCAACGCTGATCCAAAGCAAAATCGCACTTATGCCGCGCATCGATTGACTAAACTTGAGCGTTTTATATTCGTGAACCTGTTTTTTCAACTCATCAGCATTGATCTGCCACCAAAAAATCCAACTAAAATCAAAACTGGCTTTTTTTACAGCAACTTTTTTTTCATGTTCGTTCCCTTCGGTATGATGATTCATGGTTTTGAAATTATTTTTTCTTGGCGATCAGTCTTTTTGCCGGAGCCTTTTTTGGCTTTGCTGTTGGATGAGCCGGAACATTCGACTTCTCCTTTTCTGGAGCCGCAGCCCCCGGATTTTCCAGCAGCTCTTTGAGCACTTTTACAAATGCCGCCGCGTCTGCGCCGTCAATAATGCGGTGATCAAAACTCAAACTCAGATACAAAATTTTGCGGATCAAAACTTTTCCGTCCACGGCGGTCGGAACATCTTTGATCAAACCCACGCCAAGAATCGCGGCTTCGGGAAAATTGATGACCGGCGTAAAATATTCGCCGCTCCCGGCAGAACCAACGTTGGTGATCGTGAACGTGCCGCCCTTAAAATCCATCGGATTAATTTTGCGGGTGCGCGCCTTTTTTGCCAGGTCTGAAATCTCTTTCGCAATGTTGAAAAGTGGCTTTTTATCAGCACCTTTCAACACCGGAACCATCAGTCCTGCTTCGGTATCAACCGCAATGCCGATGTTGTAATATTTTTTCATAATGATCTCTTTGTTCTCTTCATCAAGCATCGCGTTCATGTACGGAAATTTTTGCAAAGCTGCGACGGTAGCCTGAAGAATGTATGCCAAAAACGTCAGCTTGATGCCATCTTTTTCGGCTTCCTTCTTTTGTTTTTCACGGAGGTTCCAAAGGTTCGTGACATCAACGCTGTCCATATGCGTGACGTGAGGCGCAGTCTGGACGGATTTCACCATGTGGTCGCCCACCGCTTTGCGCACGCCATCATACGGAGCGCGATCAATGTATCCAAAAAGATCGTATTTTTTCACGGCTTTGATTCCTGATTTGATGACACCGGCCATAGAACCGCCGCCAGCATTAGAAGGCTGGGCGCTTGCCGGCTGAGCAACCGGGCCGGGCTGCGTAACTGGCTGCACAGGTTGCTGACTAGCCGGCTGAGTTTGTACTGCGGGAGCCTGTTGCACCGCCTGAGGACCCGGCTGCGCCTGTCCTCCAAAAACCGCCCCGCTGTTTCCAAAAGGATTCGCACCTCCTGCCGGAGAACCAAATCCCGCAGGAGCCTTCATCACGCCCGTTGCAGTAGCTTCAAGACTTCCCACTACTCCTTGTTCAGTTGCCGCTGAAGCCGCAGGCGCATTACCTTCAAACGTCGCCATCACTTCGCCCACTTTCATCACTTCGCCTTCCTTGTGATAGAGCTTACTGATTTTACCGGCTTGCGGTGCTGGAATTTCCACTACCGCCTTATCAGTTTCAACTTCAGCAATCGACTGGTCAGCTTTCACTTCATCGCCTTCTTTCACCAGCCACTTCACGATTTTCCCTTCATGAATGCCTTCGCCCACGTCCGGAAATTTAAAATCAAAAGCCATACATTAAAAACATTAATATGTCGAAAACATACTACTTCGTAATCAAAAAAATCTCAAACCCGCCTTTAAATTATTTAAAAAATTCAGGATTTTGTTCTCTATATTTTTCAATGAAATATTCTTCCATGGGCTCACTCTCCTCATGAGTCCCGATATGAAATCCCTGGTAGTATTTTTCTTTGTCGAAATTCGTAAATACCAATACTGGAAGCTGAAAATACTTCAAAACATAGTTGGCAATATTTCTTCCCGTGCGCCCGTTACCGTCGGCAAAAGGATGCATTAACTCGTATTCAAGGTGCATCTTTGCGCTGTAACGAAGAACATCTTCAATATTGGCCGGCTTAAGTTTCTGCAAACCGGCGTTGAATCTTGAAAAGAAACTCTCATAATCTTCAGGATGCGGAGGTGGAATAATCCGCCCCCCGACACTAACCCAATCTTGTTCGCCGCGAATGGCCCCGCGATAATGCTCTTTAAGAAAATGACCGTAAACACTTTGCTCGTCGGTAAGCATGCGTTGCATCCTTATGACATCTTTTCCACTCAATGGGTTTTTTTCTTTGGCCCTATCTTCAGCAATAAGCCAAGCACCGACACACCCCATGTTGTTTTGTTTTCGGTACTGATCCTTAATGAGGCTTTTATCAATTTCAGTAATTTCTTCAATAAGATTGCTTTCATGAATGTAATCAACATTTTTAGCGACTCTTTTTTCAATTTGTTCATCGCTTTCAAAGCCGAATCCATGAGTTTCGTAAGCAGTTTTAAGACGAGCTTCAAATTGTGGATCTTTCGTGTTCCCGGCACTGAAAAGAAGATCTTGAACTTGCTTGTGTGTATCTAACGATATTCCAGGCACAAGGAACAATCTTGTTGCCCCAGTGCTGTCTCTGGCAATATTAGCAATTTCTTTACCATCAGGATCATAAATTTTCATACGTTCTGCTGACATAGTTGTTATGGTTAAGGGGATGATGCCATTAATCTAATGTAATTTGCAAAGAATTCTTCATAAAGCGGATCAGAATTAATTTTCCCAAGATCGGTGGCGTCGATCTTTTGTGAAAGCTGTTCGCCGGCTAATCCTGAAATGTTGCCGAGTGGATTTCCTTCATACAATGTCTTAGAAAGCTTGCCATTCATGGTGTGGAGGTCGCCATGGAGCGAAGATTCCCCGTCGGAACCAGCTTCCATAGGAAGTCGACGATATTTGCTTCCAGGCCCCAAAAATTTAACGATGTAATATTCATACAAGGCGCGACCAGTTCGGCCATTCCCGTCTGTCATTGGATGAATTTCAACAAAAGTCTGAAGTGCATAGAAAGCTGTTTTAACGACGGCTTTTTCATAAGCATCAGGGTTTGTTTGTTTTAGGTTTGCTAACTCTGTTTCTATCCCTTGCATTTTTGTCGACATTTTCCCGAGAAGTTCAGGGACTCTTCCAGGTATTGGGGCTATATATTCTCCTACACGAACGACTACATCTCGGACTTTCCCGGAAATATCATAACCTATCGCAGGATTTAATAATAAGTCCCTTTGCGCCTCTGAACCTCGAGCCTGCCATCGATGGATTTCAAGAATGAGTTGATCAGCGGGTAAATTTTGAGCAACCAAGAGAGGCATGACTTTATCGCTCATAAACTGTGCGCTGAACTCTTTGAGTTTATTAAATTTTTCTTTAAACTGAGGATCATTGGAATCTAAAGTGGTTTCCGGTCTTGTTGTATACCATTCAAGATCAAGCGGTGAAAGCTTGAGCATTTTTTCTAAAAATGCCGCCCGTTGTTCGGCAGTCTTTATTGGACTGCCATCAACACTTGCAAAATCTCCGGTGAGATTTCTGAGGTCTTTGGCTGCCTGTCCTAAACCCATTGCCTCTAATTTTGGTGCTTGTTCGGAAAGATGGATGGCACGTTCATAACCAAGCGGGTCTCTGGTCATGAGTTCCTGAAGTACCGGAAGAGGAATATCCGGATGTAATTTTGCCGCATCAGCAAGATTATTTTGGACAAATTCCGCTCGTGTTTCTTGTTCGATTTCTCGTTTAAATTTCAGTGTATCTCCATATTTTTTTACTTCAACTTTGAGGTCTTCAATCTGTTTAGCCAGTTCCGGATTATCTTTCCCGGTCATTTGATTAAAGTTAGCGTCATCTTCAAGTTGCGCCAATTGTTTGGTTAAATCTTTATGCTGTTGTTCTAATTGTGCATTGTCTTCAATCGTAGTTTTGAGCGCAGGATCGGTCGGTTGATTGTCTGGCTTGCGGTCAATGATTTCCTGGTCAGCAGCTGAAATTTCTTTTGGGGCGAGCAGTTTGCGTGCGATTTCAAGTTGCGCTTGTCGTTCTTTCTCCGCCGCTTGACGTTCCTTCTCCAGCGCTTCCTTGGCTCTTAAATCAGCCGCCTTTGCCTGTGCTTCCTTCACCTTTGCCTCAGCTTCAAGCTTTGCAGTATCGGTTTTTCCTTCTTTTTTAGCCGCTTCTGCGCTTTCGCGGGCTCGTTGCGCCAGCTTATCAGCATCAAGAGAATTTTTCATCGCATCTCTGGTGGCAAGTTCTTCCTTTGTAAGTTTTTTCACTTCAGTCGGTGCTTCCCCTGTTTCCACAGCCTTATGAACCCCACCCATCACCATGAAGGTGACGAAATTTTTGCCGAATTCACTGGTAAGTTGATCAGCCGTCATGGTTTTGCCGTTGAAAAGTTTTTCAGTGCCGAAAGAAAGGCCGGTCATCAGGGCTGAATCAAGGACGGATTTGCCCGTAAGATTTGCGGCACCTTTTACAACATTCAAGCCCGTCTGGCCAAGCTCCTTGCTGAACGGAGTAATAAACTCACCGGAACCTTCGGCAACGCCTTGAGCGGCCTTTCCGCCGACTTTTCCTAAGACCGAACCAACTCCCTTCATAATTCCAAGAGTTGCATAGGTCGTGGCAAGTCCTTTAAAAAATGCTTTCGGATCTTTGAATCCGGCCGAGCCCTCATTCAAGCCTACACTCACACTGTGCATGACAGCACCCTCTACTAAAAAGCTTGTTGCTCCTGCGGCATAAACGGTTGTCTGGCTGACGGCCAGTCCGCTTTCCGCCAAAGCCAGGAGCGATGCGGCGCTGGCGCCTTCTCCAGCAACAATGCCTCCGCCCAAAACAAGCGCGCCTGCTCCAGCGGCTGTAATAGCAGCAGCAGCGGCAGCCATTTCCAGATATAAAATTGAAACGGCAATTTGTGCGCAAGTATTTCGAATATCATCGGCAGTAAACACTAACGTTGCTCCGGTAATATTTTCGGCAACGCCAAAGTGACCGCTGTACGCTTCATTCCAAACATTGACCGGGTCATCTTTATTATCAACGGCGGCAGCCTCACTGTATACTGAATGAATGCTTTTTTTTGCCTCTTTGGTCCAGAGTTCGTCAACAATGCCGCTGCGGACGCGCTGTTCAATATCGCCGCTATGTTCTTGGTAATTTGCTTCCCATTTGGCCTGAATCTTGTTCCATTGGGTCCCTACTTCGGGGTCGATTCCGCGATAGGGATGTTGACGATTGTATTCTGCAATAAATTTGGTCAGCGCTTGATCATGAGCACCTTTGATGCCATCCTTGACCTCTTTATCGCTCTCAGGATTGGCTTTGAAAGCTTTTTCAACTTGATCGCGCGTGATAGTTTTTTTCTTCTCGACGATCTCGCCGGCAAAATACATTTCAAAATATTTTTTTGCGAACGCAGTCAATCCCGCATCCTTGGCCGCGCGAGCGATCTCCAAAATATTTGCTCGCCTTTTTACGGGATCCGGTTCGCTCAGCTTACCCTGAATGACGGACGGATCCAGGAACGAAATGCCTTTACTGACCGCATCTTTTCCACCGGGCTTTCCGACCTTATTCCAGACTTCCTCAATCGTGAGATATTTCCCGGAAGCAACCTCGCGTTCGGCGGAATCCATTTTTGTCCAGGCCATGCCGACAGAACCGCCGAGTTCTTGATGGTTAATATTATCAAGACCGCCTTCATCGTGATGTTGTTGGATACCCGTCAGAGTTTCCAGGTTGGCCTTGGCCTCATCGAACTCTTTTCTTACAATGACCTGCAAAAGGCTGCGTGCAGAGTTAATCTGGACCGCTTTTTCCGGGTTGTCTTTAAATTTGTTGTAATAATCCAGGAGTTGTTTTTTTGAACCTCCAAGGTTTCCGCTTTCAATTCCTTGTTCAAATTTTTTCATGCCTTCATTCCAGTCTTTGTCCTCTTTAAGGTCCATTTTCTTGGTAAGGTCGAGCGCGACTTCAGCATGGACGGCGAGAAATTGTGCTTGAACAAGGGCTTGTTGCCCTGGAGAAAGTTTATCAAACTCGGGAGTTTGTTTGACGACAACAACATTCATGCCGTTCACTTCCTGTTTTTCGATTGTGAAATATTTCTGACCGTTTTTATCCATATCATCGATGAGCGCCTTGTTTTTAAGCATGATCTGAACCTGGGCCAGTTCTTTGATGTTGGAATCAACGGTACTCGCGAGGGCATCAAACCGGGCCTGGTATTCGCGCGGAAGCGTTGCGCGGTCAACGGTGGAAAGTTTTCCTTTGAGGGCGCACAGTCCCGTTAAACCTTTTTCTGTAGAATCTTTCAACTCCGGAGCGGTCAAATCCAGCTCTTTTCCAGCCATGGCTTTGTCTCTGGCAGCAAGAGCAGCTTCATAATTTTTCTTGGGAGATTGGTCGCCCTCCGAATACTCTTTTTCACTTGAGTCGACGAGCCCTTTGCTGTCAACGAGCGTGGTCCCTTTTTCAAGCTTACTGAGCTGTGCTGTGGCATCGCTCAATGTTGCTGCCGTGTTCAGTTTCATATTGAAATGAACAACCTGAAACTCAATCGGGAGCTTGTTGATGTCAATTTCCGCCAATGCAGGCCCGATTTTTTCCGCCGTTGCCTCGGCCCGGCTAAACTGTTCTTTGGCGGAATCGAGGAAAACTTTTTTTTGTGTATCGTCATTTTCACCCGCGGCTTTATCAACCTGCGCTTTCCCGGTGCCCATAAGAGACACCATGGTGTCGAAACCTTCGCCATAAGCGCCTTTTGCGTCGCCGTCGCCCTTCTTGACGCCAAGGAGCTGTTTAAGATCCACGGTCATTTGCTCCTTTTTTTCGTCAGTGTTGTACTCAAACTTTTCCAGGTATTGGACGCGCAAATCAGTGACATGCTTGGTAAGATCATCGATCGGTTTTTTGACATTGTCATAAAATTTCTGGAGTTCCTGCGAAGGAAGAGATGTGTAATTTTTCAGATAGCCCATCGCGCCGTCCTCGCCTAAATTCCCGAGAGCGGTTTGAAGATGGCCAGTGAGAGTTTTTTGCCAGTCCTTATCGGGATGTTCACCCTCGCCCCAGATTTTATCGGCCGCCGACGCCGACTCCTTGGCGACGACCAAAGACTGGTTGGCTTTATCGATATTTTGGAAAAGTGCCAGGTTTTCGCCCACGGTTTTGGTGATGGTAGATATGCGGTCCGCACTCTGGCGGATGCTGAGGAAATCGGGGTTGGCTTCTTTGTTGTTTAAAATCGTTTCGCCGCTGGACGCAGCTTTGGAGAGAAGGTCTTTGATTTCCTGCTTGTCTTTACCCATTTCAGTTATTGCAGCCGGGTCCTTAAGTTTGGCAGCTTCTTTAAAAGTTTTCTGGGTATCATCAACCTGCTTGAAAAAGACATCGTGTTTTGCCTTCAGCTCTGAATCGAGCTGTTCATGAGTTTTCTTGCCCTTATCATCAAGCTTGGCGGCTTTTTGTTCCACCGCAGAGACCTGAGCTTGTTCACCTTGAAATTCACCCATAGCAATTAATCGAGGTTAGCTTTTAAGAATTCTTCAGGATTTTCTTTATGAGTTTCCTGAGCTTCAAGAAACTTGAACGCTTTTTTCTTGGCAGCTTTGCTTTTGAGAACGATCTGTTCGGCAAGCCCCGGGTTGGCATCGAGGCCGGCAGCAATCATGACATCGACATGCTGGTCAGCTCTGACCAGCTCATCGCAAAAAAGTTCCACAGCGGAAAACGGAAGTGTTTGATAATTTTTGAGCCAGTAATCGCGAGTCTTGTCATCAACAATCAGACTGCGGTCAAGCTCGGTGAGCAACTTGTCAGAGAGTTCCTGTTGCGTCATATTTTTTGTTTTTGATTTTTAGGCTTTTTTATCTAATGATTATACCATTTTTACTCATTTTTTTCTATCCAAAAAGTGCTAATAAAAAACGGCAAGGAACTTCAAAAAACCTCAAAAGGGTTTGAGATAGTTTTAGGCGTGAGAAACCTACGCTTTCCCCATCACTTTTTTGATCCCTTCTAAGATGCGGAAGCTGTCCACCAGATACATGTCTTCGCCTTTCAACAGCGGCATCGCTATGTCAAAACCCGTCACGCGTTCCACGGGCGTTTTCAACTTTCCGTAAAGATGTTCGTAAATAATCATGGAAATTTCAGCGGCTGTGCCAAACGTACGCGCAGCTTCCTGGGCAATCACTACGCGCCCGGTTTTTTCCGCAGCATACAAAATCGCGTCGCGGTCCAGCGGTGAAATCGAACGTAAATCCACCACCATGCAGCTGATGCCCATTTTTTGCGCTTCAATCGCGGCTTTCTGGCATTCGCGGACCATTGATCCATAAGCAAAAAGCGTGACGTCAGTTCCATCCTGGATGAGCGATGCTTTGCCGAGCGGAACAAAATATTCTTCTTCAGGAACTTCCTGTTTAAAGGCGCGGTACAATCTTTTCGGTTCCAGAAAAATCACCGGATCCGGATCGCGGATCGCGGAAATCATCATGCCTTTGGCATCGAATGGAGTAGAAGGAACTACTACTTTCAAGCCTGGAATATGCCCGAAAAACGCTTCCATGGATTCTGAATGATGTTCCAAAGCTTTGATTCCCCCTGCAAAAGGCATACGCACAACCATCGGAACGCTGAACGCCCCGCGCGAACGGTTGCGCATGCGCGACGCGTGATCAACCATCTGCGGAACACCTTCCATAAAAAATCCGTCGAACTGCATTTCAACAACCGGCTTCATCCCGTTGATCGCCATGCCGATCGCGGTGCCGATAATTCCGGCTTCTGCCAGGGGCACATCAAAGCAGCGGTCCTTGCCGTAAAGTTTTTGCAGACCTTCAGTCACGCGAAAAACGCCACCTTCAAAACCTACGTCTTCGCCGTACAAAACAACAGTTTTATCTTTCGCCATTTCCTGCTTGAGCGCGAGATTCAACGAAGCCACGAGTGTCAAAGCCTGATTAGCCATTCGTGCCTCCTTCCTCTTTTATAGCGGTCGCCCTTTGGGGCTCGCCTTCGGCCTGTGGCCTCAGTGCCGCTTTTTTAGCCAGCATCGTTTTTAAATATGCCTTTTGTTCCGCTAATGCCGGAGGCAATTCGGCATACGTATAATCAAAAATTTCATCAACGGTTTGAACAGGCATAGCGATGGCTTTTTCGGTAATCGCATCAACTTCCACCTGGAATTTTGCGCGCATGTCTTCTTCGATTTTTTCGTTCCACAAACCTTTCTTCCCTAAATAAACCTGCAAACGTTTCATTGGATCTTTCGGTCTCCAGGCTTCTACTTCAGATTTTTCGCGGTACTTCGTTGCGTCGTCGGAAGAAGAGTGGTCGCCGAAACGGTACGTGTATGCTTCAATCAACGTCGGACCGTCACCTTTGCGCGCGCGCTGTTCGGCTTCTTTCGTGACCGCGTACATTGCAAAGAGATCGTTGCCGTCAACAAGCACTCCCGGAAAACCGTATCCTAAAGCCTTTTGAGCGATGGTTTTGGAAGCCGTTTGAATTGCGCGCGGTGTGGAAATCGCGAACTGATTATTCTGACAGATAAAAATCGTCGGAGTTTTAAATACGCCCGCAAAGTTCATGGCTTCGTGGAAATCACCTTCGGACGTCGCACCGTCTCCAAAATAGTTTACAGCGATTTCATCTTTGCCCTGCAGTTTCGCGGCCCAGCTTAATCCCACGCCATGAAGCATCTGGCTGCCTACCGGAATGGAAACCGGCAAAACGTGAACCCCCTGCGGCGGTCTGCTGCCCATCTCGTTGCCAATCCAGTATTGATAAATATTTTCCATCGGGACTCCGTGCGCCCACATCACCGCAAGTTCGCGGAACGCCGGAACGACCCAGTCCTGTTTTTTAATCGCAAATTCGGTGGCGATCTGCAAAGCCTCCTGCCCTTCAACGGACGTGAACGTTCCCATGCGCCCGGACCTCTGCATCTTTAACGCCCGGTCGCTGCACATGCGGCAGAACACCATCTTTTTATAAAGTTCCAAAACGATTTCATCAGTAAACTCTTTTGGCCGCAAATTTTCATCCAACACACCTTCAGGAGTGAGAATCTGCACCATGTCCGTATTCAGTTTGTCGGTATATTTCTCTAGAAACATAAAAATAATTTGATTGCTGGTGAGGTGAGCTAATTGTCCTGAAGGCAATCGGGGTTGGGGCCCCGCTGTCTGAAGGGCAATTAGCTCACCTCACCACGCTTCTTTAAAATATTCTTCATAAACAGCTCCCCAGCCTTGTAAGAACTTCTCACAAAAGCCCCGGAAGCACAGTATAAAAATCCGTGTTCTTTGGCAAGTACTTCATATTTCTTGAACTGTTCCGGCTTGACGTATTCGTGAATGGCAATATGAAAAGGGCTCGGTCGCAAATACTGTCCATACGTTACAATATCAACATCAATCGCCCGCAAATCTTTCATGGACTGCACGACCTCTTCTTCGGTTTCGCCGAGCCCCAGCATTTGCGCGGATTTGGTGTAGCGCGTCGGATCCATTTTCTTCGTTTCCTCCAGAATTTTCAAAGATTTTTTGTAATTCGCGCGCGGATCACGCACGTCTCCCTGAAGCCGTTCAACGGTTTCCAGATTGTGAGCGATCACTTCCGGTTTTGCATCGACGATCGTTTTCAAAGCATCCAGATTTCCGTTCAAATCCGAAATCAAAACTTCAATCAAAAGTTTAGGGTGAGCAGCCTTTAAAGCCTTAATACATGCTGCAAAATGCGCCGCACCTCCGTCAGGCAAATCATCGCGCGTCACGCAGGTAAGAACCACATATTCCAGTTTCATGATCTCCACGGCTTCAACCAGACGCTGCGGCTCCGTTGCATCCAACAAACCTTTTGGATTTCCCGATTTCACGTAACAAAATCTGCAGGCGCGCGTGCACGTTTCGCCCATCAACATAAACGTAGCGGTGCCGCCGCTCCAGCATTCGGAAATATTCGGGCAATGCGCTTCGGCGCACACCGTAGCCAGTTTTTTAATGCGCAAAATCGCGGCGATGTCGGCATACTTCCCGTTCGGCGGCCGGATTTTGAGCCACTCCGGTTTCGCCAAAGCTTCCTGATCAATTTTCAGCTTCTGCGTAAGATCCGGATTTTGAGGAGTTTGAACGCGCAAAGTTCACAAATAAAAAATCATTCGCCGCCGGTTATGCTGAAAGCGCCCACGCCTTGAGCGTTTCATAATCACAGTTACCGCAGATAAATTTGTTGCTCTTCGTGTTGTAAAAAAACGGCACGCCTCCGCATCGGCCCTGGTCGTATTGTTCAAGCAGTTTCGCATTTTCTTCATCGTGCCAGGTTTCCAAATATTGGACCTCAACGTTCAAATCTTTTTGTAATTGCTCAACCAAAGGTTCCATCTCTTTGCAGTGCACGCACTCGGTTCCCGAAAATTGCAGAAGATGAGAGGTAAGAGTTGGGGACATAAAAATAACTATGAATATATTGGATTGCCATCGTACACGATTTCAATCGAAATGAAAATATCATAAGGCCATCAAGCGCTCTCCTTGGCCATCAGAATCGCCTGGGCAATATCCAACGGCGCTACGCCGATAAATTTCGCTCCGCGAGCATCCAAGACTTTCTGGATCGGATGCATGTAGGTATCTTCATCCGCATTCAAAGGCAAACCCACTAGCGCTTTTTCCACTTCCGGCAAAACGTCTTCAGGGTGCAGGAAAAAATCTCCGGTTAAACTGATGCTCTGAATAACCAGATCTTCGTCCATATTTTCTATCTCCATTTTTACGCGGAGCAGCTTCCCTCCGGCGACTTTTAAGGTTGCTTGATACATAACGTTCCCATATTATCTGTTCGTCATTTTTACGCAAGCAGATGGAAAATCCGACAGACCAGCAGTGGCGTATCATTCCGCTTCAAATTCACGACGCTTTCATGAACATGGCGCTCGACGAAGCGTGCAGTGAAGAAGTCGCCGCAGGCAAAGTTCCTCCGACCATCAGATTTTATCGCTGGCAGCCAAGTGCGGTTTCCATCGGATATTTTCAGAGCCTGAACGACGAAGTCGCAACGGGCAAATGCAAAGAAGCGGGGGTTGATGTTGTCCGCAGAAGAACCGGAGGCGGAGCCGTTTTCCATGATTACGAAGGCGAAATCACCTACAGCGTCATCGCTCCTGAAAATATTTTCCCTAAAGGAATCACCGAATCCTATCACGAAATTTGCGGCTGGATTATTCAAAGCCTGCAGCTTCTAGGAGTGCCGACGGAATTCAAACCCATAAATGACATTATCCTTGCGCCGAACGCACAAAGTCCCGACGGTACAAATGTCGGCGGCAAAAAAATTTCCGGAAATGCGCAAACCCGCCGCAACGGAATCCTTCTGCAGCACGGAACAATTTTATACCAGGTCGATGTTCCAAAAATGTTTTCGCTGCTCAAAGTAGGCCAGGAAAAAATCTCCGACAAAATGATCAAAGCGGTTGAAGAAAGGGTCTGTTCGATCAAATTACTCAAGCCCGAAGTCACGATGGAACAGCTTTACCAAGGGCTTTTTCAAGGTTTTACTCAAAACAAAAAACACTCTATTGGTGATTGGACTCCGCAAGAAATCCAACGCGCGCAGGAACTCATCAAGTCGCGCTACGGCACTCCGGCCTGGAACGAACTCCGCTAAGTATCCTGCGGGAAAGTTGACTGAATGCCATATTTGTGGTATTATTTCATGATAATAAAACTAAAACAAACTCCTATGAAAAAACAAAATTTCATTTTAAAAATTCTTATCGTCACCATGCTGCTGCCGGCAACTGTTGTTGCTCAATCTTTGCCAGCCGGTAATCAGCAAACTCTTCCACAGACGCAAACGCAGTCTTTAAGCCAACAAACCGCTTTCACCCAAACGGCCGCTGCACCGACCCCGTGTACTTTTGCAACAGTCGGCAAACCGAACTTCCAGGGAAAATTTCTCGCCATTAAAAAACCGAGCAACATTCAGCCCGGCCAGATTTTTACCATGCAGGTCTTTATGGAAAACACCGGCAATGTTCCATGGTTTTCCGAAAACAGCGGATGCAACAGCATGACCGTCGTCCATTTGGGAACGGAAAATGACCGTGACCGTGCGAGCCCTTTTTACACGACCGCCGCAAATCCAGATCCTTCCATCATGAACACCTGGCTCGGAGCTTCCCATATCAAAATGGATAACAAACGCGTAAGCCCGTTGCAAACGGCTTCGTTCACGATCACTGCACAAGCTCCAGCGGATCCCGGCATCTACCGCGAATTCTATGCGCCGGTTGCCGAAGGCGTGGGTTGGATGGACGGTGACGCACTTTTTTCCCAGGATATTAACGTTGGAAACGCTTCACTCGATCCGAGCACTGCTGAATACATGACCTATATTGAAAAAAGCGCCAACCTTTCAACGCTCAAACTCGACGGCGGGAAAAATATCATTGTAAGTCTTTCGCAACAGCGCATGTATGTAAAAATCGGCGACACCATCATCCGCACTTTTCCCGTAAGCACAGGCGCGCCAATGCACCCGACACCGGTTGGCAGTTACAATATCATTCTTAAACAAACCGTCCGGGTGGCTGTATCAACACCGCACTACATCATGCCGCTCTTCCAGGAGTTTAAAAACGGCGGCTATGGAATTCACGCACTGCCAAGCCTCGGCAATGACCATGGTATTTTCTGGCGTGAAGCGCTCAATCACATCGGCAGCCCGAAAAGCCACGGATGCATTCGTCTGCTGCCCGATGACGCCGTCTTCGTATGGAACTTCACCGATGTCGGAACACCGATGTCCGTCCGTTGGTAAAATTTGATTTTTAGGCTTTGCGCTTTTTATCCGGTTTTTTAGGAGAAACGTTCTTTTGTTGATCGCTTGCAAGTCCGGTGAGTTCAGTCCCCAAAAGAGCCGCAAGCTCCGGATCCTCTTCCCACATCAAGCGGGCTTCTTCCTGAAGATCTTCAGGCGAAGGTCCATCAAGGTATTTCAGCGAAGTCGCTGATTTTTGAGGCGTTGGTACACGAATTTCTCCGCGATCAGGATTTTCAGTTTTTCGTTCTGCTTTACCCATGATGATAAATTGAACTGAACCGGTCAAAAAATCAAATGTTTATAAGCGGGTTCCTTTTTTAGTATTTCCGACCGGAATTTTTTGCCATGTTTCAAGAACCGCTTTTAATCTTGCAGGCATTGGACCACCCTGAAGCATTCTCAACATAGAATAAACTCTCGCATCATCAAGACGTGAAAGATACTGTTTTGAAGGCCAGATTTTCAAAAGTATTTCGCCGACCGCATTGAAAAAAGGCATATCTTCTTCACGTTTTTGATCGCCGAAATCTTCTCTTGATGCTTCAAAAAGAAGCTTCACCGCTTCATCAATACTGATTCCTTTTTCCATGGCATTCAGGTCTTGTTCAATGCGGATGAAAATTTGAGAAATGCGTACTTTATTACTTTCTTGAACAATATCGGTCAGGCCTTTTACAACAGTGTGATCAACCTCAGTACGTTTGCCGTTCACGATGCCCGGCAACTTCTGATGAGGATAACGCTGAATGAGCCCGTCAACCTTCGGATGGTTTGGACCGGAGGATTTTGCACGATGCTTCGTTTTTTTAACACCGGGCCTTGTGGCGCTCGTCTTGAGACCTTTCCCATTTTGATGCGAACCGCGCAGACCGTTTTTGCGCGCATTGCTAAAATTAAGCTTTAACACATCCGCAATATTATCTTGAACGTTTTCTGCTGTTTCGCCGCGGACATTTGCAACTGCTGGAGCAATACCTGTTGCGGAAATTTCTGCTGTATTTTCCAAAGCCGCTTCAGCGCCGTTCTTCAAGGCAACTTGATGTTTGCCGCTTACCGGTGGCTTTTGACGGGAAGCAAGTTGAATAACATTTTCCCCTTCTCCAAGGGGGCCCGGTTTAGTAGAATCTCCCATACAGGATAATTAATATTGTTAAAGTAAGGAGGTTAAGATATAATATTTTGCCCATATCTGTCAAGAAGTATTTTCATGAAAACTTCATAACCAAGCGCATCAGTGTCAGACCTTTTTCAAAATTTAAACCCAAAACAGCAGGAGGCGGTGGTGGCAACCCACGGCCCCTTGCTTGTGCTTGCGGGTGCCGGATCAGGAAAAACAAAGGCGCTCACGCATCGCATCGCTTATATGATCCAGGAAAAAAATGTTAATCCCTGGAATATTTTAGCCGTGACCTTCACCAACAAAGCCGCTCAGGAAATGAAAGGCCGCGTTATCAAACTTCTCAACAAAGAAGACGAAGCCGATCTCCCGGCACTTGGAACTTTCCACGCCACCTGTGCACGCATCCTGCGCAAAAACATTCACCTGCTTGGGTACGAAAACTCCTTCACCATTTACGACACCGCTGATCAGCAAATCCTGGTCAAACAGATTTTGAAAAATTTGAACATCGACGAAAAGCAGACCAACCCGCGCGCCATTCTTCATTATATTTCCGGTGCCAAGAACGAACTCATCGGTCCGGAACAGTACCATCAGTATGCCAACAATTTTTTCACCGAACGCGTGGCCGAAGTCTACGAAAAATATCAGCAGACGCTTCAGAAAAACAGCGCGCTCGACTTTGACGACATCATCATGAAAACCGTTGAGCTCTTCCGTAAGCATAAAAACGTGCTCGACCAGTACCAGGAAAAATTCCAGTTTATTTCCGTGGATGAGTATCAGGACACGAATCATGCGCAATATGTGCTCACCAATTTACTCGCGGAAAAATATCGTAACCTCTGCGTGATCGGTGATTCGGATCAGAGTATTTACCGTTTCCGGGGCGCCAACATTACGAACATTTTGAATTTTGAAAAAGATTATCCGGATGCAAAAACAATTTTGCTGGAACAAAACTATCGTTCCACGCAAAACATTCTCGATGCCGCGCACAATATCATCGTCAAAAACGCCAAGCGCAAAGACAAAAAATTATGGACGCAGCGCGAAGGCGGTGAAAAAATAACTCTGCGCCCCATGGAAAACGAACGCCAGGAAGGCGAATTCATTGCCCAGGAAATCCTCGAAAAACTTAAGGCTCACGAAACTCCCGACTACCGCGATTTTGTTATTTTATACCGCACCAACGCCCAGTCGCGCGTGCTTGAAGAAGTTTTTCTCAGATATGGCATTCCCTATAAAATCGTCGGAGGCATCCGCTTTTACGAACGTAAGGAAATCAAGGATCTGGTGTCCTATTTACGGCTTGTGCATAACCCGAACGACTCAGTGAGTTTGCTCAGAATCATCAATACTCCGGCCAGAAAAATCGGCGCAAAGACCATTGAGGTACTTCAGCAATATTCCATTCAAAACGGCACATCGATCTTCCAGACCATGGAAAGTTTGCTGGCAGCCACCGAAGCTGAAGCCAAAAAGCACGACACTACGTCCATGCCTCCCGACATCGACTTAGCCGGAACCAAAATCGAAGCCATCAAAAAATTTGTCGAACTGATTCACAAACTCCAGAAAGCGAACAAGGAATTTCCAGCTTCCGGAGTCATTAAACACGTTCTTGAATATACGGGCTACAAACAAATGGTCGACGACAACACGGCCGAAGGCGACGCGCGCGTTGAAAATATTTATGAACTTGTGGGCGTTGCGTCCAAATATAACAATCTCGAATCAGGCCAGTCCCTGAGTATTTTTCTGGAAGAAATTTCGCTCATCGCAGATATCGATACGCTTGCCATCCAGGACAATGCTGTGACTTTCATGACCGTTCATTCCTCCAAAGGTTTGGAGTTTCCGGTAGTGTTCCTCGCAGGTTTGGAAGAAGGTATTTTTCCGCATTCACGCAGCCTTCTTGAGCGCGAAGAGCTGGAGGAAGAGCGCCGTCTTATGTACGTGGCCATTACCAGGGCCAAAGACAAACTGTATATGACGCACGCCAAAAGCCGCATGCTCTACGGAGAAGTCCAGACCAGCGCCCCGTCGCAATTTTTGATCGACATTCCAGTAGAGTTGATTGACCAGCCGGAACCCAAGCAAAAATACCGCTCGCTCAGTGCCGGCGAAATCGGACGCAGTCCCATCCCAACGGAAAATGTCGACCTTAATCTTACGCCGGACTTTTCAGACGGCGACAAAGTTTTCCATCAATCATTTGGCGACGGCGTAGTCGTTTCCGTCAAAGGCGGAGTAGCCACCGTATGCTTTAAAAATCCCAAGTACGGCATTAAAAAACTCGCCCTTTCCATCGCACCTCTCAAAAAAGTTGAGTAACCCCCATTTCATGTTGTCTGAAAAAAACGAAAGAAAATTACAGGAATTTGAGAGCGAAGATCTCATCATGGATGCTCATCTTCCCGAAGGAATCAAATCAGCTTTGCTTGCTGTTTTGCACGATCAGAGAATAGCCGCAAGCCTCACGCTTGAGGGCCAATTACCTGATCTGTCCGGGACAGGGATGTTGGTAAAAACCATCGAATTTGATATGGAACCGATAACGCAAGAAGTGCGTGATATTTTGGAAGAAAAAGGATTCACCATGCCGGACGATGTGAAAGAACCTGAAAAATGTTATCTCCATTTCGTCAGTAAAAGCGAAGAGGTCCTGTTCATGCTCAGTCAGGCTTTCGAGAAAAAAAACTTCGATCTCATCCAAAAAATTACGCATGGACTGATCTACCCTGTGCATTAATTATAATAAAGTCCGTGAAAGAGAGTACCAGGGCACGGGTATGCAGGAGTATAAATATCGGAATTGAGGCAACGCGGCGGAGTCAAATTATGAAACAGCCTGCCGTTTGAAGGTGTCTGATAAAAATTCGGCTGAACATATCTCGTTTCATAAAGAGGCTGAATCGTCATGGAAACATAATAGGCACGGCCTTGAGAACTTGAATCCGAGCTTGAATTTGAAGTTGCCGCAGGCATGGCCCCGGCGTTTCCAGAGGTTGTATTTTTCGCAGTCGTTGGACTCTGGTTTGTTGCCGAATCATTTGAAGGAACGACCGCATAACTTTCAGAACTCTCGGGTTGATAGACGGAAGCAACCGGACTTTGGCTTAAATTATAGTGGTAAATCGGCGGCGCATAAGTAACGGCCACAGTTTCTTCGGAAGAAACTTGCTGGGTTTGAACGGTCTGCGCGTTTTTATCGGGGCCGCATCCGCTAAGCACTATTGCCAGTATTCCTGCGCCGGCAAAAAAACGTAAAAACTTTTTCATCATCTGGAAAATTAAAAATTACATCACAATTTATCAGCATCCATAGCTTTCTTTTCGGCTTCGCTGATCACCGGAGGCGCCTGATCGCTTTCAGCAACCCGGTAAAAGTTCTTGATGCTCTTCATCGTTCCAAAAGCCACATTTTTCGTTTTGCAAATATTGCAGGTGTAAACGAATTTTTTCCCGACGGGTGTGGTTTCAACAATTTTCCTGCAATCCTTGCAATAAAATACAAGGTCTATTGGAAGCTTATTATCGACAAAAATTCTTCCTGGTATCATAAAAAATTATACTAAAGGTCCATACGGTAAGGTTGTACTTTGCGGTCTGATTCAACGGGTTGAGAAGATCGTTGACCAACTAACGCAGGTTGAGATTCATGTCCATCAGGCTGAGGTGCAATATCCATAGAAGGTTGTTGCTGCTTTTCAACTGGTATTGGAGGCACTTGCGGCTGCATCGTGCGTAAATTTTCACGGGGTTTGCGTTCAATCATCGGATGAACCACCTTGGCTGCAGCAACAGGTTGTTGTTGAACCTGCTGGACCGGCTGTTCGCGCGTTTCTTTTTCAAAAGTTTTGACTGCAGCCTTGCCGCGACCTTCCAAATATCCGCCGATTGTTAAAAATGCGGCTGCTGCATAAGCGGTAAACATTCCGAAACCTGATTGCTTGAGGGTAATATTCACGCCGAATGCCGGATGAAAATACACTGACCCCACCAGAAAAAGCAGATAGAAAGAAAAAATTCCCGACCACAAATGAAGCTTGGAAGTCTTCATCTTAAAAACCGGGAGCTTTTTGTCCAGATAGTCCATAACCATCACAACAAGCGAAAAAGACGCAATGACCAAAAAAGTAAATCCCGCAAGATACATCGGGCCTGTCAGTCCGCTGAAAGTGTCGCCGGTATGAAATGAATCCAGATCCTGATACCAAGGTAAGAACAGACTGATCACCATTAAAATCGTCCCCATCCCCACAAGCTTTTTCTCAAAAGGGAGTTGGGCAATGATTTCAGTAATTCGCGGATTTGGCATAGAAAATTTCTTAAAAAACCTAAGCTCACTATAGAGCAGGAATTGGCTTTTTGTAAACGGAAATTTTCCGTTTTTTAAACGGGCAAAATTTCCGGACGACTACCCAAAACCAAAATTTCTGCTAGAATGCACGGGCTTTATGAATTCCAGGCAAAATAATCACAAAAATCGCCCTATGAAAATAGCAATAGACATCCGTGAAGCCGAAGCCGAAAAAACCGGCAAAGGCTGGTACACCTACAATCTTGTTTTAGAGCTTCTGAAGCTCGACTCAAAAAACGAATATGCCCTTTATACCGACAGCGAAAAAAATCCCTACAGCCAATTTAAAAACGCTCAGCTGAAATATATTCACGGAAAAGGATATAAATGGCATTTGAATGTTCTCAAAGATCTCAAAACAAACAAGCCAGACCTTTTCTTTGCACCTACAAGTTACATTATTCCCGCACTGGCTCCGAAATCTTTGAAGGTCATCATCACGGTCCACGACCTGGTGGCATTCTTATTTCCGGCCAGCCACAACGCCAAAGCCGTCATCATCGAACGTCTTACACTTCGCCGGGCTGTCAAAAAAGCCGCCCATATTTTTGTGGTTTCAGAAAACACGCAGAAGGACCTTTTAAAGCGTTTTAAGTATCCTCAAAACCACATTCATCTGGTGCCCTGCGCACCATCTGATTTTTTTAAAGAGCCCGTTAAAACTGAAGAATTAGCCAAATTCAAGCAGAAATACAAGCTGCCGGAGAAATTTATTTTGGCCGTTGGAACGCTCGAACCCCGCAAAAACTTCGGAACCCTCATCAAAAGTTTTGTCCTTATTAAGAGCAAATTGCCGGACTCAAAACTGGTCATAGTAGGAAAAAAAGGCTGGAAATACAGCCACATTGAAGACCGCCTCAAAGAGTTTAAGCTTGAAAACGACGTCATTTTTCCGGGATATCTGGAGGCTGAAGATCTCAAAAAAATGTACGCTGCGGCGACTGTGTTCGTGTTCCCGTCTTTATACGAAGGTTTTGGCATCCCTCCTTTGGAGGCAATGGCTTGTGGATGTCCTGTAGTGAGTTCCAATGTGGCTAGCTTGCCCGAAGTTATCGGTGACGCCGGAATACTCATTGAACCGAAGAATGCGCGCAAAATCGCAGATTCAGTGGTCAGTTTGATTGAGAATGATCAGATCAGAAACATGCTCATCGAACGTGGCCACCGCCGGGCTGAAAAGTTCAGCTGGAAGAGTTCGGCTGAAGCCGCTTTGGCTGTTTTTGAGGGGCATAAAAAGTCATAAAAACCTCCATTCTATAAAATGAAAAATATCCAAGCCATTTTTTGGGACTGCGACGGTACGCTGGTGGACAGCGAAAAGCAGTTTTTTGCTGCATGCCGGAAAGTTTTCAAAAAATACAACGTCGAAATCACCGATCAATTTATCAGCGAAGAAAATTTCACCAAAAACATCACAGTTTTTGAACTTTTAAGACGGGCCGGATACCCGGAAGAAACTATTCTGGAAGCCAAAAAAGAAAGAAACGACGTCTATGCCGAAATTTTAAATGAAAGCGTAGAGGCCATTGCCGGCATCGACGAAATTCTCACATTGCTGCATGGGAAAATTCCAATGGCCGTTGTTTCCAATTCATATCATCGCCATCTGGACATCATCCTTAAAAAATCCCGATTGGCGCACTATTTTGATTTCGTAGTGGCTTCCGAAGATGTAGAGCATGTAAAGCCCAATCCAGAGCCTTATATTCAGGCAGTAACCAAAGTCGGAATCAAACCTGAAAACGGCTTGGCAATCGAAGATAATATCAGAGGCGTCATTGCAGCAAAAGGCGCGGGCTTGACCTGTTTTCTAGTCCCGAATGAAATGACACGGAAGCAGGATTATCATTATGCGGACAGGGTTTTTGGGAATGCCTATGAGCTTTTGGATTATTTTAAGGCCATTTCCAATTCTTCATAATCCTCAATCGTTTTCCAGGGTTTTTCTTGATCGTTTTCAGGCGCCTCAGAAGCAAATTTCCCATTTTTAAACCAAATAGTTTTAAATCCGCACTCATTGCCGAAGCGAATCTCCTTTTTCACCCGATCACCAAAAACATAAAAATCCGCATCGGGATATTTTTTTTTCAAATATCTAAAATCCTCAATCTCCTTTTCTTCTTTGACGATAATTTCATCAAAATAACGATGGAGGCCCAATTCATTAATCAAATTTGCACGTTCATTCGTGCCTTTCCCTATCAAAAATAAAAGGAATTTTTCCTCCTTCAATTTTTGTAAAGAATCGACAGCTCCTTTTACAAAAGATCCTTGATCCGGATCGTAGAGCGTTCTATTAAAATCGAAGATTATGGCTTTCATTATATGAATCTAAAGGAGTAATGAGCAGAGCGCTTAAAAATAACAAATATATCTAAAGAAAATTGAAGTCAAACTTTTAATGTATATTTAATCAAATGTTCATAAAATTGGCTTTTACCCATCTAGACTTGCAAAAAAAATCATGTTATAATAACCATATAGTTAAACAAAAATATGTTCCAAAGAAAACTTTCATTCAAACAAAATTTATCTAAGTTTCTGCGCTCTAAAAAGCCAGGAACATCACTTTTAGTTGCCATGGGCCTCACCACCATTATTGTGCTGGTGTCACTTGGAGTAACCACGGTCGTCGTGTCATCAATCCGAGAATCCGCAAATGTGACAGGCGCAAACCAAGCCTACTACGCAGCCGAAGGCGCCCTGGAAAAAGGCTTATTGGCTAACCAGAATCAAGGTGAAGGCTACAGCGGTTCAGGAACCGCAAAACCTCTGGACTCGACCTATACTATTTCAGGGCAGGTTGCATTAAAATATTCAACCGGAGAGTATGGAATTCCCACACCTGGAACTGGAACAGCAGCACAAAACTGCGATAAGTTAAATCCGGATATAAAAGACAATTTTTCTTATTCCGGCGGAAAATACACTTATACGTCTGGTACTTACGCGCCACAAGAACATCCGTGTAACTGGAATAAAATAAAAGTAGGTGAAAGTGTGGGTATTCCTCTTTACGTATCACAAGGCTCTACAGTGCTCAATCCAAACGATATCGGGCTGACAACTTTAGGAATAAGAGTGCGACCTCCATGCAAAAATGGTCAAGAGTTCTGTGATCCAAGCCAGCGGTATGATTTATATTATGATAAATCTTCGAAAGACAAGTACAATGCCACAAACTACACAATCATGAGTTGGCAAATAACTGCTTCTAATCAAAAAGGTGATAAGTCATATTCTTTCTCGCCTTTTACCATACAGGGCATATCGGGTTGCTATGACACCCCCTATTCATCATTTACTCCAGTTAGGTGTGAGCCAGATAATTCGGAAATCTATGAATCTCAAATCAATTTCGTAAAAAGCACAGACGGCGTTGTGGTAAACGAAAGCGATAATGGATTAGATAACACAAATAGTGTTGATACAGTCTTGAATTTTTTAACAGACCAGGGCGTTTTTGCGATAGGAGGAAGTTTACGTGCAACCTCAGTTGACAGCATTAATAAGCCAATATTGAAACTTTCGATTATCCATAGTCTTCATGATACTGCAACTACAACCATTCCATATTTGGAATATCAAATTTTAACAAATACTTCCACAACAGCTCCAACCGATACATCTCAGACGGTCACCGCAGAAGGATATTCTGGTACTTTTAAGCAAGTTTTAGAGGTGAAAAACCCTCAGGAAAGCGGCTTACTTGAATACGTCATTCAGCAGTAACTGTCATCACTTTTTCATCGAGAAATGCTTGACAAAAGAAGAAGTATAAGCATATAATGCAATACTTCTTTAATTTTTCAAGTATGGCTACAAATCGCCCTTCTAATAGTCCAGAAAACAAAGAAGTAATTTCAGGTTCACAGAGACAATCAAAAGCCCCTGCAAAGGGACAAAAATTAACGAGCGGAAAATTCAGAAACGCTCTTCTTCTTGCCAGTGGAATGGGCTTAATGGGAGGAGCAGCACCTTTGGCACTT
>PLYH01000005.1:0-47210 GCA_003153355.1 Candidatus Peregrinibacteria bacterium
CGACTCCAACTCCGAGCTCGAACATTAACATAACGACACCTACTCCTAGTCCTACGCCGACGCCTAACCCAACGCCAACACCGACACCTACCCCGAGTCCTACAGCCTCTTCGGGCGGTCCTATAGGCATGAGGTACTAAAGCGTGTAGACTAAAAATCATATAATTGATTTATTTTTTATCTTAACTAGACATATGGATACTCATCACTCTTCAAATCAAAAAGGGAAAGGTCCATTATCAGCAGGATTGGGATTTGCCATTGCCATGGCGTTAGGAGCAACTTTAGGGGTACTTTTTGCGCCTAAAGAGGGAGTTGAAACTCAAAAAGACATCATGGAAAAAGCTCAGCAATTAGCGAAAAAAATTAACAAAAGCCGTGAAGATGTCCAAACAACCGTTAAAAATATTTTTGGCGAAGTTAGTGATGATTTAGAAAAAAATTATCTTGAATTACAAGGAAATATTTTAGCTCAAATGGATGATATGGAAGATCAAGCTGAGCTTACTCAAAAAAAATATGATGAAATCGTGAGTGAAACAGTGAAAGAATTTTCGAAAGATAAAAAATGGTCTCAAAAAATAGTGAAAAATCTTAAAGAAAATTTTTCTGAAGCTTGGAAAGAACTTAAAAAATCAATACAATAAACTGTAAAATAATTTAATACTTCTTTACTCCAATATTCTATGGGTATTCTTGATATCATCATTATTATTTTAGTCATTTCCTGGATTGGCGGTTTTGCCCTTAATGTTGGGGGAGGTTTGATTCATTTGCTGCTTGTTATTGCGGTTGTTGTCTTGGTAATAAGGTTGATTCAAGGACGCAACGTTTAATTTGAACCTTCTTCAGAATGCTCAAGTAAGAAAAAATTTAGGGAACGTGATCTCTTTTAGTCTTTATCCGGCTGCTACTTTAGTTTGAACATCATGGATGAAGGGTTCTACGCTGGAGACTTCAATCATAAGTATGAATCATAAAAAAGATTTTATCGAAAAAACAGCGGAAGTTCCTGCAAAAGCATTGGAAGGGGTTATCGAAATTTCTGCCAAAGCAAGTGGTGCATTACCTGGGGTGGAGAGGGCCCGAAAATATTGGCATCTCCTCGGTCCAGGCCTTATAACTGGTGCAGCTGATGATGATCCTTCCGGTATTACTACGTACTCGCAAACAGGCGCACACTATGGATTTCAACTTTTATGGCTTGCCGGATTCACTTTTCCGTTAATGGCTATTGTCCAGGAGATGTGTGCCCGTATCGGTCTGATAACCGGTCGTGGACTGGCGGGAAATATCCGTCACCATTTCCCTAAGCCGATACTTTATTTGTGTGCAGTACTTCTACTTATTGCCAATACTTTCAATATTGGAGCTGATCTGGGAGCTATGGCGCAGGGATTGCAGCTCTTATTCCCGCATACCTCATTTGCTCTTCTTCTCGTAGGTTTTACCACCCTGAGCCTTGGACTCCAAATCTTTACATCCTATGCAAAATATACAAAATATCTGAAATGGTTGGCGATGATACTATTTGCATATATCTTTTCGGCGCTTTTAGCGAATCTGAATTGGAAAGAGGTTGCAATCCACGCACTATTGCCATCGATCACTTTCTCTAAAGATCAAATACTTCTTATTTGTGCAATTCTTGGAACAACCATCTCTCCCTACCTTTTCTTTTGGCAAACCTCACAAGAATTGGAAGAAGAAATCCTTCTCGGAAGGAAGACCCTGAAGCTACGTGAAGGAGCTACTCATAAAGAAATAAAACATATGCGCATTGATGTTTGGTCAGGGATGTTCTTTTCTAATATAGTGATGTTCTTTATTATTGCTGCCTGCGCAGGCGTCCTTTTTACCCATGGTATTACGAATATTGAAACCTCGGCCCAAGCCGCAGAAGCCCTAAGACCATTGGCAGGTAATATAACATACTTCCTTTTTGCCATTGGTATCGTGGGAACTGGCCTTTTAGCTCTTCCCGTATTGGCTGGTGCAAGCTCCTATGCGCTGGCTGAAAGTTTTGGCTGGAAGAAAATGGGACTCTACCGCAAACTTAAAAGCGCGTATGGGTTTTATGGCGTCATTATAATCTCAATGCTGGTAGGGCTTGCAATGAATTTTTTTGGCATAGATCCAATAAAAGCTCTCATCTGGTCAGCAGTATTGAATGGACTCATTGCCCCCGTCATTCTTGTACTCATTGTGTTGCTCAGCAGTAATAAAAAAATAATGGGTAAATGGGTGAATGGTCGTTTCACTCAATGGATGGGCTGGTTGGTAGTAGCGATTATGACGATAGCCGGTGTAGCCGCGGTTATTTCACTATTTTAAGACTGTGCCTGAATTGGTACTAGACCCGACTGGTCAACCAACAGGTACACACCAATAAGGCCAAATTCTCGCGTCTCTGTAGCGAAGGATGCCTAAGAATTTGAGCTTTTTCTTGTGGAAATCCTTGCGCCTTCTTCTAAATAGAGATTCTGATATCTTTCGTGGCCATGATCATGTTTAAGATGATCTTGGTCAGCTTATCATTTAAAAGACGGCGTTCTCTGACATCCGTGATGTATCTGATGCGGAGCATGATGGATTTGTCCGTCATCACAACGAATACCTTCGGCTGGATGTCTCGTTTTGAAATGAAATATTTTTCCTGAAGATGGGTGATTTCGCTTTCTGCGATTTTTGTTATTTCAGCCGTCTCTTTGTTAATAATTTCCTGGACATTTTTGACTGCTTTTTTCCAGTTGCTTTTGTACGTTAAGGGCATGGAAATTTCATCCCAAATAAAGCGGTGGTCTTTGGTGTAATTACGAACCGGATAGGAAAGGGCGTATCCGTTGGGAATGATCAAAATTCTTCCGGTTGCCTGATCCCCGTTGACCCATTCCCCTATTTCGAGCAGCGTAGTGTAAAAGAGGCCGATATCAATGACATCACCCCGGATGTTATTGACTTCAATTCTGTGATCAATATGGTAAATGCGGGTGATAAAAATAATTAAACCGCCGGCAAAGTTTTTTACGACATCCTGCAACGCGAAGGCTATACCGGCGGTTAAGATACCGTAGGTAACCAATAACGTTGACGGGTCGATGACCCAAATGCGCAAAAGAATAAAAATCGAAAGCACTATAAAAAGGATTGAAGTGGTTTTCCGGAAGGAATACCTGGTTTTTAGTTCATGTATTCTCTTCCAAACACCTTCTTCAAGCACGATCTTAAAAAGAAAGTAACCGATTGCAACGGCAATAAAACTATAAATAATTTTATTGATATTGTCGGAGTGGTAACTCGTATTGAAGAACCATGCGACTCCGGCCAGTGCCAGAAGAGCAAAGAAATTCAGTAATTTTCTGGATAAGGTTTTCATGCTTTCCTCTCGTAAAATCTAATCTTTTCATTATACCATAAATTAGCCGTACTATCCATATATTTTCTGGAGGAGTATAATCAGGGTATGAATAATTTTGACCCAAATTTTGGCACGGGAGCAACGGCCTGGATTCATACATTTTTGCCTGAATTAATTCTGCTGGCGGCCTGGAGTATTTTCTGGAAAGGACTCGCCCTGTGGCATTCTGCAAAACGGGGACAACCATGGTGGTTTGTGATATTTCTCATCATTAATACCGCAGGAATTCTTGAGATTATCTACCTCTTCTGGGTCTTGAAACTGAAATTCTCAGATCTCTTCAATAAAAAATAAGCACGTATTTCCGCTATGGATAGAGGTTCAAAACCTATCGTTTCTGTTCAAAATCTCACCAAACGCTTTGGTAATTTTACGGCTGTCGACGATATTTCTTTTTCAGTTCATGCAAAAGAGATTTTCGCTTTGCTGGGACCGAACGGTGCAGGTAAAACCACCACGATTAAGATGCTCATCACTTTACTCGGGCCCACGACGGGCGACGGGAAAATTTCTGAATTTAATTTCGTAAAACAGCCGGCGGATGTGAGAAGAGTCATCGGTTATGTTCCCCAATCAATTTCGGTCGACGGGACGCTGACTGCTTATGAGAACCTAATGTTGATGGCCCAGCTTTATGATATTCCTCGAAAAGAAAGAGCCGGCCGCATCAAAGAAATTCTTTCTTTTCTCAATCTTGAAGATTACGCCAAAGTTTTGGTGCGGAAATTTTCCGGAGGCATGATCCGCAAACTGGAAATCGGACAGGCCATGATTCATCACCCCAAAGTTCTTTTCCTGGATGAACCGACTTCGGGGCTCGACCCAATCGCCAGACAGAATGTCTGGAAACATCTCCGCGAGCTGCGCGATCAGTTTGGTACCACGATCATTTTTACGACGCATCAGATGGATGAAGCCGAAGACATGTGCAACCGCGTGGCGATCATGAATAACGGGAAAATTTCCGCGATCGGATCGGTTCAGGAACTCAAGGAAAAAACAAAAAACAAGAATGCGTCCCTTGATGACGTCTTTATATTTTTTACCGGCTCGCAACTTGAGCAAACCGGAAATTTTCGCGAGATTCGCAGGACCCGTCAAATTGAAAAACGTTTAGGCTAATACTATGAACAACTATATTGCTCAAGTTTTCAGAAAGACCTATGTGATGGCCGAAATGGAGATCAGGAAGCTGCTCCATGACCCGACGGAACTTATCACACGCGCCATCCAGCCGATTTTGTGGCTGGGGATTTTCGGCGAAGCATTAAGCAATGTTCATGCCATTCCCACCCAGGGAGAAACGTATCTCCAGTTCATAACTCCGGGAATTCTTACCCAGTCCGTGGTTTTCATCGCGATATTTTATGGCCTTTCCATTATCTGGGAGCGCGACCTGGGGCTTCTACAGAAATTTCTGGTCACTCCGACCCCGCGTCTGGCTTTGGTATGGGGGAAAATGATTTCCGCAGGCGTGCGCGGACTTTCCCAGGCCATCATCATTTTTATTTTCGCTTATATTTTAAATATTCCGCTGATCCTTACCTTGTGGTCGATCATCGGCGTTATTTTGATCGTGATGCTGGGCGCGGGATTTTTTACCGGCCTTTCGATGATCATCGCTTCGATCGTAAAAACCCGCGAACGTTTTATGGGCATCGGCCAGGTGATTACGCTGCCATTGTTTTTTGCTTCGAACGCGATTTATCCCATCAGCATCATGCCGCAATGGCTGCAGGTGGTTGCGACGATCAATCCGTTAAGCTATATGGTGGACGGCCTGCGCGCGCTTTTAGTGAGCGGCGACATGACTCAGATTCCGATGGATATCGCTGTGCTTGGGATCGCGACGCTTTTGATTTCATTTCTGAGCGCGTATTTGTATCCAAACGTGGTTCTTTAATCTCATCTATTTATGACTTCAGACGTTTCTCTTTCTTTTGGTGATAAAACATTTCCGGGATTTTATGCCTGTCCTGATGGAGCTGGAAAATTTCCAGGCGTGATCGTTATTCACGAAGTCTGGGGTTTGAATGATCATACCAAAGATGTCGCGAACAGGCTTAAAGATGAGGGTTATTGCGTTCTGGCTCCGGATCTTATTTCTCACACCGGGGTTCATGAAAAAATCGACAATAATCTTTTAAAAGAAGCTCAGGATCCCGCAACGCGCGACGAAGCCCAAAAGAAATTGCGGGCGGCCATGGCTCCGATCCAATCCAAAGAGTTCGGTGAAGAGACGGTCGCAAAACTCAAGATTTGCTTTGATTTTTTAATGGCACAGAGTAACTGCGACGGCAACATCGCCGTGATGGGCTTTTGTTTCGGGGGAACGTACAGTTTTGCATTGGCCGCAGCTGAAAAAGATTTAAAAGCCGCTGCCGTTTTTTATGGACATGCTCCGGACCCGCTCGATAAAGTTCAGACCATCCATTGTCCGGTCATGGGGTTTTACGGAGAACAGGATGCGAATCTTGTGAACGGTTTGCCTGATCTTGATAAAGCCATGAAACAGTACGGCATAAATTTTGAATACAAAGTTTACCCGAATACCGGTCACGCTTTTTTCAACGACACCAACCCAGCAAGGTATAACAAAGAGGCGGAGGAAGATTCATGGCAGAAGGTTCTGGCTTTTTTTGCGAAGAACCTGGTGTAAATTTTCCCGTTGTTCAATTCGACTGAAATTTTTTCCTCTCGGCGGTGTAATAGAGGGTAGTACTTCTTAACTTCATATTCGTATGAAAAAAATTATAGCTTTTATTTCCGCCTTAGGTTTTCTTGGCCTTCAGGTTGCAACGGTATCTGCTGCTACCATCAGCACGAATACTTCTACAAGCGGTATGCCAAGCTCAATCAGCTCCAGCATAAAAGAGGAAAAATCTGAGACAACATCGACAGAAACTACAGAAAGAACAGAAATGAAATCTGGTAAAAGCGTGACAGCCACCGCTCCACAGACGACAGGAGTTATGACTGTTAAGACAAAACACCTCAACCTTAGAGCAAGTGCCGGCATGAAAGCAAAGATTGTTCAGAAACTTAACAAGGGCGATCAGGTCAATGTTCAAAGCTGGTCCGGTCAATGGGCAAATGTGAATTTCAATGGTGTTCAAGGGTTTGTATGGGGTGCTTATCTCAAATAATCGTTGTTAATGCAGCGAAATCCCCTGTTCCAAAGGAGCAGGGGGTTTTATTTTTTTAGAAAAATATGAAAATTCGTCCAACTCTCATTACAGCCATTGCGACTCTGGGTATATTCAGTTTTTTAACTTTTGCGATCCTCGCGGAAAATCCGAATCCAGGCACTGTGCAACAAACACAAAATGCTGAAAATTCCGGCATTAACTCCCCTGCATCTTCAGAGGATGAATTTGTTCCTCAATCCGTCGCGATAAATCCTCAAGATTTAGCAAACCAACCCGGTGACGCTTCTGCTTTGGGAGGCTATAATGTTTTGATTGCAGATCGAGGAAATAATCGCTTGATTGAGGTGACTCCTGAGAAACAAATCGTCTGGGAATACGATTTTAACCTGCCAAAAGCAGGTTTAGGAGCCGATGATTCCTTTTTTGCGGACAACGGAAAAAGTGTGATCGTAAATCTTGAGGAGTATCACGTCATTGAGCTGATCGATTATCAGACGAAAAAAGTTTTATGGAGCTACGGCGTGCCAAACGTTCCCGGAAGTAAGCCCGGTTTTTTGAATACTCCCGACGATGCCTATAAATTGCCGAATGGGGATATTATCGTCACCGATATTAAAAACTGCAGAATTCTCGAAATCGCTCCCGACAAACATATTGTGCGTCAATATGGTCAGACGAAAAAATGCAGCAATCAAACGGGTTTTTTGGACAAACCGAACGGCGATACTCCTTTAGCGAACGGGCATGTGTTTATCAGCAATATTGTGGGGAAAAGCCTTCTTGAGCTTGATGAAAAATGGAAGCCGGTCTTTACGATGTCTTTACCTGTTTCATATCCGTCAGATCCTCAGCTCACAAAAGCAGGTAATATTCTTATTGCCGATTACAGCAATCCCGGCAAAATTGTAGAGGTTTCTAAAAAAGGCCAAGTCGTTTGGCAATATGACGGCAACAGTTCAATAAAACTCAATAAACCGTCGCTTGCGATTGAACTACCGAACGGCAATATTCTTACGAACGATGATTATAACCACCGAGTGATTGTGATTGATAAGACGAGCAAACAAATTCTGTGGCAGTATGGAATAACAGGGAAACCCGGCTCGGGCGAAGGACAGCTGAACATTCCCGACGGTTTGGACATTATTAAACATTCCTGAACATGTTGAAAAAAAAGTTTTTTATTTTTGCCGGGCTTTTGGCGGCAGGTTGTGCCGTCACACAGACGCCAAATATGACACTCACTCAACAACAAAAGACACCGCCTTCGACGACATCGGCAAATGCAACGATGCAGGCTGTGACTCAGTCAGTTGTTCAAAACCTCAATTTGCCCGTTTCCACCGTAGGTCATGTGAGCAGACACGCGCAGAACTTCGTCGGGCAGCTTGTTCGTATCCAAGGATTTGTTCTTCAAAAAGAACCCGGCTATGTCATTATTTCCGACGAAGCTTCCGGAAGTTTAGGTTTCTATGACTTACCCGTTACGGGACTGGACACGAGTAAGTTGCAACTTAAGGGAGAATATATTTTCTACGGTACATTGGTATATCAGGGATTAACTGCCATCAACAAAAATCCGTACCATCTGGAATTACTGCAGGCACCTGAGTCGTTCCATCAAACTTAAAACCCCGGGAAGAAATCCACGCGGATGTTGTGGCGGGCCACTCCCATTTCCTTGAGAGTTTTTTTGAATGTCACCACCATGGCGTTCGAACCTGAAATATAAAACGTTCTTTCTTTATAATCCGGGACTTCCTGAGCGATCATGTTGGCGTCGATATAACCTCTGCAGCCTTTCCAATCGACCGGGCAGGCGTTTGCATCGGTTAAGGTATAAATCGTCTTCATGCCGAATTTCTGCTCGGCCTGGTCGAAGACATCTTTGTAGGCAATTTCCGACAATGCTCTGTTTGAATAGAAAAGGACGATCGATCGTGCTTCGTTGGTGTCCAGGAGATTTTTGATCATGCTTCGGTAAGGGGTGATGCCGATGCCTCCGGCAATGAAAACGAGTTTTTGATTTTTATTTCTTGGAAGGACAAAATCACCCGCCAGCTGTGAAGCCAGAATCCGGTCGCCTTTTTTCATTTTGAGCAACGTTTGTTTGAACGTGCTCGGTTCGGGATAAAATTTTACTCCCAAATGGATCTCTTTTTCCGTTGGAGCAGAAGCGATCGTGAAATATCTTCTGTTGCCGCGGCTGTCCGGATCTTTATGGCCCAGCGTCCATTCGAGATATTGTCCCGCCTGAAATTTTATGCCGGGTGACGGGGTAAAAATAAAATCGCAAATATCTTTCCCGTAAACAATTTTTTCTTTCAATTTGAGAACGAGACGTTCCTTGGGACTGACCAGATAAGCAAAAATATTGCCGGCGAGCAGAGCGAGTTCAGGAGTGGAATAGACCGATCCGATATGGATAAACGGCGAAAACAAGAATCCGACCAAGGCTCCGTACATGATTCGCAACGAACGGGTGGGCGGAGTTGTGAGCGGCTCGGTCAGCATCACGAAAGCCAAAAACAGCATCGGAGACTGGATAACGGTTTTTCCGAGCACGGACATCAGATTATTCTGGTTTGCGCCGAACAGAATCGTAACGGTCGCCACTGCCAAGAAACTCAATACAAGATCGAAACGGTGAATTTTTCTCGTGATCAAAATTCCTCCGACTAAAACAAACGGCAGCATGACCATGGTTGCAACCCACCAGCTTGCGGCCTGATTGATGGTTACCGCCATCAGTGCAACCGCCAGCGCCGCAGGATTAAAAATATGCTTCCTGTTCACAGCAAAAATATATTTTGATGCCATCGCCCAGACCGAAACCCAGATCAAAAACCATAAGCCGGTGCGATCAAATAAAACCGGAGGGCTGATAATAAGAGCCAAAATAAGGGCCGTAATATATGCAGACTCCACATTGACCGGCACCTTAAACACTTTTGCAAAAATGGTGTTCGTTATCCAGCATACGACCGTTATCACAAACACCGACATGATCAATGCCGGAAAACTGAAAGGCAGAAGCCCGAAAGCGCTAAGAATCGCTCCGACCAGGAGCAGCGCGATCATGTAGTACAGAACAAGTCTGTACATCGTAATGCCGTTCAAAAATTTGTCGATCAGATTCAGCATAGATTTAAGGCAGTGTATATTTGTTAAAATTTTGCGTCATAGTGGCAACTCCGTCTTTGTCGATCATATAAGCTTCAAAACCGTTCAGCTGTGCAATAAAATCGATCCCCTTTTTGCCCATGGCGAATGCGGCTGTGGCAAAACGGTCGGCTTCGTAGATATTCGGCCCCACAACCGAGAGACTTACCACGTCGGTAAGATTTGAATTTTTATCGAAAGGGTTGTAGATGTGCTGTCCGCGGATATAAGTTCCGGAAGTTGCAACGCCTTCTTCCGAAACATGGAGAACTTTTATGATTTCATTACGGTTGAAAGGATTGCGGATTCCCACCTTCCATTTCTCCCCTTCTTTCCTTCCGTGCGGCTGGATATCTCCTGCGACATCAACGTAAAACGAGTTGAAGCCTTTTTCCTTGAGGATGTTTGCCGCATTATAAATCGACCATCCTTTGACCAGGCCCGAAGGGTCATACATGCCTTGCGGTGTAACGATGTCGAAATATCCGTTCGTAAGTTTTTTGGTTTCTTCGCATAAAGCAAAAATTAATCTCATATCGTCGCTGTACATGGCATCGGGAAGTTCGCGCCTGTTGATTTTTGTGATTTCGCTGTTCTCTTTATAGGTGCTGAACTTTTCGTCAATGTATTGGAAATAGGAAAAAACTTCTTCAAAATCCTGCTGCTTTGCCGATGCATCGACAATTTCAACCGTAACCGGCATACCCATAATAAGGCGATTTTGCTTCATAAAATTAGTTTCTTGCTTGATCGAGTGCTGCTCCTAAAGATTGCTGGAAAGCCATACTGGTGTCAGAAGCGCCGGAGACGATATCCACATTGGCATTCTGCGCCTGGATTGCTTCACTGGTGAGTATCGGCATCGCATACTGGTTGATCTCGATTGAATGGCTGCGATCACTCGGATAGCTCAAGAACTGGACATCGCTGATTTGGCCGCCTTTGATAATTGCTTTCACTTGGACATTCCCGTAAAAAGCATCGGCAACGCTTCCAACATATTGGCCATTTTTATACTGGCCCTGGTTAACGGGTGCCGGAGGAGGTGTAGGTGCCGGTGGCGGAACCACCGGGGTTGGTGCTGGAACCGGACTCGGTGGAGGTGCTGGAGTTGGTGCCGGCGCAGGATTGCGGGCTACCGGTATACGAATTGGCGTTGGCGCCGGGCTCGGTGTAGGTGTGACCACGGATGGTGGCGGTGGATTTGAATTTGAAGAACTCAAAGAAGACGCATTTAAACTCGTCTGATTTGCAGAGTTTGCATTTTGATTCAAAAGAAACTCAGACTGGTTTGCGGTCAGAAGAGTCTGATCCGCTGAAGGATTTTGGCTGTTGTCTTTATTGCCCTGGATCACAACCGGAGACTGACCGACATTTGTGCCGCTCGTCATGGTGGCAAAGACATACCAGGCAAAAAGAACGATAACCGAAGCTGAGAAAAAGAATTTTTTCATACGTATATTATTACACTTATCAGGTAAAATTATTTCATTTTAACTGCCGTCGCCGTCGTGCGGGCCGATTTGCTTTATTCCATAGGCATAAATCGTTCCGTTTTGTTCGTCGCCGGCGACAAAAACTTTATCTCCAACTTTCAAAGAAGATCCGATCTGATCATCGGGCGGAGCGACAACTTTTCTTATACCGTCATCCGCATCGTGATCATAATCATTGGCCTGGATGGTAAAAACATTGCCATTGATAGAAGAAACAACTCCCTGGAATACATCCTTTTTTTCCGACGGCATCCTGACATGTTCATACAATGACCCGATCACGGGAATCGGATGTTCGTCATTCTGCTGGAGCAAGGCATCCTGAACGCCAAAGCCGTTAATGACAAAACCTGCAAGGAAGCTCAACAGAATACTTCCCAAGAACATATAGATGAGCGGACGGTGGTAGGCAAATCTGAACTGTTTCAACATCCATTCAAACAGGAAAAGTAAAAGTACGTCTATAACCGAAAATCCCCACGGGAATAGAGCAAAAAATGTTACGATTCCGCGCCAGCCAAATCCCAACAAAAACAGTTTTCCGCTCACTCCGATGCTGAACATAATGAAACTCATCAGCAGCGAGGAAACGACCAAA
Organism: Candidatus Peregrinibacteria bacterium; assembly: GCA_003153355.1. GTDB lineage: Bacteria > Patescibacteriota > Gracilibacteria > UBA1369 > UBA1369 > PALSA-1335. Next base: position 11,824 of record PLYH01000005.1, read on the forward strand.
ATGCAGACCGAAACAAAAACAACCAGGATGATCTTGAGAATAAAATATGCCTTCGGGCGCATTTTGACATCACCCTTGCGGATTTTTTCCAAGATGCTCTGTTTGGCCCCGGATGGTTGTGACTGATGATTATTCATAGTGCGAACGTGCATTGGTTGGTAAAACTTTTTTGAGTTGAGCTTTTGCGCGGCTTAAACGGATGCCCACTGTTCCCATGGGAATATGGAGAATGTCTCCGATTTCTTTATATTCCAGATCTTCAACATAGAAGAGGATGAGAATTTCACGGTAACTCGGTTTCAGTCTTTTCAATCCCTTATCTAAAATTTCACGCATCTCTTTGCGGTCTATTTCGTTTTTCGTTTGGTCCTCGTAAACCGGATGGGAAATAAAGCTGTCAAAATCGAAAAAATAGAGCGGATTTCTTAATTTCTTTCTCAAAGCGTTCACAAAAGAGTTGTGGGCGATGCGGTAAATCCACGATGAAAATTTCTGGTCAGTGTGGAAACTCAGAATATTCTGGTACGCCTTTAAAAAAACCTCCTGAACCATATCTTCAATATTATGCTCGTTAAAGAAGAATTTTTTACAATACCGGGTCAATTTTTGATCGTAACGATCAATCAGCTGACCGAATTTTTCTTTATCTCCTTTTTGTACAAGCATCGCCAATTGTTCATCCGTAAGATTTGTTTTTTCTCTTTCCATCACAGAAAAAATTCAGATATCAACCTTCGCCTCTATAATATTATACACTTTATTCCGGAAAATATTTCATATTCTGTACAAAAAAGCCCCCGGTTTGATGGCGGGGCTTTTCCATTCTGTTTGGAATTTGTTAGTTCAATGTGCAACCTGCAGGGAACTGAACAACCATGCTTGTTAATTCCGGGTGATCAATGGCAGTCGTGCCGTAAAGACCACGCGTAGTGTACCAGTTTGTGCCTGCGTTAAATCCTGTGAGCTGTTCATATTCAAGGTCGCTGGTTCCGCTGACGACAGCGATAATATCGCCTGATACCAAATTGGTATTATCAAGAACGGATACGGCTGTGTCACTTGAGAACTGCTCAGATCCGCTGCGGATATTTGTAACTGTTGCTCCTACCGTTGAGAGGCTGACTGTTGCTCCCATAGAATGAGTTGCCGCAGTTGTTTTCGCAAAACCACGAATAACCGTCGCTGTATTGGAAGTTGCGTTATATGCAGTCACGAGCATGACTTCATTATCAATGCGTAACAGATTGCCGGCCGCAACTGCGCTGCCGCTGATCTGATCATCTGTTCCGGCGGAGAAATTCAAAACTGCCGAATTTCCCGTTGAATCCGTCAATGCACTGTTCAAAGTTACCATTGAGCCTGCCGTCATGGCAGTTTTGTTGCACATCGTTGATGACTGCTGAGTCTGTTGTTGTGTCTGCTGCTGTGTTGTCTGTTGAGTCTGTTGCTGAGTTTGCTGTTGGGTTGTCTGCTGCGTCTGCTGCTGAGTTTGTTGCTGGGTCGTCTGTTGGGTCGGAGCAACATCTCCGTATTTAGCCAAACCGTTTGCGTTGATGTACATCAAACGGTAGATGGTTTCAGCAAGCGAGCCGCGGGTCATACCCTGGGCCGGGTAGACCATGTTGTTGCTGTCGGCATCAATAATATTCTTGTTTTTTGCGTACTGGGCGTAGGTTGTATACCATTGGCCCATCATTGCATCTGCGTATGGGTTTCCGGTCACCGTTGTCGTGCTCAGATCCACTTTCTGGGTGAGGAACAAAATTTTGAGATTTTCAACAAGATTTACGGTTTGAGCAGGTTTGAATGTACCGTCAGAGTAACCTCCAACAACCGCGAGATCTTTTGCTTTTTGGACATATACTGCAAACCAGGCTCCGCTTTCTACGTCGCTGAAAGGGCTGGTGCTTACTGAGCTTGCCACTTGTACTCCTGAACCCAAAAGAATAATTTTGAGTGCTTCAGCGCGGTTTACTGTCTGGTCAGGTTTGAAGCTTCCATCAGGATAGCCTCCGATGACACCATGGTCCTTGAGATATTTGATGGCCGTGTAGTGAGGATTTGATGCGGTCACATCAGTAAAAGCCTGTGCAGAAGTTGAGTCCGCCAAGCCTGTGTTTTGCGCAACGGTCAGTCCGATGGCAACCGGCAATGTCAGCATGAGCAGACTGCCGCTCAGTACTCCTGCGAGAGTTTTTTTAGTCTTCATTATAAAAATAGAGGGTTAAAAAATATGACTTAAGTATCCTATCATATTTTCTAAAAATTGCCAGCCGGCGATCCTCTCTATTTTATAAATTCAATAACGTCATCAAAATTCCGGCGGACTTTGGGCCGATCAGCAGACGGATCTTCTCCCCTTCCGCCGATCGCGAGCATGGATGAAGCTGCAAGATGCTTTTCTTTGAGTCCGAGTATTTTATCAATTTCGGCAGCATTGAAGCCTTCCATCGGACCGGCATCAATTCCCAGTAAAGCCGCGGTTTCAATCATCATGCCGAGTGGAATATATGTCTGGCCCTTTGCCCAGATATCCAACTGTTCGTCTGATTGTCTCGCAATACTCCCTTCAACCATCTGTTTCAGCCCTTCAAACTCTTCATGATTTTTTTGATGAGCTTTGGATGTGCGTTCGAGCAGTTCCCGCGCAATATTTTCACGAACGTCGGTGCGGCGCGCGATAACGATAATATGGGCAGCGTCCGTAACCTTCGACTGATCATAGCTGGCAGCGCGCATTTTTGTTCTTAACTCCTTGTTTTCAACCACGATGAATTTCCAAGGCTCAATACCAATGGAACTTGGCGCTAGCCTGGCACTTTCCAGAATGGTCTTGAGTTCTTCCTTCGTTATTTTTTTGTCCGGATTGAAAGTCTTTACTGCATAACGCCAGTTTAGAGCTTTGAGAATTGCATCTTGCATAATAGCGGTAATATTATATGATAAAAATGTCCTTCCTTTTCACCCAAATTTATACTATAATTTCTATAGCACTATAGAAACTATAGTATAGTACCCTATGAGTCAAGCAAAAAAAATGAAAAATCAGCAGTCCGAAATTTGTAAAATGCAAAAGTCCAAATGTTTTCATGACGGGCTGAAGATTTTTGGAGATACCTGGACGTTGTTTATCATCAGCTCGCTTGCGGACGGCGAAAAACGCTTTTGCGAACTGCAAAGACTGGTCGACAACGTGAATCCGGTAACGCTCACTTCACGTTTAAAAAAACTGGAGAAACTGAAATTCATCGAGCGCAAGGAAGAAACGATCGACAAAATTTCCGTGACCTATTCGCTTACGAAAAAAGGAGCGGGGGTCGTGCCTGTTTTACGGAGCATCGAATCCTACGCCCAAAAATATCTGGGTTAACGGTATTTAATGGAACATCCCATCGCTGGATGCTGGAGTGCGTCCGGCTTTTGATCTTTCAATAATGCCGCTATAGCATCATCCAGTTCATGTCTGATGACTTTTTCCGGTTCTTTCCAGTTGTCGTCAACGCGCCCGTGGTAGGCTAATTCGCGTCCACGGTCATAGACATAAATATCCGGCGTGCACTGAGCATTATAAGCGTGCGCGATATCCTGCGACTCATCCTGAAGATAAGGGAAATTGATGCCCCATTTTTGTGAGTATTCTTTCATTTTTTCAAAGTTGTCCTCTGGATATTCAACACTGTCATTTGCATTGATGCCGATGAATTGAACCGCCTTGTCTTGGTATTTTTTCTGAAGTTCAATAAGCCGCGGCCATACCGCCTGGGCGTATGGACAATGATTACAGGTAAAAACCACGATCAAAACTTTCGCGTCTTTGTATTTGCCAAGATTATGCATCTGACCATCAATCCCCTTGAGATCAAAGTCGATGGCGGGAGTTCCGAGCGGAACTTTGAAAGATTCGAGCAGGGCCATAAATTCTTCATAAAATTGTAGACAATTCTATGATAACACAAATATTTTTCGGGGATGAATTAAGGAGAACCTTTCGGCCCGTTGAGCGAAGGAATGCTTGGTGCGGGCTTTGATGCACTTGGCGCTGGTGAAGGCGCTGGTGCGGATGCCGCCGGAACCCGTCTGACTTTTTTTGGAGCAGAAGTTTGCTGCGAAGGCGTCGATTGCTGAGTTAAGGAAGCATCTACCGGGCAATGGAGCATGTAGTAATTTTTGCTGAAGAGTTGATCAGGACTCAGAGAATTCAAATCAACCTGTGTGCCGTCCTGCTGCGTATATGTGGCGGCAAGCTGTTGAGATTGCTGGCTTGCTGCTTGTTGTGATAATGAAGCGGAAGGACTTCCGGTATTTTCTCCCTGCAATAGCATGCTGGAAATGCCCTGTTGAGTAGAAGTCCCAGGGGTAGCGGTTTTCGCATACGCCGCTTTCAAATTTTCACAAAGATTTTGGATGGTATAGCAGGTGCTGTTGTTTCCTAAATCTTCTGAAATTGTAGACTGTTCGTCTTTCAGAGTCTGCATCATCGCTGGCGTTGTTTGCGGGTCATTTCCTGCTTTAACTAAAAGATCATTAAGAAACAGCAGCTGCCATTTCATCGAATCGCAGGTCGGAAGCGAACGTCCGCAGGTTTTATCCTGGGATTTTTGAACGACCAGCTGGAAATATTGATCCCAAGTATGATTCTGCTGAGCCTGTGAGATTTGATCGTCAAACACCGAACACGGCGTACAGTTGTTCTGCTGGGCGAGACCCTGGAGTTGTGTTTTCAGCGTAATATCTGCGGGGTCATTGCTTTCCCCAAGTTTTAAAATTTGAGCGCTTAACTGCTCGCAGGTCGTACATTGAGCCTGGGCAAATCCTGCAACCGGCTGAGCATAAGCGCCAGGAATCGTCATTTCAAAATAGTTGTTGTCCAGATCACATCCACAACGATTGCTCACCGGATCCATGACCTGACCAACCGGACAAGCATTCAGGGCCATTTGAGAGAAATTCGAAGTATCGATCTGTTGAGATGCATCACTGGCGGTTTGAGAAGAGGCCTGCTCGCTGCTTTGAACAGTCGAAGCTTCGGTCGCTGCTCCATAGAGCGGCTGATTTTGCGGCTGGCCGTTGAAGACTCCGCTAAAATAGAGTCCGGCCGCTCCTCCGCCGATCACTAAAACACCGACGCCGGCCAAAATCCATTTCATCATTCCTGAACCGGTTTTTTTAGGTTTTTCGCCGCTGGGATAAGAGGGCATCACCGTTGGAGAAGCCTCCTGTTCGGTTTGAGGTTTTGTGAGCGGTTCAGTAACTGACGGCGGGGTTGGCATGGAAAAACCCGGCTGAGTAATTATCGGTTCGGGCTTTACGTCCGGAGCAGCCATAGGCGGCTGTGCAGCAGGTTGAACCGGTTCTTGTTGAGGTTGCTGTTCGTTTTCCATGCTTTTTTGTTTAATTTTTATTATCCAGAAATTATAGCACAAAATTTGCTTTTTATCAATTTAAAAGGCCCTGCAACTGCAGAGCCTTTTTTGTTTACTTGAAGCCATTTTTAGCTTTTTATCCCTAAGCTGAGATAAGGCAGGATAAAACCCATGAGAATCATGATGATCGAGACGACCCCGACCGCTTTAATAATTTTTTTTTGACGTTTCGTTTTCATAATTTACGGCATTAAGGGCTAACAGCACCCGTAGCTAAGATATTCATTGTGAAGTCGTCAACGACGTTTTGATTGTCAGCTACTTCCAATTTTACTACGTAATTGCCGGGATTGGTAAAGGTATGGGTCGGTTTGCGGGTTCTTGAGGTTTGACCGTCTCCAAAATCCCAACTGTATTTCGCAATCGTTCCTGTAGAACAATGCGGATCGAAATCAACGGTGAGAGGAGCTGCACCTTGTGTTGTACTGGCTTCAAAGCAGGCTTTGAGTGGAACCGGGCGAATATTAATCGGGATGCTTGCGGTTGAAGTTGAGCCATCTGAAGCCGTAGCTGTAACTTTGGCCGTAAAAGTACCGATCTGAGTATATTGGTAGGTCACTTGTGAAGCATCGATGCGTTTTGGCGTACCGTCTCCGAAATCCCATTGATAGCTTACGATCTGGCCGGTTGGATAGCTTGAACCTGAAGCATCAAAAGTTACAGTCAATGGAACGACCCCGTCAGCCGGCGTTGCTGTGATGCGGGACTGTAAACCTTGAGCGGCTACTTTTACCACCATTATTTGCGATCCGGTTTTATTCTGATCGTCGTAAACCGTCAACGTTGCGTTGTATGTTCCGGCCGTATTATAAACATATTGAACTTGTTTGCCTGCAGCGTCGATTTTACCGTCTCCGTCAAAATCCCACTTATAATCAACGATGGTGCCGTTCTGTTCCTTACTCGGAGAACCGTCAAAATTCACCGTGAACGGAACCGTTCCACTGATGAATCCGTCTCCGGCTTTTGCTTCCGGCGGAACCGTGGTGAAGGCCGCGATCGGAGCGCCGACAGGATTTTCTACAGTAATCTTCTGGGTAATGTTTCCCTGTCCGCCTTTATCATCGGTTACGGTCAAACTTACGACATAATCGCCGGCGGCTTTATAAGTATGTGTTGCCGTACGGGTACTTGCCTGAGGACTTTGATCGCCAAAATCCCATGAGTACGTGGTGATTTTTCCGACCGGACTTGTGGATTGATCGCCAGCGAAAGTGTATTGCGTGCCCGCCCAGTAATGACCGTCATCGGTAGGAATACTGATGACCGCTGTCGGAAGATTCGGACCCTGGACGGTAATTTGTTTTGATACAATGGCAAAATTACCGGTGTTATCAGTAACGCGGAGATTCACCGTATAGTTTCCGACTTGATCAAAGGTGTGACTGATTTTTACTCCCGTACCGCCTTTAAAGAGATTGGTATTATCGAAATCCCATTCGTAGGATTGAATTTGTCCTGCAGGAGCTGTTGAATTCGAAGCATCAAAATTTACGGCGAGCGGAGCCGGTCCGGTATCGGGATTGGCCGTAAAGTCCGCATTGATTTTGACGTTTGAAATGGTCACGATATCCGCAAAGCTCTGGGTTGTTTCCTGACCAGAAGTGATGTCTTTTAAGTTTACGGTTACCTTTACGTCATAACGTCCGTTATTTTTTCCAAGACTGGTATAGGTATCCGAAGGCGATTGGACTGTTGAAGTATTGCCGTCTCCAAAATCCCATAAGAATGATAAAATTTCATATTTTTTAGTGTCGATCGGCAGCTTGGTTCCATCGAATTTAATCGTGACGGGTGCGGTTAAGTTCAGTGTTACCGCCGGATCGGTGACGATGCCAATCTGCTGCGTTGAGGTTGGAGCAATGACTTTTTTGGAACTGAGGAAAAGATAAATACCCACCCAGATGAAGACCAAAAAGACGAGCATCAAACCTGAAGCTCCGGCGAGGGTCAATCCCCGCTTTCGTGAATCTTTATCATCCTTGCGCGCCATTGCTGCGCGGAAAATTCCGACGACTGCGATAATGAAAAGAATGATCGAGAAGAATCCAAAAATCACATTCACCAGCGTGATGAGCGAATTGATGAAGCTGGCGGTATCAAGACCGAGTGATTGTGCTAAAGCGTTGCTGCCGTTCGCGGAAGTCTGACTGACGAAGAGCAATACAAAAAGTACGAAAAGCAAAATTGAACAGCCGAAACATCCGAGCGTCCAATATAAAAGACGGCGCGGATTCGGCGGTTTGCGACCGGCTAACGGTTGCTGAGGTCCACGCATACCTGGCTGCATTTGCTGTCCCGGACGCATTTGTTGTCCCTGCATCGGCATCTGGCCCGGACGCATTTGCTGCTGATACATTTGCTGCTGCGGCATCTGGGGCTGAACCTGCTGAACTGGACGCATGTTTCCCTGCTGCATCTGATTCGGCACTTGCGCCTGCTGTTGCTGTGGCATTTGTTGCATTCCAGGCTGCACCTGTTGAACAGGTCTCTGCATTTGCCCAGGAGCCTGCTGAGGTTGCGCGGGTACACCAATGTTCACCTGCACTTGCGGCTGCTGCTGAGGCTGCATCCCCGGTTGTTGTGGAACCGGGCTGCCCGAATTATTCGGATTTTGCGGATTTGTTTCTGGCATGTTTCTTTTTGTTTAAAGTACTTATAATAAATATACCAAAACCCAGCATAGATACAAGCAGGAGCTGCCAATCTACCACTTCATAACCGGCGAGCACGAAAGCGCTCAACTGGTTGTTGGACGACCCTTTTGGGCTATTTGAAGCCAAAGGAATGCTTCCTGTTTTCGTTCCGCTGCCTGACGGAGGAGGAACCGGCGCCGGATCAAAAATAATGGCTTTATCAACCGTTGATGTTTTTCCGGCGGTATCCGTAACTGTGAGCCGAACCGTGTCGGTGCCGTAACTGCGGAAAAAGGTTGTTGTCCAAGTTCCGGCTTTGTTGGCTTTATAATCGGCGTCGTCAGACGTATTTCCGTCACCGTCGGAATCGTAATAAATATTTTTGTCGATCGCATATGTTGCTATGTTTCCGGTTGAACCGGAGAAATCAAAAGTCACATTTTCGCTGTCTCCCTGGAGATGGATTTTATTATCGGAAACGCTTGTTGCCGGTGTACTGGTAAGTTTTGCCTGTAATGGAACGCCCGGTGTCTGCTGCTGAGTTTGCGGTGCAGCAACTGCAGGAGCTTTCACATTCACAAAATTGGTCACTGAATTGGTATTGCCCTGGTCATCGGTCACCGTGAGTTTTGCGCGGTAAATTCCGTAATCAGAATATTGGAATGTCGGGTTTTGCGATGTTGACTGAACATCATTGTCTTTAATGCCGTCTCCGTTTGCGTCGGTGTTCACATCAAAATCCCAGGCATAGGAAGCGAGGGTCGCTCCGTTTGCTGCATCAGCCGTTGAATTGCTCGTAAACTGAATATTTTTACTGTCGAGTTGAGTCGAAGTAAATGCAGCAGCCGGCGGACCGGATTTAGAATCAACGTAAACCGTCACCGGATCGGAAATGGATTCTGCGCCGTTGTTGTCGCGGACCTTTAAACGAACTTTGTAGCCGTCCTTATTCGCCTTAGTATAAGTGAAACTTGTGTTGGCTTTATCGTACGTTGTGTCTCCGGGATTGGTATAACCCGTGCCGTCAAAATTCCACATGAAACTTACAATTTTACCGTCTTTATCCGGATCCATTGAACTTGAACTGAAGTTCACGCTGTCTCCCACATTAATAGAGGTATGATCAACGCTGAATTTTGCAATCGGAGCTTTGTTCGGACCGTTCACAACGTCCAGACTTGGAATGACCGCATCGTTCAAACTTGATGTCGGATCCGTTGATGTCAATCCGGTTGAATCGAATTTATCTCCATCGTTATCCGTAGCAATGACGCCGAATTTATAGGTTTTTTTGTCGCCTTCCACTCCGTTTGTTCCAACGGTTAACGTTGTGGTTGGATTTTGAGTAATCTGTACGCCAAGCTGGGTGTTCGGATCACTGATGTCGTAGTACCACCATTTATAGCTGACGATTTTTCCGTCGGGATCGGTTGCTCCAAGAGCGGACAAATTCACCTGGACCGGAGTCGTTAAATTGTTGCCGACAGGAATTGCGCTGATGCCGCTTATCACGGGAGGCAAGCGTTTAATTGTTATGGTTATCGGAGTCGATGCCGTTTTTGTCGCATCATCAGCACTGGTTACCGTGAGTTTCACCGTAAAGTCTTTTGATTTGGCGTCAGCGATATCTTTATAAGTGTGCGTGTCATTTTTCTTGGAACTCAACTGTCCGTCACCAAAATCCCAGCTATAGTTCAAGTTGCGGCCAGTGCCGTCGGTATTTAAAGATTTGCTGGCGTCAAAAGTGAATGTCGTCGTACGATTTCCCACGATCGGATTTGTCGTATCTCCAATGTTTTCGCCGTCTTCATTCACGGCAATTGCGGCAATCGGTTCACCGGCTGCGCCGATGAAAACCTGGCGATAGGTTGCGTTGCCGTTATCCTGCGCATCGTACACGGTGAGTTTGGCTTTGTAAGCACCTGCTTTTGTATAGGTATGCGTTGGGATGGTTGCGGTTGCACCACCTGAAGGCGCAGGAGTTGGCACTCCAGCGACAATGGTTCCGGTTTCTTTTCCGCCATCGCCTGTTTCAATCTGGTAACCAACGCCGTTTTCACTGTAGACTTTAAACTGAATGTCAGCACTGCCGGTGCTGCTGAGCTGTGCGGTAAGCGGAGACCCGTCATCGCTCCAGCCAACATCAAGATCGTTATCAACAGTGATGGCCTGTTCCTGTGAAATGCTGTTTCCAACATCAGCCGGATCATCCTGAACATCCAACGTTACGGTGTATTTACCTTTCTTGAATTTGAATTTCAGACGGCTGTTGTCGGCGCTGAATCCTCCGGTTCCTTCACTGCCCAAACTTGTACAATCGGTGCCGTTGTCGTTTTTACCGTTATCATCGGCAAAACCTGAACCAGTGGTGTTTGGTTTGAAATAGAAACATGTGCCCGGTGCAGAATTGACATCCCATTTATACGTCATGGTTTGTCCCGCAGTCATGTCGGGATCGAAACTGCCGCTGCCATCGAGAACATAAACATTCGGATGAGTCGGATCACTGTTCGTGTAAGTAAAGTGACCGACTGGAGGTTTTGATTTGATCGTCACCCCGACGCTTGTATTTGCCGGCGTTGTGGAAGTGGCATTGGCTACGGCCAAGCCAACGTTGTAAGTTCCCGGAGCAGCAAACGTATATTTGAACGAATCCGAAGTTGAACTTGGTACCACGAAGTCTGCAGGGGCTTTCCCGGATTTATCTGTAAGTGTCCAATCATAATTTGTGATCGGTCCAGCATCACTGGCCGAAAGCGAATCGAATTGAAGCTGGTCGCCAAGCTGCGCCACTTGTCCCGGTGTCGCCTGGACTCTTGCCGCGAGCGAACCGACGGAAACGTTGAAGATCTTATAATCAGTCACGCCGTGGTCATCGGTGATTTGCAGGGTTACTAAATAGGTTCCGTTTTGATTGTATTTAACGTTCGGACTTAAAAGGTTTGTATCCGCTCCGGTTCCTTTAATAGTATTACTTGGATTGGTTTTATCACCAAAGTCCCATTGGATTTGGACCTTTTTGGCTATGGTTGAATCTGTGATTGCAGTATTGTCGGTTTGTCCCACCTGAGTTTTACTGATATCAAATCCGATTCCGGCTTTCGATTCCGTTAAGGTTACGGGCAATTCGCTGCTGTTAAACACCAGTGCGCCGTTGCTGCTGTATTGCATCAAGTGAATCGCCGATGTTTGATCAATGATGGTTGCATCCATATTAATGTGAGCAACTGCAGGGTGCACTATAATAGTCTGATATGCTGCTCCGTCGGCAGGTTGTACTTCACCATTTGCCGCATCAGCCTTCGGTGGTTTTACTAAAAGTTTTACAACGTAGGTTCCCGGTTGACTAAAGATATGTGTTGCCGTTGCTCCATTTGCAGACTTGTCTGTTGAACTTGCATCGCCAAAATCCCAAAGATAACCTCCGCCAGGAGCTGAAGCGGGATCTGAGGTCGCCGTAACGACGGCACTCGGATCAATAGTGTGGTTGTTCGGATCAAGAGACTTGAGACCGTCCAAACTTACCGGCAACGGTGCGTTGCCTTCGGTTTTGTCAGCGGTAATAACAGTGTATTCAAACTGAAGATTTTTCACGAGGTCATACAGAGCGCTCATGTCGTTCACGATTTTAAGAACAGCGGCGTTATCGACGGAGGCCGGACTCGTGAGCTGATATGCTCCGTTTTGCGCAAAGGCCACGTCTGCAAAAAGTTTTTCAAGATGCAATGCCAGCGGAACTTCAGCAATCGGTGACTTCAAACTTGAGACTAAACCTCCGAAATCTGTGAATACTGTTTTAAATCCTGTTGTAACGTCCGGAGAAATTCCTCCGCCGCTTTGGATTTGTTTGTAAAGATTCGTAAGGTCGGTGTTTCCTTTGGCCACAGCCTGTGCAAAATCTTCTCCATTGGCTTTTGGAAGATCGCCACTTGCACCGAACTCGTTAGTGATCGTGGTATTGAAGTCGCTATAGGAAACACTCGGAATATGTGCCAGAAAACAGAAAGGAACAAAAACCGTACAATAAACATTGTCCTTGTTGACTCCGCCTGATGTTGACAGGTCGGTAATCGCTTGATCCGATGCGTTGATATATGTGGCAAAAACAGCATTGTCCTTCTGAGCTACTTCGGCAACCTGGCTCAATGCCCCCGCTTTTCCTATAATATCTTGAATCATCGTCTGCTTTTGTTGCAGAATATTTTTTAGATCTGTCGGGCTGGTGATGGTCTGAGCAAAATCCACGTTTACCAATGTTGCCAAATCCGTATTAATTTCTGAATAGTTTTGGTATGCCGTAACAAAATCACGAGCAATTGTTTGAACTACGGTCCCGGCGTAAGCAAAGAGTGCGGCACGGCGGGCGTTTTGATCCGCTGCAGTTGCACCCGGCGCTGAACCGTTGGTGGCGCTTTGGTCACTTCCTCCTCCGGCCAAAAGAATCGTGTTCACTAAAGCGAACGAAGACAAAATGATCAAAATACCGATAACGGCGTAAGTTAATGCTTTTTTACCTTTACCGGCCTGTTCTTCGTTACCCGCAGCTGTTACATACAAAAACCCTCCGTAAATCACTACCACTACGGCAATAATCCCAAGGAAACCCAGGGCAAAATTGACGACGTTTTTAATGTACTGACGGAGATCCTGGTTTGCCGCCAAGCCTGCGCCATATTGTCCAGCCTGCGGAGTAGAAAGAGTTCCGCTGAACTGCGTGAAGCTGGTGGTGGCTGTTCCGCAGGAAAAGAAGCCTCCCGTACTTTGGGCAATGCTGCCGCAAAGATCCGCGGATGCAAAACTTGGCAGACAGAGGGCCAAAAATGTTATGAGTCCAAGCGCAAGTGCTTGCGCTTTTTGTTTGAGGTTGGTGGTAACCATGGGGGTGAGTTTAAATTTTTATTTTTATTATCATAGTATTTTAGCACAAAACGGCTTACGGGCCAACTTTACCGCTTGTGGCAAGTCCTGAAGGAGCAGCTGAACCCGGAGTTACCGTGGTTCCTCCTGTTGTACCCAGCTGATTTTCCAGTTTAACTGTTGTGTTGACGATCGCAAAAGCTCCCATGGCCAACAGTAAGCCGATGGTTGCTCCGATGATGACTTTTTTTGATTTCCCCGTTGATTCTTCGTTTCCAAATGAGGTCACATAAAGATATCCGGCATAGATGTACATACACCCGGCAATCGTCGTGATGAAGCCTGCAATAAAATTCGTGATGTTCACAATGAGTAATTTTATTTTTTCGGCATCGGGGAGCTGAGTTCCCTGGTTCGGAAAAAGAACATCCTTTACTCCGTATTCAGCAACACCCACGAGCAATAACCCGATCACGGCATAGGTGATCTGGCGTTTGGCTTTTTCCATGGTTTCTTCATTTCCGCCGCTGGTGATGTAACGGAAACCGGCGATAACGATCATTAAAATTGCAACCGCACCGGCAAAATATGCCATCATTTCATAAATACCCTTAATTTCCTGCGATCCGGTCTGGGCGGCCTGCTGGAGAGTTGACTGACTGCTGTAAATTTCGCCCTGTTGGCCGAAAAACACCAGCTGCACGAACTCAGTTGATGAGATAATAAGCACCAATCCGATGATGGCAAACGTGAGGTGCTGCTTTTGTTTGGTGGCTTCCTCTTCGCTTCCTTTTCCCGCCGTAATCAGGCGGATTCCGGAAATAATAATGGTTATGACCGCAACGGTTCCCATAATATATTTGATGTAGTCGATAGCATAATAGATGGCGCTGGTGATGGTTTTGGCGCCGGGTTCAATCGAAGAGTTGGCGTTGCCCTGGGTTTCGTAACTCGGGAGGCCTGAAGGATTGCCGGTGCAACGGATAATATCGCTGACACTCGTCGGGTTCTGCGGACAGGGTGTCGGAGCTTGAGCTTTCACCGCATCCGCAAACGTCAGCAATGAGCTTGCGATACAAATAAACAGCAAGAGCGGTGCAAGAAATTTTTTCCAGATTTTGATGAGTTGCTTTTTCATAATTTGATTTTTGTTTTCATCTATTGAGTGACTGTCTGGGTTCCGCTTCCTCCCGGCTGGAACTGTCCGGAAATAACCGTACTTACGATTGCGAATGCTCCGTACATGATTAAAATACCGACGACAACCGCAAAAATAAGACGTTTTGCTTTCCCCTGCTTTTCTTCGTTTCCCGCTGAAGTGATGTACTGAAATGCGGCGTACAGGAGCATTAATATTGCGACAGGAGTCGCGATGGTTACGACAAGATTCGTAAAGCCGGTGATTTCACTGACGCCTTGAGCTGCATTGATACTTGGAGCTGCTCCACCGACGCTTGGATATTTACTCAAATCGATTTTATAGAAGACATTGGTTATGGCCGAATTTGCCATGATGATGAAAAGCAAACCAAGGATTCCGTAAAAAAGTGATTTTTTGTCTTCAGCAAGTTTTTCTTCGTTTCCGTTCGAAGTAATCAAACGTAAACCACTCCGGATCACCATGAACACCGCGATACTTCCGATAATGTACTGGATGAAAGTGATGATGAATTGCGTACGCTGATTAAAAAGCGTCGCGGAACGGATAATGGCATTTGGATTGTTTAAAAAGCCACCGGGCGTACATGGCATGTTGTTCAAATCTTTTCCCGTAGACGGGCAGTACACGCTGAAAATTCTCACGACATCTCCTGAAAATCCAACGACAGCCAAACCGATGATGGCATAAATAATATTTCTTTTTTGAGTCGTATAGACCTCTTCGTTTCCCTGAGCGATGACCATTCTCACGCCGGAGTAGACCAGAAGTCCGACTGCAACCGCGCCGATGATGTAACGTACGTTCAACACCACGGCCACGACCAAATTGTAAAAACGTTGGTCGGCGGTGGTGCCTGTCGTCGTAGGAAGACTGGCGTAAGGATTCGTGGTTCCCGTATCGCCCAGCGGCAAGAGGTTCGTAGTGCTTGTCGCATTCGGAGTCGGAGCAGGATCCGCATTGACGATCAAAACCGGTCCGGAAACACTCACGAGCACCGTCATCATGAGGGCCAGGGCAACCAAAAATTGTTTGAGGGTTTTCATAAGCGCAACCTAGAGCTAAAAATATCTTTTTATTATAGCAGAAAAGGGCGTTTTTTGCAAAGGACCTTCATGTGTGCATGAGCAATGTGTTTTTTCCGCGAAAATTTTCTTGCTATAAACGCAGAAGCGAGGTATATTTCTTTTCGTTTCGGGGGCTTTTTAACTGCACACTTTTTTCTTTTTGTTCACATGTCAGAATTAAAACCAGCATCCAAGAAAAATCCGATTATCAACTACTTCCAGGAAAGTTACGAAGAGCTTAAGAAAGTAACCTGGCCGACCAGAAATCAGGCGATCAGGCTCACGTTCATCGTGATCGGTTTTTGTATCGTTTTCTCTATCCTTGTTGGAGCTTTGGATCTGGCTTTCAATACAGGCTACGTTTATCTCGTTGATCTTTCAGGAAAAATCGCGCCTGTATCAACTACCACTCCTGTCGCAGGTCAGGTTGCCACCGGCGAGCCGACTTCAAAAGTTGATCTTTCCAAATTGAAAATTCCAGCAGAAACGACGGTCACAGATTCGAGCACTTCGACTCCAAACGGATCAACCCAACAAAAATAATCTTTCTTAATTTTATTGTTTTATGCCAAAACAAGCACCCGGTACAGGCCGCCATTGGTATGTTGTCCACACCTATTCTGGGTATGAGGATGCGGTTCGGGAAGCTCTGCTTCAACGTGTAGAATCCCTGGGAATGCAGGATCTGATTTTTGACGTGGTTGTTCCGAAAGAGACACAGATCGTGATTAAAAAAGGCGAACCGAAAACCGAGAAAAAACGTATTTTCCCCGGCTATGTTTTGGTTGATATGATCGTTACCGATGACTCCTGGTATGTTGTGCGCAACACGCCGAATGTGACGGGATTCGTCGGAGCAGGAACGACTCCGGTTCCGGTTTCCCCTGAAGAGTTCATGCTCGTCAAAAAACATATGGGCGAATCCGAACCGAAATTCAAGATCGATTTTGCTGTCGGCGACCATGTGGTGATTTTGGACGGTCCATTCGTGAATTACGACGGTGTCGTCAACAAAGTTGATGAAGAGAAAGGTAAAATCAAAGTTCTCATTACGATTTTCGGCCGTGAAACCCCGGTTGAACTCGACTTTACCCAGGTGAAAAAGAAATAGCGGTAAGCAGTTTTATGTTTTGCGGTGATTTTTTGTTCATTTGTTAGCACTTTTGGTTTAGGGCATGAACAAATTTACTTTATTCACACTTTTTGTCTCAGCGATTATCGTGGTGATCGTGGCAGAAATTATGGTGAATGAATATTTGCGAACGCCTTACAGCATTGAAGGTGCTGCGAATGTTTTTCAGGCGCAGCAAGCACCGGCGTCTTCACAACAGGCACCGGCAACTTCTTCGCAGAATCAGCAGGTTTCGTCCGGTTCTCTTTCAACATCTCTTTTACAAAAAGCGGGATTTCAGGACTATACGCTTCAGGCAGCTTCTTATAATGGAAAACTTTTCGGGACGATTGCTTTTGCGGATTTAAATTTTATTCCGACGTTTGAATCGCATCTGATGAAAAGCGGCGTTGCAAAAGTCGCAAGTTTTTATGAGTTTGATCCAAGTTCAGCTCAATCGGCTCAGGAAGTTTACGACCTGATCAAACAAAAAAGTTCGGCCGAAGTCGGCGTTATTTTGAATGAAACCAACAGCACCGGAGACGGTTCATTCTATGTAAACTATTTTGAATATCCCGAGAAGGTGTTTCTGGTCTTCAAAAAGGGATCAAAGGTGTTTGCTTTCAACTACGACAAAGCACTTCAGGGTGCCATGACGAGACTCATCGGTCTTTTATAGCTTCCAAAAGGCAAATTCTCTTGCGCTTAAGCTGAAAAATTAGTAGAGTTGCTTGGCGAAATCTGTTACGCAGCTTCACATTTACATTTTATTTTTAGGTTATGGCAAAAGAACTCCTTACAGTCATCAAACTTCAAATCCCTGCGGGAAAAGCCAATCCAGCACCTCCAATCGGTCCGGCGCTCGGTCAGCATGGTTTGAATATTCCTGACTTCTGCAACAAATTCAACACTGCGACCAAGCCGATGGGCGACACGATCGTTCCTGTGGAAATTTCCGTCTACAAGGACAAGAGTTTCACTTTCATCATGAAGACGCCTCCGGCTTCGATTCTTATTTTGAAGGCTCTTGGACAGACAAAAGGCTCCGGCGAACCAAACAAGAACAAAATCGGTACTCTCACAAAAGCTCAGCTCCGTGAAATTGCCGAAAAGAAAATGCCTGATCTGAACTGTCATGATGTTGAAGCTGCCATGCGTACGATTGCCGGCACTGCACGCAACATGGGTGTTAAAGTTGAAGAATAATCCGATTATTTTCCTTACAACAACAACTCAATGCCAGACCAAAAACCTCACTCAAAAAGTAAAGGCGGAGCCATGCGTGTTATCCGTAACGTCTATCTTTATCTGGTGGCGCTCATTGGTTTGATAACGTTTATTATCGGTTCGGTCGGTATTATTAACGGGGTGCTTCAACATTATGTCTTCAACGTTGATTCATCGGGTTATTCCCAGCCTGTTTATCCCGGCTATCAGGATCAATGTTCACAAACTTATCCCGACAAAAATGATCCTACCGGAAAAAACTTGATTTATCCTACGACTCAGCAAATAGCTGACTGCAGGGTGGTACAGGCTGAACAGGATAAAAAAATGAATGATTCCAATTTTTTCAGGGATCTTTCTACAGCAATCGCACAAATTGTCATAGGTCTTCCAATCTGGCTCTTTCACTGGGGTATTATCCAAAAAGATTACAGGAGACGCGAAGACGAACACGAAGCTTAATTCTATTTTTATCATAGTGGGAGGCCCCGAAGGCCGTTATCACCACGCAAAACAATTTTTATGTCACACGGCAAAAAATATACGGCAGCTGCAAAGCTGACTGAAGGCAAAACTGCTTATACTCTTGACGAAGCGGTTGCTCTTTTAAAGAAAACTTCGACGACGAAGTTTGACCCAAGCTGCGAAGTGCATATGCGCCTTGGAGTTGATCCGACGCACGCGGAACAGATGGTCCGTTCAACGGTTCCACTTCCTCACGGCACAGGCAAAAACGTTCGCGTGATCGCGTTCGTGAATGAAGACAAAGCCAAAGAAGCAAAGACAGCCGGCGCGGAAAAAGCCGGCATGGAAGATTTGATCGATGAAATCGCCAAAGGTTATATGGATTTTGATGTGGCAGTAGCAAGTCCGGATGCCATGAAAAATCTCGGAAAGATTGCCAAGATTCTGGGTACCAAAGGTCTTATGCCAAACCCTAAAGCCGGCACGGTAACAGCTGAAATCGGCAAAACCATCGGTGAAATCAAGAAAGGTAAAGTTGAATACCGCACCGACAAACAAGGCCAGATTCACCAAATTTTCGGAAAAGCTTCGTTTAGCGAACAAAATCTTAAAGAAAACCTGATCGCGTTTGTAAAAGCCGTCAGCGACAATAAACCTGCAGGAGTTAAAGGGACTTATATTAAAAATATCAGCGTTGCGAACTCGATGGGCCCGGGCATTACTCTGGACTTGGCCGATACTATGGCTGCGTTGAAATAATTTAGTAAAACAATTTTAAAAGAGCCCCAAATAATAAGGGCTCTTTTTTTGTATTATTGAACCTGTTGAGAGGCCGTGATCTCCCCTTCCTGTCCGCATTTGTCATAAACCAGGTTCTGATAGTCATTCTGACCCGGCTGATAAACAATTTCGTAACTTTCTCCGTTCTTACAGTTTACCAGGATTGTGTTGTCGCCGGCTGTCTGGACCTTTTCAACCGTCGATGATTTCTCAAGTTCCCTGATGTTATTATCCAGACTGCTGTGTCCGCTGGCTAAATAATAAATGGCAGCCGCCAATGCGATGCCTCCTGCTATAAATAACGGCAGATATTTTTGAAGAACTTTTTTATTCATGAATTGAAAGAAGTAACTGCAATGAATTTTATCATGAGAGCGCCGAGTCACCAATAAAATCGCGTGGAAAATTTATGGATTGTACGCTAAGGTGATGAAGATTTTTTGCAAGCCTATGAAGGTTCACATCAAACGCATTGATAAGGATTTGCCGCTTCCGGTCTATGAAACGGCTGGGTCGGTGGGTTTTGATATTTTGGCGCGTGAAGATGTCACGATCGCTTCCAAATCCATCGGGCTGATTCCAGGAAATATTATCGTAGAGGTTCCTGCAAACTATATGCTGGTAGTAGCTTCACGGAGCTCCACTCCGAAAAAGAAAGGGCTTCTGACTCCGCACGGCATCGGCATTATTGATCATGATTATTGCGGCCCTACAGATGAGATTAAAATTCAGGTTTACAATTTTTTAGATGAAGAAGTGGTGATCCAGCGCGGAGAAAAAATTGCCCAGGGAGTTTTTGTTCATATCGATAAATTTGAATGGGAAGAAACGGAAACCATGAACAAACCCAGCCGGGGGGGATTCGGCAGTACAGGCGGTCACGCGAATTAAAGAATAAAATTATTATTCTTGTATAAAATTCTTATACATGAAAAAGGGCTTATTTATAACCATTTACGGCGTAAATAATATTGGAAAATCTACTCATCGAAGAATTCTTTGCGAGCGAATTCAGAGGGAGGGATTCGAAGTGGTAAGTTTGAAGTATCCCATTTACGATCTTGAGCCAACAGGCACAAAACTGAATTCCATCGTGAGAGGAGAAGGAGGACAGCATGTTTCAGAAGAAGATCTTCAGACGCTTTTTACCCAAAACCGTAAAGATTTTGAGTTGCAGCTTAAAAAATATCTTGAAGAGGGCAAAATTGTCGTAGCTGAAGATTACACCGGGACCGGCATTGCCTGGGGCATGGCGAAAGGGCTTACTTTAGAGTTTATGGAAAACCTCAACAAGGATTTATTAAAGGAGGATTTCTCAATGCTTATGACAGGTCACCGCGATGCAAGAGCCAGTGAAAAAAAGCATATTCACGAGCAAAACCAAGATCTCCTTATTTCCGTGAGCAAAATTTTTATTCAACTAGCTGAGCGATATAAATGGCATCTTCTGGAAATTCAGCAAAATATTCCTGACACAGCGGATCTCCTTTGGCGTACCGTTAAAAAATTTCTTGATCAGCAGTGAGTTTTCTTGAAATTCGTTGAAGGTAATGCTAGCATGTCACCGCTTTCAGAAATTATTGGGAGCTTTTCACTTTTTATTTCTCCATGCAGCTTCTGGATGGGAAAAAGGTCGCTTCGGAACTTTACCAAAAACTCCAAGGGAAAGTTGCGGCCTTAAAAGAGAAGGGTATTTCTCCTAAACTTGTCATTGTTTTAGTGGGAGAAGACCCCGCTTCTTTGTCTTACATTAAACAAAAACGCAAAGCTTCCGAACAGACTGGCATTGTTTCCGAAATCATCCATCTTCAACCGGGCGATGTAGATACCGACAGCATGGTTGAACTTGTCCAAAAATTAAATAATGATCCGAAAGTTCATGGATTTATCGTACAACTGCCTCTGCCAAAGCATGTGGAAACCCCAAAAGTTTTGAAGGCCGTGGATCCGAAAAAGGATGTCGATGGATTTACCGCTTATAATCTTGGAAAAATGTTTTTGAGCACCGAGTTTGAAGATCTTGCGCCGTGCACGCCGCTGGGTGTTATCCGTTTACTTGAGCACTATGAAATCGGTGTTCGAGGTATTGAAGTGACGCTTGTGGGTGCCAGCAATACGGTCGGTAAGCCTCTGGCCATCATGCTCCAAAACCGCGGCGCTACAGTAACCATTTGCAACAGCAAAACGAAGGATCTTGCTTTTCATACAAAAAGAGCGGATTTGTTAATTGTAGCTGTGGGAAAGGCAAAACTCATCACCAAAGAAATGGTAAAAGAAGGCGCAATTGTCGTTGATGTCGGCATCAACCGCAATGAAGCAGGAAAAATTGTGGGCGATGTTGATTTTGATGACGTTGCTCCAAAAACGAAGTTCATTACTCCTGTTCCGGGCGGATGCGGCCCCATGACAGTGGCTTGCCTGATGGAAAATCTTGTTCATGCCGTCCTGAAGCAAAACCCGAATTTTGATTCTTAATTTTTAGATTATGTGCGGAATTTTAGGCATTATGGGTAACAAACAGGTTTCTCAGGAAATCTTTGACGGGTTGACCGTACTCCAGCACCGCGGACAGGATTCAGCGGGTATCATGACTTATGAAGATCATTTCCATCTGAAGAAAGGTAACGGCCTGGCTCGTGATGTTTTTCATACCAAAAATATGGTGCGCTTGCGCGGAAATATGGGCATCGGCCATGTGCGTTATCCGACTGCAGGAAGTTACGATGCAGCCGAAGCCCAGCCGTTTTTCGTAAACTCCCCTTTCGGCATCGCGCTCATTCACAATGGCAATCTTACCAATTATGAACAATTGAAATCCGAAGTTTTGAAAATTGATCTGCGCTATCTGAACACGAAATCGGACTCTGAACTTTTATTAAATGTTGTTGCCCAAGCCATTCGCGACACGCTTCGAAGTAAGCAGGTTAAAACTTTTTCGATTACTCCAGAAGTTATTTTTGAAGCAATGGATACGGTTTTCAAACGCCTGAAAGGAAGTTATTCGGTCATTGCGATCATTGCTGGATACGGACTGATGGCTTTCCGCGATCCTTACGGGATTCGTCCCCTCTCTTTCGGGATGCGCAAGACGGAGATTCTTCCTGAATATATTTTTGCTTCAGAAAGCGTGACTTTGGATACACTCGGATATGATCTGGTTTCTGACGTTCAGCCGGGCGAAGTGGTTTTTATTGATACGAAGCGCGAGGTTCACCGGAAGCAGGTGACTAAGAAACACTGGGCTCCTTGTATTTTTGAACATGTTTATATCGCCCGTCCCGATTCGATGCAGGATGGAGTGAGTGTCTATAAAACCAGACTTCGTATGGGGGTAAAACTCGCGCAAAAAATCAAAGATGCCAAACTGAAAATCGACGTCGTGGTTCCGGTGCCGGATTCGGCGCGCAGTTCTGCTCTTGCTTTAGCCCAGGAACTCGGCATCAAATACCGTGAAGGTCTTGTGAAAAACCGCTATATCGGCCGGACGTTTATTATGCCCGGGCAGGCCATCCGCCAAAAATCCATTCACTACAAACTGAACCCGATTAAGCTTGAGATTGAAGGAAGAAATATTCTCCTGGTTGATGATTCGATTGTCCGCGGCAACACCTCCAAAAAAATTATCGAAATGATCAGGGAAGCAGGAGCCAATAAAGTTTATTTTGCTTCGGCCGCTCCCCCGATTATCAGTCCGTGTGTTTATGGCGTCGACATGCCGTCAAAAAAGGAGTTTGTCGCCCATGAATTAAATGTCGATGAGATCTGCAAAGTTATCGGCGCCGATAAACTTTTTTATCAGGAAATCGATGATCTGATCGATTCGGCAAAAGAAGGAAATCCTAAAATCACCAATTTCTGTTACGCTTGCATGAGCGGGAAATATCCGACTCCAGAGGTGACCAAGGAGCTTTTGGCTAAAGCCGAAGCTTCAAGAGGAACCGTTCATGAGATTGATTCTGAATTTGGAGCCGACGGCATCAAAGATGACCAACTTACGCTGATTTAGGCTTATTTGATTCATGCCTTTTACACCCGCTGATCGGTGGGTGTTTTTTCTGTGTGTAATATTTTATGGTTTGCAGAGTTTTAATCTTATGCAAAACATATATTTGCTAATCTGTAAGTTTTTTGTTATAATAATAAGAATTATTTATTTTGGATTCTATGAACACAGCACCAAAATTACAACCAGGCCCAGACGATGATTTGGAGCGTAAAAAACAAGAACAACAGCCTGAAGCTGAATATAAAATAGGTAAGGAGGAAGAAACAGGCGTATACACTTCAATTCCTTACGTTCAAAAAGCTAATGAAGCCCGGAAAGCTTTTTTTGACAGAATCCGCAAAGGGAACGGTTATTTTGATCGAAAAAAGGGGGCATCAGCATATGCAAAAAAACTTGCAGAGGAAAAGGGAGAAGCAGCAGCAAAAAAATATCTTAAAGATTTTGAAGAAAAAGAAGACGAAACCGTAAGGGAGATTGCAAAACGGAATACTCAAATTGAACGGACGAAAACTCAAGTCAAAAAAATTCCTGAAGGCATTGAGAGAACTCATGTCACTGAAACTGATGAAGAAGGGTTTACCTATGAACATGGTGCTGCTCCGCGTTCCAGAGAAGAGGCTGAAGCAAAAGGAAAAAGAATCGGGAATTTTCTCGATGAATCGCTTGAATCCACAAAGGCACGTGTTATGGAAATCATGAGGCCGCTTGAACTTGATGCCGGTGATCTTCTGACGAAACCCGGAAAAGATATTCTTGATGAACAACTTGAAAAACCTTCTCTGGTTATTGTTGAAAGCGGCGGCAAAAAACCTGTGGGTATGAAAACACATTTTAAAGGTCAGGACGTTTATGGGTTTACCTCACCGGGTCTTCAGAAAAAAAACGGTGAATTTCCTGAAAACCGCGACGGTTTCGTGATTGCAAAAACGAAAGACGGGGAGGGACTCCATGTTATTATGACGCATGGCGTCAGCGAAGGTCCTGAATCAGCGGCGCTTGCCAATACTGCGAGTGTTTCTGCAGGGTATGATCTTAACAGCATGGATCAGATCCATCTTCCCGAGGTTTTTGAACGGGCCAATGATATGGTCAATTCCGTAAAAAAGGAACTGGATATTCCTAAGCAGCGCTTGGCGATGTTGGGAGCTACGATTCATAAGGGCGATCCTGGAAGCCCGCTTTACAGTGTTGAAGTCCTCAGCGCGGGTGATGTTCACTGTTTTGTGGTTGATACTGGAACTGAAAAAGTTGAGCAAACTACACCGTCTACCGTAACCGGCGAATTGCAGAACGCAAAACTTCCCATGAAAACAAGAAACGAACTTCTTGAGAAGTGGTCAAAAAACAGCGGAGCTCCAGTTGAAGAGATAAAAAAAATCCTGACAATGTCGGCAGGATTGAGTTCCGAATATTTTAAGCCTCTTTTGACTGGTCTCACCGCGGCGCCTGGTGAAATTGTTGTGGTAGCGACTTCGGATTTCATGAAATCTTTCGGCGGAGAAGAATATTTCCAGGACGGCACGGTGGGAAAAATGATCGCGGAACGGCTTAAAAAAGGTCAAAAACTCGGTGATATTTTGGCTGATCTTACGAAAATGGTCATGAAACGCCAGAAAGACGATAAGCTTGAAGATTATCCGGTTTCGATCGTGGCTTTTGAGGTTCCAGGCAAGGCTAAAAAGGCTCCATTGAAGCCTGAACAGAGCGTTGATGAGATTATGAACAACGCCGGAGAGCTTATGGACGATAAAGTCCCTTTAGTATTGGATTTTAAAGACCTTGAAGACACTAAAATAGGCTAAATTTAGCTGCTTTTAGGTGTTTTAGCTCATTGCATTTGACGGTTTCATGGTTTTATGCTATTTTTCTATACCATTCTTAAAAAGGTGGTCTCTTATGGCTAATCCTGAATCCGAATTTCCGAGGGAAAATGGTGACATAACAACTGAAGAAGGTTCAGAGGTCAAAAGCGGAACTGTTCTTAAAAAAGAAGAACCGACTGTCGTCGGCTCACCAGGAATATGGAGTCCGACCGTTGACCGGATTTTAGGAAAGCATAATGAAAATGCTTCTTCTGTTCAGAGTATCGCTGACGGGAAAGATGAGTTTTGCGATACCACTTTCCTGAACCTGATCCTTGAAGATGCAAGGGTCATTGAATTCAGTGACCGGGCAATTCTTTGTTCCATTCCTGTTGATTCCATCAAAGAAAAATTCCGGCCCAAAACGGTATTTGAATACTATACGCTTTTGTGCCAAATGATTGATCTTATTTTATATAATATTGAAGTTCTGGAAGGTAAAAAATCCGGGGCACCTCCTTTTGTATTTATCAGTAAAGATCTTAATCATGCAGCATTGGCAAGCGCCCGGGATATTTTCGAAACGCCATGGATTATTGAAGAGCTCAAAATATTGGCTGCAGGAATCAAAGATCATAACGAAGAACTCTCAAAGAAAGTTTGACGGAAAGTCCTTTTATACTATATCTTTCCAAAGAAGTCTGATGACTTCTTTTTTGTTATCTCCTTATCCTTATTTTATATGGTTAAGAAATTTACCAAAGGTCTTGGGATCGCCGCCCTCGGTCTTATTTTGGCTGCATCTTTGAGTGCATGCGCAGATGATCAAAGCTCTGATTCCGGAACCCAGCAAACCAGTTCAGGCACCCAGGCCATGACTCAGATGAGCGATGATAATTCAATCAAAGTGGGCGCGATTCTTCCGCTGACCGGAGACGGCGCGGCGTACGGTGAACCGATGCAAAAAGTTGCCCAGATCGCTTTGGATGAAATTAATGCGGCAGGCGGAGTAAACGGCAAGAAACTGGAATTCATCTGGGAGGACGGCAAATGTAACGGTAACGATGCCGCCGATGCCGCAAACAAACTGATCAATGTTGATAAAGTTCAAATTATTTACGGCGGATTCTGCAGCAGCGAGACGCTCGCAATCGCTCCGATTGCCGAAGCTGCACATGTGGTCGTTCTCTCTCCTGCTTCTTCGAGTCCTGACATTACGAATGCCGGCGACTATATTTTCCGCAACTATCCTTCAGATGCGACTCAGGGCAAAGTATTGGCTCAGGGAGCTCAAAAACAAGGATTCAAAAAAATAGGCATTCTTGCTGAACAGAACGACTATACCCTCGGCATTCAAAAAGTTTTCCAGGATCAGTTCCAGCAGCTTGGTGGAACCGTCGTGGTTGAAACTTATCTTCCGGACGATACGGATTTCCGGACTTCACTGCTCAAACTCAAATCCGACAGCGTCGACGCTTTAATGGTTGATCCGCAAACTCCGGCAAAAGCCGATCTTATTTTCAAACAACTCCAGGAGATGGACTGGAATGTAAAACTGATGGGCAATGACGTTGTTGCAGGGTATCAGGATCTGATCAGCAAATATTCCAAACTGGTTGAAGGCATGGTTGTCGCTGAATTTACTTATGATAAAACCAATCCTGCTTTCCAGAAACTGGTGGCTCAATTTAAGAAAGAGACGGGAAAAGATCTTCCATATGGTACTTACGCCAGCACCTGCTATGACGCTGTGTATATTATTAAAGAGGCGTTGGCTAAAGTGGGCAACAATGCCGATGCTCTTAAAGGCTATCTTGCAGCCATTAACGGACGCAAAGGTCTTGCCGGGACTTTGACCTTTGACGAGAACGGCGACCCGAAAGCCGGCCATTCTCTTGAAATCGTAAAGAACGGTAAAGTTGTAGCTTACCCAACGAAATAAATTGAATCCGGGCTGATGGTCCGCACACTGAAAAAGGCCTTTCCAACAAAGACCTTCCTAAGCAATAATAGGAAGGTCTTTTTGCTGATGAACATGACGACATTTAGCCTGAACGCGTATGCTTGAAATTCTTCCGCAAGTGATCTGGTATTCACTCATTGCGTCGGCTATTTATACGCTCATCGCGGTCGGGCTGACGCTGGTTTTTGGAATTCTGGAGTTCATCAATTTTGCTCACGGGGAAATGGCGATGGTCGGGGCGTATCTGCTTCTGGCCTTTTTGGTGAATTTTAAATTTCCTTTTTGGCTGGCGTTTATTCTCTCGTTTGTTGCGGTGGCGATACTGGGTATTGTTCTGGAAAAACTGATCTTCAAAAAAGTCCGGAAAAGTCATCCTTTTAAACCGCTGGTCATTTCCATCGGAGTGAGTGCCTTGTTGCAGGCCGTGGTGATTTTGATTTTCGGCGGAGGCGTGACGTCGTATCTTCAGACTGGTGATCAACCGGCGCAGACTTTTGAATTTTTTAACGGCAATCTTGTCATCACCGATCACCAAATTTTGCTTATTGCAGTGGCTTTTGTTTTGCTGATTGCTTTGGCACTGTTCCTAAAATTCTCAAAAACCGGAAAATCTTTGAGGGCGGTTGCGGACAACAAAGAGGTCGCCGCAATTATGGGCATCAACGTTGACCGGACCATTTCCATTATTTTCGGGCTTGGGTCTGCATTGGCGGCGATCGGCGGCATGCTCATCGGCGGTGAACAAAATCTGACACCGACCATGGGACTGGCCCTGAACGTCCATGCTTTTGCCGCATTGATTTTGGGAGGTGTCGGCAATGTTTATGGAGCCCTTCTTGGTGCGCTGATCATCGGATTCAGCGAGAATTTCATTATTGCCTTTACGCCGATCCCGCCGAGTTTCCGTGAAGCCATCGTGTTCGCGATTTTAATTCTCATGCTCATCGTAAAACCGAACGGCCTGCTGGGTGCAAACGCAGAAGCCGAAGTCCGTAAATAATTTCTTATGACCGATTACATTCTCAATCTCCTGACGCTGATCATTATTATGAGCATGATCACGCTCTGTTTGAATGTGATCATCGGCTACATCGGATATTTGCATTTAGGCCTTGTGGGCATTTGGGCCGTTGGGTCGTACGCTTATGCCTTGATGGCGGTTCACGGTTTTCCTTTTTTTGTGGCTATGCTGGGCGGAGGAATATTCGCGGGGGCCGCGGGCTTGTTGCTGGGGCTGCCGACTTTGCGTTTAAAAAGCCATTATTTTGGGATCGCGTCACTGGGGCTGATGTACATCGTTTATTCGCTGCTCTTGAATTTAACGGATCTGACCCGCGGTCCTTTGGGCATTCCCGGCATCTTAAGGCCTACATTGTTCGGGATCAGTTTCAGCGGCCCGGCGATGTACTTTGTGTTAACTCTTGCGGTCAGTCTGGTGGTGGGATTTTTGCTTTACCGCATTCTCAAGTCTCCTTTCGGAAAAATCCTGGAAACGATCCGCGAAGATGAAATTGCGGCCAAAGCATTAGGAAAAAACACTTATGCTTATAAATTGCAGGCTTTTGTTTTAAGTTCATTTTTTGTCGGTATCATCAGCGCACTGAGCGCTTCTTATTTTCAATACATCAGCCCGACCGGGTTCCAGGTTGAGCAGCTGATTTTCTTTTTGGCGGCACTGATGGTGGGAGGTGCCGGGTCGTTCTGGGGAGGCATAGTGGGTGCGTTTGTCCTTCTGACCATTCAGGAATTAACGCGCTTTATTCCTTTGACTCCCAATGCGGTCGGTCCGGTCCGCACCATGATTTACGCGCTTCTTCTGATTTTTGTGATGCTCTATAAACCCGACGGCCTGATGGGAAAAAAGATGAAAGTTTACCAACGCTAACCTATGAACGTTCTTCAAGTTCAAAATTTGCATAAATCTTTTGGAGGGATCCATGCGATCGACCATTGCAGCTTTAGTGTTGAAGAAAACAGCATCACCGGGCTCATCGGTCCAAACGGCGCGGGAAAAACTACGATGTTCGATCTTATCAACGGATTGCTGACGCCTGATGAAGGCCATGTCCTCATCAAAAACCAGAATGTCACCGGCTGGCCGACGTACAAACGTGCACGGCTGGGGCTTTCGCGGACGTTCCAGGCAATCCGCGTTTTTCCTGAACTTACCGCTCTTGAAAATATCGTTGTAGCATTCAAAGGCCATCCGTCAAAACTTTATCAGGCATTCGTGCCTCTCAAAAAGAAAAACCGCGATCTTGAAAAACGTGCCATGGAATATATGGAGACCGTCGGGATCGCTGACAAAGCTCATCTTCGGGCCGGCGACCTTTCGTACGGACAGCAAAAACTTCTGGAAATTGCACGGTGCATGGCCACTGACGCGGATATTTTTCTGCTGGATGAACCCGCGGCCGGCGTGAATCCCACGCTTTTGAATACGATCAAACAGCTTATTTTAAAACTTCATCAGCAGGGGAAAACTTTGCTGATCGTTGAACACAATATGCCTTTCCTGATGTCGATCGCCCACAAAATTATTGTCATGAACTTCGGTAAAGAGCTGGCGATCGGCAGCCCCGAAGAGATTCAAAATAACCCACGCGTGCTGGAGGCTTACCTCGGAAAAAAACGCGAGGAATAATTTTCAAACTATGCTTACGATCAAAAATCTTACTGCAGGCTATGGCGGACCGAATATCCTCCACGATGTGAACGTTACCATCCGTGAAGGAGAAATCGTTACGATCATCGGACCGAACGGCGCGGGAAAATCCACCATCCTAAAAAGCATTTTCGGCATGACGAAGATTGAGCATGGATCGATCCGCTATTTTGAAGAAAATCTGACCGCGCTTCCTACTTCAGAGATTATTGAACGCGGGATCTGTTTCGTTCCTCAGGGACGCAGCGTCTTCCCTTCCCTGACGGTTGAGGAAAATCTGGAAATGGGCGCATTCATCCGCAAAGACAAAAAAGTTGTGCGCAAAGATCTTCATGAAGTTTATGAAAAATTCCCCAAACTCTACGAACGGCGGCATCAGCTGAGCAAAACTCTTTCGGGAGGAGAACAGCAGATGGTTTCGCTAGGCCGGGCTTTGATGCTTCAGCCTCGCCTGCTGCTGCTGGATGAACCTTCCATCGGACTGGCACCGCAAATCGTGACGGAAGTTTTTGAAAAGTGCCGCCAAATCAAGGCTGCAGGAACGGCCATTTTAATGGTTGAACAAAATGCCACGCTTGCGCTGGAATATTCCGACCGGGGATATGTTTTGGAACTTGGCCGCAACCGTCTGGAAGGAGCCGGCAAGGATTTGCTGCAGAATAAGCAGGTCGGCGAGCTTTATTTAGGGAAATAAGCCGATTTCATCAAAAATGCGGCGCGAGCTGTAATTTTTAGCTGGAAGTGGGCTTTACAAGAGTGGGCAAAAAGCAGTATAGTAACCACCTTTATTTGAGTTTATGGCAGCCGAAAAATCCCCAGGGAATTCCGAAGGAAAACCGAGCATTGAAGATCTGGTTGAGGCGCGTTTTGATGACCTCCTGGATCCGGAGCATGCCGATTCGGACCGGCCCACTCCGGTGATGGCTGAACCGCCTCCTCAAAGGAAGGCTTCTTCAGATTCCCAAAAGGCGACCAAGCCGGCTGAAGGAGTTGATATTCCAGGGCTTTTTCGATTGAACAATCTTTCTTCTCTGCCGCCCGAAGGCGGGGTGGCGGTTTCGGAAGTTGCTGCTGTTATTACCGGCGCACATCAGAGTTTAAAACCTTCGCCGATTCCCAGAGTCTATACAGGCGGAGAATCGCTGCCTCCCGGTTCAGCTATGCATTCAGAAAAAGAAAGCGTGTCAGGGCAAAGCATGGGTTTTTCTGAAATCAGGGTCATAGGAGAACCTGATCCAGGACCAGAAATTGAAGTTACTGAAACGGAAATGGATATCGATGAGAATGGCGACCCATTGCCGGTCATTGAAAAATTATCGCTGGAAAAATTCCAGGAGATCGTTAATCAATGCCTAAGTATTTTCAAGGAAATGGATCTGGATTTTTCCAGCATTTATGAGCATGCGGTCAATTTTGAATGGAAGGAAAAACATCTTGATGTGGAACAAATCAATTCTGCAGTAATGGCTTTTTTAAAACAAATAACTCATCACCTTGCCACTTATCTCCTTGAAGATAAAACGAATATTATCCAAACGCGCATCGGCATATTAAGCGAAAAACTTTTGATGAGGATTGCCCAAATTGACGATAAAGCAAAAGAAGGGGGGAAAGTTGTTTGCGACGGGAACACACTAAAACGGTTTCAAATTGTAAAAGAACTTATTGATGGTGTTCCGGTTTTGCCGTGCGATAAAGACATGACCGAAACATTTGTGTCAAAAGTTTCTTTTGTGGGAATTTTGATGAAAGCCTGAGTACGCGCTTTGACTTGTTTCATTCGGCCCGTTTCCTTACACTATCGGTGTATTTTTTAAACGACGGCCGGTTATGAAAAAAGTTTTATTGATCGGGAACGGTGCGAGGGAACATGTTATCGGCGAGACATTGAAACGAAGCGGGGCTCAGCTTTTTTGTTACGGGAAAGCCAAAAATCCCGGCATTCTTGAGCTTGCGGAAGATTATCATACCGGTTCTTTGGAAAATTCCGATGAGATCCGTGAGTACGCTTTAAAGGTAAAGCCCGATTTTGCTTTTATCGGCCCGGATGATCCGATCGGCGGCGGGCTTGCGGACGTGCTTCTGGAGGTCGGCATTCATTCCGTTGCCCCGCTGAAAACCGTTGCAAGGCTGGAATCTTCCAAAGGTTTCACCCGCGAGCTGGTTCATAAATATAAAATCCAGGGAAATCCCAACTATAAAGTTTTTTTGAATGAAGAAGGCATGAAAGAGTTTTTCGCGGAGTTGGGCGAACACTTTGTGGTCAAAGCCGACGGACTGATGGGCGGCAAAGGCGTCAAAGTTTCCGGTGATCATCTGGCCGGACATAAAGAGGGTCTTGCCTACGCGCGCGAATGCCTGCATGCGGCCGGGCGTGTGGTGATTGAAGAAAAACTGGTGGGCCAGGAGTTCAGCCTGATGAGTTTTGTCGACGGCAAACACACCGTGGAAATGCCGGTGGTCCAGGACCACAAACGGGCTTTTGAAGGTGATAAAGGCCCGAACACCGGCGGCATGGGATCATATTCTGATGCCAATCACCTGCTCCCGTTTTTAAAACCTTCTGATCTTGATGAGGCCAGGACCATTACCCACCGCGTTGCGCAGGCTTTGCTCAAAGAAACAGGCTGTGAATTTAAAGGCATCATGTACGGAGGGTTCATCGCTACGGCAAGCGGCGTCCGTTTGATTGAATATAACGCCCGGTTCGGCGATCCCGAGGCCATGAACGTTTTACCGCTGCTCAACAGCAATTTTGCTGAGGTTTGCGAAGCTATTATTCACGGTGATCTTGACCGGCTGAAGGTTGAATTTGCTCAAAAAGCCACCGTCTGCAAATATCTTGTGCCGGATGGTTATCCTGATAAAGCCGTCAAAGGACAAAAAATTGAGATCGGTAAAGTGCCACCGGGCGTAAAAATGTATTACTCTTCCGTTGATCAAACCGATGAAGGATTGATCTTAAGTTCTTCCAGGGCTGTGGCATTCGTTGGCATCGCCGATTCGATCGTGGAAGCTGAGCAGCTGGCTGAAAGCACGTGCGGAAGCGTCAAAGGCCCGGTCTTTCACCGCAAAGACATCGGCACTGCCGAACTCATCGCCAAACGAGTCGCGATGATGCACGAGCTGCGGCGACTGCGCCCACTGAAATAAATCCATTAATCGCGGTGCTTTTTGATATTGATCTTCTTCGTTCTCCGTTTGGTCGAAGGAGCAGTTTTACTTTTGGAATTTTTCGCAGATTTTTTTGAAGGCTGAGAGATAGGTTTTTTAGTAAAGCCCACATCGCCCATGAATTTCTGGCGCATCGTTTGAATTTTCTGACGGATCTTTTTTGAAGCGTGGTGAATTTTTCCGGAAACTTTCTGAACTTTTTCATCGCCCATATCCAGATATTTTTCGCCGAGATCTTTTACTTTCTGTTCAGCATTGTTCATGTGCGTTTCGGCTTCGCGCATAAATTTATCAACGTGCTTTTTTCCTTTTGTCACATGTTTCTGGACTTCAGGTGTGTTGTAAACTTCTTCAGCCGTTGAAGCCATGTCATGCCCCATTTCGGAAAAATTTTTCTTGAGCGTTTCTGTTCCCATTCCGCCTTTTTGGACCTCTTCTTTTAATTGCTTTCTCAGTTCTTTGCCCTTTCTAGGTGCAAATAAAACTCCTAGCAAAGTTCCCATGATGACTCCGAAAATAAGTCCTCCGCGTTTATTGCCCATATTGATTTTTGTTAAAATAGTATTATTATTCTATCATATTTCTTGAGCAAAACAAAATTCCCTCATCGGGATATAAAGAAAAACCCCACCTTTCGACGGGGTTTTCCATGATGAAGAAGATATCTGAATTGTTTTTTAGTAGAGAATTACAGAACCGGTATTTGATCCCGTTCCGTAACTGTTGGTAGCCGTTACTCTGATCGTGTAGGTACCGCCAGGGATGATGTTGTTGAAGTCGTCGCGGCCGTTCCATGAAACACTGTTGTTTCCTGATGAAGTTCCAGTGTTATAGAAGGTGCGGCGGACAGTATTGTTGTAATCCATAATCTGGACCTGCGCATTGGTCGCACTTTGGCCCAATGAATAATAGATGGTGGTTGACTGACCACTCGCAGGACTGAAGGTTGATGGATTTGAAACTACAGAGTTCACAACCGGGTTTCCATAACTTGAACCGGTGCTGCTGTTCACATAAACCGTGGCCTGTCCCTGACCGAGACCGTAGCTGTTGGTGGCAAGTACTTTTACGGTATAGGTTCCGGTAGGAAGAATGTTGCTGTTGTCGTCGCGGCCGTTCCAGATAACGCTGCTGTTCGCACCGTTCAAAGTTCCGGCATTGTAGATGTTGCGGCGGATGGTGTTGTTGCTGTCCATGATTTCCACCTGAACCGAATTTACCGTCTGACTCAATGAGTAGTAGATGGTCGTTGATTGCCCGGAATTTGGATTGAAACTTGAAGGACTGACACTGACTGAACTTACCACTGGGTAACCTGTGGAGTTGTTATTGTTGCAGTTGTAGCTGTTAATGATGCAGTTACCGCAGTTTGAGTTGTAGGTGTTGTATGTGCAGTTATTGTTGCAGTTCGTTGTGTTGTATGCGCAGTTATTATTGCAATTTGTCGTGCTGTACGCGCAATTATTGTTGCAGTTCACTGTGCCGTATGTGCAGTTGCTGTTACAGTTTACTGTGTTGTACGCGCAGTTGTTGTTGCAGTTCGTGGTGTTGTACGTGCAGTTGTTGTTGCAGTTCGTTGTGCCGTACGTACAGTTGTTGTTGTTTCCGTTGTAATACGGATTGTTGGCCTTGTTATAAAGACCGCTGTTATCAAATTGGTAGAACAGATCAGCAACGTCACCGCGGGTCATTGGAGCTGCCGGGCTGAAGCGTCCTGCTCCATCGTCGTGCATCAGACCATTGGTCTTGGCGTAGCAAACATAATCAACATACCAACGTGTATCAGCGTTGACCGGTGTGTCGCTGTATGGAGCATAGTTACAGTACGGAATGTTAACGCCAGAAGATTCAAGGAATACTTTAAGAAGCTCAACACGGTTAACGGTTTGGTCCGGGCGGAATGTGCCATCCGGATAACCTCTGATGATACCGAGCATTTTTGCAGTGCTCAAATATGTTGCATACCATGAGCTGCTATTTGTATCGTTGAAGAGCGTAGTAAAATTGTTGCTGATAGGAATGCTCAAAGCAAGCAGGATAACTTTTACGGTTTCTGCGCGGTTGATCGGCTGGTCAGGACGGAACGTTCCGTCACTGTAGCCGGTGAATACGCCCAAACCTTTCAAGTATTCGATCGCTTTACAGTACTGGCTGTTCGACGTTACATCGATGTAGCCGCCGCAAGTGCTTCCGCTTGGGAAACCGATGATGTTACCGTTGGTGCTTACTTGTACATATGCGGTACGCGTGTCGTTGAGTCCGTTTGTACCCATAGCCGTTACGCGAAATTGGTAGTTGCCGTCCGGAACAATGTTGCTGTTCACGTCGCGGCCGTTCCAAAGATCAGCGTAGTTATATGAACCGTACTGAGTAGTGTAAGCGTAGTTGTTGGAATAACGTGAAATGTGGTCAACAAGCGTACGGATGACAATGCTATTCTGGTCGAGAACCTGGGTAGTTACTGTAGCGGTCTGGTTCAAATTGTAATAAACGGTTGAAGTTTCTCCATTCGCCGGATTGAAAATTTCAGGATTAACATAGAGATTCTGGATGATTGAACCGTTGTTGTTGCAATTGCTGGAATTGTTGTTGCAGTTGTTGGAACCGTTGCTGTTCACATTAACGTAGGTGTATTGAGTGGTGGAACCTGTGCCGTTGTTGGCAATCACACGAACAGTATAACCGCCGTCAGGAGCGATATTTCCGTTCACATCGCGGCCATCCCAGTTGTATGAACCGGATGTGCCGTTTGTCTGGCAAATATTGTCGGCAAGAGTTCTGATTAAAGAACTGCTGTTGGTGCCGAGGACCTGTACGGTGATGGTTGCAGCACGATCAACGCTGAAAGAAACAGTTGTCGTCTGGTTGTTAGGATTGAATGTTGCAGGAGATGCATAAACGTTTGAGAGCGTCGGTGTGCCGTTGCTTGAGCTGCAGTTACCGACTGTATTGTTGGTGATTGAAACAGATGCTGTGTTCGTGCCGGTTCCGAAAGAGTTTGTTGCGCTTACTTTTACCGTATAGCTTGCAACCGGAAGAATGTTGTTTGAAT
>PLYH01000005.1:47252-189331 GCA_003153355.1 Candidatus Peregrinibacteria bacterium
GAATGTTGTTTGAATCATCGCGGCCGTCCCAGGTAAGAGTGTTGGTTGAAGTTGAGGATGTGCCGGTATTGGAAATCGTGCGGCGGACAATGTTGCTGCCATCAAGAATCTGGACCATGGCTGATGTTGCCGGTTTGTCCAGGTTATAACTGATCAATGTGGTCTGACTGCTTGTAGGGTTGAAACTTGAAGGATTAACACCTACAAAAGTTACGACCGGAGCATTATTGGTTGTTCCTCCGAAATTTACTGCAAACTGAGCGGACTGTTTGCTGTTACCCTGAACGCCGCTGTTGCTTAATTGAACGAGAGCTGAGTAGTTTCCTGCAGCGACGAGTGCGTTACTGTCGTTGCGGCCATCCCAGTTTGTGAAGTAATCAAAACCGCTGTTCACGCTTGAAGCTCCAAATGTTCTTACCGGGTTATTGTTGTTGTCGAGGATTTTTACTACAGCTGTTGAGCTGTTATCAACTGCATAATGAATGCGGTTGGTTGAAGTGTTCGGATTGAAAGATGCATTTTCTGCATAAACATACGTTACATTGGCTGAAGCTGTGGTTGATCCCGATGTTACGGTAACAGGAACCGTCGTTACGTAAGGAGTCGGAGTCGCAATGTTTGAACCGCTGAAGCGGATATAATAGGTTTTTGGAGAGACAACCGTTCCGTTCGCAAGTTTTCCATTCCAGCTTACTGAATATGATCCAGCATTCAGCGTTAAAGGAGAGGAAGACAATTGAACGATTGATGTTGATCCATCAAGCACATCAATATTCAGGTTGGCCTGTGCATTAATAGAATAATTTACGTTTGTTGTCTGGCCGTTCGTTGGATTGAAAGGGTTTGGAGATGCAGCACTTGGGGTAATGACTACTGGTTGCACAGCTGCCACTGAAGTAACATAAATGTTGTCCTGAGCAGTGAAAGTTTGACCTGTACCATCTTCTTTTGCTGTTACAAGGAACTGGTAAGTTCCGTCAGGCACAAGTGTTGCGCTGCCGTCGAGACCGTTCCAGCTGGTGTCATACCCGCCACCAAGCATGTGTTTGCCGGCATTAAAATAAAGACGGTTGATCGTTGCACCGTTTTGCATGATATCAAGCCATACCGTTGAAGGTGCAGCCAAATCAAAATGAATGGTGGTCTGTTCACCGTTGTTCGGTTTGAAAGTTTGCGGAGTTGCTTTTGCGTTGCTCAGATTAGAGCTCGGCGGATTGTAAATTGCCGCAACAATCGAAGGGCTCGGACTGTTTGCGTTGGTAACAGTTGTCACTCCTCCAGAACCAGGAGTAAGTGTAAAAGCTGATACCGCTTGTGACGAAGTTGAAACCACCATGATCGCGAGGGTCATGACAGTCATGGATTTCTTCAGCCAGTGAGAAGCAAAGTGCAACATGTTTAGGGTGAATATGGAATAATAAAAATTAATTTTTTATAAGAGGCCTTCACTCTCGATAATCATTTCAGCGCTTTTTCATTACAAGAATTTCACTTTTCTTCATATTTCCTTTTTTCACAAGGTCGTTATCGTAGTGTTTATTGTTTATTTTGTCAAGTTTGTTTTTTAATTTCCATATTTATATACACCACCTCTATAGAAATAAAAGCGTCACGTGTTTACTTAGTGTTGACAAAGGGCTTGGGCTTCCATATATTTGTTGAGCTTTTGAGCACTTATTTTCAATAGAACCCTATGCCAATTATCAAGTCAGCAAAAAAGAAAGCCCGCCAGGCTTTACGCCATTACGACCGCAACCAAGCTACCCGCAGCAAGGTAAAAACGTATATGAAAAAAGTTTTGACCCTAAGCAAGACCAAGCCTGAAGATGCCAAAAAACTTTTGGACGAAGCGTATTCCGTGATCGACACTGCCTGCAAAAAAAATATTCTTCATCGCAATAATGCAGCCCGCAAAAAATCATTGTTGGCGCGTTCAGTTGCATCGATGAAGTAATTGAAAACTTTTTTAAGAAATTTAACCCCGCCTCGCGCGGGGTTTTTTGTTTCTGGAATTATTGAAGAACAAAGGCTTTCTTATTGTCCGCTCAGTCTTTGTATATTAGAATCTGTGGGTAGTTTTGCTTTAAACAGGGGCCTGTAGCTCAGTGGTTAGAGCAGNNCAGTCGGCTCATAACCGATTGGTCGGTGGTTCAATCCCACCCGGGCCCACCACTGTTATTAATGTACTGCGTACTCAATTTTAATTATACCTGATCGTCTGATTCGATGACGTTTTTGATGCGGAATTTTACTTTTTCTTTCAAACGCGACTGAGTCGTATAAACTTCATACTTTGTAGGTCCTAAAGTATCAACCACCGCTTTTTCGATTGCTGCTGCTTTATCTTGCGGTGTGCTTTTTTCATCTAACCCTCTGAGGTTTTGCAGGGCTGCTTTGTAAATTTCTTTTATTTCTTCACTGGTCGCTCCCCATTGCCTGAGCTTGTCCATCCGGGCACGTAAAATTGTCTCATATTTTTGAGCAATTTCTTCCAGCGGTGTATTTGGTGTTTTTCGGCTTTCCATAAAGTTTTATGAATCTTTTTATTATATCATTTTTTATTATTTACGGGGAGACTTTTATTCCTCATCAATCGGTTGAAGATGGCATAATGGTTGACAAATTATTTTTATTCAGTATAATTTGCAAGCTTTTTCCTGCATTGATAATTACCTATTCCGCAGCTTGTGTGAGTAAAAGCGGAGAACGGGCTGGTCTCGTTTTCTGATTGAGCTCTGCTCACTTTTCCGCATGAAATCTGCGTAGTAGGTAGGTTGTCAGTTTGAAGCCTAGGTCGTTGTACCGCAGTAAACGCGTGTGTCTCCGGAGGTTCTCCCATGATGATGAAGCTTCTGCGTCGTTCTCAGGCCGTGTCTCAGAATCGTCAGACGGTTCAGAAGAAGGAGAAGAAGCTGCCCATCGGCAAGCTCTCGATTCCCAAGGACCGGAGGGACAAGGGTCCCTCCAGCAGCCGCCGCGTGGGACGCGGTGGACGCGGCAACGCCAAGGTGAAGCGCGCCCGCACGTTCAGGCCTACGGCCAACTGCGTCGCACGCCGCTAGAGGTTCGCGGCAACTTACAAGACGGCCCGGGATGAACTTTCACGTTCACCCGGGCCGTCAACGCTTTTCAAAAATTTCCTGAATTAAGCCAAAGCTTTATTTGGTTCATTTCCCTGATTCTTTTCTTCGGCATTCAGGGAATTATAGAATCTTGGAATACTTGCCACATACTGCTTCGTTTCCGGAATGTTCGGCACTCCTCCGGCACGGTCAACTCTGCCCGAACCGGCGTTATAAGCCGCAAGAGCAAGAACGATGCTGCCGTTATATTTTTTGAGTAAGCCGGAGAGCATCTTCGTTCCTGCCATAATCACCTGGGCGGGATCGTTTCTCCAGTCCCGTGAATCAAGACTATAGCCTTTTCCTCTGGCGATTGTAGGATATGTCGGAGGACGGGCGCCGTTTTCATCCCGGATAAAAGGCATTAATTGCATCAGGCCTCCAGCGCCCGCATGGGAAGCGATGGATGGATTTCCGCCTGATTCTTGCCATATTACTGCCATGATGAGATTTTCCGGCACACCGTATTTTTGTGAAGCTTCTGTAATCATTGATCTAAACGGTTCAAGTTTCGATCTGATTGCCGAATTTAATTTTGGATCCATCTCGCCTGATTCCGGCCCTTGAAGCTGCATCTTCGGATTTGCAGCAACCATTTCTTTCGGCTGATTCGTACGGTCTAAAATGGCTGTTTTGTATTTCTGCCCATCAGAACTTTGTAAAAGAGCTGTCGAGGTCAGCGGATTAATGGCAAATTCGAAATGCATCGGGTCGGGTCTTCCTGTCCATCGCCCGCCCCATTTGAACCCCAGACTTTCCATGATCTGGATGACTTGCGGCGGTATACGTTTTTCAGGATCCAAACTGTCCCATGATCTTTTAAATCCGTTATCAGCAGGGTTCAAATCAAAAGCCGCGCCCCAGGAGTGGTAACTTAAATTGTCGCTGCCTTCAATGGTTCGGCGGCTATAAGACTGCGCATTATAGAAATTGTAGTTGATTCCCGCAGCGCGAATTCGCGCTTCAGCTTCTTTAAGATACGGCAGAACAAGAATATTCGTGCCGCTCGCAAATTTCGCGCCCATAAAAGTGATCGGTTCATTCGTGACCGGATCAATGTTTTGAACGTACCTTTCTCCCCCGATGCCTCTCCAAAAATTTCTATCAACGGCTTCGTATTGTTTACCTTCAATTTCCATATATCCCGCAGTCGGCGCTTTGAAGTCGATGCGCGGAGGCAATGAAGGATTGTTATACAATGAAGATCTTGGGCTGCCGTAATTTCCAGCCTCAATGGATCTGCTAATAATGCCGGACCCCATCCCGCCTGCAGGCGCAAAACTGGCTGTCCGCTTCGGAGGATTATAGATTTCCATATTTTCGGCAAACAGGCGTCGTTTCACTTCAAAACTTTCCGCTGTTTGCGTTTCCAAAACATCAACTGTTGATCCGCTGAAGACAGGAACGTACTGGTAAACCCCTTGTTTGAGAAGATTTTCATCGTAATATCCGATGCGGCCTGTTGCCGGATTTATAGCACGGACGGCTCTTTCAATGACTCTCCCATCCTGGTATTGAACACGGACGGCTTTTGCGGTCGGCGGAAGCAAATCACCCGCTCCGACTCTCCGTTCAGCTAAACTATTTCCTTTAAAATCCACCTTGAAAGACATTTTTGATTGATTTTTCTTGTCACGTTCAAGAAAAAGCGCGGAAAGCATTTCATGCTTTTTCAGCGGGTCTTTTTCGTTTTCCGCTGCGGTTATTCCTGCTCTGCGGATTTCATCAACATTGTCGGTTTTGTCCCATTGCTGCGCTTTATCTGAAATTTCTTTCTTTTTTTGAGGATCGGTTTTTTCTGCGACTTCTACGTAATCTTTCAAATCGGCGCCGATCTCGCTTAATTTGACTCTGCCCGGTGCGGCTTGAGCAGCTTCTCCGCCTCCAAGGGGCGGTTTTTCTTTGTCGGCGTTCCCTTCGTTTCTCGGCATGACTTTCCAGACAAATTTCATATTTTTGTTTTAATTCAACAATATCTCAATATTTTAGCATATTTTAGGCTTTTTTACCATGTATTTACCCGTGAATTTTATTTAAGATAGCTTGAAAGATTTTTTTATTGACATAAGCATTCTTTTCGCTTAGATTAGGGCCACTTCAAATTAAGACTCCGGAAGTATGATTTCAGGACTTCGATCAAAAAGCACCGAACAAAAACAGGGATTTCTGCAGTTTTCACAAAAACTGGATTACGGCCTCTTTTTGCTCATTGAACTTGCAAGAATCCAGATATCGAAAAAACACGACGAACCCGTCTCTTTGCGGACCATTGCCGAAGAGAACAAGATGTCTTTCTTTTTTATGCAGAAAGTGGCTTTTGAATTGAGAAAATCTGGAATCATCAGCGCGGACCGCGGAAAAAACGGCGGCTATGTTTTGGCAAAACCAAGCTCAGAGGTTACGCTGAAAGATATTGTTGAAGTTTTGGAAGGGCCGGTGACCGTGATGCATTGCCTGGCGAGTGAAATACACTCAACCTGTGAGCGTCAGCCGCGCTGTACGATGAGACACGGTCTGAGCACTGTGAACCAGGCGATCATCAATATTTTCAGCCAAACAACTTTAAATCATTTACTTCATCCAACATGGAAACAAGCCGTTTAAATCAAACCGCGCACAAAAAAATTGTTCAGTCACCCCAGGCGCAGGGTTTGCCAAAAGTTTTTCATAAAAACGTGACGCTGGAAATCAAAAATTTGACTGTTGCAGTCGAAGGCAAAGAAATTCTGAAAGATTTTTCACTGACAATCAAAGCAGGAGAAATGCATATCATCATGGGGCCGAACGGTTCCGGGAAAAGCACTCTCTGCAACGCCCTGATGGGACATCCGAAATATGACATCACCGAGGGCGAAGCTCTTTTAAATGGAGTGAATATTGTTGATCTGGATCCGGACAAACGCGCTCAGCTTGGTCTGTTTCTTGCCTTCCAATATCCCCGTGAAATTCCCGGCATTACTTTTGGAAATTTCCTTAGACACGCGGTTAATGCCGTACAAAAAGCCAATGATCCTGAAGCAAAACCTTTCGGGCCGGCCCAGTTTGTGCCGATTGTTCAGAAACAGTTTGAAGTGGTGAAGATGGACCGGCAGTTCATCGGACGCAGCGTGAACGAAGGTTTTTCGGGCGGCGAAAAAAAACGCGCCGAGATTATTCAAATGGCTACTCTCCAGCCAAAAATAGCCATGCTTGATGAGATCGATTCCGGACTGGATATTGATGCATTAAAGATTGTAGCCGCAGGTATCCAAGAAGTTTTTGAAAGCACCAACATGGGAGTTCTGCTCATTACTCACTATCAGCGCATTTTGAACCTCCTGAAGCCTCAGTTCGTGCACATTATGGTCAACGGAAAAATCGTAAAATCCGGAGGGAATGAACTGGTGACGGAACTTGAAAAGAGCGGTTACGAACAGTTTGTGAATGCCGGAAAAGCACAGGCCTCCACTGCTCCGGCGTGCGAGATCAAAAAATAATTACATTAATTTTTAATTCAAAAGATCGTGGCAACCAAAACTCAGGAAGATCTCAGCAAAAAACTCAGCGATTACCAGTATGGTTTTCACGTTGATACGAAATCCATCTATAAATCGGCAAAAGGTTTGACCCGAGAAATCGTTGAAGAGATTTCGCGTCAAAAGGACGAACCTGCGTGGATGCTGGAGCTTCGTTTAAAAGCTCTGGATATTTTTAACGCCAAGCCGATGCCGACATGGGGCGGCGACTTGAGCGGGATTGATTTTGGAAATATTCATTACTATATTAAGCCTTCGGACAGGCCGACGCGCAGCTGGGACGATGTTCCCGATGAAATTAAAGAAACGTTTGAGCGCCTTGGAGTTCCACAGGCTGAACGGCAATTTTTGGCCGGTTCCGGAGCGCAGTTCGAGTCGGAAATGGTTTATCACAATCTGCAGGAAAGTCTTTCGAAAAAAGGCGTCATTTTTGAAGGAACAGATGCAGCTCTTAAAAAATATCCGGAATATTTTAAGGAGTATTTCGGAACGGTTATTCCCGCCGGAGATAATAAATTTGCGGCGTTGAATTCCGCCGTCTGGTCCGGAGGATCTTTTATTTATATTCCAAAGGGCGTTCACATTGAACTGCCATTGCAGGCTTACTTCCGCATCAATGCGGAAAACATGGGGCAATTTGAAAGAACGCTGATTATTGCCGATGAAGGTTCGTCCGTCCACTATGTTGAAGGATGCACAGCCCCTACGTATTCCAGCGATTCGCTTCATTCAGCAGTGGTTGAAATCATCGTGAAAAAAGGAGCGCGGGTTCAATACACCACGATCCAGAACTGGTCGAACAACGTTTATAATTTAGTTACGAAACGCGCAAAAGCTTTCCAGGACGCCACGATGTTCTGGCTGGACTGCAACCTTGGATCAAAATTAACGATGAAATATCCGGCGGTGTTTTTGATGGAACCGGGTGCAAAAGCAGAAGTCTTGTCCATTGCTTTCGCAGGCAAAGGCCAACATCAGGATGCCGGAGCAAAGGTTGTGCACATGGCTCCAAACACTTCTTCAACCATTACTTCAAAATCTATTTCAAAAGGAGGAGGAAGAACTTCCTACCGCGGGCTGGTACGCGTATATCCGGGTTCCAAAGGCGTAAAATCGCGTGTGGTGTGTGATGCGCTTTTGCTTGATGAAGATTCGCGTTCCGACACCTATCCGACGATCGACATTCAGGAAGATGACGTGTCCATTGCCCATGAAGCAACGGTGAGCAAAATCGGCGAAGAGCAGTTGTTTTATTTACGATCGCGCGGATTGAGTGAACAGGAAGCATCAACTATGATCGTGAACGGTTTCATTGAACCGATCGTGAAAGTTTTGCCGATGGAGTATGCCATTGAAATGAACCGTCTGATTGAAATGGAAATGGAAGGCTCTGTTGGTTAATTCATAATTTGAGCAACATGCGTGAATTATTGCTGAAAAATCTGGAAACGGGAAAAACTGAAACCATTGTTTCTGGCTCCGAACTGGTAATTGCAAAAGAAACGAATATGATTTGCGTAGCTTCGGCTGCAGAAGAAT
This sequence comes from Candidatus Peregrinibacteria bacterium, assembly GCA_003153355.1. GTDB lineage: Bacteria > Patescibacteriota > Gracilibacteria > UBA1369 > UBA1369 > PALSA-1335. The sequence continues at coordinate 55,429 of PLYH01000005.1, forward strand.
GCAAAGTGGTTTTGCAGGAAGGTTCGAGGCTGACGTTTGTGCTATTTGCAACAGAAGGCTGGGAAGGAAATCAAAAAATCACTTTTGAGTTTGCGGGAAGAAACAGCGAACTCCAGTGTCTCGGCTTAATTGTGGGAACGGGAAAATCAACCTTCCAGTTTGAAACGATTTCCAGACATTTAACGACGAATACGAAAGCTTCGTACCGCATCCGCGCTGCAATGTTCGACCGTTCGGCGGTGGATTACAGAGGAAATCTGATCATCACCAAACCTGCGCAAATGACCGACACTTATCTTTCCCACGACACTTTGCTGCTTTCGGATTATGCACGGGCCCGCACCATTCCGGCCCTGGAAATTGAAGCAGATGACGTCAAAGCCGGCCATGCGGCAACAATCGGAAAGGTTGACGACGAGCTGATGTTTTATTTACTCAGCCGCGGCATTGAACCGAAAGAAGCCGAACAGATGCTCATCAACAGTTTTTTTGAAAGTCAGCTGGCGCTGATTCCAGATGAAGAGATCCGAGAAGGACTTACGAAAGCGATTATAAAAGCTTTGCCACTTCCCTCTTTTGACCATGCTGAATCCCCTGCACATTAAAAAAGATTTTCCGATTTTCGAACGCCAAGTGAACGGCAAACCGCTGGTCTATTTAGACAATGCTTCCACGACGCAAAAACCCGGGGCTGTTTTGGATGCACTCACGGAATATTATTCAACAATGAACGCCAACATTCACCGCGGCGTTCATACGCTTTCGGAAGAAGCGACGGCTGCTTACGAAGGCGTAAGAGCAAAAGTTGCTGCTTTTATTGGAGCGCGAGAACCGGCTGAAATAGTGTTCACAAGAAATGCGACCGAGGCGCTTAACCTCATCGCTTATACCTGGTGTGAACAAAATATTTATTCAGGAGATGAGGTCGTGGTGAGTGAACTGGAACATCATTCCAATTTGGTTCCTTGGCAGGAACTCTGCCGCAGAAAAAAAGCTGTTTTAAAAATTCTTCCATTGGACGGAGATGCAAAAATTTGCGACGGCAACATTGATGTTCAACGTTTGGATGAATTTATTACCGAAAAATGCAAACTTGTTGCCGTTACGCAGCTTTCCAACGTTCTGGGAACGATTGTTCCCCTGGAAAAAATTATCAAACGGGCGCGTGAAGTCGGGGCCGTTGTAGTTATTGACGGCGCGCAGGGCGTTCCCCATTTAGGCATTGACGTTCAGAAACTTGATTGCGATTTTTTGGCTTTTTCTTCACATAAAATGTTTGGACCGACCGGTGTTGGAATTTTATACGGCAAGCGGGAACTTCTGGAAAAGATGCCGCCGTTTTTATTCGGCGGCGACATGGTGAAAGAAGTTACCGCTCATGAAGCGAACTGGAATGAACTGCCATGGAAATTTGAAGCTGGCACGCCAAATATCGCCGATGTGATTGCGTTTGGGAAAGCGATTGAATTCATGGAAAGTCTGAATTTTGAAGAGATCCGCAGCCATGAAAAGGAATTAGTAAAATATGCACGACAAAAACTTTCGGAGTTCCCCGGGATGCAAATCTACGGCCCGGCTTCGAGCGCAGGAATCGTTTCATTTAATGTTCCGGGCGTACATCCTCATGACGTTGCTTCGATTCTGAACGAAGCCGGGGTCGCGGTCCGGGCTGGCCACCACTGTGCCCAGCCGCTCATGCAAAAACTTCAGGTGCCGGCTACGACCAGAATGAGTTTTTCGGTTTACAATGATGAAGGTGACGTTGATACTGCCGTTGAAGCTCTCAAAAATGTTTACAAAATCTTTAAACTTTAACATGGATCTGTACGGAGAAATTATTCTCGACCACTACCAAAATCCCCATCATCACGGGAGGCTGGAACGCGCCACCCTTTCGGGACGCGATTCAAACCCATTGTGCGGCGATCAGATTCAGCTGGACCTCCAGACCGATCAGGAAGGCATCATTATAGATGTCGGTTTTACGGGTCAGGGATGCGCCATCAGCCAGGCAAGCGCTTCCATGCTCACCGATGAACTTTTGGGCAAAAATCTGTTCGAAGCAATTCAGATATCGAATGAAGATATTTACCGGATGCTTGGGGTTCCTCTTACTTCAGCACGAGTGAAGTGTGCGCTGCTGAGCCTGATCACTCTTAAAAAAACCATTACTATCGATAAACTCCAAATATTATGAGCGATCTTCAATCTATTTCACCGCAAGCAACCAAACGCGATTTTGATGCGAGCAACCCCTATTTTGCGATTTTAAACATGGTGGTTGATCCGGAGGTCGGCGTCGGCATTGTTGATATGGGGCTTATTTACCACGTTGAAGAGCACAACGGAGTCGTGCTGGTGACGATGACGTTAACTTCGATGGGCTGCCCGGCAGGTGCTCAATTAACAACCGACGTTGATGCAGTCCTGCGCATGCAGGAAGGCGTGAAAGACGTGGAGATTGAAGTTGTTTGGGACCCCACATGGAATCCGGACATGATGAATCCGGACATCCGTCAGATGCTTTTCGGAGGAGTTTAGGCAGCGTCGGCGTAGGGCACTTCGCCGTCATCGCCTTTGGATTTCATGACTTTGCGCTCTTTACCTTCGGTCTCTTTTTCGATTTTCAGCGTATCAAGATGATGACGGACGCTTTCCAAAACGTTGGATTTGGCGTTCTGAAGTTTTTCGATCGGTCCCAGAAACGGCAGCACGGCTTCGATTTCCGGCTGGAAGACACTTGCTATATGGAGCGCCCATTTGGTGCTTTTCTGTTTCCATTGTTGGGCTTCGTTGATTTTTTCATCGCGGTCCTCCGGGGAAGCGTGACCTTTATACTTCAAAAGTCCCATTTCCATGAGGGTGTTAAACCATGACGGAGCAATCGGTACGACCTGTTCTCCTTTAAGAACAGCCCATTGAGCAGCATGAGGCAGCTTGTCCCAGCCTTCGCGGAATTTTTTGAAAACTTTATTTCCGTGCAGCCATTCGCCAAATTTCTGAGCTTCACGCTTGAGCGTGTCGTCGTCGCTTATTTTTTCAAAATGTTCCGCTACTTTATGAAGTTTTTCCAAATCTTCACCATTGTCGTTGGCCGGGTTTTCGCGAGGTGCGTTTTTCATAGTGTTTGAGTAAAAGAATAAATTTACTCTCTCATTTATTATACACCCGTTTGCGTTTCAACATTACAATTCAGGAAGGCTTCTTTTGGTACGTCAGAAATTCATAATCGATGCCGTTTTCGTGCTTCATGCCGCTGCGTTCCTTGATATAAAATTTATTTTCGTCGATCTGCGGGAAAAATGCGTCGCAGTCGAATGCTTGTTCAATGCGGGTGAGGTAAATAGTCTGGCAATCAGGATGATCGATGGCTTCGGCATAGAGGGTCGCGCCGCCGATGACGAAAACGTGTTCGACATTTTTTAAATTGCCGATTTTTTGCAAAGCTTCATCCAGAGAATTGGCGAGAATAACGTTGTCGGGGAGCTTGATATCACTATTCCGGCTCAACATCACATTGAGACGGTTTTTGAGCGGACGGTGTTTTTCCGGAAGAGATTCCCATGTTTTGCGCCCCATCACGACGGCATTGTGCAGAGCATGATCGTGCGTTCTGGTTGTGACATCACTGAAAAATTTCAGATCCGATGGAAGCTTCCACGTAATGGTGTTGTTCTTTCCGATTCCGTTATTTTTTTCAGCAGCGACAACGAGTGCAAATTTCATTTTATGTATAAAAAAATTATTCATTTAAAAATGGCTTTTCTAAACGGCAACTTCGAATTTTATAAATGGATGATGTTGATAATTTTCCAGGATAAAATCTTCGTACTTTAAATCCCAAAAAGGTTTCTTGGCGATTTTCAAAACAGGTAAAGGAAATTCTGTGCGTTCGAGTTGCTTCTTGAGACCTTCCACGTGGTTTAAATAAATGTGCGTATCACCCAGAGTGTGCGTAAAAATCCCCGGTTCAAGATTGCACTCCTGAGCGACCATCATGAGCAGCGCCGCGTAACTGGCGATGTTGAAAGGAACGCCCAGCGCTACGTCGGCGCTGCGCTGGTAAAGCTGCAAATCTAGTCTTCCGTTGACGACGTAAAACTGAAAAAAAGCGTGGCACGGCGGAAGTTTCATGCGGTCGATGTCTGCTACGTTCCAGGCGCTCACAATGATGCGCCGCGAATCCGGATTTTTTTTGATGGTGTCGATGGCCTGCTGGATCTGATCGATGTAACTTTTCACATAACCGCCATTTCCGTCTGAAGTAAATTTTTCCCATTTGCGCCACTGATAGCCGTACACCGGTCCGAGTTCACCGTCAGCAGCGGCCCAGGCATTCCAGATTGGCGTATGTTGGGCGAGATCGTCGTTGATGTTCGTAGATCCACGTAAAAACCAAAGCAGTTCGTATAAAATTCCATCGAAACGGACTTTCTTGGTGGTAAGCAGCGGGAAACCTTTGCGGAGATCGTATTTCCTCTGGGTTCCAAAAATCGAAATCGTTCCTACACCGGTGCGATCTTTTTTCTCCACGCCGTTTTCCAGCACCTCGCGCACTAAACTGTGGTATTGCTCCATGTTCAAAGATTATATGCACCGGCATTGTATGGGAATTTTTTGGAAATGTAAATTTTGCCGATTTGTGGTATAATAGTGAGATAATTTGATATTCAAATCATGGATACAGCCCGCACAATCATTGAGGACCAACAGCCTGAAAAACAGGAGGCTGAACAAAAAATCGACCTGAAGGCAAAAATTAAGGAGTTCATGAAACAACTTCCTTCTGATCAACGTCATGCACTTGAAGAATGCAAATGGGAAGACACTCATGAAAAGTGGGAAGAAGGATTGCTGGAATTTCTGGAAAAAGACGTCGAACGATCAGGCAAGGTGAGACTCTGGGTTTTGAGGGATTATCTGAAGGGGCTTGAAAACAGCTACAACAATACCAGTCAGAGCAAAGACCCCGAGCATAAAAAACTTTTGAAGGCTCAGCTTGCTGTGGTTAAAAAAATCTTCGGTCTTTTTACGAATGAAAAAGAGTCAAAGACTTCAAAAGAAAAAAACGCCAACGAGAACGTGAAAAACCTTTACAGCTGGGAAAACATTAAATTAATTATGCGCAAAGCCCGCCGGCAGATTTTTGAACTCGCGGGTGTAAAAGATCCGTGGTGGGATTATTCGCAGGATCAGAAAGGCATGCAAACTCTAGAGCAACAGGCTGTTCCAAAAGCCGCGGTTGATAAAGTAGTTCCGGCTTCGGTTCAAGCTCCGGCCGCTCATTCCGAAAAAAGCGCAGACGTTCCAAAAGCAATTCCACATGAAGAACAAAAAGCTGCATAACATGATATAATGGTTTCATGAATTCAGGCGCTGATCAGCAAAAAGAGGCATTCCAGCAGGCGCTGCAGAAAAAATATACTGCATGCATTTTTGACATTGACGGTACTTTGACCGTGCTCGGAGATAAATCGATCCCTGCCGATTTGCAGCCCAGGCTGGCGGATTTTTCGATGTCCGTTCCGATGGCGGTTTGCACGGCGCGGCGGCTGCAGAGCGCGCTTGATATTCTTGTTCCGGTTTTTGGGCATGCAGTTAATCCTCTGTACTGTCAGGCCAACTGGATGCTGATTTGCGAAAACGGTGCGATCGGTTATGTTTTTGATCCCGAAAAAAAATCGTATGTTGAAATTTACCGGGCAAAGTATCCCTATCCCGAAGCGATGCGCGAAAATCTGTTTGGACATCTTAATTTTATCTTAAAAGACCGGCTGGGGCTTTCATTCAAAAATGTCGTCAGTCTGGTTTTCCGTCCGCCGCAGGAAGGCGTATCAAGTGATGATATCCAAAAACACTGCCGTGAAATAACGAAAATCATTCAACAAGAACTTATTCCTTACGATCCGAAAGGTTTACTCGCCGTGGGTGATTCGGGATTGGGCGTCAGTATTTTTCCGGCGAATAGTAATAAAGAACAAGGCATTCTGGAATTCGCAAAATGTATCGCGGCGAAACACGGATATAAGATTTCACCGGAAGCCCGTGAAATTATTGCCGTCGGTGATCAACCGGGACCTCTGGGAAACGACGAGGGCTTTTTAAAGGGAATTTACGGCACGTCTTTTACGGTTGGCAATACTCATCCCGAAAACCTTCTGCCGTTGCCGGTTTTTGATAACAAAGGTAGCATTTTAAAAGGACCGGAAGCGACGCTTTTTTTGCTTGGGCAATTAAGCTTCCGCGACGGACTTGGATTCAAAAAAACTTGAGCTTTGGAATTCCGCGGTTTGGCCGTATTATAGAATCAAATAAATCTTCTTTTATGAACGATTCCAATTTAAAAAAATCTTCCCCGCTCCGCCACGCTCATCAGCGGGTGGGTGTTTTTATCGATACCCAAAATTTATACCATTCGGCGCGGTCACTTTTTAACAGCAACGTGAACTACAAAAATCTTGTAGAGGGCGCGGTGGGAGACCGCAGACTTCTGCGTGCTTTTGCTTATGTCATTAAGTCGGACACCAGCGACGAGAGTAAATTTTTTGACGCGCTCAACGAACTTGGCATTGAGACCAGAGTCAAAGATCTGCAAATTTTTTACAGCGGCGAAAAGAAAGCAGACTGGGACGTGGGCATTGCCATCGACATCGTCCGCCTGAGTGAAAAAATTGACACCGTTGTGCTTGTGAGCGGCGACGGAGATTTTCTTGAGGTCCTGCGTTACGTAAAGTCCCGCGGTATTAGAGCAGAAGTCATGGCCTTCAAAAAAACGACTTCCGCAAAGCTCCTGGAAGAGGCCGACGATTTTATTGATCTGGGCGGTGAGGGCGGCAAATTTCTCATTCCTCAGGGCAAAAGTGCACGCGTCAATTCACATGCAAAAATGAGCGCGCCTCGGTCAAGGTGGGCGCCGCGAAAAGGTCTGAATCCGTAATTTATTTCAGACGTTTCTTCAAAGATTTCTTGAAAGATTTTGTCCGGGAAAGTAATTTTTTCTCGGCTGCTTCAAGTTTGTAAATATTGTTCATCATTTTCTTCGGTACGTGCTTGAGAATGTCATGCAGGCGCAGTTCGACTGAAATAAGCAGTCCGAGTAAAATCGCGATGATGATCCAGTACCACCAGAAGTAATTGGTACACATAAAGCCGATCCAGAAATTGAAATAGTACGCCAATGTCTGTTCAGCGGATGGAGCGGGTTTAAGAGCTTCTCCATTAAGGCCCGCGCCGTTATTTAATGCGCCGGCTTGCAATCCTGTTTGCTGAGTTGTTCCTGGTTCGTTTGGGTTCAACACATTTGTTTCCAGACTGCTCGGTGATGGCGAAGGTGTCGGCGCGAGAGTCGGTAAAGGATTAGGGCTCGGAGATGGGGTCGGATTCGGCGATGGCGACGGGGTCGGATTCGGCGATGGTGATGGGCTCGGAGAAGGATTCGGCGACGGACTTGGTGAAGGTGTCGGGCTTGGGCTCGGTGATGGCGTCGGGGACGGAGGTGGTGGTGATGGATTCGGAGGGCCTGAAGGTCCGCCGCCACCTGGTTGGGTCGGAGATGGAGTTGGAGAAGGCGGTGGGGTTGGAGGTGGTGGAGGCGGTGGGGTTGGAGATGGTTGCGGCGTACAATTGCCGTAAGCTTCATGCATAAAACCCGTACAAAGATTATAACTTGTACTGGATGATGCTCCGGGAACCGTGTCCCCTACGGCTCCATGGAGATTATAACTTCCCGAAGAACCTTTTGCGGCCGAATTGGTAAATGCCGTAAAATCCAAGTTGTAACTTGAACTTGAACCCGCTGTCGCCGATGCCGTGGAACCTGAAAAAATTATTCCAAGCACAGCAGCTACTGCAGCTGCAGTCGATAAACTCTTGTAGAGCTTTTTGAGCATATTTTTGTTTTGATTTTTGGTTTTCTTGTTATTATAGCACTTTTTTGGCTTTTAGTCAGCAGTTTTTTAGACGGTTTTTGCTTTGTGACAGGCCGTGGGATTTTGCTATGATGGTGTGGCTACTTTTTGATGAATTTCTATGGATCCCCAAACAACGTATGACCTGATTGTTATTGGAGCTGGATGCGCAGGGGCGAGCGGTGCCATGTATGCTTCACGCATGAATTTAAAGACCTTAATGATCGCCGAACTGCCCGGCGGCCTGATTACCACTACTCATCTGGTTGAAAACTGGCCTGGCATCAAAAGCATCACCGGGCCGGATCTTGCGTCTGCGCTGGTCGATCATGCGACGTCTTTCGGAGTTCCATTGGCCAATGAAAAAGTACTCGAAGTCAGCCGCATGAACGAAAAATCAGAAGCAGGAAAACAGTCGGGTTATATCGTAAAAAGCGCCTCAAACACTTATAAAACGAAAACTGTGCTTTTTGCCACCGGAACAAAATACCGGAAAATGGGAGTTCCGGGCGAAGAGGAGTTTGCCAATAAAGGCGTTTCTTATTGCGCCCTTTGTGATGGAGCTTTCTTTAAAGGGAAAACTGTTTGCATTGTAGGAAGCGGAGATTCTGCTGCCAAAGAAGCTCTTCTCCTTTCCGAACATTGCCCCAAAGTTTATCTTTTTGTACGAGGAGACAAACTCAAGGCCGAACCCGTCAATTATGACCGCGTCATTGCAAAAGGAAGCGATAAAATTGAGATACGGTACAAAACTCAAATCACTGAAGTCATGGGAACCAAGAGCGTTGAAAAAGTGAAACTGAACAGCGGCGAAGAGCTGGCCATGCAGGGAGTTTTTGTGGCAATCGGACATATCGCGCTTTCGGACATCGCCGGGAAGCTCGGCGTTGCCTTAAACGAAAAAGGTGAAATCATCATCAACCGCCAATCGGAAACGAACACGCCGGGCATCTACGCTGCCGGCGACGTTGCTGACACGATTTTTAAGCAAGCAATAACCGGTGCGGCAGAAGCGGTAACCGCAGCGTATTTTGCCTTTGATTACATCGGAAAAACGCCGATTGAATGCTAACACCGACTTATCATTGAAACCATGAACGATCATCCGAAAAAAATCATCGTAGATTTCGGGATGCTTGCTGCTGCAACTCTTTTTTGTTTTTGTTTCGTCGGGTTCAGGATCGTCTATGCCGGACGCACCGGCTACATTTATTTGTTCTGGAATCTTTTTCTGGCATGGATTCCTCTGCTTTTCGCTATTGCGGCCGAGCATTTTTACAATAAGAAGAAACCTTCGTCCGGGTTTTTGATTTTTGGTTTTTTTTGGATGCTCTTCTTTCCGAACGCTCCGTACATCGTGACTGATTTCAGCCATCTGAGGGTTTCTCTGAGCATTCCTCTGTGGTTCGATGTCGTGATGATCGCTTCGTTTGCCGGAACAGGAATTTTGCTGGGGCTTTGTTCACTCCAGATCATGGGGAGGCTGACACTGCAAAAATTCGGAGCCTTTTGGAGCTGGCTTTTTGTCGTGATTTCTTCACTTCTGGCCGGATTCGGTATTTACCTGGGCAGATATTTGCGATGGAACAGCTGGGATGTTCTGCTGAATCCCGGGCAGCTTTTTCAGGATATCTCAAATAGGATTCTGCAGCCGCTATCGTATCCGCAGACCTGGTTTATTTCTTTTCTTTTTGCGGCTTTGGTTATTTCTTCCTTTTTAATTTTTACGCATTTTTGCGAGTACCGGCACCGAAAAAAAAATTAGCGGAGCTTTTCCAGAAATTCCACAAACAGACGGACTCCAAAACCAGTACCCATCGGTGTTTCGTATTTTTTGGGATCTTTCACAAAAGCCGGGCCCGCGATATCGATATGCGCCCATTTGGCGTTTTCCACGAACTCTTCCAAAAAGGCTGCTCCTTTGGAAGCCCCGGCGTAAGGAACTTCGTCCCAGTTGCGCAGGTCGGCGATTTTGCTTTTCATTTTGGCGCGGTGATCAGGATGAATTGGCATAGGCCACGCCAGTTCGTCGGTCGTCTCCCCTGCTTTGCGGAGTTTTTCCATAAGACCGGCGTCATTGCCGAAAAGTCCGGCGTAGCGGTCACCAAGCGCGACCATGCATGCGCCCGTAAGCGTGGCGATATCGATAACGCAGCGCGGGTCAAAATGTTTGAGTGCATATGAAATGGCATCGCACAGAATCATTCGTCCTTCCGCATCGGTGTTCACGATTTCAACTGTTTTTCCGGAGTAAGTGGTCACGACATCTGAAGGTTTTTGTGAACTTTTGCTCACCAAATTATCGGTGAGCGGAAAAATTCCGACAACATGGTGCTGAATGTTCAGTTTTTTCAGAAGCATGAAGAGGCCCATTACTGAAGCGGCCCCGGCCATGTCCAATTGCATTTCATAAAGGGTCTGGCTTGGTTTGAGGTTATAACCGCCGCTGTCAAAAATAATCCCTTTGCCGATGATGACGACGGGCGGTTTTTTGGATGTGCCTTTCGGCGTGTATTCCATCACCACCATTTTTGCGCCGAATTCGCTGCCGCGGTTCACGCCGATAATTCCGCCCATGCCCATTTTCTGAAGTTCCTCCTTGTTGATGACAGTGATTTTGTAACCGTTTTTTTGCGCGATGTCTTCGGCTTTTCCGGCAAGATAATCAACATTTTTAAAGGTCGGGCCGGCGTTCACCATGTCTCGGACTTCGCCAACTGCTTCAGCGATGCTGATCCCCTTTTTCATTTCTGTTTCGAATTTCGGAAATTTTTTTGAAACGACGACAATAATTTTTTTGAGGGTTTGCGATTCGAGTTCTTCTTTTTCTTTTCCTGTTTTAAATTTCGCAAGATTGTAATTGCCGAAAGCCGCTCCTTCGCCAAGGGTCTGCGCAAAGCCAATAAGCGAATCCGGGCACCACAACGTTATCTCTTCTTTTTTTAACGAGCGGACGGATCTTACGATCTGAGCCGCGAGTCCGCGCAATTTTTGCGCCGTGAATTTTTTCTTTTCACCGAGTCCCCAAAGTATGACTTTTCCCGGCAATGCATCATCATCCGGCAAACCTAAAAGTGTTTCTCCTTCATTGCCCAGAAAATCTTTATGGTCCTGCCTTTTTTTCAAAAAATTTTCCAGAATTTCCGGCGCGTTTTTGACGAAAGGACTGTCAGAAAAAAGCGGCACGATTAAAATTGCCGCCTTGGAATTGATTGTTGTCTGAAAGGAAACTTCCATGGCAGCTCAATAAAAACTGAGGCCATATTAGCTTATTTTTCCGAACGTTTCAAAAAGTTTTCCGCTTTTTTGAGAATATCTTTGGCGGTCTCAAAAGTTGTCTGCTGAAGAGCTTCTTCGTACGGGAGCCAGATGTACCCTTTGTGTTCAAAAGATATTTTGACTTTTTTTTGCGTCGTCCTGGCCAAAAAGAAAATCACGTCTTTGGACATGCGTTCCGAAACGCGGTGGTAAAAATAATGAATTTTGTGGCGGAATCCTTCGATCCAGACTATTTTCTGGATGGCTGTTTCTTCCTGGAGTTCGCGGTAAGCCGCTTCGTGTTCGGATTCGTCTTTTTCAATATGGCCCTTCGGGAAATCAAAATGTCCTCCGGGATAGTGAAGCAATAAGTACTCTCGATGCTCTTTGAGCTGGCGGTACAGAATAATGCCCGCTGATGTTTCATGAATCATATGCTACATTATAGAAGCTCTTTTGCGGTTTGACCATGTTGACTGGACAGGAAACAGTTCGCGAGATACTCAATCTTTCGCCTCAGGCGAAATCGGTTCTTCATAAATACGGGATCACTCTGGAGTCCGCAGACCATTTCGGCTATAAAAATCTGGCCCACGCCGCGCTGACACTCAAAATCCCTTTAAGGAAAATTCTTGATGATTTGTCTGCAGCTACAGGAGAACGGGTTGCCGAAATCAAAGTCAAAGGGGTTCAAAATACGGCTGGGAAATCGGCAGTGAGAAAAGGCGGTCTTGAAAACATCAAGCGGATAATAGCCGTCCACAGCGGAAAAGGAGGTGTCGGAAAAACTTTCGTCGCGGTGAATCTGGCCGCGTTTCTGGCAAAAAAAGGCATGAAAATCGGGTTGCTGGATGCGGACGTTGATTGTCCGAATGTTCTTCATATACTGAAAGCTGAAGGCAAACTGGTGGCGAATCAGAAAAAAATGATCGTCCCCCTTGAAAAATTCGGGATGAAAATTGTTTCGATGGCGCCGCTGTTGAATAGCGAAGACGAAGCACTGCTGTGGCGCGGGCCGATCGTTTCGCGCGTGCTGGAACAGTTTTTGTACGACGTTGATTGGGGCGACCTTGATGTTCTTGTCGTCGATCTGCCGCCGGGAACTTCAGACATTCCATTGACGCTTTATCATATGCTGCCACGCGCGGAAGTTTTACTCGTGACAACGCCGCACCAATTGGGCTTATTGGATGCCAAAAAGGCCGCAGCCATGGCAAAAAAACTGAATGTAAAAATTCTGGGGATCATAGAAAATATGGGCGGAGAGATTTTCGGCAAAGAAACCAGTAAAGAAGCGGCAAAAAAACTTGGGATTCCTTTCTTGGGGTCGATTCCCATGCATACCGCGTACGCGCAGATTGACCATGAGGGCAGGCCGCAGGTTTTTTCCTCTCTGGAGCTCGAAGAAATCTATGAAAACGTCAGAAAAAAAACGGGCTTGTGAAGCAGATCCAGAAGCTTTATTGCATTTTTCTCCGCTTTCAGTAGAATACAGCCTGTTTTCAATATGAATTTTTGCACTCGCGCGAGTGGCGAAACTGGCAGACGCGCTACCTTCAGGAGGTAGTGGCCGCAAGGTCGTGGAGGTTNNTCAAGTCCTCTCTCGCGCACCATGTTTGGCGTACCTCTTTTTATATTCCCATAAAACTTCTTGACTTTATTTTTATTCTAAATACAATAGTGTTGCATCCTATATGCAATGCTGTTGCATTTACTTGAGAGGGTTAGGTAGCGGTATTTATAGGATGCTTTTTATTCGCCTTTCGCTTGTTGACGCATCCTGGAAATGAATTCCGCATTAGAAAAATCGGACGAGAAAAAATATTTATGGCATCTGAAGAAACGGTGGCGCATGGAACGGCTGCGCGACAGTACTGGAATTTCACCGCTTCGCGCAAGGACAGCTGCTGCCGCGCTAATTGCTTTAGGAACTTTGACTACAAGCACACCAAGTTTCGCCGAACCTGAACATTCTTTTGAAATAAAGGGAGGAGTCGCCATTGCGCCGGACGGCACCGGATGTTCTTATGGATTAGACCTGCATTTCAGCTGGATTCCAGATCCGCAATCGCACCGTGATCCGCATTTTGAATGGATCGTTGCCGATCTTGGTCTTTCGTTTTACCAAATACCGATTCAAATGAATCTTCCTTCGTACGCACAAAAAAATCTTCAGGGAACGGAATTTCATATCGGATCTTTGGCGGGTGTAGCGATACCTGCGGGAGACGTTATTGAAATTGGTCTGGCTGCGGGATTGGGCGCGGATTTTTTTTATCATCCGTTTTCCAACATTGGACAAAAATATGCCATAAACGCCCTGACCCAGACTGTTCCAGTCGCTCTTTTCCACGCTGAATTAAGCTTTCACATCGATGAACATTTTTCGCTTTACGGCGCTTACGCTCCTCATATTACGCTTGCACCAATCACAGACACCATCCCCGGGAATCAACCCCATACCCACGCTGATCACACGATGGTTGCAGGCTTCGGTGCAACTTTTTGAAGCGACTCAGCTTCACTTTCTGCTGAAATTGATTTAGAATGAGCCTAACTTATCTCTGACAATTTTCGCTATGAAGAAAAAAACATCAAAAAAAATGCAAAAAAAAGATCTTACTTCCGTCTATATCGCTCTCCTTGCTCTTGCCGTCATTATCGTCATTTTCTTTTTGGCGTATCTTTCTAAGATGAGCAAGATGCCGCAAAACGGCAGTGCTTCAACCAGTCCTCAGGGAGTTATGAACGGTCAGCAGACCGCAACGATTACAATTCTTCCTTCCGGAACGGTCAGTGCTCCGGCAACGAATCCAACAAACGCGCTCGCCAATAAACTCACCGAAACTCAGCAGGGCGTTCAAACCAATATGACGGTAGCTGAGGACAGCGGCTCGGTTGCAGCAAACGGCCGGGTGAAATTCAAGATCGCCCAATTTAAGAAGCTTGCGTTACAGCCATTGGTGTTCAGTGTTTTTGATGAAAACGGAAAAGCCTACGGTCCAAACGATCTTCAAGGCGTGAACGGACAAAAAATTCATTTCATCGTGGTGTCCGCGAATTTGCATGAGTATCAGCACCTGAATCCGACCTATCAAAACGGACAATGGAACGTGCTTGCGAATCTTCCGAGTGTCGGAACTTACTATGCTTACGTTGATATCACTCCGGTGAAAGGCAATCCGGTAGTCTTGCGCAGCGACCTGGTCGTGCAGCAGGAAACGACCACGGCGATCACTTATCCGGGTCTCACTCCTAATCTTTTGGCGATCACCAAATCAGATACTGCACAGCTCGCGGTGAGCGAGGCTCTGGTGCTGCAACAAAGCGTGCTTTCTTATCATCTGACTGCGGGAGGCAAACCTGTCACACTCAATCCATATCTTGGAGGTTTTGGTTATGTGGTTATTTTCCGTCAGGGCAATATCGACAGTTACATGCACATCCACCCATTGTCTTCAACCAATGCGGCGGCGGGACTTGCTGAATTCATGACGACATTTGTAAAAGGCGGAAGATATACGGCTTTTGCTGAATTCATGATTGGAAATTCCGTCTTTACCTTCCCGATCACCTTCGACATTAACGGATAGTTTTCCCCCATGCTGTTTTTTGTTTTTACTTTTATTGTCGCGCTGATTTCGTTTGCAGCTCCGATTGTGCTGCTCAGAATTTGCGCCAAAAAGTGGCATACCTCGCCTAAGATTTTCTGGAGAGCAGGTATGGCCGGGATTCTTATAGCCATATTGGTTTTTTGGGTGACGCTGAACATTGACGGCGCTTTTCCGAGCTTTGATAATCTGCCAGACCTTGTGCAGGCTTTGATTTTAGGATTTATGACCGGGCTTTTCTCTGAACTGGGAAAATTCATCATTCTTGACCGCATGATGCCAGCGGTTCGCAACCGCGAATCCGGACTTTTATTCGGGATGGGATGGTCCGGCGTGGGCATTATTCTTACCGGATTCTTTTTAATATTCGGCGTCTTTGGAATGCAAAATCTTTTGAACACCAAAGATTTTTCTACGGTTGCACCCAATGCCGACCAGAATCAGATCCAGTTCTTGCAGCAAAGCCAGCAACAGCTTCAACAGCTTGTTTCCGGTTCCCCGTTTAAAGCTGTAACGCCTCTTTTTGAAAGCGTTGCATTATTCATTCTGGACATGGCGATGACACTGCTTATTATTTTCGGCCTCAACATCAAACAGACCCGCTATGTGTGGCTTGCGGTTGGCATACGGACGGTTTTATCAACCCTGATGCTGTATTTTACGCAAACCGGAACAGTTCCGGTCGAGTTTGTTTTTGTGGGATGGATGATTGTCGGCGCGGCAGTTATTTATTACGTCCAGAAAATGATCAAACGTTCGCCGGTGTGATTTATTCTTCTTTGGTAGCGGCGAGCTGATAATTCGTCCACTCTTTCTTTTTGAGTCCGGCGGATGCGGCTTCCTGTTCGGCTTTTTGTTTACTTGAACCGGTTCCTTCGGCTATAAACTCTTCGCCGATATACGCGCCCATGATAAAAGCTTTGTTGTGGTCGGGCCCTTCTTCTTTCATCAGCCGGTATTCGGGAGTGATACCCAAAGCTTCCTGGGCGATTTCCTGAAAACGGGATTTGGCGTCAATGTGAAGACCTTTTTTAAGAATCTCATCAAGACGTTTGAGGATAAAGGAATCGATAAAAGTGTGGGCCATTTTATAATCCTGGTCCAAATAAATTGCTCCGATCAGCGCTTCCAAAGTATTCGCGAGAATATAATTTTTTTTGCGGCCGCCGGAACGCTCTTCACCGCGGCTTAAATAAAGATACAAACCCAGGTCCAATTCAGCGGCGATTTCTGCAAGGTGTTTACCTTTTACCAGTGCTGAACGCCAGTTCGTAAGCACACCTTCCTCTTCTTCGGGATATTTTTTGTAGAGATATTCGGTGACGACCAGTTCCAGCACTGCATCTCCTAAAAATTCCAGGCGTTCATTGTGCTGGGATTTGAGGTCGTCGTGTTCGTTCATGTATGACTTATGAACAAACGCCGTATCAATAAGATTCAAATCGCTGAAAGTGATGCTGAGTTTTTTTTCGAGTTCCGCGTAGCGATTAATGGTAGGCTGTGATGGTTTGTCTGATGGTTTTGCCATGAGTCGTTAAATTAAGATTTTTTAGGAAATTTTTTCTTCGGTGATTTTTTTTGAGCCGATTCTTTTTGAGGAAGATTTTTATGAACTGATTCAGGCCGGTATTTATGCATGATGGTGCTCAATACGCCGTTCACAAACTTTGGCGAATTAGTGTCGCCGAAACTTTTGGCGACTTCCACTGCCTCGTTAATCGCGACGATCGGCGGGACATCTTCGGAATACAAAATTTCATATGCTCCCATTTCTAAAACCGCCCGGTCAACGGGAGCAATTTTATCGATGGGCCATTCTGGCGCTTCTTCCTGAATAACTTCGATAAGATCCTGCTTTTTTTGAAGCACGCCTTTTAAAAGATTTTCGGCAAAGGAAAAATCCTTCACTTTTGATGCATATTCCTGGAGGTTGTACTTCAAAATATCCTTTGGCTCGCCGCCGCGAAATTCATAGGCGAAGATGGTTTGCATCACTGCAATTCTGGCAATGTGGCGGTAACTGGCCATAGTTTACATCGGCGCGGAATTGACCATGGCTGCTTCGTACGCATTCGCGCCCGCAGCACTTTTTTCAATTCCCGACCTGATTGTTAAAAATTATGCTTTGACCTTGGTGATCTTCTCAACAGCCTTGTTCATATCAAGAATCTTCTTGCCGTTGTACTGGCCGCAGTTCTGGCAAACAAAATGGTTGAGTTTTTTGCTCTTGCAGTTCGGGCAGTTCACAAGATTTACCACTCCCTGAAGACGAACCTGAGTGTGATGCGTAAAAGAATGGTAACGTTTTGCGGAACGTGATTTCGATTTTTTATATTTGGGTACTGGGTGTTTCATAGTTGCTAACGAGTAATATTAAATGAGCTTTTTAAGATCTTTGAACGGCCGGAATGTATCGGCGGACTCCTTTTCGTTCAGCGGTTTGCATTTGCATTTCACTTTGTTGAGGTCCTGTCCGCACACGGGGCAGAGCCCTTTACAGCTCCTAGAGCATACTGGAATAAGTGGAAAATGCAAGATAATTTCCTGACGTACCATCTCATTCAAATCAATGGTCATACGCTTTTTATTCATGAAAAACAGATCGTCCAGATCATCGCTTTCGAATTTCGGTTCTTCATGGAAAAATTCCCGTTCAGCTTCGGGAATTTCCACATTCCGCGTAAAAATTTTCAGGCAGCGGTTGCAGCTGAATTTTATCTTCACCTCTGCACTGTTTAAGAGCACGCTGATTTCGTCTTTTAAACGGATAAAGGTCAGTTTTCCGGTAAAATGACTGTCAAAATTCAAATCTTTATCATCAGGATAAACGATTTGTTCATCGATATCATATTTTTCGCTCGAACCTTCGGGTTTTCCCCAAATTTTAGCGATTCTGTAAGTTAACTGTGGCACGCTCGTAAAATTAATGTCGGCGGGAAATGCCCGCAATCAGACGTAGAATGTACAAGAACAGGTTAAAGATGTCAAGGTAGAGCTGGAGCGCTGCGTCGATGTAACGGTCTTGAGGAAAAGTTTTTAAGCGCTGGATGTCATAAAGAGTGTAACCCGTGAACAATAAAACTCCGATTCCGGAAAAGATCATTTCAAAGGTGTTGTCCCAGGGAACAAAAATTCCGATCAGTGAAACCACGATCATTCCGATCAGTCCGATGGTCAGAAACCCGCGGAGGCCGCTGAAACTTTGCTGGCTTACGGCTCCCACAATAGCAGTGGCCGTAAAGGTAAACGTTGTGGCGAGCAAAGCCTTAATAATGATACCTGGTCCGCCGAACTCCAGAATAATGCTCGCAAGCAGAGGAACAATGGTTACTCCGGTTACAAAAGCGAAGGTCAAAAAAAGGAAATAGTTGAGCGGACGGTTCCGGCTCCACCAGCGGGCGGTAAAGACCAAAATAAGTTCAACCGCGAAAAAGATCCACATCAAACCCGGATTTTCAATAAAGAGCGGGGCCAAATATTGGAATCCGGTAAAAGTTCCTGCCGCTGAAACCAGCAGAGCCAGGCCAAAAAACATCATCACTTTGCTTAAAAAACTGGACCTGCGGACAGCATCAAGGCCGTCGTGAGAATCGTAAGTAAAATCAGGATTCGTGTTCGTTATATTGGTCATAAACATGTTTGGCTATTGCTGAGCATGTATTGTAGGATAATTTGAAGGTTTTCACAAGATGGTGCTATCATGGGACCTACGAGTTTATTTTTGTGAGGAAAATTCTGGATTATGGAGCATCAGTTAACGTGGGTGGAAATTTCCCGCTCAAATCTCAAGCATAACATTCAAACTTTCCGTGAACTTATTGGTAAAGAACGGATTTTGTGTCCGGCAGTGAAGGCGAATGCCTATGGGCACGGGCTTACGCTGTGCGCGCCGCTGATGGTGGAAGCCGGAGCAGACTGGATCGGCGTGAACGCTTTGTTTGAAGCCGTGGAATTACGAGAGACCGGATTGAAAGTCCCCATCTATATTATGGGATACATTGCGAAGGATGAACTTTCTGCCGCGGTTGAAAACGGTTTTCATTTTGTCGTTTACAATGCTGAAACTTTGTATGAACTGGCATCGATCACTCAGAAATTACAGAAGCCGGCATTCACGCATTTAAAGGTTGAAACCGGCATTCACCGCCAGGGAGTTCTTCCGGAAGATCTTGAAGAGATTCTGGATCTTTACCGCAATAATCCTTTGATTCAGATGGAGGGGATTGCCGCGCACTTTGCCAATATCGAAGATACGACCGATCATAGTTTTGCCGAACTTCAGCTTAAAAATTTCCAGAAGATCGTAGAAAAAATTCAGGGAAGCAGGTTCACGCCGAAATATATTCACACGGCCAACACCGCTGCAACAATTCTTTTTCCAAAAACTTATTTTACGATGGTGCGCACGGGTGTGGGGAATTATGGCTTATGGCCTTCGAATGAGACCTACGTTTCTGCTCTTCAGGAAGGGAAAAATATTTTACTCAAACCGGTGATGACGTGGAAAACCAAAATCGCACAAGTAAAAAAAGTCCCGTCGGGTTCTTACGTTGGATACGGCTGCACCTATAAAACCGGACATGATTCGCTGATCGCAGTTTTGCCTGTCGGCTATTATGACGGTTATGACCGAGGACTTTCCAATAACGCGTACGTGCTTGTGCATGGGCGGCGTGCTCCTGTGCGCGGACGCGTCTGCATGAATATGATCATGGTTGATGTTACGGATGTTCATGATGTCAAAACGGAAGATGAAGTCGTTTTACTTGGCCGTCAGGGCGATGAAGAAGTTTCTGCGGAACAGATGGCACAGTGGATTGGTACGATTAATTATGAAGTCACAACGCGCATCAACGAAAAATTGATGCGAAAAGTCGTTCCATAAAGGCAGCTTTGTGGTGTGCCTTTTTCCTTGACGCTGAGCAGAGTTTTCACTAGAATTGTAGGGCTTTTTTAGCTGTTTTATGCCATTTTTTCGACGTCTGCCTCAAGCGCGGGGGAATAATTATGTTGCTCTCGATATTGGAACTGAATTTGTTAAAGCGCTTCTCTGTACCGCTGAAGGTGCGAAAGGACGGGTTTTGGGCGTAGGTAAAAAACGCCAGCGATTGGGAGATATGCAAAGCGGAGCCGTTACCGACATCGCTTCGGTGATCAACAACTGCCAGGAGGCCATCCGCGATGCGGAAAAAATGGCTTCAGCTTCGGCTAATAAATTGATCATGGGCATTGCCGGCGAACTCGTGAAAGGAGCGACCACCACCATCAGTTACACGCGCCGCGAGCCTGATACCAAAATAACTCTCGATGAACTCAAAAACATTGTTCATAAAGTTCAGTGGAAAGCTTTTGATGAAGTCCGTTCGCAGCTGGCTTTTGAAACCGGGTACAATGAAATTGACGTGAAACTTGTAAACGCCGCGATCGTTGGCGTGTATATTGACGGTTATAAAGTCTCAAACCCTCTGGGTTTTCAGGGCAAAGAGGTGACGATTTCCATTTTTAACGCTTTCGCGCCGCTGGTTCATTATGGAGCTTTGCAAACGATTGCCGCGGAACTGGATATGGAACTGCTCGCCATAACCGCCGAACCTTATGCGGTTTCACGCTGCATGGCGTACGAAGACGGCGGAAATTTCAGCGCGATTTTTATTGACATCGGCGGCGGAACTTCCGACATCGCGGTGGTCAGAAACGGCACGGTTGAGGGAACAAAAATGTTCACGCTCGGCGGAAGAACCTTTACTAAACGTCTCGCTCAATCGCTGAATATTTCCTTTGAAGAAGCTGAAGAGATTAAACTCGCCTACTCCAACGAACGTCTGGAAAAACAGTCGCACAAGATCGTGCGTGAAGCCATGAAAAGCGATTGCGAAGTCTGGCTTTCTGGAGTTGCGCTGACGTTAAGCGAGTTTGAAAACGTGGACATTCTCCCTTCCAGGATTTTGCTGTGCGGAGGCGGTGCTCATCTTCCGGAAATTAAGGAGGTGCTTGAAACCCGTGAATGGACGCAGAAACTCCCTTTCCCAAAAAAACCGCACATCACGTTTATGCAGCCGAAAATGATTATGAATATGTCCGATGAGACGAAACAACTTAAGGATATTGAGGACGTGACTCCCCTCGCGCTGGCGAATATCGCACTTGAATACATTGGTGAAGAACAGATTCTTTCAAAACTTTTGAAGAAGGTTGTCCGTTTGATTCAGATTTAATGAATAAAGATCCGAAGAAAAATCCGGAAGATTCCTCAGGCGGCAACGCTGGAAACAGCGGCGGCAAAAAAATCGTCGCGACCAAACGCATCGGCGAAAATGAAGAAACCGAATCGGTTGAGGATCAGAAAAAAGACCGGCTCTTCAAATCAAAAAAAGTTCTCTACACCGAGATCGATGATGAGGTGACTTCGATTTATGACAAACTCAAACAGCTCAAAATAAAGAACGTTTACATTGTCGTGCCCAAGCGTTCGATTCTTTTTCAGAGCATCGTGAATTTAAAAATCCTCAAGCGCAAAGCCGAGGATCTTGAAAAAAACATTTACATCATCACCAACGACCCGAACGGCATCAAGCTGGCAAAACAGGTCGGTCTGGTCGTTTATGACAAGCTTGAAGGTCACGAACATCCAAGTCTGGTTTCCGGGAAATTCATGGAAGATCAGATGAACATCAGTCCGCTCAAAGCGAGCGTCAACGCGGTTGAGGATGAGGCTCCGATCCGTCAGACCGAAAAAAAGTTTTCGATTTCCGATCTCATCCGCAAGGGCAAAAAAGAAGGCATGAAGTTCTTCCCGAAAACATTCCCGATGAAAAAAACCAAAGTGGGCGACGGCAAAAATCCTGAAAAAGAAAAAGGCAGGCTCGTGCTTGAGGCTCCAAACCGGCAGGCTCTCGTTGCTTTAGTGGTGGTGAGTCTGATTATTCTTCTGACCATTACTTATATAGCACTTCCGGGCGCGACGATCATGCTGGAACCAAAATCCGATGTGCTCCAGACGTCGGTGAATATCACTTTGGCTGATGCCACCGCTGATGCCGCTGAACTGGACACCCATCCGCTCCATGAGATTGCGAGCTACGCGATTGTGTCCACGATCAAACGACCTCTGATTTATCAATCCACAGGCCAGAATTTCCAGGGCCAGAACGCGCAGGGAGCCATCACAGTTATTAACGCCAGCGACCAGCCGTGGCCTTTACTCCCGCACACCCGCTTCCAGGCTTCCAATAATTTAATTTTCCGCAGCACGGATTCCACAACGGTTCCGGCGCAAAGCCCAACGGGTCCGGGGACGGTTGATATCCCTGTGGTTGCAGATCCGACCGATGCGCTGGGCCAGGTGATTGGAGACCGCGGCAACATCGCGCCTTCTTCATTCTTCCTTCCCGGACTTTCGGCCGCGAATCAGAAGAAACTGTATGCCCAGAGCAAAAATCCGATGACCGGAGGAAAAACCATCGTCACTAAATTCATCACACAGGATGATATCAACGCAGCGGAACAAAAACTGGCGACCGATCTGAAAAATTCGGCGCAGGCTGAACTTGAGTCCACGGTTTCACAAAAAAACGACGCAGATAAAAATAACCTGGTGCTTCTGGTCGGAGACAATGCCTTCCAAACCACCAATCCTCAAATTACCGTACCGCCGAATCTGGTGAACCAGAAGCTGGACAGTTTTGAAATCGACGGCCAGCTGGTTGCAACCGGAGTCGCGTATAACCGCGATGAGCTCATGAATATGCTCAAAACTGAACTGAAACTCAATCAGAGTCCGGAAAAGAAACTCGTTCATATTGATGAAACTTCGCTCACTTACCGCATTTTTGAAACCGACGCTCCGACGAAAAAAGTAAAAATTACGGCAACCATCAAAGGTATTGAAGAGTTTGAAATTGATCCGGAAAAGGAAAACGGTGCAAGAATTGTCCAGACGATCAAAGATCACGTGGTCGGACACCAGATCAGTGAGGCCCGCGATTATATTCAAAATCTTCCTGAAGTGAACAAGGTCACTATTAACAGCTGGCCGGCCTGGGCTCCAACCATGCCGAACGTTCCTGATAACATCAATATCCAGGTGGTCAGCAGCAGTAATAACGACATCACTTCGAATTAGCTCGTTTCATTGGTTGAACTTTTCGCCTGGTTTTTGCTTTGCCGTATTGACAAAACGGTGATTTTATGATATATAGAATCCTTGTTCATTCAGCGGTATTTATGAAAAAAGCACTCTTTTTATCAACAATAAGCGTCATAAGCCTGTTTTTCCTTCAGCTGCCGTATGCATCGGCTGAGCTCAACAGCATGCTCGCGCCCACGACGTACACTCCTTCCAACTATATTCCGCCGAATTACGACGCTTTTGATCATGATTATTACCGTTCACCGGTAGCGCCTTCTCCAGATGGAGACACCCTTCCGGACACTCCTCCGGTTGCTGATTTTACGATTTCCAACAACCAGCAGGGGCTTCAAAGCGCTGCGCGCGGAACGACCGCAACCCGTTTTACTTTCGACGGCAACAGTTCGGCTGACAATGAAACAAACCCGGGCGATCTGGAAGTCCGCTGGGATTTTGAAAGCGACGGCATTGTGGACAGTTATTTTTCCACGACGAAAACCGTTGAACATACTTTTTCCCAGGCCGGTGTTTATAACGTTAAAATGGAAGTTTTAGATACTGCCGGGAATATTTCAAGCATCACTCATCAGGTAACTGTCGTAGATAATACTCCTCCAACAGCCTTTTTTGTTGTTGCTCCGGCAACCGCAACTTCTGATACCATTTTTAATTTTGACGCGAGCCGTTCCAGTGATGACCAGTATATGCCCTTTTCCTTAGAGTACCGTTTTGACTGGGACGGAGACGGAAAATGGGATACAACGTACCAGAATAAAACCAGCTGGAATCACCGTTTTGGCAATTCCGGAACATTCAATGTCATCATGGAAGTGAAGGACCCAGAAGGAGCTACGGCTCAATATTCACAAACCGTTACCACTGCTCCAAATACTCCGCCGATCGCAAACTTCAGCATTTCAAATATTCAGGGCAGCAACGGAGCGGGCTATGAGTTTGACGCTTCTTCAAGTTCAGACGCAGAAACACCGCACCAAAATCTTTTATTCCGTTGGGATTTTAATTATAACGGCCCCAATGACATCGTTTACAATACGGACTGGAGTAGTTCTGACCGTTTTTCCGGCACTTACACCGTTCCAGGCTTGAAGACCATCAAACTTCAGGTTCAGGATGAAGACGGCGCGATCAGTACGTCTTATGCCCAAATCAACGTGAGCTGGACCGAAACGATGGCCAACCGATTTATCACGGGTTTGAGGTAAAAATGCGGCCTTTGTTCAAACTAAAGTTCCAGCACCTGTCGAAAGCCCGAGCGGGCTTGGTTTTTTAGTCATATTGTGGTAAAATAATATGATTTATTTCTAAAAACAAAAAATATGAAAAACTACAAATTCGCAGTCACATCTTTAGCGGCACTCACGGTTGTTACTCTTACAGCCTTTACAGTATTTGCTTCAGGTCCAAGTTCGGCGCCGACCGGAGGCAATGTTGATGCAGCGTTCAATACCGTCACCACTGGTAACGGATCGAATCCTCTTGGGAAGAACAATGCGATCAACGCTACGAGTAAACCTACCGCTAACGGCGCGACTGATCCAGCGAGTGCCACCGTATCAACCCTCCAAAATGTTGCCCAATATGCCACCATTGTTGGCCAAGCAAACGGAAAGGATGCTGTCGGTGTCTATGGTACAACCGATAATACTGGATCGGTGGCCGGCTTTTCCGCCGGCATTGTTGGAAATGACCAAACCGCCGGATTTTCAAATGTTGGTATTCTTGGAATGTCATCCACCGGCATTGCCGGAATGTTTTTAACCGATGCCGGCAATGCAACAGGCACTTTGTTCGTGCAAACGAAAGGTACAGGAAATGATCTCAATGTTGATAATGAAGGATCGGGAGTTGGTGTAAATATTTATAATCCAGGTACAGGCAATGCCCTTAGTGTAGGAGGCAGCACTGGTGGAATTCCTGTCAATATCGACAATTCAAACAATGGAAGCGTGCACCCTGCGATCCAAATATTGAATAATTCAGTAAAACCGACCGGACCTGCTCTACAAATTATCGATACTCTCAATCATCCGATATTTCCTTGGAATACGAATTTCCAAATTGCTACCGATGGATCAATGTCGAACCCTACAGGGGCAACAAACTCCGGCGCAGTAGCTGTTATTAATCCGAAAGGGTTTATTACCAATGCAACGACAGGCGCTGCCATTACTGGTACTTCTACCGACACCACGACGAACGCAGTTGGTGTGGCAGGTGTCGCGAACAACGGCGCTGGATACGGTGTGGAAGGTATCAGCATTGATGCCGGTGTCGGCGGTTTTGGAAGAATTGGCGTAAATGGTACTGACACCAATGGCAGTGGATGGGGTGTTGATGGAAGTTCACCAACGAATATTGGTGTTGAAGGCGATTCTCAGACTGGTACTGCAGTTGTGGGTAAAGTATCGAGTTCCGGCGGCACTGCAGGCGATTTCAATGATATTCCAGATGGAACTCGGGTTCAGCTCGGAACAGCTACTGGTGCTCTTTCGATTCTTGACGGTTCAGGAACAACGAATTTAGCTGTTGCCGCTGATGGTACTCTTTCCAATCCTGGAACAAATAACAGCGGCGCAGTAAAAATTAACGATGATACCACTGTTAACGGTCATCTGAAGGCCACAAGTATTGGTTCGTTCTCTACCGGCTCCGTCGTCTGGAAGACCAAGCATTGCGGTGATCCTACGAATGGTTATGACTTCACTTGTGACATGTTCTCCAGCGATGAACAGATTTCTTCCTGTCCCGCTGGTAGTCAGGTCGTAACCTGTGATTTTCAAACGAACGACGGAACAGCCGCGAATACCGAGGTTTTATCCAACTATCAAAGTGGTGGTACCTATTGCCATCTTACTGCCAAGGAATGGACTAAAGATACGGACTTTACGGTAACCTCCATTCCAATTTGCTTTAATCCGAATGGCTGATAAAAATCACGGTGACTTCACTATTTCTTTTGCAAGTTTTGCTCGCACTCGTTTTGCAAATTCACATCACTGATTTTTTTACATAACGATGGATCATTCTTCTGTTTAGCCATCGGTGAGTAAATGTCAAATTGGCATGCTGCCTTGGCGTTCGGATCTGTTATGCCATCACAAAGCGCCGGGTTCTGCGTTTGAAGCGCATTGTTCATTGTGTTCTGGTTCTCAGCTGCAATTTGCTGGGCTTCCATTGCTTTTTCCTGGCTTGCCGCGCTTTGCGCTTTAGTAACATCAATTTGAACCTTACAAGCATCTTGAGCATCAGGAGTTGATTCTTTATCACAAATACTCGCATCATTTTGAGCCAATGCCTGATCGGTTAATTTTGCATCATCTACTGCAGATATGCACTGTTTTTGATAATCCTGGTCTTTAATTTTACTACAAGACGATGCATCTTTTAATTGTTGAGCGACTTGGTAAGCTATTTGATCGTCATTGCTCACATTATGAGTTTGCTGGGAAGTTCCCGCCGCCTGCGTGCCTGATATAGATACCGACGCACTTGTTGACGATTGAGAGTTTGCTGAGGGATTTGATGTTGTGTTTGATGTACTTCCAGTTTGGTCAGCGGTGCAGGCACTTACAAAAAGGGCCGTAGAAATTATCGCTGTGGCGAAAAGGATTTTTTTTGCGTAGTTCATAAAGTTTTATTTTGAAAAATAACGATAACCGAATTCTATATCTTTTTTGGCATTCCTGAAAGTATTTTGCCGATCCTTTGCCTTTATTGCAATTTGTGGTATAATAGTATGAATAAATTTAAATTCTCCTAATTCTAAAAAAATATGAAAAATTCATCGAGAAATCGCAAATTTGCAGCTCCTACATTAGCGGCATTAGCCGTGGTAAGTCTTACGGCATTTACCGTATTTGCTTCCGGTCCATCAGCCAATCCACCAAATAACAATACTGATGCGAATTTTAACAGCGTGACGACGACCAAAGACGTTACAGCCGGCGGAAATCTTGCTACAACCGGAAATATTTCCGGTGGAAATGTTACTGCGAGCGGAAATGTTTCAGGTGGAAATGTCACTGCGAGTGGCAATGTTTCCGGTGGAAATGTCACTGCGAGCGGAAATGTTATAGGCAATACTGTTTCCGGAGGAACCGGTGCTGCTGCTGCTGGCACTGGAGGCGATTTCAAAGGTACGTCTTATGGAGTTAAAGGAACAAGCAATTCAAGTTCTAACAGCGTTGGTGTTTACGGCAGCAGTACAACTGGTAATGGTGTCGTCGGAACAACTTCAACGGCGTCTGGATGGGGGGTCACCGGTACAAATTCTGCAAATAATGGAATTGGTATAGGCGGCCAAGTAAATGCACCCGGCACCGGCGGTATTGGCGTCTTTGGAAACGCTAGTCAGAATAATGCTTATGGAATTAAAGGCCAGGTTGCTGCGGGAAAAACAGGTGGAACAGCAGGATATTTTGCAAATATTAAAAGCGGAACCAGTGCTTCATTGGGAACCGATACAGACGGCCTTGCTGTAAGCGGCACTACAAATCTGCAGGGAGACATTTATAACTCCGGCGGCTCGGTTCAAGTGAAAGATACTGGCGGAATGAATATTATTGCTCCAGGGGTTGGTGTTCTTAACGCTTTAGTTATTTCCGGGGATTCTACCTGGCCTGGCGCATTTACTTCTATTAGTAATGACGGAGCAATTTATACCAATGTTGTGACTCCAGCAAATACTTTTACGAGCGGATTAACCGTTACCGGAGGCAAATATTCCGGCGCAAGCACCGGTTCTTTCATCGTAGACAATGACGGGGAAACGCATCTTCATGTGGATGAAGGAGCAGGAATCAGCAGACTCGCTCAGGATGTCGGAGGAAATCCCAACGGACATGAGTTTGGAATTTTTAATGACGGATCGTTGAGTATTCTTACCAACGGGAATACAAAAAGCACATTTAATATTGATACCAACGGCGTTATTTCAAATCCGGATTTCGGTGTGGTCAAAGTTAATGATGATGACGGTTTTGAAAGCGATTCAACGACAACGGCCACCATGGGGGCTTCAGTTGTTGCCAGTAACAGTGCTCAAAATGGTAAGGCTATATTGGCAGAAGGCGGACAGGATGCTAATGCTATTGAAGCGGTTGGAACTTCATCCAGCGGCACTCCAGGCATCGGAAATGCTATATTTGCTGAATCTTCAGGAACAGGCGATGCCATTAATGCCATTGCTCCTTCCAGCAGCCGCACGATCTATGCAGGTTCAAACACCGGTATTGGCATTGAGGCTGAAACAGGCCAGCTTGGATCATCGACAGGCGAAGCCGGATACTTCCATTATTGGGGGAATCCGTCAGTAGAAAAAGTAAAGCTTGCGACAAAAAATAATGCCATTGAAGCTACGGGACATGTTAAAGTAAACGGCAGCATTGGAAGTTATAATATAGGTACCACGGGAACCGGAAGCTGTTCAGGAAGTGGATGCCATGCTTTTGCTTCTTCAAGCTGCAATGCCGGAGATGCTCTCGTGAGTTGCGGTTTTGGAGGATCCGGCTGGAGTTATACTATTAATGATAGTAGCTCAAGCGGCAATACTTGTTCCGTAGATGGAACAAATAATGCAGCGGTTTCTTGGACTCTTAGTTCTTACCCAAGATGTTTTGATCCAAATGGTTGATAATTGATATGAATTTAAAAAGAGTCCCGCTGAATTGATTGGGACTCTTTTTTAAATTTAATTTACATTCTATTTCTTTTGTACTGCTTGTTCACAGGCTTTTTCCATATCCTGATTGGTGATTTTCATACATAACGTTGGATTGTTTTTCTGGGAAGCCATATTTGTGTAAACGTTATATTGGCATGAAGCAATCACATTCGGATCGTTCAGTGCCTGGCATTTTGTTCCGTCTTGTGATGCGATGGCTTGATCCATGATTGTTTGATTTGCTGAAGATGACATTTGCGTTTTAGGTTGAACAGCTTCAAGCCCAGCAACTTGGGTTTCACAATTTTGTTTAATAGCTGCACTGTTTATTGGTGAACAAAGACTCTTATCCATTTTATTTTCGGCGTCTATGAGCATTTTTTGGTCGCTTACATTACTCTTACATTGATTTTGAGCATCGGTATTTGTAATTTTCAAACACAATGAATCATCAAGCTGATTCATTGCTTCAATATAATTC
Source organism: Candidatus Peregrinibacteria bacterium (assembly GCA_003153355.1). Taxonomy (GTDB): domain Bacteria; phylum Patescibacteriota; class Gracilibacteria; order UBA1369; family UBA1369; genus PALSA-1335. Next base: position 84,497 of record PLYH01000005.1, read on the forward strand.
GGGTCTGAAAACATTTGCTGGGTGCTTGGTATTGTTATGTGCTGCTTTGTGTCCAAACTTGCTTCCGAAGAAGAGTTTATTTGAAGGCTAGCGTTTTGTGCGGCGCTTGTACTTGAGGTTGTGTTCGTCGACGTTGTTCCGCTTTCCTGGCAGCCGGCTATGATTAAAACACTCAATGCCATTGCAGTAACGAGCAGTTTTTGGGATTTCATATTTTGAACGATTATAAATTGAAACTTAACTCAGTATATTTTATGCGAATTCCTTAAAAGACTCAAGGTAGGCATTACTATTTTGTTTTGCCTTTTGGTTTTGCAGATACCGATTTTTGCTGTGTCATTGTCGCCGCGTCCACTACGGGGACGTTTTCATTTGCCACCTGGGTCATTCCGGTCAGGTTTAAACTGCTCGTGATTTTCACTGTTGAAGTGGACTGTCCCGTTGGCGTCATGACTTGAGTTTGGCTTTGAGTTTGCACTGTTGTTTGCGGTGCAGTTTGGCAGCCGGCAAGCATACTCAAAATAAAGGTTGCCACGGAAACCTTGAAGAATTTTTTTATTTGCATAAAAAAAATGTTAAATTTTTATAAACAATTTGCGCGCTTAACCCAATCCCAGTTTTTTGCGGATTTCTTCGGCCTGGGCTTCGTCGGAACTTTTCTTGTCCTGGGCTTTCTGGCTCAATTCAATGTCCTGCCAGTCTCTTAAATGCTGGTCTTCCAGTTTTTTAAGCTGTTCGACGTGTTTCGCGGAAAGTTCTGAAAACTTGCGGCGTTCTTCTTCAAAAATACGGACGAGTTCATCGATCTGAGACTGTTTGAGTTTTGGAACAGATTCAACTATGCGCTTTTTTTCTTCTTTGGTGAGCGAAATGGAACCGGCGAGCAGATGCAAAAAATACTGTTCATCAAAATTCAGCGAATGAGCAGGCATTTTTATGCTAATGACTTTCGGTAACTTGGAACCGATCTGATAATTAGCCGGGGTCGTATCTTCCTGTTGTTGTGCCGGCGGATTAGCGCCGGGCGGAAAACCGAACGGATTGTCGTCGCCTCCTGCGGCCTGCTGTGGCGGTGGAAATGGTCCTTGTTGCATCATAAGTAATGGTGATGTTCTCTACATGGTGGAGTTAGGTGGATTCGAACCACCGACCTCAACAATGTCAATGTTGCGCTCTAACCAACTGAGCTATAACTCCCAAATTAATAATTTTTTTAAGTGCCGATAATGTCTTTAGGGCAAGCTGTATTGTAGCAGATTGTCTTAATGAGTAAAGTCCATGGAACAATTTTGGTCAAAGCTGTGGCGGATTATTTTAGACAGCTTCTTCCCGGCTTATTGCCTCGGATGCAAAACTGAAGGGAATTTTTTGTGTTCGGTATGCCAAAAAACCACAGTTCGGCTCGAAGTGCAGATATGCCCATGGTGCTACTTACCGACACCATCCGGAAGAGTGTGCGACAGGTGCCGTGAGGGTGCTGCGGACATTAGTGAACGTTTTTTAGACGGCATATTCGTGTTCAGCAGGTTTGAAGAACATTCGCTGATTCAAAAGGCAATTCATGAAATGAAATATGAGTTCATTGCAGAATTGTCAAAACCGCTTGGTAAACTTTTAGCGGAAGAGCTTTTGCGGGACATGAAAAAAACTTTCATGCAGAATCACGGGGAAAAAATTATCCTATGTCCCCTGCCTCTTCACCGCAAGCGTCAACAATGGCGCGGATTTAACCAGGCTGAACTTTTATGTATGTCCGCAGCGGAGCAGCTTCATCAGGCCGGTTTCGTTGATTTTGAAGTTGTTCATCTTTTGGAACGCGTTCATTTTTCGCGGCCGCAAATGGAACTGAACCGCCAAGAAAGAATCAAAAATATCCAAAACTCTTTTGCGGTGCGGGATGTAAATATCCGACGCGATGAAATAATTTTTATCGTTGACGACATCGCTACCACGCTTTCTACTTTAAACAGTGCTGCCAAAGTTCTCAAAAAGGCGGGTTTTGAGCACATATACGGCTTAGTACTGGCGCGCGTTTTTTAATACGCTATAATGACCTCCACGATGAGAAATGCAATTAATTTTTCCTATGGTTGTCGGCATAGACGCATCACGTTATGGTCATCAGGAAGCCACCGGAGTGGAATGGTATTCGTTCCATCTCCTCAATGAGCTTATTCCGCTGCTGGGCCGTGAACACAACACGGAGGTGCGGCTGTACGCACAGAACGATTTTCAACCGAAGGCTGATCTTCCTTTTAACGTCCGTAAGCGTGTTATTCCTTTCCCGCGGTTCTGGACGGTGCTGAGGCTATCTGCGGAAATGGTTTTTAAACCTGTGGATGTTTTGTTTGTGCCGTCACATACGCTGCCGATGTTCGCGCCGAAAAAATCCATCATCACCATTCACGATGTGGCTTTTAAACATTTGAAGGATTCGTATTCATGGTTCCAGCTTTGGCTCCTCAACCGTTCAACCAAAAAAGCAGTAAAAAAAGCCTGGAAACTGATCGTGCCGAGCGAAGCCACCAAGCTGGATCTCATCAATTTTTACCGATGCGATGCCGATAAAATCGTGGTCATTCCTCATGGTTCGCCTGAAATTCAGCCGTTCGAACGCTGGTCGGAACAAGAGGTTCAATCCTACAAAGAACAGTTTTTTATGAAAGACCGGGATCTTTTTATTTTGTATGTCGGCCGGCTTGAAACGAAGAAAAATTTAAAGCGTCTGGTGGAGGCGTTCAGCAGATTTTCGGTTGAGTTTGCCGGGTGGAAACTGATTCTGGCCGGGAAGCGCGGTCTGGGCTTTGAAGATATTTGGAAAAAAGTTCTGGAGCTTAAACTGGAAAAAAGCGTCTTTGCCCCTGGCTATGTTACTGAAAGGGAAAAATCATTTTTGTTGGAAAACTGCCGTATTTTTGCTTTTCCTTCTTTATATGAAGGGTTCGGATTGCCTGTTTTAGAGGCTTTTGCACACCGCAAACCGGTCTTAACGTCCAAAACCTCTTCTATGCCGGAAGTCGCAGGGAACGCGGCGTTTTTGGTGAATCCGGAAAAAGTTGAGGAAATAAGCGTTGGATTAAAAAGATTGGCCTCTGACGGGGTTTTAGTGACGCAGCTGGTCGGGAAGGAAGAAGCCCAGCTCCGCAAATTTTCATGGGAGAAAGCCGCTCAAGCGACTTATCATACGCTTTTTGGATTTTAGCAGTTTTGCTTAAAACGGCATCAGCTGCTCATGCTGTTTGTCTATTTTCGCTTGCATTTTTATAGCAGCGGGAGTGTAATTAGGGCTTAAACGTGGGATTAACTCACCCAAAAATGACCGGGAAATTTGGACAAACCGGCGAACCGGAAGATCCTATAGAAGCCGCTGATACGGGTGAGGTGCCCAAACTTGCGGAAGGAGACGCTGGGGGTGTTTTAGATAAGAACGCTCATTCACCCAGGATAAGCGGATTTGTAAGCAGAGCCCCAGACGCCAATAATGAAAACCCGCTTGAAGGCCTTGATGACGTCGAGGTGCTTTGTCATGAAATCGGGAACAAATTGGGGACGGTCATGCAAGCGGCAAACCTTCTTGGGAAACAGCTGAAAGGCAACCCCGAAGTCGATAAAAATTTGCATGAACTTTTGGAAATTCTGGACGTCGAACACATGGGCATGTTCCATCTTCTGAAAAGAGTCCGGAAACATGCCGGCGGGAATGAACAAACTCTTGATGTACCGCTTCTTCCGGAAGAACTCCCCGAATATAAAACTGTTGATCTGAGTGAAATCCTGGATGCCGAAGTTAAATTGTGGCGGCGCCTTTTGCGCATGGATATCAACATCACCAAGGACATCCCCGAAGGAGTAAAAATGAAAGGCGACAACGTGGAACTCCATGAAATCATTCATAATATTTTCAGGAACGCGATTCAGGTTATGCAAAATCTTCCTGAAGAAGAGCGTAAAATTCATGTCAGCATCCGCGAGGAAAAAGATGTCATCCAGATTTTTATTCAGGATAACGGTCCGGGCATCAAAACCGACGATTTATTAAAACTTTTTACGAAAGGGTTCACCAAAAAAAACGGAAAAGGCATCGGGCTTTTTTATTCGCAGAAACTTGCCAAAAAAATGGGCGGAGATATTACGCTGATCAATAATATGGACCGCGAAGACCTGCAGCAGGGCGAGCGTTATATTGTCGGCGGCGCCACTGCGGTGATTGAATTTCCGGCGATTGAAAAAGTCTAGATGAGAACTTTGTAGACCGTTCCGTTCAATTGAGGTTCCATGCCCACTTTCAGACCGATTTCAGATCCTTTTTTGGCGATTTTGACAGGCTTGCGGTTGATCTGCATGGAATCGACCGGCTGCTGGAAAAGCATGTCTTCTGCGGTAATTTGAATGATGTCTCCAATGCGGAGAGGTTTTTCCAGTTTGATAATAGCCACCTGAATTTTTTCGATGTACGCGGTGATGTGTCCGATGGGAATGATTTCTGCGTAACCCGGTGGAGCCTGGTGTTCAGTCGGCTGTGGAGTTGAGCGGTTTTGTTGAATTTGACGTTGCGACTCCTGTTCATTATCGACAGGCAACAGACGGCGCAAAAAATTTCCGGAATTTTGGATCGGAGACTGAAACGAGGTGGCTCTGGATTTTTTAATGGACGCTTTTTTCGTAACGTTGGAATAAGATTTTTCTTTTATTTTCATGGGCGCAAGCGCCTTTTGCGAGTGCACGCTTAAGCCCGCCTGCTTACGGTCGAGCGCGGTGAGGATGAGTTTCTGTCTGGACTGGCGAACGATCGCCTTCTTGCGGAGATATGCCGGTATTCTGATTTTGTCCGGATCCAAATGGTCGTTCATGAGTTTATTATAGTGTGTTAGAATGCATGCGTCGAGTTTTTGTATGACGCTCCGGCCATGGACAATCAACGCATTGCACAAATATTCCAGGAGATTGCTGATATTCTTGATATCAACGGGGAAAACCGGTTCAGGGTTTTGGCGTACCAGAAAGCCGCGCAGAATATTCTGAATCTTCCTCGGGAACTGCGCGACGTCTACAATGAGGATCCGAAAAATCTTCAGGAAATTCCGGGCATCGGGAAAGATCTGGCCCTGAAAATCGTGGAGATGCTGACGAAAGGAAAATGCACCTATCATGAAGACCTTTTGAAAAAATTTGATAAAGGGCTCCTCGATATTCTGCGCGTGCGCGGGGTCGGCCCGAAAAAAGTAAAACTTTTTTATTCGGAACTGAAAATCGATACGATTGAAAAATTACGGGATGCTGCGGAAAAAGGAATGCTCCGTTCATTGCCGAAAATGGGCGAAAAAAGCGAAGCGGAAATTCTGCTCGCCCTGAAAGATTACGACAAACATACCGAACGGATGATGCTTTCCGATGCTCAGCGCCAGGCAAAAAAACTTGTGGCATACATGGAGAAAGGGCCGGGCGTTGAACAGGCCTGTTACGCCGGCAGTCTGCGCCGCATGAAAGAAACCATCGGCGACATTGATATTCTCGTCTCCACAAAAAATCCAGAAAAATACACGGCAAAGATCATGGAATATTTCACAAAATTTCCGGAAACCGTGAAGATTTTATCACAGGGTGCGACAAAATCTTCAGTCATGCTTGAAACGGGAATTCAGACGGACTTGCGGGTGCTGGACATCAAAGTTTTCGGTGCCGCTCTTCATTATTTCACTGGTTCGAAAGCCCACAATATCGTGGTCCGCGACCGCGCAAAAAAGATGGGACTCAAAGTCAGTGAATACGGCGTATTCAAACTCAAAAAAGTGAAGGGCGAAGAAGAGCCGGGAGAAATTCTGATCGGCGGAGCGACGGAAGAAGAAGTTTTTAAACTTGTGGGGTTGCCGTACATTCAGCCGGAAATGCGCGAAGACCGCGGCGAAGTTGAAGCAGCGCTTGCAGGGAAACTCATCAAGCCGGTGGAGCGGGCGGATTTATGCGGAGACATGCACGTTCACAGTAAATGGAGCGACGGAACGCAGGAAATTCAGGAGGTTGCGCGCGCTTATTACGAAGCCGGGTTTGAGTATTTTGCATTAACGGACCATTCGCCGGCGGTAACGGTTGCTCACGGCCTGACTCCGGACCGGTATGAAATGCAATGGGATGAAATCGACGCCATCAACAAGGATTATGAAGATGCTTTCAAAAAGAAAAAACATTCGGAGGAACTTCACGGAAAACGTAAAGATGTTCAGCCTTTCAAAATTTTGAAAGGCACGGAATGCGATATTATGTCTGACGGTTCGATGGATCTGCCGGATAAAATTCTGGCAAAGATGGATATTGTTGTGGCTTCGGTGCATTCGCGTTTTAATATGAGTGAAACTGACATGACGGCTCGCATCATCAAAGCTCTCAAAAATCCCTATGTTACCATCCTGGGACATCCGAGCGGACGTTTAATCAACCAGCGCGAGCCTTACGCCGTGGAAATGGAAAAAGTTATTGATGCTGCCATTGAAAACCATGTGGCGCTGGAAATCGACGGGCAGCCGGACCGCCTTGATCTGTTTGATTACTACTGCAAAATGGCCAAAGAAAAAGGCGCGAAATTTACGCTGGATTCGGACATGCACAACACCGACCAGATGGTGAATCTGGATTTTGCCGTTGCGGTAGCCAAACGCGGCTGGGTTGAAAAGAAGGATGTTTTAAACACGCTTCCTCTCAAGGATTTGTTCGGATACTGGCACACGAAGCCGCACCAAAAAAAATGAAAATCGTTTTAGTCTTCTTCCGGTTTCAAAATATTTTCGCTGATCAAAGTTTCTACCAGTTGACGTCTGGTGTTTTTTCTTAAGACACGCAATATTTCCGGATCAGGATTGCTTTTATCCAAAACGCCGGAAAAGAGAGCCAGGGCTTTTTTAAGTTCAGCTTTCGTTCCGATAAAAACCTGCGGTCTGCGTTCGTATTTTGTTTGCGGGTTTTTTACGCGCTGATGGACCAGCCATTGTTCGGGTTTTGATTTGTGACCGTCATCCGCTTCCACAATCTGCCAATAGTAGTCGATTAATTTTTTTACGGTTTGAGCTGCGTCCGCGGGAAGTGCCGGAGTATCTCCTCTTGCTCCTTTGTTGAGTTCAAAATTCATCACCGTGATGGCCCAAAGATTTTTGGCTACAGACAAAGCTTTTTTCATGAGCTCTTTATCCTTAAAATCTTCCAAACTCCAATTCCTCCGAAAAATTTCCTTATTCGTTGAAGGTGGCAAACGGAAAGTTGAAGCCTGTGAACCGCACAAGTTGATCAAATCGTCGGTAAACAGGTCTGTCCTTGTGATTTTTCTTTGAGGAGGCACATAAATCCCCGCTTCTTTCATCGGCTCGAGGGAAGCGAAAAATTTCGAATCGCGAGCATCCATTTTGTGAAGCTGATACCTTGAAATGAGATCATTAAGGCTCGCTTCGCCTTCCGCAACTTTGAGTGCGTCGCGGGAGAATTGGACATGGAAGACCGCATCAACCCCGTACCACACGATTTCGTGGTCAAAGGCATAATACTTCCAAAGTCTTTCAGTTTCAGTATATTTGATAGCATCAACTTCCTGACGCAAAACCGGATCGATTTCAGGAAATTTTATTTCTGGTTGTTCGCGTGTGCGTTCCATGGCTGTACTTGAAAAGGAGAGCGATCTTAATAAAAAACACCCTTTTTGTAAAGGGCTGATGCGAGTCCTCAGATTTATTTCAGCAATTTTTCACGCACGGTTTTAATATCATCCAGATGGGTTTTGACGGCTTCTGTTTTCTTCATTTCACTATCGGGGGTTTCCAGAATCATCGGGATGGAATGTTTTTCCGCGAATTGAGCAATAGCTTTAAGACCTGGCAGCGCGATATTGCCGTATCCGATATTGTCGTGGCGGTCCACCCGGCTGGCGAGAAGTTTTTTGGAATCGTTGAAGTGGAAACAGGAAAGCGTATCGATGCCGATGAGCTGGTCGTACTCTTGTAAAGTTTTTTTGACGCCCGCCTGGGTGCTGATGTCGTAGCCCGCGGCCCAGATATGCGCTGTGTCGAGGCAAGACTTGATGCGCGGGTTGAAAGTCTTGAGTTCTTTCCAAATCAACCCTAGTTCTTCGAGCTTGAAGCCGATCTCACTCCCCTGGCCCGCGGTGTTTTCCAAAATATATTGGAGGCCGATTTTTTCCGTGAGATCGACTATTTTCTTGGCGTTCTCGATGACATTCCGGATTGCAGGCGTGCGCTCGCCATCCAAAGATTTTCCGATATGCACAACAATGCCGTGTCCGCCTAAAGTATTAAGCCGTTCAAAATCCATCAATATGTCTTTCAACGCCCATGGCACCTGTGAAACCGGTTTCCCAAAATTCAATAAATAGGAACTGTGGGCCACCACGTGCTGAATCTTGTACTCCTTGCAGTATTTTTTGAACTCCGCGACGTCCTGCGGATCGATCGGTTTCACCATTCTGCTACGCGGCGATTTGGTAAAAATCTGCATGGTGTTGCAGCCGAACTCTTCTCCGGTTTTGAGTGCGGCCTGGGCGAATCCGCCCGCGATGGACATGTGTGCGCCTAAGATGAGCATGGCTCGATTGTAGGTTTTTTGGCTTTTGTTTGCAAACGAATGTTGACTCTCATATTAAAAAATGTTTAAATCCATCGCCGTAGTACTTTTAATATTTTTTATGACCAAACGACAAGGCTTAGGAACAGCGCGTGATCTCCGCGATCTTTACGACGGTGATCATGACCGTTTTGTTGAAGAAGCAACCGGCAAGTCTGCCGATGAAATTCGCGCCATGAGTTTTGACGACCGCCAGCGCTTACTGGCAGTCATCGGCGTCAATGTTCCAAATCAAAAACCTGAAAATGGGACACAAAGAGGTTAAGCAGGGTTTTACACTGAGGCGCCGCTCAAGTACAATGATGGCATGAAGATCGCTCTTGTCCATGATTTTTTGATAAAGCTCGGCGGTGCTGAGCGCGTTTTGAAAGTGTTCGCGGATATGTACCCGGACGCGCCAATCTACACGCTTTTGTACGATGAAAAAGTTTGCGGCAAAGTTTTTCCCGCTTCCAGAGTGCGGGCTTCTTATTTGCAGGGGATGCCGAAATTTTTGCGGTCACGCCAAAAATATTTATTGCCGTTCATGCCCCGTGCCGTGGAATCTTTTGACCTGACGGATTACGATCTTATTATCAGCTCGAGCAACGCTTATGCACACGGTGTTCTGGTTTCTTCAACGACCAAACATGTTTGCTACTGCCATTCGCCGATGCGTTATGCTTGGGATTACACTCACGAATACATGCAGGAACAAAATGCGGGCAGGCTCAAAAAATATATGGCCAACAAGATAATCCACAAAATCCGCCAATGGGATCAGGTCGCTGCAGACCGCGTTGATACCTACATCGCCAATTCCAATCACGTCCGCAAACGCATCAAAAAATATTACCGCAAGGATTCGGAAATTCTTTATCCGCCGGTGGACACGCGCCGCTTCAAACCTCAAAAAGAACACAACAACTATTTTCTGATCGTCTCAACCCTTTCTCCGTATAAAAAGATCGACCTCGCGGTGCATCTGTTCAATAAAATCGGCAAGGAACTCATCATCATCGGCGACGGTTCGCAGTACGATTATTTAAAGAGCATTGCGGCTTCCAATGTTCATTTGATGGGTTTTAAGGACGACGACACGGTGAAAAAATATATGGAAGGATGCCGCGCGCTGATTTTTCCAGGGGAAGAGGATTTTGGCATCACGCCGGTTGAGGCTATGGCCTGCGGGAAACCGGTCCTGGCTTACGGCAAAGGTGGTGCCTTGGAAACAATTATTCCGGGAGAAACCGGCGAGTTTTTTTACGAACCGACGATTGAATCGATGGAAGACGGGCTGGGCAGATTGATCGTGAATGAACCAAACTACAATGCGGAAAAAATCCACAAACACGCGGTACAGTTTTCCAAACAGAAATTCGTGGAAAATTTCAAATTACTGATGGAACGGGAGACCGCCAATTTATAAACATTTTTATGAACTACTTTCTCGCAAAAACGGAACCTTCAACATACAGCATCGACGACCTGGATCATGACGGACAGACCGTCTGGAACGGCATTCACAGTTATGCCGCTTTGAAATTCATGAGGGAAATGAAGGCCGGGGATTTGGTTTTTGTTTATCATAGCGGGGGTGAATCCTGCATTGTTGGTTTGATGAAAGTTGTTCAAGGCCCGCGGGTTGATCCGAACGATGAAAAATCCTGGATTGTTGATGTGGAATTCCGGCTGAAATACGACGAACCCGTGACCCTGAAAGAAATTAAACAAAGCCACAAATTCGATGACTGGAGTCTGGTCCGTCAGGGAAGACTTTCCACGATGCCTGTTCCGGAAAAATTCGTGAAGTGGATGAAAGAGAAAGGCTACAAAGTTCAATAAGGCTAAAAGGGCTTGTTGTTAATGTTTTTTGAGGCTTTCGCTTGCCGTTGCAAGTTAGGTTTTGGCTTTGCTACAATGGTGTCCTGTTTAAAGAACTGTTATGTCGCTCTACCGTAAATACCGCCCGCAAAGTTTCGCCAATCTGGTCGGACAGGATCACATCCGTACGACCCTGATGAACGCCTTGAAAAGCGATAAAGTGAATCACGCGTATCTGTTTACCGGACCGCGCGGCACTGGAAAAACTTCCACGGCACGGCTTGTAGCTAAAGCTATCAACTGTTTAAATCTGAAAGAAGGAGAACCCTGTGAAGAATGCGACATCTGTAAAGACATCACCGATGGCCGTCTGATCGATTTAATCGAAATTGACGCTGCTTCCAACCGCGGCATTGATGAGATCCGCGATCTGCGTGAGAAGATCAATTTTTCCCCTACCCGCGCAAAGAGCAAAGTGTACATCATTGATGAAGTGCACATGCTTACGAAAGAGGCTTTCAATGCTCTTTTGAAAACCCTGGAAGAGCCGCCTGCTCACGTGTATTTCATTCTGGCGACTACCGAAGTCCACAAAATTCCTGAAACCATTTTAAGCCGGTGCCAGCGTTTTGATTTCAAAAGGATCGAACACGCCGTGATGGTGGAACGTCTGGCTTCGATTGCAGAACAGGAAAAAATCGAAGCGGAACCGAAAGCTTTGGATGCGATTTCGCACGTGGCGCAAGGAGGTCTGCGTGATGCGATCGGCTTACTGGAACAGCTGACCGTTGCAGGAAAACTGACTTTTGATCATGTGCTGGAAGTTCTGGGCATCAGTGGGAAAGTGAGTCTGGAAAAACTTTACGGATTTTTGCAGGCGCAGGAAACCGGAAACGCGATTGAAGAGATCGGCGCGCTGTATAAAGAAGGCTACGATTTAACGCAGTTCACGAAAGATTTCCTGGAACTGTTGCGCCAAAAAATGCTCGAGCAGGTACGCGTGGGAAACAACAACGAGGTGAACCGGCTTTTGGCTTGGATCGGGCATTTTCAGCATGCTTATGAAGGTGCGAAATTTTCAACTATCCCTCAACTTCCGCTGGAAGTCGCGGTGGTTCAATCATGCATTCCCCGGCCGGCTCCGATTATCGCTAACGATGAACGCCAACACGCTTCAATTTCGCCCAAAAATATCCCTGCCGCGCCGACGCCTCCAAGAAAAATTCCAGCGCCGGCCATGACCCAGAATACAATGGAGGACCGCAGCCATCAAACGCTGCAAAAAGCCGCTGCGCTTTCGTTTGAGATGCTGGAAACGCAATGGCCGCTCATTATAAAAACTATTAAAAACGTCACCGCCAAGCGGACTCTGTCTTCAGGAAAACTTGCGGCTTTTGAGGGAGCCGAAGTTCACATTGCTTTCGGCACGCAATTTCACGCCAACAAACTGAAAGAGTTCGCCAATCGTTTAGCCGTTGAAGAAGCGCTCTTCATGGTTTTCCAGGTCCAGCTCAAAGTGGTTCCCGTCGTGGATGCGTCACTCGGGGCGGGAACTGAAGGCGCGCCGCAGGCCGTCGATGAAAAAACTTCCCAGCTTCTGGCAATGATGGGCGGGGAGATGATTGAATAAATTTTGTACCAAGCACCGGTTTTACTTCAGCATTTTCAAAAACTCTTTTTCATCGATGATTTTTATTCCGAGTTTTTTGGCTTTGTCGAATTTGCTGCCGGGGTTTTCGCCGCACAAGACGTAATCGGTTTTGGCGCTGACCACTGCCTGGACTTTACCGCCGCTCTTGCGGATTTTGGCTTTAGCGTCGTCGCGGGACATGGTGCTTAACGTTCCGGTTACGACAAATTGTTTGTCTTTGAGTGCGGATGAAATCTGGCGGGGTTCATACTGAAGTGTCAGGCCTACGTGCGCCAGTTTTTTCAAAAATTCGATGTTTTTTTCTTCGTGGAACCACTGGGTAATTTCGGCCGCGACTTTTTCGCCGAAGCCTTCGATCTCCATGAGTTTTTCTTCGTTGATGCGGTGCATCAGGCGCAGCATCGCCGAAATGCTGAAATCCATTGCTCCCTGCTGTTCATGATGATGCGATTTATTGGTTTCGTGATGGACTTCCGCCGCTTCGTGCATTTCGGCTTCGAGAAAGTTCGCCAGTTCGATGGCGGATTCTTCGCCGACATGACGAATGCCGATGGCAAACAGCAAACGTGAAAGCGGAACATGCGTTGATTTGGAAATTGCCGTCGTGATATTTTCGGTACGTTTAGCCTTAAACAAAGGCAGGCTCAAGAAATCATCCTTGGTTATGGTAAAAATGTCGGCCGGGTCGTCAACGAGCTGGTGCTCGAGTAACTGATCGATCACTTTTTCGCCAAGACCTTCAATGTCCAGCACTGCCGCAAAATGGATGAATCTTTCGCGGTCTTGGGCAAAGCAGCTGGCATTGGTGCAACGGTATGCGGACTCCCCTTCCACGCGTGAAACCGGCGAACCGCAGATCGGACAGCTTTTTGGGAAATGGAAAACTTTTTCGTGGCCTGTTCTCAAATCTTTCAATACGGAAACGACTTCGGGAATCACGTCACCGGCTTTCTGGATGATGACTGTGTCGCCGATGCGCACGTCCTTGCGGCGGATTTCATCTTCGTTATGGAGCGTTGCCCGGGAAATCGTTGAACCCGCCACGCGTACGGGCCTGAGCACCGCAACGGGCGTGAGCACGCCGGTGCGTCCCACCTGCACGTGAATGTCCAAAATCTGCGTGGTGGTCTGCTCTGCCGGGAATTTGTATGCAATCATAAAACGTGGCGCCTTTGCGGTAAAACCCATGGTCGGCCACTGTGATTTATCGTTCACTTTGATGACGATGCCGTCGATTTNNCGCCTTAGCGGCAGCCGTGCGCTCGCTCCAGGTTTTTAAAAACTGGATGACGCCGTCGATGGTTTCGCAAAAATGGTATTCGCGATTCACTTTTAATCCAAGATCCTGGAGGCGTTCCAAAACCTGCTGCTGGGTTTTGGGAGGATTTTTCAGCGTATTCTGGCCGAGTTCATAAAAAAATACGGATAAATTTCTTTCCGCGGTGATATTCGGATCAAGCTGGCGGACGCTTCCGGCTGCGGTATTGCGGGGATTCTCGAACACTTCTTCGCCTTTGCGTTTTTGTTCTTCGTTAAGTTTCTGGAAACTGGCTTTCGGCATGTACACTTCTCCGGAAACTTCCAGATCCACGGGCTCGTTGAGTTCCAGCGGAACGGCTTCAATCGTGCGGACGGTGTGCGTAATGTCTTCACCTTCAACGCCGTCGCCGCGCGTGAGCGCGCGGACAAATTTCCCGTTTTGGTAGTGCAGGCTCAGGTTCAATCCGTCTATCTTCAATTCGCAGACGAAATTAATTTTCTGACCGGGAACAAGTTTGGCGATGCGCTCATGCCAGTCGCGGATATCCTCTTCCGAAAAAGCGTCCTGCAGGCTTCTTTTCGGACTGATATGTTTCACTTTGGCGAATCTTCCGCTCAAAACCGAACCTACACGCTGGGTTGGAGAATCGGGAGTGATAAACTCAGGAAAGCGGTCTTCAAGCGCTTTCAGTTCAAGCTTGAGAGAGTCGCGCACAGCTTCGGAAACTTCGGATTTATCGAGAACAAAATACTGGTAATTCAGCTCCTTTATTTTTTCACGCAGTTTTTGAATTCTTTCCCTGGCCTCATGCTTGTTCATAAAGCGTTTTTTTGGTATAATAATAAGATAATTTTAACATAGGATGCAATGTACACCAAAGTAGATCTGGACAAAAAGCACATCGTGGTTTTAGGCGGAGGCTATTGCGGCCTGCGCGTAGCCAAAATATTGTCGAAAAAACTTGAAAAATATCCGGACTATCAGGTGATTTTAGTTGATAAGAAAAAAATTCATCTTTATGCGTCTGATCTTTATGAAATTGCCACGGCCTATTACCCAAAAGTTACCCAGGCCTGTTTGCGCGAACTTTCCGGCAGCATCACCATTCCATTTGATGAGGTCCTCAAGGGCTCAAACTCCTGTTTTCTCCGTGATAATGTCACAAGCATTAATTACTCCAGAAAGACCGTTACTTTCAAAAATTCCGGAGAAATTCCGTTTGAATATCTGGTCGTTACCCTGGGAGCAGTAACAAATTTTTACAATCTTCCAGGCGTTAAGGAAAACTCTTTCCCGCTCAAAACGATTGAAGACGGCATGGCTTTGGAATGCCATTTTGAACAGACTTTCCGGGAACGCAGCGAAAAAAACATCCATACGCCGTTTCACATCGTCGTTGGAGGAGGAGGATTTACGGGTGTTGAATATGCCTGTGAGATCCCTGGATTCATCAAAAAACTGAGCAAGAAATACAAATTTGATCCGGTTGAAGTTAAAGTTACGGTCGTTCAGGGCGGTCCGGAAATGGTCGGACTGGGACTGGAGGTTTCCGTGCTCACGATGAAAAGATTTAAAGATCTTGGAATTGATGCTGTGTGCAGTACCCGCATTACCGGATATGCCGATAACCAGCTGGAAGTTTCGAATAAGGACGGCACGAATAAACGTCAGATTCCTGCGGAAATTTTGGTATGGACCGCCGGCATCGAGCCGAACCCTTTGCTGAAAGATTTTCCGATTCTTCATGAAAGCGGCTGTCTTGATGTTGAGTCTAATCTGGAAGCGACGCACTACCCGAAAGTTTATGCCGGCGGAGACAATGCCGCGGTATTTGACGTCACGCATCACAGCATGCTGCCGAAACTGGGCTTGCTGGCTGTACAACAGGCACCGGTCATTGCCCACAACATCTGGGCGGACATCACGGGAAAGGAACAAAAAGCTTACGTTCCAAAATTCAAAGGATTCATCATTGCTTTGGGCGGCAAATTTTTTATTTATCATAAAGAAAAACAGACCAGTATGGGATTTTTCCAGTGGATCAAAAGACGCAAATTCGATTTCTGGTATTTCCGTTCCCTGCTGCCTTTCATGAAAGCTCTGAAAAAATGGTGGAAAACAGAAAATATTTTTGTTCAAAACGATTAATTTTTTAAAATTTATGACTCAAGAACCTTCAAAAAATTCAGCACCGCCTCCCGGTGACAGTTCAAAACTTCTGGCTTACAAGAATGAAGACATCAGCGCCGAAACCCAGGCGATGCTCAATAAACCGATTGAACATCCCGAAGAGCTTGATGCCAAGGATCGTGAATTTTTGGTTATGCTTATGGATAAAATCGACAAGGGAGAAATCGATCTGTACCGTCCTTCAACGCTTTTGAATTATGCGGTCTATGACAAGCTCGACGAAAAATCCAAAGGCAAAGCCGATTTTGACGCACTCAACCTGCTCGGAACGATCCGCGACATCCGCAGGTTATGGAATACCGGAGAGCGCAATACCTACCAAATCGAAAATCTTACCCACCGCATCCGCGTGACCAAAGAACGGATCGAGGAACTCGGCGGCGATATTTATATTATTTAGTTTTTTCCTATGACAGAAACAACGAACAACACTCCGCAGCCCGGTTCTGACATCGAAAAAAAACTCGGCATTGACCAGATCCAGGACGCTGAAAAGCGCGAGATCGTCAAAACTTATTTTGAAAAAACGCTTACGCCGGACCAGCGCGCGGGCCTGATCCACGAAAAAGCCAAGTCTGATCTTTCCAAACTGAAACAGCAGATCGATTCTTTAAACCAGCGGCATGCATCGGTTGAAGAGTTCATTCAGGAGATCATCACCACGATGCAGAAAGATGTTTTGGAACGTGATTTGAATGACGGTTATGTTGAAAACGGTTCCGAACAAGGAAGCTACGTCGATTATTTCATGAATCTTTGCGGATTCGGCGGAGGCATCGATCCTCCGGCGGGCTGGGAAAAATATAAAGACAAAGGTTTTAAAATGGACTGGGACGATCTGGCTACGTGGAATTACTGCATCGATAAAGTTAAAAACGTGATCCGTTCAGTTCCGGCGAATGTGAAGCGGGAGACCAGGACCCAATTCGCGAAAGATTTTATGACGGCTTACGCCCAGGCGATCGACAGCTATGATCAGGCTTTTGAAAATTTTGACATGGGTGAAATCAATGAACCCGAACAAAAAATCATGAAAGAACAGCCGTATCTTTTAAATTTCAATGCGTGGCTCGCACAGAAAGGCATGAAAATGGAGGACGTGACGTATCAGTACAGCAAGATGGACACGAAAGCGATTCTTGATACCAAGTCCAAACTGGAAGGCGATAAAAAAAATCTCGGTGCTTATCCGAAAGCGCAGCAGGATTACTATACCCAGCAGATTCAGAACATCGAAGGTTTTGCTTTGAACAATCCGGCGCAGGCCCAGGAACAGCTTGCGAATCTGGAAAAGGACATGGGGGCGATGACGGCGTTTGTTGCTTTTGGCACAGAGGTTTTTGGAGCCGACCCGACAAAAAAAAGTGAAGGTTTGTACAAAAAATTCAATGATTTCAAAAGTAAATACAGTGATTTTGACGACAAATTTTCCGGGCAGATCGACGACCTGCAAAAAAAATACACAGACACCGTCGTGAAGATCGACGCAGAAAAAGATCCACAAAAACGTTTAGTGCTCATGGACTTAACCGGCGAACTAAAAACAACCAAGGACAAGATCGATTTTGATATGGTGAAGGCTTCGGAAGACAGCGCCAAAAAACTTGATGAAGCCAACAAAAATAAAAAAGCAGAAGAAGATAAAGCTAAAACTGAAGAAACGGCCGCAGCAGCGGCTGAAACACCTGCGGAAAAGCCGGGGTTTTTGGATCAGGCGGTTCTGGGAGATTCCAAACTCGGGGATATGGTAAAAAAACTGGCTAAAGATATTCCGTTGATCGGAAGCTTTATTTTAGGAGCATTTTTGTCAAAGAGCACGCTGGAAAAACTGGGCATCAAGGGCCCCACCAGTCTGGACGGATTTTTTGAAGCCAACGGAACTCCAAAAACTCCGGAGCAGTTGAAAGAGATTGAATCAAAAGCAAAAGGTATTTTGAAAGATCAATTTAAGATTGAAACTACGGCTGAACTGGATACGCTTTCCAAGACTACGGTCAAAGATTTTCTGAAGAAAAAACCGGATAATTTTGATCAGAAACGGTATGACGCTTTCACCGCGGCTCTGAAGAAAAACGGCGCAACGGATAGCATTAGCGACAAAAAAGTTTTTGAATTCGTTCTTCTGAAAACTGAAGAATGGAAGTCTTAATACTGCCGTTTAGGCGCTTGCAGGCGTTTGCGGAAAGAGAGAGAATAGTGTATAATTATATAAGTTCAATAAGCCAAAAAATCATGGCTGACGACATCAAAATCAGTAGCGGAAATAGCCAATCAGCGGCGGGACAGACTCCTCCTGCGAACCAGCAAACCGGCTCACAACCTGCGGGAGATCAATTGAATCCCGTGATAGATTTGCGGAATATGGATCAGAAGCCTGCTCAAAATGCGGCAACTGTTCCGCCAGCTTCATCTGCTGCGCCTGCGGCACAAACTCCGGCAGCCGCGGTTCCAGCGCCCGCACCTGCACAGGGACGCCGCGCCAGCTCCAGTTCATTTTTGCTCGGCGAAGAGGACGAAAGCGCGCCTGCTCCAATTCAGGAGAAATATTCCATTCCTTCCGTGGTCACGGAAAAATTCCCTGACCTGATTCAGCTCATCAAACAGACCGAATCGATGAATGACGAAGAACGGGATTACTGGTTCCAGATTCTTCCGATCATGACTGAGGATCAGATTAAGAAATTCCGCGATATTCTGGTGAATGAAAAATCCCAACTGACCAACCTGGATCAGGAATATGAACAGGAACTCACCAAACTCAATGAAAAACATATGATCGAATGGAAAGAGTTTGAAACAAAAGAGAAACGCAAAACACTCACCACTGCTGAACAGACTTCAAAGCAAAATGAGCAGTCTGAACAGGAAGCGCTTTTGAAACGGTTAAGTCAGATTTAATACGCATCGGGGCCCCTTATGTGGTTCCGTTCGGATTTGAAATCGGCCTGGCAAATACGACCAGGCGTTTTAAGTTTGTGCCGACCGGCGTGCAGGTAATAAGGGTTAGACGGTTTTCGCCTGCTTGGGTAAGTACATCAATTTTATCGGGCGTGACGACTTCTGTGTTATAGACCTGATAAAAATACTGTTTTTGATCATGGTAAACGATCACCGTATCGCCGATGACGACTTCATGAAGCAATGCGAATACGTCTTTAAAGCGGCCCGGATCCCAGCTGAAATAGGAGCTGTGGCCGGTGATGACCACGTTGCCGTTTTCTCCGGGATAAGCCGTTCCGGGATAATGGACAACGCCGTCACGGAGCGCATTCTGGATATCGGATTCGAGAGCTCCCCAATCATGTTTGATGAGGTTGGCGTCGCTGATTCTGACGATTGGGACGTTGCGGTTGATGCGGGGAATAATGACGCGGTCGTCTGGCGGAGCTATCGTCATATCCAGATAAGGAATCTGTTTTTTGCTCTGGCCCGCTGTTGCCGCAATTGGAAGAGGCTGCTGGGTTCCTCCGCCTGCGGGATGCACCAGATTTTGGACGATTGGATTGGTCTGGACAACGCCGCGAAGCTGATTGAGTTTATCAACGAAAAGCGTTCCGTAAGCGTTGAAGTTGATAATAAAAAAGAGCACGGTAAAAATGAGCGCCGAAGTGGCGAGCCATTCCAAAGTGTTCCAGATTTTGGAGCTGATAGAACTTTTTGCTGCCGGCGCGGAACCTGAAACTGAAGACTGATTGTTTGAGTCGGCGACCGGACCCGGATTTTTTCCCAAATTCTTGAGCACTTCATGCGCGGCATGCGGAACCTGGACTCCGAGCTGGAAAGACCCGGCTTTATCCTCGGCCTGATCCTGCTTGGTGACTTTGATGAGCGGGCTTGGATCGGTGGTGATGGAATCGCCGGCCTTAGGATTGCCAGCAATTTGAGCATTCACATTAAAACTCTGCGGATTTTTTTGATCTTCCAAATGACCTGCCTGAATAGCAATCTGTTTGGTTCGCTGCGGGCTCTTTTTTTTTGAGTTTTTTTTTGCTGCCATTGAAAATGAAGCGAAATTGATGAGCGCCGTCCTTATTCTTGTTCCTTTTATTATAGCTCACCTTGGCCTTTGAAACAATGTTTTAAGCCTCAATGATACCGCCTCCCGCGACTTTTTCGCCTTCATAAAAAACCACGGACTGGCCGGGCGTTACGGCACGCTGGGCAAGATCAAAATCTAGGGAGACTTTCAAATTGCCGGGATTTTCCGCGGGAATCGTGCGCATCGTGACGGGCTGCAGGAGCGAACGGTAGCGGATGCGTGCATGATAGCGGCGTTCGTTATGGCCGGTTTTTTGGCCGTCGATGAAATTCAACGAGTTGGCATGGCAAGCTTTCACCAGAAGATCTTTTGCTCTTCCGACAATCAGGGCGTTGCTTTCCTTATCCAATTTAATAACGTACCAGGGATTACCTTCCTGATCGGGCATGTCTTTGATTCCGCCGATCTCCAGCCCTTTGCGCTGGCCGACTGTATAAAACGGCAGACCTTTATGCGTTCCGATGGTCCGGCCTTCCGTGGTGATGATCGGTCCGGACTCGAACTTTTTATTTTGGAGATAGCGCTTCAGAAACGGACCGTGATTCCCTTCCGGAAAAAAACAGAGATTCTGACTTTCTTTCTGGTCGTTGACTTCGGGGATGCCGTATTTTTTGGCCATTTCACGGACTTCGGTTTTGGTAAAATCGCCGAGCGGAAAAAGAATATGTTTCAGCTTTTCCTGATTCAAAACATAGAGGAAATAACTCTGATCTTTCATTTTATCTTTGGCGGTCCAGAGTTCATACGATTCGCTGCCGTCGGGATTTTCCACCGTCACTTTGCGCGCGTAGTGGCCTGTGGCGACATAATCGGCTCCAAGCTCCTTCATCTTTTCCAGAAAAAGTCCGAATTTGACGTTACGGTTGCATTCGATGCAGGGATTTGGGGTCAGTCCCTTCCCGTACTCTTCAACAAAAAAATCCACGACGTTGGTTTTAAAAGCCTCTTCAAAGTTCAAAACGTAAAAAGGAATGCCAATTTTTGCCGCGAGCTGCCGGGTCTTGGTCAAACCTTCCAGGGTGCAGCATTTGTTCTGGGGGAATTTCTGGCTTTCCGCTTCGTCAAATACGGTCGGATCCGTCCAGAATTTTAAATGGATGCCGATGACGTCATAGCCTTGTTCTTTGAGGAGACAGGCCGTTACGGATGAATCGACTCCGCCTGACATTCCCACTAAAACTTTCTTCTTGATCATGTGATGGTCATAAGGATGAGCAAATCGTTGACTTCACTTTGTTTTTATGCCATACTCCATATACTCTAGCAAGGGAATTTTACGAAAGCTTTATGGAACAGAAACAAGCTCTCATTACAGCCCTCCGCAACGATTTTGGTCTGGATATTGACGCCGTGGTGCACGACGTGGAACGTTATCTGCCCGGCTTCAACGAAAAAAAATTCCGTGAATCTTTTTATTTTGCGGCCAAGGCTCACGAAGGCCAGTTCCGTAAGGAAAACAAACCTTACATCATCCACCCGTTTGAAACGGTGCGAATCCTGGTTTCGCTCCACGCCGATGAGGATACGCTCATTGCGGCTTTTATGCACGACGTTCCGGAAGACACGGAACACACCATCGAGGAGATTGAAACGAAGTTCGGGAAAAAGATCGCCTTTCTGGTGAACGGCGTGACCAAACTCGCCAAGGTGCATTACAGCAACGACATGGCAGGCCGCCAGGTTGAATCACTTAAAAAACTTTTCCTTTATACGGCCGCGGATCCACGCATCATTTTAATTAAGCTTGCCGACCGTCTGCATAACATGCGGACGCTTCAATACATTGATAAGCCGGAAAAGCGCACCCGCATCGCACGCGAAACGCTGGAAATTTTCGTGCCGGTCGCAAACCTCCTGGGCATTGAAGAACTGAAAGCTGAACTGGAAGATTTATGCTTCCGCTATTTAATGCCTGATGAATATGAAAGCATTTTTGACCGCATGCAGCGAAGCAGAGAAAAGAACAAAAAAGTCATGGAGGAAACCGTTGAGATGGTCAACAAAGAGTTTGAAAAATCCCATATTAAGGCCGTGATGTACGGCAGACAAAAAAACCTTTACGGCATTTATAAAAAGATCGTTTCGCAGGGCAAACGCATGGATGAACTCGACGATTTCATCGCTTTGCGCATTTTAGTTTCGGAACGCGAAGATTGTTATAAGGTTCTGGGAATTCTGCATACGCTTTTTAAGCCGAAGCCGGGCAAGTTTAAAGATTACATCGCGGTTCCAAAGGTGAACGGCTATCAAAGCCTGCACACGACGGTTTTCGGCCTCAAAGGTATTATTACGGAATTCCAAATCAGAACGCATCAGATGCATCTTGAGGCGGAATACGGAACGTCGGCACGCTATTTTGAGAATCAGAATGCTAAAGGAAAAAATCATCACGATCTTGAGGACAAACGCTCCAACTGGATGGAGAAGATCCGCGAAATGGAGCAGGCCCAGCGGCCTCAGGAATCTTTCATCGACAATTTAAAAGGAGACATTTTACAGGACCGCATCATTGCTTTTACGCCGCTGGGCGAACCGATTGATCTTCCGCTCGAGGCAACCTGCGTGGATTTTGCATATTCAGTTCATACTGAAGTAGGCCACCGGGCTTTAAAAGCCGATGTGAACGGAGAAATCGTTCCAATCACGACAACACTCAATACCGGAGACATCGTGCGCATCATTACGTCCGACCGCGCCAAAGGTCCGAACCGCGAATGGCTGTTCTTTGCCAAAACCAACAGCGCCAAAAACAAGATCCGCGAATATTTCCAGAAAGAGTCCAAAGAATCAAAAATTCATCTTGGACGGCAGCTGCTGCAAAAAGAGTTTGACCGCGCGGGCCTTGGCATCATTCGTTCGATACCGCAGAAAAAAATCCGGGAAATTTCAGAGAAATTTCCGGAGCTTAATGTCAAAAACTTTGATGACGTTCTTACGTCGATCGGTGAAGGTTCTCTCGGAACGCTGGATCTGATGCATTCGCTTTTTCCAGTTCACGACTCCATTAATGGTTCCCGCCATTCAGTGCTGGAATTTTTAAGGCTCAGTCCGCAGCGTCAACGGACCCATGTGAACGTCAAAATTTATTTTAACGAAGACCGACCGGGCCAGATGCAAAGTCTGCTCAATATTATTTCCAAATTCAACATTAACATTTTGATCACGAAGGGTTATCTGTCGCTTTTCCGCCGGGTGTTTTTATGTAAATTCGTTCTGGAAATCGATAATTTCCAGCAGTTGTCCGAACTGTTTGAAAATTTCGAACACGTTCCGGGCGTTCAAAGGGTGGAACGTCAATTCTGGAAACGCAAGCTGGCATTTTTACTCGTCAGCATGTTTACGTTTTCGTTATGGGTCGTCCATCCGTTCATCATGAACCTGGCCAAGAACGAACTGCTCCTGAATCCGGATTCGATTCTTCCGTCGCTCTTCCAGTATTTCAGCTTTTTCATGCTCTTTCTGGGCGTTTTCATTTTGAAATCGCTGAGCCACCGCAGTTTTCCCGAACTGCGTGAAACGACGGCTTATTGGATTATGTCATTTTTGTTAACGGCGTTCGCGCTCGTGACATTTTTCGGTGAGATTTATTTTTTGAAATTAAATTTCAACTGGGTTTTTGTTTTCGGTATGATACTGCTGATCATGGCCTATCAGATCGCAGAGTATATCTACGCGAATGATCGAGGCTAAAAAGCCCTTATCCTTAAATCCTGTTCCTGTATGCAAAGAAGCTCAAATCTGACGGGCTATGCAGCCGGTCTTTTGGCATCATTTTTCTGGGGGATTCATTCGGTCATCATCCGCCATTTAACCGAACAAGTCATCAGTCCTTATCTTATTGCAGGGCTTCGTTTGTATATCGGGACCCTGACGCTTTTCCTGATTATCGGCATTGAACGGCTCTTCCATTTTAAAAAAAAGCGCGAACCGATGAAGTTTACATTCAACACTTTTTTTTGGATCGCTGCATTGAGCCTGGGCATTAACTTTCTTTTCTTCCAGTCCGGCCTGCAATATACCCTGGCGTCGGACGCCAATCTTATCCAGAATTTTTCTCCGGTGGCTGTGCTTATCATCAGTACTATTTTTCTGACCCACCGCATTAAAGAGATCGCACCGAATAAAATTTTCTGGACGAAAGTTTTTCAGATCGTGCTGATCGGATCCATCGGAGCGTCGCTGGTGCTGGTGAACGATTCCAACAATAAAATAGTTTCCGACGATTCAAAACTCTTCGGGGATTTTCTGGAGTTCGCGGGCATGATTTTCTTTTCCGTTTTCGTCATTTGCAGCAGCGAATATTCCAAAATCGAAAAAAACATCCCGAGTCTTGATGTCACGATGGTTACATTAGCCGTTGCAGCACTGCCAGTGACGCTGTTTGTTCCTTTCGGAGAGCTTGCCAAACTGAATGCACAGCAATGGGGCGAGATTATTTTCATCGGCGTCTTTTCCACGGGAGTGGCTTACTGGCTCTGGCATATTGCGTCCAAACGCTTAAATGTCATTCCTCTGACTTTGAACCTGGTATATATCGGAATTATTACGGTTCTAAGCGAAGTTTTGTTCCTTCATATAGCCCTGGATTGGGAGTTTATTCTTGGAGGTGTTTTGATGATCATCGCTTCCGTCGCAGCCGAGATTATTAACCTCCAGGCCAAAGGCTATAATGCACTACGTAATGGAGCTCAAAAAGACACAGAAGCAGGGCCTCTATCTTAGGTGGACGTTTGAATTTTTTAGCGCTATTATGGAAATGAAGGGAAATCTTGACAAAAATCGATTTTATCCTTATAGTTTGCGTCCCTTTCTGTTTTAGTGAATAAAATAGCAAGAACTATGCCTCCAGAGATACAACAACCAGACGCTGATCCTCCTGTTTTAATGCCTCATGGCCATGCCAGAATTGATGAGATGTGCCAAACTTCAGATGCTTCTAAAGTTTGTACGAACATCGAGGGCCAGTGGTGGATATCAGTTTCTTCTCCGAAGTGCCGCAGGGTCCGACGGGAGGTTCGACAGGAAATAAGAGATTGTGTTACCTCAACTATGGGTCCGGCGCTCGACGCTCCCTCATTTGAAGATAAGGAAGGTGCAGCAGCTGCGAACATTGTTCCTCACGACAGGCCAAGTTCCCCTCCGGGCAACGGAAGCGAAAATGGCGGTGGCAACGGAGACGGCGGCGGTGGTAAACGAAAAAAAAGTTCGGGAGAACACGCTGCGACGCTTGAAAGCGGAGAAACCATGGTTATGCCAACCGATGACGTTAAAAAAGCGGTGGAACTTTTAGAAGAGGATACTGGCATTGTAGTCGAAACACCGACGCTTTTTCCAACATCAAAAAACCAGCGGGAATACCGTCAACGTTTGTTCCCTCCACTCTTAAAGACTCTTTATGAAATGCAGCAAAAACCTGAACTGCATGCTATTAAGGATGTTAAAGAATTTTATGCTTTTCAAGCGGAAGACGATGCTTATAAAGCCGGAGAGATTACTGTAGCCAATCTAGCCGTGATGTACGGATTCACGGGAGAGGACGGTAAAATCGACGTGACCAAACTTTTTTGTTCAACAAAAGGGGAATTTCGTCGCAAAAAAAGTATTGAGTTTGCTCCCGGTAACGGCGAGTTCAGCCGTGATTTGCGCGAAACCCGCAAAGAGCATTACATCAGCGCGCGTATGCGTTACCTCATCAAGGGTCAGGCTGGGAATGGCAGGGTAACAAATGGAAAATACGATTGGGCGGAAGAAGAAGCGAAACGTGAAGCGGAAAAACTGCCGAAGCACCTTGATCCTTACATTACTTCCGTAGATTTGATCGATAAATTTGTGGAGAAAGGACAGCAGCGAGGCATTAATGCCTTGAAAGCGGATATCTGTTTCACTCCCGAAAAATTCTTTGAAGCTACGGGCATTGAACCGAATTCAGCGGATTTTATTTATATGAATCTGGCCATGGACCGCTTATCTGATCTGAGTGCAGCATTGCAGAATATGAAATATTTGGCCAAATTGGACAAAACCACTCAGTTCCTGTTCGGCTTTTATGCGCCGTTTTCACCGAATACTGACAGTTTTTCTAAAAATGCCAATATTCCTGAATTTGCAGCTTTTGATCCAACGCTCCGCGATATTCGTCAACGATGGATAGGGTTAGACCGTTCTCAGACAATCTGTAATATTATGGCTGATTTGAATGTGATGCGTTTCAAAACGACGCGAGTTGCAGAACATGAATACGAAGTGTACAGCGTCCATTGCATCGTTGAGCCTGCAGCGGTGCTCCGCGAAGATCAAAAATATGCTTTCTTACAGACTTATGATTTCAAAGATGAAGAACTGAACACTCTCCGCGATGATGTCTTCAGCGGTAAGATTGAGGATGATGAACTCGTCGGTTTCCCTGAACGCCAGAACGTCGTGCTGATCGCGGGTGAAATCACCAAACCGATTGACGGTTCGGAATTTGCGAAATACACGAAAAAAATCAAAGACAGAGATTCGGAAAAAGAGGTTCCGCCATTGGATAAACACGATGGAGATCCAGATTCCGACAAATAATTTCAAGCGGTGACAAACTAGTCTGCCACCGCATCCAGGGCCTGCTGAACGCTCAGGATTCTTTCGTAAAAAGCTTTGCCGATGATGGCGCCTGTCGCGCCTATTTTTTTGAGCAGCTGCAGATGTTTGGGTTCGGAAATTCCGCCGGAGACATAGATTTTCAGATCTTTGCCCGTGATTAAAAACAGACGGTCTACTTCATCATAGTTGGGATGGATGAGAGTTCCTTCGCTGCGTTCATCTTTATAAACGATCTCTTTCACGCCCAGCGGAATAAGTTTTTCCGCAAAATCCACGACATCAATCGGTTCACCATCGGATGTTTTGCCGTCACCGACAACTCCGGGACCTTTGGCCTGGATTTCCACGATCACTTTTTCAGCGCCAAATGTTTTGACGGCTTCGCCAATAATATTGAGTACAAACGGCCGCAAGACCACCTTGGACGCTCCCCTTTCAAAAGCAATTTTCATGTCTTCCGGACTGGAAAAACTCGCTTCGACCTGCAAAGGAATTTTTACCGCTCCTGAAATATTCTTGATGATGCCGTGCTGGACGAAACGGTTTTCCTGGCGGCTGTTCAAATCTACGATGTGCAGTTTTTGGGCACCACCTCTTTCAAAATACTGGGCCATTTCCACCGGGCTTTTAAAATAGGTGCTTTTTTGTTCATAGCTGCCTTTGTAAAGCGCCACGCATTCTCCGTTCATAACGTAAATGGCCGGAATAATTTCCATATTCGGTCGGGAAATTAGTTGTTAAATCTGAAATGCATAATGTCGCCGTCTTTCACGACGTACTCTTTGCCTTCCGTCCGCATGAAGCCTTTTTCTTTGGCTGCAGCCTCGCTTCCGACCGCCACGAAATCTTTATACGCTATGGTTTCGGCGCAGATATATCCTTTTTCAAAATCCGTGTGGATGACGCCAGCGGCCTGCGGACCTTTATCGCCCAGGTGGATGGTCCACGCGCGGACTTCTTTCACGCCCGCCGTGAAATAAGTAATAAGACCCAATGTTTCATACGCTGCACGGATGAGGCCGTTCAGACCGGTCTCTTTTAAACCAAGATCCTGCAGAAACATTTTAGCTTCTTCATCGCTTAGCGCGCCGAGTTCCTCCTCAATTTTCGCGGAAATGGGAATAACTTTCTGGTTTGGTTTAAGCGCAAGATTTTTTTTGAAGACTTCAACGTCAAAATCCTTGGCTTCGTTTTCGCTGACGTTGGCGATGTACAGAAGCGGTTTGGCGGTCAAAAGATGAAGGTCGCGGATATCGGTTTGTTCTTCGTCCGTGAATTCGGCATCGATAACTTTTTTGCCTTCCGTAAGCATTCTTTCAACTCTTTCCACCAATGTGGCATACTGGACTTTTTTCTTATCTCCTGACTTCGCATCGCTTTTGGCTTTTGCAAGACGTTTTTGGACCGTCTGCAGATCGGCAAGAATCAGTTCTGTTTCCAGAATTTCCATGTCGCGTTTGGGATCAACGTTGCCGTGAACATGAATGACGTTGCCGTCGCTGAACACGCGTACGACTTGGGCGATGGCGTCGCACTCACGGATGTGCGCAAGGAACTGGTTCCCTAATCCTTCACCTTCGCTGGCACCTTTTACCAACCCGGCAATATCAACAAACTCCACGATCGCCGGAATTGTTTTTTCGGGATGCACGAGTTCAACCAGTTTCTGCAAACGTTCATCAGGAACTTCCACGACCCCCACGTTGGGATCGATCGTGCAGAAAGGATAGTTTGCGGCCATGGCGCTTTTGGATTTGGTGAGGGCGTTAAAAAGTGTTGATTTTCCGACATTGGGGAGTCCGACAATACCGATTTTCATAAACTAAGGGGCGGTTAAAGAAATCAGAACAGCATTGGGCTGTGAATCAGGAAATGAAATATCCTGGGGAAGAATGAGCTTGGCTTTGATTGGTATGGTTGAATTCTTGAGCGTATCGAGTGAAACAGGTTCCGTGGAGATGCTGTCGACGTTGTTCAGCACGTCTTCTTTCCCCTGGATGATAACGGTTGCCGGAGTAACCAGCAATTTTTTCGACATGGTGACAAGATCCATCGAACCCTGCAGATCCGGTTTGACCACTACTGTTTTCTGCTGGAGATCCTGACTGATCGTGACCTCAACGGTCACCTGCTCGGGGCTCCAGGTTATATTTTTGAGCGATGAAGCCGCGGCGGGAAGCTGGAGTTGAATATTTTCTTTGAAGTTCGTGCTTTCAGTGCCGTCGAGCTTAATATCCGCTTCAATGTCACTCAGTTTATCCAATAAACTTTTTCCTCCGGTTACCGTAACCGTCTGCGGCGTGACCTGGACATCCTGGGCGCTGTAGCCCTTGGCCGGGTTTCCAACCACCACTGTTTTCACTTTCAAATCTTTTTGAGTAATTGGTTCCAATACAACGTGCACATCGGCCGGATCGACTTTCAAAATCGTGACCTGACTGTTTTTGGAAGTCGCCGCGAGCGGAAGAATCTGATCACCTTCCTTGGCGTTTTGCAGATCCACGGAAATATCAAAATCATCGGCCGTAAGATTTTTGATCATGCTCTGGTCGGCCTGGATGCGGATCGTGGCTTTGCCGAGATCGTTCGTGACGGTCATATCGGGAGGAACATTGACGGCGTGAATGTCGATCTGTTCCGGGAACTGGTAAGAATTATTTTCAATCCCGACCACGAAAAACCATAAAACGATCGCAGAAACGAGCGCTAAAATTTTGAGTTCCCAGTTTTTTAGTATTTTATTGCTCATGCTTTTTTCTTTTTATGGCGTTGGGGTTTCAAGAATTCGGTCAATAAAGTTTGGAGGCGGTGAGGAGAAATTCCCTGGTCCAAATGGCCGTTCTGGGCGTAGGAAATCGTGCCTTTTTCTTCCGAAATAACGATGACTTTGGCATCGGAGTTTTCGGAAAGCCCGAGCGCTGCTTTGTGGCGCGTTCCAAATGCTTGAGGATAACTTTTGAATGAGTGCGGCAACACGCACGATGCCGCCAATAGGATGCCGTCATTGATAATAATTGCTCCGTCATGGAGCGGTGAGCGGTTCATGAAAATACTGATGATGAGCTCTTTGGAGATTTTTGCATTCAAAGGAATTCCGGTATCCACGTACTCTTTGAGGGTTATTGAATTTTTCAGGACGATCAGCGCTCCAATTTTCTGTTTACTCATGTAATCGCACGATTCGACGATATTGTTGATCTGGGCTGTAAGTTCTTTTTCTTTTTGAGATAACGGAATTTTGGTGAGGCCGATCCGTTCCAGGGCCATACGAAGTTCCTGCTGAAAAATAACCGGGATGGCTACGAGCACCACGGTGAAAAATCTGTCAAGAATCCAGCCCAAAGTGACCAGCTGCAAAGCTCTGCTTAAGGCGAAAACAAATCCGATGATCACGAGCCCCACCAAAATATTGACGGCCCGAGTTCCCTTCAGCAGCAAAAAAATGTAGTAGAAAAGAACGGAAACAAGCAGAATATCAATGATGACCTGCGCAGGAGAAAAATTCATCAGCAGCAGATTTTCCCAAAATCCTTGAGCTGAGTGTTCAATAAACAAAACTGCGTCCGCGATCCATTTGCTGAAAATATCCATATCTATAGAAAGCTCATTGCTATGCGGCACAAGTGTAGCGTGAGCCAAAGCTTAGAACAAGCTTAATATCAGGAAAAAACTCCAGCGGGAAAGAATTTTTAAAAACCCCGGTGTAATTCCGGGGTTTATTGTTCAATGACTTTGCGGGTCAGTCTTATTTTTTGTTTGTTTTTTTGTTGGATTTCTTGGATTTTCCAAGCTTTCTGCGGTTGAGGAAAAGGGTCAGGGCAAACATGCCTCCATAGACGTAATCTTCGGGTCCGGAGCTTGCAAGTTTTCCTTTATATACCGGCTTTATAGCCATGGATGCAGATGCAGCCGTTGCTGCTTGTTCTGCGGCCGCTGTCATGGCTGGCTGTTGTGCGGCTGCAGATGCAGGTGCCTGTGCGGCTGTTGCGGCGCTTCCGATATTGCTCAAACTTGCGCTTAAGGACTGATATGCTGCGTTATGAAGATCCGCCGCTGAAGGTGCCGGAGCTGATGCGCTGTTCGGATAGGTAGTGTCGGGTTCTGTTAATGGCGGAGGAATAACGGCCTGTTCAGTTGCAGCCTGGGTTTGCGGTGTCTGTACGGCTGAAGTATCATTTGTTCCGGTAGAAGTTGTTCCGCCGAGACCGAATGAAGATCCTGCGCCGAATCCGCTCAAAATTTGTTCGGTGCTTGGTGCTGCTGGAGTTCCCACAATGATATAACCCTTCATTTGAGGATCAAAGCTGCTCTGATAAGAAAATGATCCCCCGTCATTAAAGGCGTAGGTGAAGCTGTCGCCAGGGTTTAGCGTCGAGCTGGTGAAATTATCGCCGACAACATTATGAGGCACTGTGTCCTGATTGGTCCAAACGACTGTTGTTCCAGGTGTAATACTGATGGTCGCAGGCTGGAAAGAATAATTGGAAATGGCAACCTGCTGGGTATCTCCGGTTTGCGTAGTCATGCCCTGTGTGCCGGATTGCATTGAACTTGAACCGAGTATATCCGTACGGACTTCAACCGGTTCCTGAATCCAATAAGCAATGTATGCCGCAAAGCCCACGACGAGCAAAGCTGCCACGACTTTGATTTTGGTTCCGACCGTGACTTCTTCCTCCTGGGTCTCCTGATTTTCGTTTTCAGGATTTACCGGCGTTTGGGCCTGATTTTGATCTTCGTTTTTATTGAAGAATTTTTTGAAGAGATCCATAGTTTTTTGTGTTAGTTTTATTTATAAATCTTTACATTTTAGCATAATTTGAATATTTCTTGAAGGCGCGGAGGGCTAGATGAAGCCTAATCCTCTTTGCAAATTCAAAAAATGTTTTTTAATTACACATTTGGCGGCGGATAACTCATGAAAGCTCTTACTTGCTAGAATTTTTTGCTGTTTCTTGCTATAATAGTAGGAATTTTTATTTTTACGCATGCCACTTCCAATCGATCAAATCAACGGAGCCGCCGAGTACAAATTACCTGAGAAAATTTCCGTGGTGCCGGTGAAAGATCTGGTGATTTTTCCTTCGATGGTCGTTTCCGTATACGTCAAAAACGGCCCGCTCGTCGAAGCCGTCCAAAAAGCCATGAACGAAAAAGAGCTCATCGGTCTTTTTACGCAAATCAATCCGGTCAAACCTGTTCCTCCGGCGGACAACCTTTATAGAGTAGGAACGGCGGCGGCGGTGCTCCAGGTTATTAAAGGCACGGGTGCTGACGCAATGGTCCTGGTGGAAGGCATCAACAGAATCAATTTTCAGGAAATTACCCAAACTGAACCGTATCTTAAAACCAGCGTGACGATGGTTGCCAAAAACCATGAAGCGAATCTGGAAGCTGAAGCACTGATGGGCGACGTCAAAGATCTCATCGTAAAAGTTTCCAAAGGCGGAAAAACTTTGCCTGATGAACTGATCATGGGACTAGACAATATTACCGATCCTGAAGAGCTCGCCGATCTGGCCTCTTCATATTTAACCCTCGAAGTGAAACGCAAACAGGCGCTTCTGGAAATTGAAAAGCTGGACGACCGGCTGAAAAAAATCGTGGAGTATCTGAACAAAGAGCTTCTGCTCCAGGAAATCCGCAAAAAAATCCATACGGACATCAATAAAGAGGTCGATAAATCCGAACGCGACTATCTTTTACGCCAGGAACTGAAAGCCATCAAAAAAGAACTCGGCGACAAGGATGGAGTAAGCGGCATTCCGGGGATGGAAGGCATGGACAACCAGGGCGACATTCAAGAGCTCCAAAAACGCATTGCCGATGCCAAAATGCCAGCCGAAGTTGAAAAAATCGCCACCGGCGAATTGGAACGTCTGAAGAAAATTTTTCCGTTCTCACCTGAATTCGGCGTGGCGCGCACTTATATTGAATGGTTGTGCGATATGCCTTGGGATAAAAGTTCCGATGCCAAAGTTGACGTTAAAAAAGCCCGTAAAATTCTGGATGAGGATCATTATGGCCTCCAGAAAATCAAAGAGCGCATCCTGGAATATCTTTCGGTGTATCAACTGAAAGGTTCTCCGGGTGCAACCATTCTGTGTTTTGTCGGACCTCCGGGTGTTGGTAAAACTTCACTGGGACGTTCGATCGCGCGCGCGCTGGGACGTTCATTCATCCATACTTCGCTGGGCGGCATCCGAGACGAAGCCGATATCCGCGGCCACCGCAGGACTTACGTCGGGGCGATGCCGGGCCGCATTCTTCAAAGCATCAAACGCGCCGAGTTTAACGATCCGGTATTTATGCTTGATGAGATCGATAAAATCGGACGGGACTTTCAGGGTGATCCTTCAGCCGCGCTTTTAGAAGCACTGGATCCGGAACAGAATTTCGCTTTTACCGATCATTACCTTGATGTGCCTTTCAACCTGAGCAAAGTGTTGTTCGTGACGACGGCAAACATTCTGGACCCGATACCGCCGGCGCTTCTGGACCGCATGGAGATCATTGAACTTGCCGGTTATACCGAAGAAGAAAAACTGATCATCGCCCATAAATATCTTCTTCCAAAACAGCAAAATCTGAACGGTCTGGAAAAATTCCCTTTTACGATGACCGATGAAGCCATGACGAAAATCATCCGCGCGTACACGTTTGAAGCGGGTCTGCGCGAGCTTGAACGAGAGATTGCTTCGATCTGCCGCAAGGTCGCCAAAAAAATGATCGAAAACAAAAAAATCACCACACAGGTCGGCGTGAAAGACGTTCAGGAGTTTTTGGGCGTTGAAAAAGTCGATTACGAGATGGCTGAAGCAAAAGACATGGTCGGCGTCGCAACGGGCCTGGCCTGGACGCCCGTTGGAGGCGACATTATTTTTATCGAAGCCGCGCTCATGAAGGGCAGCAAAAATCTTATCCTCACCGGGAATCTGGGTGAAGTGATGGAAGAGTCCGCGCGGACCGCTTTGAGTTTCATCCGCAGTAATGCCGCACATTTTGGAGTTAAGGACGATCTGTTTGAAAAACACGATATTCATATCCACGTGCCGGAAGGCGCCACACCAAAAGACGGTCCTTCGGCGGGCATTACGATCTGCACAGCCCTGGTTTCGCTTCTCACCAACCAGAAGGTGCGCCGCAACGTGGCCATGACCGGAGAAATTACTTTAACCGGCCGCATTTTGCCGATCGGAGGACTCAAAGAGAAAATTCTGGCCGCAAAACGCGCACAAATCAAAAATATTCTCATTCCAGAACGCAACAAAAAGGATCTGGCAGATATTCCGGAACATCTTTTGAAAGGTCTCACCATTACCTGCGTGAAAAATTTCGATGAAGTCTTGAAGCTCGCGCTGATCCACGAAAAGAAAACCGTTTCAGTAAAATCACCGGTTTCGAAAAAAGAACTGAAATTGGAAACAAAAGTTTTCCCCATTGGAAAAGATAAAAAGAAAATCAGTGTAAAAATAGTGAAGTTAAGGTAAAATTGCTCTCAGTATTCCCTTAACCGAGGCCTTATGGATTATTCTTTTTTTACCGGACTTTTAGGTTCGCTCGTTTTAGTCGCGGGAGCCGCGTGGCCGGTCCCAAAAGGGAAAGTCCATCCCACAAAGTCGGTAAAAAACTGGTTGTTTTTAGTCGGCGGATTCATTATGCTTCTTTATTCGATCCTGGGATATTTGAACGGAGGCCAGATCTTTTTCGTCTTCCTGGAACTTTTGGTGGGGATTGCAAGCATCATGATGATGCTGAATTTAAACGATGTTATTGATACGGTGGTCATCACCTTGAGCGGTTTGGTTTTTATTATCTGGTCGCTGTATCTTTTTCAAGGCTACAACACCATTTTCTTTATCGTCGGGCTGACGGGCATCGGGCTCGGCTATGCATTTGAAATAGGCACGCTGCGCAGAGATATTGCCTTAACTTTAGGAAGCGCGATTATTGCCCTGTTCAGTTATCTGGAGGCAAGCTGGGTCTTTTTCTGGCTGAATGTTTTCTTTGCGATTTTTTCCGCCTACTATCTTTACAAAAATCTGCGGCACCGCAAAAACGGCAAATAACAGCGGCTGGCGGTTGCCTCATGTATCGATCAACAGCAATTTGATGGTGTTTTCGACGTCGGTGATGTTGTTGAAGTGAGGATAGACCAGGATGTGATGCAGCCTGCGCAGGTTGTAGAAGAGCAGGCTGTGCATATTGTTATTGATGACGATTTTCGCTTCTTCGGCTTTGAGAAATTTGGTGATGCCGATGAAATCGAATTTTTTGAACGGGAAAGGTTTGCTGTGAAAAGCGGAAATTTTACCGTCGGCAACGTCGACAAAAATATAAAACTTGGTTTCTTCAAGAGTTGTAGCGACCTCAGATTTGAGGCCGTTGTCGTTTTTGACCGGAACCGCGACGCGGACTTTATTGGTTTGCGGAACATCGACGAAGAGCGAAAAATCTTTAAGCTGCGAATCGAGACTGGAGATTTTTTCTTTGAGCAGGTTGAGGTCGTTGCGGATGTCTTTGGTCTCCACGAAAGGATTAATCTCTAGAAACGCTTCGCCGAAAATATATGTGCCTGCGCGGCGCATGCGGATATTCTGGACCTTTTTGACGATTCTGGATTTGGTCATAATAGTCTGTTCAACTTTATTGAGAAGTTCCTGATCGTCGAAATAATCGAGCAGGAAAAACAAAGATTCCTTGCCGCTTTCCAGACCCACTTTCAAAATAAGCAGAGAAAGAACAATACCGATTGCGCCTTCCAGATAAGGAATCTTGAAATAGCTGGCAGCAATGCCGATAGCGACGGGAATTTCTGAAATAACATCCGAACGTTTGTCTTTCGCGCTGTCGATGAGCGAGAGCGAATGAATTTTTTTGCCCGTTTTCATCAGATAGTAGGAAAGGTGAAGTGAAACAAGAACCGTGACCGCGACCTGTCCCGCGGCCAGAAGATAGCCGCTGCTTTGTTCGAGAACAAAAAGACGATTCATGCTGTCACCAAGCACTTCAAACCCCATGTAGATGATCAGGAGCGACGCTAAAAAAGCCGCGAAACTTTCGGTTTTGTAGTAGCCGTATTTAAAACCTTTATCCGCATTCCGCTGGCTCATTTTGAGTCCGATGTAACTGGCGATTAGACCAAGAACGTCTGAAAAACTGGCCACTGCATCGGCTAGCAATACTACGATGCCGGTGGTAAGGCCGACGATTGCCTTCATGATTGCCAACAGCATAATTTCGCCCATCGCCATGAGCGCGATTCTGGTGCCAAGCTGCAGATCTTCGTCTCCGGTTTTCTGGAGACGCTTTGGGTCTGCGGTTTTTGGTTGTTTTTTTGATTGTTGGGGCATCTTTTTATTATACCATTTTTTTGGCTCCAGTGGTACACTTTGGCCATGATTTCTCCCTGTTATTTCATTGATCTGGACACTCAGGAAGCCTTTGCGGGATCCGGTGGTTTTTTGGCTTCCAGTTCGCAAAAAAATGAGGTTTTTATTGATCCGGAGACTTTCAGGAACAATCTGAAGCTTTTGACGAAGCATGCGGTTCGTCAGGGATGGAAGATTTTGTCGCCGATTGAAGTTTACGACGAAGACGAAAAAAAACCGGCAAAAACACCGGCGGGGTTATCGACCCATTGCAAACGGGGCAGCAAAGAAGCAAAAAAAATCAAAGAAACTACCGTGCGCGGGGCATACACCATGGCAAAAACTCAAAAATTTTCCGTGGCGGCATACAAGAAAATTCTCAAAAAACACTCGCAGCTGGTGTTTGAAAAGTACGGTTACGATGTTTTGAAAAATCCTCATTTTTTAAAAATGCTGAAAGCCGGCGGAATCAAGACCTGCATGCTTTACGGCGTTGCACTGGATTACGGGCTGGAAGCTCTGGCTCTCAAACTTTTACGATCGGGGTTTAAAGTTTATATTCCCGTGGATGCGGTGAAAGCGATCAATGAAGAAAACCGCAGAATGGCGCTCGTTGAATTACGCCGCTACGGAGCGGAAATGTGGAATACGGAATTTATCATCAAAAACACATGAACGACGACATCCAGGAACAATCGGAACGGATTTTCGGCAGAGGGGGCAAAAGACCGACGGTTGGATGCGACTGCGTGATTCTGATGCAGCGTGAGGGCATGTGGTGGGTGCTGCTCATAGAGCGCGGCCATGGACCTTATAAAGGGCGATGGGCCCTTCCGGGCGGCTTTATGGAGTGGGGAGAAAGCTGCGATCAGGCGGCAGCGCGCGAACTTTTGGAAGAGACCTCGCTCAATAACGTTGATTTGAAACTCTTAGGAGTGTTTTCAAAACCCGGCCGCGATCCGCGGGGAACAATCGTCTCAGTTTCTTATATCGGAACCGTGGATGCTGCGTCCGCTTCCAAAGCAACGGGCGGCGATGATGCGGTCCGCGCTGAATGGTTTCCTTTAAACCAGACGCCCGAACTTGCCTTTGACCATGGCGATATTTTGGCTTCAGCAAAATACTATTTGAACTCCGGCAAGCTCTAAATTTTTTCCGAAAAAAGATTCGAAAATCCCGTTGCAGCTTAGGCCGCACCGGGTAAAACTTTTTTACGTTGAGGATTTTTATCCCCCTCGAATTTCTGAAACAAAAAGATACTAACCACAACAACGATAAGGAGTTGCGAACAATTACATGTGAGTGTCCGAAGACGAAACGTCAGGATACCTGTTCTTTGAATGACTTCAAAACCCATCAAATAAAGACAAGCACGGGAACACTTAGCTGGGCGCTGATGTTACCGACCCTTAATATATTCAGAAAATCGAGGGAGGGAGCTGTCTTGAGGACTGAGGGTCAAAATGAACTGACCAAAGCTCAGTCCGAAGACAGCTCTCTCCCGCGATTACTTTTGCTGATTTTCAAAAAACAATTTTTTGCGGACTGAAAAATTTTCAGTCCCCCTTAAACTTGACGAGGCAGATTTCAAACATCTGAACATCTTGGAAATTATTGGTTTCCTCGATAGTCACTTATCGCATTCCATCACTGAAATACAACAGTACCTCTCTCATTTACCGGCATCTTGCGTCTGAACCAAAGAACCGAAGTTCCATGAAACAAAAAACGAGGCGTCGATACATGAAGCTCAATCTCTTTTCTCTGCAGCCTGGTCTTTTAGACCCGCCAAGCGAAAGAAATAAGCACGCTAAGAACCTGGGGGACTCTTAGACGCGGTTTTACTCTCCATCGCGCAAAGCCTAAGGAGGAAGCTGTCAAGGATCTCAAGTATGAAACCGACCATATCAATATAACCGATTTGATCAATACCTAAGGTCTTTGACAGCTTTCTCCCTACCTTTGCAATCCGTTTGGAAAGCTTTATTTTGATTTTTTAAAGAACAATTTTTTATTTTAGTCCCCTGAGCGGAGGACCGAACATCGAACCCAAAAGAGAATATGAAATTTCTTTCGTGGAAATGTCCGAAGACATTGTCCGAAGTGTGTCGGCGAATAAAGTTTGATCCAAAGCCGAAGCGATGAAAGCAAAACTTCATGATGTCGAAACAGTTCATTCGATCTCTTTCTTTAAGCACCTGATCTCCAAGCCCATCAAGTGTTGAAGAGAAAGCATACGGAGGAGTTCTGGGAGAACTCTCCAAATGATCCGATCCTACAAACTCAGGAGGAATCTGCCTAAGACTCTATAACTGATGATGGTGGGACCATGCAGTAGCAAAGTTCCAGGCAGGTTTCTCCGGAGGTTGAGGTTTTTCTGATTGTCAAAAATCACTATTTCCTTAAATTCTATCATATAAAACAAATATCTGTCAATACTCAGGGGTGACTTTTTTGATAGACTAAAAGTCGGATTGATCTTTTAAGCGGATTCGGGTAACTTTTCACTGCAATTTTCGCGTGGGCACGCGGTTTCAAATAGGCTGAAAAATTCAACGTGCCGGGATAGCTCATTGGTAGAGCGCTGCCCTGAAGAGGCAGGCGTACTCAGTTCGATTCTGAGTCTCGGCACCAAAAAAAACTCAATTTAATAAAAATAGAATATGTTCAAAAGGAAATATCTTGGACTGGCAGCGGTTTTGTTGTCGGTTATTGGTTTTCGAATTGCTTCGGCCATAAACTGGAACAGTTTGATTTCCGATCAGCAAAGCTATTTTGAACAGGTCCAGGTGAAGCCGGACAAAGGACAAAGCTATACCGATAAAGTTTTCGGAACAAC
The DNA here is from genome assembly GCA_003153355.1 of Candidatus Peregrinibacteria bacterium. Taxonomy (GTDB): domain Bacteria; phylum Patescibacteriota; class Gracilibacteria; order UBA1369; family UBA1369; genus PALSA-1335. The sequence goes on from PLYH01000005.1 coordinate 122,852, forward strand.
CGTCAAAAGACTGACTGACAGCAAGGCCGACGGCATCAACGGAATGGTTCCGGACTATTCCAAACGACAGGCCTGGAATATGGACGGAAGCCTGATGATGTTACGGGATGCGGATGGGAATGCCTATCTTTTTGACGGCAAGACATACGCTTTTATGAAAAAACTTGATGGAGTAGGAGGCGAAGATGTTTTCTGGAGTCCTACCGTGACAAACGAAATCTGGTACAATGATGGGAACACTTTTACAAAATATAATGTGGACAGCGGCGTGTCTTCTCCGATTTTTCAATTCAGCGATTACGATTTCGCCGACACGAAAGGTGAAGGAAACTTAAGCCGCGACGGACATTACTATGCCGTAGCCGGGCAAACGTACAATCAAACGACGGGAGAAACTACTTATAAAGATCTGGTTCTTCTTGATGTAACGGCAAAAAAAATCGTGAATAAATTGGCGTTGCCTGCGGTGCTCGACGGGTTTGACTGGGTTTCTGTTTCGCCTTTGGGAAACTACATCGTCGTGGATTACGCCAATGACGGTACAACCGCTTTTCACGGCGTGGAAGTTTATGACAGAAATTTTAAACTCCAGTGGCGCAAGCCGATTGGGGCAGGCCACAGCGATCTGGGGGTCGATGAAAACGGAAAAGAGTTTTTGATGATGGATTATTACAATTCAGACAGCAACGTCACCCAAATAAAAAAGTTTGATCTGGCGAGCGGTACGGAAACGGTTTTATTGGAATTGTCTCCGGTTTTTGACATGCACGAATCATGCAGAAATTCCCAATTACCAGGATGGTGTCTGGTCAGTACTTTTGACTATGTCCAAAAATTAACGGCAAGTTCCGGTGACTGGCTCCCGTTTGAAAATGAAGTCTTCCTGCTCAAAACAGACGGCAGTAAGACTGTCAAAAGGCTCGCACATCATTACAGCAGGAGATATTCCCCTGCTACGCCAGACAGCGACACCAGTAATTATTTTGCCGAACCCCATGCCACGATCAGCCCGGACGGCAGTAAAGTTATTTTTGCGAGCAACTGGGAACAAGATATTGGCGCTACCAATTCCGTGGACACGTATCTGATTGATTTAGGAAGTACTCAGTCGGCCGCTAATCCGCCGCTGGCAAGCCCTTCACCTCCCGCACCGGCACCGGCGCCATCGCCCTCGCCCGTAAGCGGTCAGATTTTTACAGACGTTCAGGCCGGCGATGTCGGCTCCGATGCCATCCAATATTTAAAAGATAATCAAATCGTTGCGGGTTATTCGGACGGCTCCTTCCGCCCAGACCAACCGATCAACAGGGCCGAGTTCGTAAAAATAGTAGTGGGCATGGTGTTGAAAAAATCCGGCGCTCTGCTCGACAGTGATTTTAGTTTAAACGGGATTGCGTTCAGCGATGCTGAAAACGGACAATGGTATATCCCTTATTTACGGAAAGCCGTTTCATCAATGCTGATAGCAGGTTATCCGGACGGAACCTTCCAGCCGGCGAAACAGATATCTTTCGTTGAAGCCGCCAAAATACTGGTCGTGGCCAAAGGCACAGCCGCAACAAGCTCCTCAATCTGGTATGAACCGTATGTGAATGTATTGAAGCAGTATAACGCCGTCCCCAGTTCGGTAACGCAGATGGGACAGCAAATCACCAGAAGAGAAATGGCTGAGATGATTTATTTGCTCAATAAATGAAAAAATATTTTCAGTTGATCCGATCACAATGGATTGAACTGGTTCTGACCGCCGGGGCGGTTCTTGCTGCAACCGTCATTCTTGCGGCTCCTGCTATCTATAACGGATTTCCGCTGGTGTTTGCCGATACGATCGATTATCTCGCCGCCGCTCTAAAATTTTCTCCTCCGTATTACCGACAGTTCGGTTATGGAATATTTATCGCGATGACTTCTTTGAAAGGAACCAGTTTATGGCTGGTTGTTCTGGCGCAATCGTTTATTTTGAGTGCCTTGATCTTCAGCGTTGTCCGGCGGTTCATCAAAAACAAACCGTACTTTTTTCATGTGGTGATTGTTTTACTGCTGGTGTTGTTTACCGGAGTCGGCTGGTTTTCCAGCCAGCTCATGCCAGACATCCTGACGGCGATGATGATTCTCATCATTTATATTTTCTTCACGGCAAGACTTCAATGGTTTCATTATCTTTTCTTGCTGCCGCTTTTTTTGATTATTCTGATGAGCCACTCCGCCAACTTCCTGATCGCGATGCTGGTACTGGTCACGGTTGCCGCATATTTCTTATTACGGAAAAAGAAACTTCCGGATTTTAAAACCTATGCCGTGAAATTTCTGGTTTTATTTTTTGTATCGATTTTTGCCACAGGTTTGCTTTCATACATCAACGAGAAAACTTTCGGACGGTGGGCCGTGAATCCCGGATCGCACGTTTTTCTGATGGCAAGGCTTGATGAAAGCGGGATATTGAAAGATTTTCTGCTGCAGAATTGCCGTTCGCACCAATATACGCTCTGTTCTTTCCAGGATCAGCTGCCGACCGATGCCAACAATTTTATGTGGGGTCCGAACACTCCGCATAAACTTTACGGGTGGGAAGCGGTTCGTCCGGAATATGAAGAAATCATCGGAAAAGCGTTTTCAACTCCGGCCTACTGGGGAACTTTTATTTCGGACAGCGCGTACCGCGTAGCGCTGCTTTTTTCTCATAACGGGTTGGACAGTTTTGGCGCTTATAACCTTGATTCTCCCGAAGGATCCAGCATTTATGCGCTCATCCAGAATTATGCTCCTCAGGAGCTTTCCCAATTCATGGCCGCGCAGCAGTTCACCTACAATCTTAAGCTGCCGGCAACGGTATCTACGATTTATTTCCCGGTGGTGATTTTGTCCATTCTGTTCATCATTTATTTTTTCAGGAAGTATAAAATTCCCAATGAACTAAAATTCTTTGCGCTCATCATTGTGCTTGGGGTGGTCTACAATCTGATCGTGATGGGTTCACTTTCGGGATCTTTTGACCGCTACAACTCGCGCGTGATCTGGCTTCTTCCTTTTTTGGTTTTAATCTTGATGTTTTCAAAAAAGTCCAAGAAACAGGAATAGATTCGCCGGATCTTCATAAAAATGATATAAAGAGATGTATTCATTATTGTTCGTGAATGCTTCAACGCAACAATATTTCCAGTACTGAATCGGTATGGGGAAAAATCAAAACATCCTCTTTTCGAGCAGTCAAAAAAAACCTGACGGCGGATGTTTGCATTATGGGCAGCGGAATCACGGGACTTACCGCGGCGTATTTATTAAGTAAAGCCGGGAAAAAAGTCATCGTCATTGATAAAGGCGGAATAGCTGACGGTGAAACTGCTTATACGACCGCCCATCTGACCTATGTTTTGGACGACAAATATTTTGAACTGGAAAAAATTCACGGACCCGACAAGATCCGTTTGGTTTTAAAAAGCCATTCCGACGCCATCGACCGCATTGAAGACATCTGCGTAAAGGAAAAAATCGACTGTGATTTTGCGAGAGTTGACGGGGACTTGTTCCTCAGCGGAAATGACGACAAAAAAGGCGAAGAAATCCTGGATCTTGAATTGCAGACCATGAAAAAACTGGGCCGCAATGATGTGAAAAAGATCGACGAGAAAACGAAAGAAAATTCTCTCGGAACTCATTTGCGGTTTCCAAAACAGGCGCAGTTCCATCCTTTAAAATATTTATCGGGACTTATTAAAATTATTCAAAAGCACGGCGGCGAAATTTATGAAAAAAGTCAGGCCAAAGATATTCAGGAAGATCATGAAGGAGTCGTCGTTGAACTGGAGAACGGATGTACTATCCGCGCTGAAACGGCAGTCATCGCAACGCATGTTCCTTTCAATGACCGGTTTAAGATGCACCTTAAACAAGCCGCATACCGGACCTATGTGATTGCCGGCGAAATTCCAAAAAATTCCGTTGAAAAAAGTTTGTACTGGGATACCGAAGCTCCGTATCATTATATTCGTTTGGTGAACAAATCGAGCGCCGGCGCTCAAGATTTTTTGATGGTGGGAGGCGAAGATCACAAAACCGGACAGGATGACGAATGCGGCGAAAAATTCCAGAATCTCCGTGAATGGACTCAGAAAAATTTCCCGATGATGAAACGTGCTTCGCTGCAATGGTCCGGGCAGATCATCCAGACGATGGACGGTCTGGCTTTCATCGGATTAAATCCGGGGAATAAACGCATTTATATAGGAACAGGATACTCAGGTTCAGGCATGACATACGGAACGATCGCCGGATCGATGCTTACGGATTTAATTTTTGGAAAAGAAAATTCACTGGCCCAGCTTTATCATCCCGCGCGTAAGACCGTCAAAGCGCTTGGGCGGTTTATGAAAGAAAGCATCAACGTTGCAGAACAGTATGCGGGAGGAATGGCAACGGGCAGCGATGTAACATTGAAAGATCTGACCCCGGGAAGCGGCATCGTGGTTGCCGAGGGTCTGAAAAAAATTGCGGTTTATAAAGAAAAGACCGGCAAAATTTGTAAATTTTCAGCGGTTTGTCCGCATCTGGGATGCATCGTGAAATGGAATAACGCCGAATCCACGTGGGATTGTCCCTGCCACGGTTCCCGGTTTGAAGCGCACGGAAAAGTTCTGAACGGCCCGGCTCCGACAGATCTGGAAACGCTTTAATTTTTACGCAGATCGCACTCGGGCTCACACCGTTGCGGTTATTTGTCTTTGTAGATTTTTTCGTTGGGGACCATTTCCAGAAACGCCAGATTTTGCGCGCTCATCAGGTCTTTGTATTCCTGGCCTCCGGCTTTGAATAAATTGATGACGAAGGTCTGGTCTTCATCATTCTCTCCACCTTCGTACTCAAGATTTTCATTATCGCTGAGGTCAAAAATTTTCTGAACGAGTTCTTTCAGATCTTTGCATCCAGTTTTTTGAAGAATTTCCGCCAATTTTTGCTTTTTCAAAGGAATGGTAATAAGAATGTCGTCGGGGATTTCGATCGCTTCGAAAATGACCGGCGGATTATCCGCCATGAGCCCTGCCCTGACCATAATTTCCGCGGTTGAGTCGTGCGTCAGCTTGATTGCAGATTCGGTAGGAGGGAGCAAAGTACGACGGCTTTCTTTTGGGGCTTTGGCCCTTGGATTATATTTCCTCATCAACTCGAGATATTCTTCCGGAAACTCTTCCTCACTGCATCCTTCAAGGTAGGAAATGGTTACTGTTTTGTTTGAAGGTCGATAGATGCATTTTGCAATGCCGAGTTTTGCAAACCCTTTGAGTGTATTAAAATCTTCATACCCCTCAGCACCCTCAACCTGCGGATCTTTTTCGAAATGCAAATAAATTTCCCAGTCCGGCCTTGAAGGATCGATCTCTTCAAGTTCGCATTTGTTTTTATTTTCAAGATCATCGAAGAGCGAATCAACATCATCACCGATTTCTCCCAGATTTTCGCCTGCTGAAGGCAGTCCTTGTCTCGCCATACTTTTGATTGAAAGGAGGCCAATATTAACAATATTCTGCCCGGATTGTCAATCCACGGGGCCTTCAACTTGTTTTTTGGCTTAATAAAGACTAAAGTTGGCTTACCTTTGGACATTTCTGATGCATATGAAAAAATCCAGTTCCTTACTTATTTTGATCCTGGTTGTCGGGCTTGGCACTGTCGCTACCTACAGCATTGTTAAAGAAATCCGCAACGCTAAGGAGAGTGTTCCGCCGGCGGTGGATCTTTCGACTTTTGAAACTCAGCAAAAGAACGGCTCTTCATCGATGCATGCCACTCAGCAAACTCTTCCAACCGAACTTAATTTAGCCATGACATTCTATCCGCAGGCTCCTTTCGGCGACTGGGGCATGCCATGGCAGGAAGCTTGTGAAGAAGCCAGTATTTTGCTGGTTTCCGATGCTTATTATCATCATAACTGGACGCGCGAACAGTTCCGCGATCAGATTTTGGCCCTCGTAGATTGGGAAAATAAAATCTTTGGCGATTATAAAAACACGAACGCCAAACAGATTGCTCAGATGCTCCATGATGATTTGGGACTGAAGAGTGTGATTCATAGCAATCCGACTTTTGAAGATGTTCAAAAAATTCTGGCGCAGGGACACCTTATCGTGATGCCGTTTGCCGGAAGATTGATCGGGAATCCTTTTTACACCAACGGCGGACCGGACTACCATGTGATGGTCATCAAAGGCTACAAAACCGGTCAAAAAGTCATTACAGAGGACGTGGGCACGTCGCACGGCGAAGATTATGTTTATCCCTGGGCTACGCTGCAGAACGCAAATCATGATTACATGGTGCCGATCCAGAACGGAGCCAAAGTCATGATTGAAGTGCTGCCTCCATCAATCGGATTTTAATTTTTTGTACTGACTGACTTCATGACTCCGCTGCCGAATCCAAGTTTGAATCTGTTGGGAAGGAAAATCGCTTTTTCGACGATCGTCCAGTATGCGGGAAAAGCTGTGCAGCTCGTGATTTCCGCAATCAGTCTGAAAATCATTTCCAATTTTTTAAGCCAGGATGGATACGGCGTCTATGCGTCAATCACCGAATACGCGCTGTTTTTTTCTACGGTTGCCAACCTGGGAATTTTCGGCAATGTTGTGCGGTTAATGGCCGACCGACCGGATGACGGGAACGTTTTTTTAAACGCGCTGGTGCTGCGGGCAGTGACCGGAATCTTTTTTTTCGCTATCACAGTGGCGGTTTGCATTCTCAACGGAAGCGGCACCATGTTTGTTGTGGGAACGGCGTTGTTTTGCAGCGGACTGTTTTTTGATTTCGTGACTTCAGTGTGCGATGGCGCGCTGCAGACGAACTATTTAATGGGCCGGGCCACGGTCGCTTTGGTCGCCGGAAGAATCGTGAACCTTGGTGTTCTTTTTTGGATGGTGCGGCACTTTGGCGGCCTGCAGGGAGCAGGAAACGGCGGGTTTGATGCTTTGCAGCAGTTCTGGGTACTCAGCGCCACGATGCTGGGAAGTTTGCTGACCTGCGGACTGAGTCTGTTTTTTGTCGGTCAAAAAATAAAACTCAACTGGCAAATCCAGAGCGCGACGATGCTGAAATTTTTTAAAGTCAGTCTCCCCTACGGCGTTATTTTTATCCTCAATAATCTGTACTTCCGTTTTATTCCCGATTATCTGGCGCACCACTTTTTGAGCGACGCGGATTTTGGAAGCTTCAACATTTCTTTCCGCATCAGCGAAGTTTTGAGTCTGGCGTCAACGTTTCTGATGTTTTCGGCATTGCCGGGTCTGACGGAATATATTGACGGAGACCATTATGATAAAGCGCTCAAACTTTTTAAGTCGCTGCAAAAACTTCTGATTGGAGCGGGGCTGGTGCTGGTTGTTGTCGGATCACTGATCGGTTCGCGAGTGGTGGCTTTGCTGACGCATGAAAAATACAATATTCCTCAGTTGTGGTTCGTGCTGCCAATGATGCTCGTTCTTGCCGCGATCTCTTACGGCTATGATCTGGTTTTTCTGACGCTTTTCGCTTTGGACGAGGACGTGTGGTTTTTGAAACGGGAATTTCTGGCTTTGCTGTTTGCTGGAATTTTCTTTGGTCTGACTTTTGCGGCTTCATCCCAGACCATGCAGATGTTTTTGATTATTTTCGGAGCGATCGTCGGAGAATCCACGATGGTTGTGCTGGGTTTTATGAAGATCCGGAAGGTTTTTCAAGGTCAAAAGGCCGTAACCGTGGAGGAAACGTAAAAAATATTGAAATCCAGCCCGGTTTCGGGTAAATTTCTTTGGCAATCAGGTTTGCGTGCTTTCAAAAGTGCGCGTGCGAGCGGGTGTAGCTCAGTTGGCTAGAGCGCAACCTTGCCAAGGTTGAGGTCAGGGGTTCGAGCCCCCTTACCCGCTCCAAATACTTTATGGCTTATTTAAGCCATTTTTTTGTTATTCCCTAAGCGGGCGGGTGGCTTTTTTAAAAATATGGTACGATTCTTAATAAGATTCCTAAAAAAGCAATTATGGATATTAAAAATATTCTTATATATTTTTTTGTTGGCGGCATAGTTACGACCCTCATAGTCGCCTTGGAAGAAAGTGGCCTGAGGATTTGGTCAGGCTTAGCTGCTTTAATGCCAGTTTTTACCCTCGTTTCGTATTTTTTTATCGGCTCATCCCAGGGAGGAAAAGCACTGAGTCAGCACGCATGGTTTGTCCTAGTAGGAACATTGGTCTCATGGGTTCCTTATATGTTGACGGTAGCATTACTTTCTCCACACATGGAGACGACTAAAGCCATTGGAATAGGGCTGGGTGTGTTTTTTATTTTGGCAACCATTTTTGTCATTATTGTACAGAGATATAATCTTTTTCAATAAGGAACTGTGATCCATATTCTCGTACAGCTTCCCATAAGGAGCTCCAAGAACTTTTAGATGGCTTACGTAAGCCGTTTTATTTAAAATTGCAAAGTTGCCGGATGTGGTAAACTGTGAAGTATATAATTTAACCCAATAAATATTTGAAAAAGTTTAATAAGAATCCAATAGTAGCTGTATTAGCTATTTCCTTTGTGCTCGGTCTCATCGGGCCAATTGCTGCGTTCGCGGCAGGTCCAGCAACGGTAAATCTTGGATCAGCGGGTAATTTCGTGATTCTGGCAAAGTCAGGAATCTCAACTACCGGATCCACCTCAATTACCGGAGATATTGGAGTGAGTCCAATCACCGCGAGTGCCATAACTGGATTTGGATTAACAATGGATGTGTCGAATACATCTTCTACATCAGCTCAAGTGACCGGAAAAGTATATGCAGCCGACTATACTAATCCTACTCCAACTACAATGACCGCGGCTGTAAGCGACATGCAAACTGCGTACACCGATGCCGCTGGACGGACGTTACCTACTGCTACTGAATTGGGTGCCGGAAATATTGGTGGGATGACACTCGCTCCGGGACTTTATAAATGGGGTACCAGTGTGACAATACCAACAGATGTCACCCTCTCGGGCGGACCAAATGATGTCTGGATCTTCCAGATAGGACAAAATCTCACCATGAGTTCCGCTACTCACGTTGTCCTGAGCGGGGGTGCCCAGGCTGCTAACATCTTCTGGCAGGTCGCAGGACAAACGACAATTGGAACGACGTCTGTGTTCAATGGAAATATATTGGATCAAACAGCGATTGTGCTGAATACCGGTGCGACGCTGAACGGCAGAGCACTCGCACAGACCGCAGTGACGTTGGATTCAAACATTGTTACCAAGCCAACTGCTGCTCCGGCACCTACACCAAATCCAACGCCAAGTCCGTCGCCATCACCGACACCTTCTCCAAATCCAACACCAAGTCCATCGCCATCGCCTTCTCCCGCACCTTCAAACCTATGCGCTGGATTCACTGATGTGACTGCTAATGATCCAAGCTGTCCAGCCATCACTTATGTTAAGACCATGGGGGCTGAAACCGGAAATCCTGACGGCACTTTTGCACCGAACTCGCTTGTGCAGCGCGACCAAGTGGCCAAAATTGTTCTGCAAACTTTCAACAAATTCGATAACACTGTCGATTATTGCAAAGGAGTAAATCCATTCCCGGATGTTACACCAAGCGATTGGTCATTCCAATATATCTGTCGCGGCAAACAACTCGGCATGATTACAGGTTATAAAGGTGGAGCCGATGCAGGATATTATCGTCCGGTGCGCAACGTTGACCGTGCGGAATTTCTCGCTTTGCTTCTGAGAAATTTAACCGGAATGCCAAATGTCTCTCTGCCGAATTACAGTGATGTGGCAACGAATCAGTGGTACGCCGTTTATGCAAAGTACTCTTATGACAACAAATTATTCCCTGCTCCGTCTCTTTATCCGACGAATTCCACATTGAGAATTGAAGTTGCAAAAGTTATTTATCAACTTCATACCTTAGGAAAAATCTAACAAACTAACAGAGTTAGGAAAAGAGCTCTTTCATTAATCAAGGAAGGGCTCTTTCGATTTTAGTTTGAACATCGTGCCATAAAGATTGTGGAGAAACTTTTGAATTGTTAAAATATGATTATATTCACTGAAAAATATAAAAAAACTTCTATGAGAAAAATTATTACGACGACATTTGTAACCTTGGACGGGGTGATGCAGGCGCCGGGAGGGCCTGATGAAGACAGAACGGGCGGTTTTGCCTATGGTGGATGGTCTTTCAACTATTGGGATGACATGATGGGCAACGTTATGAGTGAGTTCATGAAGCTTCCTTTTGAACTTCTTTTGGGAAGACGAACGTATGATATTTTTGCAGCATATTGGCCTCACGCGAAAGAAGATTCGAGTGTGGCGGTGCCGTTCAACGCTACGAGAAAATATGTTGTTTCCCATTCGCAGATGGAGCTTTCGTGGAATAATTCCATGCTTATCACCGGAGATGTTGTTGCTGAGATTAAAAAACTTAAAGCAATGGACGGGCCGGATCTTTGGATTCATGGCAGTGGAAATCTGATTCAGACTCTGCTTGAAAATAACTTAATTGACGTTATGCATGTGTGGATTTTTCCCCTTACGGTTGGGAATGGCAAACGTTTGTTTGCGGAAGGTACGCAAACCGAAAATTTTAAACTTGTTGGATCAAAAGTCTCCACGACTGGAGTGGTTATTGCTACTTTTGAACCGAAGGAAAAACTTGTGGTAAGGCCAAGGTCTTAGTTTGAACATCGCGCCATAAGGAGCTCCAAGAACTTTTAAACGCTTTAATAAAGCCATTTTTGTTCATTTTACTTTCTTCATATATATACCTATACTGGGTATAGGTAATTTAATATTTTATTTATGATTGACCCATTCAAGGAAAAAACTTTGGCACGTCTCAAAAAAGCAAAAGGGCAAGTGGAAGGAATCGTCAAAATGGTGGAAGAAGAGAAGTATTGTGTCGATATCATTACGCAGGTTTTGGCACTAGAAGGAAGCCTTAAGGCTGTTTCGCATCTTATTCTGGAAAGCCATATGAATACTTGCGGAACAAAACACTTAGCTTCCAACGATCCTCAAAAAAAGGAAAAGTTTATTCGAGAAATTTTGAAAATTGTTGAATTTACCAACCGTTAATTTGTTGTTATGAATATTTCCGAACAAATCTATTCCTGCCCGATGCATCCTAACGTTCAGCAGGATAAACCGGGGATGTGCCCCGAATGTGGTATGAATTTGTTGCCGGTGAAGAGAAAAAAAGCTGCACCTATGGATCATTCAATGTCCGGTCATGATATGCACGAGATGAAAGAAGGTCTTAATAAACATGAGGGTCATAACGTCAACATGTTTGCAAAGAAATTTTGGGTCAGCCTTTTTTTGACTTTGCCTGTGGTTCTTTATTCGGACTTGCCGCATGACCTTATCAAATGGAGTGCACCTGTTTTCCCCGGATCACAGTATTTGGGATTCGTTTTGGGATCGTTCGTGTTTTTTTATGGAGGATGGGTGTTTTTGGTAGGTGCTTGGCGTGAACTTCGGGCAAAACTTCCGGGTATGATGACGCTTATTGCCGTTGCTATAAACGCAGCGTACTGGTTTAGCGTGTATGCGACATTCTTCGACCCGGGACACACGCTTTACTGGGAACTCACGAGTCTTATCACCATTATGCTCCTGGGCCATTGGATGGAAATGAGAGCAGTCCAAGGGGCTCAGGGAGCTTTGAAAGAGCTTTCCAAACTTTTGCCAGATCAAGCGGAGGTTGTTATCGGAGATAAGACGAAAATTGTTGCATTGGAAGAACTCAAAGTTGGAGATATTGTTTTGGTTCGACCCGGAGGAAAAATCCCTGCTGATGGAAATGTTACCGAAGGGAAATCCGATGTGAATGAATCGATGGTCACAGGTGAATCAAAGCCTGTTGGAAAAAATGTTGGGAATGAGGTCATTGCTGGAACTATCAATTCAGACGGAATGCTCAAGATTAAAGTCGCCAAAATCGGGGAAAATACTTTTCTTGCGGGTGTAAAAAGGCTTATTGCTGAAGCACAGGCCTCAAAATCGCGACTACAAATGCTTTCGGACCGCGCGGCATTTTATCTCACTATTATTGCTATAACGGCGGGTGCTGTAACGTTTGGTACATGGATGTATTTGGGAGCAGGTTTAGTATTTTCGATTGAAAGATTGGTTGCCGTGCTCGTGATTGCTTGTCCGCACGCTTTAGGATTAGCTGTGCCGCTTGTGGCGTCGATTTCAACGACTATGGCTGCCAGGAACGGCCTTCTTATTAAACAGCGCCTGGCCTTGGAAGCAGCCCGTGAAGTTGATGTGGTTTTATTTGATAAAACCGGAACGTTAACAAAGGGCGAATACGGCGTTGAAAAAATCTGGTCTGTTCAGGCAAAAGATGAGCAGGAGGTTTTACAGCTTGCAGCATCGGTTGATGCTCATTCCGAACATTTTATAGCCCGCGCCATTGTGGAAGAAGCGAAGCTGAAAAAGTTGGCCCTGACGGATGTGAAAGATTTTGGACGTATTCCGGGGAAAGGTGTTAAAGCCCTTTTAGACGGGAAAGAGATCGCTATCGGAAGTTTAAGTTTGGTTGAAGAGTATAAAGCTATCCTTCCCGAAAATATTAAAAATGAAATTGATGTTGAAAGTAAAAAAGGGAAAACTGTGATTTTTGTTCTCGAAGGAAAAAATATTGCCGGAGCTTTAGCTTTAGGAGATGTGATCCGCGAAGAGTCACGTGAAGCGATTAAGGCTTTGAAGGCCCAAGGAGTAAAAGTTGCGATGATTACGGGTGACAGCGACGAAGTGGCAAAGTGGGTTGCTTTGGACCTTGATATCGATGAATATTTTGCAAAAGTACTTCCTGATCAAAAGGCGGCAAAGGTAAAATTGCTTCAATCAAAGGGGCAGAAAGTTGCCATGGTTGGTGATGGAATCAATGATGCGCCTGCTCTCACCCAGGCTGACCTTGGTATTGCCATTGGAGCCGGGACAAACGTTGCGATTGAATCTGCGGGTATTATCCTGGTAAAAAATGACCCGAGAGATATTGTGAAGATCATCAGGCTTTCTAAACTCACATACACCAAGATGATTCAAAACCTCTTCTGGGCTACTGGATATAATGCGATTGCATTGCCTTTGGGAGCTGGTGTGTTTGCTTCTTATGGGATTTTGATGCAGCCAGCGTTTGCAGCTATTTTTATGTCATTGAGCACCGTGATTGTTTCCATTAACGCGGTTCTTCTCAAGAATAAAAAATTATAATAATTTTATTTCTTAATTTTTATGTATGAAAAAAACACTCTTCGCATCAATTTTTATATTCACACTTGCTCTCCAAACCCCCGTGTTTGCACAAGGGATGATGGGACAACTCAATACTTATAACATGATGGGCTCAAACCAAAATCTGACGGGAAGCACTCAAAGCACCGACCAGACCGCAGCTGACGAAGCAGCCGGCAAAGACATCTGGAATAAATTGCAGGCAAAACAGGTCGATTGTAAAAGTCTGACTGACGATAATTATGATGTCCTTGGTGATTATTTCATGGGATTAATGGCTGGCGGGAGCCACGCTTCAATGAATGACAGCATGGTCCGGATGATGGGTGCCGATGGCGAAAAACAGATGCATGTTGCTATGGGCAAAAGATTAAGCGGTTGCGATACAAATGCCGCTTTTCCCGAACAATACCAACAGTTTTCTTCCCAAATGCCGATGATGGGAGGATTCAATAATCAAAATTTTCCAATGATGAGGGGCGGTTTTAATTCTCAATACTCTCCATGGAATGGCAACATGATGGGCGAAAACGGATTCCCTGAAATCGCTGTCGTTTCTTCGATAAGCTTGCTTCTTGTCTGGACTGTTCTTATTCTTTCGATTGCAGCTTTGGTTCGTTATTTAAAAAGTTCCAAAAGAAAATAAGCGCTGTAATCATTTTCCACCTTTCCCATGAAAAAGCCTCCAGTCACCGCCATTGTCATCCTCGCGATTTTCGGAATTTTCACCGGCTTTATCGTTTATCTTTCATATAATCCCCCGCCAGGACCTTACGACAAAATGTCGAGCCGGGATTTAGCGCAGGTGTGCATGGCAAGTGAAGGAACTGTTTTACACATTCATTCGCATCTTACGATCATCGCCAACAAGCAGACGCTCACTGTCCCCGCGGAAATAGGCATTGATGCTCAAAACAACTGCATTCATCCTTTACATACCCATGACGACAGCGGAATCATTCACATTGAATCGCCGGTTCAAAAAGATTTCATTCTCGGCGATTTCTTCGAAGTATGGGGTATGACGTTCAATCAGAATCAAATTCTGGACAATAAAACCGATGCTAATCATGGCCTCAAAATCTCCGTGAACGGCAAAGAGTCCGGTGATTTTGAAAATACCGTTTTGAAAGATCATGCAGACATCGTCATCGATTATTACAATCTCAAAGACGGGCCTGATCCATTGCCAAAACCTTTTGACTGGAGCACGGCGCAGGTTTAGTACTATAAGCAGTTCACACCAATTAAAATATGAAAGATACTGACCACAATCATGGACACACCCATGGAACCATCGATGCCTCACTTTTCACGTCTCAAAAAGGGCTTCAGGCTGTTATGTCTTCTTCACTTGTTCTTTTTTTAGGTTCTCTCTTCCAGCTTATTGTCGTATTACTTTCCGGAAGCGTTTCTCTTCTTTCCGATACCATTCATAATTTTGGCGATGCTGCGACGGCTATTCCATTGAGCATTGCTTTCCTGATGGGCAGAAAAAAGCCGACGAAACGTTTTACCTATGGTTACGGAAAAGTGGAAGATCTTGCAGGTGTCAGTATTCTTTTTTTTATGCTGGCCAGCGCTTTTTATGCCGCCTATGTTTCAATCCAGCGTTTATTTCATCCGTATACCGTAACGCACTTATGGATTGTAGGAGTGGCTTCAATCATGGGCTTCGCAATTAATGAAGGCGCAGCTGTTTTTCGCATAAAAGTGGGAAAACAAATTCATAGCGAGGCTCTCATCACAGATGGCAAACACGCACGCACGGATGGATTCACAAGTCTGGCTGTTCTTATCGGGGCACTGGGTTCTTATTTTGGTTTTCCGATCGTTGATCCTATTGTCGGATTATTCATATCAGCTCTCATTCTTCACACGGTATGGGAATCGGGGAAAGAAGTTTTTACCAGAATGCTGGATGGCGTTGATCCTTCGATTGTTGAACAGGTGAAAGACGCAGCACGGGCAGTTCATGAAGTAAAATCCGTAACGGAAACTCGAGTCCGGTGGCTTGGACATACTTTGCATGCAGAAATAAATATTGCCATTGATCCGAAGCTATCAATCGAAGAAGGTCATAATATTGCTCAAAAGGTTCATCATGAATTGGAGGATCATTTACCTCATTTATCTCATATCGTCATTCACGTTGACCCTATTGGTGCTTCAGGAGAAAAACACCATCACGAGCATTCTTAATTCCTGCAAAAGAACTCACGACCCTGCCACGACTTTAATTTGAACATCGCGCCATTTGGATCCAATGGCTTTTTGGATTCTGCTTATGCAGCATCTCGATCTATTTTTTCATCACTCATTGGTTCAGCCAGGGCGTTATCGTTTTTTGGTTTTGCCTCCATGGATCTGATGAGCCGTTTTGTTCTTTGCAAGTCTTCACGTATTTCCGTGATTTCGTGGTGCTTGAGGTCACTGATGTTGTCGAGCAAAGTCATGCAGCGGTTGTGGATGTCGGTAAGTTTATCCGCCAAGGGACCGATTTTGTATTCAAGCATGTCCCGAAGTTTGTGGTCAATAGCTGACTCCACGGCTTCTTCTGCAGCTTCTTTGGCTACTCTTTTGATCTGGGAGAGAGATTCAGAGTCCATACAGTTTGGTGGTTAATCGTTCGGTCATCTCATAATTCTACGCCATTTCCCGGCGAAATTCCAGCTCTACTTGGGGAGCCAATGATGAATTTGGTCTAACTTACTATTTCGTATCTAGCGGAGATTGCGCATCTTTCGGTGGTTCAACCTGTGCAGATGGTTCGTTTGGCGTTGATGCTCTCGGAGCAGGTGGAGTCGGTCGCGCCGGCCGCGGGATATGCGACATAATCGTTTCCATGGCAATATTATTTATTCTACCTCCAACCTTATTTTCAACGTAACCGATGGCTCTTCTTTTCATGGAGCTGATCGTCACATTAATTCCAATGAGGAAGAATAACGCCCCGACGATCCCAAGGATGACGGTTGTTTCCCAAACATTCGTGTTCGAGCTTATTTGTGCATTTTGGCTGTTGGCGATTGTCGATGAAACTTGGGTAAATGAAAAATATGCCCCAACGAGTAATACAGCCCCGATCAATGCCATAATAATGCCGATTTTCATAAAATTGATGTTAGGAGACTAGTTGAAGATTGCGGTTATATTCAGAAGCGGATGGAGCGGATCTTTACCGATGTTCAACGTGCATGTTGGCGAAGTCGCAGAATTTGGAGCGACGGTGCAAGGCCCGGGTGCCCAATGGAACGTCGATGGTAAAGTGACAGGCAAGCCCGAGCTGTGGTTGGCTGCCGATGCGGTTAAAGTAATTGGCGTCGGGTAAGAGGTATAAAAGTAGGTGCAAGTTATCGAGCCGCCGCTGCTGGTGGCAACGCACGTTGACGGAGAACTCGGCGCTTGATTAAGGATTGAAGGCGGGTGAGGCAAAGCCGTCGGCAAAGAGACTGTCACCTTGTCATCATTTACGCTGGCGTTCCTTTGAACAGCTAAATAAAGACCGCAATCCGTCCTCGCAATATTCGGCGGGACGTAAAGATCGCAAGGCGCCAGAACAGCAGGTTTCTCACATTGTTCTGTCGCTGGATTATAAACGAAGGTATCAAGACATTTGTAGACCGCTTGAATCTCTCTTGATTTCGCTGCTCCACTCCAGTTCATTGAACAGTCCAGACTTGGTGTAGTGGAAGAAGCGAAAGAAGTATATATACAGCCATTTGATATTGCGAATGCATTGGAATTAACGAATGGCTGGATGTCTGTCCATTGATAAAAAATGGCATTTGGTATTACGGTGGCCGGAATCGCCGTCAATTTTATATGCGTGGTGGACGAAAGACTGGATGCGGAACATTGAGTCGTTGCAGGAAATGCGACTCCGGGTGATGTCGGACATCTTATAATTCCGTTGGCAATACTTGTCGTAGGATCAACGGAAATGACGGTGTTTGCCGGTGCAATCAGCGGCGCATATACGCCGGGTGCCGTTTGTACGACTATCTGAACTCTCAAATTAGAAGTCGCTGAAGCAGGTGCCGGCGGCTGATGCGAGAGGGCTGAGAGAAATTTTTGTGTTGCCAATACAGCCATTTTTGACATTTCTCCACGTGTGACATTATCGTTTGGCGCAAAAGTTGTTGATGTCTTGCCGCTGACAATTCCGTTGGCAAAGGCAAAGTTTACATAATTTGCATACCAGGCCGATTGATCAACATCCGTGAAAGCAACATTTCCCCAATGGTCAAAAATATCGGATTGAGTGTTGTATGCATTTGCGGCTGCCGTCAAAAGAATTTTTAAAGCTTCGCCGCGGGTTATATTGCTGTTTGCCCTGAATGTTCCATCGGCATATCCGCCAACTATGCCTGCTTTTTGTGCAGCAGCAACATAGGAAGCAAACCAGTCGCCGGCATGTACATCCTTGAAGGTCGGCGTCGCGCCAGCAGTCACTTGGTATCCAAATGTCAGCAATGCAATTTTAACCATTTCGGCGCGAGTCAGGTTTTGATCCGGAGCAAATGTCGTTGATGTTTTTCCTGATACGGCCCCCATGCTGTAAAGTTGTTGAATATAGGTTGAGGCCCAGCTGTTTGATGTATCGGAAAATGGCGTTATTCCACCTCCTGCCGCATTACCGCTCTGAACACAATTTCCTGCGGCATCGCTCACATAGCCGTCCGGCACTGTTGTTTGGACACCGTCGATGTTCATGCACATGTCTGTTCCGCCCGTACTCATGGAAGTGCAATTTCCGGCAGCATCGCTCATATAGCCATCAGGTACTGTTGTTTGGACACCGTCGATATTCACGCACATGTCTGTTCCGCCCGTACTCATGGAAGTGCAATTTCCGGCAGCATCGCTCATATAGCCATCAGGTACTGTTGTTTGGACACCGTCGATGTTCACGCACATGTCTGTTCCGCCGGTTCCCGTTTCCGGCGCAGGATTAAAAGTGGCAATTGCGCCGGCCCAGGCCCATGTAGGAGTTGTGTATGTCCCGTTGATTGTCGCCTGAACTCCCTGATTGCCCGGAGCAAGGGTGGGCATTCTATCTTCAAAAACAGTTCTGATACCGGGAGCCATGGGAGTGAGGATTGAGGCTATTTCACTCTCTTCCGTAAAACTGTTCGTTTCTCCTGAAAAATTCGTATTGCCGCTGGCGGTTGTAATGCCGGCCACCGCCACTTCACCTGCATTATAACCAGGCGTTGTTGTTCCTGAATCACCAAGCGTTGCAATGTCACCGGGAATTTGAGAATTAGGATAATTAGAATAGCCCGTGGTGTGCAGCGGATTCGATGGATCAACTCCCGAATATTCAACCAGGGTTAAAGTAGCCACGTCACCGGAGGCCTGATTTGGCAGGGTCCAAGTAGAAGGACCCGATTGTGAGTTGGCATTCGGGATATAATAAATGGCGGTCGTAATATTATTCGTGCCCGTGGTGGTGGAGCGCACACCGACGGCTAACTGCCAATCTGGTGTTGGCGGGGCAATCGTTGTCGTTGGTTCTGCCATAATACCAACTATTGCCACTAAAAGATCACCTTGTGCGGTTGAATTCCCCCAAGTCGCGGAAACAGTATTCGTACTTCCATCATTGGAACCGGTATTTGTCTGAACCCGGACAATAGCCGCTTGAGCAACGCCAAGGCTGAAGCCAAAGCTAAAAATAAACGCCAACGGCAAGAGATATTTTTTCATATTTTATTTTGAAAAAGGGTAAGTTTTTTTAATTTATTTAAATAAAAAAATCTTTACTTCCATGAAGTGCCGCCTGTTTCGGAATGCTGCTCGTCATTGTACAATTTCTCAAACCTAAACACAAAGTGAAATCACCTCATTCCATGAGGTTTCTTTTGGCTTTCCGTATAGCTTTTTATTCCTGAATCAGCACCGCCAAACTGGCACTAAAGCCTTGCTTGGTCCCATTTGATACTTTAAGAAAAATATTGTATAATATAATAAATAAACACACAAAATTTATGCCAAAAGCCTGCACACTCCAATCGAATTTTCAGAATCAATTTAAGGTGTCAGTTATCGGCTGCGGAAATGTCGGCGCAACGGCGGCTTACGCGATGATGATTGAAGGAACTCCGACGGAACTTGTGCTTATCGATCATAGTAAAGAAAGGGCCGAAGGTTTGCTGCTGGACTTTGAACATACGCTTTCTTTTTTGCCTTACACGAAAATCACGGCCAGCGACGATTACGGTGCCTGCGCCAACTCGCAACTTATCTTTGTCACGGCCGGCGCAAAACAGATGGAAGGTGAAACGCGGCTTCAGCTCATCGACAAAAACCGCAAAATTTTCCAGGAAATTATTCCCGCGCTTGCAAAAGTCGCCCCTCAAAGCATTTTAGTGATTGTGACTAATCCAGTGGATGTCTTAACCTATGAAGCTTTGAAATTATCGGGGTTTCCGGAAAACCGCGTGTTTGGAACCGGCACGATGCTCGATACTTCACGACTGCGCTTTCACATCGGCGAAAAATTATGCTTGAATCCCCAGAGTATTCAGGCCTACGTTTTGGGAGAACACGGCGATACTTCCTTTCCGGTTTTCAGTTCTGCGAACGTGGCCGGAAAACCGCTTCTGGATTTTGACGGATTTACCAAAGAGATCGCCCAAGAGTGCTATGAAGAAACAAAAAACGCCGCATACCGCATTATTCATGACATCGGTTACACCTGCTATTCCATCGCCATCGTGATGCGCGAGATTATGAAACATATCTATCAGCACTCAAAAGTTGTCGTGCCTTTATCCGTGCGCGTGCATGATTATTGTGGCCAAAATGACGTGGCTTTGAGTGTTCCTTGCGTTTTGGACAGCAGCGGAATCGCCGACATCATCAAAGTTCCTCTCAACGAATTGGAACAGGAACAATTCGCAAAATCAGGAGACACCCTCCGAAAATACCTTCAATAAATCCTAAAGCTTATTATCAACACCGATTGCTTCGGAAATATTTTTGAAGCCGTCTTTATGGAAGATGCAAAATGATCAGCAAACAAGATGCCATTGCCTTTTTCCGGCGAAAAGCATAATCTGCAGTTCATTCTCAATAATATTTACAAATATGATGAATTCTCAACGGGGCAATAAATTCAGCGGGCGAAGCGGCGGCAAAAAATTCGGAGGCGGGAAAGATTTTGGCAAACGCAGTTTTGGCGGAGGCGGTGGAAGAGGTTTCAGCAGAGATTCGGGCAGACCGAGTATGCACAAAGCGATCTGCGATGAATGCGGCAACGAATGCGTCGTTCCTTTCAAACCGAACGGCGATAAGCCCGTATACTGCAACAACTGCTTTAAAAAGGGTGAAAGCGGACCTTCAAAGAAATTTGAGGGAAAAACTTTCAGCAAAAATTCCGGAGAATCCATGGGGAAAGATCAGTTTGAAATCCTCAACGCCAAGCTGGACAGGATCTTGAAGATGCTGGATTAAGTCTTTTTCTCTGGATTTTTTTGACTTTTAGGACTATTGTGGTCTCCACTCACTTTAAAGATCATGAGTCCAGCAGAAAGAGAACGTCGAATTTTTTCGGGAGCTCTGAAAGACGAGAAACCGAATATTAAGAGAATCATTGATCCTTCTGAATTGACCGATCAAATTTTTTCTATGGAAGGCCAGGATATTCAAAAATTATCCGATGAGATCAGGGATAAAATTTTATGGGGCGTTTATAATGATTACGGTACTTTATTGAAGGTTTCAGAAATGCGGGATGTGGAACACCTGGACGACAGCGATGAAAATGCCCAGTCTTTTAAAACGTTTTATCTGAAAGGTTTGCGTGAAGAGCCTTCGGCGTTCGGAAGCAGTTATGATATCGAAAGCAAGAAAACTCCGGAAGAGATGAAAGCGTTGTTAAGAGAAAGTCACGTTGTCGGGGTTAAATACAGCTTTGCCACCCCCAGTGGCAATCAAAAAGAAAATTTAGTCGGCATGGGCGCGCTCAAACGCGGAGAAGGCGTGCAGTCGCATATCGCCAACCTGGGAAAAGTTTACGTTCATCCCGCGCACAGAAAAAGATGGCTGGCGCACAATATCGTTACGCATCTGCTGGATAAGGCTCTGGAAGACGGCATTGAACAGGTGCATTTGGTCGTAACCGCTTCGAACGTTTTTGCGATCGAATTTTATAAGAAACTGGGATTCATTCCGGGAAAAATGCACTATAAAGCCGTGAAAATAGAGGATGAATATTATGACTGGCTCCACATGGAATTGAGCATGCATGATTACAAACCGGAACAAACAAAAAAATAACGGCGATTTACTTGCGAAAATGAATCTCATGAGGAATACTTTCGTCTGTCATTTTGCTTTTTAAAAAAGCTGAAAACAAAATATGAACCAGTGGTATTTCAATCCGATTCTGGCTCAGATCGGCCCGGTGCAGATTCATTGGTACGGAATCATGTACGCGGTCGCCTTCGTGGTGGCTTATTTGTATCTTCATTATTCAAAACACGGGAAAAGCTTGCCGTTGGGCGAAGATCATAAAGATCTTTTTCTGGCTTTTGTGATCGGAGCCGTGCTGGTCGGCGGACGGCTCGGCTATGTTCTTTTTTACAATCTCCCCTACTATCTTCAAAATCCTCTCAAAATTTTTGCGGTGTGGGAAGGCGGGATGTCTTTTCACGGAGGACTTTTGGCCGTTGCTGCAGTCACGATCTGGTTCAGCAAAAAACATAAGATCAAGCTTTTTGAACTGAGCGACGTGGAGTGCGCGGTGGCGCCGCTCGGTCTGTTTTTCGGAAGACTCGGAAATTTCATCAACGGCGAACTGTACGGACGCATCGCGCCGGCGGGTTCGCAATTGTGTCTTTATTTCCCGAACGATCCGCAAAACTGCCGTTATCCTTCACAGCTTTTCGAGGCTCTTTTTGAAGGGCTGCTGCTTTTTTTGGTGCTCTGGCTGGTGAGGAAAAAATATCCGAAGAAACCCGGCATGGTGAGCTGCGCCTTCCTGTTTTTTTACGGAATCTTCAGATTCTTCATTGAATTTTTCCGCGAGCCGGATCCGCAGATCGGATTTTTTCCCGGGGGTTTCACCGAAGGACAGCTGCTCTGTTTTGCGATGATCCTGATCAGCATTTTCATGGGGTTCATGATCGGAAAACAGAAAAGTTCCTCAAAAAAATCCTGATCAAAAAAAACCGGCAAGCTCTTTTGGAGACTGTGCCGGTTTTGTATTTGAATGTGGTTTCGTACTGCAGGCTGGCCGAAATTCTGATTAGAATCTGCGTCTTGGCGGTCCGGCCGGACGTGGCGGACGTGAAGGCATTCCGTTATCTTCAGCGCCTTCAGGACGAGGCAGGAGCACTTTATGGGAAAGGTTGTAGCGGCCCTGGTCATCAATTTCCATAAGTTTCACTTTGAGCGTGTCGCCCAATGTTACTACGTCTTCAACTTTGTCCACACGGGCCCAGGCGAGCTGTGAAATGTGAACCAAGCCGTCTTTTCCAGGGAGGAATTCAACGAATGCGCCGAAGTCCATAACTTTCACGACTTTACCTTCAAATTCGTCGCCGACTTTGGGCTGGTAGGTCAAACGCTTGATCCATTCGACGGCTTTGTTGCCGCTTTCCTGGTCTTTCGCGGTGATGACGACCAAACCGTCCTGTTCAATGTCGATCTCCACTCCGCATTCAGCGGTAATCTTCTGAATGGTTTCACCGCCCTTGCCGATGACCACCTTGATCAGTTCAGGTGCGATCTTCATGTGCATGATAAGCGGAGCATATTTGGAAAGTTTCTCGTTCGGTTTTGGAATGGTCTGGAGCATTTCATAGAGGATCTGTTCGCGGGCTTGTTTTGCACGTTCGAGAGCTTCACGCATCACATCAATGGTAAGACCTTTCACTTTAATATCCATCTGAAGGGCGTTGATGCCTTGGTGCGTACCTGTGACTTTAAAATCCATGTCTCCGGCAAAATCTTCCATTCCCTGGATGTCGGTAAGAATTTTGTAACCCTGGTTGATGTCCTTGTTCTTGGAAACCAAACCCATGGCAATACCGGCAACCGGTCTAATAATCGGAACGCCCGCGTGCATGAGTGAAAGCGTTGATCCGCATACCGAAGCCATTGAACTTGAACCGTTACAGCTCATGATTTCCGATACGACCCAGATGGTGTATGGAAAATCTTCTTTGCTTGGAAGCACAGGAATGAGTGAGCGTTCAGCAAGATCACCGTGACCGATGTCGCGGCGGGAAGGGCCGCGGAGCGGCTTGATTTCTCCGACCGAAAACGGGGGGAAATTATAGTGATGCATGTAGCGCTTCACAATGTCTTCATCCATGGTGTCCACGATTTGCGCGGAGCCCGGTGAACCGAGCGTCGTAATACTCAAAGCCTGTGTCTCGCCGCGCTGGAAAAGCGCAGATCCATGAGGTCTCGGCAGAATGCCGACGCTGCAGCTGATCGGACGGATTTCATCGATTTTGCGGCCGTCCAAACGCTGTTCTTTTTCCAGAATGTTGGCACGCATATTTTTTTCGAGCATTCCGTTGAGTGTTTCGTTGAGCTGTCTTTTGGACATTATCTTCGCTTCAATCTGCTCCTTATATTTATCCGCGAGCATGTCCTCGATTTTGTGAACTTTATCTTTCACTTCGCCTTTGGTCTTGCCGGAAACTTCGTCCATCATGGCTTTTGTTACGCTTTCTTCCACAGCCTTTTTGGCTTCTTCTGAAACCGGAGCCATGATCGGTTCGCGGTCCGGTTTTTTGTAAATCGCTTTAAACTCTTCCTGAAGCGCGCAGATTTTTTTGATTTCAACGTGAGCCATTTCAAGAGCCTGCAGTATAATGTCTTCAGGAACTTCCTTTGATGCAGCTTCAACCATGGTGATGGCTTCGGCTGTTCCGGCTACCACTAAATCCAGACGGCCTTCTTCAATCTGTTTATAGGTTGGATTGATGACAAGAATTTCCCGGTCGCCGTCTTTCACAAGACCGACGCGTACAGCTCCGACCGGACCCTGGAAAGGCATTCCTGAAATACACAAAGCCGCTGAAGCGGCAATAAGCGCCGTTGTCCCCGGTTCAACTTCCAGATCGGCGGAAAGAACGTCACAAATCAGCTGAACATCGTTGATGATGCCCTTTGGAAAGAGCGGCCGGATCGGACGGTCAATCAGACGTGAGTTCAAAACTGCGCGTTCGGAAGGTCTTCCTTCGCGTTTTACGAAACGGCTGCCTTTGATTTTTCCCGCGGCGTAATATTTTTCTTCGTAGTCGACCATCATCGGGAAAAAGTCCGTGCCTTCACGAACTCCGCCCATCATGGCGCTGGCGAAAACCACCGTGTCGCCAAGAGAAACCGTGACGGCTCCGTGCGACTGGTTCGCTAAAATTCCGGTTTCGATTTTGAGGACGCGACCGGCAAGATCCATTGTAAATGTTTTGTTCTCCATAAAAAATGAGAGGTTAAGCTATAATATGCACGAGCATGGCTCGTGCTGTTCCCCTCTCAAGGCTTTGGCCCAAGTAACAAGTTTGAAAAGATAAACGCTTTAGCTTATCTCCTCGAACCTGTAACTTGTGGCTCCGAGCGGCTTGATAAGGGATATGGTTTGTTAAAATCTAAAACTTATTTGCGGAGTTTGAGTTTTCCCACGAGTTCTTCGTAGTTATCTTTTTCATTCAAACGCAGATACTGCAGGAGCTTGCGGCGTTTGCCGACCATCATCAAAAGGCCGCGGCGGGAATGGTTATCCTTCGGGTGCTCTTCAAGGTGGCTTGAAAGTTGATTGATTCTTTCGGTAAGAACAGCAATTTGTACTTGAGGCGATCCGGTATCTTTTGGGTGGAGTGCGTAATTCTTGATAACCTTTTTCTTTTCGGTACGTTTCATCGAAGTGGTTAAAGTTAAAAAAGTTCGGCTTATAATGTACCAAATCCATCGCTGCTTGGCAAGTAGATATTTCTACGTTATGATGTCTGGGATTTTGCAGTGTTTTGAGCTTAACCATGAATTACCGCCAGATTATTGGGGAAGCATGGAATTTTACGCAGGAGAATAAGAAACTTATTGTCTGGTACGCCTTTATTCCCTCCTTTCTGGGGACTTTGGTGGGCGTGGGCTATTTAGTATATCAATTTTACGCTTTTAAAAGCTCCGCACTGTTCGATAACTGGTCGGAAAGTTTTACAGTGGTTGCGTTGAAAGCGATTTTTGATGCCCTGAAATCCAACATGGGGAGCATTGTGCCGATCACCATCGCAGCCGTCATTCTGGCCCTGATGTATTTTTTTCTTCCGCCGATTACCGACGGAGCCATGATCCAGCTCATCGCCAGAAAAAAAAGCGGTCAGGACGTAAGAATCCGCGACGGTTTAAAATTCGGGTTGAATTATTTTCTTCCATTGTTCAGTTATTCGCTGGTGAACAGGACTTTTAATATCGTTTCGCTGTTTTGGGAAGCGGGCTTTGTACTGCGAAACCTGGGACCGGATACGTTTGTAGCCCTGAGTCCGGTTTTGATTCCTTTGTCCATCGTGAGTCTTCTTTTTATGATGATGTTCGCGTTTGCCGAATATTATATCGTGATCGACGATACTCACATGGCTCAATCCATGGCTAAAAGCTCGGTGCTTGTGTTCAAGCACTGGGGAAAAACCTTCAGAATCAGCACGCTGATGTTTTTGATCGGCATCCGCATTTTGGTGCAGATCGTTTTTGTACTTTTAGTGCCCCTGGTTGTCCTGGTCGGTATTTTTTACTTCGCAGCTTCCACGCTTCCTGACGTGGGTTTGTGGATCGGCGGCGGGCTGGGCGTTGCCGCACTCTTTTTTGCTTCTTATTTAGGCGCGATCGTTCATGTTTTTACGACGACCGTCTGGGTTTTTGCATTTCTGGATCTTACTACGACTCCGGAGATTAATGCCCGCGGAGAAACTGTATAAACGTACTGGCCGGAAAAAGATTTTCGCCCTGGTCTAAGAGATTCTTGTCGGCAAGGAACCTGTTCTGCTGGCTGTCTTTGTCGTTCATGATTTTTTTACCTTTTGGTACAACGGCCGGCGCCGGCGCAGACGCAGGTTTTTTATCCTGATTCTGCTGTTGATCCGGCTGGACAGTACTGGTGATGTCCTTGCTTGCAATAGCGATTGAATCAACATTTCCATTCACGATGATCGGGAATAATGAACCGATATGAAGATGATATTCACCGCTTTTATCGCGTAAACGGTAGGGTCCTACCATAGTGACCGGCTTTTTATTTTGGATCACTTTCCCGAACGCCCCCAGGAAGGTTGATAAATCGTCGGGATGGATCATCAGGAAAAAGATCTGGTGCTGGAGCTCATCGGGCTTGTAGCCTAAATTGCTTTCCACATTCCAGCTCGAGAATTTGATCGTACCGTCAACGTTCATCACAAAAACAGGGTCTTCTTCATTGTTGACGATTTTGCGGTAGCTTTGTTCATCGTACTGAGCAGATTTTACATCGATGGATTCAGTCACGCTGCTGCCGGGATCGATGACATCCGTTTTCAATTCCTTCTGCCCACCGTTTGATCCAAAGAAAAAGAGCAGGGTTGACATGGAAATCACAAACAGGGCCACAGCCACCATAATTACATGCTTATTTTGTTTGATATATTGCAACATTGTTTTTTTATTTTTTATCAGATGAGATAGACGTTTTTTCGTTGTATTATGTTATTTTAGAATATTTAATTTATTTTGTCAATCACCTTCCCCGAGTTTTTTATCATGTGTTCAGCTGTTTTAAGCTGCTTTGATTTTATTAATAAATATGGTATAATTATATAAAACAGCAAAAATACACTAAAACACACAAATATATGCCAACTATGCCAAATCCATCGGATACCCTTTCCATTCTGCCGATTCTTAAAAAGATTCCGCTTTTATCCGAGCTCAATGAGGATGATCATAAAGAGATCATCAAGCATATTGAGATGCAGTATTTTCCTGCTCATCAGGTTGTTTTCAAGGAAGGCGATCCCGGTGATGCGGTCTATATTATAAAGAGAGGTGTCGTGCGCATTTACCATCCTGGAGCAAATCCGGTTGAAGACCAGGAGGTTGCTATGCTCGGAGACAACGATGTTTTCGGTGAAATGGCTATTATTTCTGAAAAACCCCGCAACGCCAGCGCACAGACCATGGAAGAAAGTGAAGTTTTCGTCCTTAAAAAGGAGGATTTCATCCAATTGGTCAGCTCAAACCCAAATATGGCAAGCCGCATCAGCAGTGAATTTCTGAAACGGTTTAAGATCAACCTTCAGGGTAAACCGGAATAGTTTTACGTCTGATTCTGTTCATCTGTCTTGAGCCATGTTCCACCTCTACGTTTTCATTTATCTCCTGCTCGCCCATCTTCTGGCTGATTTTATTTTCCAGACGGATGCATTGGTTGCCTGGAAACAGAAAAGCTGGAAAGGCGTTTTTGTCCACAGCCTTATTTTGTTCGCGGTAAGCTTGGCTTTGTTTTGGCCGTTTTGGCTTGAAGGGGCATCCGGCTCAAGACTTGGGTCATTTTGGGAGAATATGAATTTATGGGGGATAGCGATTCTTTTGCTGAATGCCGGTCTGCATTTTTTGATGGATTCGGACAAAATCCGCAAAGAAAAGAAAAATCATCAATATGTAAAAATGTTCTTCGTTGACCAGTTTTTCCATGTTGCGGTCATTGCAGTGATGACGTTGGCGATCGGATACTTATATACTTTTTCTTATTCAACCGGCCTGTATGCGCTTTACACGCGCTGCGGTGCGGATTCCACGTGCGGACTTATGACTTTTTTTACGGAATTTTTGCCGTTGGCGCTTTATCTGATCGCCGCGATTTTGAGCACTTCCGTCTATGAAATCGTGAAATACCAGTTTGCGAGGCAACTAGGTACTCATTCCAGGATGAAGTTTGATTATAAAAAAATGTTTGTCAGACTGATTGTTTTGAGTCTGATTTTTGCATTCTTCATGTTTTTTTGGGGACCGCATATTGCGATGACGTTCTGGAAATAAGTTTTCACGTCAGGGCGAACGGGCTTGTGTTTTTTGGCTTTGCTTTGTAGAATTGAGCTCGTTGTTTTGATGTGAATCTTATGCCCATTTATAACCCGCGCGAAACTGAAGCCAAATGGCAGAGACGCTGGGAAGACGCCAAACTGTATACGACGAACCTTGAAGACTTTTCAAAGCCGAAATATTTTAATTTGGTGATGTTCCCGTATCCGTCCGGAGACAAACTTCACATCGGTCACTGGTATAACTACGCGCCTGCGGATTCATGGGGGCGTTATATGCGCATGCGCGGAGCGAATGTTTTTGAACCGCAGGGGTTTGACAGTTTTGGGCTGCCCGCGGAAAATTATGCGATCAAAACCGGCGTGCATCCGAACATCAGCATTGCGCAGAATGTTCAGTACATGCAAAAACAACTGCACGAAATGGGAACGATGTATGACTGGGATAAAATGGTCGTGACTTCCGATGAAGAATATTATCAATGGACGCAGTGGATTTTTCTGCAGCTGTATAAAAAAGGTCTGGCATACCGAAAAAATGCACCGGTGAACTGGTGCCCGCAGGATCAGACGGTCTTGGCCAACGAACAGGTCGTGGACGGAAGATGTGAACGCTGCAAAGCCGAAGTGACGAAACGCGATTTAACGCAGTGGTTTTTTAAGATCCGGGATTATGCGGAAAGATTGTTGAATTTTGATGGACTGGACTGGCCTCAAAAAACGATGCTGATGCAGCAGCACTGGATCGGCAGGAGCGAAGGCAGCGAGGTTGTTTTTGAACTATGCGACAAAGAAGGAAAAACGAACGGAAAATCAGTAACCGTGTTTACCACTCGGGCTGATACGCTGTTCGGTGCGACTTATATGGTTTTGGCTCCCGAACATTCTTTAGTTTTGGAAATTACCACGAAAGAACACCGCCGCAATGTTGAAGAGTATATTGAAAAAACCAAGAAGGAGACTGACATTGCACGCAGTGCCGAAGACCGCGAAAAAACAGGTGTATTTACCGGCGCATACGCGGTGAACCCGGTGAACGGCGAAGTGATTCCGGCATGGATCGGCGACTATGTTTTGGTTACTTACGGGACCGGCGCGGTGATGGCGGTTCCTGCACACGATGAACGTGATTTTGCGTTCGCAAAAAAATATCAGCTGCCGATCGTTGAAGTCATCCGTCCCCAAAAAAGCGAAACGACTTTACCTCATACTCCCTATACTGAAGCAGGAGTCTTAACAAATTCGGAAAAGTTCGACGGTTTGAATTCTGAAGAAGCGCGAAAAAAAATCACGGAGTTTTTGATGAAAAAAAATTCAGGGAAATTCGTAGTGAATTATAAACTGCGCGACTGGCTGATTTCGCGCCAGCGTTATTGGGGTGCGCCCATTCCGATCATCTACTGCGAGAAATGCGGCGAGGTTCCGGTTCCTGAAGCAGACCTTCCGGTTGAGTTGCCGAGAGATGTTGATTTCACTCCCAAGGGCGACGGCAAATCTCCGCTGAATACGGTGGAATCTTTTGTGAATACCAAATGTCCGAAATGCGCGGGTCAGGCGAAACGCGAAGTCGATACCATGGACACGTTCGTGGATTCGAGCTGGTACTTTTTGCGCTATCCTTCGGCAAAAATGAGCGACAAGCCTTTTGATAAAGAGATGACGAAATACTGGCTGCCGGTGGATATGTATATCGGCGGTCCGGAACATGCGTGCATGCATCTTTTATACGCGCGGTTTATTACGATGGTTTTGCACGACATGAAGCACATCGATTTTGATGAACCTTTTAAAAAGTTGGTGCATCAGGGCATGATCACCAAAGACGGTGCCAAAATGTCGAAATCAAAAGGCAACGTGGTGAGCCCGGACCAGTTCGTGGAAAAATATGGCAGCGATGTTTTTCGCATGTATCTGATGTTTATGGGTCCGTTCACCGAAGGCGGCGACTGGAACGACCAAGGCATTACCGGCATCGCGCGGTTTGTGGAAAGATTTTATGTTTTGATGCGTTCGAAAGATAAAGTCGCAAATAAAGAAGAGCTGGACCGGGCAGTTCATAAAACCATCAAAAAGATTACTCAGGACATTGAAAATTTTCAATTCAACACCGCCGTTGCAGCGCTGATGGAGTTCGTGAACACCGCCAACAAAACAGGCATTGATCATGAAAGCCAGCTGGTTATGACCAGGCTGATTGCGCCGCTGGCGCCCCATTTGGCTGAACAGATCTGGGAAGAGCTCGGAGGGAAATTCAGCATTGTTGACCATAGCTGGCCGGCCTTTGATCCAAAACTGATTGTTGAAACGCAACTCGTGCTTCCGGTACAGGTGAACGGAAAATTGCGCGGGCAGATTTCCGTTGCCATTGACGAGAAAAAAGAAACAATTCTGGAACTCGCCAAAAAAGATGCGGGCGTTGTCCGTCACATCGAAGGAAAAACTCTGGTGAAAGAGATTTACGTGCAGGGAAAACTTGTGAGTTTTGTTGTTCGGGATTAAAATAACCTCATGCTTCAAAAGAAAAAACAAACACGTTCCTTTTTTACGATTGTGCGTCCGGGTTTTACGCTTGCTGAAATGATTCTGGTGATTGCCCTCACCTTGTTTTTGATGACGGTGACGGCGCAAGGGTTTGCCAATTCCGCTTCGCAGTTCAGTTTTGTAAATGTGGACCAGAGAGTTCAGGACATGATTCTTTCTGCCAGGAGTTTAGCCATCAGCGGAAAGGCGCAGATCGATTATACTGATTTTGATAAAGACGGATGTAAAGATGCCGTGACCACGCCGAGTCTGCCCTGTTTAGGCGATGACTATGTTACTCCCGCGAATTACGGAGTTGATTTCAGAGATACTGCTGACGTGAGCGGTAATCATACGTATACGGTTACGGAATTTGCCGATAATCATGTTCCGAATCCATGCGCTGCTCCACCGTGCGGGCTGGAAGGTCAGTTTGATTATAAACCGACTCCAACCCTTGCTGATTACCAACACGGATATGATATTCAGCTTGATCAATATGTTTTAACGCCGGGAACAAAACTGATTATTCCGGGCGGTCCGGCCGCTGCCAGCACCACTGTTGAATCAACAATTTTATTTTCGCCGATTTTTGCCGATGCCAGTTTTAATCCGCCTCTTTCGCCGGCAGATGATCCTTTCTTTAAATTCGGAGTTTCACAATCCAGCGGAACGACGATGATCCGCAAACGCTGTTATCAGATCCATAAACTCGCGGGCATCAGCGATCCGGTCACTACAAGCACCAACCCTACCTGTCCGTAACTCATGAAGAAAAACTCTCAAAAATTCAGAAGAGGTGAATCGCTGGTGGAAGTGA
The DNA here is from genome assembly GCA_003153355.1 of Candidatus Peregrinibacteria bacterium. Taxonomy (GTDB): domain Bacteria; phylum Patescibacteriota; class Gracilibacteria; order UBA1369; family UBA1369; genus PALSA-1335. The sequence goes on from PLYH01000005.1 coordinate 154,475, forward strand.
TTATGGCTATTTTTGTGGTCGCGCTCGGCGCATCCGTCGCAACTTCGCTCATTATTTCCGCGCTGCAGTCCAATGAGTTCAGCCGCGACAATCTGATCGCCCTGAATCTTGCTGCGGAAGGGATTGAAGCGATGCGGTCAATCCGCGACGCCAACTGGCTCAAATTCAGTTACGACAAACAGAACTGCTGGAATATGATGCCTAACGTCACCAACTGCCAGGACCCTGCGGCAACCACCATTGCTGCAACGAACAGCACGACAAACTACACCGTTGATCTTGGTTTAAATAAAAATCTTTATGACTGGGGGCTTGCACCAGTTTCTTCGATACTTAATCTTAATATGCCGGGCACGGGCAGTGATCCGTTCCAGCTTTGGTATTACGATATTGATTCATCTGACGGATCTGGCAGTCATGACATGCTGGCTTCTTTGTCTGCGGCGGGTGGAACAAAAAATGGCAGTTCATCTTTTTACCGGATGATCCAGGTGAGTTATCCGACTTCGGGTCCCTCCTCCTGCGATCCTGCAACCGGAAAAAGCTGCGAAGAAATGGCCGTAACTTCCACAGTGCAATGGCGTGCCCAGGGTGTGGTGCACCAGGTCGTTTTAAATACCGAACTGACCGATTATCAAAAAATAAAAGTTAAGTCATGAAAAATCTGATGAAACCAAAACCTGATTCCCGTTTTGAAGCTTTCACTCTGGTGGAAGTGCTCATTGCTGCGACGATTTTTACGATCGTAAGCCTTATCGCCATCAATGTTTTCGTGAATGTGATCCGCATCCAGCGCAGGGTGCAGCTTGAGAACGCGATTTATGAAGACGCGCGCGTGATGATGGAACGCATTTCCCGCGAGGTGCGCGAAAATACGGTTGATTATGAAGAGTACTATAATAAAGCGTTGAAACAGGAGCTGCCTTTCGCAAGTAATTCGACACTGAACGGCAAAAACCCTTACGGCTGGCGATACGGATGCTATGCGCAAAGATTTTATAATCCCGGTGCAGCCAGCGGACCTTACGACGGAGGATTTGGCGCTTATTGCAGTGTTCCTCCTCTTGGAGATCCAGCATTAAATCCCGACTGCATCATTGATAAAACTTCTCTTGATATTAATACCGGACAAAATCCTTATGAGGGCAATATTGCAAAATCTGATTCGACGACAGCCAATGCTTTTTGTGATGATGTTTTCGGAAATAGCACAAGCAATACTTGCGGTGCCCTTGATACTATTACGAACCGCAATGAACAAAATGAACTTTATCTCATCAGTGCCGACGGATCGCAAAAAACTTTTTTTGCTTTGAAAGCTTCAACTGCTCCTGAGCTTCCGAACTGGCCGAATGGAGAACATGCTTTAGCACTGCTTCGTTTAAGCGGCCAGGACAGCGACCATGACGGCGTTATTGAAACCTGGCGCGATGACTCAGGTACAGCATGCAATGCAGCTACTGGAAATAAGTTTTGCTGTTCGAGCGGTTTTGATTGCAAGGATGCTGACATTCCTTTTTCAACAAGCAGCATTGAAAATACTTTAAACTATAAAGCCAGCAATAATTATATCGGTTTTATCCCGATCAGCCCTACCAGAACGAATATTGTTTCGTTGAAATTTTTCGTGGCTCCGCTTGAAGATCCGCGCAAAGCTTTTGCGGAAACGGACCCGACATTGAGCATCCAGCAACAGCCGCATGTGACGATTGTGCTTACAGTTCAACCTTCCCAAGCCTCTTTGTCCGGTTATAACGGCGATGTTCCTTCCGTGACGATTCAAACTACGGTCACGAGCCGCGTTTACAATGAAGTCAAGAGTTACTATACTTTGGCTTCGCAGGCTAATGGCATATGCGAGTCATACTAATCGGTGGAACCGTTGTCATTTGTGTCGGACGATTCTGAGTTTCCATTGCCTTTTCTGGACTCCGATCCAAGCATGATAACGAACTCCCCTTTCGGATTTTTTTTCTGGAAATGTTCCAGAGCCTGTCCGGTTGTTCCCCGGAAAAACTCTTCGTAGATTTTGGTGAGTTCGCGCGCGACGACCATGGTGCGTCCCGGAAATTTCTGGGCGAATTCAGTAAGCGTTTTCATAATGCGGTGCGGCGATTCGTAAAAAATAATGGTGCGTTCTTCATCCTTGAAAGTTTCGAGCATGGTCTGGCGACCCTTTTTCATCGGTAAAAATCCCAGATATAAAAACTGATGCGTCGGCAGTCCGGAAGCTGACAGCGCGGTCAAAAACGCCGACGGCCCCGGAATAGGAATAACCTGAATGCCGGCTTCAATGGCGGCTTTAACGAGGACATAACCCGGATCTGAAATTCCCGGAGTGCCGGCGTCCGAAACGAGCGCGATGTTTTTTCCTTCCTTCAAAATTTGCAGCAGCTGAATGAGTTTACGGTCATCGCTCCATGCATGAAAACTAATCGTGGGTTTTTGGATTTCGTATTTCTGAAGCAGGATCTGAACGTGGCGCGTATCTTCCGCGGCGATGTAATCGGCTTCTTTGAGCGTGCGGATGGCGCGAAGCGTGATGTCTTCAAGATTTCCGATGGGTGTGGCGACGATATAAAGCATTTGAGTGGAAAAAATTATACGAAGACCGGCTTTTTGCTTTGAGTGATGTGCGGTTTTTGCAGATAGAGCGGCTTGGCCAGCTTCAGGGATTTTTTTGATGTCTTGAGAAGTTCTTCCGCGGCGTGCCCAAAAGTTTTGAGTTCTTTTGGAGTTACAAAACGCGCGGAAATTTTCTGTGCTTTGAAAAGTTTTTTCAGTGCCGCCAGCTCCTGCGGTTTCATTTCCGTGCAAATGTATTTCAATCCTGTTTTTTTAAAGATGATCGGAAAATTTTTGAGTTCGATGAGTTTTTCCTTTTTGGATTGAGGCAGGGCAAGCGCAATATAATCGCCGCCGCCTTTTACAACAACTGCGGTCTTGTTCAAAAACTTTTTACCGATCTGCGTGCGGATGCATTCAAAAACGCCGGAGGTTCTGATCGGGCTGCCCGTGCTCCATGCCAGAGCGTTCGCAACCGTTACTCCGATGCGGAGGCCCGTGAAAGGGCCCGGCCCGGTAACGACGAAAATTTCTGTGATGTCTTGCCAGCGGTTTTTCGTTTTTTTGAGAAGAGCCTGAATTGCCGGCAGAATTTTTTCAGCTTCGTCCTTATTGCTGATCCAGGATTTTTCCGCGAGAAGTTTGCCGTTTTTTAAAAGCGCGGCGGACGTTCGCTGGGTTGCCGAATTGATGGCTACGGTAAGCATCCGGATCTTTTGAGATTCGGGCGCATTATAAACGATAATGGAATGGCGGCAAATCTCGCCGGTGTTATTGCTGTCCTTTTTTCTTGCGGCGCTGCTCGTTGCGGACGATGTCGATGCGCTTTTTTTGCAAACCGATCACGGTACGCTGGAGATTGTGGATGAGTTCGTTCAGCTCTTTGAGCGAAGCTTTTTCCGCTTTTTTCATGTACTCCAGCAACTGCCTGCTTGCAGCCGCAAACAGCTTACTATCGCCTTTCGCAAGGTTCTGCAGTTTTACTTCCAGGCGCATGAAATGCGTTGGGCTTTTTTTCTTTTTGCTCCCGGCGTTTTGTTTATTCCCGCTGGGTTGTTCCTGAGGTATCGGTTTGAGCATATTGTTTTTTATTTTTGTTTTTGGAGTAAGGAGTCGCGTCAGACGTCAGTAAAGTTTTTGTACGTCCACTCCCTGATAATAGTATTTGATGATATCGAGATAACTTTTTCCGGCCTGAGCCATGCCGAGCGAACCGCATCCGCTTAAACCAACGCCGTGGCCGCTCAGGGTTTTTCCGGCGCAATAAGGATCAGGAACACTCACCAGATATGGCGTGTCCGTCCAGCCCCATACTTCTTCGGCGCTGCGGGTCCGTCCGTCATCGGAACTGAAATATGGAGTTTTAATCAATTTGCCCAAATAGGTCACGACCTCTCCGGCAGTATCGGCAATGGCTCTTAAGGTGTTTGGAGAATACGCCTCGGAAACAAACCCGACATATTTTTGCGACGTTTCCGGATCGTCTGTGAGATTATATGGAGCTCCAGGAAATTTTTGAGCGAGTCTTACATAGAACATGGCGTACGTGCGCGCGACGACAAGAATGGCTTTAATTTTTTCGTACGGCTGTGAATCTGCTATTTCGCCCGTGCCTTTCAGATAATCTTCAACGGTGAGTTCATTGATGGTCACGAGCTGGTTGTTGTACCAGTGCGGTTCCAAAACTCCGCGGAACTGATTATATACGATGCTCGGAGCTCCCGATGCGGGACGGCTCCAGTTTTGAATCTGCAAAATAGTACTGCCGTCCGGAACAAAACGAGGCGGTGCTGAAGCTGGAGATGTTAAATTTTGACCGACTGCCGTTATGACATACTGGTTATTGGCATAACTGACGGCGGCAGTTTGATTTGCGTTGAAGCTGGTAAGGATTTTGCCGTTGCTTTCAAGATGGAAAGGTCCGTTACCGGTGATGACCGGGTTGCCCTGAAAACTGAGTCCGATCCTGATTTTTGTGGTGACGCTCGCAGGCTGCTGTGTCGTGGCAGGCGGAGGTGTTGGCGACGGTGTCGTTGCTATCGGCTGGCCCGGTGCTGATGGAACAGGCTGCGTGACAGTTGATGGTTTCGTTACGCGTATGGAATAATTTCTGGCCTGCTGCAAAATATAGTTTGTTCCGATCTTCGGTTTGATCTGGAGCATATAGAATCCTTCCTGCGCCGGAACGGTGAGCGTAAATGAAACATGGGCTGTTTCTCCCGGCGCGACCTGGTTTTGCTGCATGGTCGGTCCGGTGATGGCTACGTTCTTTATATTTTTGATTTCAAAATTAATGCTGTTTTGGCCGGCCTGGTTCCAGATCACTCCGCCGGCATTTTTAATGTCGAACCAGACGGTTTTCTGCTCACCGGCATTGAATGATGTTTCAACGCTGGTTCCCGCCAAAACGCCCTGATATAATTTTTCATAAACATACACATCGAATTCAGAACCTTTGTTTGTGAACCATGAAATTCCTTCAATGAGCGGCGTGTAAAACTCTTTATAAGGTCCGATCTGTTTAGGACCTTTGATCTGGAAAACGATGTGGCCGGTGTCTCCGGGTTTTACTTCTTGCTCCTGAAGGTTTCCCAAACGGTTTGAAGGCGTCAGCAAGAGCTTATTGACATGGTCGCGCGGCTCATCTGCTCCCAATGCAAAATGGTTCTGCCCGTCGCGCTCCCAGGTAATGTTGCCGGTGTTTTTGACGGCGACAGTGACTTGAGCCTGTTCACCGATTTTCAAAAACGGTTTCGGCAAGGTGATGCTTGCGATTTCATAATCAAAAACCGCAGGTTTCACCATCATCGGCATGCTCAGATATTTTTCTACTTTGGTCTTTCCGTCAATCATCGGGAAAACTTCCAAAGAGGTAAATCCTCCTTTATAACCCGCCTGGACATTCATTTTAAAGACCGCGCTCTGCCCGGGAGGAATGCTTCTTCCTGTAGAAGCTGAACGCACGACGCCTTTGTTCAGGAAAAAGTTGTTGGCATTGTCATCGCGGTTCATCGCAAAATAGGTATCCTGATTCCAGGTCGTCTGGCCGGTGTTTTTCAGTGTCATGACAATATCCTGCGCCTGGCCGGGATCAAATTCATATAAAGGAATATCCTGGCTTACCTGAAAATCGTTCTGCTGATTCACCGCTAAATTCGCACCGCGATTGATGATGGTCGATTTGAATCCGGTCTTGGCAGCCATGCGGATGGCCGGCAGCTGGGCGTAGAGTTTATCGCCGGGGCAGCTGGTGGACATGATGTCGCGGTGGCCCATGACATTGGGAAGATTCTGTCCGCGGAACATGGATACGCCGGTCGGATCGATGCTGTATTCCTGACTTTTCGCCTTAATCAATGCAACGAGCGATTGAATAACGGGTTCCGGAACGTCGTTGTCCTGATAATCTCCAAGCACGGCGATGCCGATGGAACCGATGTTGCCCGGGCCCGCGTGCGCCCCCACGACGCCGTCGCCTCCGGCGCGTCCCTCGTAAATATTGCCCTGCTGGTCGATGATGTAGTTGTAGCCTATGTCGCCCCAGCCGCGAGAAACGGTATGGAAATAGTAAATGTCGCGGATGGCTTTCATCGGATCATTCAGATCCGTGGTACTGGCGGTGTGATGAATGATAATTTTGGTGACGCTTGCCGGAAACTGTTCGGGCCAGGTGTATTGATTGCCCTGAGCATCGGTACTGACCGTCCGGACGATTTTGAGTTCGTCGGCGAATTTGGTCTGGTAATCCGTTGACTCTCCGATCACGAGTGTCGGAGCCGGGTTGTTTGATTTATAAATGCGGAGGCTTTCATCGGCGCCCCATTCGGCGCGGGAAATAATATGAATACCGGAAAGATTGGTGCTCAGCGCGACATCATTGGATGTTGTTGAAGCAATGTTCGTGGAAGAGTTCGGAACCGATGCGGCATAGGCCGGGGTGTTCGGATTTGTAAGCGTGCTCGTGATAAGACTGCCTTTGCCCTGCTGGATGCTTTGATTGGTGTGAGAGTTGATAAATGTGAACTGGAGATTCTGCACTATCGGAGCCAACTGGCCACCTTCTCCTTCAAGAACGACTTTATACTGAAAACTTTTGCTTGGGTTCACAGGAATGAACGCCGTGGGATGAAGAGGATTGGAATCTTCTTTGCCGTCGAGGTCTGGTTCCAGAATATACCAATCCGACCACTGTGCGCTTTTGCTTAAAGCGCCATCCGCCCCGAGGCTTGATCCGCTTTCTTCATCAAAACGCACAGAGAGCTGAGCCGAACTGTTTCCGGGAAGATCCTGATCCCACTTTGCTCCGAGCGCGGTAAAAATCATCGGCGCCATTTTGACCGGAGAGAGGTAGGTTGAAGTTTTCAGCGATGAAAACGGAATGGAAGAAAGAGTTTGTGCGTTGGCGAGCGGACTGATGATAAGTCCGAATACCAGGACGATGGTTGCAATAATTTTTGTCGTCGTCTTTGAAGTCATGAACACAGAATAATGATTACATTTCTTTATAACTCATGTATCTAGAAATTCTATCATTTTTTGGCGTGACATTCAATGGTTTTATGGCTTAGAAAAGCCATAATTGTTTACTTAATTTTCAGTTGTGTTATAATCATCTTAAGGGGTGAATTGAGCAGTTTGCATTTCAAGACAAAAAGAGTATGATGAACCCGTTTTGGAGGCTTTCCTCCTTACTCTTTTCACTTCCGTATTCTTGAGCGCACCGCACTTGTCACGATAAGTGCTCCGCATTTGCGGGGGTTTCATGTAGTAACTTTACAATGGCCTTAACGTATAACCTGAAGTACCGGAAATTGAACTTTTTCCAAAAAGTTCTCCTGGAGAAAGAGGGCGAGATCGTCATCGACCGCCAATCTTTCCGCTTGAAAGGCAAAGGCGCCCACGACCAGGGGGAAGTCATTTATTTCAACGACATGAAAGATGTCGAAGCTGAAGGCAATGACCAGCTCAGTTTTTCAACGTTCAAAAAAGAAAAATATGTTCTCTCGGATTTTTCCAATCTCTTTGAATCTTTTTTAAGAGATTTCTTCCGCGTAAGAAATGAATTTTTTGCCGAACATTTATTCATGAAGGTGGGCATGCTTTATAAGGAGTATGAAGGTCACGTTGAAGTCGTGACCAAAAATGACGACGTTCTCTCAAAAGGAAAATCGCGCATCCAGTTTTATGAAGGCAGCGTGATCATTGTTCCGGAAACAAGCGAATGCTTCGCTCTTCATTATAACTTTCTGAAGAGCCACGAGTTTGACGAAGACGAATACGTGCTGCGTCTTTATATGGACAACGGCACCAACATTCATATTTCCAAACTGGGCAGTTATTTTGAAGACGCCCAGGAAAGCTTTGAACTGCTTCTGGGGAAAATGTATCAGAGAATCGTGAATCAGCTTCTGGAATTTTTTCCCGGGGTCGGGGCAACCGAACTTTTAAAACTGGCTTACGCGGTCCGCGACAACAAAGGAGTTTCGATGGCGGCTTTGAAAAAAATCCATGAAGATCTTCCGGCAAAAGTTGAAGAACTGGCCTTCGGACAGAATCCCGCGATGAAGGAGAAAGTACAAATTCTGCGCGACCTTGGACAAAACGACCATCATTTTTACATCGGTTTTTGTTTTTACCAGAAACCGGATAAACGCGATCTGCTGGTGAAATCCTGGTTTTGTTACGCGCTGCCCCAGAAAAACGTCGTGGCGCTGGGCGTGACGTCACAGCCGAACGACGCGACGATTCATTTTTTCCGGATCGCCATCAATCCCGCGGAAAAAGAAGACCGTCTGGCAGAAAAAATTTATGAGATCAATTACAGCATGTACATTCTTAAGTACGATCTCGCTCCTTTATATAAGGACAAGCGCGCGCTGCAAAAAGGAAGATTTAAAACGGCGATGCGGAGACTTTTCGCTTTGCGCTATTTAAGAAAGAGTTATCTGTGGCGTAACTTCGGACCCGAAGTCCAGTTCCTTCAGCGCGACCTGGAAACGGTTTTCAAGCGTGCGGCTTTGACGATGCACACTCCTTCCGGCAGACCGCCCGCGGCTCCGCAAAAAACCGTAACCGCTCCTTCTAAGGCTTAACTTTCCGCCTGAGGAGAGCCAACCGCCGGACTTTCCGGCAATCTTTTGCTTTTTTTATTTTTTTGAGTCTATAATAAGGTGTTCAGCATTCCTTATCTTTTTTCTATGAGCGAAGTTGTTTTTACCGACAAAAATTTCCAGGATGAGGCATTGAAGGCCAAGGGTCTCGTGATGGTAGACTTTTTTGCGACCTGGTGCGGCCCCTGCAAAATGATGGCGCCGATCGTCGAAAGATTATCCGAAGCTTACAAAGGAAAAGTGAAAATCGGCAAAATTGACGTTGATGAAAATCCCGAGGTTTCCGGAAAACATGAAATTCAAAGCATCCCGACCACCATTTTTTTCAAGGATGGAGAGATGGTTGAAAAATTAGTAGGATTCCAGAGTGAAGAGGCGTTGAAAATAAAAATCGAGAGCCTTCTCTAAAAAAGTTCCTGCTGAATGTCCGAGATCCTTTGCTTCCCCGGTGAAGGATCTTTTTTTTGCGGTGATTTTTTTGGTGACGCAAGAAATTCTTTTTGCGCGATGGTCGATTCGTTTTGCGCTACTTTATCGCATTCGTTGTTCCAGTGATTTTTCGCGTGGCCTTTCACCCAGACGAAATCGACGTCGAGTTCTTCGTTGAGTTCGTCCATTTCTTCCCACAGATCAAGATTCGCTTTGCGTTTCCAACCCTGGAGCAAAGTTTGAATGACGAGACTTGAATCCGAATACAAAGTGATTTGCGCTTTATGGAGTTTCTGATGATCAACATACCTCAGCGCTTCAATGACCGCCGTCATTTCCATGCGGTTGTTGGTTGTTTCAAAAGCGCGCCCTTTTAAAATTTCAAAAGGTTTTTTTGCATTTTTTTCCAGAACAATTGCAGCCCATCCTCCTGGTCCAGGGTTGCCTCTGCAACTTCCGTCCGTAAAAATATCAATCATTTTCATGCGATGATTTTATCACGCTCCAAAAAAAAATGCACTTCATTTTTTGTTTTACAGATGACGAAATATTGATGTGCTCTTTTTCAAAAAAAATTTTCTGAAAAAATTCCCGCCGCGGTTTTGTGTTTATTTATCGCAAAAAACTTTACATTAAATGTTTTTTTTGTTAGCATTCAAATATAAACGGGTTCACAGTGAACCTTAATATCCATTAACTTTTTCTTCCATGATGAAGAAGAAAAAAGCTGCCAAAAAGGTTATGAAAAAAAAGGCGGCACCAAAGAAAAAGGCTAAAAAGGCAGCACCTAAGAAAAAGAAGAAATAGTTTTCTTTTCTCTTTGGACTTTGGAAAGGCCTCGCGTTGCGAGGTCTTTTTTATTTCCGATTTATTTCCGACCGCATATGGTTTCGATTGAACTCGTGAAGTGATTTTGCTAATGTTGATGCGATTGCTCCTGACTTTCTATGGCCAAGAAATCTTCCAAGAAGAAAAAGCAAAAAAAGAAACAACGAGCCTTGCAGGCGAAAGAACAACAGCATCAAACGAATTCTTCCAATCCTCAAGCGCAAAATCCCGTTGTTGCCGAAAAATTTCCTTTAGCCAAGGAAAAGGTTCAGCATGAGAAAAAAAAATCCAAAGAAGACATAAAATTTGAAAAAAAAATCCAGCTCGAAAAAACTTCCCATACTTATGTTTCGGCTCTTCAACGCAAATATGGAAAGCACATTAAAAAAATCCAGGGCCCGGTGACGAAAATCCTGAAGGTGCTCCTGGTTCTGGTCATTCTGGCGGTTTTGTTCGTTATTTCGCTCTATTTAACTTTTGGACGCGATTTGCCGGACGTCACCAAACTCAAGGACATCAATTTTTCCGAAACCACGCATATTTATGACCGCAACGGCCATGAACTCTACAGCATCTTCGGCAAAGAAAACCGCGAATACGTAAAGCTTTCCGACATCAGCCCTTATATCATCAACGGGACAATCGCGATTGAGGACAAAAATTTCTACCATCACTTCGGGTTTGATCCGATCGGCATTCTCCGCGCGGAACTTACAAACATTCAAAACGAAGGCATTTCCCAGGGCGCTTCGACCATAACCCAGCAGCTGGCGAGAAACGTTTTCCTTTCATCGGTACGGACCTATGACCGTAAAATCAAAGAGATTCTTCTTTCCGTGGAGATCGAATGGTATTTCAGCAAGAACGACATCCTGGAGATGTACTTTAACAAGATTCCATACGGTTCAAATGCTTTCGGCGTAGAAGCCGCGGCGCAAACTTTTTTCGGCATACCGGCAAAAAATCTTGATCTGGTCCAGTCGAGCGTGCTTGCGTCTCTGCCCAAAGCCCCTTCCTACTATTCACCTTACGGGCCTGACGTAAAGGAATTGATGGGTTACTGCAACACCGACAATGTTCCTGACGACATGATGGGGACAATGGAAATGACGCAGGAAACTTCAACGCAGCAAACTCTCCCTCTCTCAACTCAACAAAACGTTCCGGGGCAAACCCAGCAGTCCGTTCATGGATCTGCAGCATCATGCAGTTCGCCGTCGGATTCGAATTACGTCTTGGGAAGAAAAGATTACGTGCTCCAGCGCATGGTTCAGGACGGCTACATCACCAACGACCAGATGCTTGCGGCGTGGAAAGAAGGTCTTACTTTGAAATTCGTCGACCTGAAACACAAGATTGAAGATCCGCATTTTGTTTTTTACGTCAAAGATTATCTCACGCAGAAATACGGCGCAGAGATGGTGGAAAACGGAGGTCTTCAGGTCATCACCACGCTCGATCCGAACATCCAGCAGATCGCCGAAAACGCGATTGCGGATCATGTTGATCTGATTCACAGCTACGGAGCGGACAATGCCGCGATGGTTTCGCTCGATCCAAAGACCGGACAAATTCTGGCGATGGTGGGTTCGAAAGATTACTGGGATGAAAGCATCGACGGACAGGTGAACGTGACGCTCAGCCCGCGCCAGCCAGGATCGTCATTTAAACCTTTGGTGTATTCCGCTGCGATTCAAAACGCGGGCATCGGTTCGGGAACTTATCTGGACGACGTGAAAACGATTTTCAACCAGCACGATCAACCGAACGATTACGATGGAAAATTCATGGGGCACATCACGATCCGCCAGGCGATCGGAGGATCGCGCAATATTCCGGCGATCAAAGCTTTTTATGTAGCAGGCGGAGAAGACAAGGTTTTGGATTTCATCGGAAAACTCGGCATCACTTCCTTGAGCGAATTCAGGGATGCCTTTAATAAAGACGCGGCCAAACGCGGCTGGACGTTTTATTTCGGCTGGCCGATGGCGATCGGAAGCGGCGAGGTCAGACTTCTGGATCTGGTGAACGCGTACGCTGTTTTTGCAAACCAGGGAAAATACAACCCTCCGAATCCGATTCTGGAAGTGCGGGACCGGAACGGCGTTTTGCTTGAATCCAACCGCACTCCTGATCCCAACGGCGGCAAACAGGTCATCGATCCGCAGATCGCGTTCATCATCAGCGACATTTTAAGCGACGTGAACGTGCGTCCGCCCGGCTCGTGGCGCGCATTGCTCACGATCGCGGGACAGAATCTTGCGGACAAAACAGGAACATCCAATAAAACCGTCAACGGCCGTGAACTGCCCAACAACGACATGACGATCGGTTATACTCCTTCCATTGCCGCGGGCTTCTGGGTGGGAAATTCCGACGGAAAAAATCTCATCAACAATGCGTACAGTCTGTACACCACCGATCCGATTTTCCACGAATTTTTTGAAAACGTTCTCAAAGACAAACCGCGCGAAGATTTCCCGAAACCCGACGGCATCAAACAGATCGGCCGCGAATATTATCCGGCCTGGGGCGGTCCGAAGAGCTTTGAAAGCATGTTCAAGACGGTCACCCAGCAGGCTGCCGACATTCCTCTCCCCGACTTTTTGAGCAAGAGTCCCGCGGACATCAAGGCTTATCAAGATACCTTGAAGAAGCTGCAGCAACAGCAGCAACAACAAGCGGCCGGGGTGCAGAATTAATCCCGAGCGTATAAAAATGGAGCTCCTTATGGGAAGCTATACGAGAATGGGTATAATCACTATTCTTTATGTATTTTTGAACGCAAAAGACATCAATATGATAGTCAAAGCATTAAGTACCACTAAGAGTGCCGCTGTTTGCAATTTCGTTAATTTTCCCTTTGGGTTCATTAAAACATAAACCGTGTACATTATTACAACAATCGCCGAACCAAGAAAATTTCCTTTTATTATATTCTTAAATTACACCAGAAGGTAATATATTTCAATTTCCTTTTCTTGTTGGTCTGGCTTTGTGCAAAATGTTTGGAGCGATGTAAGAGAATAAAGTCCTTTTAAATATGATAACCAGTCGTTTTTGACGTAAGTGGAAATTTAATGTATAATCATAAGATGATTATTGACAGGAACACATGGCAAAACAAGAACAATTCAAAATTCTTTACGCGCTTTCGTTTGCGTGGCAATTGGGCTTTTTGATCGCGGCTCCGCTCGGAATATTAATTGTTTTGGGTCTGTGGCTGGATAATACGATTCATACTGCACCGCTTTTTATCCTCCTGGGAATATTTGTGGGACTTGCCACGACTTTTTATGAAGTTTACCACATGCTGGCACCCCTGATCCATAATGATCATAAGCATGATTAACATTGGTCTCAAACCGGAATATATCGCAACTGTAGGCGGGGTCGGCATAACCAACACGTTTGTGACTTCACTGCTGGTGAGTTTGCTGTTGATTGTCTTTTCTCTTATTTTTGCTTTAAAAGGCGGAAAAGGTAAAAACATTATTATAAAAAGCATAAGCGTGCTTCTTTTTGAATTTCTGAATTTGACGGATTCGGTTACGGGAGACAGAAAGCTTTCAAAGAAAATTCTGCCGCTCATCGCGACTTTTTTCATTTTTATCGTTACGGCCAACCTCCTTGCGCTTATACCGGGTTTTCTGGGGTCTTTCTATATCAAAACTTCAGCCGGACAGATTCCGCTTTTGCGTTCGCCGAACAGCGATCTTACAACAACCGTGGCGCTGGCGATTTTTTCGGTTATAGCCATACAATTTTTTTCATTGCAAAGCCTGGGGCTTAAAAATTATATCGGACGTTTCCTGAATTTTACAAATCCAATAAAATTTATACTCGGTTTTTTTGAAATGCTTTCGGAAGGCGTCAAAATTCTTTCTTTTTCGTTCAGGCTTTTCGGAAATATTTTCGCCGGGGAAGTACTTTTGCTGGTTATTGCCTTTCTGGTGCCATATATCATTCCGCTTCCCTTTATGATTCTGGAGGTGTTTGTCGGAGTTATCCAGGCCTTTATTTTTGCAATTTTAACGCTGACGTTTATCAGAACCAGCACAATTCAAAACTTGGAATCGGAAAAAACCAATAAATAATAATTATTTCTTAATTTTTTACATTATGAATCCTTCCGCCTTTACCATGGCCATCGGAACGATTGGTCCGGCGATTGCCATCGGACTTATCGGAGGCCTCGCCATGCTTGCCATGGCCCGCAATCCGGAAAATTCTGATAAAATTCAGATTGCGATGATTATTGCCATCGCTTTTGCCGAAGCCATCGCCATTTACGCTTTGGTTGTCGCGCTCATCCTTAAATTTGTACCGTAATGCAACAATTCATCGTTTTTCTTGGACAAATCGGAATCGACGTAAACCTTCTGATAGCTCAAATCGTTAATTTTACGCTGCTGCTTTGGATACTGAATAAATTTGTCTACAAGTCCATCGTCAAACGCATCGAAGATGATGAAAAACAACTACAAAAGGCCAAAATTTTGCAAGATAGTCTGACGGCGGAAAAAGATGTGTTTCTTAAACAAAAAACAGTTGAATTGGCTAAAATGAAAAAGCTTTCTAGAGAGAAAATAGCGGAGGCCGGTGAATACGCGGAAGAAATAAAAAAACAGGCAAAAGCTGAGGCCCAAAAGGAGATAGCACAAATGCTTTCACAGATGAAAAAGCAGCTTTCCTCCAGGCAATCAAACCTTAAAAACGAGCAGCTTCAAAACATGAAGAAGCAGATTTTGGAAAATGTGCAGCAAATTATAAAAAAAATGAGCGGAGCTTCTGATTCAATCTCGGAAAAACTTCAGGACTTTTTCTTGAGTGACATGACGGAAAGAGTCAATGATTTTCCTGAAAAAACCTTTCAAAAAACGAGTCCGAAAATTATTTTGGAGACCGCAAAACCTCTGAACAATGAGCAAAAGGAAAGCGTGCTCGAAATTTTATCAAAAAAATTCAACAGGCAGGTTCAAATGGCTGAAAAAACGAATGTTGACCTTATCGGCGGCTATAGGCTTGAAATCAGTGGTATCGCAATAGAAAACAATCTTCTCAATCAACTTTTACATGCAACCGAAACCGTCCAGTAAAACCCGGGAAATCGGACACATTTCTTCTTATTATTGCGGAGTCGGCAAAATCACCGGATTGCCGCACGTTTTTTTGCATGAGACGCTGCTTGATGAAAACGGCTCGAAAATAGGACTTGTGATCGGTTTTGACGAAGATTTTGTGGAAGCGGTTTTTTTTAAGGAAAGTTTAGATATCCAGCAACCCGTTTTTCGCAGCAATAAAATTTTCTCAATCCCTTTTAGCGCCGATTATATCGGCCGGGTGGTTGACGGTACTGGTAAGCCAATTGACTCGCTCGGAACAATCGAAGGTGAACAAATGCCGGTCTTTCGTGAGGCTCCCGCCATTATCGACCGTAAACCTGTGGAGGTGGCAATATCCACGGGCATAAAACTGATTGATACAACCCTGCCGATTGGGCGGGGACAGCGTGAACTTATTATCGGTGACAGAAAGCTCGGAAAAAGCACCCTGGCGATCGATACCGTTCTTAACCAAGCAGATGTCGATCCGGAGGTTTATTGCGTTTATGTTGTTTGCGGACAGAAAAAAAAGCAGTTGGAGGATATTTTGGACCTTTTCAGGGCGCAAAATACGTTTGCGTATTCCGTTGTTGTTGCCGCGACGGCAGACGATTCATTCGCGGCGCAATACCTCGCTCCGTTTGTAGGTTCCACTATTGCCGAATATTTTCGTGATAACGGAAAAGATGCCCTTGTTGTTTATGATGACCTTTCCAAGCACGCAAAAACCTACCGGGACATTTCACTTTTGCTTGAAAGGGCTCCGGGAAGAGAGGCATATCCCGGAGATATTTTTTCTTTGCACGCGAAGCTGCTGGAACGTCCCGCAAAACTTTCAAAAGAAAATGGCGGAGGTTCATTGACGGCTTTGCCGATCATTGAGACTGAAGAGGGCGATATCAGCGCGTTTATTTCAACGAATATCATTTCAATTACCGACGGGCAGATTTATCTTGAACGCGGCCTTTTTCAAAAGGGATACATCCCGGCCGTAAATGTTGGCCTGTCCGTTTCCAGAATAGGGTCGAAAGTTCAGCCGGAAGTGCTTCAGGAAGTAACTGGCGGGATACGTTTGGCGCTTTCACAGCACCAGGAACTCCAAAAACTTGCCCAGCTTGAAACCAAAGTCAGTCAGGAAGCCATGAAGAAAGTTCACCGTGGGGAACTCACGCTGGAACTGTTGAAACAGGGAAAACACGCAAAAGTTTCATGGGAATACCAGGTCATTCTTTTTTATGCGGTACAACAGGGGTATTTTGACGAGATTGAAAAGGAAAAATGGTCTTATGCTGAAAATCTTCTGCTTGAATTCGTAAAAACCCGCTACGCGGATGTACTGATGAAAATAAAAGCGGGAAAATTTGATGATGCGGTAAAAGAAAAAATCCGTGAAATCGTTGAAGATTTTAAACAAAATTTTTATCAGGAATCCGATGAAGATAAACCTGCCGGGATCAAATCTGATAAAACAAAAACCGCTAACATTAAACCCGATAAAGTAAAAACCCGCCGATGAAAAATTACCTTAAGTTTAAAAATGACATTCAGGGCTTTGGCGACGTGCTTGATACAGTGAAAACTGTTGAGAAAATTGCCGCAGCCTCCATCCATGAACTTAAAATCAAAGTTCAGGCTCTTCTGATGTACAAAAAGGCTTTGGCTGAAGTGCTTCGGCGACTTTCGGTATTTGACGTTAAAAACAACCATCCTTTATTGAAACAAAACAATAATGACGGTAAATGGCTTGTGATTGTGGGAGGCGAGAAGGGGCTTGTCGGAGGCATGCATCATCATCTTATGAATGCCTGCATTGATCATGCGAAAAATTACCAAAAATTTATTGTCGTCGGGAGAAGATTAAACAGTTTTTTTGAAGAAGAGGGGATGAACGCTGAAAAAGTTTTTGAGGGTTTTGGGGATATTCCCACGGCGGAAAACATAAAAATCTGCACGGATTATTTGTTTTCATGTTTTGCCGATAAAAAATTTTCCGGGCTGGATATTCTGTATCCCGAATTTATTGCTTTGGCTGAACAAAATCCCGTCATCGTTCCTTTTCTTCCGTTTAACTTTGACAAGCTAAAAATGGATAATGCAGATCAAACTCCTGACATGAAAATTGCAGACGGATTGCCGATTTTTGAACCTTCAAAACAAATAATTTACGACCGGCTGCTTCAGCAATACGTCGAAGTGTATTTTTACGAGATCATGATGGAGGCAAAACTGTCTGAATTGTGCGCACGCACCGTTTCGATGGAGCATGCATCGGGAAAAACGGAAAAATTTATTAAAAAAATTCGCCTTACTTATCTTAAAGAACGAAGAAAAAACGTTACCCAGAAACAGCTTGAAAGTTTTATTGTCCACAAAATGTCATGAATAATATCACAGGTACTATTACGTCAATTAAAGGCGGCGTCGCGGAAATATTTTTTCCGGAGAAACTCCCGCCGATGCATTCGCTGCTAAAGAGCGAAAAACAACATGCCCTTTTTGAGGTTATCGAAAAAAAGAGTCCTGGTAAGGTGAACGCAATCGGCCTTACCCCTCTTGAAAATGTTGAGCGCGGAGAAAAGGTCATCATGCAAAATGAAAAAATGACCGTCAAAGTCGGGAAAGATATTTTAGGGAGGATGTTTGACCTTTTTGGCGATCCCATCGATAAAAAGCCTTTTACGCCTGAAAAGACATTGCCGATTTTTCATGAAAACAATCCTGAAGCTGTTTTTGACGGTGCGGCGGCAAAAGTATTGGAAACAGGCATAAAAGTTATTGATCTTTTGGCGCCTTTCAAATATGGCGACAAAATCGGCCTTTTTGGAGGCGCAGGTGTCGGGAAAACAGTGCTTGTCACCGAACTCATCCACAATTTTTCGTTGAAGAAGGTCGGATATTCGGTTTTTGCGGGCATAGGCGAACGTATCCGCGAAGGCAATGATTTGTACGAAACCCTCAAGGAACTGAAGGTGCTTCCTAACACGGCACTTTATTTCGGTGAAATGGACAAAGCTCCGGGCGTCCGGGCGAGAATCGGACTTTCCGCGGTAACCGCCGCCGAATATTTGCGGAATGTTTATAAAAAAAATGTCTTTTTTTACATCGACAACATCTACCGTTACGCTATGGCAAACATGGAAATCGGCGCTATTTTGGGAAAAGTACCTTCAGAACTTGGCTACCAGGCAACGCTGGAAAAAGACATTGCGCTGCTTGAAGAGCGGATTGATGGAAACAAAAAAAATGCCATCACCTCGATCCAGGCGGTTTACGTTCCCGCGGATGACCTTACAGATCCGGCTGTCTCAACAATTTTTTCACATCTGGACTCTTCGCTCGTTCTTTCCAGGGAAGTCGCCGAAAAGGGAATATATCCGGCCCTTGACCCGTTAAGGACAAATTCCGTCAGTTTGGATAAAGATATTGTTGGAAAACGTCATTTTGACATAGCATCCGAGGTAAAGAAAATTTTCCAGCAATATCAGCAGCTTTCTCATATCATTGCGATTCTCGGCATTGAAGAGCTCTCTCGCGCGGACAGAATCATTGCCAAACGGGCTGAACGTCTCCAAAGATTTTTAACGCAGCCTTTCTTCACGACATCATCTTTCAGCAGTACAAAAGGAGTATATGTTCCTTTGGAAAAAACACTTGATGGTTGTGAGAAAATTCTAAGCGGGGTTTTTGATAATGCAGATCTTGATTCGTTTTACATGATAGGGACAATCGATGAAGTTAAACCGGATGCGGCGAAAACCCCTGAAACGAAGCCCGTCGAAGCAAAAAGCACTAAAGTCAATCCTCCGTTATGATTTGTAAAATACTCACTCCGGAAACATCAAATATTTACAACGATGTCAGGGTTGTAAGTCTTCCCGGAACGAATGGAAGATTCGAGGTTTTACCAAACCATGCGGAATTATTCCAAATATTAATCAAAGGACAAATAGTAGTGGAAAAAGCAGATGGGATAAGGGAAACGAAGGAAATATCCGAAGGCACATGCCATTTTATTGGGAACACGCTGACCGTAATCCTTTAGCATCATTCAAATATCATTCTTTATAAAAATTATATGAAATCATCAACATTAAAAATTATTATTTATGTCAGCATAGCGATAATCGTTGTGGCGCTTGAGATTTATATCTGGCAGCTAGCCCACCCCAATTCAGGAACAACAACACAGCCCGTTATCCAAACGGTAAATCAATAATAACCAATGGCTGACAAGGCTAGTGTCGATTATATCCAATGCTTACCGCCGCTTTTTTGCTTATATCTTAGTAATAAATTTAATCCAGCGGAAGTTAATAATGAGGCAAGAAATATCCCTAATACGTTAACAGCAACAATTAGGGCGCTTTCAACGATAAGAATATGGTCAAATTGTACGATTCCTATGCCCAACATAACTACGGGAGGAATAAGGGCAACCGAAATGGCAATACCGGCAATCGCTTCGATTATATCCGGCCAAAAGAAAGCGAATGTTCCTGCTACTCCAGAAAAAAATGCTACAAAAAAATAATCCAAGGGCGCCGAACGAATCCTGTCGAGTATCTCTGATTGTTCCTGAATGTGAGACAACAGGTTTATGCTGACAACAGCAATAATGGCTGCGATAATTCCGATAATGAGTGTCGTGAATCCAGTTCCAAATGTTTTCCAGTCTTTACGAAAACAGGCGGCGCCCATCGAAACAACCGAAAAAAGTAATGGGGAAACAACCATGGCTCCAACGATGACAGACGGACTGTTCATTTTAAATCCCAAAAAACAGATGATTGCGGCACAAACGGTCAGGAAAACAAAACTTAAATCGAGCTTTGCCCTTTGAGTAAGCTTGATGTACGAATCTTTTTCGCCTTTTAAAGTTATTTTATCCATAGAATATCGACAAAACCACTCATTATTTGTGAAGAGCAAATTTAATACTGGCATAACCGAGAAAACCCGTTACTAATGCGCCGATGATACTTAACCACATTGGAACCACAAATGTGCCAAAAACGATCGAAACTGAAAAAAACAGACGAAATACATGGAGCAAGGCTACAATTGACAGGAGTATTCCTGTAACCATAAAAATGGTTTTATTGGCTGGCGGCACTCGCAGGTTGATTTTCCAGCCGTAGTGGAAAAGTATGATCAGTAATATTGCGTCAAAGAGAATCCAGCCATAAACAACTTGTTGGGTGAGCATGAGCCCTAAAAAATTCAAATTGTACATATTTTGAACAGCGATCCAAATGCCCATAATCATATCTGCCACTATCAATCCCGAACAAAATTTCGCAGTTTCCCTGATGAAAACAATATGTTTATGAGTCATTGTGTTTTTTATATTAATGATATTTTATAACCACATTATATCACGGTATATTAGCCATGGATATTTCGAGCCGGGTATGCCAAATAGCAAATGCAATGAGACTGCACAATAAAAAGTGGATATTCGAACCGCGATGAGAGGTGGTTCGTGGGGAGGGCGGAGTTTGTATCCATGTGTTTTAGAGCCATCTACGAACGCGTTTTTTATAATGTAACCATTTTTCGCCAAAGGTTTTCTCTAATTGTTTTTCCTCTCGTTTGATAAAAATGTCGATGAAAGGAAGGTGAATGGCAGTAATAAAAATTCCAGTTGGTGATCCTAGCAATAGCGCTGCTCCGAAAAAGATAAATACATTTCCGCCAAGGTAGAGTGGATTTCTTGAAAAGCTAAAGGGGCCAGAAGTAATCAATGCCTTTTGTGGTGCTAGCGAGATCACTTTCATCTGGTGCTGATAGAAGTAGTACGTTGCCCATACCCGTAAGAGAAAGCCGACGGTTAAAAGTAACCAAGCAATAATGGTTGTAAAAAGAAAGTTAAAATTTTTTATCCCTAGGAATGAATCTATTCTCGTACAAAGGAAAGCAATTCCTAGTCCAACGATCACTACTCCAATGTTATGAAGAATGCTCTTGAGAAGATTCATGAATTTTGTTTTAGCAGAGATGCTTTTAGCATACCACACTTAATAAGTGCCTCAAGGAAGCCATAACCCCCAATGGCTCCCGCGGCAGGATTCGAACTGAGCTTCGTTTATGTTTAAATCGGATGAAAAGTTCGAACCGCTTTTTAGCGGAAAACTAAAAAAAACGGTTGAAATAAGCCATATAATATTGGAGCGGTATACGGGAATCGAACCCGTGTCTCAGCCTTGGGAAGGCCGCGTACTACCATTGTACTAATACCGCGTACATTTTTGATGCCCGATTATTATAGCATAAGCGGTCTCTTTACAGAGGCCTGATCAGGAAACAGTAGTGCGTGTTCGGCAGGGTGAAATCCGGTGAAATGGTCTGGCGCTGGATATTTTCCACTCGGCAGAGTGAGAGTTTTTCTTTGTGGAGTTTGAAGTCCTGTTTGTTGTTGGAAAAAAGGATGAAGCCTTTGGGATTCAGGAGTTCGAGCGCGTCGTTGATTAATTCGGGGTGGTCTTTCTGGACGGAAAAACTGTTGCCTTTGTTGCGGGAAAAAGACGGCGGATCGATGATGATGATGTCGAAGGTGAGTTTTTTCTTTTTGGCGTATTTAAAAAATTCACGGGTGTCCATTTTGTACACCCAGTTGCGGTCAGCGGAGAGTTTGTTGAGTTCGAGATTTTCTTTGATCCAGTCGCAATAAGTTTTGGAAAGATCGACGCTGTAGGTTTTCAGCGCGCCGCCCGCGCCCGCGTACACGCTGAACGAACCAGTGTAGGCAAATGTGTTGAGCACGGTTTTTCCTTTGGATTCTTCCGCGATCCATTTGCGGGTTTCGCGGTGATCCAAAAACAGGCCGGTGTCCAGATAGTCCGATAGGTTACAGGAAAACTTGTGGCCGTATTCTTCAATGACGAGGTCTTTGTGCTCGGATTGCGGCAGATGCAGGTCGCTTTTGGTGCGATTCTTGTAGAAAAAATTTTTGACAGGCAGGAGTCGTTCAATAGACTTTTCGACTTCTCTTAGAACTGTTCCGGCTACATATCCAAAAACGTGAACGACTGCATTGTCTTTATAAATATCGATGGCCAGCGGAAGTTCGAGGGAAGCGCGGTCATAGAGCCGGAAGGCTTCCAGCTTGGCGTTTGCCACGTATTTTTTGCGTTTACTGAACTCCTGCTCCAAAAGATGATGAACGTTCTTCATAATTATTCTTCATAGCGCTTTTCCATGGCCGAACTGTCTTTCCAGCTTCCGTCGATGTCGCGGAATTTAATGGTCATTTTGTAAGTGTATTCGTTGGCGCTGCGGCTATAGTGTTCAACCGTTCTGCCGCTTTTTTCGGTTTCGGTTTTGGTAACTTTATTCTCTTTATCCAGCACGAGCATGAAATCCGTGCCGTTTTTGCTGAACTCGTGCGTTTCGCGAATGCCGATTTCCTCTTCCTGGTTGGTTTTGTAATCAAAGCGGAAGAGCGGCTCGATGCTGATGTCGTCATCCTCCAGATCGTCGAGGAGATTGGCTTTGATGTCGTCCCATTTGTCTTCGGAAAGAATAATCATAGGAATGTAATAGAATCTGGCTCAACTGTAACGAAACTTTGCTTTTTCTACAACTAAATTTATGTTACAGTCATGGCGCTTTTCATAGAAAACTATGTTTTCAGACGAACAAATCCAGCAGGAAACCGAAAGGCTTTACCAAAAACTCCAGCATGTGGGGTTCGGGAAGGCTTTGTGCCAGATGTTCGCGCCGCTGACGCTGGAAATCAATAAGATCAAAAAAGAGAAAAATGCCGTGATTCTGGCGCATTCCTATCAGACGCCGGATATTTTGTACGGGATTGCTGATTTCCAGGGAGATTCCTATCAATTGAGCAAAAATGCCCAGGAAACCGATGCGGACGTCATCGTATTTTGCGGCGTGCGGTTTATGGCTGAAACGGCAAAAATTCTGAATCCGACCAAAACCGTTCTGCTTCCGTCCCCTGCTGCCGGATGTTCACTTGCCGAATCCATCACCGCGGAAGACGTACGCAAACTGAAAGCGCAGTATCCGGGAGTTCCGGTGGTAACGTACGTGAACACTTCGGCTGAAGTGAAGGCGGAATGCGATGCATGCTGTACATCGGCCAATGCTTTAAAAATCATTGAAGCTTTTCCGAACGAGTCGATCATTTTTATTCCGGACAAATTCATGGCCCAAAATATGCAGAAACTCACCACCAAAAAACTGATCGCGTGGGACGGGTCTTGCATTGTGCACGAAGAGTTC
Organism: Candidatus Peregrinibacteria bacterium; assembly: GCA_003153355.1. Classification (GTDB taxonomy): domain Bacteria; phylum Patescibacteriota; class Gracilibacteria; order UBA1369; family UBA1369; genus PALSA-1335. The sequence goes on from PLYH01000005.1 coordinate 177,753, forward strand.
AAGGTTTCAAAAATTCAGCAGTTCAAGCAGAAATATCCGGGATTAAAAGTGCTTGCGCATACGGAATGCGCGCCCGAAGTGGTGGAAGCTTCCGACTTTGCGGGCGGCACCAACGACATGATGCGCTATGTGGAAAAAACAGAAGCTCCTTCGTACATGCTCGTGACTGAGTGCGGGTTGAACGACCGCATGCGCGCGGAGTTTCCTGAAAAAGATTTCCTGGGCATGTGCGGACTGTGCCCTTACATGAAACAGAATACGCTCGGACTTATTCTGGAGGCGCTCAAAAATCCCAAGCCCGGACAGGTGATTGAAATGTCTGAAGAGATGCGTAAAGGCGCAGAACGTTCGCTTTTAAAAATGTTTGAACTCAGCCAAGCGGTTCCGGCTGTGGAGAAAAACCCTGTTCATATTTAATTTTTTTACGGCAAGTTCATGGCCCGAAATTACCGTTTTTTCCTGCGAAATGCAGATTCGGCGAAACTTCTCCAGCAGCATAAGGATGCAGTTCATTTGTCTGAAGACATGGAACCGGAAATTATTTTTCAGCTCGTGAAAGTTTTGCGGGTGAAGCCTGGTGATCTGGTGACGCTGATTCCTTCCAACTCAGGCGGGCATTCAGACGCGGACGCAGGCGGCGGAATTTTTCATGAATATATTTTTGAAGTAGTGACTGCTTCAAAAACAGCTCTGGAGTTGTTGCCGAAAGATGTGCGGACAAATTCCAATGAACTCAGTTTTAATTTGAATTTATTGTTGTGTTTGCCGAATAAACCGGACAAGCTCGAATTCATTCTGCAAAAATCCGTCGAGATCGGCGTAAAAAATATTACGCTTCTTGAGAGCGATTTTTCGCAGATGAAACATCAGCTCCGCATGGACCGTTTGCAAAAAATCATCATTGAAGCCGCGGAACAGTCCGAACGCGCTGCGGTTCCGACACTGACTGTTCAAGGCAACCTGACTAAATTTTTAACATCAGCCGCGGCTCCTGAGAATATTTGGGTGGCGGTTGAACGGCTCAACGGGCTGGGCAGACCAAATGGCAAAGCATCCTCAAACCTCAACCCTTTCGCATCAAACGACCTCAAAAAAGGAATTACGATTCTTGTGGGTCCTGAAGGCGGATTCAGCGAAGCGGAAAAAAAGCTTTTTGATGATCTTCATCTTCACGCTTTTTCTTTGGGCAAACGGATTTTGCGGATGGAAACTGCCGCGGTGGTCAGTCTTGGTCTGGCTGCTTTTTTGGATGCGTGACATGGTGGTGTTCCGTCTGCATGGTATTTTCTGAAGCTTTATGAGCCTGATGAAGCGATTCATCGCGCTTTTTCTGCCGTTTGACCAAAAAATGTTTGGCTACGAGCCAGACAACTATCGCCCCTACAATCACCCAGAAAAACAGATTGAAGTCCGTGATGATTTTGCCGAGCAGCGGAAGATTGTTGCCGATGATGAATCCCACGAATCCGAAAATAATCGACCACAATACTCCTCCGCTTAAGTTGTACAAAAAGAAGGTGGTGTAGTGCATATCGAAAATCCCTGCGAACAAAGCGGAATAGGTTCTTAAAATTGCCGTGAATCTCCCCAGAAAAACAGTTTTGCTCCCGTGGTCTTTATAAAATTTTTCGGCCTTTTCAATATGTTCGGCTTTAAAGATAGGGAATTTTTCCAATCTTTTGATGATTCTCCTGCCGAATTTTTTACCGATAAAATAGCCGACGTTATCACCAAGGACCGCAGCAAAAGCCGCGACAACAATAACGAGCGTCAAATCCAGGTGGCCGAGCGAAGCGGCGACTCCTCCTAAAATAAGTCCGGTTTCTCCCGGGAAAGGCACGCCCATGCATTCCAGAAAAATGCTGACGCCCACGACCCAGTAGCCGTAGGTCCGGATGAGTTGGATGAGGAAGGAAAAATCTTCCATATTTTTTAATGTCTGGTAAGGACTGGAGTAAGGTTTTTGGGGTACTGCCGTGGCATACTATACCTTTTGGACCAGGTCGGCAATCCGATGGAGCCAGCCGATTGCCCGTTCCTGATCAATGAAATACGGTGAAGTGGCAAAGGTGATGACCGAAGCTTTGGGAATAAGTTTTTCAATGATCTTCAGCTTGAGATCGTTCCCGATATAATCAGAATCCGGAGCAAAAAAATCGAGATCAATGTCTAGAATGAGATTTGAATCCTGAATGCCGCCCTGTTCCGGAGTGAGTTTTAATTTTTCTTCCATGTCCTTGAGGCTGTATTCCGAATCCAAAAAAACAATCTCTTTCACGAGTCCGATGTGCTGCGCTGCGGGAATAAAATTGCCGACGTTCAAAACCGTATTGGTGTACTGAAAAACTTTTTCCAAATCAGCGGCGTCTTCTTTGGAAATAAAACCGGGCGGTGTGCGCGTGTCTTTGTGCTGATCAATGTGAATAAGCAGTGCGCCGTCGCGAAGTTTGCCGTTGCATTTTTCCTGACACCAAAAGGCAAAAGCGTGGTTGTGGTTATCAAATACATAGACCGGCGCAGAACCGAAATTCGTTTTCACGAAATTTTGGAGTCCGATGCAGTTGTGGAGTTTTTCATCATCGTCGTAATCTTCAAAAACCGTTTCCGTGCCGATGTTTACGTCATTGACCGTGCCCTGTTTGAGTCCTGGAACGTAAATTTTTTTATTTGGACGCTTTTCAAAATTGAAAGCGTTGTTGGAAACAGGTTCAGTGATGAAAAACGGTTGCTCGTACATGGAATCTTCGATTGAAAAAAAGTTTGCAGCGGCCGTATCATACAAAAAAACCGCAGAAATACAAAGCCCCCGGTTCCGGAAGGAATGCGGGGGCTTTGAAAGTCTTTCTTATAATGAAACTACGGACTGATTTAGCTGCTGGTCGCGGATGTTGAAGGCGTGGTGGTAGTTGTTGAAGCCTTTGCAGCCTGGATCGCAGTTTTTTCAGTCTGGCGGGCAGCGGATACAGCTGTCTTATAAGCACTCATTGCATCTTTTACAGCCTGTTCCAGCGTCTGGCGGGCTGATTTGCGGCCGTCCTGGTAAGCCTGGCGGGCAGCAGTCATAGCTGTGTGGAAAGCGCTCCATGCAGCTTTATCCTGAGTTTTGTCGGTGGTTGCACAAACCGTTGATTGCAGCGTAGTGAATGCAGATTGCATCGCCGCTGTGCGTGTCGTGAGTAGAGGCGCCATGGCTGCCTGGAATGCCGTGCGGGCAGCATCTACGGCTGAACGACGGGTGGAAAGTGCAGCAGTCACAGCTGCGCGGAAAGCGTCAACTGCGGCCTGAACTGCAGGGTTTTTGTAACCTTTTGCATCACGTGTTGCGCGGTTATCATCCATTTTTGCATCTTGAGCAGCGCGGTTATCAGCAAGCTTTGTATCATTGCTTGCCCAATTGCCGTCCATCTTATTCTGAGCGTTCACCTGGCTTTGAGTGATTTTTTGTTCCTTAGCGCCAAGTTTTGATTCATTACACATGGAAGCGGTGCTCGGCGCGCTCATTGTTGTTTCGGGAGCCGGAGTCATTGCCTGTGTGCTGCCCATGCTGTCATCGGCGAAAGCCGGTGCTGTAAGGCTTAAAAGAGTAAGACCCACCACCAACGATGTTGATATTTTTTTCATTTTGAGAAAAATAAAGAAATAAAAATGTTGAACGATTGTTTACTGTTCTTAGAGTGCGGGCGGGGTTACACTTATAATCAGGGGTCGCCAACTCTTAACCGAACGTGAAAGTAAAAGCTTTTAATCCCGGCGTCATCACTTCGAGGGTAACGGTGTGACGGCCATAATCGGTGCCGGTATCGATCAAATTATAAAGCGCAGCTTTGTTGATTGTAACCGTGCCATTAGCCGCAACGTCTTTGCCGCGGTTTTGCGCTGTGACCGGCTTGCCGTCCAGCAGGACTTTCGCGACCACGGGCTTATCCGTCTGGTCGGCGACGATGTTAATTTTATTGGCTTGGTAGTTCATCGCCAGCTGTGCGGACGTTTTACCGCTCGTAATATACTCGCCGCCGATGTTCCATTCTTTTCCAAGATAAAAGGTGTCATTTGCAAAGGTCGATGGAAGAGTAAAAGTATGAAACTGATCTTTCATATACTGATCGGTGTTGCCCATGAATTCTGAGCGGTTGTACCCGAAATAGGTTTCAGAAGTTCCGATTTTGCTCAGATCTTCCGCAGGAGCGTTCACTTTCGTAATCTGCCCGACCTGTTCGCCCAAAAGATCCTGGATGATCATCTCTGTTTCATCGTAATTGCCTTCGCCGAAATGTTCATAACGGATGTTGCCTTCTTTATCGATAATATATTTCGCAGGCCAGAATTCATTGTTATACGCCATCCAGGTTGAATAGTTGTTGTCCTGCACCACCGGATATTGAATACCGAAATCCGTGACGGCTTTTTGAACATTGGCCAGTTCGTGTTCAAAAGCAAATTCAGGAGTATGGACGCCGATGATGACAAGTCCCTGATCCTTATATTTCTGATACCAGGTGTTCATGTAGGGAAGGGTGCGGATGCAGTTGATGCAGCTGTACGTCCAGAAATCCACAATGACCACTTTACCTTTAAGGTCTGAAAGTTTCAGCGGAGGCGAATTGATCCAGGCCTGGGTTCCAGTGAGTTCAGGAGCCAGTGTTCCTTTAGGCATGAGAAGTTGATCGACCATAGTTTGTTGGGTGTCAGAGGATGATTGTTGGCTGGTGCCAGTAACAAGCATTTGATGGCTGCCGTTAATGCCGCTGGTATTGACGAGATTTTGTTCAACCTGGTTAAAATCCGGGAAAATTCCGGCCAATCTGGTTGAAATCTGAACATCAAGACCCATCGCGATCAAAATAACGCCGATCAGAAGAACCACTCCTGAAATTTGCTGGATGATCATGCCTTTTTCCTTGAGAAATTTCACCTGATTGATAATAAGATTTCCGCCATAGGCAATCAGAAGCATCGGCAATCCTGCTCCAAGGGAGTATGCCAACATGAGCAAAATAACTTTTCCCAGATCGTTTTGCGTCACGGCAAGCGTCAGAATCGCTCCAAGAATCGGACCTGCGCATGGAACCCAGACCAGACCGAGCGAAGCTCCGACCAAAAATCCGTTGATGAGACCTTTCTTTTTCTGCTCCTGTTGATTCGGCAGCATGGTCTTTTTTTGCGGAATGAACTTATTAAAAAAGTTCTGGACGTAAAAAAGAATTTTTTCAAAGATTTGCGGAAAGATAAGCGCAAGACCGAACAGCCCCAAAAACACCAGCGCGATATTTCTGAGAACGGAATTGGAAAGGCCGAAAAGATTTGTCACATACTGGAAAATAACGCCGAAAGCAGTAAAGCTCACCGTGAGGCCCAATACGATAAAAAACGGGCGGAATTTGCTTTGCTGTCCCATGGTCGACCCCACAATGATCGGTAGCACGGCTAAAATGCACGGCGCGGCGATCGTCAGAAAACCGCCGATGAAAGCGATAATAAAGAGCGTGAACATTTGTTTTTTGTTAGGAGATTGTCTTTTGCCAGTTTACCCGGTTTTGTGCTATAATAAAAGGAAATAAAACTAACTTTTTCATCATGAAACTTACATCTTACGGCGCAGCGCGCGAGGTCACCGGGTCACGTCATCTTTTGGAAGTGAACGGCAAAAAGATTTTTCTGGACTTTGGAATGTTCCAGGGTCACCGCAAAGAGTCCGACGTTAAAAACCGCAATTTACCTTTTGATGCCAGCACCATTGACGCGGTGATTCTTTCACACGCGCACATTGATCACAGCGGCGGTTTGCCGTTGCTTGTGAAGCACGGTTTTAAAGGTCCGATTTATTCGACATTTGCGACGCGCGATCTCTGCAACTATATGCTTATGGACAGCGCGTTCATCCAGGAAAAGGATGCGGAATACATGAAAGTTAAAATGGCGAAAAAGAACGCCAAAAATAAACAGGCTCCGATGGAACCGCTTTATACTGTTGAAGACGCGCAGAAATGTCTGACCCAATTTTACGGCGTTGGCTATGAACGGGCTTTCGTCGTCACTGACGGCGTGGTTTGTTCTTTCTATGACGCAGGCCACATTCTTGGCTCATCCCAGATTCATCTGGTCATTTACGAAAAAGAGACAAAAAAACGTTTCACGTTCGCCTTCACCGGCGACCTTGGCCGTAAAAATCTGCCGATTTTACGCGATCCGCAGGTTTTACCGGAAACCGATTACCTGATGATGGAAAGCACTTACGGCAACCGTTTTCATGAATCGATTTTGGACGCTGGAAAACATCTTGAAGAAACTATAAACCGCACCGTCAAACGCGGCGGCAAAATTATTATCCCGGCTTTTTCTTTGGAACGCACCCAGGAAATTGTCTATCACCTGAATCTTTTATGGCAGAAAAAACTCATTCCCGATCTGCCGATTTTCGTGGACAGTCCTCTTTCGGCCAATCTTACGGAAGTTTTCATGAACCATCCGGAATGTTTTGATACCGACACCTTCAATGAGTTTATCAAAAACCGCAAGAATCCTTTCGGTTTCGGCAAACTTCAATACACGCACACCGTGGAAGAGTCCAAAGCGCTCAACAGTTATAACGCGCCTTGCGTTATTATTTCGGCTTCGGGCATGTGTGAAAACGGCCGCATCTTGCATCACCTGAAAAATAACATCGAAGATCCGCGCAACACGATTATGATCGTGGGCTTTATGGCCAAAGACACCCTCGGCCGCAAGATTGAAGACAAACAACAGATCGTGAATATTTTCGGCGAACCTCATCATGTGCGGGCGGAAGTTGTCGTGATGGACGCATTTTCCGGGCATGCCGACCGCAGCGATTTGCTTGCTTACCTCAGCCAGATCAAGGGAATGAAAAAACTTTTCCTGGTGCACGGTGAAGCCGAGCAGCAGGAAGCTTTTAAAGGATTTTTGAATGAAAGCGGTTATAAAGATGTGACCCTGAACGAGCCGGGACAGAGTTACGAAATCCCGTAGAGTTTTCACTGAGCGCGGCCGCACTCTTGAAAGGGTGAGAAAAGCGCTGTATCATACTTCTGTTTTTCCGGGGTTCGGAACAATCATTCAACCAGGCAGCAAGCCAAAAAACAGGCGGGTGTAGTATAATGGTATTATGACAGCTTTCCAAGCTGAAGACAGGGGTCCGATTCCCCTCACCCGCTCCAAAGTTATTATGGCTTATTTGACCTGTTTTTTGTTGTATTCACGGGAGAAGGGGCGAACTTTTATTTTTAAATTCAATAAGACTTTCAATCAATGTCTATCTAATAAACATTAAAAATGGTAGGTTTAGATATTAGATTTCGTGTTTTCATTCACAATTACAAAATATGAAAATGAAAAAAATTATTTTAGCTCTGGCCGGGATTGTTCTTTTTACATCTCATGTAAATGTTGCATTTTTGGCGACGAACGATTTTAGTGATGTTTCTCAGACTTCTCCTTATTACACCGCGATTACCGATTTAAAAACGCGCGGTATTATCAGCGGTTACCCTGATGGAACGTTTCGACCGGATCAGGAGGTGAATCGTGCGGAAGCTTTGAAAATAATCCTGCTTGGAGCGGGAATTAATACCGGCTCTTCTTCCGCAACGGCACATTTTTCTGACACTTCTTCAACCGCATGGTACGCCCCTTATTTGAATAAAGCTGTTGAGCTTGGAATTGTGCAGGGTTATCCGGACGGGACATTTCAGCCTGCCCAAACTGTCAATCTGGTTGAGAATTTAAAAATGCTTCTTGTTGCCAAAAATGTTGCTTTGAGCAATGTGACCGTGACTCAAAATCCTTATGCCGATGCTTTTTCCGGTCAATGGTATTCAAAATTCGTTGAATATGCCAAGGATAAAAATCTCATTGATGCCGACCCGCAGAATAAAATTTATCCGGCTCAGGGCATGACCCGCGGCAAACTGGCGGAAACTCTGTATCGGCTTCTTTATATTCAGGATAATGGGTTGAGTTCATTTCCTGCAACAACTGTTTCCGTACCGGTACAAAATCCAACCCCAACACCTCCACCAGCTTCCGGCACCGGCGTAAATTTTACGATCGATCCTACTTTAAACCGCCAAACTATTTCTCCCTATATTTATGGAAGTAATGAGATTACGGAAGATAATGGCCAGCCCCGTGAACCGGGAATGAAACTGATCCGTTCGGGTGGCAACCGCTGGACTGCCTATGATTGGGAAAACAATGCTTCAAATGCAGGAACAGACTGGGGACCGAACTCCAGCGACAGTTATCTGAGTGACAGCAAAACTCCGGGAGATGCCGTAAAAACAAGGGTTGATGCGGCTTTTGGACTCGGTGCTGCCGCTCTTATTACGGTACCGATCGTTGATTATGTTGCCGCTGATGAAAACGGCATCGTGACAGATATTGCCAGCGATACGAATTCCCGATGGGACAAAAATCTTCCGACAACTCCCGGCACGCTTCCTTTAACTCCTGATTTGCAAGATCATACGGTTTACCAGGACCAGTTTGTCACCTGGGTTCAAAACACTTATCAAAGCTCTCTCAACAGCGGGAAGCAAATTTTCTACTCTCTGGATAACGAACCCGGATTGTGGCCATCAACCCATCCGCTGGTTCATCCGCAACAAACCACCTATGCTGAAATGGCCAAACGAACCGCGGATTTTTCAGCAATGATTAAGAAAATTGCGCCGAACTCGCTGGTCTTCGGGGCTGTTGCTTTTGGATACAGTGAATATCTCAATTTGCAGAGTGCTCCTGATGCGAACGGACGTGATTATCTGGATTTCTTCCTTGATTCGGCTAAAGCAGCCGAAACAAGCGCAGGAAGACGTCTGGTGGATGTTCTGGATTTGCACTGGTATCCGGAAGCCAAAGGCGGAGGCGTCAGGATTACGGACTCCCAAAGCGCCGCACCTTCCGATGCCGAAGTTGAAGCCCGCGTTCAAGCTCCACGTTCGCTCTGGGATCCGACGTATGTTGAAGACAGCTGGATTACCGCCGATGTTTTGAATAATGGTCCGATTGAGCTTATTCCCTGGCTGCAAACTAAAATTGCCGCTCATTATCCGGGCACGAAACTTTCTTTCAGCGAGTATGAGTATGGCGGAGCCAACCATATTTCAGGCGGAATCGCCGAAGCCGATGTCTTAGGTATTTTCGGGAAAGAAAATGTTTTTGCCGCAACTTTATGGCCTGAAGGTTTCAGCAACACGCCCGATACCTATATTTATGGCGCTTTTGATCTTTATCTGAACTACGACGGTCAGGGCGACGGAGTTGGTGATACTTCCGTTTCGGCACAAAACTCCGATATCAACGATACTTCCGTTTACGCAATTGCCAAAAGCTCCGATTCGACCGTTCTTTATATTGTTGCCATTAACAAAACCAAGAATGTTATTCCTGCGAATGTGGCTGTGGCAAATAGTTCCGCCTTTGCATCAGGACAGGTTTATCAACTGACCGCAGCGAATATGAAACCTCAAGCTGCAGGATCTTTTGCTGTTCAAAATAACCAGTTTACCTACCAGATGCCCGCATGGAGCGTTTCTCTCTGGGTATTGAAAACAACTTAATATAGTGGACGCCGGCAAAAACTGGTCCGCACTTCGTCACTTATGTATTTTCTATCGGTTTTGCCTCTTCCCAAAAATGGTTGAAAATATTGTTGCGAAAAAAATGGGCGATATCTTTATTTTCGATCATCGTGCAGCTTGCTTTGTTTTCTTTCAGAGATTTAATCGCAAGCGTGTTATCCCAAAGATAGAATCCTGATTCCGATCCTTGATTCTGAGTTAAAATTCGCACATCGATTTTATAAAGATCCTTTTTGGCATTGATTTTATCCGCAAAATCACATGGCGGATAAATAATGCGTGATGTAATACCAAGCTCTGCTTTCCAGGCAAAATAGTTTTCATAGAACTCTTCTCCAAGCATTTCTGTAAAGACCATCGTGTTACTGAAAATTAAGATTTCATTTTTGGCTTTCAAGCTTTCATCCAACATTTTTTTAAATCCATCAGTTTCTTCATAAAGTTTCACCACCGTTACTTCATGCTTGATAACAGGAATCGCATTGAGGAGTTTTGAAATATATCTGACATCTGTTTCCAGTGATTTTAATTCAGTGTGGCGTCCTTCAATAATTTTCAGCAAAATATCCGGATTTTCTGCCGCAATGAAACGTTTTTTTCCTTTTCGTATTTCGAAAAGGAACCCTTTTTCAATGAGTTGCTGGACATTGTAGTGAACGCTCACGCGATTTCGTTTTAACTTGAGACAAAGTTCCTGAATTGAAGTAGTCCCCGAACTAAGAACTTCAACGTAAGTAAGACTTTCACTGCGATTACAGCCCAGTCGTTTAAGAAAGGCGTTAATGCGGAGTTGGTCTGAGTTTGCAATCATGATGGATTTGTATTGTAGCATATAAACCTCAAAATGTAGAAACCTTTTATTACTTTTTGCAGGGAGTCATTTTTGTTGCAAATAAGCCATATTTGACTCATGCGTTTATTTTTTCCGCCGTTTATTCGTTTGTTTTAAGAAACGGGGATAAGGTGAAGTCGCTTTATAAAGCATTCCAAAAAACCATCGATCGATATCCAGAAAGCTCAATTGAACGGAAAACAATTGAAATTATTTTTTATTTTTTAAATTTTACTTTTATGAAATCTGACAACTCAAATCAAAACAGCGGTTCTCATGATGACAAACAGGGCAAGAATCAGAATGATCAACAGAACAGCGGTAATCATAATGATAAAAAACCCCAAGGAAATGATGATCAGCATGAACAAAAAGGTTCAAAAGGATCTGACTCTTCGGGTCAGGATAAAGATGATTCTTCAGATAAGGAGAAAACTTCCGGAGGCATGAAGGGAATGGATCATAAAGAAAATTCCCATAAATCAGTATAGCTTCATAGAAATATCCGGTGAGCGTCCGTATCGCTAGAAATATGGACGCTCTGAAATTAACTCATTAACTTCACTTTTTATGGACACGATAACTTTTGGTCTTTTCCATAATCAAGAAAGTGCTGAAAACGCCATCAGTGAGTTAAACCGCAATGGTTTTTTAATACAAGACATCTCCATAACAATGAAGGATCAAGAGATGGCGAAAGAAATCGGGAAAACCACCGGTGCGCATAGAGCGGAAGGGTTATTGTCAGGACTGATCGGGTTTGGTTTAACTGAAGAGGACGCCCGGATTTGCGAAGCAAAGATTGAAGCAGGCTGTGTTTTGCTTGGTATTCCGATAACCTCGACAGAGAAGACCGTTCAGGAAATTCTTCAAAAACATCAGGCGAGTCAAATTCGATCGGTCAGCCGAAATATACGTTAAATTATTTTTTTATCCCAAACAATTATGGCAGAAGTTTTTGTCACCCCTGAAAGCCGAGATTCCGGTACCGGTTTATTGGCAGTTGCCGTTATTCTCATTCTGGCGGTTCTAGGCTTTATTGGGTACGCCAATGGCTGGTTTTCGATGAACCCAGCGGCTGTCACTCCAAGTCCCAGCCCGAACATTAACATCACCACACCTAGTCCGACTCCAACTCCGAGCTCGAACAT
>PLYH01000006.1 GCA_003153355.1 Candidatus Peregrinibacteria bacterium
GGGTTCAGACCGTCGTGAGACAGGTCGGCCTCTACCCTCCATATCCGTAGGAAAATTGAGAGAAGTTGTCCCTAGTACGAGAGGACCGGGACGAACGAACCTCTAGTGTATCTGTTGTCACGTCAGTGGCACGGCAGAGTAGCTATGTTCGGACGGGATAAACGCTGAAAGCATCTAAGCGTGAAACCCTACTCAAGATAAATTTTCCCAATTAGCCTCCCGGAAGACTACCGGGTTGATAGGCCACAGGTGTACACATAGTGATATGTTCAGCCGAGTGGTACTAACAGGCGATCGACTTATTTTGTTTCATCTTTATGTACATCTGTCAGTACTTAGTCCCGCCTTGCGGGATTGAGTACTGACAACAATGTACACGTTTAACTAGCTTTGAGTGCATACTCGAGCTAGAAAATTGCAGTTTGATTCTTTCTTTCTGACTGCGAGGCCCTTGTTAAAAACAAGCAGTGCACATGGTTAAAAGGCACTGTCTTGGAAGCTCTAGAGAGTGGGCCACACCTGTTCCCATCCCGAACACAGCAGTTAAGCCACTCTTCGCCAATGATACTCATAGCATCGCTAAGGGGAAAGTAGGGCGCTTCCAGGACAGTGTCTTTTAAAAATCCGGAAAACCTTCGCATTACGGCGTCGACTGCGAATAAATCCTTCCTCGCCGTATTTTCATACGGCTCAGTCGGATTTTTCTTGTCTCCTTGTACTGCTCGATTCTCCGGATTTTTAATATATAATCGGTTCTGTCAAAATCGCATTTTACGGAGTTTTTTGATATGCTCTTATCAGTTTAAATTTTTAACAAAGACTATGTTATGGCTCAGCAAAATCTTAACATCCGGATGGACGATGATATTTCAAAAGGGGTTCATGGCACAGATGTCATGCTTTCGATCAATGATAAGGATGTTAGTTTGACGTTCTTCGTCTATCAGAATCAATCTATAGGAGAGGCCATTGCAACGGCCCGGGTTTTTATCCCTCATACTACAGCTGTTCAATTGGCTGGTCTGTTGCAAAAACAGTTGGAACCGAGCTATAAAATGTACGAGGATATGATGAAAAAACTTCCCCCTTCTAGCGGTTCAACTTCCGAACACGACAAAAAAGATACCTAATTAGATTTGTGAGAATCAATTATTTATCTTGAGGTGGCCTGCTCGCTTTCATTATTCTTGAAGGCCTTGATGGAGCATTAACCTCTTCACCTGATTTTCTCTTCCGTTGGCCGGCGTAAATGGCCCTTTGAACTCTTTGGTTTGTTTCACCTACCTGGGCTGTTACTACAGCCGGGGGCGGAGTTGGAGTCGGAACGATTTTTCCGGATTCTATATCTTCAAGGTACTTTCTCAAATCACTGCAAGCATCTAAAAATGCCTTCAGCGGTTGTTTATCATTTTCTAAAAGAGCGATAAGTTTTTTCCAGCCTATTTTATATTCGCCGTTCGTTTCTCTGTTATTGTCTTCTTCGTCCCTGCACCACGATGTTATCGATCCGATTAATTCAGAGCTCAATGAGCCATGAAGAGTCGTTAAGGCACTTTTAATTTGGATCAAGGCTTCGTCATTACGAAGTTCGAGTTTGCCGTTTCCTGAGTCTATGGCTGATGAACGCTGTGATTCATCTGCAGTCAGTTTCGACATAGCAGTTCTTATGGGTGGATAGCTAATCCTATACCATTTCTTAATAAATATGCAAGTTCTTTTTTTAGGAAAGAGAGTCACGGTAACGCTTTAGAGATTAGGATTTACGATGATAATACGATGTTCTTTGCGTGCATTGTAGGCTTTGATTTCCGTATGGGCGTCTTCGGCACGTTCCATAACGTCGATAAGGGTCAGGATTTTCTTGCGCTGTTCACTTTGGATTTGGTCAGTCGTGATTTGAGGTAACTGAAAATCATCGACCATTGCTGCGACGCGGATATTGTTATCTACCGAGAATTTCAGGAGTTCACGTTCAGGGTCAATGACCTTTTCCTGGAGTCCCGGAACGTTTTGTTCAGTGTAAACAGCCCTTGTTTCATCACCGCCGTCAGCGTCTATGACCGGGCTGCCTCCGTACAGGCGGTACATTTTTTCTTCCACTCCGCGAAGGTATTGGGTACCTACGTCATCAAATGAAAGCATTTTGCTTACGAACAGAGGGTTTTCGTGGATATCTTGTAATTTTGTTTCAAGTAGGACGTTCAGTTTTTCTTTATCCAGTTTATCCCCTTCGACATCTATGGCCGACCATTCTTCATCGGTAATGCCAAGCATATTGATCAACTCAATTGCGCATTGTTCGAATGCCGATTGGTTAATGGCTCCAAAGCCGATATTGTCACCAAAAATAGCGATCTTCATGCCCGGCTCCATCAATGCCTTAATCGCCGCTCTGGTTGTTTTGACTCTTTTTTCAACAGGGGATTCATTTTTTAACGATACTTCGAGAGCTTTTGAAGTGTGATTCAGAAGAGCGCGGACCGCTTCCTCATTTGGTTTGCCCTCCTTCAAAGTTTTTTCAGCTTTATTGATCAAAGCAATGATGCCGTAAATATCTGATAGGTACGGCTCAATACTTTCTGTCTGAAAGTTTTTAAGAAAGTCGACGATATTAATGGTTTTGTAATAACGATCGAAAAAATTGATGCCTTCTTCGAATTTTTGACGGTCTGCATCATCCAGGGCCAAATAGCCGTCGCTTTTACGATGAGTGTCGATATGACGGTACGTATTGATCATTTCAGGATTCATGCGAACATAACCGTTTTTGTCCATCGTGAAGAACTCCTGCCATTCTGATCCGATCTGCCCTTCGGCATTCAATATTTTTCCAAGATTGTATTGCGCGCGGATGAGATGCTTAAATAATTCTTTATGGCTATATTCGCGAAGGTAAACGAAATGACCGTTTTTGCCGTTTCCGTTCAATACGTCTGGATCAAGTTTTTGAAGCGTAGCAATGTTTGCCGCACACTCCGCGTTGCGGATAGCCAGATAGCTGTTCACCGGACCGGCCTTAAGTTTATCAAGTCCTACGGCGATATCTACGGGTTTCTCACCGCTTTCAATCGTTCCGATGATCTCTTCAACTTCCTGGATGTTTTTTTCGAGCTTGCGGATTTCTTTTGAAAGTGTTCGAGAGGTTTCTTCGGCCGCATGAGAGTCACTGTTCGTTTGTTCTTCCATTTTTTCGCTTACTTCCAGTCTTTCTTTAGACTTTATCGTGTGTTTTTTTTCTAAATGGATGCGGCGTTTTTTTAAATGTTTCAAGAGAACCTCCTGGGCGACTTTTTGGATTTCTCCCAGTTTTTCTTCTAAAATTTCGACATGGGTTTTTTCGTTGTCATGGTCTCCGTCTATTCTGTCGACGTCGACAATGAATACCCCGGATTTTGCCCGGGATTTCAACATCTTCGCGTTATTCTGCCCCAGAGTTTCCAGGATTTTATAATGAAATTCTTCAAAATAGTCGTCCGTTTGATTTGGGCCGAGATAGTAATCATTGAGATCTTTCATGGTCGGAGACACCAGGCGATAGACGCCGATTCTTTTATCTCCTTCGTTTAAGTTCCATTCCTTTTCTTTTAAAATTTTCAGCAGAGGAATGAGTGCATCGAGGTTCGTAAGTTCCTGAATTTCATTTTCTAAAAATTCGCGGACTGTTAAAAAATCCGTTATATATTCACCTTTTTCGTCTTTGCCCATTGGGTCGATGCTGTACCGGCGGATAATACTTTCGATTTTGGCGAACAAACGTCGGTGCGCCTCCATTCCCGGAAATGAGCTGCGTCTTTCCGTTTTTTGTTCAGTTTCAGGCGTACAGCTTTTGCTTTCAGCGCCAGAATTAAGATCTGGAGTAGGCTGAATATCGGTTGTTTGAATTGTTGGCAATATGTCGTTCATGGATACGTTTAGTAAGCATTATTTTATAACATATTATTCTTTTCTTGTCAACCGTTATTGTCAGTGAAATTTCACTAAAAAACCCCGCGGAGTCTACGGGGTTTTTTACTTCCTGCCAATATGATAATTATGGTTTTTTTATATTCCGGAATAATCCTCAGCTATTTTTTGTTCATCGGTCTGGATATTCAGATCCTGGATCTCTTTGGCTTTTTCGTAACGTGCTACGGTTGGATTGTAAATATTGTAGAACAGCTCGATCAAATCTTTGGTCGTGAGTTCTTGAGCTTTCAGCCCGCAGTTTTCCAGACCGACTTTGATGGAACTTACGCGCTGCGCGAGCGTTTTTTTGAGTTGTTCGAACTCTTCGTGGCGGCGTTTAACGGCTTCGTAGCTGTCTTTCGCGTTCATGCTCTGGAAGAATTTCTGGAGCATGTTGGGTTTTATTGAACGGAGCGGATCGAGCGGAACAATGACCAGAAAGTCCTTTTCCATGATGTCCGCATATTCAACAAGTTTTGAGATATATTCAACATATTCATACGTTTGGGTTTGAAGCAGAGGGTTGGTCTGTTTTTCACCGATTTTGCGGAGTTTGTCCAAATAGTTATCAATGTCGAGTTTTTTTGAACGGACAACGATTTGGATCGGGAATTCCAGCGTGTTCAAAAATCCTTGATAGGAATAGACAATTGAATTTTGCTCCTCTTCTGATTTGAGGTTGAAGTTGATACTCGAAACCCTCAATACTGAACGCAGACCTCCGTTTTTGAGCACCATAGTGTCATCCCGGATTTCTGCGATGCGCAGGTATGTTTGCGTACTTGAGGCAGGATTTTTTTTTGCTTTTCCCTGCCGGGTGGATTCACTGTTTTGGCTTGGAGTTGCCATAGATTTTGTTTGTTATTGTTGAAGACTATTTCAATGAGAATTGAGAATTTTACTGAGTTCTTCAAGTTTTTTCTTTTTATCGATCATCTGTTCCGCTTTTGCTTCGGCTTTCTTTTCGACTTTGCTTTGCTGTTGAGTCGAGGATGCGTACATGGAGGTGATGATTTCAGCGCTGGACTGTACCCAAACTCTTTTTTGAGGCAAAAGGACAAACTCCAGGTAAACGGCCAGAAATCTTGAGAAATCCATATCCAGAGGCCGAACGAAGGCAAAAAGTACGGTGATAAGAACAACGATGGCAACCGGCGGCAGCCACGTGATCCACAGATAATCTTTTCCCAAGCTGACGTAAATCGCATAAGCAATGCCTCCGCCCACACCGCACATGATGAGCTGTCTGAGCGTTAAGGGGCCCACGATCTTATCTTCGCGCTGTACATTTTGAGGTACCTTAAATTGCATAGTGAGAGTTTTTGAATCTTTCTATTATAGCAGAAATTGCACTCTCCTACAATGTTTGATAGACTCTCTGCGACTTTGATTTATGGCTCCAATGCGCGACAGTTCCAATATCAGAAATTTTTGTATTATTGCACATATCGATCACGGAAAATCTACCCTGGCGGACCGTTTTTTGGAGGTTACTGGGACCGTGAGCAAACGTGAAATGAAACACGAGCAGCTTTTGGATACGATGGAGCTTGAGCAGGAAAGGGGAATTACCATTAAGCTGCAGCCGGTCCGCATGAACTGGAAGCAGGATAATAAGGAGTACATTTTGAATCTTATCGATACGCCGGGCCATGTGGACTTCACCTATGAGGTATCGCGCAGTCTGGCTGCTTGTGAAGGCGCTATTTTGGTCGTTGATGCCACTCAGGGCATAGAAGCCCAAACTTTGGCAAACTGCTATTTAGCCCTGGATCATGACCTTAAGATCGTTCCTGTATTGAACAAAATTGACCTTCCTTCGGCTGACATTGAACGTCGCGCTCAGGAAATTGAAAATGTGCTTGGTATCCCCAAAGATGAGATTATCGCTATTTCTGCGAAGGAGGGGACGAACGTGGAGGCAGTTTTGAAAGCCGTGATTGAGCGTGTTCCGCCTCCTCCAAATACCGAAGAAAGCGCAGAAACAAAGGCGCTGATTTTTGATTCCGTTTATGACTCTTATAGAGGAGTAGTTACTTATGTTCGTTTGATGTCAGGTGAGCTAAAACGCGGGAACAAGATTTTCCTGCTTCATAATCAGACCGAACTGGAAGTGCTTGAAGTTGGTTATTTTAAGCCGAAATATCTCGCAGCCAACGTGCTTCTGGCCGGTGAGGTCGGCTATGTCGTCTCCGGTCTTAAGAATGTGGCTGATGCCCGCGTGGGTGACACTATCTGGAAGCCTGGAACAAAACCAATGGATTCCCATGATGCCGTGCCGCTGGAGGGATATAAAGTGGTGAAACCTTTTGTATTTGCCAGTATTTTTTGTGTAGATGGCGATGATTTTCCGTTGCTTAGAGATGCCTTACAGAAGCTCCAACTGAGTGATTCGTCCTTGAGTTATGAACCCGAACAGTCGGGAGCACTGGGCCATGGTTTTCGATGCGGATTTTTAGGGCTTTTGCATTTGGATATAGTTCAGGAGCGTCTGGAACGCGAATATAATATGAATTTGATCGTGACCGCGCCGTCGGTGTCTTATATAGCGGTGCTTCATAGCGGCGAAGAGGTTTTTGTTGCCAACCCGGCTGATCTGCCTGATCCGGCCAGGATCGGGTCTATTAAGGAACCGTGGGTGAAGGTCGAAATTTTGACGCCGAAAGAGTACGTAGGAACCATTATGCAGATGACTCTGGAGAAGCGTGGTCTGAATAAGAGCATCCAATATATAGATGAAAGCCGCGTCATTTTATTGTTTGAGGTGCCGTTGGCGTCCATTGTGGTGGATTATTATGATTTATTGAAGAGTTTGAGCTCAGGCTACGCTTCGATGAACTATGAATATCTGGAGTACCGGGAAGGGAATTTGGTGAAACTGGATATCCTGATTGCCACGGAAAAAGTTGATGCCCTTTCGATGATTGTACATCGCGATCAGGCGCATCATGTGGGCATCGACATGTGTAAAAAATTGAAGGAGCTTATTCCAAAACATCAGTTTGAGGTCGCTATTCAGGCCGCGATTGGAAGCAAGGTTGTGGCCCGTGAAACCATCAGTGCGATGCGTAAAGATGTGACCGCCAAATTGTATGGCGGTGATCGTACGCGTAAAGATAAACTTTTGAAGAAACAGAAAGAGGGTAAAAAGCGCATGAAGAAGGTCGGAAGGGTTGATCTGCCTCAGGAAGCTTTTTTGGCGATTTTGAAGAAATCTTAGCGGCCATGAGTATTGACAAAATTGATATAATATGTTATTTTATAATCGTGATTTATCATGAAAAATAACATATTTTTTCTGTGGTAAATCCGCTCTAGATCTTTGAAAACTTGCATAAGAAAAAATCTTGGATGGAAGAATGATGCTTTATTATAAGCGTTATACTCCCATTCAAGATTACGGCTATGTGGGCCTGTAATAACGGCCCTTGGCCAAAAGGAGAATTTCCATGCTCAACCGTTCTATGCTCAGCGTGATGTTCGTTCTCTTTTCGTTTCTTTCTTGCCTCGTCGCTTGCGACGAGCGCAATGGACTGATGATCGATCCAAGAACGAACCAAGCTCAGACTCAAAAGCCTGTTGCGGCGATTCGGGAGTACGATCCTGAGAATGATCCTCAATGGCAGAAGGCGCGTCAAGATTATGAGCGCCGCGTGAAGGAGTGCCGTGACCTTAACTGCGGCAAGGGAAAGCATTGTAGCGCCGACAGCAAGTCGTGCGAGGCTAACGATCCGAACTGCAACGGCCATTGCGGTATCGGGACCAAGTGCGATGTCGACAATGGCCAATGTGTACTGGCGAATCAGTAAGTTTTCCAGAGATTCCCCCAAATTCAACCAGTTTCTCGGAGGATTCCATGAACAACAAGTCCATCGTCGTCTCCAACGTCAGCGCGTTCGACAGCTTCAACCAGAGCCTCTTCGTGCTCGGCGCGTGCTGGGCGCTCGCACTCGGTTACATGCCGGTCGCGGGCATCCTCGTGATGACTCTCATCGGGAAGTGAGCTGATCACCGGCCCTTCCCCGCCGTCTTAGAATTTTAGGACGCGCGGGGAGGGCTGTGCGCTCTCAAATTTCTCCTGAAATATCTTATGCAAGTTTTCATTTCCTTTTTTACGTATAAGCTCTTGGAAAATTAGCGTTTTTTTGGTATACTATAAAGATAAATTTGGTCATCAAAACAAATAACAATACCCAAACTTGTGGCACAGCAATCGACCATAAAGAAAATTTTGAGCCGAGTGGCCATGGGCCTCTATGTTCTGGTGTTGTTTATCCTTGGAGCGCAGTTGTTCTTTGGAGACCAGATTATGTTCCTTGCCAACTCTTTTAGTTCCGGGACTCCCGTGCCTCAACACGGTTCATCCCAAACGCTCACGATTGCTTACGCGCAACCGGTGCAAAGTCTTGATCCGACATTGTTTGATGCAGTGGACCGTGCGCCTATGGTGAATATTTATGAAGGGCTTGTCCGCACCGACCGTAATCTGAAAATTGAACCTGCAGTAGCGGTTTCCTGGGGATTGGTTGATCCGAAGACCTGGGAATTTACACTTCGTCCGCATGTAAAATTTCACAACGGACTTGAAGTGAAAGTGGATGATGTGGTTGCCAGTATTGAATACGCCATGAACAATCAAACTTCAGAATTGAAAAATCTTTTGAGCAGTATTGATACTGTTACCAAGGTTGACGATTCAACGCTTCGCATCACGACCAAAACTCCTGATCCGCTCTTACTGAATAAACTTGCGGTAACCTATATTTTTCCAAAAGATTACTCCACGTTTGATCAGCCGGTCGGTACCGGTCCGTATCAATTTGTTTCCTGGGATCAGAATAAACAGATTGCCCTGAAGCGTTTTGATGATTACTGGGGCACTAAGCCTTACTACGGCCAGGTCGTTCTTCAAACTATTGAAGACCGTGACCAGCGCAGCAGCGCATTGCAGAATGGAACCGTCGATCTTTTGGCCGATGTTCCGCCTTCCGCCGCACTGGGACTTAAGTCTGCAACGATCACTCTGAAAACAATCCCGAGTCTTGAAGTCAGCTTTTTGATGTTCAACCTGAGTGACGGGATTTTCAAGGATAAAACTTTGCGCCAAGCTGCAGCATATTCTTTGGACCGCCAGCAGTTTGTGGATATTGCCGGAGGATACGCTCAGCCGATCGATCAGTTTGTGAGCAGCGGAGTCTTTGGTTTCAATCCTGACATCAAGGGTTATGAATACGATATGGATAAATCAAAAGCAACCATTCAGCCTGTCATTGAACAAACTTTTACAAATCTTTCCGTGAATCTTGATTACGCCCAGGGCAGCGACGTGCTTGCCCAGTACATCCAGAATCAGCTTAAACAGATCGGGATCGATGTAACTCTTAATCCTCTGAGCGGCAGTGATTTACAGCAAAAACTTCAGAACGGAACTTCTGATTTTTACTTCCTTGGCTGGAGATCCGAACTCGGCGATGCCAATGATTTCCTGCAAAGCGTTGTTCACAGCAGAGATCAGAGCGGACTTTCCGGACAGTTCAACGGAACGGCTTATTCCAACCCGGCCGTTGATGACCTGATTGATAAAAGTCAGCAGGATCTGAATATCCAGACCCGTTTGAAGAGTATGCAGGACGCCATGAAGATTTTGGTTGAAGACGATATCGTGGGAGTTCCATTATTTGAAACACAAACTATTTTTGCTTACCAAAATAAAATTCAATTTGATCCGCGTGTGGATGGTTACATCTATGCCGCGGAAATAAAATAAGAAATCAAAAAACTATGTTCCACTCGATTAAAACAAAACTCATTCTTACCATCAGTATACTGATTATTGTACTGCTCGCTGCCGCGGCTTTCGTCCTTGTCCAGGAAAAGCAGCGCGAACTGACGCAGGATATTTTTAATCAGGCTCGATCTTTCGGCGAACTGACGGCTGGAAACATCGTGAATGATTATAATCTTTATCTGGCGCAGAAGAGTTTTGTTTATTTTAACCGTGACATTCAGGATACTTTCGCCCGTGACGTTGATGTTTCAGCCATTCAGGTTATCGGCTATAACGGCCAGGTTGCCTATGATTCCAATACTGAAAAGGACCAGCAATATTCGGGAGCGGCCAGAATGGTACAGGATCAGAATCTGATGCAGGAAGTTAAATCTCGCAATGCATCAGTGAAAACTTTGAATACCAACCGAGTTGTCTATTTGAAAAAAAATACCGATGGCACCGTCAGCTACGTTGATTTTAACGAGAATCCTGTGACCGCTCTGGCTCAGGACGAAAAGATTCAATACCTGGTACAGCCCGCTACGAACGATTTTGCCGTTGTGTACTCAATCAGTTATCAGGCCCTGCAGGATCGCATCAACCAGACTACCTTCCGTATTTTGCTGCTGGCCGTGTTCGGTGTCGGCGTCGGTATTTTGATGGCGATTTTATACGCGAGCTCCATCATCAAGCCGGTGAATAAGTTGAAAGAAGGCGCTGAGATTTTTGCTACCGGAAAATTTGATTACCGCGTTGAAGTAAAGACCAAGGATGAACTTGAAACCCTGGCGAACGCCTTCAATAAAATGGCGGCGGATCTTGAAATCAGTACCAAGGCCCTTGTTTATAAAGAACGCGTGGCCAAAGAACTGGAACTCGCGGCTAAAATTCAGAAACAACTTCTGCCGAAAGAAATGCCGAAGGTCAAAGGTCTGGATATTTGCGCGGGTCTTTTGCCTGCTGAGGAAATCGGAGGCGACTGTTATGATTTCATTAAAGTCGGCGCTGACCGTCTGGTTTTTTACATCGGAGACGTGACGGGTCATGGCGTACCTTCCGGAATCGTGGTTTCTATTGCGAATGCCTTGGCTTATTATCTTGCCGACAAAGCGGATATTTTGAACGTCATGGTCGGTATGAATAAAGTCATCAAAGAGAAGACCGCTTCAAACATGTTCATTACGATGGTGATGATGGATTGGAACTCTGCAACCAGCCAGCTTCATTTTGTGAATGCTGGTCATGAGCAGATGATTCATTATCACGCCAAAGATCAGAAAGTTACCTTAACACCTGCAGGAGGTTTGGCGCTGGGAATGTTCCCGGATATCGTCAAACTTTTGAAACTTCAGGAGATTGTTATGGAAAAAGATGATGTCTTGGTAATGTATTCCGACGGTATCCCTGAATCCTGGAAGAATGAAAAAGAGATGTATGGCATGGCCCGCTTCAAACGTGCGGTCAGCGAATACAGCGATCTGCCTTCAGCGATTGCGATCCGCAATGCTCTGCTTGCCGACGTGAAAGAGTTCAGCGGTAAATATAAGCAGCAGGATGATATTACTCTGATCGTTCTTAAACGAACTTAAATTCGTTTTACATCGTGGCTCCGGGAACCGGAAATTTGTTGCAGAGCTGTTTGACGGCTGCGCTCACTTCGTTCAGTGTTTTTTCATCCTGCCAGTTGCTGATGACGTCATTGATCCATGACGCGATCATTATCATTTCAGGCTCTTTCATGCCCCGGGTGGTAACGGCGGGAGTTCCCAGACGGATGCCGCTCGGATCCATCGGGCTGCGCGTTTCAAACGGGACCGTGTTTTTGTTGCAGGTGATTCCGGCTTTGTCCAAAGCTTCCTGGGCCTGTTTGCCCGGAACGTTTTTGTTGGTGAGATCAATGAGCATTAAATGATTGTCCGTGCCGTTCGAAACAATCTGGAAGCCGAATTTCATAAGCTCTTCAGCCAATACTTTGGCATTGGCTATGATCTGTTTGGCATAATCTTTGAATCCGGGTTCCAATGCTTCTTTAAATGCCACTGCTTTTGCGGCGATGATATGTTCATGCGGCCCGCCCTGGAGACCAGGGAAAACCGCCCGGTCAATCGCCTTGGCAAATTTTTCTTTACACATGATCATGGCGCCGCGCGGGCCGCGCAAAGTTTTGTGGGTAGTCGTGGTCACGATATCAAAGTAGGGGACTGGTGAATCGATCACTCCGGCGGCGATCAGACCTGCAATGTGCGCAATGTCAGCCATGGTCAGCGCTCCGACTTCATCAGCGATCTCTTTGAATTTCTTCCAGTCGAGATTGCGGGAATAAGCGGAAAATCCGGCAACGATCATTTTAGGTTTGTGTTCCAGGGCAAGTTTGCGGACTTCTTCCATATCAATCCTTCCTGTCTCTTTTTCCACACCGTAGCCAACAAAATGGTATGATTTTCCGGAGAAACTGATTGGCAGGCCGTGCGTGATGTGACCTCCATGATCAAGTTTCATGCCAAGGACCGTGTCTCCATAATTTAAAAGTGCGAAATAAACCGCAGTGTTGGCGGGGCTGCCGGAATAGGGCTGAACGTTGATGTGCTCAGCTCCGAAAAGCTGTTTGGCGCGGTCGATGGCCAGGTTTTCAATCACGTCAACAAATTCCTGTCCTCCATAATACCGTTTCCCCGGATAGCCTTCGGAATATTTATTCGTCATGAGTGAGCCGGCTGCTTCCAAAACAGGAACAGAGACATAATTTTCGGAAGGGATCAATTCCATTCCGTCGCTCTGGCGTTTTTCCTCATGTTTAATAGCTTCGTAGATCTGCTGATCGTACGACTTAAGGTGCGGCATTTCCATAATGATGAAAGTTAAAAGACAAAAGGAAAAAGCTCTTAAGCGCGTTTCGTCGCACCAAGCTTTTTTCTTCTAACTTTTAACGTTTTTTGTTCAGTGATGATCATATTCATTGGAACATCATGGGGTTCACCTGGAATATTTTTCACTATTTGGAAGCCATATGCAATGCCAATTTTAGGACAACTCGTTTTCTTGAGCAGTCTGTCATAAAATCCCTTGCCGTATCCGATGCGGTGGCCGTCTTCGCCAAAAACCACGCCCGGTACCAGGATCAAATCAAGATCGTGAGGTTTAATTTTAGTCAGATGCCCGTGAGGTTCGAGTATATTGAATTTTCCTTTGGCGGTTTGCGTCAGGTTTTCAGTTGCATGCAGCTGGAGTATTTTTCCTTTAACACGCGGGAGAATAAAGGTTTTCTTTTTACTGAAAATTTCGGTGATGTCCACTTCGCCCCGGATCGGCAAATAGAAAAGGATTTTTTTTGCTTTTTTAAATGCGGCTAAACCGAGGATTTTTTTGCAAATTTTTTGATCTTTTGCTTTTTTTTGGATAATATTATGTTCTTTCCTTTCCAAAAGTTTAGCTGATCGTAACCTTTGTTTCACTTTTATGGTGGAGTGAAAGAATGTCATCTTGATTTAAGCACAATTTTGCTTAAAATTCCAAGATGCAAAAGGTTGAGCGGCTCTTTTAAATAACATCTTGAGATTTTTTCGCGATTCGCTAGAATAGGTGAGCCTCAGACAAAGATTTATCTTGCACACGCGCGGGTGGCGAAACTGGCAGACGCACTACCTTGAGGTGGTAACGCCCGCAAGGGCATGGAGGTTCAAGTCCTCTCCCGCGCACCATAAAAGTGACCGATCATTCATTGGGAAGGTCTTCTTTTTGGAGTTTTTGGCGCAGCTTTGCGTCCAGCACGCACATCTCCTGGTCGTTGTAGCCAAAGTAGTGGGCGATTTCATGCATCAACACTTCCTTGATGAGATTTTTGAGCTGCTGCTCGTCGCGGGCGTTGGCGATAATCGGTTCCTGAAAAATACTGATTTTGCTTGGCTGTTCACCGTTCATTGCCTGGCCCCATTGAGGCTTGGGAATCCCGTCGAAAAGTCCCAGGAGCGTACCTCCCTGGCTGTGAACGTGAGCCCGCTGAACCTGTTCAGGAGTCGCATTCATTTCAATGCGGATGATGACGTTCTGCATCTCAAACTTAAAATGAGCCGGAATGTTTTTCCAGGCTTCGGTCAGATAATCTTCAAACTGTTCGTCGGTCACGCCGTTCATTGGTGGCAGCTTATTTTTTCAGCTTTCGTTGGCAGTCTTTGCACAGACCCGTAAATTCAAGATAGTGAGAATCGATCCGGAATTTTTTTTCTTTTTCGATTTTCTGTTCAAGCTTGGAAAGGTCTTCTCCTTCGACTTCGTCGATTTTGTGACAGTTTTTGCAGAGGAGGTAATGATGGCAGAAGTTTTTTTTGCCGATTTCGTCTGTGTTGCAGCGGATGTATCCGTTCACCGCCAAAACTTTGTGGGCCAGTGAGAGTTTTTCGAGCGTTTCCAGAATTCTGTAAATGGTGACAACATCGGCGTTGATTTTTTGCTTTTTGAGCATGTCGCGCATATCGTAAGGCGAGAGCGCTTTATCTGTTTTGGCCAACAGTTCAACGATCATCTGGCGCTGCCTGGTAATTTTGAAGCCGCCTTCCCTAAGAATTTTGAGCGCGTATGGCGTATAGTTTTTCATGAATTTTTTATAAAACAGATACAAAGAATAGCACAGTTTAAGTTTGCAGGATACTGGTAAATCACTATACTCTAGAGTAACGGATTTTGATTTTTTATGTTCAATTTTGCCAATCAATTCAACGACGCGCTGACGATTTTTTTGGGGATCATTGTTCAGGCTATTCCTTTTTTGCTTTTGGGGGTTTTGGTTTCCGCGGCGCTGGCGCATTTTGTGAAGGAAGAGTATTTGCTGAAACTCATTCCAAAGAATCGTTTCCTGGCGGTTTTGGTCGCATGCGGGCTGGGTTTTCTTTTTCCGGTGTGCGAGTGCGGCAATGTTCCGGTTGCCAGAAGATTTATTCAAAAAGGCGTTTCTCCCGCTGTGGCTCTGACTTTTTTACTTTCGGCTCCGGCATTGAATCCCGTAGTGATTTTTGCCACCTGGTCGGCTTTTTCCCATCAGCCGGAAGTTTTGTGGTTCAGGATTTTGTTTACGTTTTTAATCGCCTGCGGAGTCGGACTCTTATTCAGTTTTCATCCTCATCCGGAAAAATTATTGGTGAATAAAGATTTTTTTACTAAAGAGACCGCAGCCTGCGACTGTTTCCACGGCAAACATTCTTCAAAATTTTTCGCTTTTTTTAATACGGTGCTCCATGAGTTTCTGGAAATGCTTTCCATTCTGGCGTTCGGAGCCTTTTTGGCTTCTATTTTGCAGGTCATCGTACCGCGCGACCTTTTATTGATCATCGGAAAGGGCCCGATTCTTTCCGTAATTGTGATGATCGCTTTTGCCTTTCTGCTTTCGGTTTGCGCCAATGTTGATGCGTTTATCGCCCTTTCGTACTCGAATCTTTTTACGGTCGGTTCGCTGGTCGCCTTTTTGACCTTCGGCCCGATGATCGATCTGAAGAGTCTGTTTCTTTTTAAAACGACTTATACCTGGAGGACGGTAGGTTTTGTGGCACTTTTGGTTTTGCTTCTTACTCTTTTGCTTTGTTTTGGACTTAACGTTTTTCTCTATTAATGACTCAATCGAGAGTTAGACAATTTGTGTATAGATTTTTGCCGCCGTTGCTGGCGATCGGGTATGGCTCTTATCTGCTGTGGTTGTTTTTTTCAAAGAAAGTATTATTGTTTGTCCAGCAGGGCTATGTTTTTTTGTCGCTCATCAGCGGAATTTTTTTGATTCTGGTCGGCTGCATTGAACTCGTTCATTTTGCGGTGAGCAAACGATCTAAAGAGTCCTGCGAAGCCACGCATGAAGGGCCTTTGTATCTTTTGGCGCTTCTGCTTCCTTTGGTTTTTGCTTTGGTCGTGATTCCCAAACCACTGTCCAGCTCTACGGCTGCCTTGAGGAGCGGGGGAATAAATACAGATGCCGCCTATACGCAGCCGCAGCATAAACTTTCCATGTTTGCGATCGATACTACGAATCGTTCGATCATTGACTGGATTCAGCTGTTCACGCAAGATCCGGAACCTGACCGCTATAAAGGATTAAAGGTGAAACTGGATGGTTTTGTCATGGAAGATCCCACCTTACCGCCTAATTATTTTTTAGTTTCGCGGTTTGTGATTTCCTGCTGCGCGGCTGACGCGCGCCCTGTGGGTATACCGGTGCGTTACGATCCGAAAAAAGTTCAAATTCACAGCGATGACTGGGTTGAAGTCACCGGCACGCTGGATATTGATGAAATCCAGCAGGACCGCCAGCCGGTCGTCATCGCCGACGGCATTCAGCCGATTCCTGTTCCCGATAACCCTTATGCCAATTAAAACAATATCAACGGCCCAGTTTTTTGGAAGGATCTCCACAGTGCTTTGCGTCCTGGCGGCGGCCTGTGCCGTTTTGATCGTCATCGGGCTGGAGTCGCCGCCGCGCGTTTTGGGATATCAGCTCCGTCTGCCTTCGAGCACGAGCTCAAGTGAAATCATTCTTACGTTCAACAGAGGGATGGACCGTCATTCCGTTGAAAACAATTTTCATATTTCTCCTGACGTTTCCGGGAAATACAGCTGGTCCGGCACTTCTTTTGTTTTTACGCCTGATGATACTTTGCCGTACGGTCAGCAGTTCACGATGAGTGTTTTCAAAGATGCTTTGGATGAAGACGGACGGCCCCTTGCCGCTGACGCCGTTTTTTCTTTTTCCACCCCGCAGCTCCAATTCGCTTACATAGGGGTTGATGCGGATGAAGCCGGCCGTCTCGTCCTCAGTAATTTTGACGGCATGCAGCGCGACATTCTTACTCCCCAGGATTTGCATGTCGACAAATTCGCCATTACGAATGACCGCCAAAAAATTTATTTCCTGGGATATACGCAGGTTTATCAAACCAACCATCGTGATGAACTCTATCTTTACAATCTTCAGACGAAAGCATTACAGCAAATCACCAATGATCAAAACTACTTAAATAAGGATTTTTCGCTGGACCCAACCGGAAATCTTTTGCTTCTTTCCCGAGTCCAGGTCAGTCCGGCCGGAGTCTATTTAACCCAACTTGAGTCATGGATCGCTCAAACTTCCGATAATATTTTTCATAAATTCCTCAACGGAGCATCCGTGGGTACGGCAATTTTTTCTCCGGACGGTTCATACATTCTTTATAAAACACGAGACGGCAATTATCAGATCGTTCCGTCAGATGCCTCCGATGACAAGCAGGCCGTTTTTGTCGGCAGTTACGATGAGGCTTACGGTTTCCATCCTTTAAAACCTCTGCTGGCTTTTACCAAATACGACACGACGGATCTTTTTTCCATGAATAATTTCCTTTATTTATTTACTGGGACCGGCAGCGTCCAGAAGATTGATTTCGGCACAGGCGGTCTGGCGCGAGATACGGTTTTTTTGCCGAACGGAAAAGGTTTTGTGGTTATTTTTTCCAAGAAGGACGAGGCCCTGGATGATAAAAATTCTTTTTATCCGCTGAGAATTTTCCATCTCTATTATGATGATTTGCAAACTCAAAAAATCCAGCAGCTCACGAGCGACCCTGATTTTTCTGAAGAAGATCAGGTCGTTTCTCCCGATTCGCGTTATCTGCTTTTTCAGCAGTACGAAACCTTTGGACCAGATGTGGTGATCGACCCCGCTTACCGCGCCGTAACGGACAGTCTGGGCAGCGTTCAAAGCGGCGGACAAATTGTGATGATGGATCTGCAAACTCATCAAACCACAAAACTGCCGATGAAAGGTTCACATTTGGCTTTTTTGCCGTAAATTGTTAACATGATGGCACCTCAAAACTGAACGTATGATTTTTTTTAGTCAACTCCTTCGCGTTCCCATTATTGACAGTAAACAAGAGACGGTCGGCCGCCTTAAGGATATCGTCGTCAGGGCTCAGGACGGCGAATATCCCAAAGTCCATGGAGTGATTTTTAAAGATGGAAAACACCTTTCTTTTATTCCCTACCAGTTTATCGAGACGCTCAGCCGTGGTGAAATAACATTGAATAAATCGAATTCCTGGAAACCGAATTACGAACCTACCAATGATGAATTTTTACTTTCGCGGGATGTTCTGGACCAGCAGATTTTTGACGTCAAAGGCATCCGGGTGGTGCGCGTGAACGATCTTCAGCTGGTAAGAATCGATAACGGTTTTTCCATTGTGGGAATCGACATCAGCAATAAAGCTTTGATGAGAAGGCTTGGTTTCAGCCACCTGCCTTTTTTCAATAAAATGGAATCGAAATTTATCGACTGGCATAATGTGAGTCTGGTGAAGGGGAGCGTCGGAAGTCTCCAGCTTAAAACAACGCATCAAAAACTTCAGAAGCTTCATCCTGCGGATGTCGCGAACCTGATTGAAAGTTTGACTCTGCCGGAAAGTACCAGACTGGTGCAGTCGTTCGATAAAGAAACCGCCGCAGAAGTTTTGGGAGAAGTCGAACGTAAGTATAAAGATACCCTTCTTGAACATATAAATCCAAAGGCTCTCGCGACGATTATGGAAGAGATGCCTACGGATGAAGCCGTGGACGTTTTGAAAGATCTTTCCGAGCATAAAAGAATTCAGGTTTTCCGCCGTTTGGGCGTCCGCAAAGCCAAAACTCTTCATAAACTTTCTGGATATAAGGATGACATTGCCGGCGGTTTGATGACTTCTGAATTCATGACAATCCATAAGGATTTATCCGTTGAAGAGGCGATTAAGCTTATCCGTAAAGACTCAGACAATTACCGTTCGCTCTACCATGTTTTTGTGATTGATGACGAGAAACATCTTTTGGGCGTCGTTTCAATCCGCACTTTGCTCCTGTCTTCACCGAAACAGAAAATTTCCGACCGGATGTCCAAGGTTGTAAGGACGCTCCGCATTCACACGAAAGCCGGAGATATTGCCCGCCTTATGACCAAATATGACCTGCTTTCCATGGCGGTCGTTGATAAACAAAAAGTCATCCGCGGGATCGTGACTGTGGATGATATTCTCCGTCTGCTTATTCCTGATGCGTAATCTGTTATGGAAACTCTAGAAAAAGAGATCAGACCGAGCCGCATCCATAAATTTAAAATGAAATGGCTGCTGATTTTTGCCGTGATCGGTCCGGGAATCATTGCCGGAACCGCTGATAACGACGCGGGCGGCATCGCTACCTATTCCGTTACAGGCGCGAGCTTCGGCTACAAAATGCTGTGGATCCTTTTTTTGATCACCTTTATTTTGGCGATCACCCAGGAAATGGGCGCGAGGTTGGGTTTGGTCACTGGTAAAGGTCTTGCCGCTCTCATCCGGGAAAATTTCAGTTTGAAGACCACCACTTTCGTTGTCATTGTCACATTTGTTGCCAACTGGACGAATATTCTTGCGGAATATGCAGGTATTTCCGCTGTTGCAGATATTTATGGCGTTCCCCGCTGGATCGCCATTCCAGCGGCTGCTCTTTTGACCTGGTATGTTGTTTATAAAGGATCTTTTAAGGTTGTTCAGAAAATTTTCCTGACTTCTTCTTTACTGTTTTTTGCTTATATCATCGCCGGATTTATGGCCCATCCCCAATGGGGCGACGTACTCAAGGGAACAATCGTTCCACATGTTGAATGGACGCCGGACTTTTTTTATACGGCGGTTGCTTTGATCGGTACGACCATTACGGCCTGGGGTCAGTTTTTTGTGCAATCGTATTACGTTGATAAAGGTATTGCCGTGGAGCATATGAAACTTTCCCGGTGGGATGTTTTTGCCGGATCTTTCTGGACCAATTTTGTGGCGTTTTTTATTATCGTTGCTACCGGTGCGACTCTTTATAAAGCCGGAATTATCATCAGTGATGCCGGACAGGCGGCCACCGCACTGGAGCCTTTTGTAGGAACATTCGCCAAGCATTTGTTTGCCTGGGGTCTTTTGAACGCCTCGTTGCTGGGTTTGGCTGTTGTTTCCATGACGTCCGCTTATGTCGTGACTGAAGCTTTCGGCTGGGAAGGTCGCGTTGATCTTAAACAGGAATCTCCTTCTTTTTACCGTATTTTTGCTTTCTGTATTTTTTCCACTGCGCTGGCGATTTTGATTCCGGGTTTGCCTTTGATCCCAATCCTTGTAGGCTCGCAGATGCTGAATACTTTTGTTTTGCCGGTTCTTTTTATCGCTATTTTGATGCTTTTGAACCGTCAGAGCCTTATGGGCAAGTTTAAAAACACTTTAACCATGAACATTATTTCCTGGGTGTCGGTATTTTTTGTTATGGCCATGGCGGGCATTCTTTTGTTCATGACCGTTACAAATTTCGGTCATTAGAAGTTTAGAAGAAAAGCTTGAAATAGAAGCATCCTTGTGATAATTTTCCTTCGCTTTTGTGCAAGGTTTTCAGGACGATTAGCTCAGTTGGTAGAGCATCTCGTTTACACCGAGAGGGTCGGCGGTTCGAGCCCGTCATCGCCCACCACGCTTCGCCCTGACGGGCTACGNNCATCTCGTTTACACCGAGAGGGTCGTAGGTTCGAGCCCTACATCGTCCACCATGAAAAATTGATGAAGTATATAAAAAGAGTCCCAAAGCGGGACTCTTTTCGTTTCGTCTTTTTAAGTACGCTTTTAGATCGTAGGCACTTCGATGGCCGGTTTTACGATAATGCTTCCCGTCATCATCGGATGGATTTTGCAGTGATAATTAAACGTTCCGTTGGTGCTGAACGTATATTCAAAGCTTTGGCCCGGCTGGAGCGCCTGGTCGAATAAGCCGTCGTCGCTGGTCACTGTATGAGTGATCGAATCTTTATTGGTCCAAAGTACTTTTGTTCCCGTTGGAATCGTCATGCTGTCTTTTACGAACGCCGAAGCCTGGATGTTTACCATCATGTCATCGGTCGTGTTAAAGATCGGCTGCGCTGGTTGTTGTCCTGGTTGCTGAGTTTGTTGCTGGGTCGGTTGAGGATTCGTGGGCGTCGGCAGGCTGTGGATGGCATTATAGATGAGCTGAGCGAGTTTTCCGCGGGTCATGCCTTGGGCAGGATAAACCATGTTGTTGGAGTCGGACGAAATCCAGCGCATCTCTTTGGCGTATTCAACAAATTTTGCATACCATTGGTCTTTCGGAGTGTCTGCAAAAGAATCTTTATCAACAGTTACCGTTGAAAGATCGACCTTCATCGTATTCACCAGCATTTTGAGGTTTTCAACCAGATTGACGGTTTGGCTGGGCTTGAAGGTTCCATTAGGATATCCGCTGACGATTCCGAGTCCCCGCGCCTTAATAAGATATTTTGCATACCACTGGTTTGCCGGTGTGTCGCTGAAGCCGGCTGCTCCGTTAGCATCAGGTACATTCACTGCAGATCCGAGTAAAATAATTTTAAGCGCTTCAACGCGGTTCACGACCTGGTCAGGTTTAAAGGTTCCATCCGGATAGCCTCCGATGATGCCTCTGTTTTTTAAATCGGTGATCGCTACATTATAGATATTCGTGTTCGGTACATCGCTGAAACCGGACGTCGTTGCTTGCGCCGAAGTCACGGCAACAAAGCTCGGAATTGAAAACATCAGCAGTAAGCTCAGGCCGATGCTTCCCAGAATTTGTTTTACCTTCATAGAAAGAAAAAAAGATATAAGGGATGGAATATTTACCATTGTACCTTATATCTTTCTTCTTGAGAAAAGATTTGTTTTTTTAATGGTGCCGGGTTAGAACTGATATTTCTTGAAGAAGTATTTTTTTCCGATTTCCGCGGTCGTAAAATATATTGCGACAATTGCCGTTACCCAGCCCATCAGCTGCAAATTCATTTGGGTGAATTTGAAGAAGTTTCCGATCGGAGTCATCACGATGAAGCAGGCGATAGCGATGATGACCAGTGAAATAAAAAGGAGTGCTTTGCCGGGCATGCTTTTATAGAATGTTTTTTGAGTTCTAATCGAAAGAGCGACAGCAACGGCTGACAGAACCGATTCGAAAAACCATGCGGTTCGGAATAAATCAATATTCGCTTTAAAGATAAAGATCAGGGATAAGATTGTAGCCATATCAAAAATAGAACTCATGAGTCCGAAGAACCTCATGAACGCGTTGATCATCTTGATGTCGAGTTTCTTCGGTTTTTTCAGCTGTTCCACATCTATATTGTCAGTGGAGATGGCCAGCATCGGGGCATCCGTCATCAGGTTGATCAGAAGAATTTGAGAAGGAAGCATCGGAATAAAATTCAGGAAAAGCGAAGATGCTGCAACCGTAAACATATTGCCGTAGTTGGCGCTGACGGTATTGCGCATGTATTTTATGATGTTCGTAAAGATTTTCCGTCCGTCGATAATGCCCTCCACAATGACGTGGAGCCCGCTTTGCAGCAGAACGATGTCAGCGGCTTCCTTGGCAATGTCCGTGGCAGTATTTACTGAAATGCCCACATCGGAAATTTTAAGTGCGGGAGCGTCGTTAATCCCATCTCCCATAAAAGCGATTGTGCGCTCCGGCCCGGTGTTCAATGTTTTAACGATCCGATATTTGTGATCGGGCGTAATGCGGGAAAAAACGTTATATTTTTCTATCGCTTCGGTAAACTCTTTTTCGTTCATCTTATCCAGATCGTCGCCGGTGAGGATTTTTCCGTTTTTGATTTCAAGATCAACTTTTTTACAAATGGCTTCCGTGACGAGCGGATCATCGCCGCTGAGGATTTTAATTTCCACCCCCAACTTGTGCATTTTTGCCAGGGCCGCTTTGGCGCTTTTCCGCGGAGGATCAATAAAAAGAAGAAAACCCAGCATAGTGAGCCCTTTTTCATCTTCTTTGTTTGATTGGTCGCTGTGCCATTCTTTGGCTGCGATACTGATGGTGCTGTAGCCCTGAGTACGGTATTTGTTCACGGTTTCAAGATAGCTTTTCAAATGACCGTGATCGATGTCGACATCGTGATTGTTTTTGCGGATTTTCGTTGATACCTGTGAAAGCTGTTCCAGCGCTCCTTTTACTATAAGATATTTTTTGCCGTTCGGAGCTTCAATGACCACGCTCATGCGGCGGCGGTGGAAATCGAATTCGTTATGGTCAAGAATTTTATATTTTTTGTATTCGGGCAATACGGAGTTTTTCTGGGAACTTTCCCAGATTGCCCGGTCGATGATATTTCCCTCAACTTTGTCTTTCCCCACAACGGCATCGTTGCAAAGCAGTCCGTAAATCAAAAGTTCTTCATTCGGTTTTTCTTCCATGTTGAAATAGTTTTCGAGCGAGAGTTTGCCATCCGTTAAGGTGCCTGTTTTATCCGTGCAAATAACGTCCATGTTGCCGAGATCTTCAATGGAGCTGAGTTTTTTAACCACAACTTTTTTCTTTGCCAGTTTGCGCGCACCTTTGGAAAGACTGATGGTGATAATGACCGGCAACGCTTCAGGCGTAATCCCGACCGCAACAGCGATGGCGAACAGGAACGATTCCAGTAATCCGTGATTGAGCAGGGTGTTCACGACAAAAATGAAGAAAGTCATGACAATAATGATCCGCAGCAGAAAGTTACTGAAACTTCCCATGCTTTTTTCAAAATCGGAAGTGATTTCCGGTTCTTTGAGATATGAAGCGGTTTTACCAAAGAAAGTTTTTTCACCGGTGGCTATGACAACACCCAGACCGTTTCCGCTCATGACATGCGTTCCCATAAAGGCAATATTTTTCAAATACTGCGGCAAGGTGCGCGTGTCGGGCGTGGCTGTCGTTGTTTTCATTACGGCAACAGATTCACCGGTAAGCGACGATTCGTCGATCGTCATTTCATCCTGGTGAAGAATACGGACATCTGCAGGAACGATATCTCCGATATTGAGATACACAATGTCTCCGGGTACTGTGTATTTCGTTTCTATTTCAATTTTTTTGCCGCTGCGGAGGACTTTGGCTTTTTGTGCGACCAATTTTTTGAGTGCGCGTACGGTTTTTTCAGCACGGAATTCCTGTACGAAACCAAGGATTCCATTAATCAACACGATGATCATAATGATGATGGTGTCGCTCTTTTCTCCCAGGAAGAATGAAATAATACTTGCAGCTATCAATACGAGCACAAGCGGATTGATGAACTGTTCAATCAGGATTTTTATCCAAGATTTTTTATCCTTTCCTGCTATTTCGTTGAAGCCGTGTTCTTGCAGCCGTTTTTCAGCTTCACTGGAAGAAAGGCCTTTTTCACTGGTTCCAAGATTTTTTAAAAGCTCATCTGTTTGCTGTGCCCACGGATGGGTTGGTGTCGGTGACTTTTTTGTCATAAGAAAGGGATTTATGAATCTTTTCATTATATCATGTATAATGGCAGAGTTCAAACCTTCTTAGCTTATTTTTTATGTATCAGCTTACTCCGTCCCAGTTGAATTTGTATCAGGATTGTCCCCGTTGTTTTTGGGTTGAAATTCATGAGAAAGTTCAGAGGCCTGCCGTCGTTTCTCCGCTTTTCGGTGGGATGGATTTGATTCTGATGAAATATACCGATCAATACCGTTTAAAAGGAAATCTTCCGGCTGAACTTCAGAAAACGATTGAAGGGGTTTTTCTTCCCGAACAGGATCTTATCAAAAAGTGGCGTAATCCTAAATCTGCTTTGAGTTTTCAGGATAAAGACCGGGGAGTTGATTTTTCGGGAACCCTTGATGAATGCGTTGTCCGTAAAAATGAGAACGGTGAATCTCTGCATATACCTTTGATTTTTCAAACCAGAGGGCTTGCATCAAATGAGCAAAATCATGATCAGCATCATCAGATGAAGCTTGATTGTTACGATTTGCTGCTTCAGAAAAACGGTTATCAAACCGGCAGCACGGGGTATGTTGTCTATTATATCCCGGAAGAAGTCCGGGAGTCGGGAGTCGTTCAATTTAATGTCCAGGTTATCCAGCTTGTAACCGAATCGAAACGGGCCATGAATCTTATTGCCGAAGTCTCGGAAGTTTTGAGCGGTAAAATGCCTGAAGGCGGCCAAAACTGTGAATATTGCGCGTGGGGGAATTTAGGTGCGCGCTTGTCGCGAAACTCGGGTTAAATCCGGAAATTTTTTATTTCCGTGAGTTGTGCTAAAATTGTGGCAATTTTCTCATTGTTTTTTTATGAAATCTTCCCCGCGTTTTTTAGTTCACCTGGCTTTAGCCTTGGTTGGCAGTTCAGTTTTGCTTTTTGCATGCTCAACTCCACCTTCCGGTTCGCAAAATCCTGTAGCCCAGACTGAACAGGGGATTCAAGTGGGATTGAGTATTTACGGTCAAAGTCAGCAGACTCAGGCCGTGACCCAGCAACTTACAATGGCTCAAAGAAATTATAATCTTATGGTTATGACGCCTGATTTGTCTTTAGCTTTGAAAAGTCCGGTTACGATCCATGGAAGCGTCAGCGGACTGTTTTTTTCTGAAGGCGTATTCCCGGTTATACTTCAAGATGCTCAGGGCAATGAGATCGTACGCGCCCAGGCACATGCCGATAATGACTGGATGACGACGGATTCGGTCCCGTTCACGGTTGCTCTTAATTTTAAGTCACCAGTTACTCCAAAAGCTTCTCTGATTTTTCAAAAAGACAATCCTTCAGGTTTGCAGGAAAATGATTTTTCTCAATCTTTTGCGGTGAGTTTGAAGTAGAACGCGTTTACTATGAATAAAGGCATCTGGAAATTTCTGACGATCTTGGGTCTACTTCTTGCGGGCATTGCTTTCGCGATGATTTTGGTTTTTAGGCTTCAGGTTTTTGGCCGCGTTGATTTTTTTACTCAAACTACGAGGCTGTTTATTCCTCAAACGGAACAATCATCCGTTTCACAAACTCAATTGCTGACGCAACAGGATGAAATTTCAAATATTCAGCTTGATAAACAGAACCTGGCCCGGCTTCAGCAGGGCTGTTTTTTGGGAAATGATTGCATTCCTTCCATTGATCAGCCCCAGTTTGTTTCCGTTCGTCTGGCATCGTTTATGCAAAGTAATGATCTTGTGATCGGATTTGTCTTTCAGGAAAATTCACAAAGCGCACCTGTTGTTAAAGCTTACCCGGTCAAAATTCTTAACTGGCATGAAATCGTGAATGACGTTGCCGGAAACACGCCCATCGCGGTTACGTATTGTCCTTTATGTATGACTCCGCGGGTTTTTGACCGCATATTAGATGGTAAAGCCGTAACGTTCGGAGTTTCGGGAATGCTCCTGAACAGCAATCTGGTCATGTACGACCGTGAAACGAAATCGTTATGGAGCCAGTTTGATGGTTTGGCCCTCGTCGGGTCAAAGCGTGACCAAAAACTCCAGCTTTATCCTTCGCAGCTGGAAAAGTGGAGTGACTGGATCAAACAGTATCCTCAAACTCAGGTTCTTTCGGAAAAAACCGGTTACGCTCTTCCTTATAATCAATATCCATACGACGATTACGAAAAAAATTCAGACATTTATTTTCCGCTTGAGCATATTGATAACCGTTTTCCGCCCAAAGAAGTTGTTTTTGGAATTGTTCTGGGTAATCAGGAAAAAGTTTATCCAGAATCAGAACTGCAGAAAGCTTTGCCTAACGGAGGAAGTTTCAGCGATCAGTTTGCAGGGAAAAATCTTACAGTGAGTTACGACAAAAAAACCTTTAATGTTACTGATGCACAAACCCGCGAGCAAATACTCAATACCGTTTCGTATTATTTTACCTGGGCGGCGTTTTATCCAAATACCGAAATCTATCAGGCACAGATCTGATTTAGGTCATAATCATTTCATGGCGGCCGACGCCCGTACCGATGAAATTGACCGTTGAACCTAAAAGTTCTTCTATTTTTTTGACGTAGGCCTGGGCGTTTGCGGGGAGTTTGTTGAAGGATTCAGTGTCTTTGATGGATGTTTTCCATCCCGGAAGTTCCAGGTATTCAACTTCAACGTTGCTGAGAATGTCCGCCGATGCCGGGAAGCTTTCGAGTTTTTTTCCTTCATAAAAATATCCCACGGCGATTTTGATCGTATCCATTTCATCAAGTACATCAAGCTTTGTAAGATTGATGCTCTTCATGTCATTGAGCATCACCGAATATTTTGCAGCAACCGCGTCGAACCAGCCGCAGCGGCGCGGACGCCCGGTGGTTGAACCGAATTCGCCGCCTTTGGTGCGAAGTTTTTCGCCGAGTTCGTTGTCCAGTTCAGTAGGAAAAGGCCCCGCTCCTACACGCGTTGAGTAGGCCTTCATAATTCCGATTACCGAGTTGATTTTGGTAGCGCCGATTCCTGATCCGGAGACCATTCCGCCGATTGAAGCGTTGGAAGACGTGACATACGGATAAGTACCGTGATCAACGTCGAGCAGCGTGGCGTTGGCCCCTTCCATAAGAATTTTTTTGCCTTCAGCAATGGCGTTGTTGACGATGAGCGCTGTATCGGCAATATAAGGTTTTATTTGCGCAATAATATTCCGGTAATAGTTCAGTTCGGTTTCAACATCAAAAGTAAAATCGTAGATTTTTTGGAGTGTCGCAACATTTTCGCGCATGTGCTCTTCGAATTTCTGAAAATCCAGAAGCTCATCAACACGGATGCCGATGCGTGAAATTTTATCGGTATAAGCCGGTCCGATGCCGCGCTTGGTTGTACCTACTTTGTTTTTTCCTTTGCGATCCTCCTGAATACCGTCGATCATTTTGTGATATTCAAAAATCAGATGAGCGCGGTCTGAAATCAAGATTCTTCCTTCCGTGTTGATGCCGCTTTCCTTAAGAAATTTCAGCTCTTCAAAAAAAGTGGGAATATGAATGACGCAGCCGTTGCCGATGATATTCATTGTTCCGGGATACAGCACTCCGGAAGGTATTAAATGGAAAACGTATTTTTTGTATTGTTCTTCATTGTTCGCGTCTTTTACGTACACCGTGTGTCCTGCGTTTGCTCCGCCAGTCGAGCGGACGATAAAATCGTAATGTTCGGCCATAATATCCACGAGTTTTCCTTTGCCTTCGTCACCCCATTGTCCGCCCACGATTGCGCAAACATTTCCGTATTTTTGAAGATGATCAGCCATGAAAAAAAGTTTTTTAAATCTAAGAACGACTGCACATTAGCATGTTCAAGTTCGAAAAAAAAGTTTTTCAAAAGCAGGCTGTAACGGGAGTAATTGCTTACCGGGCACCCGCTAAACGGGTCGGGTTTGAAATGCCGTCAAAGCTGTGGTAAATTTCGGGTACCTTTCACCTTTTTTATAGATATGATTGACCAGAAAGACCTTATTGCCCAGATTCCGTACTGCTTGGACAAAACGGATTTTCCGAAACTCGGCGATAAATATGAAGGGAAGGTCCGGGATAACTATACCAAAGGAGACCGCCGCATTCTGATCACGAGCGACCGTTTGTCAGCTTTTGACAGGGTTATTTGTACGATTCCTTTTAAAGGTCAGGTGCTTACGCAGATGGCAAAATTCTGGTTTGAACAGACCAAAGATATTATCGGCAACCATGTGATGGAGTATCCCGATCCGAATGTTTTGATCGGTAAACAGTGCACACCTTTGCCGATTGAAATGGTTGTGAGAGGCTACATTACAGGAGTAACGACCACGAGTGCCTGGTACAACTACGAACGCGGCGTTCGGGATTTTTGCGGGAACCTTCTTCCTGAAGGTCTCAAAAAGAACCAGAAATTCGATAAGCCCATCCTAACGCCTTCAACTAAAGCAGAACACGGCGATCATGATGAATCCGTTTCGCGAGAAGAGATTTTAAAGCGCACGACATTAACTGCTGAACAATACGACTATATTGCCGATGCGTCGCTCAAACTTTATCAGCGCGGGGTTGAGGTCGCAGCAAAACAAGGTATTATCCTTGTAGATACTAAATATGAGTTCGGCATCACTCCGGATGGTGAAATCGTTTTGATCGATGAAATCCATACGCCCGACTCTTCCCGTTTTTGGTTTGCGAACGAATATGAGAAACGTTTTGCTGCCGGCGAGGAACAAAAGAAGATTGATAAAGAGTATCTCCGCGAATGGCTCGCAGAAAGAGGTTTTCGGGGCGAAGGTGAAATTCCAGAGATTCCAGCTGAAATCAAAGCGGAAACGGCAAGACGCTACATTGAAGCTTTTGAACTCATCACAGGCCAAACTTTCCAGGCGCAAGCAGGTTCGGTCTTAGACCGCATCGGCAAAAATCTACAGAAATATATGTAAGGCTTTTGTTTTTTCAGCATTCTATTCTTCTCATCCTCAACTTTATGACTGATTCCATGATCGTTCCCGTCCTCTTAGGTTCAGAAAAAGACAAAGACTGGGCCAAGAAGATCACTGATGAGCTCGATAAATGGAATATTCCTCATAAAGTCATCGTTGTTTCG
Source organism: Candidatus Peregrinibacteria bacterium (assembly GCA_003153355.1). Lineage (GTDB taxonomy): Bacteria > Patescibacteriota > Gracilibacteria > UBA1369 > UBA1369 > PALSA-1335. The sequence goes on from PLYH01000006.1 coordinate 29,059, forward strand.
GCGCATAAAGTTCCGGAGCTTTTGGTTGAAGTCATCCGAGAATACAACCATTTTGACGGTAAGGTTTGTTATGTGACGATCGCAGGTCGCTCTAACGGACTTTCCGGATGCACTGCCGGTTCCTCTTTTCACCCGGTCATTGCCTGCCCTCCTTTTGCTGACAAGGACGATATGATGGTGAACATCAATTCGACGCTTCAAATGCCTTCCGATACGCCCGTCCTTACAGTTTTGGATCCTCAGAATGTGGCGATGTGCATTGTCCGTATTTTCGGTCTCAGCAATCCGGCACTCCGCAAGAAATATGAGGAACATGTTAAAAAAATCAAAGCATCATTTAAAATCTAATCTCTCATGAGAGATCCCATTTACAATATTTCTCCGCTCGACGGCCGTTACAACAAAAAAGTGGAAGCTTTGCGTCAGTATTTTTCTGAAGCTGCATTGATTCGTTATCGCATCTATGTCGAGATCGAGTGGTTTATTTTTATTTGCAATCAACTCAAGCTTGAAGGCACGAAAATCTGGACCGCGAAGGAACTGAAGCAGCTCCGTTCGATTTATGGGTACTTCGATGCAACCGCGGCCAATCGCGTGAAAGAGATCGAGAAAACCACCAACCACGATGTGAAAGCCGTTGAGTACTTTATTAAGGAAAATCTTAAAGGTTCTTCATTTGAGCGATATTTTGAGTTTATCCATTTTGCCTGCACCTCTGAAGACATTAATAACCTTTCTTACGGGCTGATGATCCGCGATGGATTGAACGGGGAGGTTATTCCGGTATTCACAGGACTTTTGCAGGATTTGGCAAGACTCGCTAAAAAATATAAAAGTGTTCCAATGATGGCAAGAACCCATGGCCAACCTGCAACACCCACAACATTGGGTAAAGAGTTCGTCAACGTTCTGGCAAGACTGCATGATCAGGTAGAAAGTTTAAAAGTCATCAGAATTTTAGGAAAAATCAACGGCGCTGTAGGAAATTTTAACGCTCACGCTGTAGCATACCCTAAAGTAAAATGGATGGAGGCGAGTAAAACTTTTATACAGACTTTGGGGCTTGAGCCGAACTTTTATACAACGCAAATTGAACCTCATGATTATATTGCCGAGATCTGTGACGCGATGAGAAGGATGAACACTATCCTTATTGATCTTAACCGCGACCTTTGGACTTATATAAGTATGGGATACTTTAAACAGAAGCTTAAAGAAGGAGAAGTAGGCTCATCGACCATGCCTCATAAGGTCAACCCGATCGATTTTGAGAACAGCGAAGGCAACTTGGGACTCGCAAATGCGCTGCTCGGATACTTTTCGGAAAAGCTTCCGCTTTCAAGAATGCAGCGTGATCTTACCGATTCAACAACACTAAGAAATATCGGTTCTGCATTCGCTTATTCCGTCCTTGCGTATAAAAATTGTATACAGGGTTTAAATAAATTGGAGTTAAATCAAAAGGCCATAGAAGGAGATTTAGATCAAGCATGGGAACTTCTCGCCGAACCGATTCAAACCGTCATGAGAAAATACAAAATTGAAAAGCCTTATGAAAAGTTAAAAAAACTCACAAGAGGGAAGTCTGTCAACAAGCAAACCATTTCAAAATTCATCGATTCGCTCAAGATTCCAGCAGCAGAAAAAAAGAGGTTGAAAATATTGACTCCTTCAAAGTATATTGGCCTGGCTACCGAACTTGTTGATTCTTTCCCCTATGATTCTCTCTGATCGTGATATCAAAGCCCGCATGTTAAAGGGGGACATTGTTGTTGAATCGCCGGACAATGACCACATGCCCAACATTGGAGCTTCATCCATGGATTTACGTCTTGGAAGATTTTTTAAGATTTACGACCATACGAAATATCCCGTTCTGGATCCGCTCCAACCGGAAACTTTTAAAGATGTTGCGCGATTAATAGAAGTTGACGAAGACCGTGTGCCTTTTATTGTTCAGCCTGGTGAGTTTATTTTAGGCGTTACTCTGGAAAAGATTAAGATTTCTGATTCTCTGGTCGCCCGCGTTGAAGGCCGCAGTTCGTTGGGACGCCTGGGAATCATTATTCATTCAACAGCTGGATTTGTGGATGCGGGCTTTGAAGGAACGATTACTCTTGAGATTACGAATATTAACCGTATGCCTGTGGCGCTTTACCCAGGTATGCGCGTCTGCCAGCTTGCTTTTGAAGAGATGAGTTCACCGGCCGAGGTTCCTTATCACCGCAAGGGGAGCTCAAAATATCAGGGGCAGATCTATCCGGAAGAAAGTAAGATCGCTACGGACCCTGAATTTACGAAAAGACTTTTGAAGAAGAGTGCCGTCTAGTTTAGAACCCTACAATTTTTTTGGCGGGGCCGCCGGTGTCTGTTTGAATAACGTGAACTCCGGTAGAGTCGGCATCAAATTTTTTAGGTTCTTCTGTTTTGCGTTTCGAGATCTGTCTTTCATCAAGATTGAGAAGTTTTTTAATATCCTCGGTGATATAAATCGGTTCGTTTTCGGGTAAAAGTGTTTTGTTAAACCCGATCACCATTTTGAGTTCATTGCCCATCGTTCCGACATTTGTAATTTTGATGACGCCTTTGCTTTTTATGTAAGCCTGGATCGTAAAAGGGGATTTGTTTTTATTGGTATATAAAATAAGCATATGACTATCTACACCATATTGAAATGGAGCGGTGATATCTTCAGCCGGGGTTTGGTTTTGAGGTTCTGTATGATCTGAACCTAATTTTTCGTTTGGCATAATTGTTGGGTTAACAATTAAAAAATCAATATTAATTACAATTATAGCAAAAATTTTCTATATGGCAATATGCATAAATGAAGATTGAGATACCTGCTTTTCCCTTTATTTCTGCGGAAAATCTGCTAAAATTTAAAGGTCATATTTTTGTGTATTATGTTTAACCCGGTTGACCCCAAGCAGTCGTTTCCCCAGATGGAAGAGAAGATCTTGAAATTCTGGGAAGAACAAAAAATTTTTGAGAAATCAGTTGAAGCGCGGAAAGATAAAAAGAAGTTTGTCTTCTTTGACGGACCGCCTTTTGCGAACGGCCTGCCGCATTACGGACATATTATGGCGAACTCTCTGAAAGACGCCGTGACACGGTACTGGAATATGAAAGGCTATTATGTTCCCCGGACCAACGGTTGGGATTGCCATGGCCTTCCGGTTGAATATGAAATCGAAAAGGAACTTGGTTTGAGCGGAAAGAAAGATATTGAAAAAATGGGTGTTGAAGCTTTTAATCTCAAATGCCGGGAAAGCGTTTTCCGCTACACCAAAGAGTGGGAGATTTTGTTGAAGAGAATAGGGCGATGGGTGGATTTCAGCAAGAGCTATGCGACCTTAGACAACACCTATATGGAATCCATCTGGTGGGTGTTCAGCCAGATCTGGAAAAAGGAGATGGTGTATCAGGATTATAAAAGCATGCATGTCTGTCCACGTTGTGAAACCCCATTGTCCAATTTTGAGGTGAGCCAAGGCTATAAAGATGTAACTGACCTTTCAGTAACCGTGAAGTTTCAGTTACTTAATAATGAAAAGACTGGATTTGTTGTAAAAGAGGACATTTATTTATTGGCGTGGACTACGACTCCTTGGACTCTTCCAGGTAATGTTGCGCTTTGTCTTGGGCCTAAAATTGAATATGTTAAAGTTGGTGTCCATTATGATGATGGCAGAGAAGAAAAATATATTGTTGCTAAAAAACGTGTTGAGGCTGTTTTTAAGGATTTAAACTATAAAATATTAGAAAATGTAAATCCTAAAGAACTTGTAAAGGCAACTTATCGGCCTTTATTTAGTCAACTTATTGATAATGGTGGTGATTTATATTGTAGAATTGTGCTTGATGATTATGTGACGACAGAAGATGGTACTGGTATCGTTCATATTGCTCCAATGTTTGGCGAAGACGATTATCGTATTGCTAAACAAAATAAGCTTGGCGCTATCCAACATGTCGCGATGAATGGAACTTTTAAAGATCCTCATGTCGTAGCAGCACCTTTATTCCCTATTGAATGGGAAGGTAAGTTTGCTAAGGGACAGGATCAAAATATCGCTGATTATCTAAGCCAACAGGGATCTCTTTTTAAAAAAGAGAATATTCGACATAGCTATCCTCATTGTTGGCGTTGCGACACTCCGCTTATTAATTATTCGACGCGTTCGTTCTTTATAAAGGTCAGCCAGCTGAAACCGAGACTTCTGAAGAATAATAAGAAAATTCACTGGCAGCCGAATCATATCCAGCAGGGACGTTTCGGCAAATGGCTGGACGGTGCTCGTGACTGGGCGATTTCACGTAACCGTTTTTGGGGCTGTCCGATTCCGGTGTGGACCTGCGAGGAAAACCATATGATCTGTATCTCCTCGATTGAAGAACTCAAAGAACACAGCAAGGGCAAACTACCGATGCGCGGCGATGAACTCGATCTTCACAAACCTTATATTGATGACATTACATTCCCGTGCGCAAACTGCGGTAAAACCATGAAGCGCGTTTCCGATGTTCTGGATTGCTGGTTTGAAAGCGGTTCCATGCCTTATGCCCAGCTCCATTATCCTTTTGAAAATAAGCAGGAGTTTGAAGATAATTTTCCGGCGAATTTTATTGCAGAAGGCGTTGATCAAACCCGCGGCTGGTTTTATACGCTGCATGTTCTGGCTTCGATTTTGTTTGATAAGCCTGCGTTTACAAATGTGATCGTGAATGGCATTTTATTGGCAGCGGACGGTGAAAAACTTTCCAAACGCAAAAAGAACTATCCCGATCCGAATATGCTTTTCGATACGAAAGGCGTTGATTCGACCCGCATGTTTTTGTACAGCAGCACCGCGCCGCTGGCCGAAGACGTACGTTTTTCGGAAAAACACGTTGAAGAGATGGTGAAGAAATTTACGCTGCCTTTATGGAACAGCTACAGTTTTTTTGTGACCTACGCCAACATTGATCAGTGGAAACCCCAGAATATAAAGAGCAAAGGAAAAGATTTCGATCCTAAACACAAACTGGATCAGTGGATTCTTTCCGAACTGCATGAACTGATCCAAAGCGTGACCAAAAATATGGACGATTATAATCTGACGAAAGCGACCCGTCCGATGATGGATTTTGTCGATAACTTAAGTAACTGGTACATCCGCCGCAGCCGCCGCCGTTTCTGGAAATCTGAAAATGACGGTGATAAGTTTGAAGCTTATCAGACGTTGTATTCGGTTCTGGTGGAGTTTTCAAAACTGCTTGCTCCATTCATGCCTTTCCTGGCAGACGAAATTTATAAAAACCTTACGGGTGAGGAGTCAGTGCATTTGGCGAACTGGCCGAAGGCTAAGGTTCAACATATCCAGCCGACCCTGAATCTGGAAACTTCGGTTGTCCGTAAGATCGTGGCGCTCGGTCATGCAGTGCGCGATAAGGCGAATATTAAAGTCCGACAACCGTTGGGTTTGGTCCAGGTGGGTTTGCCGGTGACGGTTGATGCTCAATTAGTGCTCGCTCAAAAAGATGTGATTTGCGAAGAGCTGAATGTGAAAAATCTGGAAATCCTTAAAGACGTTCAGGATATTGTGAAATATATCGTGATGCCGAACGCGCGCGTGTTGGGTCCAAAATACGGCAAATACGTTCAGATTATCATCCAAAAAGCCAAGGCAGGGGAGTTTACTTTGGAAGAAGGCGGAAAAGTGCGCATCGGAGAATTTACGCTGGAACCTGATGAAGTGCAGATCGGTTTCCAGGGTCAGGCCGGTTTTGACGTTGCCAGCGCAGACGGAGTTTCTGTTGTTCTTGATACGACCGTAACGGATGAATTGAAACAGGAAGGCTACGCTCGTGAAATTGTCCGTTTTGTTCAGGATCTTCGTAAAGAAGCCGCTTATAATGTTGATGACAGAATTTATCTCCTGATTGCCGCTGAAGGTGAAATCGCAAGCGCTGTTACCAAATTCGCCGATTATATCAGCCGGGAAACCCTGGCCATTGAACTCCAGCAAAAAGGTAACCTGGAATGGGACAAGGAAAAAATAGTTGATATAGAAGGCACGACAGTTAAAATTGCAGTCAGGCGCGGTTAAAGCTATAATCTTTCAGAAATTTTAAAAAACTTATGCTCAAAAAACTTTTAATCGGCATCGTTCTCAACGGTTTGGCGCTCTTCGTGGTTACGAAACTGGTGAGCGACCTTCTCTATACGGGCGGGTTCATGTTCTTCCTTATAGCGGGCGTCATCATCGGTACACTGAATACGTTTGTAAAACCTTTGATGAAATTGCTGTCTTTTCCGATCGTTTTATTGACGGCCGGACTGTTCAGTTTTGTCATTAACGTCATCATATTCTGGTTGACCGTTAAGCTCGTAAATGCTATACATTTCTCTGGTGTTACGGTCAGCGTCGGCAGCGTATGGACATATTTTATCGCTGCGCTGGTTTTTGGCATCATCAACTGGGTTCTCCACATTTTAGTTCCTAATAAATAATTGTCAGTTATGCTTCACACGCTTTTGAAATATTTTCAGCTTGTTGTCTCGATTCTTTTGATCGTTTCTATTCTTGTTCAGAATAGAGCTTCCGGTTTAAGTTCAACTTTTGGCGGCAGCGGCGCTATTCACGTTAAGAAACGCGGAGCTGAAAAGGTTATTTTTCATGCTACGATCATCCTAGCGGTATTATTCGTGCTCAGTTCTGTTTTGGAACTTTTCGTCCATTAAGAAAGATAAGAAAGAGTTTCCATTCTTTTTTTTGAGCTATGAAACGTCTGTGGAAGATTTTCGTCAGGGTTCTTCGTTCGTATAGTGTTGAAGAAAAAGTCATCAGCATCATTGTTTTTGGGATCGTGATTTTTGTACTCGCCCAGACGATTGTCGACGCTTTTAAGTCGCCGAATATTTTATCGCTGGACGGCAAATCTTATACCGAAGGAATGATCAGCGACCGTCCGGTCATCATTAATCCGCTCTATGTGGATTTCAGCGAACCGGCCCGTGATATTTCCAGTCTGGTTTTTTCAGGTTTGAGCAAATATGATCCGTCGAAGCAGGCTTTTGTCGATGACATGGCGGTTCTGAGTATTTCGGCCGACAAAATGACTTATCATTTTACCTTAAAGCCGAACCTGCTGTGGCAGGACGGGCAGCCGCTCACGGCCGATGACGTTTATTTCACCTTCCACGATATTATCCAGAATCCGGCTTTTCAGAATCCGGTCATTAAATTGAATTTTGATGGCGTGGATATTCATGAAATCGATCAGCAGAATATTGAATTTAAACTCAAGAAACCCAACGCATTTTTTATTACGAACATGAATGTCGGAATTCTGCCGAAGCATATTTTGGCGAATACATCGGTTGACCAGCTGCCGACCGCGCAGTTTAACGTGAATCCGATCGGTTCGGGTCCTTACCAGGTCGATTCTCAGGCCCAGGTTTTTGAAGACGGACGTGAAAGAGTTTCATTGAAGGCTTTCTCGAACTATTACGGCGAACGTCCGAACATCAATCAAATCCATTTCAATATTTATCCGGATTTTGACACGCTCATGAAAGAGATCGGAACGATGAATATGGTTGATAAAGTTCCTACTGAAACTTTGGATCAGATGAAACAGGTCGGACGTTTTAATTTTATGAATTATTCATTGCCTCAATATACTGCGGTTTTCTTTAATATGGATAATGCGATTCTTAAGAAGGATAAAGTCCGCGTCGGTCTTATGAAAGCCATCGATAAACACCAGCTCCTTCAGCAATTTACCGATGCCACGGAGGTTGATACGCCTTTGCTCGAATTGAACCAGCAGGACTGGATTTACCAGACGAATCTTCAGGAAGCCCAGGGCGCCTTGTATGATGCCGGCTATAAAGTTTTGAAGAGCCAGCCTGTACAAACCGCGCCAATTCAGCAGGTTTCAGCAACACAGGAGACCCAACAAGCAGCAACTGAGCAATCAATGCAGCAGCCGACGAGTCAGGAAACTTCATCAACCCAGCAAACCGTGTCCGTCCGGGTTGATAATAACGGCAAGCCTCTGAAATTTGTTTTGCTGGCAAGATCTTACGATGACGGTTCGACCCTTGCCGATGAAAACCAAAAGACCATCGATTTCTTGAAAAACCAATGGGCTCAACTGGGTGTACAGCTCGATGTCCAGATGGTGGACAGCGATACTTATTTGCAGCGCCTGCAGGCCCGTGATTATGACATGGCGCTCGCGGGACAGAATTTGGGCTATAACCTCGATACTTACTCTTATTGGCATTCCAGCCAGGCCAACTCCAAAGGTTTAAATCTTTCCAATTACCGCAGTTTTGCGGCTGACCAGCTCATTGAAAAGATCCGCGATACTTTTGATCCGACTCAGAAAGACGCTTATCTTAAACAGCTGGCGAAAGTCATTGCCGATGACGTTCCTGCGATATTTTTGTACCGTCCGGTTTATACCTTGGCCAATGACGGAAGAGTGCAGGGTTTGAATTTGCAAAATATGGCATTCCCGAGCGACCGTTTCGCCAATATCGCTCAATGGTGCGCTTCATGCCAGTAGGCTTTGCTTTTTGAGTTTTCATTCAGTACAATTTGATCGATCTACTTCTTAATATCAGAAATATGCAGGTTATTTTGAAACAAAACGTTCAGCATTTGGGCAAGAAGGGCGAAATGAAAAATGTGAAAGACGGTTATTTTATGAATTTCCTTCAACCCCGGAATCTGGCTGAAGTTGCGACTCCGGTAAAAATCAAACAGGCTGAAGAGATGCGCAAACGCGAAGTAGTGCAGCATGGAAGGATTCAGGAACAGGCCGGCGAAATTAAAGGGAAGCTGAAGGGACTCAAAATCACCATTAAGGCGAAAGCAAAAGGTGATAAGCTTTACGGTTCCATTACTGAAAAAGAGATTTTGAAAGCTCTGGAAGATAAATTGAACATCCGTTTTGAAAAGGAAAATTTGTTGTTATCCGAGCACATCAAGGTTGCAGGAACGTATGAAGTTCCGGTCCGTCTGGCCGAAGGGGTTGAAGGAAAGTTTACGCTGGAAGTGAAAGGAGAGAAGTAGGATTTATCTTTTATTTTTTCGGAATTGGCGAAGAGAAAAATTCTTGCCATTGATTACGGTACAAAAAAGATCGGCCTGGCTGTCAGTGATGATGCCAGGCTTTTGGCTTTTGGCAGGGGAATCATTGACAGGACAAAAGGCGGCATAGACAAGGTCGCCGCAAGACTCCGTGAACTTTGTGAAAAGGAACACGTGACCGATTTCGTTTTCGGTTTGCCGTTAAATCATGAAAACGGAGAAGGAGATTCTGCCCAAAGAATCCGTAATTTTGCCAAGAAGTTGGGATTATATTTTCCTGACATTGCCATAAGTTTTGTTGATGAATCTTTTTCCTCATTTCAGGCGCAAAATCTTCAGCGTGAAGCCGGACGGCACGGCCATGATGACGAATTCGCGGCAACGATTATCCTTCAGCGTTATCTGGACTCTCTTTAATTCGCTTTTTTTGGCTTTTTTGGCTATAATTTCTATGAAATACTAAGTTTTTTGGCTGTATGGAGCTCCTGGACATTCTGTTGTGGTTGATTGAAGGCATCGTCGGTTTAGTCGTTTTTTTGGTTCTGGTAGAGCTTTTTATCCGTTCCCAGCAAAATAGGCGCGAAGGTAAAGAGCCTGTGACCGTTCTTTCGGTGCGGGTGGCAAAAGATAATGAGACCGGCCCGATTGTTGCCGAGCAGATTTTTTCGACGATTCACGGTATTGCCCGCAAAATAGGTTTTTGGGAACGTCTTGCCGGGGTGAGCCAGGATCAGGTGAGTTTTGAAATTGCCAATATCGGGCGCAGCATCAGATTTTTTGTTCATTTTCCTTCCAAACTGCGCAATCTGGTCGAAGGTCAGATATATGCCCAGTATCCTAATGTGGAGATTGTGGAGGTCGAAGATTATGCTTCCCCGAGCGAGGTTGAGGTTCATACTCCCCAAAATGAACAGGCAGTTGAAGGTGGAACAGCGATTGTTCCTTCAGGAAATGTGCCGGCCATGAAAGAACCTTTGGAAAAGAATTTTTTGAAGGTCGATCAGTTTAAGCACGCCGTTGGTTTGGAACTTCACCTGGCCGATCCGGATATTTTTCCGATTAAGCGTTATCCGCAATTCGAGGATAAGAAGGCAAAAGTTTCTCTGGACCCCCTCGCCGGCGTAACAGCAACTCTCGCAAAACTCAATGACCTTGATGAACAGGCCTGGATTCAGGTTATCGTCAGGCCGATGGAAGAAAGATGGCGCGTGGTTTTCGTGAAATGTATCCGCATCCTGAAGAAAGGTATTTTTTTGAATATCGATTCTTTGCAGAAAGCTTATGCCAAGGCTTTTTGTACCAGAAGCAAATTAGTCCGCATCATCTTTTTTCCGTTTTACTGGATGATGTGGTTTCAGGGAGTTTTTTCAGGAACCTCGGTTCTGGAATCGGAACACTCTTCGGGAGAGGAAGTTGAGGAACAGGTTTCCAAATCCCATGAAAAAGAGACCACAATGGTTGCGGCCATCGATAAGGTCGGTAAGCTGCTTTATGAAGCGAATATCCGTATTGTGTATGTTCCAAAAGAAAAAAATCCGGACATCGCAATGTTGAAATTGAGAGAGATCGCCGGTTCTTTTAAACAGTTCAACATTCCTCATCTGAACGGTTTTCATATTGAAAAAGTTGTTCAGAACGAATCCATTGTCGAGGCTTACCGCAAACGTGAAATGGATAAACCTTTTGTGTTGAACGTTGAAGAGCTCGCCACGATTTACCATCTGCCGAACATCACTGTCGCGACGCCGAATATTTACTGGGTCCGTTCTAAAAAAGTTGAACCGCCAAATGACCTTCCGACTCCAAAATCTGTTCCTGAAGGTGATTTTACGATGCTCGGCAAAACAAACTTCCGCGGAAGCAATGAGGAGTTCGGTATCAAAACCCAGGATCGCCGCCGCCACATTTACATCATTGGTAAAACGGGTATGGGTAAATCCACGCTGCTGGAGAACATGATTTTTTCAGACATTCAGGCGGGGAAGGGTGTCGGTGTGGTTGATCCGCACGGTGACCTTGCCGATGCTGTTTTGAATTTTGTACCTTCACATCGAACGAACGACGTGGTTTTATTTGACCCTTCTGACCGCGATTATCCCGTCGCTTTCAATATGCTTGAAAATATTGATCCCGCATTGAATACGATCGTTTGTTCAGGCCTTGTGGGGATTTTTAAGAAGATTTATGGCGAAAGCTGGGGGCCGCGTCTTGAACATATTTTACGGAATACGATTCTTTCTTTGCTTGAGTACCCGAATACTACGATGCTCGGCATTCCACGAGTTTTGCAGGACAAAGATTACCGCGGCCGGGTCGTGCGCAAAATCACCGATCCAATCGTGAAAAGTTTCTGGGTGAACGAGTTTGAGAAGATGGACCCTAAAAATAGAATTGAAGCCATTTCACCAATTTTAAACAAAGTCGGCCAGTTCCTTTCTTCGCCGATCATCCGCAATATTCTGGGGCAGCCGCAGAGTACTTTGGACCTGCGCTTTGCCATGGATCACAAAAAAATCATTATCGTGAATCTTTCCAAAGGTAAGATTGGTGAAGATACCTCATCGCTTTTGGGTTCGATGATCATTACCAAATTCCAGCTGGACGCCATGAGCCGCGCGAATGTTCCGGAAAGTGAACGTACTGATTTTTACCTCTACGTGGATGAGTTCCAGAATTTTGCGACGGACTCTTTTGCGACTATTCTTTCCGAAGCCCGAAAGTATAAACTGAATCTCACTATGGCCAACCAGTACATTGCCCAGATGCCGGAAGAGGTCCGCGATGCGGTGTTCGGTAACGTCGGTTCGATTCTTTCCTTTCAGGTCGGTTTTGATGATGCCGAGTATATTTCCGGTCAGTACGGTGAAGAGGTCCTTCCGAACGATCTGGTCGCTTTAAGCAAATATACGGCGTATTCACGTCTGCTTATTGACGGTATGCCATCGAAAACTTTTTCATTTGATACTTTGCCTCCGCCGCATCTTGAAGTTGAAGAAGGCCGCCGCGAGAAGGTCATTAAACTTTCCCGTGAACGCTATTCCACCCATCGCGAAATCGTTGAAGACAAAATCCGCCGCTGGAGCGAAGGAGCCCAGATCGGCGAAGATGATGAACCGAAAAAGTTTGTCGCTCCAAAAACAGGCGCAGTTCCACTGCCAAAGAAAACAGGTCCGCCATCTGCAAAAGAATAGCTGACGGTTATTAACGCCTTTTTTTCTTGGCCTGGATTTTCTTCTTTGAAGCTTTTTTAGCCAGCTTCTTTTTCATTTTGGGTTTTGCCGCTTTACGTGCAGGTTTTTTTGAAACAGCCTTTTTCTTTGCCGTTTTTTGCAGAAGCACTTCAACGCCCGGGAGCATTTTCCCTTCAAGGAATTCCAACATGGCGCCACCGCCGGTGGAAACGAACGTAAACTGTTCTTCTTTGAATCCCAGACGTTTGACGGCATCAATGGTGTCGCCGCCGCCCAGGATGCTTTTCACGCCTTTGGTTTTGACCAGGGTTTGTGCAATGGCAGCAGTGCCGCGACTGAACGGTTTTAATTCAGAAAGTCCGAGCGGTCCGTTCCAGATGACGGTTTTAGATTTTTTGATGACCTCGATAAATTTCAGAATTGTTTTGGTGCCGACATCCAGAATTTTCATTTCTCCGATGACGTCGTCAGCGGGGATATCCAGTGTCGGTGCGTTATCCTTAATTTCGTCCGCAACAATGACGTCTTCGGGAAGTACAAAGCCTATGTGAAGCTGTTCAGCGGTCATAAGAGTGTCCTGTGCAACCTGGATCTTGTCCTTCTCATATAAAGATTTTGCCACGTTAAAACCCTGTGCAGCAAGGAACGTATTGGCCAGACCTCCGCCGATTAAGAAAGAGTCGGCTTTTTTAAGAAAGTTTTGGACTATGCCGATTTTCGTGTCGATCTTAGCGCCGCCAATGATTATGGTGAGAGGTTTGGCCGGTTTTTCAGTTAAAGCGGAAAGTTCCTCAATTTCGTGCTGCATCAGGAATCCGGCATAGCTTGGTAAAAATTTGGTGATACCTGCGGTTGAAGCATGTGCGCGGTGTGCAGTCGCAAATGAGTCGCTCACAAATACATCCGCTAAACCTGCCAGTTGTTTGGCAAAAGACGGATCATTTTTTTCTTCAGCGATGTGAAAACGCAGGTTTTCCAGGAACATGATCTGGCCCGGTTTTAACTCTTTTGCTGCTTTCTGCACATCAGGACCGGTGCAGTCCTTCATCATTTTTACTGGTTTTTTGAGAAGTTTGCTCATGTATTCAACTGCAGGGCGAAGGCTCATGGAAGGAACTTTTTTTCCTTCGGGACGTCCTAAATGAGAGCAGATAATCAGCTTGGCGTTCTGCTTCAATAAATATTTGATGGTTGGAAGCGTCTGCACAATGCGGGTGTCTTCGGCGACTTTGCCGTTTTTCATAGGTACATTGAAATCGACACGTAAAAGCACACGTTTCCCTTTGAAGTCCACGTTTTGAAATTTGCGGATGTTCATAGCTTGCGAGTTAAATATCGTAAGTATTGTAACGTCCGAAGATGTGAAAATCCAGAGGGGAATTGGTGGCGTGACTAAAATGTCAGCGCTTAAGCAGCATAGCCATTTCTATCGCGGCTTCGGCAAACTCTTTGCCTTTGTTCATTTTGCTTTTGGATGCCCGCTCTTTGGCTTGTTTCAGATTATTTGTCGTCAATACCCCAAAAATGACCGGAGTGTCGCTGCACAGACTGATGTCCATGAGTCCGCGGTAGCATTCCCTGGCGACTAAATCAAAATGCGGCGTGTCGCCTTTGATGACGACCCCAAGGCAGATAATGGCATCGTATTTGTCTTTTAAGGCCAGCGCATTTGCTGTAACAGGAATTTCCAGTGCTCCCGGCACGCGGAAAAGATTGATATTCCTTTCTTTGGCGCCGTTCTTGATCAGCGTTTCATGGGTGTTTTTGAGCAGTTCATTTCCGATGTCGTCGTTGTAGCGTCCAAGAATAACCGCGAATTTGTAAGGCTTTCCGTTCAGTTTTTCCGGAATGGATTTGGAGCTTTTCATAATTTATTTTTAGAAGATAAATTTATTTTAAATGAAACCCCGCTCTTTGAGAAAGAAATAATTTGATTCATCCTCTTTGGCGTTGAGCAAACCTTCAAGGTATCGTGCGATGAGGTCGATTTCAATATTCACGGTACTCTTTTTTTTGAGTTCTTTCAGGTCCGTGTTGTCCAGAGTGTGGGGAATAAGGCTTACTTCAAAGCTTCCGGGATTGATTTTGGAAATGGTGAGGCTGACGCCGTTCACAGTCACGGATCCTTTTAAGTTAAAATATTTCCCCATGTTCTTCGGATTGGAGATCGTAAAAATAATAGAATCACCTTCGTTGTTTTTATCCGTAACTTCTCCGACGAAATCCACATGTCCGCTCACAAAATGGCCGTGAAAGCGGTCGGTCATCTGCATGGCGGGTTCCAGATTTACGCGGGTGCCTTTTTCATATTTACCGCAGATGGTGAGCTTAAGGGTTTCAGGAATCGCTTCGACCTTAAAGCTGTCTTTGGTTTTGTCGATTACGGTAAGGCATGCTCCATCAACACTGATCGAATCTCCGGTCTTCAGTTTTTCAACGGTGCCCGGGGCTTTGATCGAAAATGTCGTTATGCTGTTTTTTTCCTGAACAGTTTCGATTGATCCTACTTCCTGAATGATTCCGGTAAACATAAGCGCAGTAAACAGTGGCTTTATTGTTGTTGAAGACCGGGAAAAATGCAAGTCCGCTTTCACCAGAGTCGCGGATAAAATTTTATGAATTTTTCAGGCTTTGTTGAAATTTTTTTCATGAGGTTTTGTTATGGTTGCAGTACTTATTTTTTAACTTTTCAAATTATGAGAAGTGTCAATAAAGTCCTCTTAATGGGGCATTTGGCTACTCAGCCTGAAATGAAAATGACCCCGGGCGGGCATACGGTCACCACGTTTAAGGTCGCAACGAACCGCGACTGGAGCAATAAGGAAGGTGATTCGCGTCCAACGGCCGATTTTCATAAAATTGTGGCCTGGCGCAAGCTCGGTGAGGCGTGCGGAGAGTATCTTAAAAAGGGATCGGGAGTTTATGTTGAAGGTCATATTTCCAATCATAAATATCAGGACAAGGAAGGGAAGAACCGTAAATCAACGGAAATCGTCGCAGACGTCGTGAATTTCATCAGCATTAAAAAAACAAAAGACGCCGATGAAATCACCCTTGTTGATGTTCCGGCGTAACCCTGAAAATCTTTGAGAGACAATGCGTTTTACTTCAACCATAGGGTCGTTTACAATAGTAGAAAGATTATGCCGACCCTATGGTTTTGAGCGTTGTTATTCCGACTTTTAACCGATCTGAAATTCTTCAGGAATGTCTTGATGCGCTTTTCCGTCAGGATTTTCCGACGTATGACTATGAAGTCATTGTCGTAGATGACGGCAGCCGCGATGAAACGTCCCAGCTTTTAGAAAAATATCTGAAGAAGCACAGAAATTTCCGCTTTTTCCATCAGAAAAATCAGGGACAGGGGATTGCGCGCAATCTTGGCATCCAGCATGCCAAAGGAAATATCATCGTTATGATCGGAGACGACATTATCGTCAAAGAGAATTTTTTGAGCGAACATCTGCGCTACCATCTCCGTTACGCTGCGGAAAATGAAGCAGTGCTTGGTTTGACGCTCTGGCATCCTAAACTTCATGTTACTCCTTTTATGTCGTGGCTCACGAACGGGTCAACGGTTTTCGGAAGATTCGGAGGTCATCAGTTCGCCTATGAAAAACTAGAAGGGAAAGACCAGACCGATTATAATTTTTTTTATACTTCAAATATTTCCTTAAAACGGTCGCTTTTGGACAAATATCCATTCGATCCTTCATTTTCAGGATACGGATGGGAGGACATTGAACTCGGCTACCGGCTTTATCTGCGGGAAAAACTTGTACTTTATTACAATAAAGACGCCATCGGTTACCATGATCACGTTATGACCGAATCAAGTCTGGAAGACCGGATGCGCAATATCGGTAAGTCGGCCTGGGTTTTTGATAAACGCTATCCGGAGTTAAAGAAGGTTCCTGATTTGTTCAAAAAAACAGTTTTCAGGATATTGGCTTTGCCTTTTTTCATACGCGTTTTCAAGCTGGTGAACCGTAATTTTTATTATTACGCGCTCTCCAAGAAATATTTCCTTGAGGGTTTGGCTGAAGGGGTTCATCAACAATAATGTGATAAAAGCTTTTGTTTCGTTCAAAAGTTTCTTATAATAAGGGAAGTTTGTACTTCTTCATTCTTTATGCGTCTTCAACGTCTTGTAGCTTCTAGTCTTCTGGTTGCACTTAGTTTTGGATTTTTGTCCGGATGCGTGAAGAAGGACACGCCCGTTGTTCAGAAAACTTTGAAGGCCAATCTGGTCTTTTACAGCCTTTTTGACGAGGAAGGTGTTTATCAGCCGCTTATTCAGCAGTATTCAGCACAGCATCCGAATGTTACGATCACGTACCGTAAATTTACGGATCCGGTGCAGTATATGAATGTGATTATCAATGAACTTGCCGAAGGCGGAGGCCCGGATATTTTCGCTGCTCCGAACTACTGGTTTTTGCGTAACGTTAAAAAGCTTACCCCGATGCCGACGACGACTTTTTCTCCGCAGCAGTTTGATCAGACTTTTGTCAGCGTTGCAAAGAACGATATGGTTCTTCCGGATCCTGCAGATGGCCAGAGTAAAGTTTATGGTATTCCTCTGACGGTTGATACGCTTGCCTTATACTATAATAAAGCGGCTTATAATGATGCCATTCCGGCGCAGGGACGACCAGCTACAACTTGGGACGGCATCAAAGACGATGTCTTTAAACTTTCCAAGACCGACAACAGTTTTGAAAGATTCGCAGTCGCTGGAATTGCCATGGGACGTTCAGACAATATTTCACGCGCTGCGGATATTTTGTATATGCTGATGCTCCAGTACGGAACCCAGTTTTATAACGGCAACTATTCCCAGACCGCCTTTATAAATCAGCAGGTGACTACACCGACCGGACTTCTCATCAATCCTGCGGCTGAAGCATTGCGTTTATATACGAGTTTCGCTTTGCCGACGAACAAGAACTATTCCTGGAATGAATATTTAGCCACTGCAGCTTCTCCGGTGGAAGAGCTTGAAACTTTCGCCCGTGGCAAAGTTGCCATGATTTTCGGCTATTCTTATCTCTATGCCCAAATAAAAGCTGAAATCGCTGACCTTAAATCAAAAGGAGTTCAAACCATTGATCCAAACGATGTTCAGATCAGCGATGTTCCTCAGGTTTATGATCCTGCAACTTCGACTCAAAAACGCGTGGCTTACGCCAATTATTATGCGCTTACTGTAGCCCGCACGACCCAGCATCCTACAGAAGCATGGGATTTCCTGATGTTCTTAAGTTCAAAAAACAGTCTCCAGCAATATAACAGTGCTACCCATGCCCCAAGCAGCCGCCGCGATATGATCACCGATCAGTTGAAAGACCCTATCTATGGCGTATTTGCAGAGCAGAGCGGCTACGCAGAAAGTATTCCGATGTACGATTATGACCTGTACGTTCAGATTTTTTCTCAGGCCATCGACAGCGTTCTTGCAACTGCTTCTCCGGAGGATGCCATGAGAAACGCTGCAGCAGCCGTCGACGCTCTTTTGCCGGCAACCGGATTGCTTCCTTCGGCGCCAAAGTCAGCATCAACCCAGCAAACCAGTAAATAACGCCACGAGGACATGACGATTTTTTGGCAAAAGCCTCTAACATCCGTGGCACGGTTTTGGAAAACACTCACTTTCACTAAAGCGAGTAAATATTTCCTGGTGCTTTTTTTGCTGATGTTTCCTTTTCAGATCCGGTCGATGCTTTACAGCGTTCCCCTCTATCAGAGCGGGGAATTCGATTTTTATACTTCGTTCTTTTTGTATTTGAGCGATCTGTTTTTTTTGTTTTCTTTTTTATGCTGGACGATCGGTTTGTGGAGAAAAGAGACCGAATGGCGTTTTCAACTGGGGGATGAAATGATTACTTTTATTATACTGGCTTTGCTCCTGATCATGGTCGGCAACGCTTTTTTCGTGGCGCAGCCCGAACTGCATTTTTTCATTACGTTCCGTTTCGTTGAACTGTTTCTGCTCTATTTCATGGTGGTCAACCGCGTTCTGCGTCAGGAACAGATCGTGCTTTTTCTTTTGTTCGGGCTTTGCTTCCAGGCCCTTGTTGCCTTTTACCAGTATATTCTTCAGAGTTCGGTCGGGCTGACATTTTTAGGTGAAGCTCAGGTAAACATCAATACTTTAGGAGTCGCCAAAGTCGATCTGGGTTCTGAAAAAATTCTCCGGGCTTTTGGAACAATGCCCGAGGCCAATGTTTTGGGCGGCCTTTTATTTATGGGTATTATCTATGCGATTGCGCTTCTGAAAAAGTACCGCTGGATTGTCGTGGGCATGCTGTTTCTTCTGGCGGCCGGAATGCTGTTCACTTTTTCCCGCAGTGCATTTTTTGCCTTGATAGCCGCTTTTCTTTTATATATTTCCGTCCAGAACAGCAAAATCGCCATCAAATATATTTTACTGGCCATGAGCCTTTTGCTGTTTTTCATCGTGGTTTTTAATCTTGAAAATGTCGTGGCCCAAAGGTTTTTGTTTGAAGATACGGCTTCGATTCAGGAGCGCACGATGTATTTAAAAATCAGCAAGAACATGTTTTTTGACCAGCCGCTTGGCGTGGGACTCGGGGCTTTTACCCTGAATATGCAGGCTTATACTACTGATAAACTTACACCGTGGCTATTCCAGCCGGTTCATAATATTTTCCTTTTAATGGCAAATGAAATGGGGTTGGTCGGAGGGTTCCTTTTTTTGGCTCTTTTTGTTTACGCTTTTTATCAACTCGTGCGTTTGACGCGCCGCCAGAAAAATTCCGAGAACCGTTCTTCGGTGGCTTTGCTTCTGGCGATGCTGGCCGGCATTGCCGTGATCGGTTTTTTTGACCATTATTTTTTGACGATTTATCAGGGGCAGGTCATGCTTTTTATTTATTTCGGATTTGTGAGCAGTTTGCTCAGCAGCAACCGGTTGCCGGCTAAAAATTCCTGAATGGTCATGGGCTTTTTTCCTTCGAGCTGAACTTTTTGAGGAATGATTGCGCCAAGTTTGGTTCCCATAGCAACGGAATTTTTCGTCAGTTCCTTCACGATCCCGGGTTGAATTTTCATGGTTTCATCTGTATCAATCTCTAAAAGTTTGAGCCTTTTTCCGTCGATCATCAAAAATACTGAAGGCCAGGGTGTGTAGGCGCGCAGACGGTTGTTGATTTCTTGGGCGCTTAATTTTACTAGATCCACCAGCCCGTCGTCTTTCTGGATTTTGTGGCAGAATGTGGCTTTGCTTTCATCCTGAGGAATAGGATGCATTGCTCCTTCAGCAAGATCTTTCAAGACGTAGGGTAAAATTTTTCCGCCGAGCAGACTCAGTTTAATGGTTAGTGTGTCAGCATTGTCTTCGGGTTTGATGGTGAGTTTGGCTACATCTAAAACAGGACCGGCATCAAGCTTTTCTTCCATTTTCATGATGGTGACGCCCGTCTCTTTGTCGCCGTGTAAAAACGCGGCTTCGATCGGAGACGCTCCGCGGTATTTTGGAAGCAGGGAAGCGTGAACGTTCACTGCACCGTATTTTGGTATCTCCAGGAAATTTTCAGGCAGGATTTGACCGTAGGCGACCACGACCAGCAGGTCGGGCTCTAAATCAGCCATCAATGTGAGGAAGTCTTTGTTGCCTTTGATTTTTTGCGGCTGAAAAACCGGCAGACCGTTTTTTTGAGCCAGCTGTTTTACTGATGGAGCGGTGAGCTCCTGTTTACGTCCGATTTTTTTGTCTTCCTGTGTCACTACGGCAAGAATTTCAAAGTCTTCGTCATCAATCAGAGTCTGCAGGGAGGGCAGGGCAAAATCAGGAGTGCCCATAAAGATGATTTTGAGCTTTTGGTTCATGACACGGCGGGGTGAGTTCTTTTGTCATCATACCAAACCAAATGACCTTGCAAAAGCGCAAATCTTTGGCTAATATCCCCATCTAATAAGCACATGTTTATGCAGGAAAAGTACCTACAGGCCAAACGATTGATCGAGAAGTCCCAAAAAATTCTCTCGATTTCTCATAAACGTCCGGATGGCGACACGCTCGGCGCTTCCTGCGGCCTTTATCTGGCGCTTCAGCAATGGGGTAAGCAGGTGGACATGGCCTGCATTGACGAGATCCCTGACCGTTTCAATTTTCTTACGGACATGAATAAGGTCATTCATGAGTTCGATTTCCGCGATTATGACCTGATTATCGTTTCCGATGCGGGTGCGTCCTATATGACCCGCTATCACGAAGTTTATCCCGATATTTTCAAGGGTGAAGTTCCAGTCATCAATTTTGATCATCACTCTTCCAACGACAACTTTGGCACGATAAATATCGTAGACGCCGGTTGCCCCGCAACGACGGTTCTTTTGTACCGCGTGTTTGAAAACTGGAAAATCAATATTACTCCTGCCATTGCTACCGCTCTTTTATGCGGTATTTATAACGATACGGGGAGTTTGATGCATTCCAATACTACCATTGAAGTTTTTGAGATGTCAGGCAAACTTATGGAAAAAGGTGGAAAACTGAATACTGTTGCCAAGAAACTTTTTCGGACCACGCCGATTTCAACGTTAAAACTTTGGGGCCGGGTTTTGGAAAATGCTCACGTCAATGAAGAGGGCGTCACGGTGTCCGTCGTGACCTGGAAAGATTTTTTGGAGTGCGGGGCCGGCCAGGATGAGATCTCCGGAGTCGTGGATTTTTTAAATTCCGTTCCGGGTTCCAAATTTACCGTGCTTTTGAATGAAGACGCTTACGGCAATATTAAAGGTTCTTTCAGGACCCAGCGCGATGACGTTGATGTCGCAGCGCTTGCGGCGCAGTTCGGCGGCGGCGGCCACCGCAAAGCAGCCGGGTTTACCATGCCTGGCAGACTTCATAAAGAGGTCCACTGGAAAATCGTTCCGCAAAACCAGCAGCTTGAACAGAGCGAGGGTTTTTCATTTGAACTTCCCAAAAGCCTTCCGGCTTGAGATTTTTGAGCATGAGACTATAATAAACAAGCTTTTTCCTTGTTTATGAGTTTTCGACGTATTATTGCTTCATTTTTGGTTTTTCTTTTTGTAATAGTTGCTTTGCCGACTTTTGTCGTTTATGGCCTTGATAAGACTTTTTTTGATTCCAGTTTTTACGTCAACAACGTCACCGAACCTGCTTATGAGCTTTTGGTGAACGCGGTTGCGTTTAATATTTATTCCAAAAATCCGCTCGTCCAGAAATATTTTCAGCAGGATGATGTTCATAAAATCGTCGCTGAAAGCATCTCTTTGGATCTTTTTAAAACAAGCATGCAGGATTTTGCCAGTGATTTTGATGCAATTAAGACACAGCCGAATCATCCTCTGAGTTTTAACCTGAAACCTTACCAGGCCAGTTTGGAAAAAATCGGACAGCGCATGGCCATGAATATTTTCCAGGCTCTTCCTCAGTGTAAAGGTAATGAATTGCCCCAGTTTAATGAAGACGGCATCGCCACATGCGTTCCCGGCGGGACCAATTACGACGTCGTTTCAGCACCTCTAGCCCAGCAGTTCCAGACCGGGGTTTCGGCCGCATTGCCTGATACCGTGGATTTAAGTCTGGCCAGAGATCAAAACGGTTCCACCATTACCTATATTTTAAATTCGGCTGAACAGTTCAAATTTTATGGAATCGCAGCCCTGATGGTTTTTATCGTCGTCATAGCTTTTGCAATTTACCGTCCGTTTAATTTGATTGTCCGCTACGAAGGGATAGCTTTTTTGTTCAGCGGGTTTTTGGGATTTTTGATGAGTATCGGCCTGATGCAGGTGCCGTTCTGGCTTGTGCAAACGTATGCCGAAAAAAACGGCGGTATTATAAAAACACTTGGAGGTCCTTTAGTTTTGGCACAATCTTTCCAGAAGATTTTTTCGGTTTTTACCGGAGAGGTCCAGAAAATTTCATTTGTCTTTTTGGGCCTTGGCGCGGTTCTTTTGTTCATCTATTTTTTCTTTCTCAGAAAAGAAGCCAAGAGGATAAAAAATTAATGTATGGATAGTTTACATCAACTCCATGAACGGATCCGGACCTGTACGGCGTGTCCGCTTTATAAGGATGCAAAGCATGCCGTTCCGGGCAGCGGTTCAGTAAAAGCCGAGGTGTTTTTTATCGGTGAAGCCCCTGGACGTTTTGAAGATCTTCAGGGAGAGCCTTTTGTCGGTGCCGCCGGGAAATTTTTGAACGTGATGCTTGCAAGTATCGGACTTGAACGTTCCGATGTTTTTATTACGAGCGTCCTGAAGCACCGGCCCCCGAAAAACCGTGAACCAAAACCTTCTGAAATTAAAGCCTGTACGCCCTATCTGACAGAACAGCTCAAAATCATCAAACCGAAAGTCATTGTCCTTTTGGGAAGACACGCCATGGGTTTTTTTTTACCGGGACTTACGATTTCTCAAGTTCACGGTAAGCCTCAATATGCAAAAGGTATTTGGTCGAAAGATCAGCTTTATTTGCCGCTGTACCATCCTGCTGCCGCGCTTTACAATCCGAATATGAAAAAAGTGCACCTGGAAGATTTTAAAAAAATTGCCGAGCTGCTTAAAAAAAAGTAGGCCGTTGAGTTTCGCGTTGAGCTGGACTACAATAGTAAATGCTTTTACCAAAGATATGTCACACAACCGCTATTTAACGATTATTGCAGGAGCCGGCGTTGTCAGCTGGATCGCCTGGATTGTGGTTTTAAATAAACTGGATCCTTTTGAATCTACAGGACTTGCTTTGGGATTGTTTTTTGTGAGTCTGTTTTTTGCGTTAACCTGCACATTTACCGTAGCAGGATATTATTTCCGCGTTTGGCTGAATAAGAATGAAATCTTTTACAGTCATATCAATGTGGCTTTGCGGCAGGGGATTTTGTTAACACTTATCGCCATCGGCTGCTTGCTGTTCCAGCTTCTGGGAGTTTTGACCTGGTGGTCTGGTCTTTTGTTCATTGGCGCCGTGACCCTCGTTGAATTTTATTTTATGGCGAAAGAGGAAGCCTGATCGGTTTTTAGATAGGGGAAATAGGCGTCACGCTTTTGTCTTCGGGCAGATCTTTTTGGGATCGCCCTTGGAACTTGCGTGACGCCTATACTCCGCCTTGTTGCTACTTCTCCTTCTTACTTCGTCGTCACCCGCGCGAACGAGGGCAATGCGCCGTTGGTGGTCAGATCGACCTCCTCGGGGCCTGCTGCCGCGTAGTGACGCGGCTTCGGGGGTGCCGCGGAAGCGACCGGAGCCGCAGAAGCCGCAGCCATCGGACAGTCCGACGGACACGGCAACTTCACGTTCGCGGTGATCTCCGAGGGGAACTGGATGGGGGCTGCGGTTTGAACGCAGACCTCCTTCTTCGTGTCCCACAGAGTACCGTCGGGGCAGTCCGGTTTCTTGGGAGCCGGGGGAGCCGCCGCGACGACAGCCGAAGCCGACGATGCAGACGCTGAAGCTGCGGCGGACGTGTTGTCCACGGATGACTTGTTGGTGACACGTCCGATGAGGACGGCGAAACCGACGATCGCCAGAGCGAGAACTCCGAACAGAACCTTTTTCCAGATGGGCATGAGAATCTCCTTGTTCGTTGCGCCGAAGCGCGTTTCTTAGACACGCGCCAGCATGGCGCACCGAGACCGTCTTTTGTGGTTAGCACACGCTTATGCGTATACCGCTGTCAGAGGAGACGTAAGAACCTCTGAGCATTGCACCAAACTGCGTCGATAATTTCCCAAGCCTAGAAACTTGTCCAGAAACCCAAAAAAATTGTCGGCGGCAGCCCAGTGCACTGCCCAGAAGTTCATGTTTTTTAATAAGCAACAAAGCAGAGAGATTATCTGTCTTCGTACCATCCGATCCGCTTTTGGCGGCCGAATATGTATCGTTAAGACAGGTTACTCCCTGCTTGTTATCGTTGAATTTTCAAAGAACATTTCATCTGAACTTTCAAGGCGGCGCAGGACAATAGTTATGCCACCGTTACAGTGAAAGAACAACTTCTCCTTCCTATTACACCTATCGAAAGAAAGGTTAGAACTATACCAAAAAATATTGATTTTGTCAATACCCTAAGGGCAGACCAAACCAATAGAATTAAGCTTAAAGAAGCCTTTCTGACTGTTTGCTTCTTAAATGGAGTAGCTTGGATTATTTAAAACCTCGATTTTGCTCAACGGCCAGAGCACAATCCATGCTTTTCCTTCAATATTGCTGATTTTAATGTATGGAGTGCCTCCGGGCTGATCGCAGCCGCCGCTTGTGATGCTTTCTTTAAAGCAGGTGCGTGCATCCGAGCTTTGTGTACGGTTATCACCCATCACAAAATATCCGTCGGAAGGGACCTCAAAAATCGTCATGTTGTCCGTGAAAGGATGGGTATTCCCTGAATTCGTCGAGTTCAAATAAGGCTCATCGAGCTTATAACCTTCCGGATGCGCTGAGTTATGGATATAAACATAACCGTCTTTCAGTTCGACCGTTTCACCGGGGAGACCGATCACGCGCTTGATGAAAAATTCTTCTTTATTCATCGGTGGGTGGAAAACCACGATATCGCCGCGCTGGGGGGTTCCAACCTGCCAGCCGAAAAAATTCTGGTAGCCGAGTTTGTTTACGATGATGTATTCGCCGTAGCCATGCTGGCAGCTGTTGTCGATGTTGTTGAGGGTGTCACACATGGATGGCCCGTAGACCTGGAAAGGCGAAATCAAGAAACTTCGTATGATAAAAACCATCGCCGCAATAATCACCAGATTCAAAAGAATATCGAGCGCAAAAAGGGCCGTGGATTTATGCTTTTTGAAGAACTCTTTCACAATATCGGAATTCGTCACATGAGGTTGCTGTTCGGACATAATCGGAGAAAAAAGATTCTCGTCCACTGTACCGCTAAAGGCCTTTCTTTACAAGCAAAGTTGATTATAGTACCCTTAAGAAAGCTCATGAAAAGCTCTTATGAAGAAAATAGCCCAGGTTTTATTTAAACCACAGCTGGATGACGGAGAAGAGGTGCTGGAAGTTTTCCACCGCCATCCGTTTATTATGCTGCCCAGCCTGTCGCGCATTTCTTTTTTTACTTTTTTGATTCCGCTATTTTTGTATTATTTATTTCCCGGATTCGAACTGTTTTTTCTTTTGTGGATGGCGATCGGCATTGTGCGTTTGGTTTATGTGATTTTTAACTGGTATCATGACGCCCTGCTGGTGACGAACGTCAGTCTGCTGAAAACTTACTGGAACGGTTTTTTTGACCGCTCTTCATCCAGGCTCGAATATCCCATGATTGAAGGCATAAGTTATGCGATCCAGGGTTTCCGAAGGACCGTTTTTAACTATGGTCATCTTCACGTAAACCGATCCGGCGGAACGTCGACCCTGGAGCTTCCTGACGCCGTCAATCCTCAAAAAGTTGAACGTCTGATTCTTTCACATCAGGAAAGTTTCATATCCGATCAAAGCGTAAAAGATTCCGATACATTGAAAAGTCTTTTGGTGTCCATGATCCGCCATCATGCCAAGAATAATCCCGAACCTAAAGGCGCACCTCCCGTAAAAACTCAGAAGAAATAATACCCGCCGTTTATGAATATTTATCTTTTTTTAGGGATTTTTTTATTGGCTGATCTTCTTCTGATCCTCTATGTTCTTTACCGTAAGTCACTGAAAAGATTCAGCCAGCGCGAACTTTCTTTTTTTAAAAAAGAATGGCAAAGAATTTTCGCTCTTGATGACGGCAAACACGCCGTGATGGAAGCTGATAAACTGCTTCACGTGGTGTTGAGCAAAAAGGGCTACGCTGGAACTGTAGGAGAACAGCTTAAAAAAGGCGAAAAGCTTTTTTCGAATATCAACGATGTCTGGTTTGCTCATAAACTCCGGAATAATATTGCTCACGAACTTGATGTCAGAATTTCCCGGGCGGAACGTGACCGGGCGCTTCGTTCGTTCGAGAAAGCTCTCAAAGATCTTGGCGCCTTATGAAAATAAAGAAATATATTCTTGGCATCGGCGGACACATCGGTTCCGGTAAAACAACAGCCGGAAATTTTTTTGAAAAACTCGGAGCATATTTTATCGATGCCGATGACGTTGTCGAAGGCCTTTATCAAAAAGGGGAGGACGGTTACCGTAAAATTTTGAGTTTTTTCGGCGAAGAATATTTAACCTCATCGGGAGAACTCAACAGGAAAAAATTGGCAAAGGCTGTTTTTGGCGATCCCAAAAAATTGAGAATTTTGCATGACCTTGTTCACCCTCTGGTCACGAGTAAAATTCAAAGAATGGTCGATAAAAGTAACGAACAGTACATTGTTGTTGAGGCCACCTATTTTGAAAAAAAGCATCTCCAATCCTTGGTTGATGCAATTTTGTGGATTGATTGCCCCAAAAATGTTTTGTTTGAGCGTTTACATAAAGACCGCAAACTCGAACGTGCTCTTTTTGAGAAAATTTTACGCATTCAAATCAAACCTTCAGTCATCGATTTTGCAGTTGATAACAGCGGTTCGAAAAAGGATTTTGAACAGTCGCTGCGCCTGGTTTGGGATAAGATCCGGAAGGGTTGAGTTTGTCCGCTTTTTTTGGTAAAGTTTAAGCATTATGGACGATCGCTTTGAAGCCGTTATAGGACTTGAGATTCACGCTCAGATTGCAACGAAGACCAAAATGTTCTGCTCCTGCAGCAGTGATGCCTTTGATCATGAACCGAATATCAATACCTGTCCTATCTGCATGGGATTTCCCGGACAGCTTCCGGTCATCAATAACCAGGCGGTTCATAAAGGATTAGCTGCAGCTTTGGCATTACATTGCCAGATTCCGGCGTTTTCAAAATTTGACCGCAAGAACTATTTTTATCCGGACCTTCCCAAGGGTTTTCAGATTTCCCAGTTTGATCAGCCGGTTTCCATGAACGGCTGGCTGGAGATTAACGTCGGCGGTGAAAAGAAAAAAATCCGCATAACCCGACTGCATTTGGAGGATGACGCCGGCAAATTGATGCATGCTGAAGACTCAACGCTTTGTGATTATAACCGTTCAGGGATTGCCCTTATGGAAATTGTGAGTGAACCTGATATCCGTAATGCAGAAGAGGCAAGTACTTACGCAAAGACTGTTCAGACTATATTGCGCTATGTAGGCTCTTCCGAGGCTGACATGGAAAAAGGCATGATGCGTTTTGATGCCAGCGTTTCCATCCGTGAAAAAGGTGATACCAAACTGAATCCCCGTGCAGAAATTAAGAATCTGAACTCTTTTAAATCACTGGAGTCGGCCATTGGGTATGAAATTGAACAACAGATTTTTTTGTGGGATGAAGGCAAACCATTAAACAAAAACATTACCGTCGGCTGGAATGCTGATCAGCAAAAAACTTATTTCCTTCGCGATAAAGAAGGCGCTGACGATTACCGTTATTTTCCAGAACCTGATTTGCCGCCTTTGGTCATTACTCCGGATTTTATTGATCAGCTCAAGAAAGAGGTTCCCGAACTGCCTGTTGAAAAACAGGAACGTTATCAGAATGAATGGAAAATTTCTGAATCTGAAGCTTTGCTGCTCTGTTCACAGATTGAACTCGCGCGTTATTTTGAAGAGGTCGTCGCCTTAACGAATGACCCTAAAAAAGCTGCAACTTTTATTACTTCGATCTTGATGAGCCATTTAAACCGGGACGGTTTCAGTATTGCTGAAACAAAAATCAGAGCTCCGCTGATGGCTAAACTTATCGCTATGGTCAATGAAGGAAAGGTTTCCATGAATCTGGCAAAAAGCGAGGTTTTTGAAGCAATGTATATGGAAGGAAAAGACCCTGAAGTGATTGTGAAGGAGAAAGGTTTGGTGCAAATGAACGATGAAGGTAAAATTCAGGAGATCTGCAAAAAAATTATTGTTGAAAATCCTAAATCAATTGAAGATTACAAGGCGGGGAAACAGGCTGCCCTTCAATTTTTGGTCGGTAAAGTCATGAAAGAAACCCGCGGGCAGGCCAATGCGATGATGGTTCAGGAACTCTTAAAAAGATTGGCGGAGTAAGATCAATATCTCAAATAAATTATTTTTTAATCAAACAAAATCATGGATCCACTTTCGTTTCTCTACATAGCGCTCGGTGTGGGTTTTCTGCTTATTGCAATTTTTATCTGCGCGACACTGATTTATGTTATCCAGATTTTGCGTGATATTTCAAAAATCAGCGACAGTGTCAGCGATACAGCTGAACGGGTCAACGATTATTTGATCCAGCCTTTTGCTTTTTTGAGCAACGCCGCGGATTATGTGAAGCCTTTGCTGGACATCGTTAAAAATAAGCGTGACGAAATAAACGAGATGGTAAACGAAAAGGTACATAAAACAGCAAAGAAGATGCATAAAAAAATGAAAGAAATGGACGAAGAATAAGACGGTATTTTCAGTAAAATAATAAGCCGCTTCAAAACGTTGGGAGGAAGCGGCTTATTCGTAGCGAAACAAGCTTGCTATTTCCCGGAATTATGTTTATAGTTCGGACTCATATTTTTACATTCGTGTTATGGCAACTAAATCTCGCTCCCGTCTCATTCGCCGGATCGTCTATGTTTTAGTCGGTCTTGTCGTTATTGCTTTCATTGTCAGCCATTTTGTAGGACAACAGCCGGCACAGCAATATATTACTGCAAAAGTGCAGTCAGGTGATGTTGAGCAGACAGTCCAGCTTACGGGTACGACCGAGCCGAAGACCCGTTATCAGCTTCAGTTTGCAAAGAGCGGGAAAATTGCACAGATTTTGGTTCAGGTCGGAAGTGAAGTAAAGAACGGCGATGTTTTGGCTGTTTTGGAAAATAACGATCTTCAGGACCAGCTTGCGGCCCAGAAAGATATTTTGAAAGTTGCCCAGGCCAATTTGGCGAAAGCGGTCGCTCCGCAGGTTTCGGAAAATATAAAATCGAGCCAGCTCAAAGTTGATCTGGCCAAACTTAGCGTGGATAACGCTTCAACAACGAAACAAGATTTCTTAAGTTCCGAACAACAGGCCGAGAATAGCGCTTATCTTGCAGAACAGAGTGCCAAAACCGCTCTGGATCAGGCGCAGAATGAATATAATTATACTTTGGAAACTGTCCAGCGCAGCACCTGGCAGCAGCCTGATTATCAGGTGTATGACAGTGGTTACTATTATGGAGATCTCCGCAATTCCCTTCCTCAATCATCGAGCATGACGGGTGGGACAACAACAATGCCGGGAACATCGAGCGCCGGTATTATGGCTTCACCTGCCGCCTCTTCAAATGGAACCGGAGGATATTTAAGCAATGTGAATTCTATTGATAACGCTCAATACGCCGTTCAGAAAGCTCAGGATGCTTATGATGCCGCCCAGACTGCCTACGATAAAGCTACTGCTGATCTTAAAAGTCAGTCGGACACTCTTGATAATACAGTCAGTCAGGCCCAGGATAATCTTCAAACCGCCCAACAGGGATATAATTTGACCGTTGCGAAGCCTCGGGATGTTGATGTTGCTCCATTGGCGGCTCAAATCGACCAGGCATGGGACGGCGTAAATCTTGCCCAGTATCAGTTGGATCAAACGGAACTGAAAGCACCGGATGACGGTATTGTTACCGGCGTGGCATTTAATCCGGGTGAAACTCCAGCTCCGGGTCAGCCGTTTATTACTCTCGATTCAAAATATCTCTACATTAAAGTTTTGGTTTCGGAAGCCGATATCGCCAAAATTCAAGTCGGTCAGAATGTTGATTTAACTTTTGATGCGTTCGGTACCGATAAGAGTTTTAAAGGAAATGTTTATGAAGTGGACCCATCTGAAACGATTGTCCAGGGAGTCGTGTATTATGTCGTTAAGGTTCAGTTTGATGCCCAGGGTCAGCCGGTGAAACCAGGTATGACCGCAAATCTTACGATCCAGACCAATGCCAAGACCAATGTTTTGGATGTTCCTGCACGAGCTGTTCAGTACGACGCCAATCAGGCTTACGTTCAGGTTTTGACTACTGATGCCAGCGGCAAACAGACTGTTCAAAAACAGAATGTGACGGTCGGTCTTCAAGGTGACGAGAATTATGAAATCACTTCAGGCCTTCAGGCCGGTCAGGATGTCGTGACATTCAACAAATCGTCATAAACGCCGAATCTGTTTATGCTTCAATTATGGAATCGCTCATTCAGCTCAACAACATTGAGAAATCTTATGTCATGGGAGAAGGTGAACGGAGTGTCACCACCCAGGTGCTGCACGGTGTCTCTTTGAATATTAACCAGGGAGAGTTTGTAGCGATTGTCGGCCAATCGGGTTCAGGAAAATCTACTCTCATGCATATTCTTGGATTTCTGGATACTGCAACCAGGGGAGCATACCAGTTTGATAACCGTGATGTAACGAATTACGACGAAGACGAACTGGCGGACATCAGAAGCCGTAAAGTCGGATTCGTTTTTCAGGCTTTTAACCTTCTGCCCCGTACTACGGCGCTTGATAATGTGCGTCTGCCTCTGGTTTATCAGGGAGTCGGCATGGGCGAACAAAAGGAACGCGCGACGGAAGCTTTAATCCGGGTAGGATTGGAAAACCGTTTGACGCATAAACCGAATGAGCTTTCGGGAGGCCAGCAACAGCGCGTGGCGATTGCGCGTGCGCTTATCACTAATCCGCTGTTGATTTTGGCTGATGAACCGACCGGTAATCTGGACAGTAAATCCGCTGATGAAATTATTGAACTTTTCAGGAAATTGAACGGTGAAGGCCGAACCATTGTTTTGGTGACTCACTCGCTTGAAGTCGCCCAGATTGCCAAGCGCATCATCACGATTAAAGACGGCCAAATTCTCTCCGATCACATCAACGAATCATGGAAATCCTGAATATTATCAAGCTGGCATGGAACGGGCTGATCACAAACAAAGGGCGATCCTTCCTCACCATGCTCGGTATTATTATCGGTGTGGCTTCGGTGATTATTATTATTTCCGTGGGCGAAGGTGCCCAGAGTCTTATTTATAATCAGATTAAAAGTCTCGGTTCCAATTTAGTGGCCGTGCTTCCGGGGCAGGGTGGTTCTAAAGGACCTCCGGCTTCGGTTTACGGCATTGTGATTACGACCTTGACCTATCAGGACGCACTGGCATTGGTTCAGGGTTCCAATGCGATTCCGCACCTTTCGGAAGTTGCAGCTTTCGTATTGGGGGATGATACAGTTTCTTATCTTTCGAAACAGGAAACAGGTGTTACGTACAACGGTACTATGGCTACATATCCCGACGTGATTGACCGTACCTTGGCGAGCGGAAGATTTTTTAATCAACAGGAAGAGCAAGGTCTGGCAAAGGTTGCCGTTCTTGGTTATACGGTGAAGCAAAACCTTTTCGGTGACAACGATCCGGTTGGGCAAATGGTCAAACTCGGCAATGAGAAATTTAAGGTCATCGGTTATTTTAATGAAAAAGGAACCGTAGCGTTTCAGGACCTGGATAATCAGGTTTACATTCCGATCAGTACTGCTCAAAAAGTTATGCTGGGTCAAAATTACATCAACCGCATAAGCGCTAAAGTTGATGACAGCCAGTATATCCAGGAAGTTATGGATGAAATGAGACGAACCTTGGAGATTCGTCATAAAATTAAAGATCCGGTGGACGATGATTTTACCGTTGTGAGCGCTGATCAGGCTTTGGCCGCGATCGGAGGCGTAACGGATGCCATAAAGTTCGTGCTCGCCGCGGTTGCAGCGATTTCGTTACTGGTCGGTGGCGTAGGTATTATGAATACGATGTACGTGATCGTGAAAGAACGCACCCGTGAGATCGGTTTGCGTAAAGCAATCGGTGCCAAGCCCTCCAACATTCGTAACCAGTTTTTGATAGAATCCATTTTCGTTACAAGCTGCGGAGGTATTATCGGGATTCTGGTCGGTATGGCGATAACGGCGATTGTAGCGCTTGTGATTCAGAGCCTTGGATACTATTGGGAACTTTCTTTTTCACCGGTTGCCATGGCCTCAGGTTTTTTCGTCTGTTTTTTCATCGGCATTATTTTTGGTTATTATCCTGCGAAAACCGCTTCGCAATTGCCGGCCATTGAAGCTTTACGTTATGAATAATTTTCTCAACATCGCGGAACTTTTTCGACTTTCGTTCGATTCACTCAAAAAAAATCGTATCCGTACGGTACTTTCCATCGTGGGCATTGTGATCGGTATTTCCACGTTGATTCTGGTGCTGGGAATTTCCCACGCCGCTGAAGGTTCCATTAAAGACCAATTGGCGTCGTTTGGAAGCGATACGGTTTATGTCGAAACGCAGATTCCAAATGCTTCACAGGCAGCTTCCGGAGCCGCCAGAGGGCAGGGGATTCAGGTTACCACCATGAAACTTGCAGACGTGAATGGTGCCCTTAAGTTTCCGGGCGTTAAAAATGCTTACGGGGTGGCCATCGGACAGGATAAAGCCGTCTATCGAGATAATACCAAACAGACGCTGGTTTACGGGACAACTGCGAGTTATGTCGACATTGATCAGACTAAGATTCAGGAAGGAAGTTTTTTTACGCAATCACAGGATAATAGTTTGGCGAAAGTCGCAGTGATAGGTCCGAATGTAGTGAGTGACCTTTTTGGAACGGAAGATCCGATCGGCAAATATATCCGTATTAAAAATGTTAATTTTAAAGTGATAGGCGTTACCGCTAAGCGAGGCGCAGCTTTTTTTTCTAACTACGACGATAATATTTATATCCCGCTCCAGACTCAGCAGAAACTTTTATTGGGATATGATTATTTGCCGTACTTTGTAGTGCAGGTGAATAATTCCAATGATATGGATTTGGTTGCAGCCGAATTGAAAACTTTTTTGCGAAGACAGCATAATATTATCGGAAATGATGAAAAGAAGGACGATTTTACTGTTCAAACATCGCAGGATTCACTGCAGTCCATTAACGTGGTTTTTGGAGCGGTGTCGCTTTTATTTGGTGCCATCGCTTCCATTTCGCTTTTGGTAGGCGGCGTCGGGGTTATGAACATTATGTATGTGAGCGTGACCGAGCGCGTGCGTGAGATCGGTTTACGCAAGGCTGTGGGTGCGCGCAGACGGGATATTCTTTTGCAATTTTTGCTTGAGTCACTGGTCGTTACTTTACTTGGAGGCATCGCAGGAATTATCGTCGGTCTGCTTCTGACTTCAGCCATTTCTTTTGGCGCGAGTTTTGCAGGTTTAAATTTGGATATGAGTTTGTCACCTTCGGGGTTGCTTATCGGTCTGGGAGTTACAATTTTTTTCGGAATTGTTTTTGGATTCGGACCTGCCAGAAAAGCCGCAAGTCTGCAGCCGATTGAAGCTTTGCGTTCGGATTAACGTTTTTGAAAAAGTGAAATTACGAAGACGATTGGAAATTTAATCGTTGCGTTGAAGATTCTGCCGATGCGGGTGGGTTGTTTTGTTAATCTGTAGAACCATTCCAGTCCGATTTTGCGCATCCAATAAGGCGCGCGTTTGATCTGCCCGCTTATGAAATCGAACGCTCCGCCAACGCCCATGACAACTTTTACGTGCGTAAGGTGCGGGAGGTTTCTGGCTATCCACATTTCCTGTTTGGGCGCGCCGTAGGCTACAAATAAGAGTTCAGCACCGCTCTGGTTTATGAGATGACGGCTCTGCTCATCATTTTCCGCAGCAGGGAAGCCGCTGTGCGTTCCTATGACTTTTATATTCGGATAGCGCTTTTCTAATATTTCTTTAGTCTTTTCAGCTACTCCCGGGGCGGCACCGAGCAGGAAAATTTTTGTTCCTTCGGGAGCATAATGGCAGATCGCCTGCATACAGTCCGTTCCCGTAACCCTTTCTTTGAGAGGTTTGCCGATAATGCCGGAAGCGAGCATAATCCCGAATCCGTCGGGAATATTCAGGTCTGTTGTATTAAGGATTTTTTTGAACTGTTCGTTTTTTCGAGCTTCCAAAAGCATTTCAGGATTTGGAGTCGCGACGAAAAAATGTTTGGAGTTGCCCGTAAGTTTTTCCAGCACGAGTGTCAGTACTTCAGTATTTTTTATGCTGTCGAATGGAATTTCCAGAATGGTGATGCGTTCATGATTTGTGGTTGCGTGGTGGTTCATGGCTTTGCGATGACGATAAAATCGTGGCTTTTTTCAGGATCAGCTTTGGAAAGTTCGATAACATTCCATTGTGCTTCATGGAAAAGTTTTTGAAGCTCTTTAAGAGTGAATGCATGGTAATAACGAGGTTTTTTCATTTTTCCCCAGGGTATAAAAGTATCGTTGGGAGCGTAGGTTCCAAAGCTCAATATACTCCTGAGTATGGCTTTCGCCAGCTGCGTCCAATATTTTTTTTGCCATAAATTCCAAACCGTAAGAATCAGAACGCCGTTCGGCTTAAGGACGCGCCGTATTTCCTTTAAAGCTTTCAGGCGGCTTTTTTTATCAGACAGATGGTGAAAAGCTCTAATGCAGAAAAGCACATCAATGGTTTTATCCTTTGCGGGAATTTTGGTCATGTCACCGGGTTTGAACGTATGATGGGGGTATTTTTTATGAGCTTCGCTGAGGAGGTTTTTGCTGACATCCACTCCTACGTAGTAAAAAGCCTTCTGGTGCCAGTTCGCAGCTTCCTTCTCCAGGAACTGCAAAAGTCTTCCGTTGCCGCAGCCGAGATCCAGAATGGTTTGGCCGGGTTGAAGATATTCGCTGAACATTTCAAACTCCTTTCCGGCAAATGCTCGGGAGTCGGAAAACTCTTTGCTTATGTCGTCATAAGTTTTTGCTACGTCGGTCATAATTTTTTTTGCGTTTTTTTCGTTCATACTAGCCGTTGAAACGGTATTCCTGACTTGTAAAATATCAATTTACCGTGTAATCTGCAACTCTCGGATAGACTATTATTCCTTTTATGCAAGCTGCTCTCGAAAATTTGGTGAAAGAGGCTTACCAGACGAAAATACAAGGTCAGCAGGAACTTCACGCATTAAAAAACCGTTTTGCTGTAAAATATAAGTCAAGTTTTCCAAGTAATGCCGAGATGATTCAAGCTTACCGTAAGCTCATAGAAAAAGGTGAGTTGCCTGAAGACCGGGATTTTATGAAGGTTTTGCGAAAGCGTTCGGTACGTTCACTTTCAGGAATAGCTTCAATCACAGTCATCATGAAAGCTTATCCTTGTCCTGGTAAATGCATTTTTTGTCCAACGGAACCGGAGATGCCCAAGAGTTATCTTTCCAACGAACCGGCGATCATGCGGGCAATTTTGAATAATTTTGATTCCTATAAGCAGACGTTAAACCGTCTCAGCAGCTTGAACAAAACCGGACATCGTACCAATAAAATAGACGTAATCGTTTCCGGAGGAACATTTTCTTTTTACCCTCATCGATACCAGACTGATTTTACACGGGGAATTTTTAATGCGTTAAACGGCAGCAAATCACGTTCGCTTGATGAAGCTCAAAAAATTAATGAAACCGCCGAAAACCGCTGTATTGGTTTGTCTTTTGAAACGCGTCCTGACCACATCACCGAAGAAGAACTTAGACGTTTGCGCTGGCTCGGCTGTACCAAAATTGAAATCGGCGTACAAAGTTTGAACGACAAAGTTTTGGATATGAACAAACGCGGTCATGGCATTGCGGAAACAAAACGTGCTCTGCAGCTTATCCGCGATGCAGCATATAAAGTGAACTGCCACATGATGCCGAACCTGTATGGCAGTACCCCCGAAATAGATTATGAAGACATGGTGGAACTTTTCCGTAATCCTGCTTACCGTCCGGACTGGCTTAAGATTTATCCGACGATGGTCGTGCCGTGGTCGCAACTTGAAGGCATCTGGAAAAGAGGTCTGCATGTTCCCTATACCGATGAAGACCTTGTTGATCTTTTGGTGAAAATTAAACAGACCATTCCCGAATACACGCGCATCACCCGTTTGTACCGTGATATTCCAGCTACAACCATTACCGCAGGTTCAAAAATTTCCAATCTCCGGCAGTTGATTCAGGCAAAAATGAAACAAGAAAATGTAGTGTGCCGCTGTATCCGCTGCCGTGAAATCAAGGATGAAAAAGTGAAGTTCGATGATTTAACTCTGAACGTGAAAGAAATGGAAGCTTCAGAAGGACAGGAATTTTTTATTACGTTCGACGATATGAAGCGCGACCGTCTTTCTTCGCTGCTTCGTTTGCGTTTTTCATCGTACAGCTTGAGAGGGAAAAAGCATTTTATTCCAGAGCTCGAAGGGGCAGCTTTAGTCCGTGAAGTCCATACCTACGGCGAACAAGTGGAAATTTCTTCGCGCGAAAAATCCGCTTCGCAACACATCGGCCTAGGCCGCCGCATGATGCTGAAAGCAGAAGAGATCGCCCAGAAAAACGGTTATAAAAAAATCGCGGTGATCAGCGGGATCGGCGTCCGTGAATACTACCGTAAACTCGGCTATGAACTCGAGGGGACGTATATGATTAAAAAACTGAAATAATTTTAGCCTCGTTTTGTTAATCCGCTGTAACCAACGGTGTTATTTTCGGCGACTCAATGTTCGTATTTTGAACCTGGTTGTCGAGCACACCAATGGTTTCCTGAGAAAGTTCTACGTTGGCAGCGGGCTTTAAAAACAATTCATATCCCATTAAGCCCAATGCTCCACCCATCGCCATTTTCATAGTCCAATGTCCCGTTGCGGACATTTCCCGCAAAGCTTCAATGGAATTTACTTCGCCTTTCGATGCCCGAATGGCTTCTGCGAGTTTCATGCTTTTTCCTACCGCCCGCGCTTCTTTAGCCACACCTAAACCTGCACGTGCGCTCATGAATACCCCGGCTAATTCGCTGGCGTCGCAAAGAGCTCCTCCTACACCGAATGCAATCCGCAATCCGCGGTCTTTAGCGTCAAGTTTTCGTTTTGTGAAATATTCTTCTCCCGATGCCGCCGAATAAAAATCTGAGGCAGTTGAGACAAAAGGCAAAGTATCTACTCCTGCCTGTAAAATAGAGTTTGACCAGTCCTTGGTATCTTTTTGATCCATAAAATTAATGACGCTTCCCACGCCGACAAACAATGCATAGAGTTTAAGATTTCCGTTGGTAAGTAGTTTTCTTGCACCGCCTGCTTCCTTCTGTCCGTAAAGAATTTTTGACCATGTGCTTTGGATCTGATTTTTTTCAGCTTTCATCAAATCCTGTACTTCCGTGCTTACTACTCCGCCTTTCATGGCCGTGCGCAAATCCCAGCTTTTTTTCCAGCCAGTGGTGAATTTATCAGCATCGGTAACTAAGCCAAGGTCGATTTTTACTTTTATTTTTTGTAATTCGTTAATTTCTTTGGCAACCTCCTTAATCGGTTTTCCTTCTTTCGCGAGAGCTTCAGCTGCCTGAAATCTTTCACCGATTTGAAGATCAATTTGTTTGCGATGAGTTAAGACACTGTCGGCAAGTGCATCCATCTGCTCAAAATGCCCTTTCGTAATTTGAACTTCTTTGCCGCTAGCTCCG
This sequence comes from Candidatus Peregrinibacteria bacterium, assembly GCA_003153355.1. Classification (GTDB taxonomy): domain Bacteria; phylum Patescibacteriota; class Gracilibacteria; order UBA1369; family UBA1369; genus PALSA-1335. The sequence goes on from PLYH01000006.1 coordinate 66,818, forward strand.
AACTCTTTTTCCAAATTTAGACGCTGCTCTTTTATCTTAAAATCTAAAAAATTGCCCTGTTTAACCAGGCGTTCGTTCATGTACTTCCGTAAAAGACTTTTATCCTGCTCAATTCCTTTTTCAAGTTCGGCTATTCTGGCAGCGTCGCCGCCGCTTCCTTTTGCTTTTAACTTGGCCAGCTCATCTTCGAATTCTGCTACTGATTTGCGGGTTTTGTGAATCAGTTCATCTTTTTCCAAAAGTTCTATCTTTTTTTCGTTGAGCTTTTGATCATTCACTGAAATTTTCTCCGCTGAATTAACGTTCGCATCCAGGTTTTTTTGTTTTTCCCTAGCTGTTTCAAGTTCAGAAGTTGCCTTTTTAAGTTCTTCTTCAATTTCAGCGGTGGTTGCGTTCGGCTTGAACTCTTTGCCGATCAGTTCGGAACTAAGTGCGCCTCCTTTTACTGCAGTTACTGCTTCTTTGCCTAATTCGATTGGTTTTTTGAGGTATTTGCCGACAAGATATTTGCTGTACTCTTTTCTCCATTTAGGCTGACTCAAAAATCTGTAAATTTTCCATGACTGGGTTGCCGCTAGAAGTTCGGCTTCTGTCCATCCGCGGCGGTATTTGAGTTCATTCGTGAGATTGTTCACTTCTTCACAAACCTGGTCGTTGATTTCATGAATTTTTTGGGCTTTGTCCGCAATGCCCGGAAGATCACTTTCGCTTTTGCATTTTTTGATCGCATCCTGCCATTCAGCAATGGCTTGTTTTAATTGTGCGTAGAGAGTTTCAAGTTTTTTTGTGTCGATGCTGTTTTTTTTGCAATTGGTGAGGACTTCCTTGATCCCTTCGGCAGGGAATACTCTCGTCATATCCTTTTGCATTTCCAGAACCGCCGGTTTGACTGTTGGCGGAAGTTTTTCAATATCCGCACTGATTGCAGCTATTTCTGGCGATAATACAGTTTTCCCTTCAGATTCAGCATCCAGATTTGTCAGAACCTGGTCAACGGTCGTGGTGGAGTTTTTAAAACGTTTTATTTCGTCCGCGTGTTTTTCAAAATATGCACGAAGAACTTTTTCCTGCTCTGCGGTTTCAGCACTTCCTACAAAAATGTTCAGTCCAGGGATTTTTCCGAGTATGCCTGAGATAGCCGATTTTCCTTCGGCGATTGTGGACATAAACTCGTCGTATTTGATGCCGCCAATTTCTTTCAGGGTTTCCGGTTTGATTGTAGTGCCCATCTCTTTGCTGATTTTTTCTGCCATACTACGGTGAACGCTCAAATTTTCATCAGGTCCGGAGATCAAAACTTTAAAAGCCTCGATAAATTTGAATTCAGAAAGCAGCATAACGAACTGGCTCAAGCGGTTGCCGGTAATGTCGATGCCAAGTTTGTCTTTTATCCATTTGCCAACGTCTTCACTGCCGATCAAACGTCCGAGGACAAAAATACCGGTGCCGATGCCGAGCGTCCATTTTAGACGACTGACCCATTTATTCCCAAGAATTTTGTCGAACCAGGACTCTTTTTTTTCTCCTGATTCTTCTTTCTCATCACCGTTTTTATCCTTGGACGAGAACATCCATTTCAACATCCTGTATGCGCCGTAAGAGCCGGCTATGGCGATACCTGCCGTAAGAATTTTATGTTCTCCCATCCACTTCGTTGCATTTTCCCAGAAAGTTTTCGGTTTTTCTTGGTTTGCTGGAACCTCGGCAGGTTTTTGCTGAGGCGAATTAAAGTTTTCTTTGATTTTTTTTGCTCCTTCGTAAATTTCATTGCCGCGGTCAACAAGCTTATCCCAGCGTTCTTTCATTGCTGCATAGAGAGCTGAACCCGGCTTTGACGCAATTTCCTGGAGTTTCTTGAGCGAAATTTTTTCGGCAGGATTGAGCTTGGCTAATAGTGGCCCTCCAATGCTTGAAATATTTTCGAAAGGTTTCAGCGCTTCTTTTTTGATTCCCTGGTCAAAAATCATGGCTAAAAGCGTCGTACCTGTTACGGCTTCGAGCATGTTAAACCCTTCTCTTTGTTCTTTGGTTTCCAGTCCTTTCTGAACGTCGAGTTTGTCGATTTTTAAGGGAGTGTCTTTGTCCGGATTGATCTCCATCTGAAGCACTTCGCGTTTGATTTCCGATGTTCCTTTCGTGGTCTCTTTTTTGACGTCGGTTTTTTCCGCGGCGATTTGAGGAGCGATTTCCGATGCTTTGATTTGTCCCAATTTAAGGACATCCGGAACTTTTTTATTCTGGTCGGATGGATTCTCGTTGAGTTTTTGTTTTGGATCAGCCATAAACACTACAAAATTATTCTTTTTATTATACCTTATTTTAAGGCTTTTGAGTAGTGCTTATCTTGAGATTTTTTCAGATGCGGATCGTTAAAATCTGATCCCATTGAGTGGTGTAGTTCGGTGAGCGTTTTTCCTGGCGATAGCTCCACTTCCTGTTTATGCCGGTTGCTCCGTATTGAAGGGTTTCGCTGCCCCAGCGCCAGTTCGTCTGATCCATGATTTCCATGAGTTTGTTTTTCTTTTCATAATTCTGGAGCGGAGTGAATAAATCCAGCTGCTGATGCCGTTTAGGGACAATGCCAGTCAAAATAACGCCGGCCTTTTTGTATCCATAGCCCCATTTGAAGATGTTTTTCAGGCATTCATGAGCGACCGCGATAAAATCTCCGGTGTAAGCGGTGGGGTAGGGAAGTTCTTTCCCTTTGCTTTCGCGGTACATTGCTCCCTGCTGGTGATATCCGGTGCTGATATATACCTGAATATGCGAGGCGACGCAGCCTTGTTCACGGAGTTTTTCCGTAGTGCGGCTCGTAAAAGTTGCTACAGCTTCTTTTAAAGGCTGCAGGGTCGTGACCGGATGACGAAACGACCGTGAAGTAATGATACTTTTCTGGGCTTCTTCAACCTCGGCCATTTCGATTTTGGGAATGCCCCGTAACTCCAATACCGTCCTTAGTCCGTTTATAGCCATATGTTTTTTGACCCATTCGTCATCGGTATTTTTGAGCTGGAGTACATTTTTAATGTTGTATTGGTGTAAAAATTTTCTGAGTTTCCAGCCGATTCCCCAAACTTCTCCCACGTCAATTTTTTCTAAAATCTGATCGATATCCGGACAATCGGTGATATTGAAAACTCCATTATGCCCGGGATTTTTCTTGGCGATTTTATTGGCGAGTTTGGTCAGGGTTTTTGTCGGGCCTATACCGATGGAAACCGGTATGCCCGTCCAATCTTTTACGGTTTTCCGGATGGTTTGGGCATAGGCGATAATGTCTTTAACCGGCATGCTGGTCAGATCCAGAAAGGCTTCATCCACTGAATAAATTTCCAGATCAGTTGTAAAGTTTTCCAGGATGTTCATGATTCGGTTCGAGAAGTCTCCATATAAAGAAAAGTTGGATGAAAAAACCGCGATATTATATTTTTTGACCAACTTTTTACATTCAAAATATGGCTGAGCCATGGTAATTCCCACGGTTTTTGCTTCGTTGGACCTTGCTATGACGCAGCCGTCGTTGTTGGAAAGCACGATGATCGGCTTCCCGCGCAATTTCGGTTTAAAAACACGCTCGCAGGATGCGTAAAAATTGTTGCAATCAACGAGTCCGAAAAGTTTAGGCTGATTCATGCTGAGTGGAATGAATAACGTGCGTGACGACGCCCCAGATTTCAAACTCCATATTTGAATTTATTTCAATCGGACGGTAGCGCGGGTTTTCGGCCATAAGCCACACTTTATCGCCGTTTTTCTTGATGCGTTTGACTGTAAATTCGCCGTTGATGAGCGCGATCACAATTTTGTTATTGGTTTTTTCGAGCGAACGGTCCACGATTAAAATGTCTCCGGACCGGATGCCGCCGTTGATCATGGAATCGCCCTGAACCCTCACAAAAAATGTGGCGGTCGGATGCTTTATAAGATAGGTGTTCAGGTCAAGGTTTTTTTCCAGAAAATCGTCGGCCGGGGAGGGGAACCCGGCGCTGACTCTACTTATATATAGAGGTATTTTTTGAGTTTTTTTTGACATGCGGAAGTTATAGATACATAGGTGAGTGTATACTCACCATGTTCAACTGGGAAGAAAATCGGCTTTGTGCTATAATAAAAAGATTGTTTAATCGATGTTATCTATGCCGGAAAAAGCTGAAGTCCCAAAACCTTTGGACAACGAAGTGGCTATGAATGTGGTTCTGCGCCACCATCTGGATAATCCTTCGCTGGAATTTATTGAAGGAATGAAACGGAATAAGCAGTTCGAAGCTATTCGGGCCATCGATGAACGTAAGGTGAAGCTTAGGGAAAGGACGGATTTGCTTTCGCTTCAGGTTCAGGCGGTAACCTATAAAAAAGAGGAAAAGCCCGGTCTGCCCCAGGATGATGAAAGTTGCTGTTTGAACGATGAAGAGCAGAAAGCCTATTGCGACACCGTTGATCAATGTGTTTTGGATAAAGCATCGACGCCGGAAGATCAGGAAGCTCTCCGTCTCACGATGACCGAGGTCATTTTTAAGCCTAAAGTTTTCCGCGTTCATTATGAAAAATGGAAATCAAATTGGGACTCAAGTTCAGACCTCCAGAAAAAATTTCCTAATTTGAAAGATTATGTTTTGGACAGGGCGAAGGCTTTTGTTGAAGCCCGGCGCAATGAAATTATTGGTTCCCGTCTCCGCAAATTTCAAAAGGATTCATTGCCCAAGGCTTCTTCTGACGCTCAGCAGGAAGATGATTTTAAAGCATTGAATCGAAAGACCTTGAAATTTATTGAAAATCATCAGGAAGATTTGTTGGCGTATTCGGGGTTGAAGCCTGGTGATCCGAAACGTGAACAGCTTTTCCAGAAATTCGTGCTCGAATCGGGTTTGAAAGATGCAGAGGTTACGGCAGCGCATAAGCTCTTCGAGGATATTATTGATGACATGGAAGTCGCCTTTACCGCAGAAAAAAAGTTGGAAGCCCGCAACAGCAGGATGATCGAGAAAGCTCAGAAAGCTTTGGATGAAAACAAAGACATTGATGAAGAAGACTGGAACAAGATGCTTGATGATGAGCTGAAGAAAGATCCTTTTTTTAAGGAGGCGATGCAGCAGCAACAGTCAGCTGTTTATCAAGGGGGGAGTGCAGATACGTTAAATAAAGGGCCGTCGCTGAATTCGGCGCAAGCTGTAGGGTTGGAAGCTGGAGGTCTGGCCATGAAAAGTTATGATGCGGCTACGGACAGGTATATTTTTTCTTATCCCAACAATGATTTTGAAGTGACGATGAAAATTGTTCCCAAAAAGGGTTCAAAAACTTTGGATGATGCGAAGTTTATTTTTTATGATAAATATAAAAAAGACCAGCCTTTTTCTTTTAAAAAATTTGATCTAAGGAGCGGTTCAAATCAGATGTTTTTGGATTATTTGATGAATGACTGGTTCCGTAAAAATGAAACGAGTTCTGAGGTGGACATGAATGCAGCTTTGAAGGAACCAGATATGGCAAGCATGGCTGAAAATCTTTTACAGGGCATTGGGACAAGTCTGAACAAAGTATCTTTAACGCAAGAACCCTTTCTTACAATGTTTAAAGGGTTTTTTGATATTTTGAAGAAAGGAGAGCCTTCAGAAAATACTCCTTATGGAGACTTAGGTTCCGTTCCAGGAAGAATTAATTTAATGAACGCTGCTCTTGCAAGGCCTGATTATGCGCATGCTCTTGCAATGGAATTTCAAAAGGAAGGCGTAAAAAGTTTTACACTTTCAACTCTTATAAAATATATTGAAAAGAATCCAGAATATAATTTGAAACCTTTGTATTAAGTTTTTGGGGTATAGCAAGAGCGCTCCGGAGTTTTTTCATGAACCCGGAGCGCTTGGCGTATTCCTTTCGGCAAAGCTAAAAAGTTTAAGGTTGATAAGGTAAGAATGACCCGATCAGTACTTGATACGGTAAGTCACACTGCTTCCGGCACACGACGGAGCCGAGAGAGTGTAGCTGTTGCCGACGTTCGAGGCGTTGGCTCCGAACCATCCGGGCAGAGCGAGCTCTCCTTGGAGCTGATCACGCGTCGGCGGAACCGCAGACGTGTGAGAAGAACACCGTGCCTTGAAAGCGAGAGGATTCGAAGCCGTGGTGAAGAGGCCACTGTTCATGGTCTGCTTCACCCACAGGATATCCTCGTACCCGCTCATGGGCGTGTTGGCGCAGGTGCCGGTCTGGCACGTTGCGTCGTTGGTCGAGGATTCGGGTGCGGGGACGCAGTTCGAGCCATCGAACAGACACACCTTGTAGCACGACATGGTCGGATCGAAGACGACCGTCCCGGACATGCCACACATCAGAACTCCTCCATCCATGCCGCCGGAGCCGCTGCTGCCCGAGGAAGCCGTCATGCCCCCCGAGCCGCTCTGGCCTGCACCTCCGTTGCCGCCGAGTCCTCCGCTTCCGCCAGTACCTCCGGAGCCGCTGCTTCCCGAAGATGCCGTCATGCCGCTCGATCCGGACGTGTGACCAGACGAGCCGCCCGATCCCGAGGTGGAACCGCCGCTGTGGGTTCCACTGGATCCGGATTGAGTCGTGCCGCCCGTGCCTGCGGTCGTTTGACCGCTGCTCGTACCGGACGAACCCGCTCCTCCGTCACTCGAAGTGGCAGTAGTGAACGGTTCGCCCACGCAGCCGATGATCAGCGTAACCGTCGCCGTCGCCACCACTGCAAGATTTTTTTGAGAGAAACGCATAAACAGAGTCCCTTCGTTGTTGGGGTTTATACCGGCTTTTTTCCGTAAACTTTAAGCTTATTGCTAAGGAACACACTCTTCGCGTTATGCCTTTATGGGTATCTTTGAGAACACCCCAAAAACATAAATCGAAAAGAGCTTTGCATTATACTATATATGATTAAAAAGTCAATGATCAGAAAATTCATTTTTACATTGCCTGAAAAGGTAATTCAATGATTAGAACGATCGAATATAGAAAAAGTTTCTAAATGAATGGAGTGGAGGAGTAATGGGGATGAATTTGTATCTGTTTATGTCCTTTCTTGTATTTTGCACAATATATCTTGTGCAAATAATAAAGGTGGGTAAATAAGGTTTGGTCTGATTTTGCCTTTATAATCACCTTACTTGAAAACTTTCGATTTTAGGCGTTTTGTATAAATTTCCAGGGTTTTATCCGTTTTGATTTTTATTTTAAAAACGCTTTTTGCCAATTTCGATAATTTTTTCCAAAAGCTGTCTTGGGTTTAAAGGTTTTGGTAAAGTTGCCGCCTGCTGGAAAAATGTTGTCGATGGTGTCAGTGCCGGCAAAGTGTTTGCTTCAATAATGATGAGTTCACCGGTTTTGCGGTTCATGAAACAGTCCATGCGCGTGTAACCTTCAATTTTTAACACTTCAGCAGTTTTTTTAAGTCTTTGCTGAACTTTTTTTATAACAGCAGGTTTGACATATTGTCCAGGAGGTGGGATTAGATTGATTCCAGTTCCGCCCATAAATTTTTCCTCCAGACTTAAGGTTTCCATATTGGCTATGGTCTGGCTTGGCGACATGACAAGAAGTTTATTTTTTTCTCCAAGGAAACCGACGGTTATTTCAATCAAGTCGCTGCGTCTTTTCCAGTGAATTTTCAGATTTTCCAGCGTTACTTTGTCGGTCTCGATAAAATCTTCGATTAAAATTTCGTTCAGCTTTTTGTTCGGTAAATCGATTTGTCCATGGTATTCGTGAATAGCCCGTGCGGGAATGCACGGATTACCGCTGCGGAAGAACTGAACAGCTTTTTTGAACTGTTCATCGTTGTTGATGCGGATGACTCCGGAGGAACAGCCGTCCCCTCGCGGTTTTAGGATTATTGATGGTGAGAATTTTTTCTCCCGCAATTTCTTCCATGTTTTTTCCGGGTCTTCGTCTATTGCCATCAAATATTTTTTTGCGATCTTTACCCCCGGAATTTTGGCTTGTTCAATCCTCTGCCCGGTTTCAAATTTATCCATGCACAGCGCCGAGGATTTCGCACCTGGACCATTATACGGAAGACGAATGTGATCGAGCATGGCCTGGAATGTTCCGTTCTCCCCTGCTCCGCCATGTAAACCCAAGAACAGGAATCCATAATCTTTCGAAATGGATTCGATGGAGGTTTGGCGCGGGACAAAGAGGGGTTCTTCGACCTGCTTTTTGTCTATTTTAAGCTCTTTTAAAATCCGGTCGCGTTCTTTTTCAATGGCTTCGAAATGGTGATTATTTTTGAGAAGTTTAATTTTTTCCTCAATCTCTTCAACCGTATGCTGCAGGCAAAGGAACTGCGGAATGTAAAAAATTTTCTGGTCGAAAGAAAGAAATAACGGAACCGGTTTGTATTTTTTGCTGGATTTAAGTTTCATCCAGACGTTTGTTCCGCTCATGACGGAAACCTGACGCTCAGCTGTATTGCCGCCGAAGATAACAGGGATTTCTTCGCGGCTGTCATGGGAGCGTTTTGAATCACTGATTTTTTTATTGATAATGTAATCTAAAAGTTGTCTGTGGCTTAAGCCCAGCAGAGCAGCCTGCTGAAACAGGAAACTGTTTTGTTCCATCCCGCTTACAGCATTCACGTCACTGAACCAAATAGTGCCGTTTTCCAAAATCCAGCCGTCAAGCCGTCCAAAATCGTTCATCCCTAAACTTTTGAAAGCATGAGCCGCCTGTGTTCTTATTTTTTCGGTAGTTTTCTGATCAAAGCGCGCTGGCGTATGGTAACGGGTTTCGGAAGTCGGAAGATATTTTTTGCGGTAATCAAAGAAACGGTCTTCTTTGCGGAGTTCAATTTCCGTTGGCATTAATGATACGGCTTCGCCTAGGCTGTTTTCCAGAACGATAATAGTAAACTCACGGCCGCTGACTTCAGGTTCAATAATGGCCTGATCTTCATGTTTAAAAACTTCCTGAAGTTTTGTTTTGAGTTCTTTCGGATCCTTTATGTATTGGACTCCGATGCTTGAACCTCCGTGCAGCGGTTTTGCTACCCATCCGCGTCCGTCGTTGCCGGCTTTTGATAAATTGGGAAGTTTACTTCCTTTTTTCAGCACATAATTTCCGACCGTAAAAAAACCGTGTTTTTTCAGAACTTCCTGGCAGAGCCGTTTGTTAGCCGTATTTAGACACGCCCGAGGACTTGAACCAAGATATGGTACTCCCATTTTTTCCAATAAAGTCTGGAGTTGACCGTCTTCTCCGTAAGTTCCGTGAATCGCAGGGAATACTATGTCTGTTTTTTTCAGGAGTTTGGCTAACCGGATTTTGTTGAGGATTTTTTTGCTGTTTTTGAGTTTGTAATCAAAATCCAGCGGCGTGTTCGAGTAGATTTCCGTTTCGTTGATTTGAAAAAATTGCAGCTTCGGGTTTACGTATAATAAGGTAAGTTCGTATTTTTCAGGATCGAGATTATCAAAAAGAGACCGAGCGGAATTTAATGAAATGCCGCGTTCGGCTGAAGGACCGCCACAAATGATGGCAACCGCTTTTTTATTACGCTCCGGCGGTGGCAGAGCCACACGCCTGCGCCCTCGCGTCTCCTTGCTATAGAATCTACGTGCCGCCTTAGCGGCAGCCGTGCGCTCGGTTTTTTTGATAGATTTTGTGGGCATAATTGCTCTTATTCTAGAGAAAAACTTAATCTTTTACAAATACCTCGCCGAGTTCGTCCAATTTGGCTTTGATCATTGGATAATTCGTGAGTTCCGGGTCTTTATTGATAATTTCCTGCGCCGCCTGTCTTGCGAGGCTGATGGTGAACGAATCCGTGAGTGACGCCATTTTGAGGTCTGGAATTCCGCTTTGTTTCACGCCGTAAATTTCTCCGGCACCGCGGATTTGCAGGTCGATTTCGGCAAGTTTGAAGCCGCTGGAAAAATCAACCATGGCCTGCAGACGCTTACTTGTTTCCTGCCCGGATTTTTTCATGAAGAGAAAACAGTAGGATTGATACTCACCTCTTCCCACACGGCCGCGGAACTGGTGGAGTTGTGAAAGTCCGAATCTTTCGGCTGCTTCAATCACCATAATGGACGCGTTCGGAACATCAATCCCCACTTCGATCACAGATGTTGAGACAAGAATATTGATTTTGTTTTGTGAAAAAAGATTCATGACATCTTCTTTGTCTTTCGGTTTCATTTTTCCGTGAAGGAGGCCAACTTTTAGTTTTGTAAAAATATGCTCCTGGAGATATTCGTACTCCTGGATCGCTGATTTCACTTCAAGCACATCAGATTCATCAATGAGCGGACAGATGATAAAAGCCTGCCGTCCTTTTTTGACCTGTTCATCAATCCATTTGTAACCGTCCAGTCGTTTTTTTTCCGGAACGATGCGAGTGATGATCTGCTGGCGGCCCTTGGGCATTTCATCGATGACGGAAAGATCCTGGTCTCCATAAATCGTCATGGCCAACGTACGCGGGATTGGAGTTGCCGAAAGACTTAAGAGATGAGGGCTGCCCTGTGATTTTAAAATGTCGCGCTGTTTCACTCCAAAACGGTGCTGTTCATCGATGACGGCAAGTCCGAGTTTTTTAAAGCCGATAGTTTCCTGAATGATGGCGTGCGTTCCGATCACAACATCCACTGTTCCGTTTTTGAGCTGGAGCGTGACGTCATCCTTAATACTTTGCGGAGTGCTTCCGGCAATGAACTGGATATTCAAACCAAACGGCTTCAGCATTTTGAAAATTGTATGATAATGCTGTTTCGCCAGAATTTCAGTGGGTGCCATGAGCGCAGCCTGGTAGCCGTTTTTGACCGTATTTAAAATTGCGGCAGCTGCGACCACGGTTTTTCCCGAACCTACATCTCCCTGAAGCAGGCGCGACATGGGATAAGGTTTGTTGAGGTCGTTGAAAATTTCTTCGATGGTGCGGAGCTGCGCGCCGGTAAGTTCAAAAGGAAGTTTGCTGAAAAATTCGGACAAGACCTCGTGGCGCGGCAGGACTTTTTGATCATGCACGGCAATGTTCTGCCAGTGCCATTTTTTTTGGAGCGCTTTGGTCTGGAGCAAAAATAGTTCGTCAAAGCTGAGGCGCTTTTTGGCTTCTTCCAACGTTATTTCGTCGGATGGAAAGTGAACTTCGGCAATGGCCTTTTGGTAAGGCATTAATTTATATTCATCCAGAATTTCCTTCGGCATGTACTCTTTGAACTGTTTGGACCAGTCTTTGATGACCGGCTGGATTTTTTCGCGCAGCCATTTGGAACTTAAGCCTGCGGTTTCGTGATAAACCGGGACAATTCTTCCGATATGCGTTTGTTCTTTTTTCTGTTCTTCAAACGACGGACTTTGGAGCGTCATTTTGCCGAGATTGAATTTCGCTTTTCCTGAGAGAATGATCTCCTGGCCGTTTTTGAGCAAGCGCTTCAGGTACGACTGGTTGAACCAGATCACTTCCACGGAACCTGTATCGTCACTGAGCAGACATTTGGTCAATTGTTTGCCGTTTTTTGTCCGTTTATGGAAAAGGTTGCTGATCGTGCCGATGACATTATTCACTTCATCGGTTTTCAGATCGGCGATGTTGGTGTAGGCGCTTTTATCGACATAGATACGCGGAAAATAAAGCACCAGATCACGGACGGTTTTCACGCCGAGCTCTTCGAGCTTGGTGATATGCTCTTTATTGGTGTGGAGAACTTTTTGTAGGGAAAGGTTCAGGCTCATGTTCTTCAGGTTACGGCGATTTTGTTTTCAGCTCTTGATCTTGTTTATTTTCCGATGATTTTTTTAAATTTCCTTTTTCCCACCTGGATGAGTTTTTCTTTCGTGAGATCCACGGGCTGATTGATGTCGCTGATTTTTTCTCCGTCAATTTTTACCCCACCGCCTTCAACGAGCCTTCTGGCTTCGCCTTTTGACGAAGCTAATTCCGCGTAGACTAAAATGTCGGTGACAGGTTTATTGTTGCATGTGGAAAAATCCAGAGTCATTTTTTCAATATCCTGCGGCAGCTCTTTTTTACTGAAGATATTGATGAATTCCTGCTCTGCTTCCTGCGCCGACTTGGCGTCATGATATTCGGTGACGATTTGGCGCGCGAGTTCCATTTTCAGGTTACGTGGGTTTTCTCCGTGAGCCAGCGCATTGACGACTTCAACGATTTTTTTGTCATTCACGCTCGTGGCAAGTTCAAAGTAGCTGACGATAACGTCATCGGGAATGGACATGACTTTGCCGAACATTTCGTTGGCGGATTCATTGACGCCGATATAGTTGCCGGTAGTTTTGCCCATTTTCATTTTACCGTCGGTTCCAACCAGAATCGGAACAGTCATAATATCCTGGGGCGTTTGGCCGTAAGCTTTTTGCAGCACTCGGCCCGCCAGTAAATTGAAAGTTTGTTCGGTCGCCCCCAATTCAACATCAGATTTCAATGCCACGGAATCGTAGCCCTGCATCAACGGATAAAAAAATTCATGCATAGAGATCGGTGCCTTGGCTTTCATGCGTTCCTGGAACATGTCGCGTTCGAGCATTTGCGCGACCGTAAAATTGGAAGCAAGTTTGATGACATCGGCGAAGGTCAGCGGACTTAGCCAATCGGCATTCCAGCTTACCTGGATCTTGTCGACATCAAGAAAAGTTTTGACCTGGCTCAAATAATGTTTGGCGTTTTTTTCGAGTTCAGCCTGTGTGCGCAGCGTGCGGGTTTCGCTCTTGCCGGTGGGGTCGCCGATTTGGCCGGTAAAGTTTCCGAAGAGCAATTGAATGTTGTGTCCGAGTTCCTGGAATTCTCGGAGTTTGCGGACGACAACCATGTGACCCAGATGAAGATCGCTTCCCGTTGGGTCGATGCCGAACTTAATGTTGAGCTTTTTTCCTGAAAGAAGTTTTTTTTCAAGATCGGCTTTGACCTGGACTTCGACGGTACCGCGCTTGATGAGCCGGTTGATTTGCTGTGAATCGGGTTTTTGAGGCATTACAGAAACGTTAAGAACGAAATCATCATAAGCAAAAAATCGTCTTTTTACAATGTCATAATTTGCAAAAAAGTAGGGATATGGTATATCTAAAAGCCAGTATTTTTTAATTCGTTTTTATGTCCGGCGGACCTTCTGAAGAAGTAAAAAGTCGTGTAACCCTCATTGACGCCGATCGTACGTCTGAAGATGGAGTTCCTGCTATTACTGAGGTTGATCATGTCGTTGCACTTCCGCGTATTTCCAGTATCCCTCCGGCTCCTTCGGATGCTGTTGTCCCGCCTGATGAAGCGGAAGGCAGCAGAGAGTTTTATCGTATGGCTGAACGAAGATCAATTCGTGAAAGCCGTGAACCTTTGCAGAAATCCTTTGTAAGTGCAGCTCAAGAACGTTTTGGAGAAGCCGTTCAGGAAGTTGATGATAAAAGTATATTTTTGATTTTCAGCGGATACCCTATTTATGTTTTGCATAATGGCATTGAGGTATGTTCACATAGCAATCTCGGTAATTCAAAATCTCCCGATGTTTTAGAACAACCTGAACCGGAAGAAATTATTGAAGATCTTTTTCTCACCATCAATTTGAGGGCAGCTTTGATGCCTTTGGGATATGAAGTCATCGAAAAAGGTTTGAGTCCTGACGGTTATTACGACTATGTTATGAGAAAGGACGTTCCTTTTGATTCAAAAGACCAGGTCGTTTCAGAACTCGATCAATTAAAAGAAATTTTAAAGCGGGTTGAAGCTGAAAACTCAGATGAGTGAGATGAAATATTCGTGCAGCCGTGGGTCTGCGCGAAGTTCGGCGTGGAAGGTTGCAGCCAGAATTTTTCCTTGCTGGACCAGGACGATTTCTTTGCCGTGCCGTGCGAGGATTTTCACTTCGGTTCCGGTTTTTTCAATGATTGGAGCCCGAATGAATGCAGCATGGAGGTTGTTAATTTTGAGTGATGGAATCTGCAGGTCGGCGTAAAAACTGTCAATCTGCTGCCCGTAAGCATTGCGTCTGATGGTGATATCCAAAAGACCCAGGTGCGGCGGGATAATGTTTGAATTGATATTTTTGGCCAGAACGATGGCTCCTGCGCAGGTTCCAATGATGGGCGTTCCGGCAGCCGCGCGTTTGATGAGTTCTTTGCCGATGCCGGTCTGTTCAATAAAAAAACCGATGGTGGTACTTTCACCGCCCGGAATAATGAATGCCTCGCATGATGAAAGATCTTTCGGTTCGCGTACTTCAATAACCCGGTGACCAAGCTCTTGAACGATTTTTTTGTGTTCAATGACTCCGCCCTGGAAAGCTACAATGCCGATAGTTTTAGAGGTTTTTGCCACGTTCTTGGAGACGAGTTTCTACCTGGTGTGCCTGAATGCCGAACATCGGTTCTTCCAAATCTTCCGAAACCTCAGCGAGTTTGGCAGGATCGTTGTAGTACATGGTTGCGAGTACGATGGCGCGTGCGCGTTTTGCAGGATTTTTTGATTTGAAAATTCCCGATCCTACAAAGACTCCTTCGGCGCCGATTTGCATAAGGAATGCTGCATCAGCCGGAGTCGCCAGGCCGCCTGCGGCAAAGTTTACTACCGGTAACTTACCTGCTGTCCGGACTTTTTTTAATAACTCAAGATCCAGCCGTTCTTGAACTGCATATTTTTTTAACTGAACTTCGGACATTTTTTTCAATGATGCTATTTCTCCGAGAATTTTGCGCATATGGCGCACGGCTTCGATCACGTCTCCTGTTCCGGCTTCACCTTTGGTTCGAATCATGGCGGCGCCTTCCTGAATTCTTCGTAATGCTTCCCCCAGGTTTGTGGCGCCACATACAAAGGGAACAGTGAATCCGCTTTTGTTGATGTGTCTGGTGTCGGCTGGCGTCAAAACTTCGCTTTCATCAATAAAATCCACTTTCAACGCCTCCAAGATCTGAGCTTCAACAATATGGCCGATCCTCACTTTTGCCATTACTGGAATTGAAACCGCTGCCTGAATCTCCTTGATCAGCTTGGGATCGCTCATGCGGGCGACGCCACCCTGCGCGCGGATGTCCGCTGGTACACGCTCCAGTGCCATTACCGCCACTGCTCCGGCTTTTTCCGCAATCCTGGCCTGGTCAGCGTTGGTCACGTCCATAATGACCCCTCCCTTAAGCATTTGCGCGAGGTTGGATTTGATTTCCAAGGTGCCTTTTGTAGGTTTTTTTGGCATAGTTTCAAAGTAAAGCGTGTGCACATTAACAAATCCAGGCTTGATTTTCAATGGCTGCTATGCCATATTCCTGTTTACGTTAGTTTCCATTTATGATCGTTGATGAACAATACGCGGGTTTGCGTCTGGATAAGGTTCTGACTCAGCTTTTTCCTGACCATACCCGGAACTATTTTCAGAATCTTCTGGAGAAAGGTTTCGTGAAACTGAACGGAAAAACAGTCAAATCGAGTCAAAAAGTTCAGGCGGGAGACAAATTGGATGTCCGGTTCCCGGCTTTGCAGGAACTCACCCTTGAAGCCAAAGATATTCCTCTGAATATTGTTTATGAAGACAAGAATATTCTTGTTATCGATAAACCGGCCGGGCTGGTCGTCCATCCTGGTACGCACGGTTCGCACAGCGATGACAGCCTTGTGAATGCGATTCTTCATCACAGTAAGGATTCTCTGGGTGGGATTGGAGGAACTTTGCGCCCCGGCATTGTTCACCGTTTGGATAAAGACACTTCCGGACTTCTGGTTGTTGCCAAAAATGATAAAGCACAGCAGATGCTCATGGATCAATTTCAGAAAAAGGAGGTCGTGAAAATTTATTACGCTCTGGTTTCCGGTAAACTTGAACCCGAAAAGGGAACGATCGAAGCTCCGATCGGCAGAAGTCTGCAGGACCGAAAAAAAATGGCCGTGATGCAAGGAAAAACTTCCAAAGAAGCCGTGACCAAATATGAGGTTGCGCGTTATCTTGAGGGCTATACTTATATAAAGATTTATTTACTGACGGGACGAACGCACCAAATCCGCGTGCATTTTGCGGCGATCGGTTTTCCGCTCGTCGGAGATGCAACGTATGGCCGCGCCAAAGTGAACCATCTCTTTGAAAGGCAGTTCGGGCTTAAGCGTCAGTTTTTGCATGCGGCATATCTTTCCTTCACTTTGCCGGGCACTACAAAAAAAGGAGAGTTTGAATCTTCTCTCCCTTTGGATTTACAGCGTGTGCTCGACGGCCTGGAATCGGAAAAGGCTTGAATTAAGCCGTGATTCCGGTGATTTCGAGCTGGGTGTAGTTCTGGCGGTGACCCTGGGTTTTCTTGTAACGCTTTTTTGGCGTGAATTTGAAAACGCGGATTTTTTCACCTTTGAAGTGTTTAACGACCTTTGCTTCAACCGATGCTCCTTTGACGTAAGGCATACCGATATTGGCGTCTTTGTCGTTATCCGAAACGAGCAGAACTTTATCGAACGTCATGGTTTTTCCTTCTTCAGTCTCCAAGAGTTCAACGTCGATTTTATCGTTTTGAGTGACCTTGTATTGGCGGCCACCGATTTCTACAACTGCGAACATAGAGTTTTTATAAAAATTTGCTCTGTTAAGTTAATGAATTTTGGCTCAAAAATCAAGCTATTCTTTGGATTTAGGTTCACCGGCAGGTTTGGTTTCCGGAGAATGAAGGGTCGGAGGAGGAATTGTAACTGTCCCTGATGGCCCTTGTACAGCATTTTTAAGCTCCTTGATTGTTTGCCTGCGATCGGTTTGGATCTGGATTTCGGCCTTGTTGTCACATCCCGTATTTGTGTCTGCGGTTGCGCATTGTTCTTCCAATACGGCGATAATTTCCTCAGTACGTGCCGGGAGAGTTTCCGCAGCTTTTTCTGAAACTTGCTCCAGATCGGATAAATCAAGAACCAATTTTTCTTCTTCGGGGCCTTTAGGCTTAACAGAAGCTGGTTTTTCACCATCGGTCATTTCAATTACTGGCAAGCGTCTGGTTTTCTGGTCAAAAATATCTGAAGGAACTTTGGCGGTTGAGGGTTCTACATCCACGAAGCCTTCTGCAGGAAGTCCGTCATTGTCCAGCCCCATATTGTTATTTTTTCGTTTGGACATCTTCAATTATTTATATATCGGCAGTTTATAGTAGTTGCTTCCGTTTCAGCAGTCAACAAGCAGAAATCAGTTCAATCGCTCGGTTTGTTTATTCAGTTCCGCCTGGAGTACAACATTTTCAAGAAAAACTACCGGGCCGGGCACTTCGTATTCACTAGCGTTTTCATTTTTTGGTACGCATTCCGGCTCTCCAAGGCTGTGTAATTGGCGCATGGCATTCACAGCTGTCTCAATAGCCAACAGTTGATGTGCGTTCATGCCTTTAGCGCTTTCAAAGACACTTTCGGCTGGTTGTTCATCGTTTTGATCTTCAGGAGTGAGCTGTGGATTTGCAAACATAGTTTCATGTTAAAAAGCAGGTCGCGATCTTACCTGATTTGGCAGAGAGGTCAAGGTTTTTTGGATTTTCAGCTGTTGAAGGCGTTCATTGACGCATCGATACCATCGGTTATCCAGGTTTTTATTGCCTGAACGGATTTTTTGACCATTGATTTGAAGGTTGAGGTCTCTTCTTTATTGAATTTTCCCAGGACAAATGCAGTGGTTTCGTGTTCAAGGGCCGAAGTGGTGCCGCGGCTTTCTATGCCTACGCGCAGACGCGGAAAATTTTCACCCAACAGTTGGACCATGGATTTCATGCCGTTGTGGGTTCCGGGACCGCCCTTCGTGCGGATTCTGATCGAACCAAAAGGCGTATCAAGGTCATCGTAAATACAAAAGATGTCTTCTGGCGGCACTTTATAAAAAGCAGCAATCGGCTGGACTGCTTCGCCCGAAAGGTTCATGAACGTCAGGGGCTTGACGAGCACCAGTTTTTCACCGTTAAAATTTGCCGTGCTAATCAGCGCCTTGAACTTTTTTTCTTCCTTGAAATTTTCGGCGCCAAGTTCTTTATGAAGTTCATCGAGTACCGCCCACCCAGCATTGTGGCGGCTGTTTTCATATTCTTTTCCGGGATTGCCGAGTCCGACGATGATTTTCATGGTTATATTTTTTTAGCGCATTTTAAAGTTTTTGCCAGCGATGCGGATTCTGTCTCCCGCTGTGCCGCCGAGGCGTTTGATTTCCCGGATTATTCCCATTTTTTGTAAAAAATGGAAGACGCGCTCCATGCCTTCCTCATTGTCCAGATCGGTCATTTTGACGACCTGTTCAATACGGAATCCGGTCACGTCAAAAATTTTGCGTTGTTTCTGGCTTTCCGCTTCAAGTTTGGTGCGTACGAATGTTACCGTGAATTTGCGGTTTTCGACATGCGGACGGAAAACTTTTTCTTCAGATTCAAAAGCGGGATTTTGTTTTTTATTCACGCCCTGGTCGTCTGTCTGTGTAGTGTTTTCAATAAACTGGATCTGTTTGGCTCGTCTTTCCTGAACGCGTTTAAAGACTTCAAAAATTAACTCTTTTAATCCGGTGCCGACTACGGCGGAAATTTTAAAGATTTTCCCTTTCAGGGCTTTATTCGCTTTCACTAGCTGTTTTTCATATTCTTTCACCGTGTCTTCGTCCACGGCGTCAATTTTGTTGATCACAACGATCTGATCTTTCCCGGCCAAACGTTCATCGTGAGCTTTCAGTTCGTGATTGATGATTTTGTAATCT
Organism: Candidatus Peregrinibacteria bacterium; assembly: GCA_003153355.1. Taxonomy (GTDB): domain Bacteria; phylum Patescibacteriota; class Gracilibacteria; order UBA1369; family UBA1369; genus PALSA-1335. The sequence continues at coordinate 85,450 of PLYH01000006.1, forward strand.
TCCGACGGGTTTCCGCGCGTCGGGTCGATCATGTGAATCAAAAGTTCTGTGCGAGATACGTGGCGCAGGAATTCATGGCCCAGGCCTTTTCCTTCATGTGCGCCTTCAATCAAACCCGGAATGTCCGCAACCACGAAAGAACCATCCTGGCGTTTATCAAAACTTCTCATGTCCACGACTCCCAAATTCGGAATCAATGTGGTGAAAGGATAGTTCGCGATTTTTGGTTTGGCGTTGGAAATGCGGGAAATTAATGTCGACTTCCCCGCCGATGGAAATCCAATGATACCTACATCAGCAACCAGCTGAAGTTCCATCAAAACTATCCGGTGCTCCCCTCCTTCGCCGTTTTCCGAAAATTGCGGAGCTTTATGAATGGAACTTTTAAAATGAGAATTGCCCATGCCTCCGCGTCCTCCACGGGCGATCATGAACTTTTGGCCGTGTTTTTTAAGGTCGGCAAGAATTTCGCCGGTCTTGGAATCTTTGATGAGCGTACCGGAAGGAATTTTTAAGATCATATCTTCACCTTCTTTGCCGAAAGAGTTGGCTTTTTTGCCGTTTTCGCCGTCTTCTGCCCGGAAAACTTTTTTGGTGTTGAAATCGATGAGGGTATTCTGGTTGTCGTCTGCAACTAAAATAATGGCTCCGCCGTTTCCGCCGTCGCCGCCGTCCGGGCCGCCCCGGGCAATATATTTTTCACGGCGAAAGTGAACTACGCCGTTTCCGCCTTTTCCGGCAATAAACTCTACAACTGTCTGGTCGCAAAAAGTACTCATGCGGGCAGTATAACATAAACAGGTTAGATTGTCCGTTTCGGATGTTTGGGAGCCTTAAACGGGCTGTTTTTTCACCTGAAGCGAGTTGTTAAAAAGTCGTTTTTTTGGTATAATACTAAGAATAACGGTGTTTTTACGGGCCACACACTGATTCCATAAAATTATGAAGATTCGCATCAAAAAAGGGCTCATCAATGAAACGATCATGCTTTTGGCAGGCTTTGTCTGTTATTTTTTGGTGATCTGTTTGTATATTGAGTCGCTCAGTAATTTCATCAACAACGTCGGTGTGCAGGTATTGCCGATTGTTCTGATGGTTCGGTCCGTGCTTTTCGGCTTGTTTTCACTTTTTTATGTCGGCATTTCCACCCGTTTTCGCCAGCAGAAGATTTTTGCCAGTGTTCTGCTTGGTTTTGCGCTGTTTTTTTCCTTGTTGCCTTACCTTCAAGGCAATCAATGGTTTTTGACGGTATATTTTTATTTTATCACTTCGCTTTTTTATACCTTTCTGGATGTCGGAAGCATTTTATTTGCCGCAAATTTTGTAACACCGATCCGCGCAAAAACTTTTCTGCCTCTGCTTTCAGCGGTGACTTCATTGGGTCTTATTGCCGGATCATATTTTTCTACAAGTTTTAATGCCATAGATGCCCAGGTCGGTTCGGGCTATATTCCCGCTATTCTGCTGATCGTCGTTGCTTCGCTCATCAGTTTCGTCAGATCAGCCGCATTGGCCCAACCCGATCTTGTCGTTCATCAAACACGTGAAAATGAAAAACTCGATTTGAAAAAGGATCTTAAGGAAAGCTTTGAATACATTATTCATACGCCGCTTTTTAAGTATCTTGCCATCGCAACGGTCATGTTTATTTGTTTGCAGAATTTTATTGAGTTCAAACAAAATACCGTTTTGATGCAAAATATTTCTCCGCAGGATATCAATCCGGTGATGGGGAAAATCTTCTTTGCCGATAACATCATCATGTTTGCTCTTTCGCTTTTGTTCGTAAAAAAAATCCTTTTCCGTTTCGGTGTTTTAAATACGATGCTTTTGTTTGTCACCAGCTTGCTTGTTTCCATCGGACTGGCCTTTTTCTTTCAATGGAACGTGACCGGTGCCGTGATCGTCTACCTTACTTTTACCACCCTTTTTTTCACCTGTTATCAGATTGCAGCCTCGCAAACAGTTTCACTCATTCCCGAACGTTTGATCGCAGGCGTTACATTTTTGTTTAATCAGCTGGCCGTTGCCGTGGCGACTTTTATTGCCGCAGCTTTTATGCTTATTTATACTTACAATCTTAAACTCGAAGCGATTGTGAATACGGCAGTGATCACTTCTCTGGCTTTGCTGGTATGGTTTTTTGTTTTCAAATTACGTAAAGGGTATCGCAGCAAAATTCAGGAAAATATCTTTTCCCAAAATATTTATCTTCAAAAGAAGGCCATTGATCTCGTCGCTGAAAAATCTGAATTCGGTGAGAACTGGCTGCGTTTGCTGTTGAGGCGCCCTTCATTAGATTCGGAAATCAAACAAGAGGCCATTTTCTCTCTGGGAATCATCAATAATCCCGAAACCTTGGCGGATTTGATCCCCTGCCTGCGCGACTCGAACGAGAAAGTGAAGTTTTCGGCGCTCCAGACGATTCATCATATGCTCAGGAACGTCAAAGTTTCAAAAAAGTATCCATTCACTAAACATCAGTTATTGTCCGCTTACAAGAAATTGTTTGTCAGCAATACGCCTCATTACATCAAGGAGGAGATTCTTATTTCACTGAAATATTTTGAGATCGACGATATTATTCAGTTTCTTGAGCTCAATCTCCATCATCCTGACAAGCAGATCGTGATGTATACCCTTGAAACGCTTTCAAGTTTTCATGACCGCAGCATTGTGAATTATTTGAAGCCATTTTTATCAAACGGAGATCCATATCTGCGAAGTTCGGCAATTGTTGGAATGTGGAATTTTCCAGATTACAGAGCCGGAATTTTAAAACAGATCGGTGAGATTTTGAAATGTAAAACTCCCGAAGAGGAAGAGTGTGCAGTGTTTTTGATCGATCATTTGAATCTTTACTGGGAAAAGACGCTTTTGGAGAAACTCTGCACAAAAGATAATAAAAACGGCATTTATGCCATGATCACTCTTGTTAAGATGGGCGAGAATAAATATATCGATTTACTTTTACAAAAAACGATTGAACTCGGAAAGAAAGGAGATAAGGATAAACTGGAACTGCTTCTTTCGAAATACCGTAATTTATCGCAAAAAACCAAAGACATCATCATGGGAAGAATCAATCGTATGTCGATGGAAACCGTCCTCGCTTTTTACATCAGTTTTGCCAATTCCAGATATATTTTCAACAATGAGCTTGCCGCTCTGAAGGTTGAATAGTTCAAAACAGCCTGTTGACTTATAGGCAGCTTGTTCGTACTATATTTGCGCTTCCAGTGAAGTTTTTTATGGTGCGGGCGAGTGGCGGAACTGGCAGACGCGCACGACTCAAAATCGTGTATCAGCAATGATGTGAGGGTTCAAGTCCCTCCTTGCCCACCATTTTAATTAATGATTTTTATTCCTTGTCGCACCAGGGGTCAATCACTCCGTCTTTGGTCGTACAATTCTTTTTTGGTGCAACTGGGGAACCGGTCGGTTTGGTTTTCGGAGCGACGGCTGTTGAATGCGGTTTTGGATTGTTATGATGATTTCTGGCAACCGGGCCGCCGCCTACGCCATTAGAAGCGTCCGGCATTTCAGCTGAGGATGTTTCTGCCGGAGCAGATGATGCTAAAACAGTTGGTGTCGGCTGAACGAAATCTGATGAGGCGGTGGCGGTTTCTACAGGAATTGTGCGAGCGGTTTGGTCGTTATTCCCCTTTTTTTGCATTTGAGAATGCACTACGGCTGTTCCGACTACGCCACTTACAAGTGCTGCTGCTCCAATAATGAGCATAGTTTTTTTACTGATCCAGGAACTGACTTGTTCCGGATTATTTCCTGGAACTTCGGCCGGAGTTTCAACTGCTGAACGCGGCATGTACGTTGAAGGCAATGCTCCGCTTTCTTTCGCGAGCCGTACTGTTTGTCCCTTATCCGGTTTACTCCACGGAGAAACAAAACCCGGTGGAATTGCCTGAGCTTTTTTAGCAGCAGCTTTTGCGGCATCGGCCTGTTCGCGGGTTTGTACTACGACTTTGGGAATATCCATCTTGAAAGTCCCCGCTTTGGTATATTCAGATCCTTTCGGAGTTGAATCTGCTATTGCAATCGTTTCCACTGCGGCGCCGGCAATGAGTGTTCTCACATCCAATACTCCACCATCACGATTTTGTCCGGGAGACTCCAGCGTTACAGATTCCAGAGCTTTGCCGGGCATGAGAACTGTGGGTTCGGAATCACGGAGATCTTCAGGTTTAGCGCTGACCGGTCCCATTCCGAGTAATGTTTTTTCGGGTAAATTCGGGCCTTTTTTCTCCATATAAGATGTGATTATTGAAATGAGCTGCGAATAATACATCTCTTTTTAAATTTGGCAAGGGTGCCGAAATTTCAAACTTCTTCGGGGAGTGGTATATTGGAGTAAAGTTTTTAATTCTCAATTTTATGCTGATCCTTTTTCACAAAGAAGAATGTCCTTTTTGCCATAAGGTCCGTCAATTTATGTCCGACAGCCATGTGAGTTACGTCAGTCTGGTGAGCCCGGTCGGCGCTCCTTCCCGTAAAATCCTGATGCAACTTGGAGGTAAACAGCAGGTTCCATTTCTCGTGGATACCGACAAAGGCGAAATGATGTATGAATCGGACGATATCGTCGAATATATCAAGAAGAACTACGTGAACTAAGCTGATAAATAATTTTTCTTTCTTCTTTATGGACAGTTACGTAAAAAAGTTTTTGATTATTTTTGTGCTCTTGATGTTTGCCACTTTCGGGCTGACTTATGGCATGCTCGCTCTTATCAACCCTAACGATCCGAACTCCATTTATACCGGTATCGGGTTCTTTTTAATTACGTTTTTGCCTTTGCTCTTCGGTTCTATGTGGTATTTAAAGCGCAGTGCAAATGGTAACAGCAGAAAAGAGAAACGATTGATGGAGACAGGCACGAAGGCTCCTGCTGAAATTTTGGCTATTCAGGATACGGGAGTGACTATTAACGGACTTTATCCTATCGTCAAACTTGCTTTAAAAGTTACTCCAACAGGTGAAGCTCCTTTTGAAACCGTTGTGGAAACTATGGTTTCCAGAGTTGACCTTCCCCGTGCTGGTGACAGCATCAGGGTAGCTTATGACCCAGCCAAAAAAAGCGATATTATGATCGTTAAAAGTCAGGCTTAGTGGCCTATGAATAAGCCATATTTCGTGATATAATACTTTAAAGAGTAACTTTTGAACTTATGAAAAATAAAAAAATAAAAAAACAAAATGGAAACGCAAATGGGAGCGTTAAAGATAAAACAATTGTTTTTAAAATTAAAAAACCCAAGCAGCTTTATTTGAAACGCGAACTCAAAAAATGTGATTTTGGCGTGGCGATTTTCGGTTCTGCCAGAGTTCAGATGAACAAGAAAGTTTACAGAACTGTTTTTGATTTAGCTAAAAGGATCGGGATGCACGGCTACGATTTGATTACCGGTGGGGGGCCTGGACTTATGGAAGCCGCAAGCGCGGGCCATAATGAAGGAGACAAAATGCGCAGAGCCGATTTAATCGGTCTTACGATCAAACTTCCTTTCGAGCAGTCAGTGAACCAATATCTGGAACTTCGTAAAGATTTTACGACGTTTTCAGCCCGATTGGAGCACTTTATGGCGCTTTCAAACGTTCTCGTCGTTGCAGAAGGCGGAATAGGTACGATGCTTGAACTTTTTTTCAGCTGGCAGCTTTTACAGGTTCACCACATTGAATTCAAGCCGATTATTTTAGTTGGAACAATGTGGGAAAAACTTATTGCCTGGATGAAAAAGTACATGCTCAAAGAAGGGCTGGTCGGTGAAAAAGATTTTCAGTACATTTTTCTGGTGAAAGATTCCAAAGAAGCCATAAAGATCATCAATAAATACCACCGTCAGTACGTAAAATCGGGCAAATGCAATTTTATTCCGCAGATGCACGGTCAAACAAAGAAGCCTCGATAATTGAAGTTATTATTACCTAAGGTAAATAACATCAACCATCCGCGGATTCATTTGCCGTGAGGATTTTTGAAATTAAACCTGCGGAGGAGTGGCGTCTTTTTGGAAAAGCTGGAGTTTTGCTTCGTCCACGCTGTTATAACATTTCACAAGTTCAGTAATACCCACTGCCTGAAGGATATCGATGATATTCGCGGGTGCGCTGGCGATCACGATTTTTCCGTTACCTTCGGTAATTTTTCCATACCAGTCCGTGAGATAACCGATGGATTTGCTGTTCATGTATTCCAATTTCGTAAAATCGAAAAGCAAATAAAGGTTTTTCGGATGTTCAGCAATGATTTGGTAAATAGTCTGCGATTTTAAATCAATGTTGCTTTCGTCCAATTGACCGATAAATTTCACAGTTTTTGCCGTCATATCGGGTTGTGGAGCCGCGAGATCTTCTACGAGAAGGTTTTCATCATTTACCGGCGCCACTGGGTTGTTTGTTTGATCAGCCATATTTGTTTTTTAATGACTCATAATATTTTACCATAAAGTTGCGTTTAAGCCAAGGGCTGGTCAATCATTTATCAGCCGAGCTTTGTTTTGATTTTCATGGCTAATTTGTGGCCTACAACCTGGGAAATTTCGTACATGGTCGCTTGTTTTAAGCCTTCTGGTGATCCAAAGGCCTGCAAAAGTTTTATTTTCAGCTCAGGACCTATACCTTCGATAGTGTCCAGAATCGAACTTGTGGTTGCTTTCAATCTGAGGTTTTGATGATAGCTTACTGCAAAACGGTGAGCTTCATTGCGGATGTGCTGAATAAGTAAACTGATGGGATCGGACTGTTCGAGTTTTATGGGATTTGGATTTCCAGGCAGATAGATCTCCTCTTCCCTTTTAGCGAGAGAAATCATTGGAATTTTGAGTTCATATTTGACCATAGCTTTCATCGCAGAGCTGAGCTGGCCTTTTCCTCCGTCGATAACGATCAGGTCGGGAATTTTCTTGAAAGATTTATCATCAATATATTTGGTTTTGTCGAAACAGAGATAGGTCATGTTATTTATCTGAGGAAATTCGTCAGGAAGTTTTTGGATGTGCTGGAACCCTGCTTCTTCAAAAACTGGCACCTGATCATCTGGGGAGTTGTAATAGACACGCGACGCCTTGGTTTTTTCAATGATTTTTTTTACGAGAATACTCAGATCAATCCGTTCATCCAATTGAAGATTTTCGATGAGGTGGCGTTTAGCAGGAGTTATTTTTACCTGGATGAATCCGATGTTTTTGTTTTCTTTTTCAACGATGAAAAAGTTTAGTGCCGGTTCGGGTGTTTTTTCGTTTAAGATAAGGCCGGTTTTTTCCGAAATGATTTTAAGCTCTTTTTTGGTGGCTTTTTTAAGTTTAAAATCGGCTGCGGCTTTGGAAGGTTTTAAATATTTCAGACGGCGGGTCAAAGTTTCTTCCATTGATGCAAAGTCATTCGGAGCGCCGGATTCCTCCTGATGGAGTTTGAATTTGCGGTAATCCTCTTTTTTGGGAAAACCTTTTTCAAAGACGGTCATGGAGCTTACGGTTTCCGTTCCGCCAAAATGTGAGATGTCGTAACATTCCAAACGGTATGGCATCTTTGGAAGATTAAGGAGATCTTTGAGATCTTCAAGAGCCTGTTCACGGCTGCCTTTTTCCGCACCCTGCCATTTGATCTGGCTTTGGCGGGCAAAACTCTGTGCGTTTTCCAGAGAAAGATCGAGCAGGTGGTTTTTTTTGCCGCGTTCCGGAATGATGATGCCTACTTTTTGTCCTTTCATCTGACTGAGCCATTCTTCCAGGGTGTCTTTATCTTCAATTTCGTGCGGGATGAGCACTTCTTTTGGCAGATCCGTGGCTTTTTCGTAGTATTGTTCAATGAAAGCGTTTAAAGCATCGCTGTTGTTGGTTTCTCCGTTCTGCGGAGCCTTGAAAATAAAATTTTCCTGGTCGATCAGTTTGCCGCGGCGCAGCTGGAAAAGGTTGAAATAAAGTTTGTCTTCCTGCTCGACATAATTAATGATGTCGAGATCTTTCTGGCGGGGATCGCTGATGCGCTGCGGTTCGATGATGTCTTCCACCGCTTTGAGTTTATCGCGGATGGCTCCGGCGATTTCAAACTTTTTCTCGGCTGCCGCCTGGAGCATTTCTTCTTTAATCTGATCGATGATGTCTTCGTGTTTTCCTTCCAGAAATTCGATCACTTTCTGAATGATTTTTTGGTACTCTTCAGGACTTACCGAAGTCATGCACGGGCCCAGGCAATGCTTGGTATGATAGCGAAGATTGGCTTCGGTCATCAGCATCGATTTTTTGTTTTCGCCGTACACTCCGTAATCGATGGCCATGGAACAGTTTTTAAACGGAAAAACCCTCTTCAAGACTTTGAGGGTTTTAATGACTTTATGGGCCGCGGTTTTGGGACCGATGTATCTGGCTTTGTCTTTTTGGACTTTGCGCACCAGATAAATACGAGGGTAAGGCTCCTGAACGGTTATTTTGATGTAAATGTAGTTTTTATCGTCCTTCATCAGGACGTTGTATTTTGGACGCAGTTCTTTAATCAGGTTGGTTTCCAGAAAAAGAGCTTCGAGCTCAGTGCCGACTTCAATGTATTCGATGTCTGCAATCTGTTCGATCATTTTCAGCGTGCGGGTCTCTTTATCCGTTTTGCTTTGAAAATAACTGGAAACCCTGTGTTTAAGGTTTTTGGCTTTTCCAACATAAATCACCTGACCGTCAGAGCTTTTCATTTTATAGACGCCGGGTTTGTTCGGAATGTTCTTCAGGATGTGGTCCAGGTATTGCTGGCGGTCTTTGACTTCTGTTGGCATGTTTTGCTTGGTTGGGTTTGATTGGCTTTGAAAAGTCCGGTCTCTAGTATAAGCTTTTTTTGGCATTTGTGCACTGTTATGAAGTTCCCACTTTCTTCGCTTAAAGAACGCTGCTTGGCCACTCTGGCCTATTTTGATCTTTTTGATTATCCTCTGACGTTTGATGAGCTTAAGCGTTATTTTTTGGGTGAGCAGCCCTCTCCTCAGACATTAAAAGATTTTCTAGATGCCAATACTTCGGTTATCAATTCGCAGGACGACTATTATTTTTTGCATGGACGGGAACATATTATTCTCCAACGTGAACATCGTGAAAAAATTTCCCAGCAGTATTGGAAAAAGGTAAGGACTTATTTGCCTTTCATCCAGCTTGTTCCTTTTTTGAAGATGGTCGGAGTATGCAATACGCTGGCTATTAATAATGCAACGAAGGAAAGCGATATCGATCTTTTTATCGTGGCGAAAACCGGCCGGCTTTTTTGGGTCAGGTTTTGCACCGTGGTTTTATTCAGCCTCCTTGGCGTGAGAAGGCATGGTCATAAAACTGCCGGACGGTTTTGTCTCAGTTTTTATGTCGATGAAAGCGCTTTGAACCTTCATAGCGTTCAGGCGGGAGAGGACGATATTTATCTTCCTTTCTGGATTCTAACGATGAAGCCTTTGTACGGACGTGCAACTTATGAAAAGTTCGTGAAAGAAAATTTGTGGGTTGAAAAATATTTCGGAAGGACGCTCTCCGTTGCCAAGGATTTTTGGAAGCCGAACGCTTTGCGTTTTTTCGGCTTGCTGAGGGAACTTATTTTTAAAGGAAAATTGGGCGATTTTTTTGAAAGGAAACTTCAATCCGCCCAGATGAAACGCCACGCTCACCATGCTGCTCATTTGCCTTCAGAAGCTTCGGTCGTGGTCAGCGGGCACATGCTTAAATTTCACAACATTGACCGGAGAAAGGACATTGCCCTCCGTTTCGAAAAGAAGCTGAATGAACTGTTTTGAAGAAGAGATGGTGCTGGAGTACCGGGCTTTATTTCTTTTTCAGCTCTTTTTTCGGAAATTTGTTTTTATAAATCATGCGGATTCCCGTGCCGGTAAAATCGTATTTTTTGCGGATTTCGTTTTCCAGATAACGGCGGTATGAGAAATGGAAAGCTCGTTCATCATTGACCAAAAACGTAAATGCGGGCGGATTGATTCCCGTCTGTTCCATGGCATAAATTTTTGGAGTTGTGATAGTCGTTTTCGGCGGAATGTGGCGGTGTGTGACCTCCTTCAAGAAGCCTTCAAGTTCGTCATGGTTGATCTGTTTGAATCTTTCACGATAGATCTGGTGTGCGAGTTCAAGAATCTTTCCGGTGTTTTTATTTTTAAGTGCGGAAACAAAAAGCACGGGAACCCATGGGAGAAAATCGAAGCGGTGCCGGAGAACGCGGACAAAACGGTTGCGTTCGGCTTCAGCATCTTTCATGAGATCAGATTTATTGACGATGAGCAGCAGGCCTTTTTTTGCATCCTGTGCATAAGAGGAAATGTGGAGATCCTGTTTGCGGATTCCTCTTTGATAATCCAAAATCAGACAAACCACATCGGTGCGTTCAATCGCTTCCAGGGAACGCAATGCGCTCAATTTTTCAAGTCCCGGAGCAATCTTGCCGCGCCGTCGCAAACCGGCGGTATCGATCAAGTTATATTTTTGTTCGTTGTAGGTGACTTCCGTATCAGTGGCGTCACGAGTGGTGCCGGCGACTTCGGAAACTATCAGTTTTTCTTTCCCTAAAATCGCATTCACCAGTGAGGATTTTCCGGCATTCGGTATTCCAATAAAACAGATGTGGACAGCATTTTCTTTCCGTTCAGCCCTTTCCTGCTGTTTTTTCCATCCGGTTTTCTTAAGCGTTTCGGCGAGGGTTTCGCGCAGTTCTTCAATACCGATTTTATGGATGGCTGAAACTTTAAGAGGTTCGCCGAAACCCAGACTTGTCATCTCGTGAACATTTTCTTCCATGCCGGGATGGTCGCATTTATTGGCGATGAAGACGATATTTTTTCCGGATTTACGAAGTAAGTTTGCGGCTTCGTAATCATTTGCAGTCAGCCCTTCAGCGACATCAACGACAAAAAGAATCAGATCTGCTTCGTTCATGGCAATCCTGGCCTGGCTTTGAATGTCCGCTTCGATATTTTCTTTTTTACCGTATTCCAAACCTCCCGTATCCACCAGGATCGCCGGAATTCCGTCCATGTCGATCTGGAAATAGATGCGGTCGCGCGTGGTGCCGGCCTGTTCATGAGTTACTGCCAGTCTTTTTCGGATCAAACGGTTAAAAAGGCTTGATTTACCTACATTCGGGCGTCCGACAATCGCAATGATCGGAATGGAATGTTCAGGCATGAGTGGACTTTTTTTTGCTTTCATACTCTTGTATAGTAGATTCATGGGCTTTGAGGTTCAAAGAGTACATCAACTTTCGAATGAAATAAAGCGGGTTTGCAAACAGGTCCAGCGCAATCCCGAAGATATTACTGTGCTTGCCGCAGTTAAGTATGCAACTTTAGACCAGGCGAATACGCTTATTTCTGCAGGAATAAAAGTCATTGGAGAAAATAAAGTTCAGGACGCACAAAAGCGTTTTCCTCATTTATTGCCTTGTGAACGCCATTTCATCGGGAGTTTGCAAACCAATAAGGTCAAAGCGGCTGTAAAACTTTTTCAGATGATCGAATCGGTGGACAGAGTTGAACTTGCTGAGGCAATTGAACAGGAATGCGAAAAACTCAACAAAAGGATGCCCGTGCTGATCGAGGTGAATGTTGCCAAGGATGCCCAAAAACATGGCGTCCAGCCTTCGGAAACGTTTGAATTCGTCCGGGAGATCGCAAAGTTCTGGCATTTGCAGATCCGCGGGCTGATGACAATCGTTCCTTATTTCGAAAACCCGGAAGATGCGCGAGGATATTTCCGCATGATGAAAAGTTTGTTTGAACTTTGTCGCAGGCAGTTTAAGGGGTTTGAAATTTTATCGATGGGCATGAGTCATGACTTTACCGTGGCAATTGAGGAAGGTTCAACTGAAGTCAGGATCGGCAGATACTTTTTTGAATAGCGTATTGGCCTTTGAGATTTTCATGGGATTCTGCTATGATACGCTTAAATTTTATTTCGTTGTTATGAGAAAGTTTTTTCAACGTTTTGCGGCTATCGTTCTTTTTCTTGGAGCTACGTTTATTCCTTTTGCGCCGGTTATTGCACAGACGCCAGCCGGTTCTACGCCGGGTGTTCAGTTTTCACTTTTGCCTCAAACAACCAAAAATTTAAGCGACTGCAATGCACTCATGGCTACATTTGAAGCGGCTCCGGACGTCGGAGCCACTCAGAGTTCGATGCTGAAAGGAACAGCGGGAAGCGATACTCTTGGATGTGCCATCAAAACCGGGAAAATCACTTTCAGTATGATCCCCTATTTCGTCACTTATGTTACGAATTTTCTTTTAGGGCTATCAGGCCTGATCAGTGTTCTTTTTATCGTCATAGGCGGCTATCATTATGTGATTGGCGGTCTTTCAGAAGAAAAAGAGAAAGGAAAGCAGACCATTATGCACGCGCTGATGGGCATGGGCGTATCGCTTTTGGCATGGACAATCGTAACAGTTCTTATCAATGCCGTTACCGGCTAATCCTTTTTTAAAAATATGAAAAAGAAAAATCCCCTCCATAAAATCCTGACCGGAACCCGCAGTCGTTTTTCAGACTTTCAATCAAAAATGAGTCATCTCAAAAAGCAACACGAGAAAAAATTGGACAAACCGGTTGCCGGTCTTCCAAAGTCTTCGCTTAAAGAAATGGACAAAGTCGTTCTGGAAGTTTCCGCAGGCACCATAGCAAAATCGACGGCAGTAGTTTTGCTGCTTTTGCTTTTTTTGTTTTTTCTTTATCAAATCAACCAGATATTGGTTCTTTTGTTCGTTTCATTTTTGCTGGCTGCGGCTCTGGACCCGATCGTCGATTATCTTCAGGACCGAAAAGTTCCAAGAGGCTTCGGTGTATTGATCATTTATGTCGTTATTTTTTGCATTTTAGGCATATCGCTTTCGAGCATCATTCCGCTGGTTGCGAAACAGGTCGTGGATATCGGGAAATCGGTTGTGGATTTCGTTCAGAACCTGACTTCCAATTCAGCTCCCTCTTCGCCTTTGGCTCAGCAGCTTAAACCGCTTTTTGATCAGATTTACCATGCCATCGACATTAAAACAGCCGCAGAACAGATACAATCGGCACTTCAGGCTCTTGGGACTCAGCTGGTGAATATTTCTTTCGGGCTCATCAATCTGGTGCTTGTATTAATCCTTACCTTCTTTATGACCGTTGAAGAGCGTGCTCTTCATGATTTCTTTCTGTCGCTTTTTCCTTCAAAGTACGGCGATTATATTTCGACCCGCATGGAAGCGGTGAAAGTAAAGATCGGCTTCTGGCTCCGTGGACAGTTATTACTTTCTTTGGTTGCGGGCGTTCTTACTTACATCGGCCTTTTGGTTTTGAATGTTGATTATGCACTGACATTATCCGTCATAGCAGGCATCTTAATGGTCATTCCGGTTTTAGGCAGAGTTTTTGCTTTGCTGTTTACTTTGCCGGTTGTTTTGAATCAGTCGCCTCTTCTGGCTTTGTGGGTGGCGATCTATTATCTGATTCTCCAGCAGGTTGAAAATAACCTCATCACTCCGTATATCATGAACAAGGCGGTGGGATTGAGCCCGATCATTATTATTTTTGCCATGCTGGTCGGTCAGCAGTACCTGGGCATTTTAGGCCTCGTTATTTCAATTCCGATCGCAACGTCCGTGGCGATTTTCGTCAAGGATTATATGGAAAAGGCTAAATAGTTTTTCCGATGGTCTTGAAAATTTCCAGTGTTGCCGTCGCGCAATTCTTCCAGTTGAACTTCGCAGCCTGGATCTCCATGTTTTTTTTCAATACAGCGCGTACATCCGGTTCCTGAATTTTTTCAAGGGCATCGGAAATAGCATCAAAAAAGTTGGGGTTCACGAGCAGGGCGGCGTTACCAACAACTTCGGGCATGGAGCTTGTATTTGAAGTTATGATTGGTGTTCCGCATTTCATCGCTTCCAGCAGCGGCAAGCCGAATCCTTCAAAAAGAGAAGGGTATAAAAAGCAGTCAGCCTGCTGAATGACCGCAGCTTTGTCGTTTTCATCAATGAATCCGGTGAACATAATGTCCGGATGACTGTCGTGCATGACTTTTGAAAAAATTTTGCTGTTTTTTGATCCCGCGATGACGAGTTTCGCTTCATCTTTTGGATTGAGCCTTTTGTAGACTATGAATCCCTTCACCATGTTCTGAATATTTTTGCGGGGTTCAATCGTTGAAAGAAAAAGAAAGTATCTCTGCGGAAGATTATAACGCCTCCGAACGTGCATAATTTTTTTTTCATTTAAATTTTCTCCAAAATCGTCGCTGATGCCTTCATGAATAACCGTTATCTTTTCTTCCGGTATTCTGTAGGTTTCCATCAGGTCGCTTTTTGTAAAGGAAGATACAGCTATAAGATGGTTGCTGGTTTTAATCTCACGTTTAGGGTTCATGAGTTTGTACCAAAGACGTGTTTTTCGTGAAAAGAATTTTTTAAAGTGCTGGAAAGAAAGATCATGAATGACCGTTATTTTTTTGACTTTTCTGCTGATTTTGCTTGGCCGCAGATCAGGGAAAAAGAAAATATCGATCTTGTTGTTTTTCATCGTTGAAGGAGCCTTTTCAGGATGTTTTTTGAGGTGTTTGATGATAAATTTATCAAGCTTGGGATAGCGGAAAAAGCATAACCCGACGTTTAAAAGTTTGTTGGGGATTTTTGTCTGAATCACTGAAACGTTTTTTCTTTGGAAATCAGGAAGGCTGAAACTTACATTTCTCCTGGCGTTGGCAAAAAGGATGTAGGAGTTTTCCTGATCACACGCAAAAAGTTCAGGAAGAAGATTAAGCAGATATACTTCCACTCCGCTCAAATTGCCTTCCATCAGCGGACGAATATCGATGACAATATTCATGCTTCAACGATGATGAGATCAAACGACGGTGAAATCAGGGTTTCGATTTTGCGCAGATCTTCAATAGAGGTTTTTCCCAGCGCGCAGACGATCACATGATGATCGTGAGCTGATATTTTTAAACTTTCGTCAGGAAAATGTACGGAGCTCAGGGTTTTATTCGGAACAAGATTTTCCATTGATTTGGTAAGTTTGTGAACCTGAGATTCAGTGGAAATATATTGAATGTTTTTCCCTTCGGTTTTTGACAGGTATGCGCTGAAGAATTGAAGTTTTTGATGCTGGTTGTCAAAACCCGGTAACCGTTCCACCGGTTTTTTCCTTAAAATTTCGGATGCCAGTTCAGGGGAAGATATTTTTCTTAAAAAATATTCATAACCGTATAAAGCGAATGACGCTACGATCAAACCTCCCAAAATTCCTACGAGGAGGAAGAGGATAAGAGATAAAGGTTTTTTCTGAATGTTAGCTTCAAGGATCGCCGCCTGGAATTTCGTGCCTGTTTTATTGTCGTATGTCTGAATTTCATTGTTCAGTTCGTCTTTGACCGTCTGGCTCAGCATGTTTGCCTGATCCTGGGTCGCGGCGTCAAAAGTGACAACCACATTTTGTTTCTGCTGATTTGATGCGCTGATATCGCTGATTATTCCGGTTTTTTGGCTCAACTGGTCAAGAAATTGCGGGTTTTTAAACCAGCCCTGAACGGTCTGACTGAATTGATCAGAGGCCTGGACGTTTTCAAAAATGTTCGTTGGATTGTTTTGGAGATTCGGTTCCTGAACTGTCCCGATACTTACGAAAACAGTCGATGAAAAAGGTTTGGTGTTTTTCCATTGGACAAGGATAACCGAACTTAAGGCCACAAGCGCCGTTATGATGAATCCCGGGAGCCATCGGCGCCGGATCATCGCCAAATAATCAATAAAAGTCATAATGTCGTAAGTTATTTGATCGCCATCTCTTTTTGCCATGTTTCCCATTTTTTCTCAAGGAAATCGATGATTTTTTCGTTGAAAATTTTGCGGTCAAAAGTTTCGGCATGATCACGTATAACGTTTGGATCAAATTTCATCGTTTCAAATTTTTCAACTGCCCCCTGCAGCGATAACGGGTTTTGTTCCTGAAAAAAAAGACCGGTCTTTTTATCAACGACGGTTTCAAGGCCTCCTCCTTTACTGTATGCGATGACCGGACAGCCTGACGCCATGGCTTCAAGCGGAGTTATTCCGAAATCTTCGATTTGAGGGAAAATCAGGGCTTTGGCCTTCGAATAAAGTTCGCAGAGTTTTTGATCGCTGACGCGTCCCAGGAATTCAACGTTGCTATTTGCCATCTGGGCAAGTTTTTTGTAAGAAATTCCGGTACCGACGATCTTCAGGGGAAGTCCGAGTTTGTTGAAAGCGTCGATAATCAGATCGAATCTTTTATACGGCGTTAATCTCCCGACGGCCAGGTAAAAATTTTCGCGCTGGTTTCCCGCTTTAAAGTTTTTGCTGTCTACAAAGGGATAAATGACGCTTGAAGTCCTGCGGTAGTATTTATAAATGCGGTTTTGGATGTGTTTGGAGTTGGCGACAAAATAGTCCACACGGTCGGCACTCAGACGGTCCCACATGCGGATTTTATGCATAAAAAAAGGAGCCATCTTTTTTATGAACGGATTGATTTCGTATTCGCGGATGTAGGCGTGACTGTTTTCCCAGGCGTAGCGCATCGGAGAGTGGCAGTATGAAACATGGAGGGTTTCAGGTTTGGTAATAATACCCTTCGCGCATGAGTGCGAGCTTGAAATGACAATGTCATAAGCGTTTAAATCGAACTGTTCGAATACTGACGGCATAAAACCCAGGTATAACTGGTGTTTATACTTAGCCCATGGCATATGCTGCAGATAGGAAGTGTGAATGACTGCATTTTCAAACCCGGGCATGCGGTCCCGGTTATAAATGGACGTGTAAATGGGCGCTTTAGGAAACAGCTGGTGCAAAGCTAAAATTACTTTTTCAGCACCGCCGGAATTTGTCAGCCAGTCACAGACCAACGCAATCTTGAGATGTTTAAGCGACATGAAGATAAGGGCATTTTGGTATGCCCCTATGATAGGGATTTTTCGGTGATGCGTAAAGAGAAGGTGCGCTTAAGATTTTGGCGGAATTGAGGAATTTTGAATTTCGCCTTCTTTGTTTTTTTCCTTTATGAATTTTTCCAATGATTTTTGCTGTTTCGGCGGGAATATTTTTTTGAGAATTTTACTGTAAATACTGCCGTGTTCCATTTTATCGAGTGCCTGAGCCTTGAACATCTGAACAACTTTATTGTCGGGATCCCGCTGCAAAAGCCGTTCGCAAATGTGAATCACATCCACGTAACGTTTTTCGTTGAACCACATTCCCACCAGTTCAATGACCACTTCTTCGTCAGTTTTGCTCATGGTTGAAGCTTTCTGGTTATCAACGTCCGTAACCATAATAAGATGTCCGGCTTTGCTTTTGAGCAAATGCATAAGAATAAGGTAGCCGATAAGAACGAAAGGAATCACCAATAAGATTTGATTTAGTTGCAGCAGGAAATCAAAAATTGCATGGAGATCCATGGCGATGAGCAGCCCCATGATAATCAGCTCTTCTTTCAAAGCCTGGCTTTTTGATATCCCCCTTATTTTTGCCAGGAAATTGGCGATAATATGTTTTTTGCCGGTCCAGCGAGACTGTTCCCTGATATTCAGGGAAAACTTTGCTACACCATAGTAATATCCAAAAAATCCCGAAAAAATGAGATGTGCGCAGGTTGTAAAGATCGACCGGAAAAGGTAAGCGATGAAAAGCTGCTGGATGCCGAAACTTGTCCAGATGCTATAGATGTAAAAAATATTTTCGGCGAAAGAGAATCCAAGCGCAGAAACAAGACTGAACTGAATCGAATCGTTAATGGTTTCAATCAAAAGAAATTTTCTGTCCGTAAATCGGACAAAGGCTTGTTTAACGATCTCTTCCGTCATTCCCACGGCAATAAAAAGAATGATGAACCCGGCGTTTTGATCCGTAATCTTGGCCTCAAGAAAATTTACGATATCAAACTGAGGGAACAAGTTTAAAAAATACTGCATCGCAAAAATCAAACTCACCGAAAAAATTCCGGAGAGAAATATTATCACCTGCAGTCCCCTTTTTTTGGTTTTCTTAAAAAGAACACTTAACCAAATAAGTGCCGGGATAAATGCCAGCAGGGCAGAGAGCGCATAGTAGGTCAGTATTCCGCCTGGCATTGGAATTGTTAAAAGACTAACTAGCCCTGGTTGTCCTGACGAAGTAACGCGAATTTCGCTTCATCAAGGGTGTTGTAGCAATTGATAAGTTGAGTTAAACCGACGACCTGAAGAATGTCCAGAATATTGCTCCGTGCTTTCGCAATGACAATTCTTCCCTTCCCTTCAGTGATTTTTCCGTACCAGTCGGTAAGATATCCGATCGATTTGCTGTTCATATATTCCAGATCTTCAAAATCCATCAAAAGATAAAGATTTTGAGGGTTTTGCTCAATCACTCCGTAAATGATTTTTGCTTTTTCATCAACGTTGCTTTCATCAAGCTGACCTTGAAATTTAATGATTTTTGCAATTTGGCCCTGGGTCGTTGCCGGAATATCTTCGATGGTGATGGTAACTTGAGTCATAGCTGGAATTTAATTATTTATTTTAGTTTAGTTTAACACAAGATGGGTAGGACTTTCTAGATATTGTGTCATTTCTTTCAATTTCGGATCGTTCAAATATTTTTTGATCCTCACTTCTATTCCACCGCTGCTGTCATCTTTGAAATCGAGTTCATCGGTCCATTCCGCGACAATTTTGGAAAGACCTCTGCCCCGGATTCCATTGTGGACGTAATTCGGATCGCGGCGCTCATTAATAAGTTTCGTAAGATCAGCAGCTTTCATTTTGTTTTTGCCGGTGCCTGTATCCTGCACATAAATCTCGATACTGTCCCGAGGATAGCTTATAAAAGTGATTGTAATATCTTTACCGGGTTCTGATCCATGCTCAATGGCATTATTGCAGAGTTCATCAACGATAGACTGGAAGCGGAAAGCCCATTGTTCGGAAAATTCCGTCATATTTCTAATGAGACCAAGGGTAAAATTGCGAATTCCTGACATAAAATAAGCATTCGTCGGCAGGGAGATCGAAATCTTCACCGGTTTTGTTTCCAAAGATTGTATATTGTTGTCCATATCAGAAAACACAATTTATCTCATTATTGTATCAATTTTTGCCTATTTTGTCAAAACCCTCGGCCAACCTTCATACATATTGATTTTATGCCAAAATTCCTTGCATTCCAAATGCTTTTCCATTAAAGTTTGTCTGTTTGTTTTATTTATATTTGTTTTTTGATTGCGCGATCCTGTCTTCTTTGTATTTGAGAAGACCTCAGCGCAAAATGATAAAAGCAGATTAACCCCAAGGATTTATGACCCAATCTACAGAAAAAGTCGATACAAAGGTCGACATCAAAGAAATGCTGGAAGCAGCTGTTCATTACGGACACAAAACTCAAAAGTGGAACCCTAAGATGAAAAAATTTATCTTTACCACTAAAAACGGGATCCATATTTTTGATTTAGAGAAAACTAAAGCTAACCTGGAAAAAGCTTTGGATTTTGTTAAAAGATTATCATCGAGCGGAAAAACCATTCTTTTTGTAAGCACAAAGCCGCAATCGGCTCATCTGGTTATTGAAGCTGCTGAAGGATGCAACATGCCTTACGTCATTCACAAATGGATGGGAGGACTTCTCACGAATTTCACTACCATCAAACAACGTATCCGTTACCTGAAAAACCTTAAAGATCAGGAAAAAAACGGAGAATTTGAGAAATATACCAAGAAAGAGGCTTCAGAGTTGAGAAAAACCATTGAAAAGCTCGAATCGGCTCTTGGAGGTGTTCGCGATCTTGATGCCCTTCCTGATGCTGTGTTTGTTGTTGATGCTTTAAGAGACCGTATTGCTGTTAATGAAGCCAATAAAATGAAGATTCCGGTTGTAGGGATTGTTGATTCCAATGCTAACCCTGATGGAGTGAACTATCCTATTCCAGGTAATGATGACGCAGTGAAGTCACTTACCTATTTGATTCAGAAACTAAAATATGGTATATTAGAAGGTAAGGGTACTCGTTAATTCATGTAATATTTAGCTTACCAGCAATGGCTGATACCGTTCCTTCGCCACAACAGCCTGCAACCGGAAGCCAAAATCAAGTTCCGGCTACAGCGCAAAATCAATCTCAACCTCAAGACCAAACACCAGCTCCATCGATGATGGATCAGGCTCAGCAGCAATCACAACAAGCTGCACAGCAGGCACAACAGGCGGCCGGGCAGGTTATGGGACAAGCAAGTCAGGTAACCGGCCAAGCCGGTCAGCTTTTTGGTCAGGCAAAACAACTTTTGACTGCTAAACCTACTCAACCTCAGCCTCCTGTTGCTCAAGATGAAAAAATTTGGGCAGCTCTCTCATATATTCCGATGATTGCTCTGGTTGCTTTTCTTATTAAACCTAAGAGCGAATTCGTGAAACTTCATGGAAGACAGGGCCTTTTGATTTTTTTGATCTTCTTCTTTTCGATTTTCCTTTATATTATTCTTCCTCCGCTTGGTCCGATTCTTGGAGGACTTGTACAATTGGGAATGTTTGTTATCGGAATTTTCTCAATATATCAGGCGATTACGGGAAATTGGTGGAAAACTCCGGTGCTCGGTAACATCGCGGATATGCTTCCGATCGACATGTTTACGAACGTAGCCACTCAGGCTATTACCGGACAGGAACCTTCTCAAACTCCTCCAGCCGATCAACAAATGCCAGCGCCTGATCAGACTCAACCTCCTGCGGAAACTATTCAAAATCCGCCACCAGCTGTTCCTCCGGCTCCGACTCCTCCAGCTCAACAATAAGTTTCATCTCTATCTATCCTTTTCTTATCTCTCTAACCTCTTTTGTCATGGCTGTATCATTAGATCAAATCAAAGAGCTCCGCGAAATGACGGGCGTTTCGATGATGGGTTGTAAAAAAGCTCTGGAAGAAACGAACGGCGATTTGCAAAAAGCTGTTGAATATCTTCGTAAAAAGGGCGAATCAAAAGCCGCTGAACGTTCCGTGCGTTCAACAAGCCAGGGAGTTGTTGCCTCTTATATCCATGGCAACGCGCGTCTGGGCGTATTACTTCAGCTTGGCTGCGAGACAGATTTCGTCGCAAAAACCGATGATTTTAAAAGTCTGGCTTATGATATTGCCATGCACGTTGCGGCAATGAATCCTCTGAATATTTCACCGGATGAAGTTTCTCACGAACTTTTGGAAAAGGAACGTGAAATCTGGACTGAGCAACTTAAAAACGAAGGCAAAAACGATAAAATGATTGATAATATTTTGGTCGGTAAAGAGAAAAAATTCCGCGAAGAAAACGCGCTTTTGAAGCAAGAATTTGTGAAGAACCCCGAGATGTCCATCGAACAAGTTTTAATGGACGCTCAAACCAGAATGGGTGAGAATATTAAAATCGTGCGTTTCAGCCGTTTTTCTCTCTAGTTTTCAAAATGCATAGTTGGACAATCTTGAGATTTCAGATAAGATTGTTCTGCTTTGCGTTTATCTCATTCCTATGAAATCTTTTTCAGCAATTGAAGAAGCGATTAGCGACCTTAAAGCCGGTAAAATGGTGATTGTGGTTGACGATGAAGAGCGTGAAAACGAGGGTGATCTCGTCATGGCAGCTGAAGCAGTTACGCCTAACGCCATTAATTTTATGGCAAAAGAAGGAAGAGGTCTTATTTGTGTTCCTTTAATTCCTTCTTCGGCCGAACGTCTGGGTCTTCCTCCAATGGTAGAGAAAAACACCGAACAGCTTCGTACGAATTTTACCGTTTCTGTAGATGTCCAGAAAGGAACTACTACAGGGATTTCCGCTTCTGACAGGGCTAAAACTGTTCTGGCACTTGCGAGTAATCGATCAAAGGCCGGTGATTTTCACAGACCAGGACATATTTTTCCATTAATCGCGAAAGACGGAGGTGTGTTGGTGAGAGCAGGTCATACTGAAGCAGCTGTTGATTTAGCGAAAATGGCAGGTTTCTCTCCGGTCGGCGTCATCTGTGAAATTGCTCGCGAAGACGGAGAAATGGCAAGACTCCCCTATCTTTTGAATTTCGCAAAAAAGCACAGCCTTAACATTATTACGATCCGTGATTTGATTCAGTACCGCAACAGAAGTGAATGTCTTGTGAAACTGGAAGCAGAATGTCTTTTACCTACTGATTTCGGAGATTTCCGCTGTTTGGTTTTTTCCAATAAAATAGACGATAAAAATCATGTTGCATTGGTAAAAGGAAAAATTTCGTCAACAAAGCCTACATTAGTCCGGGTTCATTCTGAATGTCTGACGGGTGAAGCGTTTCATTCACTCCGCTGTGATTGCGGACCTCAGCTGGAAGCTGCTCTGAGAGCTATTGATAAAAGCGGTTCCGGGGTGCTTGTATATATGAGACAGGAAGGAAGAGGAATCGGTCTTTTAAATAAAATAAAAGCTTATAAATTACAGGATGAAGGTTATGATACCGTTGAAGCCAACAAAAAATTGGGATTTAAAGCTGATTTGCGGGAATATGGACTGGGAGCTCAAATTCTTGTTCACTGCGGTGTAAAAAAAATGAAATTGTTGACCAATAACCCCAAAAAAATCATCGGGCTTGAAGGTTACAACCTTGAACTCGTTAAGAGAGTTCCGATCGAGGTTTCGCCGAATAAATCAAATAAGAAGTATTTGGCTACTAAAAAACAAAAACTCGGTCACTTCCTGAACAATGTCTAAAGTTTTAAAAACAGACGAGGTTTTCATGCAACGAGCACTGGAATTGGCCCGAAAGGGTTATGGAAAGGTAGCCCCGAATCCAATGGTCGGTGCTGTTTTGGTTAAAAACGGAAAAATAATTAGTGAAGGTTATCATCAATATTTTGGAGGGCCTCATGCTGAAGTGAATGTTTTGAAGAATATGACAAAGAGTCAAATAAATGATGCAATTTTATACGTAACTCTTGAACCATGCTGCTTTCAAGGCAAGACTCCTCCTTGTACAAATTTTTTGATCTCAAAAGGAATTAAAGATATTGTAATAGCCATGCGCGACCCTAATCAATTAGTAAGTGGAAAAGGGATTAAGCAATTAAAAAAGAATGGAGTCAATATCCGGATTGGAGTTTTAAAAGAGAAAGCAAAGAACCTTAATAGGGTCTTTATAAAAAATAAAACAGAAGATTTGCCGTTCGTGTCAATCAAGTTCGGACTGAGTTTGGACGGGAAAATTGCACCTCTTCATGCGAAATCTTTGGATTATATTACGAATCACGAGTCGTTGAAGGAGGTTCACCGCATGCGCACCCATGCGGATGCCGTTCTTACAACTTCTGAAACGATTCATAAGGATGACTCCCACCTTGGAGTACGTTATGTAAAAGGAAAAGATCCATTGAGGGTTGTAATAGATAGTAAACTCCGCACTGCAATCAATTCCCGAGTTTATAGAGACAATAATGTTGTGGTTGCAACAACACTCAAGAGTGCCGCTAAAAAGAGAAAGGCATTTGAATCTCAAGGAATCAAGATTTTGATCTATAAAGGCCTCCGTGTTCCATTGCGCCATTTATTGAAGGATCTTTATAAGCTTGGGGTTTATAATATTATGGTTGAAGCCGGGGCTAAACTTGCTACTTCTTTATTAAAGGAGCATCTGGCAGATGAGCTGACACTTTTTTATGCGCCGAAAATTTTAGGACAAGGTATACCTTGGGTTTATGATTTAGGGATCAAAAGTTTCAAACATGCTTTACCGCTTGATAATGTAGAGATTCAACGTTTCGGCAATGATATAATGGTTAAGGGACAGATTGCTTATTAGTTTTTATGACTTTCGGCGAATATTTTAAGTATTTTTTCTTACTGGTTTTTTTACCGCGATCGCTTAAAACCATGGAATGGCGGATGCTGCGCCTATTAAATAAAGACAGAAAAAAGAACGGACTTACGCCGCTGAAAATGCAGGATGATCTCCGGACGGTAGCCAGAAAACACAGCCAGGATATGGCGCGCAAAGACTATTTTGAACATGTGAATCTTGAGGGGAAATCTCCTTCCGACCGTCTTCAAATCGCGAGAATTACAGAAGTAACCTCAGGAGAAAATCTTGCGAAAATAGGCGGTTATCGCAATCCGACTCATTTTGCAGAGCAAGGACTCATGAACAGTTCGGGGCACAAAGCTAACATTCTTCAGCCTTTGTATAATGTTGTAGGCATTGGGATTGTAAAAGATTTACGAAGAATTTATTATTTTACTCAAAGTTTTGCCAGACGTGAAGTGCTTTTTCACAAAAAAGTCCCTAAAAGACTGCGTTTAAATAAAGATTTAAAAATTTCAGGAGAAGCTTTGGGCTCAGTTGACGGCATTCTTTATCAAATACGTTTGGCCGGGCAGAAAAACCCTTTATCACAAAAAATGATTAGGGTTCAACAAGGGAAAGTTTCCTTTCATGTCGAGTTTCCCCATTCGGGCATCTTCGAGATATGGATTTTTACTCACCCTAAAGATGAAAAATCTTACAAGCTTTGCAATAAATTTGAAATAACGGTCCATGAAGGGTTTTGACGATAGTTTTTTCCTTTTGTAGAAGACAAAATCATCACTTTTTGATTGATTGACTATTTTTCATATTTGTTTTATAATTATTAGAAGAATTTAAAGCCGAAAAACCAACACAAATTTATGAAAATCGTTGAAAAAGTTCTCAATATCGCAGATCATGAAGCGCCAAGGACAGCATATGCGTGGGGATTGTTGTTTTTGCACAGGCTTGGATTAATCATTGGGGTTACTACATTGACCGCCATGTTCGTTACTCAATTCGGTATTAACTGGCTGCCGCTGATGGTTTTAGTCCAGGCGGCCTTAACGATGGGGGGAATGGTCGCTTTTTCATTTTTAAATGAACATTTTAGTTCAAAACAGGTCATTCCTGTCTGCGCATTTGTAGCCGGGCTTATTTTGTTTATTTCAACGTTTTTTGTAGACCAGCCTTATGTTTTTTTTGGTCTGATTTTAAGCGTTACAGGTATATTTCTTCCCCAGCTTACGATTTTTCTGGCCAATTACGTTGAGGATTTTTTTACTCCGCTGGAATGTGAACGCACTTCTCCCGTCATTGAATCCTCAGAGACGATTGGCGGTATTTTTGCCGGAGTTTTGATTACGACGTTGAGTCCTTACATCGGCAGTTATAAGTTTTTTTATTTGTGGATTCTTCTTCTTTTCCTTGTTGTGTCGGTAATATTTTTTCTCGAGCCGTTTTCTTCTGAACACCACCATATTTTTCAACAGCAGGAACAAAACAAAAAAAGTTTCCGTGCTCGGGTCAAGAAGATTCGGGAAAGTGTGAAGGAAATCAGGCTTGTTCCTTTTCTACAGGGGTTGCTCATCATTTTTTTGCTGCACTGGATTGTTGCCCAGGTTCTTGAATTTCAGTACACCAAACTGATTGATGAATCGGTCAGCAGTTCCGGATCCGCCGTGGCTCATGAAGCAAACTTGGTTTACGGTTTAGGGTCGTTTCAGATTCTTTTTCACGCTTCGGCCTTGATTCTACAGCTTTTAGTCGCGAGCAGAATCTTGAGGAAACTCGGTACGGTAGGGAGTTTTCTTCTCCACAGTCTTGTAACGTTTTTTAGTTCAGTTTCATTACTGCTCGGCTTCGGATATTTTACGGTCATATTGGCGAAAAATAATTTTGAATTGAGCGGTGTTGTTCATAACAATGCTTACGAAGCTTCGTATTATGCTCTTAGGCACGGTTCACAGCGCCAGGTCAGAGAATTTTTCGAGGCTTTTGTATATCCAGCCGGAACGATTTTTGGAACACTGATCGTCTTGTTTGTGCAATTTTTCTTTTTACCCCAGCATACTTTCATTGCTTTGGAAGCTATTTTGATTGCCGTGACGATCGGCATGATAGTTTTTTCCTTGAGACTGCAGCATTCCTACACCAACCTTTCTAAAGAAAACCTTCTGCAATCAGATCAGAAAATCTCAAAATTTCACGCCATTGAAATTCTTTCTCAGAAAGGCCATCATAACCATCTGCCGACTCTGATTCAAACCCTCAAAAATCCCCATGAAGCGCTTGAGGTCAGAGTGAAAATCCTGGAAATTTTCCATAAAATCTGCGACCCTAAAACTATTCCCGTGATTCTTGAGTTTCTCCACGCAAAGGATGAAGAGCTGGTTTATGCAGCCGTGAAGACGCTTGGAGCTTTTACCAATCTGGGAGAGAATATTTTTGATCAGGGTTTTTCAAGATACAGGGTTATTGTCGAACTTAAAAAACTTTTCACCCAGACTTCCAGCGAAAAGGTGCGTGAGGCGATCATCAGGTCGCTTGCGAATCTGCGATACGAAAAGATCGTTCCGTTTTTGCTTAAAGCAATGCAATCCGCATCCTCAAACCTTCACATAGCATGTATTCAGGTCTGCGCCTTGTTTCACGATCCTTCCCTGGCAGACTATCTTTTACCCAGCCTGAAGTCTCATTCCCCTTCCGTAAGAGCACAAGCTATATTGGCTTTATGGCAGTTTCCGGTTTATCATAAAAGATTACAGTCGACACTCAATGAGCTTTACCATTCAACCAAACGT
Source organism: Candidatus Peregrinibacteria bacterium (assembly GCA_003153355.1). GTDB lineage: Bacteria > Patescibacteriota > Gracilibacteria > UBA1369 > UBA1369 > PALSA-1335. The sequence goes on from PLYH01000006.1 coordinate 112,028, forward strand.
GAAGATTTTTTGGCTTATTGCTCAATTATAGGTGATATCGGCGATAAGGATGATCAGCAGAAACTTCTTTCGCATTTTCAGGTTTATGACCCGGTTTTAAGAATGACAATAGCCTGCGCTTTATTTAAACTGGGCAATGAAGATGCAGTTCCTGTTCTTGTACATTTACTTTTCAGCAGAAATTCATTAGTCTTAAAGAAGGCAAAAGAGCTTTTCAGTTCCTTAAAACCTGAAAAGAAGAAGTTCCTTCAAAATATCGTGCAACGTGAAGTTTCACAACATCTTCAGCCGATCTTTTCGCAAAAGCAGTCTCATTCGGAAGAAGAGGTCACACATGTACTTCAGCGCTGCAAAGAAGCTTATCTTTCGCTTGATCTCGTCAACGAAGTCGAACATATTTATTCCGTCCTTTCCACATCTTCTTCGCCTCTACACTCTTATTAATTCATAAATTTATGGACGATCAGAAAAAACCAATATTAACATTCCACATTCAATCCCCCGATGAAAAAAATGATTATCAAGTCGTTGAATTTTCCGGAGACATGGACAGCCAAGGCCTTGAACAAATTAAAAACAGAGTGTCAGAGCTTGCGGAAAATTTCGCATTCAAATATTTAGTCTTTGATCTTTCAGGTCTTACTTTCATCAACAGTGAAAGTATCGGTTTTTTAATGGAACTGCATTCGCACTTGGTGAAAATAAAAAAAACATTGGTACTCTGTTCCGCAAGAGCTTATGTAAAAGACGTTCTTTCGGTTATAGGAATCTTAAGTGTGGTTGATTATCACAGTTCTGTTGAAGCATTTAAGAAGAAAATAGCTTAATTCCCTTTTATGAAACTTTTTCAAAAGAGCTTATTAGGGAGAGTTTTCGTCTATTTTTTCCTTTTCGGCATTCTTATTAGTGCCGGGGTTTTTTATTTCTATTCAACCGATCAGAAAAGCATCAGTTTAATTGTTTTTGCGGCTTCACTGGTAGTTTTTTTATTGTATTTCTTGCTGGTTTATCTTTACGAGATCGTAAGACCGTTTGAGATAATTCTGAAACAGATCAAGAACCTTTTGACCGGACGGAAGTATAACCGCATTTATACCAAGCGCATTGATGAAATCGGTACGATTGCCCACTTTTTCAATGAAGTCACGAAAAATCTGGAAAAAATATCTGGGCAGCTCAAAGAAGGTAAGCGCATGTTGGGAGAACTCCAGGTGGCAGCCCAGATCCAAAAGGATATTTTACCCGTTGCTTCTCCGCATATTCCGGGGCTTGATATTATAGCCAAAACCCGTCCGGCGGTTGAACTTGGAGGTGACAATTTTGATTTCATTACCGAAAAAGGCAACACCTATATTTACATCGGGGACGTGACGGGGCATGGAGTCCCTGCTGCCCTTGTTATGACGATTGTCCATACTCTTATTCATACTTTCGTTGAAATTTATGACAATGCCTTTGATGTTGTGGTCCAGACAAACCGGCGTTTAAAAACACGCATTAAATCTACCATGTTCATGACGATGCTCATGCTCAGGTGGAACCACACGACCCAAAAAATGACTTATGTAGGAGCAGGACATGAACATCTTTTGATTTACCGCGCCGGAAAAGGTGAATGCGAAGTGCGCATGACGGGAGGCATTGCGCTGGGCATGATTGCCGACAACAGTAAAATCATCAAAGAGATCAATTTGCCTCTTGAAAAGGACGATGTCATCATTCTTTACACCGACGGTATCGTCGAAGCGCGCAATATGGTTGGTGAAATGTACGGCCTGGATCGCCTTAAAAAATCCGTTGAGGTTTATGCGCCACAATACGGAGCGGATGGAATTCTCTATCATGTAGCCCGGGATTTTTCCCGTTATGTACAGCAACATGTCCAGGAAGACGACATTACCCTTATCGCGATAAGATATATGGGTCCGAATGCTGATATTCAGGCTTCAGGACAAAAACTTACAACCTGGAGCGATGATGAAAAAATTGCCCAAAAAACGACGGAGACCCTTGCTGCCGCACCTGAACCTGATACTGCTGTTAAACCTGCAACTCCAGCAGTACAACCGGAGACGGCCCAGCCGGCTACATTTACTTTGCCTACGAAACCTGACGAACCAGTTGATTCGAATAAGTCTGTGATGATTTAACGATGAAAACCGAAGATTTTTCTTTTCATCTGCCGGAAGAACTTATCGCGCAGGTTCCAGCAGATCCGCGAGATGCCTGCCGTCTCATGGTTTTGGATAAAACGAGCCAAGCTATTGAACACCGGCATTTTCATGATTTGCCCGGAATTTTGCGCAGAGGCGATGTTCTGGTCATGAACGATTCACGGGTTTTACCGGCAAGATTGCTGTTTCAACATGAAGGAAAAGATGTCGAGCTTTTTTTGCTTAGGCACGACGGGGGAAGTGTCTGGTATGCCATCGGCAAACCGGAGAAAATTTTACAACCTGAAAAAGTTTTTTCAATTGCTCCGGATTTTCAATTTGAAGTTCTTGAGATTATGCCTGACGGCAGACGAAAAATTCTTTTTCATGTACCGGAAGAAAATCTGAATAAACTGATTGAACATTACGGACATACGCCGCTGCCGCCCTATATCCGCAATTCAACATCTCAACCTGAAGATTATCAAACGGTGTATGCGCAGCATAACGGAAGCGTTGCGGCGCCAACCGCAGGACTGCATTTTACTCAAAGGCTTTTAGATACGTTGGATGATATAGGGGTTAAGATCGTTTTTGTGACACTCCATGTAGGTCTGGGAACGTTTCAGCCGATTAAGGAGAAAGAGGTTGAAGGCCACGCTATGCACAGCGAAATTTTTGAACTTACATCGGATGCGGCTCAAGAATTGAATAGTGCCCACGGAGAAAAACGGAGGATCATTGCTGTCGGAACAACTTCAGTCCGGGTGCTGGAAAGCTGTTTTGATGAAAAGAAAGGTTTTGAGCCTCGAGTCGGGGAAACGTCCATTTATATTTATCCAGGCTACCGTTGGAAATGCGTTGACGGGCTTATCACGAATTTCCATTTACCTCAAAGCACGCTGCTCCTGCTTACGTGTTCCTTCGGCGGCAAGGATTTTATTTTAAAAGCTTATCAGGAAGCCATCCTGCAGCGTTACCGTTTTTACAGTTTCGGCGATGCTATGCTGATTTTGTAAGCCACTTTGGCAATACCACAGGGGCTTTGAGATCAGGTATTTTTTTGATGTACTCAAGATCCTGCAGGTTGAATTTCCCAAGATAAAGATCTTCAATTTTCCCGCCTTCCTGAAGAAACTGTTCAATCTGCCTTTCTCCGACAAAATAGATATGATCTTTGGTGAATGCTCCGGGCTTGGATGTATCATGAAAACCCCGTTTAAGTTTGAGGCAGATTCTGAACGCACGTGACTGGGTTAATCCAAAATCCAGAAGTTTAAGAAACAGTTCGGCAAACGACATCTGAATGGCCAGTTCAGTGGCTTTGAGCAACGATGCTTTGTATAAACGGTCCATGTCCGTTTCAAGCCCCTGCATTTTTACGTTATATAAAGCAAGTCCCTCCTGGGTCGGCAAGTAATCGGCGAATCCCCTGTTGAAGATTTTGTACGGCTGATGTTTACCGTTTTCGGCCGTTAAAATATGTGTTTCGATCTCATGGACGACTAAACTTTTTACGCGCGCCATGGAAAATTTTGCCGATTTTTTAAGGAAAAGATGATTATTCTTTCCGGCAACACAGTTTGCTACGAGGCTTTCTTTCATTTCAACCTTCCATTCAAAAAGATGATAATCATGAAAAACCTGCGTAAAGATTTTTTTGGCTTCATCAGCCGATACGTTTTCAGTTTCTTCATGAACAGGTTTTTTCGTTTTGATAATTTGTTCGGCAAGTTTGAGATACTCTTTTCCGGGTTTCCCAAAGAGTTCGATGGAGTTCAACGTGAAAGACTGATGACCTCGCGATTCGTGAAGATCAATCTTTTTCAGGATCTCTTTACTCTTTTTAAAGAAAAGAATTCCGAGAGCCGTATCATCAAAAACAATTCCGGTAAGTTCCTTTTTCAGTTCCGCCGGGTCGTATTGAAGGTCTGGATAACTGAATTGAGGATTATAGGAAAAATCCTGCAAGAATTTTTTTCGTTCTTCCTCCAGATTAAGCGGGCGGAGGTAATACAAAAGTTTTATTTTATTGTCGATACTCGTGAGCTGGTCGTCGATGGCGTGATAATCGATGCCCTGGGTTATTTTACTGACGCTTTTTTTGTTTCTTTTTCTTTTTGAAGGATCGATCAGGAAATTATCACCAAGGTCACGCTGTCCCAAAATGATTTTATAGTTTTCGTCTTTTATTTTTTCGACATCAAAAATACTTTGGATGCGTTTTCCGCCAATGGACAGCTTGAGTTTAATCGTTGATTTTTCATCGTCGTAGGCTTCGTTGTCTTCCAGTAAATGATTTTCAACGGCAAAATTTTCGTCGATGATGCTTCTTTCGATCCCTGTATCCAGAAACGCACTGACTTTTTTCGTCTGGTTTTTCATGATGACTTCGATGTTTTCCTCAATGCCAACGATTTTTTTCTCGCCTGATTCCAGAGATATTTTTTCTTTTTCCGTTGACCGGCCAAACATCTCTTTGCCGATTCTTATGCCCTTGGTGACTGTACGGATTTTAAGACCCTTGATGCGTTCAAGCCGTTTACGCAAAGGAGCAAGATTGGCGATTTGAACGCTTAAACCCGCCCGGGCGTTGATCTCCAGCAGAATAGGCCCGTGTGTTTTATCGATGGCGATGTCAGCTGCCAGGTAACCCAGGTTGGTTGCAAGCTGGGCCTGACTTGCGATCGTAAGGATCTTTTCCCAATCGGGAATTTTGATGCCTTTGATTTTTCCCATACCGTGAATTTCTGTAATGATTTTATTGTGATGAATGGCGTTGGTGGTTTCACCTCTTGCGATATCGATGCCCACACCGATGGCTCCCTGGTGCAGATTGGCTTTGCCTTTGGATTCCAGAGTGGGAAGACGCAGCATCGCCATCACAGGAATGAGGTTGTGCACAATGATGCGAATATCCGGAAGACCCTTATAGGAAAAGGCGCCGAGTATTTCATCAGGAATGATCAGCTGTTCAAAAAAAGCCTTGTCACTCAAATTCGTAATCGAAAATCTGCCGTCTAAAATATCCTGGATATGATTTTGCATCTGCTTAAGGTTGTATTTTTCGTGATCGATGCTGATCCAGAGATCGTTTTCTTTTTCTATAACAGGAATAATTCCTTCACCGCCGTAGCCTAAATTCGGTTTGAGGACAAAACTTTCAGGCAGTTTTTTAAAATCGAATTTCCAGAGATTTTCAATGCTGTCGATGACTCCGTAAAGTTTTGGAACGGGGATTCCGCGCGCAGAAAGAAAGGCTTTGGTTTTGAGTTTGTCATCAGCGATCAACACCGATTTATCTTTATTGTACGGTTTAATATAAAGAAGATTTCGGGCGTTGATTCCGAGGATTCCCGGGTTTTTGAAGTATTTGATGGCCATAGGTTATTCCTCTTCATTATGACTGAAGATTTCACGGAAACGGATATATTCAACCAGGCGCAGACCGCTCCATTTCCCCAGACCTATGTTGATGATAAGGAAAAGGAAAATAGCTTCAGGATAGTGACGCATGAAATTTCTCAAAAAATCCCACTGGAAATTGATGAATCCAAGATCGATCTGGCCGCCCACAGCAACATAGGCAACAATAGCGATGATCACGGTTTGAAGCGTCAGCCATAATGTCTGCCAAAAGCCGGCTTCGGACTGGATGCTTGTAAATTTTTCCGTAATGCTGGCCAGAATAAGCATCGGGAAAATCGCCAGAGAAAAGAAATCGCTGTCGAAAAGTTTGAAAAAAGTTCCGATGATCAAAAGGGCGAACAGTGAAAGCGTGATCATAATCATCACGATGGCAAGTTTGGACATGAAGAGGAGGTGGACTTTTTTTAAGGCATAGCGCGTTCCCATTCCGACCACAAGAGCGGTCAGCAAAGTGATCATCCCGAATTTCAGGCCAAGGATGAGGAAGGTCAGACAAATAATAAGCGGCGTATACATGCCAAAGGTATTCATTCCTACCACCTGGCGCATAAATACGACAATGGTTGCGATAAGCGGAAGCATCAAAATCAGCACGATGGTGTTGTCAGGAATGCCGCTTTCAACCAGGAAATTCACAAAATAGCTCATGAAGTTCCAGATACTTAAGCGCCTTGAAGCTTCATCAATAAATTTAAATTCGTAGCCTCCCTGCTGCAGCGTTTTTACGATGTTGGTTTCGGCATTCGGGATAATGACGTAAAGGCTGGATTCCTGGGCAATGATAATTTGCTGAGGGTTGAAAGTCGGAACTGAAGGCGTGAAAATGACCTTTTCGATGTCGTTATCAATGATGTAAAGATTTTTTTCGTTGAGTATTGGTGTTTTCAGTTGATCGTTTTCTTTCACGAACTGATTGAGAGCATTCAGGCCCGCGTTATCGTGTGTCCACAGAATGATGGCATCGCTTCGGTCGACAGCGTCGGAATTTTCATCCATGGCCTTGGTCAAAGCTTCTTCGGAGATAAATTCCGAAGCGCTGTCAAAACTTTGCAGAACATTTATTTCTATTCCATCGTTCTGGGCCAGTGTTTGAAGGTTTGCAATTTGATCTTTTTTTTCACTTTCGTCAGTTAAGAGAAGGACAGACTTGTTATAAATGAAAATGTCCGAAGTATTATTGAAGGTTTGTTTATTACTCGTTATCTGCAGTGACACGTGATAAGTTCCTGTTTTTTTATACGTATGAGTGACGTTAACCCCGTCTTTTTGACTGTCGTCTCCAAAATCCCAGTGATAGGAAGCTTTGGCCGGATCTCCTGGCAAAACGCTTTGGGATGCATCAAAAATAACGTTTTTATTCACTTCAGCTGAAGTATTTACGTCAATTTGAGCCTGAGGGCCTTGCTTTTTTTCAGGAATGTTTTGGGATAGCGCAAAATTCGGTAGAATCATCCCTGCGGCGAGTGCCGTGATCCCTAGTATTCTTATGCCTTTCTTGAGCCATTTTCCGCGTATCATTTGAGAGTTTTTTAACTCTTTGATCGTACTTTTGCGTTCTTGTGATATATTAGACCTTCTATTGTCGCTGGCAAGGTTAAAAGACTGATTTAGGGGCTTTCCAAAAAGGCTTATTTTTGCTATAATTATGAGATAAAAATAAACACAAAACTATGAAAACACACCAACGTCATTTTCTGGGCACGGTTTCCCTTCTTACTCTTTTGTTCGCGCAACCCGTTTTTGCTGCGACCCAGGCTGTCGAAGGTTACGGAACCGACACGGTTGCGGGATATGAAACTTTGCTCCGGTCCAGCCAGACTTCAACATGGCAGGATGTAACTTTCCGGATTACCAAACCTGACGGCACTGTGGTAAATGTTCCAGCCAACAGCGGTCAGGATGGAATAGCTCAGGCAACATTCGCTGACACAAATACCAGAGAAGCCGGCTCTTACGGTGTCGCGGCTTTGCTTGGTTCTGATAGTTCTTCAGACGTTCACAGCTTTCAGGTCTACCCCGATAAAGTTTCTTCTGACAAATCTGTAGTAAACGTAGACCGCACCATTGTTCAACTCGGCGGACAGGATTCGGCCAAACTGAGCATTCAGCTTTTTGACTCTTACGGAAACCCTGTGAGCGATCATCTTGTTCAGGTTTTTTCAAACCGCCAGAATGATCATATTGCAACTTCTTCCTCCAACGGAGTTACCGATGTTCAAGGTAAAATCCAGTTTAACGTCAGTTCTCCTGACCGAGGCGTTTCCGAATATAGTGTTTTAGATTCAACATCAGGCACCATGATTTCGCATAAGATCGATGTGGCCTATGTAGCGAACACAGAACTTATGGCGGACGTAGGCGGTGAATTTCCGTTTATTGATACAGCCAATGCAGCAACCGGAACACTCAATAAATTTTCCGTTTCCGGTTTGCCTTCAGACATTCAACCGAACCAAGATATAAGCTTTTCAGTAACGGCTCAGGACGAAAATGCGCAAACGGTTCAAAACTATACCGGAAGCGTCCATTTTTCTGCTGAAGGAGCAAACAGCTCCAATGTCACTCTTCCACAAGATTACACCTTTAAAGCTGAAGATCAGGGAACTCATCAATTCAGTCTCGGGTTAAGTTTTAAGGTTGCCGGAGATTATAAAATCGTCGTCACGGATCTGAATAATACGCTGATTCAAGGAAGCCAGGATGTTACGGTCGGCGGTGGTTCATCAACTCAACAAAGCAGCAATGCCAACATTACCGTGGACAGTCCTATTGCCGGTACTTACAGCCAGAATGTTCAAACCATCAGCGGTAAAGCGACTGCAGCAAATACCGTAAAAATTTATGACAACCAGCAGCAGATCGGCAGCGTTGTGGCGACCAATGACGGAAAATACTCTTTCCAGACTTCTCCGTTAAGTGACGGTCCACACAGCATATATGCCGTAATGTTCGATTCTACCCAGACGGCGAAAGGGACTTCAAGCACTGTCCAGTTCAGTATCGATACCACTCCTCCGACTGTTGATGAAATAGTTTTGGATCCAAATACAGGCATTGTTCCGGGGACACCGATCACGGTAAAAATTACGAGCGAACCGAACCTTTCCCAGGCGGCAGTTGTATTTAACGGAGATATTGTTCAGTTAAATCCAAGCTCTGCAGATCCGACGACGTATGTCGGAAGCATTCAGGCCCCGGCAACTGCAGGCGTTTATCCTATTGATGCGCTCGTCGTTGATCAATTAGGCAATGAAGGTTCATATAAAGCAAAAGGACAAGTCACCGTTTCTCCTCAGGGAGGCACAGCAGATACACAACAGGGAACACAACAGGCTACCCAAGAACAAACCCAGCAGCAAACTCAGCAAGTTCCTCCTGCTCCGACGAATACTCCACCTTCTAAAGTTACCGGAGTTTTGACCTATGCCGGGGATAAAAAGGTGACTCTGGTCTGGGATGCTGCTTCTGATAATGACACTTTCGTGAAGCATTACCGTATTTACTATGGCAACAATCAGAGCAATCTGGATCAGTACGTGGACACCAAAGATGCCGGCACGACCTGGTACGTCCCGAACCTTGATAACGGCAAAGAGTACTTTTTTGCGGTCAGCGCTTTTGACTCCCAGGGTCTTGAAAGTGCGGGCTTGAGCGAAGTGGTCAGCGGCATTCCTTTTGTCACCGAGGTTTCAAATCTCGGCAATGTTGCCGGTCCGATCGTCAATAATTTGCATGGAGTGGCCGGACAGAACATCACTCCGCCAAGTACTCCAAAGAGCGGCCCTGAACTGTTATGGTTCGTGATGGGAAGTGGGACTTTGGGCGGTCTGGTCAGAAAATTACGCCGCAAGATCAAAAAATAGATTCATTTTAAGTTCTCACCTGCTATAATCCATGGTGTTGTCTTTTTGATATCTATGCTGATTGTATATTTGGCCGCGTTCATAAAAATCTTTTTTGATATTCTGAGTTTCCTTATTATCGTGCGCGTTCTTCTTTCATGGTTTCCGAACCGTCCGCATAATGCCTTCTTTGATTTCATCATGGATGTGACCAATCCGGTTTTGAATTTTTTCAAAAGGATCATTCCTCCGATCGGGATGATCGACATTTCGCCGATCGTAGCACTGATCGTTTTGGATCTCTTACGTACTCTTCTTCTTGCCCTTTTGAATGTGAGTTAACCATGCACGTTTACAATACCCTCAGCGCGAAAAAAGAACTTTTCCAGCCCCTCCATGACAGTAAAATTGGAATGTACGTTTGCGGTCCCACGGTTTATGATTTTGCGCATCTGGGGCATGGACGTTCGGCCGTTTCTTTTGATGTGATCCGCCGCTACCTTATTTATAATGGATACAATGTAAACTTTGTTTCAAACTATACCGACATCGACGACAAAATGATCAACCGGGCGGAGATCATGAAAATTTCGGTAAAGGATTTGGCAGACCGGGTCATCCCTGAATATGCCAAAGATTACGCTTCACTCGGCATTATGGTTCCCGATGTTCTGCCGAAAGCGACACACCATGTGGAGCAGATGATCGAATTGATCCGTAAACTGGAAAAAAAGGGCGCTACGTACGTTCTGGATGACGGGGTTTATTTTGACATTTCAAAATTCCCTGAATACGGAAAATTGTCCAAACAAGATCTGGATGCTCTAAAAAGCGGCGCAAGAGTAAAAACGAAAGAGTCCAAAAGACAGTTCCAGGATTTTGTTCTGTGGAAATTTTCCAAGCCGGGCGAACCGGAATGGGCCAGTCCGTGGGGAAGCGGTCGCCCCGGTTGGCACATTGAGTGCAGTGCCATGAGCAGGGAATATTTAGGGGACAGTTTTGATATTCACGGAGGCGGCGCGGATCTGATGTTTCCGCATCATGAATGTGAAATTGCCCAGAGCGAATGCGCACTGGACAAGCCTTTCGCCAAATACTGGCTCCATAATGGATTCATCCAGATCAACAACGAAAAGATGTCAAAATCTCTGGGAAATTTTTTTTTACTCAGAGACGTTTTCGCCAAATATCCTCCGCAGGCGGTTCGCTATCTGTTTTTACAAACGCACTATCGTTCGCCGATTGAGTTTACGGATGAAATCCTTGCCCAATCCAAAAATAGCTTGATGCGTCTGCACGATTTCATGAACAGAATGAAAAATCACGAACCAGAAATTGCAAACGGCAAACAACAAGATTTTGATGATTTTATTGCTTCCACCCAGAAAAATTTTGAAGATGCCATGGATGACGACTTTGAAACTCCTCAGGCTTTAGCTGCTCTTTTTGATTTTGTGAAAGAGGTGAACCGCCGCATGGATGCAAAAAATCTGACCAGAGATTCCCAGGAACTTGCCATGACTTTTTTAATGAGGATTGATTCCGTACTCTGCGTTCTGGTTTCAACCCAGAGCGATGAAGTAGACAGTGAAACTACAATGCTGATGGAAGAACGGGAAAAAGCCCGTAAAAACAAGGACTGGAAAAAATCGGATGAGCTCCGGGATGAACTTTTGAAACGGGGCATTCAACTTGAAGATACTCCTCAGGGAACTACCTGGAAGAAGATTTAGCTGTTATCGATTCGGAAATTTTATAAACGTCTCCGGCACCCATTGTGATTATCACATCGTAATCGCTTTTTTTGATGGTACGGATTGTTGTTTCTATCCCCTGGCCGTCCTGGACGTTCCTGTGGTGTTTTGCAATTGCTCCGACAAATTTTTCCGTGTCGATTTTTTTTCTGTCTTCGACTGAATCGCGAACGCCGTAAATATTTGGAATGATGACTGCATTGGCGTCTTTGAAGGCGCTGACAAAATCTCTCAGAAGTTTATGCGTGCGGCTGAACTGGTGCGGCTGGAAAACGCACAGGATTTTTGCTTTTTTACCGAATCTTTCGCGAGCTGCTTTTAGGGTGGCTTTGATTTCCGTCGGGTGATGTCCGTAATCATCAATGACAATCGCTTTTCCGCAATAGCCCACTGTTTCAAAGCGGCGTGATGATCCCTGATAACCGTTTAATGCCGCAATAACTGTTTTTAGCGGCAGTTTGTATTGATCTGCAAGAGCGATGACTGCAACTGCATTCATGAGATTATGTTCCCCTGGAATGTGCAATTTTAATTCAGCAATTTTCTTCTTGTTATGGAAGACGGTGTTTTTTTTAAGCTGATATTCTGATCCGATTGATTTTCCGAACCAGACAATTTTTAATTTGCCGGTATTTTTCAATATGCTTCGGATATTTTTATCGTCACGGTTGGCAATGACCATACCGTTTTTTGGCGGTTTTTGGACAAATTGAAGAAAAGCTTTTTTGTAGTCGGCAAGGTTTTTGTAGTAATCCAAGTGATCCGCTTCAATGTTGGTGATGATGATCGTTTGAGGCTGGTAATTTAAAAATCCGCGTTTGTATTCGCAGGATTCAATAATAAGTTCATCACCTTTGCCGTTATGGGCGTTGCGTTGATTCAGTTCCCGGATGTTCGCGCCGACGATCACAGAAGGATCTTTTTTTGCTTTTAGAAATACCGCAGCTGCCATGGCTGTGGTCGTAGTTTTTCCATGAGTTCCGCAGATGCAGATAGTGAGCTTGATTTGAGTAAGAAGCCCTACCGCTTCGGGATAAGAATATTGCGGTATCCGGCGTTTTTTTGCTTCCTGCCTTTCCAGATTGGTTTCCGAAACTGCGGGTGAATAAATAACCATTTGAGTTTTTGCCGGAATATTTTTGCCCTGATGGCCGATTTTAATTCTCAAGTCTTCTTTTTTTAAAGCTTCAACGGTATGACTTAACGTCTGATCCGAACCTGAAACCGTTTTTTTTTGGGATTTCATGATTCTGGCCAGTCCGCTCATGCCGCTTCCTCCGATGCCTATAAAATGGAGATATTTGCTGGTTTTTAGATCGTTGATCATTGTGACTCTCAGTCTAATACTCTTCCCGAATCAATCAAAGAAAAAATTGCGGTTTTAAAGCAAAACGGGTATATTTGCCCCTGTTTTAAGTGATAATTATGGCTTTTCAATTTAATCACACCTCGAATTTCACCAAAATGATCATTATCGTGGAATTTTTGGTGGTCTCGTATCTGCTCTACACTTTGACCAAATCCGTCTATCAAAGCTACCAGATCGATCAGGACATCTCGAATTTTAAAAACCAAAACGATCTGATAGCACAGGAAAACAAGCAGAAACAAGACGATTACAGCTATTACAGTTCTGACGCTTACATTGAAAAAATAGCAAAGCAGAATCTGGGCCTGGTGAACCAGGGTGAACAGGTTATTGTCATCCCTTCAACCGACGCTAACAGCAGGCAAACGAGCGCAGGTGATACTTCAGCGCAGGCGCAAAGTGACACGAATAGTATCCAGGCTCTTCCCAATCCGCAAAAATGGTGGAAATTTTTCTTTGACATTCATCAGGGGAAACAGTAAATTTCTTGTGCTTCGGTCAAGTTCATTGTGTTGTGAAGCATAAGCAAAATATGTCGCGGGGTAGAGCAGAGGCAGCTCGTCGGGCTCATAACCCGGAGGTCGTAGGTTCGAATCCTACCCCCGCTACCATCGGTTTGACAAAGGGGCCCGCAATCGCGGGTCCTTCTTTGTTTGTCCCGTGTCAGCCAGATTGAGCGCCATCTCAAGGAGTCATAATGGGGTGTAGACCAAAACCGTGAAGGCTCGAACGTGAGTTGGTGGGTTTGGCTCGTTGTCGTTCTGATCGCGGCCGTTATCGAGGTCGCCGGCAGCGGTTTGGTGTTCATCGGAATTGCCGCCGCCGCCTTGGTCACCGCGCTGGTCGCGCTATTCATACCTTCGTTTCCCTTCCAAGCCGTGGTATTCGTGGCAGCCACGGCTCTCTACCTATTCCTGCTGCGACCAACCGTGATCGCCCTTGTATCCGGCAGGAGGTCTACGGGTGGATCGATCTCCCCTGGCGTCGCTCTTGCGGGCAAGCGGGCAATCGTGTCACAGGTAGTAACGGAAGATGGCGGCCAGATACGTGTCGGGCAGGGCGAATTCTGGAGCGCCAGGCTCTACAGCGCCGGCGAAAGCATCCCTATCGGCACTCGAGTCGACATAGTTCTCGTTGACGGCTTGGTGGCGCTGGTTGCTCCCATGGAGTTACCGTCGCCGGTGGGGACCAGTCACTCCTCGTCGTCCACATGACGCATGAGCCGATCGACCCGCCGGAGATCTTCGGCAATGTCGCGCGACTGACGCTCTAGGCGGCTGAGCACGTCGTCGGGACCCTGAACAGCCTCATCTTCGTCGAGTAGGCCCAGCACCTGTTCAGAAACGGTGCGCAGCTGCCTACGCAACTGACCGGCGGTCAGAGCCCCGGCGTGCTCGAGATCGCGGGCAGCTTGTTTGAAAGCGCGGTAAGCTCGTTCCACGTCGGAGCCATCCGGCCGTTCCATGCTTACGTTCTCCTCATGATTGAACCTAACGGAACTCGAACCGGATCCGTCGGGCTAGACTCGATTTGACATGGACATTGGAACGATTGGCGCCTCGACTTCCCATCTTCGGTATCTCTGCCGTGTATTCGGTCAAAGAGACGTGGCGCAGCCGCCAACGGCCGATGATCACGGCGTTGGAGCCTTCGTCAGTATCGCGCTCCCGTCTGACCGAGAACGAAAGCTAATCGGCATCATAGCCGATAGTATCCTGATCAATCCTGAATATGGAAATTATGGGCCACGCCTTTCGTCGGCCGAGGAGCTGACTATCTTTTCTCCCGACGCCCTCGATGAACGCGGCATTCTGGTGGTGATTCAGGTGCTTGGTTATGTCGACGAGCACGGGCCCCATCATGACATTCCACCCTGGACGGCACACGCCGGAGCTTTAGTTTCCACTTTGACAGCCGAAGACGTCATTGCTTTCCACCGCGCTCCCGACGGAAGCTTCATGATGGGCTACCAGCCACGCATGATTCAGGCGAACGACGTTATATTGAGCAGCATTTTACTCAACACGATTGAGCGCTTGGCTCCATCATTTCCCGATCAAACGGATCTGTTGGGTCTGCTTCGAGAAACACTTGCCTGGCAGACGGCTATAGGGCCGATGGCCCGAACGTAGCAGCGCGCCGGAGATCGCCTAAACGGCAGGCTCGACCAGGAGAGGTCGAGCGGCGATCCTGCGCTTGGTCTCAAACTCAGGTGCAATACGCTCCCGGCGATCGAGAACCTTGCCAACAATTTCGAGTTCGCCTGGAGTGAGATTCAGAAATACCAGGCCGCCGATAACTCCCGCGAGCGCGAACCACGGCAGCTCGACCAACTGATTCGTCACCAACTCTTGACGGATGACGAAATTGTCCTTGCGCACCAGCAGGACGGTACCCAGTATCTGTTCATGCGCGTCCACTACGTGCATGCCGTACTGGAGTGGGAATCTCCCACCATCAGACCGCTCGCTCACTCCCACGCAGCCGCCCCACCACACGTCTTCGTATACAGCATAAATAGTACATGGCTCTGTGTCAATAAGAAATTTCGGACGAGTAAATGTTCAATGAATATGTCGTATCAACATGTAAGGGTGTTGTCCGGACGCGTTTGGTATTTGACACGTGAGCCTGTCGTGTCAATATATGCCACCATTACGATGTGCGTGCGCACCCTACCGTGACACTGCTTTTCTTCGCACCACAAACGCGTAATCAGCCTCATTCATCCGCCCCAGTAACTACTTACGTATCCTATTCAGCGAGGATTCATGTTAGATGTGGAGAATAGAAGTGTGATCTGGCTCTCAGTAGCCAGGTTGTAGGGCCCAATTTGACTGGAAGTGGTTTGTGTCTGTATCTCCTGCTATAACGCCCGCTGAGGCTGCGGTCTGGGGTGGTACGGCATTCCCCGAATCGCTATTCATTGCCCAGCTTCGGCTTCAAGATTCGGAAGCCTTTGCCTGTATGTACGACCGGTACAAGACGCCTATCTACAACTACCTTCTCCGGCTCACCGGCACCGTGGAATTGGCGGACGATCTGACCGCGGATACCTTCCTCAGTGCCTTCGAGGCTCTACCTGGTCTCCGCGCGGACTCAGCGATTTCCGCGTGGCTCTATCGCATAGCTTCGAATCGGTTCAAAGACGTGCTCCGCCGTCGCAAGATCATCAACTGGTTGAGCCTTGGAGATCGGAAGGATGCGGAACGCCTGCTGTCCGCCAACGGCGGAGAGGATTCTGTACCCGAGCGAGAGCTCGTGCAGATCGCTTTGCGAAACATCAAACCCGACTATGCAATATGTTTGACACTTCGTCTGGCCGAAGGGTTCTCCACCGAGGAGACCGCCGCGATCTTGAAGGCAACTCCGGACTCAATCCGTATGCGGTTGTGCCGGGCGCGACAGATGTTCAAGACCGCCTACGCGCAAGCCGAGCGGGGCGAGATTTCGTAGGCCGAACGGATCGACTGGCGAGCTTGAAGCGAGGCTACTTGTAGCCGCCAAAAACTGCGTGACCGGAGCGAGCCCAAAACACCTCGACTCCTGTGAAGCCTGCTTGTCGAAGCCAATCCATGTGCTCGGGAATAGTCGATGGATGGTCGAACTCGTCATCTGGGAACTCGAAGAGATTCCACTCAAGCTCGATGAATTGTCTATAGTCATCCAATGTCCCGGTGCGCGAGAGTGACAGCGCTCTAACGTCATCCTCGTAGGACCGCTGGTAATAGGCTCTGGCACGAGAACCATTCGGTTGGATCACATCCGCAATGAGCAACGCTCCGCCTGCCTCGAGCTTCTGATACAGAGCACGATATAGCTCCCTTTTCCCGTTTCCATCAAGGTGATGGAGAACCAGGCTGCTGACGAAAGCTCGCACCGCGTCGGGAATTGAGTCAACCCATGCATCTTCCACGAGATTGAACTGTTTCAACTCAACTCGGTCGAGAGATTCTGAAAGCTCTTTGCTCGCCGCCTCGAGCATCGCGCGTGACCCATCCAGCCCGATCACTCGCGCTCGCGGGAAACGCTGCAATATCGCGTGACTCAACCACCCAGCGCCCACGCCGATGTCGACGGCAGTGAAGGCGTCATCCTCCGCGACCGAAATTAGGTCCACGATAGCCCGACCGATTTCCTCTCGCCATGGCACGAAAATCGCGCCGTGTTCAATGAACACCGCGGAGGTTTCCTCGCTCCACGTTTCAACTGCTTTCTCTGAATCCACATCCAATCGTATCGGGCACAACGTAAACTCCTGAAGAGCGTCAGGCGAAGCTCATCTCTATTGGCCCGGCGTGACGATTTCAGGGAGGCTTGATGGCCGCGAAGACCGAGGGGGTGCTGCCACCTGTTCCACGGAGCCTTTCCGTGCCTTCGAGGGAATCCGCTGTTTCCCGTCAGTCTGGGAGTCCTCGCCTTACCGTCGCGGGTTTGCTCCTCGCCGGCATTGTCATAGCGGCATTTGGCCTGCGCGTCTGGGCGGTCGGCGAGCGTGCCATGCATCTGGACGAGTCGACCGTAGCCTGGTTCGCCTGGCAGCTTCTGACCGGCCATGGATATTCGTACGATCCCGTGTATCACGGGCCATTTCAGCACGAAGTACTTGCTCTCATCTTTCTTTTGTTCGGCTCCAGCCAGACCAGCGCGAGGATGCTGGCCGTCGTCCTGGGTACGGGCTTGGTCGTCCTTCCATGGTTTATTCGCGACTACCTCGGCAAGGCGACTGCCCTCATGGCCTGCTTTCTGCTCGCCGTCTCTCCGTCATTCGTGTACTTCGCCCGTTTCGAGCGTGACGACACCTACATGGAGTTCTTCACGTTCCTGATGGTGATCTTCGCGATGCGCTTCCTGCGCGACCGCCGGCCTTGGCAGATCTACTCCGCGACCGCGACGTTCGCCCTGGCGTTCGCAACCAAGGAGAGCATCTATATCGTGGCCTTCATCTTCGGCACGTATGCGGTTATCTATCTGGCCGGTCGTTTCATTGGAAGAACCGGCGCCGGACACCGGCTGGCGAAGGCATCCGGGGCGTTACCCATGCCACTGCTGATCGCATTGCTCGTCGTGCTGACCCTGGCGTTGATCATCACGCCGGTTTCGGAGTTGTACGTGCCTGTACCGGCGGTGGCGTGGGTTCTTATAGCGCTCGGCGTAGCCGCCGGCGCCGTTGCCACGGCCGCGACGTCCGAAAGCTCAAGTCAATCCCTTGCTCCCTGGAAGCAGATGTGGCGCCGGCAATGGATAAGCGGCCTCACGATTGCCTTGGCGATCATTGTCCTGATGTACTCGACCTTCGGTACTAATCTCAATGGCCTGTGGGATCAGGCTCACCCGTTCTTCAACAACGGACACACCTGTCCCTTTCCGCTCGCCTTCAATCTAGATGCCTGTCGCAAGGACATCATCGGCGGGCTCTTCTACTGGCTCAGCCAGCACAAGGTTGCCCGAGGCGGCCAGCCCTGGTACTACTACTTCTTGATCTATGGACTGTACGAGCAGCTGGCAATAGTGTTCAGCGTGATCGCGATAGGGCGCACCCTTGCCGATCGCGGACTGGCCCTGGGCAATCGAACGCTCAGGATGTTCTTTACCTACTGGGGTGTGCTGGCCTTCATAGTGTATTCGTGGGCGGGCGAGAAGTTTCCGTGGCTGGGCATCCATCCCCTACTTCCAATCACCGTTCTGGCCGCGTTTGGCCTCACGGATGTAATAGCGACCGCGTGGTCACGAACACGCGATCCGTCAAGGTCAAACGCTCACCGAACTCCGTGGCGCGTGGTCAGCAGGACAGTGTTGTTAGCCGGAATCGGACTGATTGTGATCGAGCTGCATAACACCTACGAGCTGAACTTCGTGAATGGCGCCAATCCGGTTGAGATGATGGTATATGTCCAGAGTGCGCCCGATACCGTCACCGATGCAAACCGGATCGGCGTTCTGTCCAATCGAGCCACAAAGGGCACCACTCTGCCTGTAACAATCGACTCTGCCGATGCGTGGCCATTTGCCTGGTATCTCAGAAACATGTCCAATGTCGGCTATCCCACGGGGGCGCAATCGGTGAAGCCGCCATATTCCAAGAATCCGATAGTGATTCTCGATCAAACCGATGCCGAAACTCTGCCTGTGCCCGCCTCCCTCAGGACGCAATACACTCGGACGCTCCGGCGACTCGACTGGTGGTTTCCCGAGGACTATAAGACGTGGACCTGGCAAAGTTTTGGACAGAAGGTGCTCAACCCCAATTCATGGCGGGCAATCTGGAACTGGGAAACAGTCCGGACGCCCTTTGGGCCACGTGACGGAACGTTGTATTACCTATATGTGAAGAAGGGATACTTTGCGCCGTTCTAGCTTCGACGCCTCCGTCGACACGCTCACGGATCCGGAATGTTGCGCTCCGAGTCGAGTCGTGAGTATGCGCGTGCATTGTTGGGGAAAGGTGACCCGAGATGGCTGAGCTTGCGCGATCCCGGCAACGAGCCTTCGGCGACTTCAGTCTGGATCGAGCTCTGTGGCCAAATCTGCAGGCGGTGATCGCCCAGGAGATCGACTGGCAGATGGTCGGATACGCAGCTCTGGTCATAGCCGCGTTCACTCTCCGGTTTTGGGACGTGGGTGGCCGAGCCATGCATCATGACGAGAGTTTGCATGCGACCTATGCCTGGTATCTCTTCAAAGGGCGAGGGTATCAGTACAACCCTCTCATGCACGGCCCTCTGCAGTTCTATGTCATGGCCTTCTTCTACATGCTCTTCGGAGACCATACGACCACAGCGCGTCTATTCGCGGTTCTGTGTGGGAGCGCCATCGTAGCCCTGCCGTACTTTATGCGGCGTGACTTGGGGACCTTGGGAGCGGCCATCGCAGCCGTCGCGTTGGTCATCTCGCCGGCGTTTCTCTATTATTCGCGGTTCGCTCGGGACGACGTGTACCTCGATTTCTTCACGCTGTTGATGGTCGTCGGGTTCTTGGGATTTCTGCGGAGCCGGCGACCTCGCAGTCTCTACCTCGTTGCGGCGGCCGCGGCCCTGGCCATGGCTACCATGGAAGCTTCATATATCGTGTTCTTTATCTTCGGCAGCTTCTTGGGTTTGGCAGTGCTCAGCGAATGGCTGACACTCCCCTTCGACCGCAGGCCGATAACCGAGGCTGTGCGCTCCATCACCGTCGAGTCATGGCTCTGGATAGCCGCAATCTTTCTGGTGATAACCATTCTTCTCTATTCAACGTTTCTGACAAATCCAAGCGGAGTGTTTGACTTTGGATATGGGCTGCTCAGCCCAAATCGCATGGACATACTCGGCGGCTTAACCTACTGGCTTTCACAACATGGGGTCGCGCGGGGCGGGCAGCCGTGGTTCTACTATCTCCTGCTCTTTCCGCTTTACGAGCCCTTCGCAATGTTGTTCGCATTGGGCGGAGTCTTCTGGGCCGTGGTCAGACGCCGTATGTTCACGACCTTCCTGGCCCTTTGGTTCGCTCTGGCATTGGCCATCTACAGCTGGGCGGGCGAGAAGATGCCATGGCTTTTCCTACACCCACTTCTCCCCGGCATTTTGCTGGCGGCTACTTTCACCGGCTATCTCTTGGAACGATACGGGAGGGTCGGAAGAACAGCATTGATCGGCTTACTCGTAGTTCTGGCACTTGTCGAGGCTCACTCCGCCCAGGCACTGACGTTTGCTGACGGCGCCAATCCCACCGAGATGCTAATCTACGTACAAACCTCGAATGACGTTCCCATCGTCTCCAACGAGGTCCTGGGACTTGTGAAGCACCTGCCCGCAAAGACCACGCCTCCCCTGATTCAGATTG
This sequence comes from Candidatus Peregrinibacteria bacterium, assembly GCA_003153355.1. Lineage (GTDB taxonomy): Bacteria > Patescibacteriota > Gracilibacteria > UBA1369 > UBA1369 > PALSA-1335. The sequence goes on from PLYH01000006.1 coordinate 132,396, forward strand.
ATGATTCCGATCTTCAGGGCTGGCCGTTCGAATGGTACTTCCGCAACCTACCAGCGGCCGACATCAGCTACAGCAGCAACTTCGCGAACCCCGCCGCGCCGATACTCATCATGCTCGACCCGGAGCACGATCGCTATGCAAGCTCGCTTCAGAGCCGCTACGTGGTTTCGCGGTATCGATGGAATTGGTGGTTTCCCGAGGACTACAAGGGCTTCACCTTCGACAACGGAATGTGCGGCACGGCTGCGCACGAGACTCCCTGTCCTCCCGGAACCCAGGGAACCGTGTTCCTGAAGACGGGAATGCCCTGCCCGCCAACCGCCTTGGTGGCGGGCAGCAATTGCTCGCTGATTCAAACTCCCGCGGCAATCAATCTGCTTCACGCGATCACCAATGACAGCACCTGGAGGAATCTGTGGGACTGGTACGCCTATCGAACACCCTTCGGTCAGCGTGGCGCCCGGATGCTTTATCTGTATGTCCGCAAGGACTTGGTGCCGGCATCGGCACGTACGGGCACAAGCTCCAGTGGCGTGACCAATACCTACCATCAGCTCGCAATTCGCTCGACTCTTACATTCGGAAATACGGGCCTCTCAGCCGGCCGGCTCCTCGACCCTCATGGCTTGACGCGAGGGGCCAATGGCGACATCTACGTGGCGGATTCAGGGAATCACCGGATCTCGATCTATTCGCCCACTCGTGTATTCCTGGGGCAGATCGGCAAGCCGGGCACGGGAAGCGGTGAGTTCAACATCAACCAGTCGCCCATGGCGGTTGCCGTGTCCCCATCGGGCACAATCTACGCTACCGACTGGTGGAATCACCGGATTGAGGAGTTCGGTCCCGATGGTCACATAATCCGCTCATGGGGGCATTACGGGCTGCATGGGCCTTACGCCTTCTTCGGCCCTCGCGCGATCGCCCTAGGGCCCAATAGGGACGTTTACGTGGCAGATACCGGGAACCGGCAGATCGCGGTGTTCTCGCCCACCGGCCGTTTCCTGTTCCGGTTTGGACGGGCAGGATCCGCAGCCGGCCAGTTCGAGGAGCCTTCGAGTGTAATCGCCGCTCCCAACGGCGACATCTATGTCGCCGACATGTGGAACTCGCGGATTCAGCGATTTGACGCCGGCGGCCATTATCTGGGGAGTTGGCCCGTTCCCTCATGGCAGTCGCAGTCATACGAGGAACCGTACCTCGCGCAGCTGCCAAACGGGAACATATTAGCCACAGATCCTACCAACTCTCGCATCCTCGAGTTCACTGCCAGTGGACGGCGCGTGGGCGCGATCTCAGATTCGAGATTCAGTATGCCTATCGGAGTGACGGCAGGGCCGAATGGAACGATCTACGTGACGGACGCCGCCAACAATGACGTTATCGCCTTCCGGGTTGGTCGGCGAACCGGCAATGTCGCCGTGGCGCCGTCAGGCTCCCGCATCCCGAAACCGTAGCCATGCCGCTGAAACGGCCTCTCTCAAGTGGTCGAGGGTGTCGTCGTTCCGAATCACCTCGGTCACGAGCGACCTGTCAAATGCCGGCTGAGCCGCGATGCGCTTCTTCGCCTCCTCGGTGGAATATCCGCGTAGATCTGTCAGGCGACTGAATTGCTTGGAGAGTGAGCTGTCAACGAACCAGACTCCTTGCATCCGACTGAGCAGCGGGCTGTCGAGGAGACGAATGGCTTCGACCGTCACAACCCCGGCTGCAACCTCGCCCTCCGTGTCTTCGAGCTTCCGGTCGACGTATTGCCGGACAGCAGGATGCACCAATGCCTCAAGCTTCCGCAGGGCCTCCGGGCTGTCGAAAACAAGCCGCCCCAATCGCTGCCGATCAACCGAAGAATCAGGAGCAAGCATTCCGCTGCCGAACTCGCGCGCGATATCGATTGACAGGGGAGTTTCCGGCCCCATCAGCGCGTGGGTGACCTCATCGGCGTCAATGACCTCAAGCGCGCCCAGGCTCCTGGTCATCTCGGCCACAGTCGATTTACCGCAACCGATCGGACCCGTGATCCCAAGGGCGCGTAGACTCAATCCAACCCGAACCCCGAGCTCACGAGTCGGCAGCCATTAGCTCCTCGGTGAGGAGGGTTAACCTGCTCATTGTCTCCGCGTACGAGTCGGTGAGCGCTCGCAGATCGTCAACTGAGCCGGTGGGAGCATTTGCCGTCAACCGTTTCAGGATCGGGGCGGCCTCCGACTGAGCCTGTCCCAGGTCTGCCGCGATTTCAGAACGCGGGCGCTGACTTGAAATAACGACCGGCGGAGGAGCTACCGGGGCAGAGAATCTGAGATTTCGGCGATAACGGCCAGCCTGAAAGTCCGACCAGTTCCCATCGTAGACCTGTAATGAGCCGCCTTCGATGGACCAGATCTCGGTTGCGAGTCGATCGATCAGAAACCTGTCATGCGAAACCATTACGAGTGTCCCGCCAAAGTCTGCCAGTGCGCGCTCCAGCGCTTCCCGAGCGGAGATGTCCAAATGGTTGGTCGGCTCGTCG